>JBOEGP010000025.1:0-118869 GCA_050633485.1 Pseudooceanicola sp.
GCGCGCACCGCGTCCCGTGGAACATCGGCGGTCACAAAGGCGCGCCCGATCCCATGGGCAAGGACGAACCGCAATTGCCCGTCGATCACCTTTTTGTCCTGTCCCATCAGGTCAAGCAAGGCATCGGCCCCCGGCAATTCACCCGGAATATCCGCCAGCGTCGCCTTGGTTCCCATGTCGCGCAGATGCGCGGCAAGGCGCGAGGGGTCCTCTTGCGGGCAAAGGCCAAGACGCGCGGACAGATCGAATGCCAACTGACAGCCGATCGCGACGCCCTCTCCGTGTAGCAGGCGATCACTGTACCCTGTTGCCGCCTCAAGCGCGTGACAAAATGTGTGCCCAAGGTTGAGCAAGGCGCGATCCCCCTGCTCTGTCTCATCGCGCATGACGATTTCGGCCTTCATCTCGCACGATCGTTTGACCGCGTAATTTCGGGCCGACAGATCCCCGGCGGCCATGGCCGGGGCGTTGGCTTCAAGCCAGGCGAAAAAATCGGCATCCCCAAGCAGCCCGTATTTCACCACCTCACCATAGCCCGCCAGAAAATCCCGTGGCGGCAGGGTGGCAAGCAGCCCGGTGTCGCACAAAACGAGCGACGGTTGATGAAACGCACCAACAAGGTTCTTGCCGTGGCTGGTGTTGATTCCGGTTTTGCCACCCACCGAACTGTCCACCTGCGCCAACAGGGATGTGGGGATTTGAACAAACCGCACGCCCCGGCGCAGCACTGCCGCAGCAAAGCCGACCAGATCACCGATGACACCACCGCCAAGGGCCACGACGACATCGCGCCGTTCAACCTTTTGATCCAACAGCCATTCAACCGTGCGGGTGAAATGCGGCCAGCTTTTCGTGGCTTCGCCGGGTGGCAGCGTCAGCGCATCCATCGCGATGCCCTGTTCGGCCAACCCGGCCCTGAGCGTGTCCAGATGCACCCCCGCCACCGTTTCATCGCTGACCACGCAAACCCGTGGGCGGTGCAACAGGGGCGCGATCCAACGTCCCGCATCCGCGATCAGGCCCGCGCCGACCTGAATGTCATAACTGCGCTCGCCTAGGTTCACATGGACGGTTTCGTTCATACTTCCTCCAAAACATCGGGACGGGTCAGCAACGCCTGAACCACCTTGTCGGCCATATCCTGAATGGAATAGGCGGCGTCCGCACGCACGTTCAATTCGGCCAGTGCGTAAATTGGCACGCGCGCCTCGTAAAGCGCGCTGAGGGTTGCGAGGGGATCAGGGGTTTTCAACAACGGTCGCGTGTCGCGATGGCGCACCCGCGACCACAACAGATCCAGATCAGCGTCAAGCCACACGGCGATACCCTTGTGGTGTATCGAGGCACGGTTGCGATCCTGCATGAACGCCCCACCGCCGGTGGACAGAATACCGGGCTGTTCACTTAGCAACCGGTCAATCACCTGCGCCTCTTTTTCGCGAAAGAATGCCTCACCGTCGCGGGCAAAGATTTCCGCCACACTCAGCCGTGCGGCAGATTCGATTTCCGCATCCGAATCGATGAACGGCACAGAAAGCGTGTCGGCAAGCGCACGCCCGACGGCAGTTTTACCTGCCCCCATCATCCCCACCAGAACAACTGTCTTCTTTAAAACAAAGGGCATTGCCCGAACGTGCCTCGGCTGTCTCTCGCTTAATTTCGCGGTGTCGAACCTGAATGACGTGATCTTGTCCGAAATGCCAGTTATAAGAGCAAAAAAGACGGTCACCATCGGCCATGTTCGACAGGCAGGCGAAAGATGTTTTTTGTTATCAAGTGGCTTTTTTTTCTTGGCGTCCTGCTTGGGATCGCCCTTGTGGCCTATGCCTATCTCGGGCCATGGTTTGGCGTGGATTTTTCTCCTCCGCGCACCGAAATACGGACCCCCGTGATTCTGGATGTCAATTGAACGCCTCGTTTTCTGCCTGATCCCGTTGCTGGGACTGTCCTGTGGCGCCGCCGCCCAGACACCCATTTCCGCGATTGAATGGCTGGATCGAACCGCCCCCCTTGCCACGCCCCCGCCTGAGGTGGAGTCGTTCCTGCCCCCCTTGCCGGGTGAGCCGCCCGTTGCGGGCACTGCGGGAACGCCCGCCGTGGCTGTGCAAACCCTTGATGGGCCGCAGGATGGGCCGGTCGGGCTTTTGTCGCATCGGGTCACGGGGCTACCGATCGACCTTTGGTCGGGTATGGACGGCGCGCGCGCGCAGCGGATGATCGGGGCTTTGAATGTCGATGATCTGCCTGCGATGCAGACCTTGCTTTATTCCCTGCTGCTAAGCGAAACGCTTCCGCCCAAGGGCAATGGGCAGGATATTCAGTTTTTGACAGCGCGGATCGACAAGCTGACCGAACTGGGTGCGGTGAACGCGGCGCTTGCGCTCATTGATCACGCGGGCAGCGAACGCCATGCGGATTTGTTCCGGCGTCATTTCGATTTGTCCCTGATCGCCGGTGTGGAATCCGATGCCTGTGCACGGATGGCCGCGCGCCCGGATTTGGCACCGGGATATGATGCGCGGGTTTATTGCATGGCACGGTTGGGCGATTGGCCCGCCGCGATGCTGACGTTTTCGTCCATGCGCGCCCTTGGTGAATTCGACAAGCGCAGTGAAACCCTGCTGTCGCTGTTTCTGGAACCCGAACTGGTCGAAGACACCCCGCCCCTTGCACCGCCTGCGCGCGCGACGCCGCTTGTCTTTCGTTTGCAGGAATCGATCGGTCAGCCCCTGGCCACGGCCACTCTGCCACGGGCCTATGCCTTTGCGGATTTGCGCAATGTGTCCGGCTGGAAGGCCGAGCTTGAGGCCGTCGAACGTTTGGCGCGCAGCGGGGCCGTACCGGAAAACCGGTTGATCGGGGTTTATGGTGCCAGGAAAGCGGCCGCATCGGGGGGAATCTGGGATCGGGTCAGCGCGATACAGGCCTTTGACGCGGCTATGCAAAGCGCCGACGCACAAGAGGTGTCAGACACGCTGACCGCCGCATGGGCCGCCATGCGTGACGCCCGGCTAGAGGTGCCATTTGCCAATTTATACGGGGCGGATTTGGCGCGTCTGGATCTGCCCGGACTGGCCGCGCGCCGCGTGGCGTTTCGCGTGGCCATGCTGTCACCCGCTTATGAAAGTGCCGCCAACCGCATGGTCCCGGTCGGCCCCGAAGAAACATTTCTGGCCGCACTGGCCCGTGGGCGGTCCGCCGATGCGATTGCCCATTCCGCCCGTGCGCGGGCCGTGGCCACGGCGTTTGCCGGGGATGGCGCGCGCGATGAGACGACCAAGGGCATGATTTCCCAGCAACGTCTGGGCGAAGTCATCTTGATGGCCATGCAGCAATATTCCCACGCCGCCGCCGGAGAGATCAAGGATGCCGCCGGGGCCTTGGCGACATTGCGTGCTGTGGGGCTTGAGGACACGGCGCGCCGCGCGGCACTGCAATTGCTTATTCTGGATCGGCGGAACTAAAGATGTCAGATGATCGTTGGATTTCCGCGTTTCTTGAGGCACAGGCAGCCGAGGTGGGGTCGGCCCAGAACACATTGCTGGCCTATGGGCGTGACCTGAAAGACGTGTCGTCCTGGCTGGCCCGTCGCGCCAGTGATTTTGCCCATGCCACACGATCCGACATAGAAACCTATCTGATTGATTGCGATGCGCAGGGGTTCAGCCGCGCCACCCGCGCGCGTCGGTTGTCCGCGATGAAACAGCTTTATCGTTTTGCGTTCGAAGAAGGCTGGCGCGCGGACAATCCTGCGGTTCAGATCCGGGGGCCGGGACGGGACAAACGTTTGCCCAAGACCCTGACCATGGACGAGGTTGATCGCCTGTTGGCAGCCGCGCGCGACCATGGCCGCACCCCGGACGACCGTGCGCGCAATGCCTGTTTGCTTGAGGTGCTATATGCCACGGGAATGCGGGCGACCGAACTGGTGTCGCTGCCCGTTACGGCCGTGCGTGGTGACCCACGGATGCTGTTGATACGCGGCAAGGGCGATAAGGAACGCATGGTTCCCCTGTCCCCGCCTGCCCGCGATGCGTTGCGCGTCTGGCTGGACCTGCGCGATGCCGCCGAGGATGCCGCCAAGGCAAAAGGGATTGCGCCATCACGGTTTGTTTTCGCCTCGCGCGGGAAACTGGGGCATCTGACGCGCAACCGGTTCTACCTGCTGATCAAGGAAATCGCCGTTGCGGCGGGCATATCGCCGGACAAGGTGACGCCACACACCCTGCGCCATGCCTTTGCCACCCATCTTCTTGAAGGGGGCGCGGACCTCAGGGCGATCCAGACATTGCTGGGCCATGCCGATCTGGCCACGACCGAGATCTATACCCATGTGCTGGACGCGCGCCTGAAAGAACTGGTCGAAGATCATCACCCCCTGATGAAAAAGCGCCCCGGTTAAGGGCACAACGCAGGCTTTGGCACATGTCATGGCGCGGGCGTCTGTGGAAGGCGTCTGTGGCGGGTCAACACGATCGGGCGGCAATCTGCACCGCGCGCTTGAACCCAAGCGGCCGCAGCCCCATAACCTGTGGACCGCAATCAGATTGAAAGACCGATGGACGATCCCAACACATATCTCGACTCCGCCTTTTGGATCACCGCCGGGGCCATCCTGTGCTTGCTGGTTTTGTCCGCCTTTTTCTCGGGGTCTGAAACCGCGCTGACCGCCGCGTCGCGGGGCAAATTGCGCGCACAGGCCGACAAGGGGTCGCGCGGGGCGCAACGGGCGCTGGACATCACCGAAGACAACGAACGCCTGATCGGGTCGGTTTTGCTGGGCAACAACCTTGTCAACATTCTGGCCACGTCACTGGCCACCGCCCTGTTCACCCGCGCCTTTGGCGAAAGCGGCGTGGCGATTGCGACCCTGGTGATGACCCTGCTTGTGCTGATCTTTGCCGAAGTCCTGCCCAAGACCTATGCCATCACCAATTCCGAGGTCGCAGCCGCACGCGCCGCCGCGCCCATCCAGGTCGTGATCACCATGTTTTCGCCTTTGGTTTCGGCCGTGCGTGCGCTGGTCCGTCTTGTCTTGCGGGTTTTCGGTGTGCGTATCGACCCCGACAGCCGGATCCTTGCGGTGCGCGAAGAAATCGCCGGGGCCCTGAATCTGGGCCATTCCGAAGGTGTTGTCGAAAAAGAGGATCGCGACCGCATTCTGGGCGCGCTTGATCTGGGCGAACGCGCGGTCGAAGAAATCATGCTTCACCGGTCGCGGATCGAAATGATCAACGCCGAGGATCACCCAGAGGATATTCTGGCGCAATGTCTGGAAAGCAATCACACCCGCCTTCCGGTCTATCGCGATGACCCGGAAAACATCATCGGGATCATTCACGCCAAGGATCTGCTCCGCTCTATGCACAAGCTCGCCTTTACCTCGGGGCGGGCGGTCAGTGATGCGTTCAAGGATTTCAAACTGGCCGATGTGGCAATGCAGCCCTATTTCGTGCCTGAAACCACAACCCTTGATGAACAGATGCGCCAGTTCCTGCGGCTTCACACGCATTTTGCGCTGGTTGTGGATGAATATGGTGCGTTGCAGGGATTGATCACGCTGGAAGATATCCTTGAGGAAATCGTGGGCGAAATCACCGATGAATTCGACCCGACAACAGATGGCGAAGTGCACACGTCAGAGGACGGGCAATTCCTGGTCGATGGCGCGATGACCATCCGCGATCTGAACCGTGCGATGGAGTGGTCCCTGCCCGACGAAGAGGCAAATACAGTCGCCGGTCTGGTCATTCACGAGGCACAATCAATCCCGACAGTGGGCCAGGTGTTTTCGTTTCACGGGTTCCGCTTCGAAGTCATGGCGCGCAAGGACAACCGCATCCTGCGCCTGAAAATCCGCCCCTTGCTTGGGGGGCTGGCGACCTGACCAGGCGTCGTTCCTCTGGGCAGCGCATCACGAAAGACGCCTGTGGCTGGGCGCTGCCGGTTGTGCCATTCGTTTGACCCGGTGCGGCAGCCATCGGTCATTGGACAAATCCGACGCCGAATATGGCCCGCATTGCGCCATGCCCGTTGCAGGCCCGGCAACGAAAAACCGCCCGTCGTGAAACGGGCGGATTTTCATAGGCACCTTGGCAAGGGCGGTCAGCAGATCACTCTGCGACGGCCGCTTCGGCTTCTTCCTCTTCGACATGGGCGATGCGCGCACCGCTCTTGGATGAGGTCACAACATTCAGCGACTTCAACTTGCGATGCAGTGCGGACCGTTCCATGCCAACGAATTGCGCCGTGCGGGAAATGTTGCCTCCGAACCGGTTGATCTGGGTCAGCAGGTATTCGCGTTCAAACGCCTCGCGCGCCTCGCGCAGGGGCATCGTGGCCAGGGCACCGGCCAGAACGACGCGGCCTTCGCCTTCGGATTTTTCCTCTTCCTTGGGAATTTCATCCACCCCGATGGCATCGCGCCCTTCGCCAAGGATCAGAACCCGTTCGATCACATTGCGCAATTGGCGCACGTTTCCGGGCCAATGCATGGTTTGCATCAAGGCGGATGCCTCTTCGGACAACGCACGTTTGGGCAAGCCCTGACTGCTGTTCAGCCCTTCGATGAAATGATCCGACAGCATCGGAATATCTTCGCGTCGTTCCGACAGGCTGGGCACCGCGATCGGCACGACGTTCAGGCGATGATACAGTTCCTGACGGAAGGTGCCGTTGGCGATTTCGGCGTCCAGATCGCGCCCGGTCGATGAAATGACCCGCAAATCCACGCGCACCTTGTCGCTTCCGCCGGAACGGGCGAATTGCTGATCCACCAGAACCCGCAGGATTTTGGATTGCGTCCCAAGCGGCATGTCAGCGACTTCGTCGAAATAGATGACGCCGCCATGGGCCTCTTCCAACAGTCCCTTTTCCACGCCCCGTTCCGGGCTTTCGCGGCCAAACAACACCTGTTCCATTCGATCGGCGTCAATGGATGCGCAGGGCACCACGACAAAGGGACCATCGGCGCGGTTCGAATTGGCATGCACATAGCGCGCCGCGACTTCCTTGCCCGATCCCGCAGGCCCGCTTAGCATCACGCGGCCGTTGGATTTGGTGACCTTGTCCAACTGTCCCACCATCGCGCGGAACGCGGCGGACGCGCCAACCATATCGGCGCTGGTCGTGTCCTTGCGGCGCAATTGCTGGTTTTCTCGGCGCAGGCGCGATGCCTCCATCGCGCGGCGGATAACCACCATCAGCTGATCAATGTTGAACGGCTTTTCAATGAAATCATACGCGCCCTGTTTGATCGCAGCCACCGCGATTTCAATGTTCCCGTGGCCGGAAATGATCACCACCGGCACGTCAGGGTTGTTCTGTTTGACATGCTTTAGGATGTCGATCCCGTCCATCCGACTGTCCTTGAGCCAGATATCAAGGATCATCAATGCCGGTGCTTCTGTGTTCAGATGCCCCATACATTCGTCTGAATTCCCGGCCAGACGGGTGGCGAAACCTTCGTCCTCAAGGATATCGGAAATCAATTCCCGAATATCGCGTTCGTCGTCAACAATCAGAATATCACTCATTTGCCTCTCGCTCTTTTTCGCGGGCGTCCTGCGGCGCGGGTGTCGGTGCTTGGATCAGTGGCAACCGAATGACCGCGGCGGCGCCGTGGTGGCTGCACCCCTCAAATTTGGGTGCATCTTCAAGGATCAGGGCTCCGCCGTGTTCCTCAATGATCTTTTTGACAATGGGAAGGCCAAGGCCTGTGCCCTTGTCGCGGGTGGTTACGTAAGGTTCAAAAAGCCGTGCGCGATCTTCGGGCAGGCCAATACCGTTATCTTGGATCCGGATCACGGCATATGGATCACCGATTTCCGAATTGTCTTGGGTGCACAACACGCGGATCGCAGGGGCATACCCGTCGGGGGCCCCTTTTTCGCGCAATGTTTCTGTGGCTTCGCCGGCATTCTTGATCAGGTTTGTCAAAGCCTGGCCAATCATCGTCGAATCCAGTTTCGCCGGCATCACGTCGCCGGGAATTTCTGCGGTGATGGACACATCCGGTTGGCCCGATTGCTGAAGCAGGACCGCATCCCGCAAGAGCTGTGTCAAATCCTCGTCCCGCCGTTCCGGTTCCGGCATGCGCGCGAATTTGGAAAATTCGTCCACGATCCGGCGCAGATCATTGGTCTGGCGCACGATCACTTCGGTCAGGCTTTCCAGCGATTCCGCCTGTGTTTCGTCCAGATGGCGGGCAAATTTGCGCTTGATCCGTTCGGCCGACAATTGAATGGGGGTCAATGGATTCTTGATTTCATGGGCAATGCGCCGGGCAACATCACCCCAGGCCGCCATGCGTTGCGCGGCGACCAGATCGGTGACATCGTCAAACGCCACCACATACCCTTCGCGGCGTCCCTCTTCGTTCAGGCGCGTTGACATGCGCACCAACAGGCTTTCCGCCTGCCCGTTTCGGGTGACTTTCACCTCTTCCTGAACCACCCGCGCGCGGCTGCTGTACAATTCGTCAAACAGCGCGCCGAATTCAGGCACGGCAACGGACAGGGCCAGGCTTTGTTTGCCCTCTTCCCAGGCAAGAAGCCGTTCGGCGGACCGGTTCACAAAGGTTACGCGCCCTTGCGCATCCAGACCGACAACGCCCGATGTGACCGATGACAGAACGCTATCGAACAGACGGCGGCGGGTTTCGATCTGATCGGTGTTTTGCAGCAGCGTTTCGCGCTGCCCCTTAAGCTGTCGGGTCATCTGGTTGAAATACCGGCCGAGCATGGCGATTTCGTCGTCGCCTTCCTCTTCGATCACCTGAACGCCCAGATCCCCTGCCCCGACCTGTTGGGCGGCCTCGGCCAGGCGTCCGACGGGGCGCGACAAGCGTTCTGCGAACCACAGGCCAAGCCACACGGCGGCAAGGATCAGGATCACGGCAAACCCAAGGTACAACAGCCCGAATTCAAACAACACGCGCCCGCGCTCGTCCTCTAGCTGTTCGTAAAGGCGGACGGTTTCCTGCGTGTCGTCCAGCAGGGCCAGGATCGACCCGTCGACCTGACGCGAGACATAGAGCAACCGGTCGGTGAAATGGGTCAAAGGCAAAAGTGCGCGGAATTCGTTGTTGTCCCAATCGTCGATCAGAACAAAACCGGTTTCCAGCGCCTGTTCGATCTGTTCAGCGGTCGGGCGTTCGAAATCAAACAGATAGGACCGTTCGCCCCTTGCCCTTATTTCGCCCGTTCCATCAATAACATAGGCCTCTTTTAGCCCGCGCTGAATTTGGGTTTGCCCTCCGGTTAGAACCTGTCGCAATTCCCCGTCCGACATAAAGAATGTCGCTTCGCGGGTCAGGTCGATGTATTGCGCCAGGGCGCGCGCGTCTTCCTCAAGATCGCGCCGGTGTTCTTCCTCATAGGCGTTCGCGGCGGCCAGCGATGTGCCCACCACGTTGCGCACGCGATCCGAAAACCACCCCTCTAGCCCGACGTTGATGGTGATCGCCGCAAACACCGCCACGGTCACAGCCGGGATCAGCGCCATCAGCGCGAACACCCCCGTCAAACGCAGGTGAAGCCGCGACCCAGCCGACCGCGCGCGGCGCGCGACAACCATCTGTCCGACACGCTGCAAAACCAACGCCGCAACCACAAGGACATAGACCAGATCGGCCAACAGAACGAGGCGCAGCGCCGGGGATGACGCCCCCTGATTGAACGGCCCCAAAACAAGGAATGTGGCAATGGCCAACGCCGGCCCAAGGGTGACAAGACCCAGGGTCGCCGCGTTTTGGAACCGCCGCTGCCGTCGAAGACGGCTCAGCTTGTCCCAGCTTCCATATCGTGCCCGGGTTGCCACAGGCATCCCCCGCCTAAATGTGTGACCAAGGGCCACAACCGCCATATCTTGTGACTCGTCACCGGAGAGGACTCCGATCGGCCACTATTATGTTGCGGTTTTACATCAATTTGCGGCGCCGTGTCACGTGAATATCGAGGTCTGTTATCTTCTTTCGCAGCGTATTTCGGTTGATCCCCAACAAATCCGCACACTTAGCCTGATTTCCGGCAGTTGCATCCAGTGCGATTTCGATCAAGGGAAGCTCCATTTCCCGCAGAATCCTTCCGTACAGGCCCGGCGGCGGCAGCATCTTGCCGTGCAAATCGAAATACCTGCGCAGGTGCCGCGCAATGGATGCGGACAACATTTCGGCGTCTCCGCCGCCCAGTACCGGCTCCATCTCGGGTTGATTGCCAAGGGCGGTTTCGACCTCGGCCTTGGTGATTTCGTCGGTGCGCGCGGTCAGCACCAGACGACGGATCGCGTTTTCCAATTGGCGGACATTGCCGGGCCATGAATAGGTGCGCATCATTTCGATGGCATCATCCGCGATATTGCGTTTTGGCGCGCCCTCGCGTTCGGCCCGCATCAGGAAATGTTCCACCAACAGTGGAATGTCATCGACACGTTCGCGCAGCGCGGGAACCTGGATCGTCGCACCGCACAGGCGGTAATACAGATCCTGACGCACTTTGCCTTCTTCCATTGCGATGCCCGGATCGCTTTGACAGGTCGCCATGAACCGCGGCAGGCTGTCGGCAGGCCCATCCATCATGCGCACGATGCGGGCCTGAATCTCGGGTTCAAGATCACTGATTTCATCCAACAGGACGGTGCCGCCCTTGGCCCGTGCCAGAACCCGCGCGGGTCCTTCAAGATCCTGCAAATCGGTGGCCGAGGCCGTGATAAACGGCAGGTTGCGGCGATCACTGAAATCATGGATCGCGCGCGCGATCAGCGACTTGCCGGTCCCGCTTTCGCCGGAAATCATCACCGCCAGATCGGTGTTCATCACCCGCGCCACCAGCCGGTAAAGCGCCTGCATGCCTGCCGTGCGCCCCACAAGTGGCAATTCATCGGGGCGATCCGCGTCATCTGACACCGGTGTCGGCCCGGATGGCGCGCGCCGCTTGTGTTCCAGTGCGCGGGCCGTGCGTTTCATCAGATCGGGCAGGTCAAACGGCTTGGGCAGATAATCATATGCCTCGGCCTCGGCCGCCTGAATGGCGGTCATGATCGTGTTCTGGGCCGATATCACGATCACCGGCAATTCCGGCCGATCCTGAGATATTTTTGGCAACATTTCCAGACCGTTACCGTCTGGCATCATAACATCCGAGATCACGACATCGCCTTTGCCCTCACCGACCCACCGCATGAGCGTAGTCAGGGATGATGTCGCGTGGACCTTACAGCCCGCGCGGGTCAGCGCCTGGGTCAGAACGGTGCGGATCGTGCGATCATCATCCGCGACAAGGACAGTGCCATCCATCTATTTCTTCTCCTTGATTGTGCTGCGCGGCGCCATGGGCAGCGAAATTCTGAAAACGGTTTTGCCAGGGGCGGAATTCACGGAAATCCATCCTTCATGGTCCGACACGATCTTGCTCACCAAAGCGAGGCCAAGCCCGGTGCCGTTTTCACGCCCCGACACGAAGGGGTCAAAAATCTGTTCGGCAATATCCGCAGGCAGTCCGGGGCCATCGTCAATCACCTCGATCTGAAGCGGAAGCGACCGCCCGCCACCATCGGCCCGGCGCAATCGGAATGAATGTTCGAAATAGGTATGAAGCCGGATTGTGCCGCCATCTTTTCCTGCGGCCTGCGCGGCATTTTTCAACAGGTTCAGGATGACCTGCAACAATTGATCGGGGTCCCCAACGGCCGAAGGAAGCGAGGGGTCATAATCCTCGACGATCTTCATCTGGGCGCCGAATCCCAACAATGCGGACCGGCGCGCGCGATCAAGCACATCGTGCACATTCACCGGGCGCAGATCAGGCAGCGTCAGATTGCCGAATTGTTCCACCTGTTCCAGCAGTTTGACGATACGTCGGCTTTCTTCGACGATCAGATCGGTCAGCTCTCGGTCCTCAGCACTTAGCCCCATCGACAAAAGCTGCGCGGCACCGGTGATCCCGGCAAGCGGGTTCTTGATTTCATGTGCCAGCATTTCGGCCATGCCAATGGCGGATTTGGCGGCGGATTTCACCGAATGATCCTGGGTCATCCGCCCAGCCAGTTCGCGCGGTGAGATCAGGAAAAGCATATAGCCGGGACGTTCCTGCAACGGTGCAATCTGCAGGTTGCAATGCAGCGGCGCACGTTCCCCGGTGCCAACGTCCACATCATTCACAAACAGCGGTGACGCGGTTTCACGGGCGCGGTTGAACGCATCCTCAAGAGGGGAATTGATCATCACCCGTTCCCAGACCAATTGGCCGGCGATCGACCGCGACGAACAGTTCAAAAAACCTTCGGCTGCCGGGTTGATTTCCGCAATCCGATCGTCGGGATCAAGAAGAAGCGTCGGCACCGGGAGAGAGGCCCAAATCGTATTGTCAGCCAGTTTCATGCCGCCGTCCTCTGGCTGGTGTCGGACGAAATGGCGCGTGGGATCAGGCGCAGCACATCGGCGGTGTCCGGGTTGCGCAGAATGCGTTGGCGCAAGTCGCGCGGCGTTTGCGCATCGTCCATATACCACCCCAGATGTTTGCGCGCGACGCGCAGCCCAAGGTCGGTGCCATAAAAGGTCAGGATCGCCTCGTAATGTGCTGATATCATGTCGGAAAGGGCGTGTTCGGTCGGAATATCGGGTCGCGGTGCATCAAACACTTCGTGGGCGATTAGCGCGGGCAACCATGGTCGCCCCTGCGCGCCGCGCCCGATCATGACCCCGTCGCATCCCGATTGGTCCAATGCCGCGCGCGCGGTTTCGGTGGACACGATGTCGCCATTGGCGATCACCGGGATCGACACCGCCTGTTTGACCTGTCTGATCGCGGCCCAATCGGCGCGCCCTTTGTAGAACTGACAGCGGGTCCGACCATGAATGACCAACATCTGAACGCCTGCGGATTCCGCCCGTTGGGCGATATCAGGCGCGTTCAGGCAATCATCATCCCAGCCAAGCCGCATCTTCAGTGTCACGGGCACGTCCACCGCCGCCACAACCGCATCAATCAGCCCAATCGCGTGATCCGGGTCGCGCATCAGGGCCGAACCGGACAATCCGCCGACAACCTTTTTCGCGGGGCAGCCCATGTTGATGTCGATCACCTGCGCCCCGGCGTCTTGAACGGCGCGCGCGGCGCGTGCCATCCAAACCGCATCCCGTCCGGCCAATTGTACCGAGGTGCGGGCGCGATCCAGCCCCAATTCGGCCTTTTCGCGGGTGCCCGGTTTGCCCTGCACCATTTCCTGCGAACCCACCATTTCACTGACAACCCTGCCTGCCCCAAAACCCGCGACAAGATCGCGGAATGGCAAATCGGTGATCCCGGCCATCGGGGCCAGCAAAACCGGGGGATCAAATGTCAAAGCGGCCGAGACGGGCGGCATGTGCCTATTCCTTGTGCATTGCCTTCTGGCTAAACGATCTTTGGGGTTTGCTCAACGTATGCAGCGACGTCGGATAGATCACGAATGCAGCAGTGCCTAAATTTTGGGCGCAATCCCGCCGAATTCGGGTGGGGATGGACGATTGCCCTGTCAGGATCAACCGCCTATTCAATGCGAACACAACCACACAGCGCGCCCATTTCGCGCGCGTGGCCAAGGGGACAAAGGGACAAGGATGCAAACAGCCGCGATCATCGTCGCCGCAGGGCGCGGCAACCGTGCCGGGGGCGGTTTGCCCAAGCAATGGCGACCGCTGGCCGGGCGCCGTGTGATTGATTGGACCCTTTCGGCGTTTGACGAGGCGCGGATCGACCGGGTAATCGTCGTCGTGCACCCCGATGACCGCGCGATCCCCCTGCCCGATCACGTGACCCGCGTTGTCGGGGGCGCAACGCGGGATGCGTCGGTTCAGGCGGGGCTTGCGGCCCTCACGGACAGCCCGCCGGATATCGTGCTGATTCACGACAGCGCGCGCCCATGCGTGGGTGTGGACGTGATCGCCGGCGTCATGGCCGCGCTGAAATCCCACACCGCCGCCGCCCCCGGCCTTCCGGTCAGCGATGCGTTATGGCGGGGTGACGTCGCGGGCGGTGTGACCGGAACGCAGGATCGCGATGGCCTGTTTCGCGCACAAACGCCCCAAGGGTTCCGCTTTGACGCGATCATGGCGGCGCATCAGGCCCACGATGGCGGGGCGGCCGATGATGTCGAGGTTGCACGGGCCGCCGGATTGTCCGTCACCATCGTTCCGGGCGATGAGGACAACCTGAAAATAACAACCCCCGCCGATTTTGCGCGGGCCGAACGCATTTTGCGGGGACGCATGGACATAACGAACACCGGGCCGGATATCCGTCTGGGCAATGGATATGATGTCCATCGGTTTGGACCGGGTGATCATGTGGTTCTGTGCGGGGTTCGCGTGGATCACAGCGCCGGGCTGGTCGGACATTCAGACGCGGATGTGGGAATGCACGCCATAACCGATGCGATTTACGGCGCATTGGCCGAAGGCGACATCGGGCGCCATTTCCCGCCGTCGGACCCTCAATGGAAAGGCGCGGCAAGCCGGATTTTCCTTGAACATGCGGGCGAACTGGCGGCCCGGCGCGGGTATGCCATCGGCAATATTGATTGCACTCTGATCTGCGAACGCCCAAAGATCGGCCCGCATGCCGTTGAAATGCAAACGGAACTGTCCGCAATTCTGGGGTTGGATCCGGGGCGCGTTTCGGTCAAGGCAACGACGTCAGAAAAGCTTGGGTTTACCGGGCGCGAAGAAGGGATTGCAGCCGTGGCCACCGCCACGCTGATCCGCATTTAAAAAGGGTACGGGCATGACACCAAGCCATCTTGTCGCGACTTTCGGCGGCGTGGGCAATCTGCGCCCGATGCCGGGAACATGGGGGTCGCTGGCGGCGCTTCCGGTTGCCTGGGCATTGCACATGGTGGGCGGCATATGGCTGGTGCTGATTGCGATCGTCGCGGCCTATTACGGCGGTGTCTGGGCCACCAGGGCAGAAGCGGACCGCACCGGGGATCATGATCCGTCCCATGTGGTGATAGATGAGGCCGTGGGCCAATGGATTGCCCTGTTGCCAGTGCTTTACGGGGCTGATCGTGTTGGGATGGACCCGCTGGCGCTTTGGCCAGGCTGGATCGTCGCCTTTGTCGCGTTTCGCGCCTTTGACATCCTGAAACCCGGCCCGATCGGCTGGGCTGATCGGCGCGACGACGCGGTCGGCGTTATGCTGGACGATGTGATTGCCGGTGTCTTTGCCGCGGTGGTTGTCGTGGTTCTGGCAGCGGTCGCGCATCTGGGGGTCATCTAGGGGTCATCCGGATGCCGCGGTGGCGTGCCGCCCCGAAGGGCGACACGTCGTTTTTTCAATAGCTCATGTCAGCCATTTGTCCCCCGGCAGGCGCCGTGTCAGCGGCGCGCGCATAGGCGGACGGGACTTCTGATGTCGTGCTTGGCACCGAAAGGTCCGGCGTGTTCACCGGTTCGTTGCCAATGCGATCAACCAACTGCGAACGGAAAATTGCCCGCTGAGTCGCAATTGCGGCCATACGATCAGAATCCTGTTCAGCCTGTTCACGTGCCGAAACGGCGCGCGATTGCACTGACTGGGACAGGTCCGAAGACCCGGAACCCGTGGGCGTGTTGCGCACAGACTGGCCAGATTGCGAATATTGGCCAGTGCCCGCATCACCCGACGCAGATCCCGAGGACGTATCGCCCGAAGTTGCGCCGCCTGATCCCGAAGCCGGTTGCACCGGGGCAATTGCCTCGGCGTCTGGCTTTTGAACGGCGGCGTTTGAATTGGGCTGGGACGCAATGGGGAGAGATCCCAACCCGAGTGAAGAAATCATGTAGGCTCCTTTATTCCTTTCGTCGTAATGACAGGTAGGTGTCATCCTTGACCCAAATCGTGGTCGGATCGTGGCACCTAAAAGGATTCAACCGGGCAAGGTTTCACATTGGCGAACCACTTGTGCCTTGTGGCGGGTTCATCCGCCCGGCTACCTTGGGGCCAATCATAACAGGAAATCGCCATGTCAGACCCCATCACACCCGAAGCCGTTCTCGAAGCCTGCCGGGCCGCCGGGCTAAAGGCCGCGACCGCCGAAAGCTGCACGGGCGGCATGGTATCCGCCCGCCTGATCGACGTGGCCGGATCATCCAGCGTGGTCTTGGGCGGCGTCGTCGCCTATTCCAACCGCGCCAAACGCGATTTGCTTGGCGTGTCGCCGGACACTCTCAAGGCGCATGGCGCGGTCAGCGAAGAGACTGCAGCCGAAATGGCCGAAGGCGGGCTGCGGGCGTTGAACGCCGATTTGGCGGTTGGTATCACCGGCGTTGCAGGCCCCGGCGGGTCGGCCACACGCCCCGAAGGCCGGGTCTGTTTCGCAGTCGCACGCCAAGGGTTCCCCACCCAAAGCGAAACACAGGATTTTGGCGCAATCGGGCGCACGGCTGTGCGCGAAGCATCCCGTGACCGCGCGTTAGAGATGCTGAAAACCGCGGCCGAACTTCGCCCATGAATTAAACAAACAGCCAAAGTATGCGCGCAAAACTTAGGCAGTTTGCAAACTGCGCAAGGTTTTGGCGTATCAGGGCATGCTTGCCCCTTTCTTAATCGCTCTGAATGCGGCACCTGCCCGCAAAAGAGTTTCCGAGGGAGGGGAATATGGTCGGTGCAGATACCGCGTGGATAATTGTTGCAACAGCCCTGGTGCTGTTCATGACATTGCCGGGTTTGGCGTTGTTTTATGGCGGGTTGGTGCGCGCCCGAAACGTGCTGAGCGTTTTCATGCATTGCTATGCCATCGCCTGTGTGATGAGCGTGGCGTGGTTCGCTTTCGGCTATTCCATCGCCTTTGGCGACGGCAATGCCATCTGGGGCGGGTTGGGCAAATCGTTCCTTTCGGGGATTGATGCCGACACAGTGTCGGGCACCCTGCCCGAGGTTCTGTTCTTTGCCTTTCAGATGACATTCGCCATCATCACCCCGGCGCTGATCGTCGGGGCCTATGTGGAACGCGCGTCGTTCGGCTGGGTCGTGACGTTTTCCACCTTGTGGATGCTTTTGTGCTATGCGCCGGTGACCCATTGGATCTGGGGCGGCGGCATGTTGTCGGATGGCGGCATTTTCGGAGAGGTCGGCGCACGTGATTTTGCCGGTGGCATCGTGGTGCACGAAACCGCAGGCCTGGCCGCACTGGTGATTGCGGTGATGTTGGGCGCGCGTCGGGACAAATCGAAACCTCCGCACAATCCGGGCTATGTGATGATCGGCGCCGCGATGCTTTGGGTCGGTTGGTTCGGGTTTAACGGTGGGTCGCAACTGGCCGCTGATGGCGGGGCGGCGATGGCATTGACCGTAACGCATATTTCGGCCGCGACCGCGTCCATCACTTGGGCGCTTTGGGAACGGATCAAATACGGCAAATCATCGCTCGTCGGGATCGTGACCGGCACGATCGCCGGGCTTGCCTCGATCACCCCGGCCAGTGGTTTTGTTGGCCCGGTCGAAGCACTGATCATCGGCGCCGTCGCAGGTATCCTGTGCCAGGAGGCCGTCGGGTTGATCCGCAACAAGCTGTCCATTGACGACACGCTGGACGTGTTTGCCGTGCACGGCGTTGGCGGCATCTTTGGCACGATCATGATCGCCGCCTTTGGCGCGGGGTCCTGGGCGGCACAGCTTGGCTCACTTGCCATCGTCGGTGTGTTCACAGTGGTGGTGACATTCGTTCTGGCCAAATTGGTCGGGATGGTGATGCCGATGCGCGTGGATCAAGAAACCGAAACCACCGGTCTGGACCTGGCACAGCATGGTGAACGGGCCTATGACCACGTGTCGTAACCCCGAAAAAGCCTGATATTTGAAACACCGAACGGCGGGTCAGATTGATCCGCCGTTTGGCATTTCACCAGCGCCCGACCGGGTCACACGCCCCCGTAAAGTTCCGCGGCACGGCGTTCAAAGGCGCGCACGATGCGATGCATCGCCTCGTTGAACACCACTCCGATAATGCCCTGCAACACCGCATTCTTGAATTCGAAATCGACAAAGAATTCGACCTCGACCCCATCGGGAACATCGCGAAATGCCCAGTTGGATTTCATGTAACGAAATGGCCCGTCCAGGTATTCAGTGTCGATCTTGTGCGCGTCGGCCCACAGGGTGACACGGCTGGCGAACTTTTCGCGGAACACCTTGAATGAAATGACAAGGTCGGCGTCCATCACCTCACCTCCCGGAATCGGGGTGCGCGCGGTGATGCGCGCCGCCGCACACCACGGCAGAAATTCCGGGTAAGCCGCGACATCAGCAACAAGGTCATACATCTGCTGTGCCGTATATGGCAGCAGCTTTGTCTCGGAATGGGTTGGCATGACGCTCCTGTTGCTTGTCCTGCCTGCCTGATGTCGTAGAGTGGCGCGGTAAGATCAAGGGTGGATTATGCCAGAGCGTCCATATGTCATCGACGAAATGATCAGCGCGAAATCCATCGCCGCAAGGATCGAACAATTGTGCCGCGCCATTCGGGGCGAATTCCCGGCGGATGAACGCCTTGTCGTGGTCGGGCTTTTGCGTGGATCATTCGTGTTCATTGCCGATCTTGTCCGCGAATTGGGCGATATGGATGTCGAGGTCGATTTCCTTGAGGCGTCATCCTATGGCAATTCAACCGAAAGCAGCCGTGAGGTGCGTATCCTGAAGGATCTTCGCGGAGAAATCGAAGGCCGCAATGTCCTTGTCGTCGAGGATATCGTCGATACGGGCCACACATTGAATCACGTGATCCATATGCTGTCCGCGCGCAAACCCAAAAAGCTGCGAACAATCGCATTGCTGAATAAGGAATCCCGTCGCGAGGTCGATTTTCAAGCCGATTGGATTGGGTTTGAAATACCCGACGAATTCGTGGTCGGTTACGGAATTGACTATGCGCAATGTAACCGAAATCTGCCGTTTATTGGCAAAGTGCGCTTTACCTAGGGGAATTCTGTGCAATTGCGCACATATTCTGTTCGGCAATGCCCAGCCGATCACAAAGTCGTCAGGTCCCTAACCCGCGCGTTTTGATAGGATATGATCACGACATAATGTCGCAACAGGGAAACTGACATGATGAAGAAATTTACATTTGCCGTCGCTGGTCTGGCCATGCTGGGTATCGCCGGGTCCGCCATTGGGGCCAGCCATGCCGATCCGGCAATTGCCGGTGCCATCAAGGCACGCAAAGCCGTTATGCAGCTTTATGCCTATAACCTTGGTCAACTTGGCGCGATGGCCAAAGGCGCGGTGGAGTATGATGCCGGTGTTGCTGGTACCGCTGCTGCGAACCTTGCCGCGCTGACCAAATTGGACAATTCGACCATGTGGCCAAAAGGGTCCGATGAAATGTCGGCCAGCGATACACGCGCCAAGGTCGAGATGTGGGAAAACATGGGCGATGTCATCGCCAAGGCAACCATGATGCAAGAAGCCGCTGACAAGATGGCGGGCGCTGCGGGAACTGATCTTGCGTCCCTGCAAGCGGCTATCGGTGGTGTTGGCGGCGCGTGTGGCGCATGCCATAAAGCGTATCGCGCACCTGCGAACTGATCTGACAATGCCACGCCACCCAAAGGGGACCCAATGTATCTTTTGCTAAGGATTGCTGTGGGGCTTGCCCTTTTGGGTGGGGTGATTTTCTGGTTCGTGACACGCCCTGGCGGGATGGACGCGGATGCGTACACCGGGTTGACCGGCGATGTCGCGCGCGGGGAAACCGTGTTCTGGGCCGCCGGATGCGCATCCTGCCACGCCGCGCCCGAATCCGAAGGCGACGCGCGGTTGGTTCTGGCCGGTGGCCTTCCTTTCAAAACCGACTTTGGCACGTTTTACGCCCCCAACATTTCGCCTGATCCACAGGCCGGGATCGGCGGGTGGAGCGTTGATGATCTGGGCAATGCCATGCAGGCCGGGGTCAGCCCCGGTGGCCAGCATTATTATCCGGTTTTTCCCTACACGTCTTACGTCAAGGCCACAGGGCAAGACATTGCAGACCTTTACGCTTTTCTGAAAACCCTACCGCCGGTGTCCGTGGCAAACCGCCCGCATGACGTCGGGTTTCCGTTTTCGATCCGCCGGATGATGGGCGGGTGGAAGCTGTTGTTCTTTGGCGATGACTGGGCGCTTGAGGGCGATGATCATTCTGATGAGGTGATCCGCGGCCGTTACCTGGCCGAGGCTTTGGGCCATTGCGCCGAATGCCACACGCCGCGCAATGCGATTGGCGGCATGGATCGCACCCGCTGGTTGGCCGGTGGGCCAAACCCATCGGGCGAAGGCAAAATCCCCAATATCACTCCCGGCGCCTTGGAATGGAGCGCGGCGGACATTGCCGAATATCTAAAAAGCGGGTTCACTCCCAGTTTCGATGTTGTCGGCGGGGAAATGGCCGATGTTGTCAAGAATATCAGCCACCTAAGCGATGCAGATCGCGCTGCGATCGCGGCATACCTCAAGGCCGTTCCTTCGGTGAAATGATGCGGCCGTGGCCGGCTTTGACCGGGATAACCTTTGGCTAAGGTCAGGCATGGCGCATTGTCGGGCATGGCGCGATGTCAGGCGGGCCGCCGTGCCGCCCGGTGCGGCGTTAAGGTTCTGCCGCCGGTCGCGCGGATTTCTTGACCCATCCGCCATCCTCATCCGACCAATATTGTGCACCACATCCCGCCGCCGTCAGATTGCGCCATTGTTCGCGCGCATTGGCCAGTGCGGCGGCATCCCCGCCGTCAAACAAAACGCAAACCCGTTCCAGACGGCGCACTTCGTCGGCTGTGACGCTGGCGCCTTGTACGGCCATGACGACCGCGGGGTCATTGGACACTTCTGCCGCCGTGGTCAACAAAACAGGCTGAAGCGCGTCGTGATCCCCCCCGGCGACACCATGCGGTAGAAACCCGGATGCATCCCCTGACCACAACTGCGTGTCCAGCCAGTCAATATAACTGTCGTTCAGGGCGCGCACACAGACACGCCAACCGCGTGACAACGACAGGTCCAACAGCTTGGGCAATGCTTCCTCAAGCGGTTGGCGCGTCAGGTGATAAAAATAGGCCTCGCCCAATGTCAGTCGGCCTCGAACCCGTTCTTGATCAGCCGGTCAAGCGTCAGAACGCCCCAGCCGGTTGCCCCCTTGGGGGACACGTCGCCTTCGGCCTGTTTCAGGGCCACACCAGCGATATCAATGTGACACCAGGGCATGCCATCCTGGACAAACCTGCCCAGGAATTCGGCCGCCGTGATCGACCCGGCGGGGCGGCCACCGACATTCTTGACGTCTGCGATCCGGCTTTTCAGACCTTCGGCATAGACCGGCCCCATGGGCATGCGCCATGCGCCTTCGCACTCTTCGCCAGCGGCCTTGATCAATGCCTTGCTCAGCGCGTCATCATTGGAAAAAACGCCTGCGTTTTCATGACCCAAGGCGATGATCATCGCGCCTGTCAGGGTGGCCAGGTCGATCATGCCCGCCGGTTTGAACCGCTCCTGCGCGTACCACATCACGTCACACAGAACGAGACGGCCTTCGGCATCCGTGTTGATCACTTCGATCGTGTCGCCCTTCATCGAATGGACCACATCGCCGGGGCGCTGCGCGTTGCCGGCAATGGTGTTTTCCACCAACCCGACAAGGCCGACAACATTTGCCTTGGCCTTGCGCAGGGCCAGCGTGCGCATAACCCCCGACACCACGCCCGCGCCGCCCATGTCCATGGTCATTTCTTCCATGCCGCCCGCCGGTTTGATCGAAATCCCCCCGGTGTCAAACACGACACCCTTGCCGACCAGGGCCAACGGTGCCTCATCCCCGCCCCCGTTCCAGCGCATCACGACAACCTTCGAAGGCATGTCTGACGCCATTCCAACGGCCAGCAGGGCGCGCATGCCCAGCTTTTCCAACTCGGCCTCTTCCAGCACTTCGACCTCTAGCCCGATGTCGCGCATGGCACTTAGGCGGTCCGCGAATTCGGTCGTGGTCAGGACGTTGGCAGGTTCGTTCACAAGGTCACGGGTAAAGAACACGCCGTTCGCGGCGGCCAGCAATGGCGCGGCGGCCGCGGTTGCGCCGTCCGGGTCTGTTGTCATCAGGCGAACGTCGCCTTTTGGGTCCGCTTTCTTGGTTTTCTGGGCATCGAATTCATAGGCCCGCAATGCGATTCCCACGGCGACATCCGCCGCCCTGCGCACATTGCCAAGCAGAACCAATGTTCCCTTTTTTCCCAATGCCTTACCGATGCATCCACCCGCTTTCCGGGCCTCGGACACGGTGGCGCGGCGCGGCAGGCGCACGACGATCACCTTGTCTGCGGCCATGCCCGTGGGCCAGGTTATCGTGGCGCATTGCCCGGGTTTGATCTCGGCAAAGGCATCGCTTTCCACCAGCCGCGCCAAGGCGCCTTTTGTCAGCTTGTTCACCCGGCGCGCCAAGGCGGTCAGCTTGTCGTCTTCGTCTACGAACAGGGCAATTGTGCCCTCGGCTTGGGCAATCAGGTCGATGTCCTGGGCTTGAAAAGTAACGGAAACCGGATCGGTCACGGGGCTGCTCCCTAATTGGTGCGTTTTGCGTTGCGCCAAGGCTAGCGCCACCCCCGGTAATTGACCAGCCAGTTAGCAGTTTTCCCCGCCGATCCTTTGGGATAGTTTGCATCAACTGGCGGGAGGATCTGACATTCCCGCACCGATTTGGGGGAATTGGGACACGTGGCGCGTTTCGACAGATATTTGCTGTCGCAGTTGTTCCTGCTTTTCGGATTCTTTTCCCTTATTCTGGTGGCCGTGTTCTGGGTCAACACTGCGGTGCGCCTGTTTGACCGGTTGATCGACGATGGCCAAAGCGCCGGAATCGTCTTGCAGTTCATCCTGTTGTCATTGCCGCGCGTGATCGCAAAAATCCTGCCTTTTGCGGCGTTTGCGTCGGCCGCCTATGTCACATACCGGCTGAGCGGAGAAAGCGAGCTGGTCATTCTTCAGGCGGGGGGCGTGTCGCCATGGCGGCTGGCGCGCCCGGTGTTCGCCTTTGGGATGGCCATTGCGGCGATGACTGGCGTGATCGTCATGGTCCTGTTGCCGCTGGCGCGTCAGGAATTATCCGAACGCCAACGCGCGCTCACGCATGATGTGACCACCCGTTTGTTGAGCGAAGGCACATTCCTGCATCCCACCAAGGGCGTCACGTTTTTCATCCGCAAAATTGATCCGGACGGCACATTGCATGACGTTTTCCTGTCTGATCGGCGCAATTCAGCCCATGCCGAAACCTATACCGCCGGGCGGGCATTTCTGATCAACACCTCCGAGGGCGACGGCCCTGCCCGACCAAGGCTGATCATGTTGGATGGGTTGGGCCAGTCGTTGAACACGCGAACCGGGCGGCTGATCACCACGCGGTTTGACGACCTGTCCTATGACCTGACCCGATTGATTGATGCCATTGCCCCGATGGACATTCGGGCCGAATACCTGGTCAGCCCGCGCATTCTGCGCGCGCCCGCCGCCGTGGCGCGTCAGACCAATGAACACCTTGGCGTCGTTCTGGAAGAGGCCCATGGCCGCTTGCGCGATGTGGGTCTTGGGGTGGTCATCGCAATGCTTGGGTTCGCCGCATTGTTGGGCAACGGGTACAGCCGCGCCGGGGTTTGGCGATCTGTCGGCCTTGGGGTGGTCATCCTGATCGCGATCAAGATGGTGGAAAACCTGACAACCGGCATGGTGCGTGCCGATCCGGCGGTGTGGCCCCTTGTCTATGCGCCATTGGTCATGGGCGCGGGATGCGTCGCGTTGCTGTTGTCTGCCCATGGTCGCCAAGGTGCCGGCCTAAGGGGGCGGTCACCTGGTTGCGCGGATCGGACACGTCCCGCATGATCCTGCACCTTTATATCGCGCGCCGATTTGGGCAGGCCATCATCGCGGTGTCGCTGGTGTTTGCGGTCCTTGTCATGTTGATCGACCTGATCGACCAATTGCGTCGCATGGCGGGAACCGGGGCGGGGTTTGGCCAGGCCTTGCAACTGGCCGCGCTTCATACGCCGCAAACGCTTTACACGCTTTTGCCGTTGCTGGTGATCCTGTCCACGGTCGCGCTGTTTCTTGGGTTGTCACGCAGTTCGGAATTGATTGTCACACGCGCGACGGGGCGGTCCGCCCTTTTGGTGGTGGTCGCGCCGATGGTCATGGCGTTCCTGATCGGCCTGATGTCCCTGGCCGTGATGAACCCGATTGTGGCTGCGACAGCCAAGCAATACGACCTTGTCAGCGCCCGCGTTCAGGCGGGGCCGGACAGCGCGCTTTCGCTTGATGGGGATGGGATCTGGCTGCGCCAGGGCGGTGAAAACGGTCAGACCGTTATTCGCGCGACAAGGGCCAATGCGCAGGGATCGCGGCTTGTGGATGCCACCTTTTTTGCATATGCGCCAAAGGGTGGGCTGATCAAAAGGATCGAGGCCAAAACCGCAACCCTCGTGCCCGGTGCATGGGACCTTGAAACCGTGAAAATCTGGACGCTCGACAGCCCGTCCAATCCAGAAGCCACAGCCGAGGCCCGAGACACCATGCGCCTTCCGTCACCGCTGACAATCGAGCGCATTCGCGACGGGTTCAACCCACCCTCAAGCATCGCGATCTGGGACCTTCCCCAATATGTCACGGCGTTGGAACAGGCGGGTTTTACGGCGCGGCGGCATCTTGTCTGGCTGCAATCGGAATTGGCACGCCCGCTGTTTCTGGTGGCGATGGTGATGATTTCGGCCGCCTATACCATGCGACATGCGCGGTTCGGCCGTACGGGGCTCGCGGTGCTGACGGCGGTGCTTGTCGGGTTCTCACTTCATTACATCAAGAACTTTGTGCATATCCTTGGCGAAAATGGACAAATTCCGGTTTTCCTTGCCGCCTGGGCCCCACCCGTGGCGGCATTGATGCTGTCGCTGGGCCTGATGCTCCACCGGGAGGACGGGTAAGATGGGCCTGCGCAATCTTGCGATATTGATCTGGCTGATCCTGTGCCCCGCGCTGGCCAATGGCCAAACCACGGGTACGGCCATGTTGGTCGCTGACAAGGTGTATCTTGACGGGCGCGACAGGGTCATCGCCGAAGGCCATGTCGAGGCGATCAAGGATGGCGTGCGCCTGCGGGCCAGCAAGATCACCTATGATCGGCGCAGTCGGCAATTGGCCATCAGCGGCCCGATCACCCTGACGGAAAACAGCGGACGGGCGATCATTCTGGCAGATGCCGCGCAGTTGGATCAGGACCTGCGCAATGGGCTGGTGCGCGGTGCGCGGGTGATGCTGGACCAACAGGTGCAGATGGCCGCCTATCAGATGAACCGCATCGACGGGCGCTATGCGCAATTGTACAAGGCGACCGTGACGTCGTGCCATGTGTGCGGCGATGGCCGTCCGCCGCTTTGGCAGATCCGCGCCCGGCGCGTTGTCCACGACCAAGAAGAACGCCAGCTATATTTCGATGACGCGCGGTTCGAAATCTCCGGTGTGCCGGTATTCTGGCTGCCGCGCCTGCGCCTGCCCGATCCCACGATGAAACGGGCCACCGGGTTTCTGATCCCGTCGTTGAAACGCAACTCGCGCCTGGGGACAGGATTGAAATGGCCGTATTTCATCAAGATGGGCGACCACCGCGATCTGACTGTGACGCCGTATTATTCGTCGCGCACGCGCACGGTGGAATTGCGGTACCGTCAGGCATTCCGAAAGGGGCGCATCATCTTTTCCGGCGCAATCAGTGATGATGATCTGCTGCCCGGCCAATTGCGTGGCTATGTCGAAGGGAGCGGAGTGTTCGACCTGCCACGGGATTTCAAACTTGAATTCGATGTCGAGGCAACGGCGGACGAGGCCTATCCGACCGAATACGGTTATTCCGACAAAGACCGGCTGGACAGCGAATTTTCGGTCACCCGCGTGCGGCGCGATGAATATATTCGCGGTGCGCTGACCCATTTCCACACCCTGCGCGATTCCGAAGACGATGCGAATATTCCCAAATTGGTCGGCAATATCCAATTCGAACGGCGTTATTTCCCTGACCAACTGGGGGGCGAATTGCGGGTTGGCGCCGGTCTTCACAGCCATTACCGGTATTCGTCCACCGATATTGACGGCACCGATGCCGATTTGATCGTTGATGGGCGCGATGTCGCACGACTCACCGCGGACATGGCATGGCTGCGCACATGGACATTGCCCCTGGGCATTCGCGCCGGGGTCGAAGCGGGCGCGTCCTTTGATGCCATCCGCACCAGTCAGGATCTGGCCTTGCCCGCGGCGGACAGCGGCGCAACCCCAAGACTCGGCGTGACCTTTCGCTGGCCATTGCGCAAGACCAGCGCGAACGGGGTGGTGCATATCGTCGAACCCGTCGCGCAACTGGCCTGGTCGGGGGGGCGCGACTTGAACGCGGCGAATGACGAAAGCACGCGGGTGGAATTTGACGAAGGCAACCTGTTGTCCCTGTCCCGGTTTCCAGCCGAGGATCGGCGCGAACGCGGCAAACGCGCCGCTCTGGGGATCAGTTGGTCACGCTATGCGCCGTCTGGCTGGCACAGCCGATTGTCCTTGGGACAGGTCATTCGTGACACGACCGATGGCGATTTCCACATCTCGTCGGGGCTGTCTGGCAAAAGTTCGGATTTGTTGATTGCCGGGCAGTTGCGCGGCCCTGACGGCATCGCCCTGACGGCACGGGCGATTTTGCGTGACCGGCGCGACCTGACCAAGGCCGAAGCGCGGGCAAGCTGGCTGTCGGAACGTGTGGCGGTTGGTGCCAGTTACCTGTTCATGGACAATGACCCCGCCGAAGGACGTTCAAAGCTGTTGTCCGAATGGGCCGTGGATGGCACCGTGCGGTTGGCGCAAAACTGGTTGGTGAATGCCAATTGGCGCTATGATCTGGCAACCAACGATACCGCCGAGGCGGGCGTTGGCCTAAAATACATTAACGAATGCGTTGAGATGGAATTTTCCGCCTCGCGCCGCTTCACCTCTTCCACTATCGTTCAACCATCGACTGAATTCAGTTTTACCGTGGGTATCCGCGGCTTTTCGGGCAAGGTCGATGGGCAACGCTTCACCCGGACCTGTAAATGACGTATCGAGCACGCATGACACGCACCCGATTGATCCCCGCTATTGTGACCGTATTCACCCTGGCTCTGGGCCTGTTCATCAGCCCGGCATCAGCGCAAAACCTGTTCGCCCCGGTGATCAAGGTCGGTGATCTGGTGGTCACGAAATACGATCTGGACCAACGCACACGCATGTTGGAACTGCTGAACGCGCCCGGCGATCCGGGGGAACTGGCCGCCAATCAACTGATCGAAGACAAGCTCAAGCTGCTTGCCTCGGCGCGCTACAACCTCAAGATTGATGCGGGTGAACTGGCGGCGGGCAAAACCGAATTTGCAGCGCGTGCCAACCTGTCAGCCGAAGAATTCGAAAAGGCACTGGCACAATCCGGCGTCGATGTCGAAACCCTTGAAAATTTCATCGTGCCCGGATTGCTGTGGCGCAAGGTCGTTGCGGGACGTTTCAACAATCTTGTCACGATCACCGATCGCGATGTGGACAATGCGCTGACCAACGCCGCCAATGGTGAAAACGTCCGGGTTCTGATTTCGGAAATCTTTATCGCGGCGCCTCCGGGACAGGAGGCGGCGGCGATGGAACGGGCGCGCGCGATTGCCAAGAACCCGTCGATTGGTGCCTTTGCGGCAGCGGCCCGTCAATATTCGGCGGCGCCATCCGGGCGGGCGGGCGGTCGTGTGAATTGGATTGCACTGACCGAACTGCCCGCGAACCTGCGCGCGATCCTTATGGGGCTAAAGCCCGGCGGCGTGTCGCAACCGTTGAGTATTCCCGGTGCGGTGGCCTTGTTCCAACTTCGCGCCATCGAAGAAGGCGACTTTAAACCGCGCAAGGTCACGGGGTTGGAATATGCCGCATATTACATTCCCGGCGGGCGCAGCGAAGCGGCCCTTGCCGCCGCTGCCAAGCTTAAGGCGAATGTGGATGTTTGCGACGATCTTTATGGCGCAGCACATGGCCAACCGGCCAGCGTACTGGACCGCGGGCTGAAAAAGCCCGGCGAAATTCCACAGGACGTGGCCTATGAGCTGGCCAAGCTGGACGCGAATGAGGTGTCCACAAACCTGACGCGGGCGAACGGCGAAACCCTGGTTTTCCTGATGCTTTGCAAGCGTGAAACCGAACTGGTCGAAGGCGTGGACCGCGAACAGATCCGCACCCAACTTCAGAATCAGGCGATCGAGAATCACGCTAAGGGGCTTTTGGAACAGCTGCGGTCCGAAACACGCATTGTGGTGTATTGATTGGCGGGAAACGCGCTGTGACTGGCATTGATGCCCTGCCCCCGCTGAAAGATGTGATTTCAGCGCATGGGCTTAGGGCCAAAAAGGCGCTTGGCCAGAACTTCCTTCTGGATTTGAATCTGACGTCCAAGATCGCCCGACTTGCCGGTGATCTGTCCGGTCACGATGTGCTAGAGGTTGGCCCCGGTCCTGGTGGTTTGACCCGCGGATTGCTGGCCGAAGGCGCGCGCAAGGTTCTGGCCATCGAAAAAGATGCCAGATGTCTGGCGGCGCTTGAGGAAATCGCCGCCGCCTACCCCGACCGGCTTGAGGTGGTCGAAGGGGACGCTCTCAAGGTTGATGTGCTGTCGCATCTGCGCCCACCGATCCTGATCGCGGCGAACCTGCCTTACAATATCGGCACGGAATTGCTGGTGCGCTGGCTGACGCCGCCGGAATGGCCGCCGTTTTGGGACAGCCTGACATTGATGTTTCAGCGCGAGGTCGCAGAACGGATCGTTGCCACGCCGGGGTCCAAGGCCTATGGCCGCCTGGCATTGCTGGCGCAGTGGCGCGCCGATCCGCAAATCGTTCTGACCCTTCCCCCCGAAGCCTTTTCGCCCCCGCCCAAGGTGTCCTCGGCCGTCGTCCATCTGACCGCCCTGCCCGAACCGCGTTTTCCCGCCGATACAAAGGTGTTGGAACGGGTCGTCGCCATGGCGTTCAACCAACGCCGCAAAATGCTTCGGGCGGCTCTCAAAGGGTTGGTGCCGGATATTCAAGATCGCCTGATCGCTGCCGGAATCGCGCCCACGGACCGGGCGGAAACCGTGTCGCTTGAACAATTCTGTGCCCTGGCGCGGTTGGTCGCGGCAGGCCCATAGGAATGCCAAAGGCCGCCCGAACGGACGGCCTTGGACCACTTGGACATGCGATCGGTGCGCTTATTCAGCGGCGGTTTTCGCCGGGTCGTCACCCTCACCACCATCAGAATTGCCGCCAGAGTCTTTGGCTTTGTTGGCATCCGCAGGTTTCTTGGCGCGGGGCGCGCGCGGCTTGCGCGTGCTGCTGCGCTTGGCTGGCTTGTCCTCGGGCGTTTCAACCAACCCGTTGTCTTCTCCGGCGGTTTCGCCGCCCACCACGCCCAACACATCGCCTTTGGGCTGACTGTCGTCTTTGGGGGCTGGCTGTGCCTGTGGTTGGGGCTGTTTTTCGGACTGACGCTGGGGCTGTTGGTTTGGCTGCGGCTGGTCGCCGTTCTGGCCGTTGTTGCCTTCGCGTTCCTGACGTGCGCTGCGGTCACGGTCCCGTTCAGCCTGACGCTGACGGTTTTCTTGTTCCTGCTGTTCACGTTTGGCGTCTTGTTCACGCTGCGCTTCGGCCAACATCCGGGTGTAGTGTTCGGCGTGCTGCTGAAAGTTTTCCGTCGCGACACGATCATTGGACAATTGTGCGTCACGCGCCAATTGATTGTATTTTTCAATGATCTGCTGCGGTGTACCGCGCACCTTGCCTTCGGGACCCGAACTGTCGAAAACGCGATTGACGATGTTTCCGACAGACGACCGATTGCGGTTCGACTTGTTCCGCGAACGTGATTTGGAAGATCTCATGTATACTTTAGTCCAGCCAGAGTTGACCCTATGCCGTGCGTTCCGCGATGCGCCTCATGCGCGTCTAGTGCTTTCAGAGCGACGACCTTGTTCGGCTAAAAATCATGGGAGACGCCAGTTAAAGCATCCGCGTCCGTGACCTAAGCCTGAGTAACCACCCAGAGGCATGAATGACAAGTGCAAATTAATCGTTTTCACGAAAATTGACCGTTTCCACTTGTCATTTGGCGGTTTTGCCGCGTTTTGCGGCCACCACGCGGTCACGGCCATCCAGATCGGGCAGCACGTCGATTTGATCAAAACCGCTGGCGGTGAACAGGTTGGACACAGATTTGGCCTGGGTCGGGCCGATTTCCACCAACACACGCCCCCCCGGCAAAAGGTGATCTGACACCTGCGCGGCAATGGCGCGGTAGGCGTCCAACCCGTCACCACCGGGGCTAAGCGCGATGTGGGGTTCCCAATCGCGCACTTCGGGGGCAAGGCCGGGCATTTCATCGGCGGCGATATAAGGCGGGTTCGACACGATCAGATCAAAGCGCCCAGAAACGCCCGCGCACCAATCTGAACGGATCAGTTCAAGGCGATCCGCCACCCCGATCCGATCGGCATTCTGCGCCGCCACCCTAAGGGCGGTATCGGAAATATCCGTGGCCACGCCCCGCGCCTTGGGCCTGTCGGCCAGCAGCGAAATTGCAATCGCCCCGCTTCCGGTACCAAGATCAAGACACCGGTCGAAATTCTCGCCAAGCGCGGCTTCGATCAGGGTTTCGGTGTCGGGGCGCGGATCAAGAACATCCTGGGTGACAAGAAAATCATGCCGCCAGAATGAACGCTTGCCGATAATCTGGCTGACCGGTTTGCGCCGGACACGTTCGGCAAGGGCGATTTCAAGGAATTCCAATGTCATGTCATTGGGATGATCGCGGTCCTGCGGTTCAGGTGCCGCGCCGCCACGGGAAAACGCCCAGTCGTACAAGCGCCGCACATCGCCGCCCGGATCCGGCACGCCAGCCGCCGTCAATTGTGCAATCGCCGCGCGAAAATTCACGCCTCATCCTCGGCCAGCAGGGCGGCCTGATGATCTGCGATCAATGCCTCGACCACCTCGTCCAGATCGCCCTGCATGATCTGATCCAGTTTATACAGCGTCAGGTTGATGCGGTGATCGGTCATGCGCCCCTGGGGAAAATTATAGGTGCGGATGCGTTCGGACCTGTCGCCCGATCCGACCTGCGATTTGCGATCTGCCGCGCGGCTTTGATCCGCCTTCTGGCGCTCAAGGTCAAACAGGCGGTTGCGCAGAACCTGCATGGCGATTTCGCGATTTCGGTGCTGGGACTTTTCGGAACTGGTGACAACGATCCCTGACGGAATATGGGTGATACGCACCGCGGAATCGGTTGTGTTCACGTGCTGTCCGCCTGCGCCCGACGACCGCATCGTATCAATCCGCAGATCGTTCTGGTCGATGGTGATATCGACATCTTCGGCTTCGGGCAGAACCGCGACCGTCGCGGCCGATGTGTGAATGCGCCCACCCGATTCCGTTTCGGGCACACGTTGCACCCTGTGCACACCTGATTCAAACTTGAGCCGCGCAAACACGCCTTCGCCGCGCACCGCCGCGACCACCTCTTTTATCCCGCCAAGTTCGGTCTGGGTTTCTTCGACAATGTCGAATTTCCATCCCCGCCGTTCCGCATAGCGTTGATACATCCGCAAAAGGTCGCCTGCGAACAACGCCGCCTCGTCCCCGCCGGTGCCGGGGCGGATTTCGATCATTGCGGGGCGTGCGTCGGCGGCGTCCTTGGGCAACAACGCCAATTGCAACGCCTGTTCGATCCCCGGAAGCCGTTCGCGCAGTTTTGGCAATTCTTCTTCCGCGAGGGCGCGCATTTCGGGGTCGTCCAGCATCGCTTCGGCTTCGTCCAGATCATCGCGCAGGGATTGCCATTCGCGGATTTGGTCCACCACCGGGCGCAGGTCGGAATATTCCCGGCCCAGGGCCGCGATATCCCCGCCGCCTTCGGACATGCGTGCTTCGATGTATTCAAAGCGTTCCGAGATTTTTCTAAGACGGTCATGTGAAATCATGCCGGTCTGTCCCCCATACGGCCAACTTGGTCAAGTGCGCCGCGTGTGATATAGTATTCGGCATGCGCAGCCTGTTGATCCTTGTCCTGATGGCTTCGCCCGCCCTGAGTGATGTAAAGGGTCCGGGTGGCAAGGTCATTGACTGTTATTGCACCGACAAAACCGGCGGACGGATTGAACTGGGCGAAACCATTTGCCTGCAGGTGGACGGACGCATGTTCATGGCACAGTGCCAGATGTCGCTGAATGTCCCCATGTGGCGAGAGTTGAGCGAAGGCTGCCTGTCATCCAGCCTTGGACCGCCGCATTCACCCGTCCCCGCGCAGGACGGCCAGCCAGCCATCGACACGGGCCTTGTTGACGCCCATATCTGATTGGCCAAACCGGGCGCGGCCATGGATTTCCAATCGTCCGTCGCGCTGTTTGACTGTGGTGAAATCAGGAAACCCCCAAACCCGTGAACGCGTGACATAGGTGATCATGCCGGACGCGACGCTTCCGGTGACACCATCTGTGCGCGGGGTGGCGCGGATGATGGTATCAAGCCGGGCAAAGGCATCCCCCTTCGCGGGCACCACCCGGCGCACGCCGCGGGCATAGGTCCGATCCGATTGTGCCATCGGGTCACGGTGCCAGCGATCAATCTGTGTCGGGGCAAGGCGCACATAGACCGCCACAGCAAAACCCGCACAGACCGTAGCGGCCAGAATGGTGATGATCATTTTGCGGTTCCTTGGGGCGGGGTTTGACGGGTGCGCGGCCACGCGACGGATTATGTCCGCCGCGACCACGCCCAAAGGCACAGGATTTCGGTGGCGACATGTGCGCCGGCAATCGCGGTTGCGCCGGTGGTGTCAAACGGTGGGGACACTTCGACAATATCGCCGCCCATCAGGTTTATCCCCGCCAGATCACGCAGCATCATGGCCGCCTGCGCCGATGTCAGCCCGCCCCAGACCGGTGTTCCGGTGCCCGGCGCAAAGGCGGGGTCAAGCGCATCAATGTCAAAGGTCAGATAGGACGGGCGATCCCCGACGATTCCCTTGATCCGGTCGGCAATTGCTGCCGCTCCGACCTCGTGTACGGTGCGGGCGTCGATGATGTTCATGCCCCAGGTGTCGGGGTTTGTCGTGCGAATGCCCACCTGAACCGAGGTCGCGGGATCGATCAGCCCCTGCTTGATCGCCTTGTAAACAAAGGTGCCGTGGTCGATGCGATCAAAATCGTCATCCTGCCAGGTGTCGGAATGGGCATCGAACTGGATCAGCGACAGCGGCCCGTATTTTTCCGCATAGGCGCGCAGGATCGGCAGGGTGATGAAATGATCCCCCCCAAGCGTGACGCTTCCCACCCCGGCGGCAAGGATGGTGCGGAAATGATCGGTGATCCGGTCCGGCGTTTCCCACACCTTGGCATAATCAAAGGCCACATCGCCGTAATCAACGATGGCAAAGTCTGACAGCGGATCGAACCCCCAGCCATAGGGCGGATCACAGGGTTGCAGCAGCGATGCCTCGCGGATCGCGCGCGGGCCAAGGCGGGTGCCAGGGCGGTTCGTGACCGCCTGATCAAACGGCACCCCGGTGATGGCCAGGTCAACACCCGCCAGATCCTTGGTATATTTGCGCCGCAGGAAAGACGGTGCGCCGGCAAAAACATTTTCGAAAGACAACCCTTTCAGATCGGCGCGGGTAAAGGCGTGATCAATCTGGTTTTTTGCATCTTCAAGCGACATCTGCGCCTCCTACCGGTTGGGCGGCTTCGACCAGCCGTACGAAATAACTGGCCCCGAAGGGCGCTATTTCGTCGTTGAATTCATAGGTCGGCTGATGAAGCCCCGGCCCATCACCCTGCCCCAGAACCATGAATGCACCTGCACGCGCCTGAAGCATATAGGCGAAATCCTCGGCGCCCATTTCGCGGTTCTCTTGAAACACCACCTGATCGTCGGGTGCCACGCGGCGCGCGACCTGCGCGGCAAAGGCGGCCTTTTCGGGGTCGTTTACCGTTGGGGGGTATCCCGCCTTATAATCCAGCTCTGCGCTCACATCATATGCGGCGGCCTGCCCCGCCACGATATCGCGCATCCGACGTTGGGCCATTTCGCGCACCTCGGGGGTGAAACTGCGCACCGTACCGTTCAGATAGGCGGTGCCGGGAATGACATTGTCCGCGCTTCCCGCGTGAATTTGCGTCACCGACAGCACCATATCCTCGCGCGCGTAATGGTTGCGGCTGACAATCGTCTGAAGCGCCTGCGCAATGCCGACGGCGGCCATGATCGGGTCACGGGTTTCCTGTGGATTGGCGGCATGGCCACCCTGACCTGTAATGTGAATGTGAAACGTGTCATCGGATGCCAGAACCGGGCCCGGCCCGGTGATGAACGTACCAACCGGGAACCCCGGCGCATTGTGCAACGCATAGACCTGGGAAATGTCGAACTGATCCATGATCCCTTCGTTCACCATCACGCCGCCCCCGCCGCCCAATTCTTCGGCCGGTTGAAAGATCAGCGCGACGCGGCCGGCAAAATTGCGGGTTTCGGCCAGGTATTTCGCCGCGCCCAGCAACATCGCAGTGTGCCCGTCATGGCCACAAGCGTGCATTTTGCCCGCCTTGGTCGAGGCATGCGCAACGCCCGTCGCCTCTTGGATCGGAAGGGCATCCATATCCGCGCGCAACCCGATTGTGGGGCCGGTGCCCTGCCCTTCGATCACCGCGACAATCCCGGTTTGGGCGATGCCCTCGTGAATGTCGCTTAGTCCGAATTCGCGCAGACGCGCCACCACAAACGCCGCCGTGTCGTGGCAATCAAATCCCAATTCGGGGTGGGCGTGAATGTGGCGACGCCACTGCGCCATCTCTTCGGCAAAGCCCGCAATGCGGTTGATCACTGGCATGGCTGGACTCCTCGGCGTGCCTGCGGTTGGCTGGCACCAAACCGCAATCCCGGAGGCGCTGCAATGGGCGACGACCTGATCCACGACCCCAATGGCGGTTTGCCCCGCCTTCTGGCCATCATGCGCCGTTTGCGTGACCCTGAAACCGGCTGTCCCTGGGACATCGAACAGGATTTCGCCAGCATCGCCCCCTATACGATCGAAGAGGCCTATGAGGTTGCCGACGCAATTGAACGCGAGGCATGGGGGGAATTGAAAGGCGAATTGGGAGATTTGCTGTTTCAGGCCGTGTTTCATGCCCAGATGGCCGACGAACGCGGGATGTTTGATTTCCACGATGTGGCCAACACGATGTCGGACAAGATGGTCACGCGCCATCCGCATGTGTTCGGGAACGAAAGCCGCGACAAATCCCCCGAACAACAAACCCGCGACTGGGAGGCGATCAAGGCCGCGGAACGCAAGGCCAAGGCCGAAACCGGCGTGTTGGATGGCGTGGCCGCGGGCCTTCCGGCGCTGACGCGGGCGATCAAACTGCAAAACCGCGCCGCGCGCGTGGGATTCGACTGGCCCGATGTGGGCGGTGTGCTGGACAAGATCCAGGAGGAATCCGCCGAACTGGCCGAAGCGCGCGACAGGCTGGGCGCGGATGAAATCGCCGAGGAATTCGGTGATCTGATGTTCGTCATGGCCAACCTTGCCCGCCACCTAAAGGTCGATCCCGAAGCGGCGTTGCGCGCCACCAACGCGAAATTCACGCGCCGTTTCAGGTGGATAGAGGCCGCTCTTGCCGCGAAGGGTAAACGGCCCGAAGACAGTGACCTGGCGGAAATGGATGCGCTTTGGGATCAGGCGAAGGCAGCGGAAAAGGCCGGTGAAACATGACCCTTCCGCATTCCTGATTTTTTTATTCAGGTATTGACCAAAGTAAAAGAGTCGGGTTTATACGCAGCAACAAACACACGCTGGAGAGCCCGATGCTGAACGCAATCAAGACCACGACAATGGCCCTGGTTATGGCCGCGACACCCGTCCTTGCGGATGAGGTGAACCTTTATTCCTATCGCCAGCCAGAGCTGCTGAAACCCCTGACCGATGCGTTTACGGACAGCACCGGGATCAAGGTGAACGTCGCCTATCTGGACAAGGGCATGGTCGAACGCCTTAAGGCCGAAGGGAAACGGTCGCCCGCCGATCTGGTTCTGACAGTGGACATCGCGCGCCTTGCTTCGGTGGTTGCCGCCGGTGTGACCCAGCCGATCAGCACGCCCGCCTTGGTGGCGAATGTTCCTGCCGCATATCACGACCCTGACGGGCAATGGTGGGGCCTGACCACGCGGTCGCGTATCGTTTATGCCAGTAAAGATCGGGTCGCGGATGGCGATGTCACAACCTACGAGGACCTTGCCGATCCCAAGTGGAAGGGGCGCATCTGCACACGTTCGGGCACCCATGCCTATAACGTTGCTTTGACGGCCGCCTATCTGCACCATCACGGGGCGGATGCGACGCAGGCATGGCTAAAGGGCGTAAAGGCAAATCTGGCCCGCAAACCCCAGGGCAATGACCGCGCACAGGTCAAAGCGATCTGGGCAGGTGAATGTGATATCGCCATCGGCAACACCTATTACATGGGCAAAATGCTGGCGGATCCGGAACAGACGGCCTGGGCCAATTCGGTGCGCATCGTCTTTCCGACATTCGAGGCCGGCGGCGCGCATGTGAACATTTCCGGCGTGGCGCTGACGAAATCCGCACCGAACAAGGAAAAAGCCATTAAATTCATGGAGTTCCTTGTCTCTCCTAAGGCGCAGGAAATCTATGCCGAAGCCAACCACGAATACCCGATCGCACCGGGCACCAGCCCCAGCGATCTGGTCGCGGGATGGGGATCGTTCACTGCGGATGACGTGAACCTGATGGACCTAGCCAAGCTGCGCCCACAAGCGATCAAGCTGATTGAATCAGTGGATTTCGACGGGTAATCCAGCGACCGTATCCTGCAAAAACCCGCCGCATACGTCGGCGGGTTTTTTGTTTTTTGCCCGAACCTTATCCGATGAACGTAATGTCGTTCATTGCGCGGATACGATCCAGATCATCCGCGTATTTCTGTTGAAGGATTGCGGTCTGATCATCGTTAAAGGCCGCAAAAGGTTCGGCCGTTTCCGGGGCATCCTTGGGTCCGGCTACGGCATGGTCTGCAATGATCGCCTGCCATACGCCGCGTTCCAGCTTTTCGCCCGCGCGATACTTGTCCTGCAAGGCAAACAGGGCCGCGTCACTGGCTGACAGGTTAAGCTGGCGTTCCGGCTCCTCAAGCTCTGGTATCGCCCCGTCCGGCAGCAACCGGTTAAGCAAGTCCCGGCTTTGACCGCGCGCACCATATTCGATGATGGTGAATTTCTTTGGCTTTAGCCACGTCTGAAAAATCGACACCAATTCGGGCCAACCCCGGTCCATCGCCGCCATTTTCGCGGCAATTTCATAGAATGGCGCGACTGGGTTGTCTTCGGCGCGCTTGCGATAGGCTGAGGTGAACAATTTATCATAGGACCTTGTTACATATACCAAATGTTCGATTGGGCCCGGCAAACCCTGCGCCAACACCTGGGCGCGGCGCTGCGCGACCGGGAAAAACTGGCCCTGATAGAAATGGAACATGCGGCCGGGAATGTTTTCTTCGGACAGGATCAGGGCACGCCCCGGTGCCGTGACGTGACGGGCGATTTCGGCGCGGACCTTACCGACCCAGTCGGCGTCAGGTGATTTGCGATGGCGCGGGTGCGGCATGCGCAGCGCCAATGTCCCCCCGGCGATCCCGTCCCGCCCCGGATATGCGGCGTCAAACCCTGCCTCGGACAGGCGTGCGCGGTTGATATCCAGACATTGCTGAAAGGAACTGGTGCCGGTGCGATGTGCGCCCGCATGAATAAATATGCGCGTGGGGTCGGCCATGGTCCGGTGCCTCCTGCCCGTTTCGCGCCAGCATCGTCCAGAACGCGCCGTTGCGCAATCGTCCGGTGGACTTCGCCCGCACAGCGCGTCAAGGTCACGACTGGACCCTGGACCCCGACATGACAAAGGACGTTTGGCTTGGCGCGCAAGATCATAATCGACACGGACCCCGGTCAGGACGACGCGGTGGCGATCCTGTTGGCATTGGCCAGCCCGGACGAGTTGGACATTCTGGGCATCACTGCCGTTGCCGGCAACGTCCCCCTTGCCCTGACCCAGAAAAATGCGCGGATCGTGTGTGAACTGGCCGGGCGCGCGGACATGCAGGTGTTTGCCGGGTGTGATCGCCCACTTCGGCGTGATCTGGTCACGGCGGAACATGTGCACGGCCAAACGGGGCTGAACGGACCGGCCCTGCCTGATCCGGTGATGGCCCTGCAGGATGATCATGCCGTTGATTTCCTGATCAAGACCTTGCGCCGCGAACCCAGCGGCAGCGTCACGCTTTGCCCCTTGGGGCCACTGACCAACATCGCCACGGCGTTTGAAACGGCCCCCGACATTATCCCGCGCGTGGGTGAAATCGTGCTGATGGGTGGCGCGTATTTTGAGGTGGGCAACATCACACCGACGGCTGAGTTCAACATTTACGTCGATCCGCATGCTGCTGAAATTGTTTTTAATTCCGGGGTTCCCCTGACGATCATGCCCTTGGATGTCACGCACAAGGCCCTGGTGACCAAACCGCGCAATGACGCCTTTCGCGCCATTGGCAATCGGGTGGGTGCGGCGGTGGCCGACATGACCGATTTCTTTGAACGGTTCGACAAGGAAAAATATGGCAGCGAGGGTGCGCCGTTGCATGACCCCTGCGTCACCGCCTATTTGCTGCGTCCTGATCTGTTCACCGGGCGGCACATCAATGTTGCAATCGAAACGGCATCTGAACTGACCCTTGGCATGACCGTCGCGGATTGGTGGCGCGTCACCGGGCGTGCGCCGAATGCACAGTTTATGGGTGATCTGGATTCGGATGGATATTTCGCCCTTTTGACAGAAAGGCTGGCCCGCCTATGACCGCACTTCACCTTGCCGGACCGGAGGATGCGGAACGTCTGGATCCGATGGTTGCGGCCTTTCACGTTGAACAGGGAATCGACCGGGATGCGCCAAGCCGTGCCGCGTCGATTGCGCCGCTGCTTGCGGGATCGCCGCATGGCGTGGCCTATCTGATTGGTCCGGCGCGGGCGCCAATCGGCTATCTGGTGATTTCGTTTGGCTGGTCGTTGGAATTCGGCGGGCTGGACGGGTTTCTTGACGAAATCTGGATCCGCCCCGGTGTGCGCGGGCGCGGAATCGGAACCGAGGTTCTAACAGCGCTTCCCAAGGCGTTGGCCGAGGCCGGGTTGACCGCGCTGCACCTTGAGGCGCGGCGGGGCGATGAACAGCTTGAGCGGTTTTATCGCAAACTGCGGTTTGAGCCACGCCCCGATTACATGTTGATGTCGCGGCGGTTTTGAACGTCTTTTGACCCGCCGATGGCAAGGGCCATGGCAAAACGCCGCGTCCTGACCTACCTCTAGGGGATGAGCATGATGATCCCTTTTGACAATTCTTATGCGCGTCTGCCGTCGGGGTTCTTTAGCCCTCAGGCTCCGACGCCGGTGGCAGAGCCGCGGTTGCTGGCCTTTAACGCTGATTTGGCGGGGCAATTGGGGATGGCCGATATTCCGGGTAACCGGGAACTGGCCGATATCTTTGCCGGAAACACGGTGCCCCAAGGGGCCGCGCCATTGGCGCAGGCCTATGCCGGGCATCAATTCGGCGGGTTTTCCCCCCAGCTTGGCGACGGGCGCGCCGTTTTGCTGGGCGAGGTGATCGACCGGGGCGGACACCGCCGCGACATTCAGCTTAAGGGATCTGGCCCCACGCCCTATTCCCGCCGGGGTGACGGGCGCGCGTGGTTGGGGCCGGTCCTGCGCGAATATGTGATCAGCGAAGCGATGCATGCCCTTGGCATCCCGACCACCCGCGCCCTTGCCGCAGTGGCCACGGGCGAAGACGTGGCGCGCGAAACGCTTTTGCCCGGTGCCGTTCTGGCCCGTGTGGCGTCAAGCCACATCCGTGTGGGCACGTTCCAATACTTTTTCGCGCGTCAGGATGTGGTGGCATTGCAGACGCTTTATGATCATGTGGTTGCCCGGCATTACCCCGACGCGCGCGATCCCCTGACCTTGCTTGACGCGATCATCGACCGTCAGGCGCGTCTGGTGGCGCGGTGGATGGCGGTTGGGTTCATTCACGGGGTGATGAACACTGACAATACCAGCATTTCGGGCGAAACCATTGATTACGGCCCCTGCGCCTTTATGGATCAGTACCACCCGGAAACCGTCTATTCCTCGATCGACCGGCAGGGGCGGTATGCCTATCAGAACCAGCCGGGGATCATCGTTTGGAACCTTGCGCAACTGGCGTCCTGTCTTGTGCCTTTGATGCCGGATCAGGACGCGGCCATCGACAGTTTTACCGCGCTGATCCATGCGGCGCCGGATCGCATTCAGGGCGAATGGCTGGCGGCGTTTCGGGCCAAGCTGGGCCTGACGCAGGCGCGCGACGGGGACACCGGGTTGATCACCGATCTGTTGGCCCTGATGGCGCGGGATGGTGCGGATTTCACCAACACGTTCCGCGCGCTGGCCACGGGCGGCGCACGTGATCAATTCAGCGACCGCGATGCGTTTGATGCCTGGGCGATCCGGTGGCATCTGCGGGTTGAAGGCGAAGACGACCCCAGTGCGTGCATGCGCGCGGCCAACCCGGCCTTTATTCCGCGCAATCACCGGATAGAAGAGATGATACAGGCCGCCGTTGCCGGTGACATGGCCCCGTTCGACCGGTTGATGACCGTGCTGGCGCATCCCTACGATGATCAACCGGATGCCGATGACCTTGCCCGCCCGCCCTTGCCGGGCCAAGAGGTTCAGGCGACATTCTGCGGCACCTGATCAGCGCCGGTTGACCAGCAATATCCCCGCCACGACAAGGCCAAGCCCGATCACAATCGACAGGTGCAGCGGTTCGCCAAGGATCAGCCAGGCAAAGCCGACCGAAAACACCGGGGTAAAAAAGCTAAAGCTGGCCACGGTCGGGGCAGGATAAATGCGGATCAGGATAACCCAGGCCATAAACGCAAACAGGCCAACCGCAATCACCTGATACCCCATCAACCAGATATGGGCGCTGGTCAGGTCACGCACCAATGGCCCAAAGAACAGCGATGCAATCAACAGGATCGGGGCCGACACGCCCAATTGCCAGAACAACGCCGCCTCGCCCGGGACGCGCGAAATTGGCGATGCGCGCAGCAACATGCCAACCGCCGCCCAGCCGATGGCCCCGACAAAGGCGATCATGTCGCCCAACAGGCTGACCTCACCCGTCCCGCGATCACTGACAACGATGACGACAGCCATCATGCACAGGGCCAGGCCAAGCAGGCGAACCGGGGTCAATCGTTCGCCGGGCAACAGGAAATGCGCCATGATGCTCAGGTGGACGGGCATGGTGTAGAACATGATCGACACATGAGAAACGCTGGTCAGATCGACGGCCACGTAGAGGCACAGAAATTCAAACGCAAACAGCGATCCGGTCAGGAACCCATAGATCAGCACCGGCCGCGTTACCGGAAAGGCGATGCGCCGCGCAATGATCCATAACGCGACCACGGCCCCCGCGACGGCGGAACGCGCCCCAGCCTGAAACACCGGCGACAACCCTTCGGAGGTGAGTTTCAGCACCACCTGATTGGCCCCAAGCACCAAAGCGATAAAGATCAGGAGTGCCGCGCCCTGCGCGTCCATACGGGCCTTTGTCATGGCTGCATGTGGCGCGCCGGTGGCGGTGGGGTCAAGCGGGCTATTTGCGCAAGCGGCTGAATAATTTCGGATTCCGCGCGACAAAGGCGGAAATGATCCCGGTCAATCCACCAAGGCGCTGTTCCTTGAGCCATGCGTATCCCGCCGCCGCGCCGATAAGGGCGCCGCCGGTGTCCACGATCAGATCGCCCATCGTATCCACCAGCCCCGATTTCTGCATCGTGGTGCCAAAAGCCTGATCCATCGAGAATTCAAAAACCTCCCACATCGCGCCGATGGCAAGGGCAAAGCAAAAGGCGAAAAAGGCCAGCGCAATTGGAGGAGCGGCAAATCGGTCGCCCTGAAACATCATAAAGATCAGGACAAACCCGATCAGGCCGAAACCGACAGCACTGCCGCCGTGCATGGCGATGTCCCACCACCAGAACCGGTAATAGAAATTGAACACCTCGCCCAGGAACAACGTGCCCCCCACGAACAATGTGGTGGCGGCAATAAAGGCGCGGGGCACCTCAATTTCGGCCCAGCGGGCAAACAGGACGGGGGCCATGGACAACGCCAAGGTGGCCAGCGACACAAAGGCCAGCGACAACCGCCATCGGATGATCGAATAGGCCGCGAACAGCATCAAGAGCGACCAAACCAGACGGGTCAGAAGGGCCTGCCCTTTAAACATCGTGACTTGCTCCGGTTATCGCGCGTATCCAGTGTCTTATGAAAGCACCTTCGCTGCGCATAGCAACCTATAACCTGCAAAAATGTGTCGGGCTTGATCTGCGGCGTCGCCCGGACAGGTCGTTGACCGTGCTTGAGGCAACCGGCGCTGAACTTGCCGTTTTGCAGGAGGCAGACAAGCGCCTGCCGCCGCGCCCCGCGGCCCTGCCCCACGAAATGGCCGAAGCGAATGGGTGGCAGGTGGCCGATCTGGGCGAACCCGGCGGGTCGCTTGGATGGCACGGGAATGCCTTTTTGTTTCGGGGGGAAACCCGTGTGATCGACACAGGTCATATTGAAATGCCCGGCCTTGAACCGCGCGGCGCGATACGGGTGGATCTGGCGACCCCGATTGGCCCGTTGCGCGTTGTCGGCACCCATCTGGGCCTGATTCGTCGGTTTCGCCTGCTGCAACTGGCGACCATTCGCAGGGCATTGGATGCCCTGCCCGACTGGCCCACGCTGATCGCCGGGGATTTCAACGAATGGGGGGATACGCAGGCCTGCCAGGGCCAACTTGGGCCATACCGTATCCTGCCGTCGCGCGGGTCATTCCCCGCGCCGCGCCCCATCGCCGCGCTTGACCGGTTCGCCATCGGTCCGGGGTTGGACGCGACACGGCCGGGCATTCACACCGCACAACCCGCGCGCATCGCATCCGACCACCTGCCGGTCTGGATTGATCTGCGTGTCGCAGGCCGACCTGGCGCCTAGGTGCTTGCCCCGGCGCGCGTCATCTGGTCATGGTTACCACGCACGCAACGGGGGATGACCGGATGAACATTCTACAGATCACATCGCTTTTGATTGTCTTGGCCGGCGTGTTCGGGGCCATCAATTATCTGTTCCTGAAACTGCCGTCCGCCATTGGCATTCTTGTGGTCGCTCTATTGGCGTCGATCGGCGTTCTGGCGTTGGATCAGATCGTTCCGTCCCTGGGGATCGCGGCGGATGTGCGCGCCGTGGTCACGAATATCGATTTTTCCGATGCTTTGCTTGAGGGCATGTTGGGCCTGTTGCTGTTTGCCGGGGCTTTGCACGTCAAGGTGCAGGATTTGCGCGCGCAATGGGTGCCGGTGTTTTTGATGGCCACGATCGGTGTCGCCTTGTCCACGGTGATTGCAGGGGTCGGGTTTTCCTGGCTGACGGGCATGCCGTTGATGATCGCGCTGGTGTTCGGGGCGTTGATATCACCCACCGATCCGGTCGCCGTTCTGGGCGTTCTGCGCGAGGCGAATTTGCGCAAGACGCTGGAAACCAAGATCGCCGGGGAAAGCCTGTTCAACGATGGCGTGGGCTATGTGGTCTATCTGGTTCTGGTTGGGCTGGCCTTTCCGGAACTGGCCGGTCACGGGGGGGATCACGGCGGCGATCATGGCAGCCAAAGCCAGCTGACCAGCGCCACGATCCTGTTCGTGCAAGAGGCAGGCGGTGGTGCCCTGCTTGGGCTTGTTCTGGGTTGGCTCACCTTCCGGGTCATGCGTTTGATCGACGATCACGCGCTTGAGGTTCTGATCACGCTTGGACTGGCTTTTGGCGGGTATGAGCTGGCCGTGGCCTTGCATGTTTCGGCCCCTATCATGGCCGTCTGCGCCGGTTTGCTGATCGGTGATGTCGGCGCCAAGCACGGGATGAGCGTAACGACACGCCAATATGTCGATACGTTCTGGCAATTGATCGACGAAATTCTGAATGCGGTGCTGTTCCTGTTGATCGGGGTCGAAGTTTTCGCAGTGGTGTTCGATGCGGATTTCCTTGTGGTTGGCGTTGCCTCGATCGCGCTGGCGCTCGTGGCGCGACTGGCCGCCGTGGCGGTGCCGGTGTTGGTGCTGAAACCGTTTCGCGAATTTTCCATGGGCACGATCCCGATCATGACTTGGGGCGGGCTAAAGGGCGGGATTTCCGTCGCCCTGGCGCTGGCCCTGCCGGACAATGAATGGAAACCGTTGATCCTGACGGCAACCTATTGCGTCGTGATCTTTTCCATCGTCGTTCAGGGCCTGACCGTGGCGCGGCTGGCCAATCGCGTTGGCCGCGAACCCGACCTGGTATGACGTGGATTGTCCTGTTGCGGGCCGTCAACGTCGGGGGCACCGGAAAACTTCTTATGGCGGAATTGCGGGCGGCGCTGGAACAGGCCGGGGCGGGCGATGTTGCCAGCTACATCCAATCGGGCAATCTGATCTTTACCCTTGCGCAGGATGATCCCCGCCGTGTCGAAAACTGGGTTGGCGACGTGATCGAAACCCGGTTCGGATTTCGCCCCGGCGTGATGGCCTTTTCCGGCGATGATCTGACACGGGCGCTGGCGCGCGATCCCTGGCCCGGTGTGGGCGATCCGAAATACACGCTCCTGTCGTTTTTCACAGGTGTCCCTGATGACACTGCCATGGATGTTCTGGCGCAATACAGCACTGCGGGCGAACAGATCGTCCTTGGCGAAAGGTGTCTTTACGTGCGCTATCCGAATGGCAGCGGCACCTCAAAGCTGACCAGCCGCATTGAACCTGCGCTTGGCTGTCCTGCGACCGCACGCAACCTGAACACGGTTCGGAAAATCCATGCGATGCTGTGACGCCGCCCCGGCCCATGCCGTGTGCGCGCGCGGTTTGCACTGGCCCAAGCGCGCGTCGCGCGATCGGGGGCTGTGATGGCACAAACCACCCGTGGCTCTGTCCTGCGCGCCGTCATGTGGATGAGCGGCGCTGTGGTGTCCTTTATCGCCATGGCCATCGCCGGGCGGGCCGTCAGCCTTGATCTGGATACGTTCGAGATCATGACCTGGCGGTCCATCGTGGGCATTGTGATCGTTCTGGCCGTTCTGACATTTCGGCACCGTTGGGGCGATGTTCGAACCGCCCATCTGGGGATGCATTTGGGGCGCAACCTGTGTCACTTCACCGGTCAAAACCTGTGGTTCTTTGCAATCACGGTCATTCCTCTTGCCCAGGTGTTCGCGTTGGAATTCACCGCGCCCCTTTGGGTTTTGGTCCTGTCGCCGTTCGTTTTGGGCGAACGTTTGACCAGGATGCGTGCATTGGCTGGCCTGATCGGGTTTGTCGGCATTCTGATCGTTGCCCGTCCGGGCGCCAGCCCGCTGTCACCGGGTCTGATCGCCGCCGCCGTGGCCGCCATCGGTTTCGCTGGCACAGCGGTTCTGACCCGGCGTTTGACACGCAGCGAAACGATCTACGCGATCTTGTTCTGGCTGACCGCAATGCAGGCGGTTTTTGGCCTTGTCTGCGCGGGGTATGACGGGGATATCACGTTGCCATCGGCCAGCACGGCGCCTTGGCTGATCCTGATCGGCTGTGCGGGATTGCTGGCGCATTTCTGTCTGACAACCGCCCTGTCGCTGGCCCCGGCCACGCTGGTCATGCCAATAGATTTTGCGCGCCTGCCCTTGGCCGTTGTCCTTGGCGCGTTGGCTTACGGCGAAGGGGTCGATCCCTTTGTGGTGTTGGGTGCCGTGGTGATTTTTGGCGGGAATTACCTGAACATCTGGTCTGAAACCCGCGCCTGATGGAACTGGCGCGGTCCGTCGCTGAAATCGCAAAGTTCGGATTGCACCTGCGGCGCGAAAGGCGCTTGATCGCTCCATGATTCAAAAGACCATATCCCCCGCCGCATGGGCGCAAATCCTCCTCCTCAGCCTTATCTGGGGCGGATCGTTCCTTGCCATGCAGATCGCTCTGTTTGAATTGGGGCCATTTACGACGGTCCTGCACCGCACCTTCTGGGCGATGCTTGCGCTTTGGCTTTATGTGATCGTGTCCCGGCTTGAGGTGCCGCGCGATGCCCGGACCTGGGGCGCGTTTCTGGTGATGGGGGTTTTGAACAATGTCATCCCGTTCACCCTTCTCGCCTTTGGAACACAGCATCTGGAAACTGGTTTGGTGTCGATCTTTAACGCCGCCACGGCCGTGTTTGGCGTGCTGATCGCCGCGATCGTGTTCGCTGACGAACGATTGACCCCGCGCAAGGGCGTCGGTGTCTTTCTGGGCTTTGTCGGAGTTGCCACAGCAATGGGAATCGCGTTTCTGGGGCAGATCGACCTTAGGTCTTTGGCGCAGCTGGCCTGTATCGGCGCGGCATTCTGTTATGGGTGCGCCGGGGCATGGGCGCGGGCGCGGCTGGGGCATTTGAAACCCCAGATGGCCGCGACGGGCATGTTGACAGGGGCCACTGTGGTGATGATCCCACTGTCTTTGGTGATCGAAGGCCCCATTCGGTTTGATCTGTCCGCGCAGACATGGGTGGCCATCGGATATTTTGCCATCATCGCAACGGCGGCGGCGTTTCTTTTGTATTATTCGGTTCTGGCCAAGGCCGGGTCTGGCAATCTGATGCTTGTCACCTTGTTGGTGGCACCGGTGGCCATCATTCTGGGCGCCGTGGTCTTGGGCGAAACGCTGTATCCGCGCCATTACGTGGGCTTTGGTCTGATTGCGGCGGGGTTGGCGGTGCTGGATGGTCGCATCCTGTCACTGCTTGGCCCCGCAAGGCGCAATAGCGTTTGACCGGCCCTGTCGGCTCGCCTAACACCCGGGGCGAACCAGGCAGAGGCGCGATGCCATGATCTATGAGACAGCACAGGACTGGCAGGATGCCAAGCACAAGCGCGTGCTGCTGTTCGGCATGTCCGGACTGGGCAAAACGCATGTCTCGAACCTGTTGCGCGACAGCGGGGATTGGTTCCACTACAGCGTCGATTACCGGATCGGCACGCGGTACATGGGCGAATTCATCGCGGACAACGCCAAGGCGCATGCCATGAAGGTGCCGTTTCTGCGTGACTTGCTGATGTCGGATTCGATCTATATCGGGTCGAACATCACCTTTGACAATCTTGCCCCCCTGTCCAGCTATCTGGGCAAACCCGGTGATCCGGCCAAGGGCGGCCTGCCCTTTGCAGATTACATGATCCGTCAGGCCCAACACCGCACCGCCGAGATCGCCGCGCTCAGGGACACGGCCCGTTTCGCCGAACGGGCGACGCAATTGTATGGCTATCCGCATTTCATTTGCGATTCAGGCGGGTCGATCTGTGAGGTGATAGACCCCGCTGATCCGGCGGATCCGTTGTTGACGGAACTGGCCGACAGCGCGCTGCTGGTCTGGATCAAGGGTGACGATGCCCATACCGCCGAATTGATCCGCCGTTTTGATCGCGCGCCCAAGCCGATGTATTATCAGCCCGCATTTCTGGAACAGGCCTGGGCCGATTACCTGGGCGAAACCGGCGACGCGCCCGAAAAGGTGGACCCGGACGCTTTTGTGCGCTGGACCTATGCCCGCGCGCTGGCCCATCGTCAGCCCCGCTATGCGGCCATGGCGCGCCATGGCGTGACAGTCACCGCCGATGCGGTGGCCAAGGTCACAACTGCGGCAGAATTTGACGCAATGATCACCACGGCCCTTGAGGCACGTTGATACGCCTTTATCTTTGCGACACGACACCACGCCACATCCACCCGAAAGGCCCGAACTGATGCCGATCAAGATCCCCGCTGACCTGCCTGCGTTCGACGTGCTTACGCGCGAAGGCGTCATGGTCATGTCCGAGGATGAGGCAGCCCGCCAGGACATTCGCCCGCTGCGCATCGCGTTGCTGAACCTGATGCCCAAAAAGATTCAGACCGAAACGCAATTCGCCCGGCTGATCGGCGCGACCCCGTTGCAAATTGAGCTGAACCTCATCCGGATGAGCGGACACCAATCGCGCAACACCACCGCCGAACACATGGAAAGCTTTTACCGCACCTTTGCCGAGGTCGAAGCGACCGGTGAAAAGTTTGACGGGCTGATCATCACCGGCGCGCCGATCGAGCATCTGGATTTCGAAGACGTCACGTATTGGGAAGAACTGACCCGGGTGATGGATTGGACCCAAACCAACGTGCATGCGACCTTTGGCGTGTGCTGGGGTGGCATGGCGATGGCGTGGCATTTTCACAAGGTGCCCAAGCGGGATCTGAGCGACAAGGCGTTTGGCTGTTTTCGGCACGCCAATCTGGCACCGGCATCCCCGTATCTGCGCGGTTTTTCCGACGATGTGATGATGCCCGTCAGCCGTTGGACCGAAATGCGCCAAGAGGATATCGACCGCGCCGGGTTGACCACGCTTGTCACATCAGACGACACGGGGCCGTGTCTTGTGGATGATCCGGGCCATCGTGCGCTGTATCTGATCAACCATCTGGAATATGATTCCGACACGTTGAAACAGGAATATGACCGCGATGTCGCCGCCGGAACGCCCATTGCCGTACCGGCCAATTATTACCCTGATGATGATCCGTCGCGTCGGCCGCTGAACCGTTGGCGCAGCCATGCGCATTTGCTTTATGGCAATTGGATCAACAGGATATACCAGACAACACCGTTCGACCTCGATGATATTGGCACTTAGAATGACCGCGCTTGCGGCCCTTGTTCTGGCGGTTCTGGCCGCGGCGACGCTTTGGCGCGTGTCCCAACGGCGCGCACAGGCCATGACCGATTTTCCCGCCCAGGGGCAATTCGTTCGGGTGAATGGGCATGATGTGCATTACGTACAACGCGGACAGGGGCCGGATGTTGTCCTGATCCACGGGGCGTCCGGCAACACCCGCGATTTCACGTTTTCGATGGTGGACGCGTTAGGCGACCGCTACCGCGTCACGGTGTTTGACCGCCCCGGATTTGGCCATACCCCCGCCCTAGCCGCGCGCGGGGTGACATTGCGCGATCAGGCGCAATTGCTGTCTTTGGCGGCGCGCGACCTTGGCATTGAACGGCCCATTCTTGTCGGCCAAAGCTTTGGTGGCGCCGTCGCCATGGCATGGGCCGTGCATCACCCGGATCATGTTGGTGCCATCGCGTCGGTCAGCGGTGCGACCCATCCCTGGCCCGGCACGCTAAGCCGGTTCCACCGGGCGCTGGCGCATCCGCTGATTGGCCCAGTCATGTCACGGGTTTTGGCCGCATGGGTGCCGGCAAGCTATGTGCATGGGCAGGTGGATGGCGCCTTTGCCCCCCAACCTGCGCCGCAGGGCTATGCGGATGCCATTGGCCTTGGCCTGATCACCCGCCCGGAAAGCCTGATGGCCAATGCCCAACAACGTACGGATTTGCGGGCAGAATTGCGGGGGCAAAGCGCGCTTTATCCATCCGTGACCCAGCCTATCGAAATCCTGCATGGCACCGCGGATGACATTGTCTCTCTCGACATTCACGCAGTCGCCCTTGCCGCCGACGCGCCCGATGCGCATCTGACCCGCCTGCCCGGCATTGGCCATATGCCCCACCACGTATCCCAGCCCGAGGTGATCGCCGCGATTGACCGGCTCGCCAGCCGGGCCGGATTGCGCTGACGCGCCGCACGCTCCATATTGAACGAAAGAGGAGCCCTTGATGACCCTGCCCTTTGACGGTGCGATCAGCACGTTTTTCAAAGAAGACGCGCCCAATGACATCCGCAATGCGATCAAACGCGCCGAAAACGACGACCTGATCGGCAAAAGCTTTCCCTATTCGGAACGGATGAAACGCAAAGCCTATGAGGCCGAGCTTAAGGCGCTTCAGATCGAATTGGTCAAATTGCAGTATTGGGCGCGCGAAACCGGTGCCCGGATCGCTTGTGTTTTCGAAGGCCGGGACGCGGCCGGAAAAGGCGGCACAATCAAACGGTTCCGCGAATACCTTAATCCACGAGGCGCGCGAGTCGTGGCCCTGTCCAAACCGACCGAAAAAGAACAGACTCAGTGGTATTTCCAACGCTATGTCGATCACTTGCCTGCGGGGGGTGAAATCGTGTTTTTCGACCGGTCGTGGTACAATCGCGGCGTGGTCGAAAAGGTGTTCGGGTTTTGCGATGATCGCCAAAGGGAACATTTTTTCCATCAGGTTCCCGATTTCGAAAAGATGTTGGTGGACGAAGGCATCCTGCTGTTCAAATTCTGGCTGAACGTGGATCGCGGCGAACAATTGCGCCGGTTCCTGGACCGTGAAAATGACCCCCTAAAGCACTGGAAACTTTCGTGGATTGATGTCGAGGGCCTAAAGAAATGGGATGCCTATTCCGACGCGATCCAGGAAACGCTTGCCCGAAGCCACACCGTCGCCGCACCCTGGACAATCATCCGGTCTGACGACAAGCGGCGCGCGCGTCTGGAAACCATCCGTCAGGTTTTGCACGGGGTGGATTACGCCAACAAGAACACCAAAGCCATTGGCAAGCACGACGCGAAAATCGCCGGCGGGCCGGACATTTGGGATGCATAAAAAGCGCGGCTATCATCACGGGAACCTTCGCCAGGCCTTGGTTGACGCCGCGCTGCAGTTGATCGAGGCAAAGGGCCCGACTGGTTTCACCTTGTCCGAGGCGGCCAAACAGGCCGGGGTGACCCCTGCTGCGGTCTATCGCCATTTCGAAGGGCGTGAGGATCTGATCGCAGAAGCCGCGCGCCAGGGGTACGTGATTTTTTCGGATGTGATCCAATATGCCTATGACAAGGGGCAACCTTCGGCGCTTGCAGCGTTTGAGGCAACGGGACGCGCCTATCTGGCTTTTGCGCGCAAATATCCCGGCCATTACATCGCGATGTTCGAAAGCGGTCTGTCGGTGAACCGCAATCCCGCCCTGGCCGCCGTTGCGCGACGTGCCTGGGACACGATGGAAAAATCCGCCGGTGACCTGTCACAGCATATTCCACCGGAAAAACGCCCGCCCGCGTCAATGTTTTCGGCCCATATCTGGGCCATGTGCCACGGAGTCGTGGAATTGTTTGCACGCAATTCGCCGGGCGCGCAGTCGCCGTTTCCCCCCGAGGAATTGTTGGAAAGCGGGATCGGCGTGTATTTGCGCGGGCTGGGACTGATCCCACCGGACGATTCCGGGCCGGCGTGATCCGCACGGGCGGAAACCACATCTAAACTTTCCTGCGCCATGAACGGGTCCGAAAGGATCTGTTCCATGCCTTATGTCCTGTCCATCGCTTCGGCATTCGTGGCTGTCATTCTGGCGCCCGTGGCGGTTTTGCTGTCAGCACCGGTCGGTGACGGCCCGGTTTTGGTTATTGTCCCGCCGTGGCGGGATGCGGCCGGTGTTCTGGCGCGCGCCAATCAGGATCAAATCGGCCCCTCCAGCGCGCCTTTTGCGGTGATCGCGTCTGGCGGTGCGGGGGCACGTGCGCATCTGCTCAGGGCCGGCGCATGGGCGGTGACCGACGCAAACAAGGTTGGCGCGTTCTGTGGCGTTTCCGGTGATGGGGGCTGAAATCAATGGAACAGGCACATGATCATGGGGAAAATGGTTTGACCGATTTTGAACATTCGCGCCGGCAGGCCACATTGCTGGTCGCGCGTGGCGCGATCGCATGCGCGCCCGTTGTGGCGGCCATCGGGTGGGTCGTTGGCACGAATGCGACGATGGCAACCATCGGCGCGGCGCTTTTTGCTGTGCTCGGCGCGGCATCCATGCGGTTGGCGGATCACCCCGGACGGATCCTGGCCGCACAGGCACTGACCGGGCAATGCATCGTTTTGAACGCCGCGATGATGTTGCACCCGTTCCAGATCGACACGCATATGATGTATTTTGCGGTTCTGGCGATCCTGGTGATGATGTCTGGCCTGCAGGCCCTTATCCTGGCCGCGGCGACCATTGCCGCCCATCACATGGTCCTGACATTTGTGATGCCCAGTCTTGTCTATCCTTCGTCCGATTTGACCCAGAATTTGGAACGTACAGCCATACACGCCGTCATCGTGGCGCTGGAAACCGCTGCCTTGGCCTTTACCATCCACACCCGGTTGAAATTGGATCAGGCGGCGCGCGAACAGGCCGCGGAACGGGCCGCTGCAGCCGCCCGTGTCGATGACGCATTGGCGCAGGCCCAGCTTGAAAAAACCCGCGCAGAAAACGCGTTGGCCGAGGCGGAAACCGCAATGCGTGCCGCCGCCAAGGCCCGCGACGAAGCGGAAACCGCCCGCAAACGGGCCGAGGACGGGGCGCAGGCATTGCGCGCCGCCGAAGCGTTGACGGAAACGCAACGCGAACGTCATGACAAAGAGGCCATGTATGCCGTCGGCCTGTTGATCACCAAGCTGGAACAATTGTCCCAGGGCGATATGACGGTCCGGTTCAACGAGGCATTGCCGGACGCCTACAGTCGCGGCGCGGACGCCTTTAACGCGGCCATGATCAGAATCGAAGGCACGATGCGCGACGTCATGCTTCAAACCCGCGCGATCCAGTCGGAATCCGGCGAAATCACACATGCCGCCGCAGAATTGTCAGACCGCACAGAACGACAGGCCGCCACGCTAAGCGGCCTTGCCAAAAGCCTGGGAAGCCTGACCGGAATTGTGCGCGACGTCGCAACAGATGCCAATCAGGCCAGGGCGCAAACACTGGCAGCCCGCGACAAGGCCCACCAGGGCGGTGAGGTGATGGCAAAAGCGGTCGAAGCGATGGACGCAATCGAGAATTCGTCGTCCGAAGTGCGCAAAATCATCAGCGTGATCGAAGACATTGCCTTTCAGACCAATCTTTTGGCCCTGAACGCAGGCGTGGAAGCGGCCCGCGCCGGTGAGGCCGGGCGCGGTTTCGCCGTTGTCGCAACCGAGGTGCGCGCACTTGCCTCCCGGTCATCAGACGCTGCGCGCGAAATTGATGGGCTGATCAACGCCAGCGGCCACCAGATTTCCGACGGGGTTCAATTGGTAAAACGCACCGGGGTTGCCTTGGGGGAAATCAAATCAGCGGTCGAGGACACGGCCCAGGGCATGCAGACAATCGCCGACGCCACAGAACGGCAATCAGGCGAATTGGCCGAGGTCACGAATGGCCTGAACCAACTGGATCAGGTGACGCAGCAAAACGCCGCGATGTTCGAAGAAACCATGGCCTCAAACACCAAGTTGACAGAAAATGCGCGCCACCTGACCGGGTTGATCGACCAGTTCAATGTGACAACAACCAACGCGACAAAAGGCAAAGCGCCCGCGTCTGACTGGCAAAGCAGTGACGGCGCCATCACGCCAGTGCCAAAGCGCCGCAGCGCGTGACCGCGACTTTGTGGACCGAAACCGGCGACCTGTCGGACGCGATTTGGCCACAAGGCCGCAAGCCATCCGTGATCCGCCGGTTCGGTAAATGTGCCGCGGGGCAAGGGCCGTAATGTAAGGGTCAAGGAGCACGGGTTGTGGTGAAAGGATCGTGAGGCAAGGGTCAGTGCGGCAAGGATCGTGCGGCAAGGGTCATGCCCCGTAATGGGGACGCCCCCGCGACAGGGAGCATCAAGGCATCAGCGCAACAGCAAAAGGGCCACCCGACTGGATGGCCCTTTGAAAATCTGTAACCGGTTTTGGCGTCAGCGTTTGGAGAACTGGAAGCTCTTGCGCGCTTTGGCTTTACCGAATTTCTTACGCTCAACAACACGGCTGTCGCGGGTCAGGAACCCGGCCGCCTTAAGCGCGCCCCGCAGGCTGGGGTTATAGAGCTGCAGCGCTTTGGAGATGCCGTGCTTGACCGCGCCGGCCTGACCGGACAGTCCACCGCCGGCGACCGTTGCCATGACGTCGAATTCGCCATCAACACCGGCAACCGTAAACGGCTGACGCAGGATCATCTGCAAAACCGGACGTGCGAAATACTTGTCCATGTCCTTGCCATTGACGACAACCTTGCCGGACCCGGGCTTGATCCACACACGGGCAACGGCGTCTTTGCGTTTGCCAGTGGCATAGGACCGGCCCAGCTCATCGCGCTTGGGTTCGGGCAAAACGGCAGGGTCTGCCGCTGCGACAACGGAACCGGAGTCTTCGGTTACGACGTCCTTCAGCTCTTCGAGCGAATTGATCTGATCAGTCATCATGCGCTCCGCGTGTTTTTGGAGTTCTTGGATTTCACATCCAGCACTTCTGGCGATTGCGCCTCATGCGGATGCTCGGCGCCCGCATAAACGCGCAGGTTCGTCATTTGCTGACGCGACAGGCGGTTGCCTGGCAGCATGCGCTTGACGGCCATTGTCACCACACGTTCGGGGTGCTTGCCCTCAAGGATTTGACCAGCGGTGCGGTGTTTGATCCCGCCCGGATGGCCCGTGTGCCAATAGTATTTCTTGTCAGTGCGCTTTTTGCCCGTCATCTGAACCTTGTCGGCGTTGATGATGATGACATTGTCGCCCATGTCCATGTTGGGTGTGAACGACGGCTTGTGCTTGCCGCGCAGCCGCATGGCGACGATCGACGCAAGACGGCCCAGCACGACGCCTTCGGCGTCGATGATGATCCATTTCTTGTCGATGTCTGCCGGGGTAGCAGAAAAAGTTTTCATGTCGTTTCCTGAAACGTGGAATTCGGATTGCTGTGTTCTAAGGGTTTTCAACGCACAGTCAAGCTGCGTGCGCGCGGGTTAATGAAACGTTTTCAGTGCCTTAGAAATTAGGTATCAAAATACCCCACCTATTTCACCGCTCGGGCGGGATCGAATAGGTGGCCGTGGCCCGTGCCACCGGGGCATCCATGCCTTCGGACCGGATCAGAACATCGCCAACGGCCAGGATACGGCCCAATTTCAGCAACCGACAGTGCGCAATAAGATCGGCGCCAGCGGCGGGCTTTCGCATGAAATCAATCGAACAATTGGTGGTCACCGCAAGCGCCTTTGGCCCGATCATAGCGAGGATGGCCATGTACACCGACACGTCGGCCAGTGAAAACATCGTCGGGCCAGACACCGTGCCACCGGGACGCAGGTGGCGATCTTCGACTTTCAGGCGCACCGTGACAGTGTTTTCGGCCAGGTCCTCGATCACGAAGTCCGATTTCACCTGCGGGAAGACCTCCGCCAGAAATGCGCTCAACGCTTCTTTGTCCATTTGAACGGGCATTCTTCCCCTCCTGCCATTCCGGCCCTACACTTTGCCCAAAGCAGGAGGAGGCACAAGATGACAATACTTGAGCGCACAGACACCGGAGCGATTGCACATCTGCGGATGAACGCGCCCGAACGGCTGAATGCACTGTCCGACGCCATGCTGGCCGAATTGCAATCGGCGTTGACCGATCTGCGCGCGGATCGCACAATTCGCGTTGTTATCCTGTCAGGCGCGGGCAAGGCATTTTGTGCCGGGCACGACCTTAAGGAAATGCAGGCAGGGCGTCAGGCCCCCGATGGTGGCGCCGCGTATTTTGCCGATCTGTTCAATCGCTGTGCCAGCGTGATGACCGCCATCCGCACCCTGCCCCAGCCCGTGATTGCGCGCCCCCATGGCATTGCCACCGCGGCCGGGTGCCAACTTGTCGCGACCTGTGACCTGGCGGTGGCGGCCGAGGGCACGCGCTTTGGCGTGAACGGCGTGAACATCGGGCTGTTCTGTTCCACGCCGATGGTCGCTCTGTCCCGCAACATCCCGCGCAAGCAGGCGTTCGAAATGCTGACGACGGGTGACTTTATCGATACCGCGCGCGCCCGTGAACTGGGCCTGATCAATCGCGCGGTTCCTGTGGATGACCTGGACAGTGAAACCATGCGTTTGGCGCAAACCCTTGCGGAGAAATTGGGCACCGCCGTGCGAATCGGCAAGAGCGCGTTTTACAACCAACTCGAGATGGGGATAGACCAAGCATATGATTACACAGGGCAAGTGATGGTGGAAAACATGCTGGATGCGGACACGAACGAAGGGATTTCGGCCTTTTTGGACAAGCGAGAGCCGGATTGGCGGCAATAATCCGCCGAGCCTGACCCCCCGAAATTCGACGATTTGGGCACGACAAAGCGCGTGGCCCGGACCATAACCAAATAATATCAGGCACTTACCGGACTGTTTCCTTATTTTTGCCTGATTTATTCCACTTTGGCCACTTTCCCGACACATTTGATTTTGTTAGGAAGAAGGCGCAATTGTTGTAGGGCAATAGCGAATGACACGAGTGTGGGTCACCGTTGGCATTCTGTCTCTCCAGGCCTCTCTCTCTCCGGCCGCCAATGTACCGAATGCGGTGACCCACTCGGACTTTCCCCAGACAGACATGGAACTTGCCCTTTTGGGCCGCGATCTGTTTTACGATCCGTTGTTGTCGGGCAACCTCAATATCTCGTGTGCGACGTGCCACCACCCCAGCCTGGCGACCGGCGATGCCATGTCATTGTCCCTTGGCGAAGGCGCAACCGGTTTGGGACCGAAACGTGTGCCCGGCACCCGTAACGCACCCAAGGCGCGGATTCCACGCAATGCGCCCCCTTTGTTCAATCTTGGCGCGTTTGAATATTCGACGATGTTCCATGACGGGCGGGTTGAACGCGATGCTACCGCGCCCTTTGGTGTTCGATTGCCGGACGGCCCTGTGCTCTATCGTCCGGTTTCATCCGTATTGGCCGCACAGGCGTTGATGCCGATCCAGTCGGCCGAAGAAATGGCCGGGCAACCAGGTGAAAACGCGGTTGCGAATGCTCTGGCCGATGGAAATATCTCGGGCGAACACGGTGTCTGGGATCTGATCACCCGTCGCGTCGCTGAGGTGCCCGAATATTCGCAACGGTTTTCGGCAATCATTGCTGATCGTGCGCTGCACATCACCGATATCGCGCGCGCCATTGCCGAATTTGAATCCTATGAATTCCGCGCCACCAATAGCGCTTTTGACGCGCATTTGGCCGGGGATAATCAGGCATTGTCGCCCCCTCAGGCCCAGGGGATGACATTGTTTTACGGCAAGGCAAGATGCAGCACCTGTCATTCCGGCCCCTTTCAGACAGATCACAAGTTTCACGCGCTTGGCCTGCCCCAGTTCGGACCGGGAAAAGAGGCAGATACACAATCCGACATCGGGCGCGCCCGTGTCACCGGATTGCCCGAAGATGCCTATCGGTTCCGCACGCCTTCGCTGCGAAATGTCGCCGCGACCGCACCCTATGGGCACAACGGGGCCTATGCGACATTAGACGGGATCATACGCCACCACCTGAATCCTGTCGGGGCCTTGGCCGCGTATGACCGCGATCAGGTGCTGCTTCACGATGCGGAATTGGAAGGTCGCGACTGGCAAGTGATGGATGATTTCGACGCCCTGATGGGGCTGGCGGAATCCGCCGAAATCATGCCGGTAGACCTGAGCGACGATGAAATCGCCAAGATCATCGCGTTTTTGGGGGCACTCAGCGATCCTACCTCTCTGAAAGGGCGGCTTGGCGTGCCGGAAACTGTGCCATCTGGCCTTCCTGTCGATCGCTAATCCTTTTCAAACGCCGCGCGATGGCCTAGATGCGCGATATGGCACAGACATTGCATATCGTCGGCGGCGGCATGGCCGGATCCGAGGCCGCCTGGCAGGCGGCGAACATGGGCGTTGACGTGGTGATCCACGAGATGCGCCCAAAGGTTGAAACATTCGCACATAATACCGGCAATCTGGCCGAAATGGTGTGTTCGAATTCCTTTCGCTCGGATGACAGTGAACAGAATGCTGTCGGGCTTTTGCATTGGGAAATGCGGGCGGCGAACGGTCTGATCATGTCCACCGCTGATCGCCATCGCCTGCCCGCTGGTGGGGCATTGGCCGTGGATCGCGACCTGTTTGCACAGGATGTGACCGCCCAGATCACCGCGCATCCCCGCATTACGGTTGCGCCGGGCGAAATATCTGAACTGCCCTTGGATGGGCATTGGATCTTTGCCACCGGGCCGCTGACCTCACCCGCGCTTGGACAGGCCATTCAGGCGGAAACCGGGGCCGAGCGTCTTGCGTTCTTTGATGCGATCGCCCCGATTGTTTATGCGGACAGCATCAACATGGATGTCGTCTGGGCCCAGAGCCGGTACGACAAGGGCGACACCGAGGATGAGCGCAAGGCCTACCTGAACTGCCCGATGACCAAGGATCAGTACGAGGCGTTTATCGACGCCCTGCTGGCCGCCGACAAAACCGAATTTCACGAAGGCGAAACGGCCGGATATTTCGACGGATGTCTACCGATCGAGGTGATGGCCGAACGTGGTCGCGAAACACTGCGCCACGGCCCGATGAAGCCGGTTGGCCTGACCAATGCGCATCGCCCCGACGACAAGGCCTATGCGGTTGTGCAGTTACGCCGTGACAATGCCCTGGGCACGTTGTTCAACATTGTCGGGTTTCAAACCAAGATGAAATATGGCGCGCAAGCCGATGTTTTTAAAATGATTCCAGGCCTTGAGGATGCGCGCTTTGCCCGGCTTGGCGGGATCCATCGCAACACCTTCTTGAACTCGCCCACCTTGCTGGACGATCAGATGCGGATGCGCAGCCGACCCAACATTAGGTTCGCAGGCCAAGTCACTGGTGTCGAAGGATATGTTGAAAGTGCAGCCATGGGCCTGGTGGCTGGTCGCTATGCGGCGAGCGAGATTTTGGGCCGCACGCTTCCCGTCGTGCCGCAGGACACCGCCATGGGCGCGCTTATCCACCACATCACCGGCGGGGCCGAGGCCAAGACGTTTCAGCCAATGAACGTGAATTTCGGGCTGTTTCGCCCGGTGGAAAATCTGCGTGCCGGGCGCCGGGGCCGCAAGGATCGTTACAAGGCCTATACCGATCGCGCCAAGGCGGAATGGCAGGCGTGGCTGGCCGCGGATGCCACCGCATCGTCCTAGGTTAAACATCAGTCGCAAGGTGCTGAATTAATATGGCTTTTGTCACAAGGTTCGCACCCAGCCCGACCGGCCCGCTACATCTGGGGCATGCGTATTCCGCGCTGCTTGCCCATGACATGGCCCGCGCTGCCGGTGGCACCTTTCTGCTGCGGATCGAAGATATCGACACCACCCGGTGCCGCCCCGAGTGGGAGGAACAGATATATGACGATCTGGCCTGGCTGGGCATTGGATGGGACGACACACCGATGCGCCAATCGGATCGCATCGGCGCCTATGACACCGCGCTGCAAAACCTCTGGGACCGTGGCCTGCTCTATCCCTGCGCATGCACCCGGCGTGACATCACCGCCGCCGCCAGCGCCCCGCAGGAGGGGTCCGCCCCAGCCATTGGCCCCGATGGGCCGATCTATCCGGGCACATGCCGCCCTGAAACGGCGCCAACCGAACATCCAATGCCGATTGGAAAAGCGCTTCGATTGAACATGGCCGTGGCCTTGCGCGATCTTGCGGGATTGGGTGCCGGTTTTGGCTTTGACGAAACCGGTGACGGCGTTGACGACCCGCCCCGCAAAATCCGCTTTTCACCGCATGAGGTGATGACCGGGATCGGGGATATTGTCCTGTCACGGCGCGATTTTCCCGGTTCTTACCACCTGTCAGTGGTTTTGGATGACAGGGATCAGGGGATCACCCATGTCATCCGTGGTCAGGATCTTTTCGATGCGACAAGGATCCATGTTGTGCTTCAGCGCCTGATCGGAATGCCAACGCCGATCTATCATCACCACCGGCTGATCCGCGACGGTGCGGGCAAACGGCTGGCCAAACGCGACGACGCACGCGCCATTTCGAAATATCGATCAGATGGGGCCAGTCCGGCAGATATCCGCGCGCTTGTCGGGCTTTAGGTCATTGGTGCCATCAGCTCGTGTTCGCCTTTGTCCGTGATCGCGGTATAAAAACAGCTGCGCCGGTTGGTGTGACAGGCCGGCCCGACCTGTGTGACCTGCATTAAAAGACAATCACGATCACAATCCACCCGCATTTCCACCAGCCGTTGGCGATGGCCACTGGTTTCACCCTTGCGCCAAAGCTCTTGGCGTGAACGGGACCAATAGGTGACCTGCCCCGTGGTCAGGGTTTCGGCAACCGAGGTCGCGTTCATCCATGCCATCATCAGGATTTCGCCGGTGGCCTTGTCCTGCGCGATTGCCGGGATCAGCCCGTTTTGGTCGTATTTCAACGTGCCTGGGTCAAATTCCATGATCAAAACCTTTTGCATCCAATCAACAGAGTATTATCTAGAACCCGCAAGCGAAAGGAAATGCCCATGTCAGGCGAGAGCGATCTGATCAAACTCTATTCGTCGCGCATTCTGGCGCTGGCGGCTGACATTCCGCATCAGGACCGGCTTTCAGCCCCTGATGCCAGCGTGAAACGCCGCGCGCCGCTGTGTGGGTCCACCGTGACGGTTGACGTGGTGGTCAGCAACGGCCTGATCAGCGCATTCGGGCAAGAGGTGCGGGCCTGTGCCCTGGGTCAGGCCGCCGCAAGTGTGGTTGGTGCCGCCATTGTCGGGTGTTCGCGCGAACAGGTCATTGCGGCGCGCGATGCGCTCAAGGCGATGCTCAAGGACGACGGGCCGACCCCGCCTGCCCCTTTTGACGGGCTTGAGGTGTTGCGCCCGGCGCGTGATTACAAGAACCGCCATGCCTCGATCCTGTTGACGCTTGAGGCGACCGCCGAGGCAATGGATATCGCCAGCCAAAGCAATTGCGCCTGAACGATCCCGCTTAACCACCTGTTGGCACCTTGTCGCTAGAACCCTGATCGAACAGATCGGCAGGGCGCGATGAAACCCGAAGTGTCAATTCAGGCAAGCGAACCGGCGGGCGGACAGGTCAACCGCCTGTCCAAGGTGGCCGCCCTTCTTGGGCGCGAGATTGTTGAGCTTTCGGCGTTTGTCGAAGACCTGGATCGCGACGGGCAGGAACAGCTATCCAACCTGGATGCAATGGCACAGAGCGCCGGACACGTCGCACATATCAACGCAGGCGTGGCCGAATCCCTCAAGGCGTTGGCGACATCGGTGAACGACGCGTTGACCAGCCTGACAGCCAGCTGCGCCGAAATGGACAAAACGGGCCAGGCGGCGGCTGCACTGACCTCACTCTCAACCGATTTGCATGCGCGCGCCAATGCCATCCAACCCGTGGTGGATGCGGTTCAGGCCAATAACGAACAAATCCTTGCCATCGCCGCACAGGTAAACATGTTGGCAATAAACGCAAAAATCGAAGCGGCCCGCGCGGGTGAGGCCGGGCGCGGTTTCTCTGTCGTGGCGGATGCCATCAATGAATTGTCGGTCCGCACCGGTGAGGCGGCCAAGGACGTGACCCAAAATGTTGCCAACCTTGCCGAATGGTTGACCGCGATCCAGTGCGGGACCGAGGAATTGGCCAAAACGATCCAGGTTGTCCATGACGCTGGCAATGGGACCCATACGATCCTTAGGGCCGCGGAACAGGCCATTCGCGGCGCGGGCGATCAGGCCCTCCAGGTGAATGAGGACGCCGCCGCCGCACAGGATAAACTGATCGGGTTCAAACCACAGATTGATGCGGTTGTGGCGCATGTGACCCAAGGCGCGCGGGGCGTTACCCGTGCGTCGGAACGCTTGTCGCGGCTTGTGGACGGGTCCGAAATGTTGGTTCAGGACAGCTTTGCGCTTGGTGGAACCTCGCAAGACGCGCGTTTCATCGACGAGGCACAGCGCCTGGCAAAGCAGGTGTCCGATGCCATGACCAAAGCGATTGATGACAACCGGATCAGCATGGATGACTTGTTCAACTTTTCCTATCGTCCTGTCGCGCGCAGTGATCCAAAACAATATATCGCACGGTTCACCCGGCTGACTGACCAAATCCTGCCCCCCATTCAGGAACCGGTTCTGTCGTTTGACAAAAGGGTGGTGTTTTGCGCGGCGGTGGACCGGAACGGGTATTTGCCCACCCATAACAAGGTATTTTCCCACCCACCTGGCAAGGATCCGGTTTGGAATGCCGCCAATTGCCGGAACCGTCGCATTTTCAACGATCGTGTCGGACTCAAAGCCGGGGAAAACACCGCGCCATTTCTTTTACAGGTCTATCGAAGGGACATGGGCGGTGGCGACTTTGCCATGATGAAAGACCTTTCCGCGCCGATCACGGTCAAAGGGCGTCATTGGGGTGGGCTGCGCCTTGCCTATCGGTTCTGAAATCCCGGCATGACCAAAAAAAACCGCCGCACTTCCGGGACAGGAAGGCGGCGGCAGGAGAAGCAATTTCCGTGGGGACAATCAGACCCGGCCGGGGACAGAGGCAAGCCGGCAATCCAGGACAGGCATCCAGGGTAAGGCGAGCACCGAGTTTGGGGAACGGGCGCACGCAGGGTCTGAAAAAAACGGAAACCGCAGGCAGAAAACCTTAGATAAGACCGGGAAGGTAAAGCGCACCAATCAGCATCACCGCAAGAGACGCCGCACCGATAGCATCCTGAACCAATGTTCCCTGTGCCCGTCTGGCGGTGGTTGTGATCTGATCCAACATCGTCGCGTTCCCTTGCATGTTCTTAAGTTGCCCCTTTGTTCTCATATCGCACCCCGCAATACAAGAACTTTTTAAGAACATTTGAGAACAAAATGAGCGAATCCAGCCTAACCCACTGAAATCAAACGAATTGCCTCGTCCTGCCCGGTTAACCAAAGTAGAACACGCGCCGCGGCCCCGCGCGGGGTTTCAAGGGTTGGATCCAGTGCCAACAGCGCGCGCGCGTCGCTCTGCGCGGTTTTCATCAACCCCACATGACGTTCCAGATCGGCGACCCTGAATCGCGGAAGACCCGATTGCGCCACGCCGATCACATCGCCTGCACCGCGCATTTCCAGATCAACCTCGGCAATGCGGAACCCATCTTCGGTTTCGCGCATCAGGGAAAGGCGGCGTTCGGCGGTTTCGGACAACGGTGCCCGATAAACCAACAGGCAGGTGGATTTTTCGGCCCCGCGCCCCACGCGCCCACGCAATTGGTGCAGTTGGGCAAGGCCGAAAATTTCCGCCTGTTCGATAACCATGATCGACGCATTGGGCACGTTCACGCCCACCTCGATCACTGTTGTGGCGACCAGAACCGAAGTTTCCCCTGACACGAATCGCGCCATGGCCGCGTCTTTTTCCGCGCCCGGCATTTGGCCATGAACCAGCCCCACGACCCCCTCGCCCAATGTGGCGCGCAATGTTTTGAACCGTTCTTCGGCCGCCGTCAGGTCAAGCGTTTCGCTTTCCTCGACCAGCGGGCAAACCCAATAGGCCTGCCGCCCTTCGGCCACGGCGCTGCGAAGATGTTCGATGACCTCGTTTATCCGCCCAAGGGACACCAGCGCGGTGGTCACCGGTTTGCGACCGGGCGGTTTTTCGTCAAGCACCGACACATCCATGTCCCCATGGGTGGCCAGTTCAAGGCTGCGCGGGATCGGCGTCGCCGTCATGACAAGCATGTCGGGTGCCTGACCTTTTCGCCCCAGTTCAAGCCGTTGGCGCACCCCGAACCGGTGCTGTTCGTCAATCACGGCAAGGCGCAGGTCAGCGAAATCGACACCATCCTGAAAAACCGCGTGCGTGCCCACCAAAATGTCGATGTCCCCGTTTGCCAACCGTTCAAGGCGCGCGCGCCTTTCGCTGCCCTTGTCCCGTCCGGTCAGGCATTCAACAGTGACACCGGCGGCGGCGGCCAGCGGCGCAAGGCTTTCAAGATGTTGATGCGCAAGGATTTCTGTCGGCGCCATCATGACGCCCTGCCCCCCGGATTCCACCGCGATCAACAATGCCAAGAACGCGACAAGCGTTTTGCCCGACCCGACATCGCCCTGCAACAACCGCGACATGCGCATATCCTGCGCCATGTCCCGTTCGATTTCGCCAACCGCACGGGTTTGGGCCGCTGTCGGCGCATAGTCCAGGGCGGCCAGCACACGACGGCGCAGATTTCCGTCGCCCTTGGTCGGGTGCCCCTTGGCCCGGCGCAGGTTCTGGCGCGCCAAGGCAAGTGTCAGCTGATGCGCAAATAATTCGTCATACGCCAGACGTTCGCGATGGATGTCATCCAAAACCACCGGCCCGTCCGGCGCATGGGCAGACGCCAGCGCATCCCGCCACGTCGCCCAGCCCTTGGACTGGGCCAGGGCCGGGTCGATCCATTCATCAAGGTCGGGCGCAATCGCCACAGCCCCAAGCGCGGATTTGGCCATGACCTTTTGTGTTATGCCATGAGTCAGGGGATAAACCGGTTCAAAATCAGGAACTTCGCCGGATTCAGCGGGCAAGAGGACGTGATCCGGGTGGGGCATCTGGGCCATCCCGTCAAAGAATTCCAACCGCCCGGACACCAAACGGCGATCCCCCACCGGCAAAAGCCGTTCCAGATACGGTGCCTTGGCATGAAAGAACACCAGTTGAAAATCGGTTTCACTGTCAGAAACCTGCACCCGGTACGCGCCGCGCCCGCGTGGCGGGCGATGGGGGCCGACCTCGACTTCGACGGTTGCGACAGCGGGCAGTTCGAGGCCAAGGATCGTGTCCCGGCGGCGGCGATCAATCACCGACATCGGCAGGTGAAGCAACAGATCACGGGGCCGTTCGATCCCGATCTGACCAAGGTGTTCGGCCGTCTTTTTGCCCACACCGGGCAGTGATTCCAAATCTGCGAACAGCGGAAACAGGATTTCCGGGCGGTTGCTCATGTTGCCCCGATCAGGGCCAGCCATCCGTCTTCGTCGATGGTTTCAACGCCCAAATCCGCTGCTTTCTTGGCCTTTGATCCCGCGCCCGGCCCGGCAATCAAAAGGTCGGTTTTTGCCGAAACGGACCCGGACACCTTGGCGCCCAGGGATTCCGCGCGGGCCTTGGCCTCGGCACGCGACATTTTTTCCAAAGTGCCGGTAAAGACGACGGTTTTGCCTGAAACCGGGCTGTCGGCGATGGCTGATCGTTCCGCGGTCTGAATGGTCAGCTGCGCAACAAGCCTGTCGATCGACGCGCGTTCGGCCACCTGACCAAAGGCCGCGACAAGAGATGTGGCCATGACCGCGCCAACCCCGTCGATGCCCAACAACTCGTCCCATTCCGGGCCCGGTTCCTGGGCGGCGACCATTGCCTTTTCCAGCGCATCCCACGTGGTGAAATGCGTGGCGATCAGTGCTGATGCGCTTTCTCCGACGTGGCGAATTCCCAGGGCGAAAATCAACCGGGCCAGCGGGATATTGCGTTTTTCGTCAATCGCTTCGAACAGGTTGTCGGCACTTTTTTCGCCCCACCCCTCACGGTTCTTAAGCTGTTGCAGCCCCCCGGAGAAACGCTCGCGAAGGGTGAAAATATCGGCTGGTTCCCTGATCCACCCGTCACGGTAAAACTGTTCAACCTGTTTGGCGCCCAGCCCTTCGATGTCAAACGCACCGCGCGATACGAAATGTTTCAGCTTTTCAACCGCTTGGGCCGGGCAAATCACGCCGCCAGTACACCGACGGATTGCATCGCCTTCTTCGCGAATGGCATCGGACCCGCATTCTGGGCAAACGGTCGGAAAATCGAATGGGGCGGCGTCCTTGGGGCGCTTTGCCAGATCAACATCCGCAATTTTAGGTATAACGTCCCCCGCGCGATAGACTTGCACCCAGTCGCCCACACGAATGTCTTTGCCGCCGCGAATCTCTCCTCCCTTGGAATCGCGGCCGGTGATGTAATCCTCGTTGTGCAGGGTCGCGTTTGATACGACGACGCCGCCCACGGTCACGGGGGAAAGCCGCGCAACCGGCGACAGCGCGCCGGTGCGCCCAACCTGAATGTCGATCGATTCCAGCCAGGTCCACGCCAATTCGGCGGGGAATTTATGCGCCAATGCCCACCGGGGCGTCGTTGATCGAAACCCAAGCCGGGCCTGAAGGGCAAGGTCATCCACCTTGTAGACCACGCCGTCGATGTCATAGCCCAAGGTCGCGCGTTGGCTTTCGATCATCGCATAATGGGCCAACATTTCGTCGGGGCCATCGCAAAGGGCGGTCAACGGATTGGTGGAAAATCCGAACCCGTTCAGGCGGTTGATCGCCTCCATCTGGCCGTCTGCCAATGGCGCGGACAGGTCGCCCCACGCATAGGCAAAGAATTTCAGCGGCCGCGATTTGGTGATGTCCGCGTCAAGCTGGCGCAAGGATCCGGCGGCTGCGTTTCGGGGGTTGGCAAATGGTTTGCCGCCAGTCGCGCCTTGCCGGTCGTTCAGCGCCGAAAAATCTGCATGGCTCATATAGACTTCGCCGCGCACCTCGACCACGTCAGGCGCATTCGCGATCTTGTGGGGAATATCGGAAATGGTCCGGGCATTGGCCGTCACGTTTTCGCCCGTCTCACCGTCGCCACGCGTTGCCGCCTGAACAAGTACGCCGCCTTCATACCGCAGTGACAGGCTCAGCCCGTCAATCTTGGGTTCAGCGGTGAACATCAGCGGGGCGTCATCGCCCAGGCCAAGGTAACGGCGCACCCTTATGTCAAAATCGCGCACGTCATCCGCGTCGAACGCATTGGACAAGGACAACATCCGAACCACGTGCCGTACCTTGGTGAACCCATCGGAAGGTGTTGCGCCAACAACGTCGGACGGGCTGTCGGCACGCTTGAGCGCAGGAAAGCGCGCCTCGATCGCCGTATTGCGTTTCTTGAGCGCGTCGTAGTCCGCGTCCGAAATTTCAGGCGCATCCTGGGTGTGATAGGCGGCGTTCGCCCGCGCCAAAACATCTGCCAGCCGCGCCAATTCTTCGCGCGCCTGCGTTTCGGTCAGTTTGTCGATGGCAATCGCCTGGGTCACCGCGCCCTCATTCCTTGCCTGGGGTCGAAGGGGTTATTTCAAGGCAAGTGATAGGCGGCGATGCAACGCGGGTCTAGGGTCGACAGACTGCGTGTTCGGATTTTGCCCGGTCAGGCAAAGATCACCGGCCCGGCCCATTTGGCGCCCGGCGCGGCGTCTTGCCGGTTCATCGTGTCACGTCGGATGACATGCCGACCTTGTCGGCACGCCGATGCTATCGTGTTGGGTCAACCGGTGAAATCATCGGCCAATGGCACATGGCGACGCCATACAGCCCCGCACAGGTCACGCCCCAAGCGCCATTCGCTGATCATCCAGCACCTCTGGTTCCGGATCGCGCAGGACATACCCCCGCCCCCAGACCGTTTCGATGTAGTTTTCCCCATCCGTCGCCGTGGAAAGCTTCTTGCGCAGCTTACAGATGAAAACGTCGATAATTTTCAACTCTGGCTCGTCCATGCCGCCATAGAGATGGTTCAGGAACATCTCTTTGGTCAGGGTGGTTCCCTTTCGCAGGCTCAACAATTCCAGCATCTGATATTCCTTGCCGGTCAGATGAACGGATTTGCTGCCCACCTCAACGGTTTTGGCATCAAGATTGACCGAGACTTTGCCCGTGCGAATGATCGACTGGGAATGCCCCTTTGATCGCCGGATAATCGCGTGAATACGGGCCACCAATTCTTCGCGATGAAATGGCTTTGTCAGATAATCGTCGGCCCCGAACCCGAACCCCTTGATCTTGTTTTCTGTGTCATCCGCCCCGGACAGGATCAGAATTGGCGTTTCGATCTTTGCCATGCGCAATTGTCGCAAAACCTCGTGGCCATTCATGTCAGGCAGGCCAAGGTCCAGCAGGATAAGGTCGTAATCATACAGCTTGGCAAGATCGATGCCCTCTTCGCCCAGGTCGGTCGAATAGACATTCAAATTGGCATGCGTCAGCATTAACTCAATGCTTTTTGACGTCGTGGGATCATCTTCAACCAGTAGAACACGCATACCGTTACTCCATTCCTCAATCTCTCAGGTCAGGATCGTGAACAGAAATGGTTAATCTATGGTTACTGTTTGATCGATGCCGAAAGACGCAATTGACATTCATTTGATCATACCACGAATTGACGCCAACCCGCATCAGCCATTTCGAAACTTTTGCAATGCCGTCGCTTTCAGCGCTTCTTCGCCGTGTTCGGTGACGGCGGTGACCCATTCCATGAACTCATCCTGGCTCAACCCATAGCGCTCCAGCGCCTCCTCCTGGGTGATCAACCCATAGACCACGCCCCGCACAACAGAGAGCTTGCGCGACGCCACCCAGCGGGTGGTTCCCGGTACGGGCAAATCGGCCCGTGTCATGATGTCTCCGTTGGCAAGGGTTACGGCCCTTGGCCCCGGCACCTTCTTCAGATACATGGCGGTCCATCCCCGCGCGTCTCGTTTGGTGCAAAGTCACCGCCGGACTTTAACGCGAGGTGAAACACGGGGTTGTTAGTGCCTCGCATTTTCCTATATTTTCGACAACTTGCCTGACGGCCCCACCCGTGAAAGACCCGTGACAATGGCTTTGGATCATAACAAGGAATTGAATTCGCTGGGATTTGCGAAATCCCCGGCCGACACGCGCGTCGTCGTGGCGATGTCGGGCGGCGTGGACAGTTCCGTTGTGGCCGCAATGCTGGCCGAGGAAGGTTATGACGTCGTTGGCGTCACGCTTCAGCTATATGATCATGGCGCGGCACTGGCCAAAAAGGGCGCCTGTTGCGCGGGGATCGACATCCACGATGCGCGCCGTGTCGCCGAAGACATGGGCTTTCCCCATTACGTTCTGGATTACGAAAACATCTTTCGTGACGCGGTGATTGACGAATTCGCGGACAGCTATCTTGCGGGGGCAACACCGGTGCCCTGCATCCGCTGCAACGAAAGGGTCAAGTTTAAGGATTTGCTGGAAACGGCGCGCGACCTGGATGCCGATTGCATGGCAACGGGCCATTACATCCAACGTAAAATGGGCGCGTCGGGGCCGGAACTCCACAGCGCCGCCGACGCGAATCGCGACCAAAGCTACTTCCTGTTCTCGACCACACCGGACCAACTCGCGTTCTTGCGCTTTCCGTTAGGTCACCTGCCCTCCAAGGACGAAACCCGGAAACTGGCCGAAAAATATGGGCTCGTAGTGGCCGACAAACCCGATTCTCAGGACATCTGCTTTGTGCCCGACGGGAACTACGCGGCCATCATCGAAAAACTGCGCCCCGGCGCGGCGGAACCCGGCGATATCATCGACACCGCCGGCAATGTCCTTGGCCAGCACGGCGGCGTGATCCACTACACCATCGGCCAGCGGCGCGGGCTCGGACTTGGCGGGTTGGCCGATCCACTCTATGTGGTCAAGCTCGACGTCGAAAACCGCCATGTGATCGTCGGCCCCAAGGCGATGCTGGCCACCCGAACCATCCCGGTGCGCGAAATCAACTGGCTCGGGGACGGCGCCTTTGACACCGAAACGGAAACCCATATTCGCGTCAAAGTCCGCTCGACCCGCCCGCCATGCCCGGCCATCCTGCGCCCCGTCTCACCAAGTGAGGCGCAGGTCGAACTTCTCACCCCGGAAGAAGGCATTTCGCCCGGCCAGGCTTGCGTTTTTTACGAAACGGCCGGATCGCGCATTCTGGGCGGTGGCTGGATCCACAAAGGCTAACGCGGCCCCCTTCATCTTTCCCAAAATACTTCGGGGGAATCGCGACCTGTCGCGATGGGGGCAGCGCCCCCTCTTTCCCCCGCCCCGTGTCAGACCAGGGTTTGTCCCCCGGTCGCGTCATATCCGTAAATCCAATCGAATTGACGCACCATCGCCGCCGGGGCCACGCGCCCACCAACCCGCAACGCCAGATGGGCCGCACCACGCAACGCAGGTTGGCGCAGATGATATTTCCACGCATTGCGCGACGCCGCCGCGACGATCCTGGACGCCCGCGGGCGCCGGGCGGATTGATAGGCGGCCAGACCAGCGGTCATATTCTCGGCGCCCGCGATTGCGGCGCCCAGTTCCCAGGCGTCTTCCAGTGCCAGACAGGCGCCCTGGGCCATGAACGGCAGGGTCGGATGGGCAGCATCACCCAACAAAGCCACCCCCTGCCCGGTCCAGTTCTTGGCCACGGGATGACGAAACAACCCCCACCGGTGCACTGTATCCACGCGCTTCAACAGCGCGCCGACCTCCCCTCCAAACCCGGAAAACGCGTGCCGCAACTGGTCCGGGTCCCCGACAAGTGACCAGCTTTCTTCGGTCCAGTCGCCGGTCTCTTCCACCGCCACGATGTTGCGCAGGGTGCCGCCGCGCAAAGGATAGGTCACCAGATGCCGGCCAGGCCCCATGAACAAGCGCACCTCGGCCATATCGGCAGGGTCATTATCAACCACGGCCCGCCAGGCAACCTGACCGGTGAAAAACGGCGTTTCACCCGGATTCAACGCGGGCCGGATTGCGGAATGAAGCCCATCGGCCCCGATCACCAGATCGGCCTTCAAAAACGCGCCTTGCGCCAATTCGACTTCGGGGGACATGCCCGGGTCCGCTTCGGTCACCTTTTGCAACAGCCGAATATGGGCGCCCGCATCCCGTGCCCCGCGCGCCAGAACGTCAATCAGGTCCGCGCGATGCACACAGTAATGCGACTGACCCGGTGCAAACCGATCAAGGTCAAGGCGCAGCACTTCCGCCCCATCGGCATTGCACAGGCACACCGCGCGGGCCGCAACGGCGCCGGTGTTCTGCAACGCCCCGTCAAGGCCAAGACCCCGCAATACGGCCACGCCATTTGGCGACACCTGCAATCCTGCGCCGACCTCTCGGATCGCCACCGCTTGCTCCAGAACCGTCACCTGGGCCCCGCGCAACGCAAAGGCCCGCGCGGCCGTCAACCCGCCAATCCCCGCGCCCACCACGGCGATCTTCTTTGATGTCAGATCCATAGGCCCTAAAAACACGAAAACGCGCCACGGTGAAAGCCCCGGCGCGTTTCATATGTGTCGTCGCTGTCAGCGCCGCCCCAAAGGATGCCGCCAAACTGCCACCCCCGGTTCGCAACGGCCCAACCTATGGCCCAACCCGCAACGGCGCGTTCAGTCGTCGCGGTGCACTTTTTCGCGGCGCTCGTGACGCTCTTGCGCCTCAAGGCTCATCGTTGCGATCGGACGTGCATCCAGACGCTTCAGGCTGATTGGCTCTCCGGTGACTTCGCAATACCCGTATTCACCTTCGTCGATCCGGCGCAGGGCGCTGTCGATTTTGGCAACCAGCTTGCGCTGACGATCACGGGTCCGCAGTTCCAGGGCGCGATCTGTCTCTTCGCTTGCGCGATCATTCACGTCCGGAATATTGCGTGTGCTGTCCTGCAGGCCTTCGATTGTATCGCGACTGTCCGCAAGAAGTTCGTCTCTCCAAGCAAAAAGTTTTCTGCGGAAATATTCGAGCTGCCGCTCGTTCATAAATGGCTCGTCTTCAGCGGGCCGGTAATCATCGGAGAGAAAGGTCTCGGCTTTCATCCACAAGGCTCCCTCAAAAAACGGCCCAAAATGTCGGTTTCGAAAATCGAACAGACGGCGGGCCACCCCTGAGCCTGCGTCTAACCTTTTCGGTTTGCCTTGTCACTACACAATGCAGGATTCAGTTTTCCCTGCCATCTCTGCCCCTTGGCCCTCCTAGCCGTTCGGCAAGTGAACGATTGCGGAGGGTCACCAACCTCTTTAGTCTTTCGCGGGACTCGATCAGATTGAATATGCAGGGAACAAAAAGCCGATGAAATTCGAAGGAACCAAGGATTATGTGGCCACGGACGACCTGACCGTGGCCGTGAACGCCGCCGTGACGCTGGAACGCCCGCTGCTGGTCAAGGGTGAGCCGGGCACCGGGAAAACCGAACTGGCGCGGCAGGTGGCAACGGCCCTTGGCCTTGAAATGATTGAATGGAACATCAAGTCCACGACCAAGGCCCAGCAGGGTCTTTATGAATACGACGCCGTGTCCCGGCTAAGAGATTCGCAACTAGGAGAGGAAAAAGTCCACGACGTCCGCAACTATATCAAGAAAGGCAAGCTGTGGCAGGCCTTCACATCGGACAAGAAAGTGGTGCTTTTGATTGACGAGGTCGATAAGGCCGACATCGAATTCCCCAATGATTTGCTGCAAGAACTCGATAAGATGGAGTTCCACGTCTATGAGACGGGCGAGACGATCAAAGCCGACAACCGCCCGATCGTGATCATCACATCCAACAACGAAAAAGAGCTGCCCGATGCGTTCCTGCGGCGCTGTTTCTTTCACTATATCCGGTTCCCGGATGTCGAAACGATGCGCCAGATCGTTGCCGTTCATCACCCCGGCATCAAAGAGGCGCTGCTGACCACCGCTCTGACCCAGTTCTTTGAATTGCGCGAAACATCCGGGCTGAAGAAAAAGCCATCGACCTCCGAAGTTCTTGACTGGCTCAAGCTGCTTTTGGCCGAAGATATGGGGCCAGAAGACCTGAAACGCGACGGGGCCAATGCCCTGCCCAAACTGCACGGCGCCTTGTTGAAAAACGAACAGGACGTGCACCTGTTTGAACGCCTTGCCTTCATGGCGCGCGGGCAACGATAGTTTCGGGATAATTTTGGGTTAAATTCACACCGCGCCATATTGTTGCCCGATTGGGGATACACTGTCGGGCAACAGGAAACGGCAAATACGGCGGCGAGGTGAAGTATGACGGGTCAGTCCCTGACGGTGCGTCCGATAAAGGATGCGGATCGTGTGGAATGGGAACGGCTTTGGGATCTCTACCTCGACTTCTACGGCACAGGTGTTTCGCAGGACGTGCGTGACACCTATTTCGCCCGTCTGCTGGGCGATGACGCACAGGATTTCAACGGATTTCTGGCGCTTCTGGATGGCAAGCCTGTTGGGCTGGTCCATTACCTGTTTCACCGCCATGGCTGGAAAATCGAAAACGTCTGTTACCTGCAAGACCTCTACGCCCTGCCCGAAACCCGTGGCACCGGGGTTGGGCGCGCATTGATCGAAGCGGTCTATCAGGCCGCCGACGATGCAGGCGCACCATCCGTTTATTGGCTGACGCAAGAGGGCAACGCGACCGCCCGCCGCCTGTATGACCGCATCGCCAAGGCCACCGATTTCATCAAATACCAAAGGGCGCTTTAATGCTGTTACGTTCGGCCTTTGGCATGATGATGATGTTGGCTGCGTGCCAGCCGATCGGGCATGTGAATGACGCGCCAACACGCGCGGCCGGGACACCGTCGGGCCTGCGTCTGCCGCCGATGAAACTGTTTGCGGAATCCCGCGGCGGACGCGGCACGATCACCGCCAGCAACACCGACATAGGCCGCGATTTCCTTGACCTGGCTTTTCGTCTTGAATCCGGGCGTGTCCTGCCCGTCCTGACCCGGTTCGAAGGCCCGATCACCGTGCGCGCCATCGGCACCATGCCTTCGGGTATGACAACCGAGTTGGACCGCGTGTTGACCCGTCTCAAGAAAGAAGCGGGCTTGGACATCTCGCGCACCACGGGCGAGGCAAACATCACCGTTCAGGCCGTGTCCGGCAGCCAGATTCGCCGTTATCTGCCGCAGGCTGCCTGTTTCGTCGTGCCCAACATTTCCCGTCTGTCCCAGTACGGGGCGGCGCGCCGGCGCAACGAAACATCCTGGACCACGTTGAAAACCCGCGACACCATCGCGATTTTTGTGCCCAACGATGTCAGCCCCCAAGAGGTGCGCGATTGCCTGCACGAGGAATTGGCCCAGGCCATTGGCCCGTTGAATGACCTTTATCGCCTGAACGCATCCGTCTTTAACGACGACAATATCCACACCGTTCTGACACCCTATGACATGCTGATCCTGCGGGTGTTTTATGATCCTGAACTGCAAAGCGGCATGACGCGCGAACAGGTCGCCGCCCGCCTGCCCGGCATTCTGGCCCGTCTGAACCCCGGCGGCGCAGGCCGGTCCACGCATGTTCTGCCTGAAACGCCCCGCCCCTGGATCATCGCGATCCAGAACGCGCTTGGCCCCGGTGCATCGCCGTCCGGGCGTCTTAGGGCGGCGAATTCGGCGCTTGATATCGCATCGGCGCGCGGCTGGACCGATCACCGCATGGGGTTTTCGCATTATGCCCTTGGCCGCCTGTTGCAAGCGCGTGACCCGGCCAAGGCATTGACCCATTACCGCCGCGCCGATGCGATTTTTGCACGCAGTGGCGAAACGACCATTCACCGCGCCTTTGTCAGTGTTCAGCTGGCCGCACATGCCGTGGCCCGTGGCCAGGGCGAAGAGGCGCTGAAAATCCTGAACGGCAAGGCCGAATTGGCCCGTGGACACGAGAATGCAGCCCTTCTTGCGTCAATCATGATGTTGCAGGCCGAAGCGCTGGATCTGACAGGCCGCGTCGCTCAGGCGCAGGCAATCCGGCGTGACAGTCTGGGCTGGGCACGGTACGGGTTTGGTCCTGAATGGGCTGTACGCGCCAAACTCTCGGAGGTGGCCGCGCTCAACCCGACACGAACCGGAGGCTGAGCATGTTTGTTTTCGTCGGTGCCATTCTGGGCGCCCTGTTTGGTGCCAACCGCGCCAGAAACCGTGGCGGCAAGCGCGCGGACATTTTGCAATACGCTGCGGTCCATGCGATGATATTCGCTCTGGCGGGTCTTCTTGTGACCCTCATCCTTCACCGTGCGTTGATCTGATGTTTATTCCGTTTTTCGAAAACCTCCGCAAACATGCTGTGCCTGTCACCCTAAGGGAATATCTGACATTCCTTGAGGCGGTGAAAATCGGTCTGGCCACCTATGACGCCGAGGCGTTCTATTACCTGGCACGCGTGTCCATGGTCAAAGATGAACGCAACATCGACAAGTTCGATCAGGCCTTTGCCAAGACATTCGAAGGGTTGGAAAACATCACCTTCGATCAGGTTCTTGAGGCGGTCGAACTGCCGGCGGAATGGCTGGAACAGATGGCTGAAAAGCATCTGAGCAAGGAAGAGATGGACGAGATCAAAGCGCTTGGCGGCTTTGACAAGTTGATGGAGACGCTTAAGGAACGGCTGCGCGAACAAAAGGGCCGCCACGAAGGCGGGTCAAAATGGGTCGGCACCAAGGGCACGTCACCGTTCGGCGCACAGGGGTACAACCCCGAAGGCGTGCGCATCGGTCAGGAAAAATCACGTCACCAACGCGCCGTAAAGGTTTGGGACAAAAGGGAATTCAAGAACTTCGACGAGAATGTCGAATTGGGCACCCGCAACATCAAGGTCGCGCTGAAACGTCTGCGTCGGTGGGCGCGTGACGGCGCCGACGAAGAGCTGGATCTTGATAACACGATCCGCGCCACCGCCGAACACGGCTATCTTGATGTCAAAACCCGCCCGGAACGGCGCAACGCTGTCAAAGTGTTGTTGTTCCTTGATGTCGGCGGGTCGATGGACCCCCATATCAAAGTCATGGAAGAGTTGTTTTCCGCCGCCAAGGCCGAATTCAAACACATGGAACATTTCTATTTCCACAACTGCGTTTACGAAGGTCTGTGGAAGGACAATCGCCGCCGCTGGACGGAACAGACGCCGACATGGGACGTGCTGCGCACCTATGGGCACGACTACAAGGCGATCTTTATCGGGGATGCGTCAATGTCACCATATGAGGTGTCCTATCCCGGTGGCGCAAACGAACACTGGAACGAAGAATCGGGCGAATCCTGGTTGCGCCGGGCGCGCGAACAATGGCCCGATAACCTGTGGATCAACCCGGTTCCCAAGAAATATTGGGGCTATACCCAGTCGATAAAACTCATCCGTGAAATCTTTGACGACAAGATGGTGCCGATGACTCTCGAAGGGTTGGCCGAGGGGATGAAGGGGCTGTCACGGTAACGCACCGGGCCGCATGCCACCAAAAGCACTGGCGCTCGGGTACGCCACGACATGAGCGTGATGACATCGGCGTCACGACATGAGTGTGACGACATGATAGGCCGCCTTTGGCCTGATAGCGCTCGCGGATGGTGCATCATATTTCGCCCTTATTGATTCCGCCGCGCATCGCCCTTTTGGGTGTTTTATTGGCATCGGTCGGGTTCGGATTGGTGCCGCTGTTCGCCCGCGGGCTGACGGACGGCGGCATGGCCCCGCACGCCATTGCATTCGCGCGCTATATCGTGGCCACCTTGGCGTTTTCCCCTGCCCTTTTCGCGATCGGGCGCGATCAGATCGGTGCTGCCCTGTGGGGGGCCGGAGCCGGGGCCGCGATGGGGGTCGGCTGGATCGGGTATGTTGCCGCCCTCAAATCCGCGCCGGTGGCGAGTGTGTCGGTTCTCTATATGACGTATCCGGTGTTCACCTTGTTGATCGGAAAATACGCCTTTGGCGATCGCCCCCAATCGCGGGCATGGGTCGCCGCGTTGATCATTCTTGCCGCCGCCGCACTGGCCATCGGTCCGGGGTCAGTGCCGGTCACGTTGTGGCCGGTTCTGGCGCTGTCACTGGCGGCGCCTGCCGGATTTGGGATGGGAATCAATGTGTTGGTTCACAAATTGGTGGGCCTTCCGGCATTGACGCGGGTCGCCTGCGTGACGTCGGGGTCGGTTATCGGGCTTTTGCCGCTGGTTGTGACAACACCTGTCGGTGACCTGGCGCCTGACACGGCAAACGGTTGGTGGTTGGTGGCAGGCATTGCTCTGGGTTCGGCGTTGATCCCCCAATTGATCTATACGGTCTGTGCGCCGGTGATCGGCACCGCCCGCACCGCCATCGCGGGCAGTGTGGAATTGCCCACGATGCTGATGATCGGCTGGCTTGCCTTGGGCGAACATGTGGGGCTGGCCCAATGGGTGGCCTGTGTGATGGTGGTCGGTGCCATCGCCCTTACGCCGCGCCCGCGTGCAATATCGGCCGGTCTGGGCAAACCGGATTAATCTGGGCAAACCGAATTGAAAACGCCCCGCCGCGTGCTGACATCTTTTGCAAAGCCAACGCTTTGCGTGCACATTCCTGTCAGAAGCACCTTGCGCGCTGGACGTGCCCTGTTGGCACTGATTGGGTCGCGCCATGACGTCATCGCCCCATCGCATCCACTTTGCATCACCGCCGGACCCTGAGGCGATTGTCGCCCCGGCGGAAACCTGGCTGGCGGATGCTTTGGCCAGCTACGGTGCGCCGGTGATGTTTGTCCTGTGCTTCGCATCCTGCCTGGCCCTGCCGGTTCCTGCATCACTGGCCATGATCACCGCCGGGACAATTGCGGCGGCGGGGGATTTGTCGCTTTGGCAGGTTGGCTTGGCCTCTCTCGCCGGGGCATTGGCGGGCGATCAGGTCGCTTATGCCATCGGGCGCGCAGGGCGTGGCCCGTTGACGCGCTGGAACGACGCCAACGCCAAACGGCGCGACGCACGGCTGCGTGCCGAAGACTGGCTGCGCAAACGCGGCGGGCCCGGCGTTCTTCTCAGCCGGTGGCCGATATCGCCGCTTGGGCCTTATGTGAATTTCGCCGCGGGGGCGGCTGCGTTCGGATGGCGGCGGTTCACGCTCTGGGATGTACCGGGAGAGGTGATCTGGGTTCTGGTTAACACCGGGCTTGGGTATTTTCTGTCTGGCCAGATCACCGCGATGGCGCTTTTGGCGCAAGAGCTTGCCGAATTGATTCTGGCCGGGCTGGCATTGCTGGCCGTGATCGTGTTTCTACGCCGACGACAGAAAAAGCGCCGCGCCGGGGGGGCCACAACGCCGCCCAAGGATCGCGCGCATGACCTGAATTCAAACTAGGCATCGCGGCGTCTGGCCAAGGGTCAGGCACCGGCACCCGCATGGTGCCGACGCCCCATCGCCATTCTGCATGACGTTTCGCCATCGCAAGGGCATCGGTGCCCCTTTTGTGGCGGTGATGGCTTGCGCGCGAAACGGCGACAGGCCACCCTGCCCCAAATTCGCGGAGACGATGAATGAAGCGCCTTTCGACCTTTGCCCGCATTGCCCGCCTGCATCCGCTTGCCGCGTCGTTGTTCGGATTTGGCGCGGTGATCATGGTGGTGTTCGTTATCCGCACGGCGTTGGTTACATTCCACTGGGCGCAGCCGGACAATCGAAACGCCACGCCCGAACCCTGGATGACCCCGCGCTATGTCGCAATGTCATGGGATATTCCGGTCACCGAAATCGCCACGGCCCTTGCCATTCCGGCCGATATGAATCGCCGCCCGATGCTGTCTGACATCGCAAAGGCACGCGGGGTGCCCGTTGAACAGGTGCTTGACGAATTGTCGGTCTTTCTGAGCGAACGGCACGCGCAATGAGCGACACGATCATCATCGCGATCGCGCATTGGGGCGTTCCGCTTTTGGCTGTTGTGACGTTCCTGTCTTGCCTTGCGCTTCCGGTTCCGGCCTCGCTTGCCATGCTGGCCACCGGGGCGTTCACCGCGTCGGGCGATATCACGTTGGCATCGGCGGCCTTTGCGGCCCTTGTCGGCGCTGTTCTGGGCGATCAGGCGGGTTTTTTGTTGGCGCGGTCGGCGGCTGATCCACTGACGGATTACATTGCGACGCGTCCCAAACGGCGGGCTTTGCTGGAACGGGCGCGCGGTTTGACGGACCGGCACGGTGGCCCTGGCATATTCTTCAGCCGTTGGTTGGTGTCGCCCCTTGGGCCATATGCGAACTTTGCCGCCGGGCTGATCCGCATGCCGCATCTGCGGTTCACCCTGTGGGGCATCGCGGGCGAGGTCGTCTGGGTTACCTTTTACACCGGGATCGGGCGGCTTTTTGCCGATCGGATCGACATGGTCGTGGACTTGGTCGAAAACCTGTCCGGGCTGGTGCTGGGCGGGGCCTTGATGGCCCTGACAGCCATCTGGATGGCGGGTTCACTGCGCAAGAGTTTGCGCAACGGATCACAACCTTAGCGTTCAAACAGGTGACATTCGCCCCAAAGTCACCCATATGCCGGTTATGTTGCGTCTGACACCTATCATTTTGGCCGTCATTTACGGGTTGGTTGCCTACCGTCTTTCGGTTGGGCGCACCCGGCGTGAGCTGGACGCACGGTCCAGCGAATTGGTTGACCCCCGGCTTTATGCGGTGTCCGACAAATTGGCACGCGCCCTCGACCTGCCGCGCATTCGGGTTCATTTGTATGAAATCGCACCGGTAAACGGGTTGGCCGCGCCGGATGGGCGCATTTTCCTGACGCGCGGGTTTTACCAGAAATTCATCGACGGGGCCGTCACAGCCGAAGAGCTTGGTTCCGTCATCGCGCATGAACTGGGCCATGTTGCCCTTGGGCATACACGCCGCCGGATGATCGATTTTTCCGGGCAGAATGCTCTGCGAACGGCCCTGGGCCTGGTTCTGTCGCGGTTTATTCCGGGCCTTGGGGTTTATATTGCCGGTTTCCTGACCACGCTTCTGGCCGCGCGCATGTCGCGATCCGATGAATACGAGGCCGACGCCTATGCCGCCGCTTTGCTCACGCGGGCGGGGATCGGAACCGGCCCGCAGAAAACCCTGCTTCGCAAGCTGGGCGCGCTGACCGGGGTGCCCGGTGGCGCAGCGCCCGCGTGGCTGATGAGCCACCCCAAGACAGATGCGCGTATCGCCGCGATCGACCGTTTGGTCGATTGCTGGGAAAGCCAGATTGAACCGAAAGACTGATCCGCCCGCACCACCAACACCGCCCTATCGCGCAATCTATGCCCCGGTGCCCGTCGGTGCGGCATAATCCGCCACAGGGCCACGCAGCGATTTTGGCGTGGTGCGAAAGGCCATCCAGGCCGCCGCCACGTCACGATGACACGCGTCCGGCGCGACCTGCCGATAGGCGCGCACGAAACGGTTGTATTCAAACTGCGCCGGGATATCGGTCTGACCGGCCTGCTCCTGATGGGCTGTCCAGTCGTCCAACACCTCGGCCAGGGTTTTGCCCGCCCCGGAATGGATCAGCGCGCGCATCCGCGCATCAAATCGGAATGGCCGTCCGATTTCCTGCCCCAGAAAGGACCTGAGCGCCTGAGAACAGCGCCAGCCGGGCGCAATGCGGGTTTCGCGGGTGAAATGGGCCGGCATGGCAGCGTTTCGCGCCCGCGCCTTGACAGGTTGCGGCAACGGATCACCCGCCAGAATGGCCCGTACACGCTTGCCAAGGTCTTCCTTGCTCCCCGCCGCGCTGACCCCGTTTTGGCGACAAAACGCGGCCAGTTCGGCGCGCAACCAGTAATGGTCCAGAAACACATCGGGGGCCAAATGGCGCGTCAGATCCGGTCTTGATGTCATCGCTTTTCTCCCGTTCACTCTGCCCCAGCCTAACAGACGCCTCCTGACACCATCCCGTCAGCAATACCCTGGCGAACAGGCCCAGAACCGAAGCGCCGGCATTCAAAGGAACCGACATGAAATATTCCCTGCTCGACCTCTCGCCAATTTCCGAAGGTTCGGACGCCGGGGACGCCATCGCATCGTCGGTCGCACTGGCCCAAACCGCCGAAGCAGAAGGTTACACCCGGTTCTGGCTGGCCGAACACCACAACATGCCCGGCATCGCCTCGGCGGCGACCTCGGTCATGATCGCCCATATCGCCGGGCAGACGTCGCGCATCCGGGTCGGGTCGGGCGGCATCATGCTGCCCAACCATTCGCCGCTGGTGATTGCCGAACACTTCGGCACCCTGGCCACGATGTTCCCGGATCGCATTGACCTCGGGCTGGGTCGCGCGCCGGGCACAGACATGGAAACCGCGCGCGCTTTGCGCCGCAACATGTCCGCGCCGGATACGTTCCCGCAGGATGTGCTGGAACTCATGGCCTATTTCGCTGAGGTCGAACCCGGCCAACGCCTGCGCGCCATACCGGGCGCGGGCACCCATGTGCCCTTATGGATTCTCGGCTCCTCGCTTTATGGCGCACAACTGGCGGCGCATCTGGGCCTGCCATATGCCTTTGCGTCCCACTTCGCCCCGGATGCGCTCGAAGAAGCGGGCGCAATCTATCGCCAATCGTTCCGCCCCTCCGAAACCCTCGACGCGCCGCATTTCATGATGGCGATCAACGTCTTTGCCGCCGACGATGAAAAGGCCGCGATACGGGCGCGCACCTCGGCCCAGCTTGGCATGATCAACCTGCGCACCGGCACGCCGGGAAAACTGCCCGCGCCCGTGGACCGGATCGAAGATCACGCCGATGCCGCGATGATCCGTATGACCGACATCGGCGGGCGTATCCGCGCGGTCGGTACGGTTGACCAGATCCAGCCACAACTCCAATCGCTGATTGATCAACACCAACCGGACGAGGTGATCATCTCGGGTCAGATTCACGACCCCGCCGCGCGCCGCCATTCCTTTGCCCTCGCCGCGCAGGCGCTGCGCGCCCTGGGTGCCACCCCCGCCACCTGACAGACCCCACACCCCGAACCGGCGACCATGCATGCCGCCCGCCCAAATGCGCGCGCCACGTCACCCTGTTTCTTTCTTCCCCCGTTCCTCTGGCCCCCAATACTGTCGGGGGGGCGGGCCACCGGCCCGTGGGGGGCAGACAGCCCCCTGCGCCCTCCTCACATTCACCGGCCCCGCCACCCTGCCCGGGCGCACCCAGGCCGCGCGAATGAACACGCCCCCTTGCCTCCACCCCGCCCCCGTCCTAAAGCCAGCACATGAGCCAGACATCCCATGACCGCCTCCTGATCATCGACTTCGGCAGCCAGGTAACGCAGCTGATTGCGCGCCGCCTGCGCGAGCTGAACGTTTATTGCGAAATCCACCCCTATCAGAATGTCACGCCCGATTTCCTGACGGACTTCGCCCCGCGTGCGATCATCCTGTCCGGCGGCCCGGCCTCGGTCATTGACGAAGGATCGCCGCGCCCGCCGTCACTGGTCTTCGACCTTGGCGTGCCCGTTCTTGGCATCTGTTATGGCCAACAGGTGATGATGCATATGCTGGGCGGACAGGTCGAACGCGGCCACGGCACGGCCGAATTCGGCCGGGCCTATGTCACACCGGATGACACCCGCATCGACCTGCTTAACGGCTGGTTCCTGGATGGGCGCGAACAGGTCTGGATGAGTCACGGCGACCACGTCAGCGCCATCGCGCCCGGCTTTTCAGTTTACGGCACATCGCCAAACGCGCCCTTTGCCATCACCGCCGACCTGTCGCGCAATTTCTTTGCGGTCCAATTCCACCCCGAGGTGCACCACACCCCGAACGGCAAGACACTCTACGAAAACTTTGTCCGGCTGGCCGGATTCACCGGTGACTGGACCATGTCAGCCTACCGAGAGGAAGCGATCCGCCTGATCCGCGAACAGGTGGGCGACGCCAAGGTGATCTGCGGGTTGTCGGGCGGCGTTGACAGCTCGGTCGCCGCTGTTCTGATCCACGAGGCGATTGGCGACAACCTGACTTGCGTCTTTGTCGATCACGGGTTGCTGCGCCAGAACGAGGCCGACGAGGTCGTCGCGATGTTCCGCGACAATTACAACATTCCCCTGATCCACGCGAACGAGGCCGACTTGTTCCTTGGCGAACTTGACGGCGTGAGCGACCCCGAAACCAAACGCAAGATCATCGGCCGGTTGTTCATCGACGTCTTTCAGAAATACGCCAACGGGATCGAAGGCGCAAAATTCCTGGCCCAGGGCACGCTTTACCCCGATGTCATCGAAAGCGTGTCGTTTTCCGGCGGCCCGTCTGTCACGATCAAATCGCACCACAACGTGGGCGGATTGCCCGAAAAAATGGGGCTGAAACTGGTCGAACCGCTGCGCGAACTTTTCAAGGACGAAGTGCGCGCCCTTGGCCACGAACTCGGCCTGCCGGCATCCTTCATCGGGCGCCACCCCTTTCCCGGCCCCGGCCTGGCCATCCGATGCCCCGGTGAAATCACCCGCGAAAAATTGGACATCCTGCGCAAGGCCGACGCGGTCTATATCGATCAAATTCGCCGCCACGGGCTTTATGACGACATCTGGCAGGCCTTTGTCGCCATCCTGCCGGTGCGCACCGTCGGCGTGATGGGCGATGGACGCACCTATGATTTCGCCTGCGCCCTGCGCGCGGTCACGTCTGTCGATGGTATGACGGCGGATTATTATCCCTTTACCCACGAATTCCTTGGGGAAACCGCCACACGGATCATCAACGAAGTCGGCGGGATCAACCGGGTGACATACGACATCACCTCTAAACCGCCCGGCACGATTGAATGGGAATAAGCGGACCGCGCGCCGCTTGCCCCCACGCAGAACCAACCTGATCGTCCCAGATCACCCTGTGACGCCCCCCGGCCTGTCACCGATCCATAACTGGTTGCGCTAACCCCGCGCATGGCCCTTTCCCTTGTCGCTCCGGGCGCTTACAAGCCCCGCGAAGCCCTTTCCAGAACAACAGGTTTTTGGCCCCATGAGCACGATTATCGACGTCCACGCCCGCGAAATCCTCGACAGCCGAGGCAACCCCACCGTCGAGGTGGATGTGATCCTGGAAGACGGCACAATGGGCCGCGCCGCCGTGCCATCCGGTGCCTCGACCGGCGCCTATGAAGCCGTTGAAAAACGCGACGGCGACAAGAACCGGTACCTGGGCAAAGGTGTTCTTGAGGCCGTGACAAATGTGAACGGCGAAATCGCCGAAGCCGTGGTTGGATTTGACGCCACGGAGCAGGTCGGCATTGACCTGGCGATGAACGAACTGGACGGCACCGACAACAAGGCCCGCCTTGGCGCCAACGCAATCCTTGGCGTATCGCTGGCCGTGGCCAAGGCCGCAGCCGATTTCACCGCCCAACCTCTGTTCCGCTATGTCGGCGGCACGCAGGCGCGCGTTCTGCCCGTGCCCATGATGAACATCATCAATGGTGGCGAACATGCGGACAACCCGATCGACATTCAGGAATTCATGATCATGCCGGTGGCCGCGGACAATATCCGTGACGCGGTGCGCATGGGATCCGAAGTGTTTCACACCCTGAAAAAAGAACTGACCGCGGCGGGCATGTCCACCGGGCTTGGCGACGAAGGCGGGTTTGCCCCGGCCATCGAAAGCACGCGCGCCGCTCTCGACTTTGTTCTCAAGGCCATCGAAAAGGCCGGCTACAAGCCCGGAGAAGACATCCATCTGGCGCTGGATTGTGCCGCGACCGAATATTTCAAAGACGGCAAATACGAGATGACCGGCGAAGGCAAATCGCTGACCTCGGCGGAAAATGTGGCCTACCTGGCGGCGTTGTGTGCCGATTATCCGATCATTTCCATCGAAGACGGCTGTTCCGAAGACGATTGGGATGGATGGAAATTGTTGACCGACGCGCTAGGCGACAAGGTCCAGCTGGTGGGTGACGATCTGTTCGTGACCAACCCTGCCCGCCTGGCTGACGGGATCAGCCGTGGTGTGGCGAATTCGATGTTGGTCAAAGTGAACCAGATCGGCACTTTGACCGAAACGCTGCGCGCTGTCGATATGGCACACCGCGCCGGATACACCAATGTCATGAGCCACCGTTCCGGCGAAACCGAAGACGCGACAATCGCCGATCTGGCCGTCGCGACCAATTGCGGTCAGATCAAAACCGGGTCCCTGGCGCGGTCAGATCGGCTGGCCAAGTACAATCAGTTGATTCGGATCGAAGAACTTTTGGGCGAAACGGCGGAATATGCAGGCCGGTCCATCCTAAAGGGTTAAGGCCCGCGATGGCCTGTCATTCGACCGGTTCACCGCGACATTGAACGACATCGTCAAACGGGGCCTTTTGCGAGGCTCCGTTTTTTCGTGTGGTGCGGGCATGCGCGGATATCGCGCCGCTGATGGTATCGCCGCTTGTTGGGCATGTCGGTTTTGCCGCCACGGCCGCCCCTTTGCGCGCTGGCCTTTTCCCAAAGGCGCGCCGCGCGGCTGACAGGCTTTGTCATTTGTCAAAACAACCGACGCAGGGCATCATGGCAGAAATGTTTGGCACATAATTCAGGACACTTGGACATGACGTTTCCCTTTTCCAACCGCGTGAAATCCGCGTTGATCGCCGCCACCCTGTGCGTTGCGATCCCCATGCCCGCCTTTGCATCCGACGAACCCGCGCCAAGCCCCGGAATGATGCAACAGGCCCTGTTGTCCGAGGAATTGATCGCCCTGGGAATGGAACGCAACGATCCGATCCTGATGCTGGCCGCCTTGCGCCTAAGGGCAACTTTGGATGACACGACAGTTTCCGCAGGCAGCGCATTTACCGACAAACAGACCGTGATCGCCGCCGCCAAAAAAGCGGCCGCAGGGCAGGATCAATTGCTGATGCTGATCGAAGACGCCGAAATCGAAAAAGGGCGTCTGTTTTGCTATCCATCCTGGGGCCGCACGATCTGTTATTGATCCTGCTGGGGTGGCAAACGGCCAAGGCCAACAGCCGCCACGCATGATTGCAAGTTGACGAAGAAACGATCACCGCACCGGTGCAGGCCCCACGCTGCGCCGGTTGGGATGGTTCGGTGATCGCTGCAAAACGCCGCGCCTATCGGTGCAGAACCTGCCGTAATCGTTCACATAGCATTGACATCCACTCAACCCTAGGTGACCGTGATGTTAGCCCTATACAACCATAGGTCTAGGTGTCGCGTTTTTTTCATCCCTTGGCGATGCCGCGTTCCGCGATTGCGTGCGCTCTTATCCTCGTCGCACGTGTCGCGGAACACATGACTTTGCCGTTCAGGACGGCCCTTGGCCTTGCATATAGTTGATCAGCGCGCGGGTTGATCCATCCTTGTCGTCAGCATTCGCCGCCCCGGTCAACATGGGTTCCAAAGCAAGGGCAAGTTCCTTGCCCAACTCGACACCCCATTGGTCATAGGAATTGATCCCAAGGATCGCGCCTTCGACAAAGACGCGATGCTCATAAAGCGCAATGATCCTGCCCAGCATGTCCGGCGTCAATTTGGGATAGGCAATGGTGACACTGGGGCGGTTGCCGGGAAAGACACGGTGGCGTGCCTGTCGTTCCAATTCGTCCCCCGCCAACCCTTTCCGGGACATTTTTTCGCGCGCCTCATCCAGTGACCGCCCGCGCAGCAACGCCTCGGACTGGGCCAGGCAATTGGCGACAAGCAGGGTGTGTTGATGGGCAAGATCCGGTTCGTGGCCCTGTGCCGCGATCAGGAATTCACATGGCACGACACGGGTGCCCTGATGCAAAAGCTGATAAAACGCGTGCTGGCCATTGGTGCCCGGTTCGCCCCAGACAATCGGGCCGGACTGATGATCAAGGTCGCTGCCATCCATCGCCACGCTCTTGCCGTTGCTTTCCATTTCCAGCTGCTGAAGGTAGGCCGGAAGGCGCGCAAGGCGCTGATCATAGGGCAGAACCGCGCGCGTCGCGTGGCCCAACACCTGATTGTGCCAGATACCGACAAGCGCGTGCAGGACAGGCAAGTTCCGCGCAAAGGGGGCGGTTCGAAAATGGTCATCCATTGCTTGTGCCCCGCCCAGAAAGGCGCGGAAATCCTCTGGACCAATGGCCAACATAACCGACAGGCCAATCGGCCCCCACACAGAATATCGCCCGCCAACCCAGTCTTCGAACCCGAAAACGCGGGTGGGGTCGATGCCCCATTCCGCCGTTGCGGGCAGGTTGGATGACAGTGCCGCAAATTGCGCACCGGTATCGGTGACCTTTTGCGCCATCCAATCCTTGGCCGTTTGGGCATTGGTCATTGTTTCAATGGTGCTGAATGTTTTGGACGCCACGATGATCAGCGTCGTTTCCGGGTTCAGCCCGGCCAGCACATCATGCACATGCGCGCCGTCAACGTTGGATACGAAATGGCATTTGGGACCATCGCAATATGGCCTGAGCGCCGCATAGGCCATGACCGGCCCAAGGTCGGACCCGCCGATACCAATGTTGACAACATCGGTGATCGCGCCGCCCTGCCCCTTGTAAGTGCCGTTGCGCAGGGCATTGGCAAAGGCGCCCATGCGATCAAGCGTGTCCAGAACGGCAGGCATGACATCAACCCCGTCTTCCAACACCGGTGTGCCGGACAGGTTGCGCAATGCGGTGTGCAGCACGGCGCGGCCTTCTGTTTCGTTGATCGGATCACCTGCGAACATGGCATCACGCCGCGCGGCGACGCCCGCGTTTTCCGCAAGGGCCAGCAGGGCATTCAACGCGGTATCATCCAACGATGTCTTGGAATAATCGAACATTATCCCGGCTTCGTTCGCGGTGAAAGTCCGCGATCTATTTCCATTTTCGAACAAATCGACGATTTTGCGATCTTTGGCTGTGGCGCCTGCGCGCATCACTTCTTCCCACATGGTAGTCTCCGTTCGTCATGAAATATTTGGTCGTTATGCGGCCCAATGCACCGTCGCGCCGTCCAGAACGGCGCTCACCGGGGCCTCGATCGCGGTCAGGGTGCGCGCATGTTCAAGCGCGTCACGCTTGTCCTGACCCATGATCAGGATATGGGTGGATACCGCCCCCCGCAGCACAGGCGCAGTCAGTGTGATCCGGGGTTCCGGCGCTCCGGGCGCGCGCATGGCCATCAGTTCGGGCGCATGGGGATCAAGCGCATCGGCCAACCGGTCCGCGCCAGGGAACAGCGATGCCGTGTGCATATCCGTGCCCATCCCCAGCACCAGAACATCAATCGGCAAATGCGGACGCAACGCATCCGCCAGCGTGGTCAATGACCCTTCCGGGGTGGCGGTGTCGGCGCGCAGGGCCAACAGGTTGGCCGACGCGGCCTGATCCTTTAATAGCCGTTGACGCAGCAATGCGGTGTTCGACCGGGGCGATGTTTCGGGCACCCAGCGTTCGTCGGTCAGCACGATATCCACACGATCCCAATCCAGACGCACCGCGCTTAACGCATCGAAAACCGGCCCCGGTGTCGTGCCACCGGGCACCGCGAACAACACGCGGTCCTGATGGCCCAAGGCGGCGGCAAGTTCGCCCGCCAATTGATCCGCCAGATCAAGCGCAAGCATATCCCTGTCCGGATAGGTTTCAAGCCTCATGCGCCCGCCCCCGGATGGTGAAACAGGCCCGCGTGGGACACCGCCGAAATGCCCCGATCGGCCAGCACGAACAGGCTCACGCCCGGATCTCCCGCCAGCGGCGGCCATCGCCGTGCATCAGGGCCAGTGAATCTTCGGGGCCAGAGGAGCCGCTGTCATAGGGTTTGGGCGCGTCTCCGCGTTCTTCCCAGCCTGCGATGATCGGATCGGTCCAGGCCCAGGCGGCCTCGACCTCATCTCCGCGCATGAACAGGGTCTGGTTGCCCCGGATCACGTCCATGATCAGGCGTTCATAGGCATCTGGCACGTCTTCGGCATCGGGGCCGAGTGCTTCGGCAAATGTCATGTCCAGCGGCACATCCACCAACCGCATCCCCCCCGGTCCCGGTTCCTTGATCGTCACGCCAAGGTCCATGCCTTCGTTCGGCTGAAGCCGGATGGTCAGGATATTGCGATGCCGTCCGGCCTCGGGGCCGAAAATCGAATGGGGGGTTTCCTTGAACACCACGGCGATCTCGCTCACTTTTGCGCGCAGGCGCTTGCCGGTGCGCAAATAGAACGGCGTGCCCGCCCATCTCCAGTTTGAGATTTTGACCCTTAACGCCACAAAGCTTTCGGTGTCGGAATCGGGGTTTCCTGCCTGGGTGCGATAATCGGGTTTGTCGTCTTCGGCCTGGTACTGACCGCGCACGATGTCCTTGGATTCAATCGGGTCAAGCGCACGGATAACCTTTAGCTTTTCGTCACGCACCGCGTCGGGATCAAATTTCGCCGGTGGTTCCATGGCGATCAGGCACAACAGCTGCATCAGGTGGTTTTGCATCATGTCGCGCATCGCGCCAGAGCGGTCATAATATTCGCCCCGCCCGCCGACACCGACCGTTTCCGCCACGGTGATCTGGATATGATCGACGTATTGCGAATTCCACAAAGGTTCGAACAACATGTTGCCAAACCGGACTGCCATCAGGTTCTGAACGGTTTCCTTGCCCAGGTAATGATCAATCCGGTAGATCTGGCTTTCGTCAAAATGCGCGGCAAGCGTGGCGTTCAGGGCCTTGGCGCTGGCCTCATCCCGGCCAAACGGTTTTTCGACAACGATCCGCGTGCCTTTTCCGGCCATGCCGTGCCGATGCAACCGTTCGGCCAAAGCGCCGAACAAGCTGGGCCCGACCGAGAAATAGAACGCCTGAACCACATCGCGCCCACGCACCCGCGCGCCCAGATCCTCCCATCCCGCGTCGCCCTTGGCATCAACGGTCACATAGCCGACCTGCGCCAGAAATGCGTCAATCGTGCCGGTTTCACAGGCCGTGCCATGGTTGAATTCGATGATCGCCTCGCGCACGAATTCGCGATAGCCTACGTCGTCCATATCGCTGCGCGCGGCCCCGATTATTTGCGACGTTTCTTCCATCTGGCCGGAACAAAACCGCCGGAACAATGCCGGCAGGATCTTGCGCCGGGCCAAATCGCCCGTACCGCCAAAAATCACAAGGTCGAAAGGTTCGACCGGTATGACACGAGAGACCATGATTACCGCTCCGCAAGTCTTTGATACTGCGCCCGTTAGCGCTCACAGTGGCGTCTTACTATGACATCGTGGATTTCACAACGTCGTGCGTTTACCGGGAAAGGATTGCAGGATCGCGGCCCTGTGTCCATGGTCGCCTGATGAAAGACATCTCAGACTCGACTGCCAACAAGGGCAAGTTCATCGACCCCGCGATCACCGCTGACGGAAGCACCCGCGCCACGGTTGCTTTGGCCGGGCTGAAAACGCTTTGGATCAATACCGGGACGCTTTGCAATATCACCTGTGCGAATTGCTATATCGACAGTTCGCCCGAAAACGATGCCCTGGTGTATTTCCGCGCCAGGGATCTGGCGACCTATTTGGACGAGGCACGCGCCCTTAAGCTTCCGCTTGAGGAGGTCGGGTTCACGGGTGGTGAACCGTTCATGAACCCCGAAATGCTTGACATGGTGCGGCTGGCGCTGGACGCCGGGCACCGGGTGTTGATCCTGACCAATGCGATGCGTCCGATGATGCGCCCGCGCGTGCGTGACGGTCTGGTCACCCTGAACCGCGATTTTCCCGGCCAATTGACGATGCGCGTGTCACTCGATCACCCGGATCCGGCGGTCCATGACGCCGAACGCGGCAAGGGCACCTATGCGATCACACTGGAAGGCATGCGTTGGATCAGTCAGGCGGGCATCGCGATGCATGTGGCGGGCCGATCCCTGACCGGTGAAAGCGAAACACAAACCCGCGCGGCGTTTGCCCGTCTGTTCGCCGCCGAAAATTTCGCGATTGACGCCGACAACCCCGGCCAGACCGTTGTGTTTCCGGAAATGGACATGTCTGTCGAAGTGCCTGAAATCACCACTGATTGCTGGGGTATCCTGAACAAATCGCCAAACGACGTGATGTGTTCAAGCGCAAGGATGGCCGTTTTGCGCAAAGGTGCTGACAGGCCCGCGGTTCTGGCCTGCACGCTTTTGGCATATGATCCGCAATTTGAACTGGGCGAGACATTGGAAAAAGCGGGCGGTGAGGTGTCCCTCAACCACCCGCATTGTGCCAAGTTCTGTGTTCTTGGCGGCGCGTCCTGTTCCGCCTAGGCCGGTTCAGGCGATCGCCTGCCAGACGATCCCACCCAGCATGGCACCGATGATCGCAAAGCCGATATAGGCGGCGAACACCCGTGGTTTGACCAGCGCCCAGACCGCGACGGCCGCGGGAATACAGCTGACCCCACCGGCGATGACAAATGACATCGCAGCGCCCGGAGCCATGCCTTGGGTCAACAGCGCATCGACCAATGGCACAGCGGCGTATCCGTTCAGATAGGCAGGCGCACCAACCAAAGCCCCAAGGAATATGGGCTTTAACCCGTCGCCACCCAGAACACCCGCGATCAGGTCAGCCGGAATATAGGCAAGCATCACCGATTCCAGCACATAGGCCAGCGTCAGCCATTTGAGCAGAAAATATGCGTTGTCCATGATCGACACCCGGAACGTGTCACGGCGTTCGGCGTCGCCCCAGAACCGCCAGACCGGCGTTCCCTCGTAAGGGGCTTTGACGCCGCAACACCCGCCAACCTGGGGCCGTTCGCGCAACGGATCGGCAAAGACCGGCGATTTGCGGGCCAGCATTGTCACCGTCCCACCGCCAATGCCAAGAATGACGGCGGCAAGCGTTTTGCCGATTGCGAATTCCGTGCCAAGCGTGCCGGCCGTCACAAGGAACATGCCCGGATCCATCAGCGGCGATGACAACCAGAACGCCATGACAGCCGACAACGGCACGCCAAGCGCCAGCATCGCCGCGACAAACGGGATCACCTGGCACGAACAAAACGGCGACAATCCACCAAGAAGGGCGGCCATGATGATCATGCGCCCCTCGCGACCTGTGAACGCCTTGGACAGCAGTGTTTCCGCCCCGCTAGCCTTTAGGTATCCGATTGCCAGCACGGCAAACATGATGATCGGCGCGGTGCGGCCGATGGCGGACAAGGTGAATGTCACACTGTCGGTCATCTGGGCAAAGTCAAAGATGGCAAGCGCCAGCAAAACCAGAATTGTGGCGACGATGGCCCCATCCATCCGGTCGCGAAAACCGCGCCATGGGTTGCCATGAGAAGTGCTGAGGTCAGTCATGATTATGGCCCTCCGTCTGGGTCTGTCCCGCATCGGCGCAGCATTCACGCAGCAGGAAATTCGAAATCTCGCGCAGTTCTTCAAAGGCAACGGCGGCACAGATGATACTGCGCCCCTCGCGGCGTTGTTCGACCAAACCTGCCTGCGCAAGAATTTTCATGTGATGTGTCAGGGTTGATCCGCTGACCCCGGTCCGCACGCCAAGGTCGCCAATGCGCAGGCCCTCGGGTCCGGCCCGCACCAAGGTGCGCAAAACGCGCAACCTTTGTTCGGACCCAAGTGCGGCAAAGGTTGACGCGGCCTGCGCCAGGTCAAGATCGGGATCGGTGTCTGTGTGATTCATTTTCATATTTCTAGAAATATCGAAATTGAATGCCGTGGCAAGTGTTATTTCGATAAATATGAAAATATCACATGGATGGGCCGCCCTGCATCCGCCGGAATGCGGTGTCGCACCCCGTTAGGATTTGCGCGGGAAACACACCGCTTCGATCTTGTTGCCATCCGGGTCTTTGATGAAGGCGCCGTAATATGCCGTCATCGCCGCCTGACGTGACCCCGGCGCGCCATCACTTGCACCGCCAGCCGTCAAGGCATTGGCGTAAAACGCATTTACAGCCGCGTTGTCCGGGGCACGCAGACATATGTGCACCCCAGTATCCTGTGCGACCGGCCCCATATCGCCCCGCAGGTTCAACCAGAATTCCGGATATGACTTGCCAAAACCGATGGTCGCATCCCGTTCGACAATAAGACGCAACCCCAGCGGGTCCAGAACCGCCGCATAAAACGCACGCGCCACGTCCAGATCACGCACGGCGAGTGAGATGTGATCAATCATCCGCCCCTCCTTTAACTCGAATTCCATGTGGGCCGCCCGGCCGCCGTGCGCCGCGAAACGACCGGTTCGACAAATCCGACGCAGGTACTGGGTGTGCCAAGACCGCCATCATCCCCGGCTGACCTCACCCCCGCCCACCAACATTTTGACGCCGGTTGTGGCCGGGCAGGATGTCGCCATGCCACGTGCCACACGCACCGCAAGATGGGCAAAGGCCTGCGCCTCAAGCATGTCCCCGTCCAGGCCAACATCTTCGACTGGGATCACCGGGCAATCCAGGGACACGGCCAGCATTTCCATCAACACCGGGTTCCGGCGCCCACCCCCGGTGACCAGCAGGCGTTCGGGCGGCTGGGGGCAATGTTCCATTCCGCGCAGAACGGCGGCGGCGGCCATGCCGGTCAACGTGGCCGCCGCGTCCGCGTCATCAAGTTCACCGACCAATCCGACCATGTCCCCAAACGCGTTCCGGTCCAGTGATTTGGGGGGCATGCGCGAAAAATATGGATCGTCCATGAACAATTCCAACGCCCCGGCAACCACATCCCCCTGCGCGGCAAGCGCGCCGTCGCGATCAAACATTTCGCCCCGGCGGGCCTGCATCAGATCGTTAATCGGCGCATTCGCCGGGCCGGTGTCAAACGCCAGCAGCGCGCCATCATCCTCGGCCCGGTCAAATGACGGGTCCACATAGGTCAGATTGCCCACACCGCCAAGATTAAGGAAACACAGAGGTTTCTGCGCGCCAATCCACTTTGCACAGGCAAAATGGAAAAAAGGCGCAAGCGGCGCGCCCTCACCACCAAGCTGAACATCGTTGCTGCGAAAATCCCACACCACGGGCACGCCCAGAACACGCGCCAATGCCGCGCCGTCGCCCACCTGATGGGTGCCCCGATTGCGTGGATCATGGGCCAGTGTCTGGCCGTGAAATCCCGCGATATCAACGCCATGCACGCTGGCCATGACCTCCTCGTGGGCGCGCTGAACAACCTCTGTTGCCGCCGCGACATCACGATCACCCGGCCATTGGCCCAATGCGGCAGCCAAAACCGCGCGTTCCTCGGGCGAATAGGCGCGATACGCACTTTCGCCAAAGTCAAAGATCGTCTCGCCATCTGTTTCAACAATCGCAACATCGACCCCATCCAGCGAGGTGCCAGACATGGCCCCAACCGCCCGCAATGGACGCTTTTTCGCACCGCTCTTCTTGACGGCTGTCAACATTGGCTTTTCCTTTGCCTGACCGGCGCTTATACCCGGCATCTGAACCTCGTGCCGCCACATTGCCCCGCAACCTTCACCCGGACAAGACCCATGACCTATCACCCCAAATCCGATTTTCTGACCGTGATGCAAGAACGCGGCTTTGTCGCCGATTGCACCGATTACCAGGGGCTGGACGATGCGTTGATGGCTGGGGTTGTGCCGGGCTATATCGGGTTTGATGCCACGGCCAAATCCTTGCACGTCGGATCGCTGATCCAGATCATGACGCTGCGCTGGCTGCAAAAAACCGGGCACCAACCCATCACCCTGATGGGCGGGGGCACGACCAAGGTGGGCGATCCGTCATTTCGCGCCGATGAACGCCCCCTGCTGACGCCAAGCCAAATCGACGAAAACATCGCCTGCATTCGCAAGGTGTTTTCCGCATATATCGATTACGACAGCGGGGCGGACAATCACGCGCTCATGCTCAATAACGCCGAATGGCTGGACGCGCTCAACTACCTCGACTTTCTGCGCGACATCGGCAGACATTTCAGCGTCAACAGGATGCTGTCGTTTGAATCCGTGAAATCGCGCCTTGATCGCGAACAAAGCCTGTCGTTCCTCGAATTCAATTACATGATCCTGCAAGCCTATGATTTCCTTGAACTCAACCGCCGCTATGGATGCCTTGTGCAATTCGGCGGATCGGATCAATGGGGCAACATCGTCAACGGGATCGACCTGACGCGCCGTGTGCTGGATCACGAAATCTATGGCCTGACCACCCCGCTGCTGACCACGTCAGACGGCAAGAAAATGGGCAAGACCGCCGATGGTGCCGTCTGGCTGAACCCGGACATGCGCTCGCCTTACGAATTCTGGCAATTCTGGCGCAACACGACCGACGCCGATGTTGGCCGCTTCCTCAAACTCTACACGGAAATGCCGGTTGATGAATGCGATCGGCTGGGCGCATTGGGCGGGTCTGACATCAACGATGCCAAGATCATTCTCGCCAATGAGGTGACAACCCTTCTGCACGGGCACTCCGCCGCCACAGCGGCCGCGGCAACAGCGCGCGAGGTCTTTGAAAAAGGCGGCGTTGGCGATGTCCTGCCAACGGTCGAACTCACCCCGCAGGACATCGGCAATGGCATCTCCGTCGTCCAACTCATCGTGCGCGCCGGTCTTGCCAAATCCGGGAAAGAGGCCAAGCGCCTGATCACCGACAATGGCGCGCGCCTTGACGACGCCCCCCTGACCGATGCCGGCCTGATGATCGACGCCGCCGCGCTGTCATCTCCGATCAAACTGTCCGCGGGCAAAAAACGCCATGCGCTGATCAAGGTGTCGGAATAAACGATCCCCGGCCAACCCCATTTGTTCCGCCCGGACCTGTCCGCGCCCTGCCCGCCAAAGCCCCTGCATGACACCCGACACCAGGGCCGGCCCGCCGCGCCCGCGCCCCCCTGTTCCCCCCCAACGCCACCAAACTCAACCAAAAATCCAAATCAACGACGCCGTCGCACCCGCACCACGAACACGCCGCCCCACCGCCTCCACGACCCGATGCAGCCCACCGACACAGCACCCGTCGTCAAACCGCCTTCGTGACTTCGCCCCGACCCGCCGAAACCCGGCCCTTCCACTCTTCATCTTTCAACAAATACTTTCGGGGGGCACGGGGGGCAGACAGCCCCCCGCCCCTCCGCTGGCGCAAGATTGCGAATGTCACAGCCCCACGGCCAAAAAATACTAACCCGTCACCCCGACCGGCCGCCACATCAGCCAAACTGAAACCGGCGCATTCCATCAGATACGTCAATACGGCCCGCCGCGCCAATCGGGTCCCACGACCCATCTGTCAGGCCGTCAATCGTCGCGGCCTCGTCCAGCGGGACTTCGGCCAATGTCCGCGCCCCCGTGACAGAGCGCGCAACGATCACCGCCCGGCTCGGTGCGCCGTCGCGCCCGTAATGAACGGTCCAGCTTTCCACGCTGACCGCGCCCTCATAATCCTCATCCATGCCCGGCGCCGGTCCACGCCGCGCATCCGCGCGCGCTTGAACGTCCGGGTCCCTGACGGTCCCGCCCCCGTCCAACGCCACGCCGGACAGCACAATGGCATGGTTCGTCGTGACAATGCCGCCATTCGCGTAAAGCAACCCCTTGCCACCTTTGCCGCGCAGTTTTTCCACCATGCAGACCAGCGCATGTGACATATAATTGGCCACGGGCGCCCCCCCAAAGGTCAGCCCGCCAAATACCGTCACAGGTTTTTCCAGCGGCCAATCCAGCACCCGTCGGGCCAATTTCGGCACCACCGGGAAACAGGAATACAGCTCAACATGATCAAGGTCGCCAACCCCGATCTTATTGAATTCCAGTGTGGCGCGCAGAACCTCCTCCATCGACACGGATCGCCAATACCCCTCGCGTTCAAGGAACTCATAGGGTTCTTGCGCCGCGGCACCGTGGCCCACATGCACGAGCCGGTCGTCGCTCAGGCCGCGCCGGCGGGCTTCGGCCAGGGATGTCACGATGAACCCGGCGCCCTGGTTAACCGACGCATTGGCGACCATCAGCTTGGAATAGGGATGTGCGATCATGCGGTTCTGCGGGCCCGGCGTGATCACCTCGTCCGCTGTGGCGCCGCGCCGGATCACTGCGCCTTCGGTCACGGCGGCGACCCTGGCCATGCGCGACCAGATTTCACCGGTCTCGTCCTGCCCCTGTGCCAGATCCTGACCCCAGTGGTGTCGGCACGCATTTTCATAGATCGGATACAAATCGACAGGCGCGGATAGGCCAAAGGCTTGCCGATAGGGCGCCGTGCGCCGCTTGGGGTTGGTGCGCAGAATGTCGCCGGGCCGGGCCACGGTGCCACCGGCGGCCGCGTCGGCCTTGGCCTTGGCCGCCATCGTGCGCAATGCCTCGGCACCGACCACGGCCATCACCGTGATTTCGCCCGCCGCGATCCGGTTCGCGGCCTCGTTCAGCAAACGCACCGGGCTGTCGCCATGAGGCATGTCCGTCGTTTCCGTTTCGGCCCCGCCTGCCCCCAGACGTTCGGCAAGTTTTGCGGCGATGTCATCAATATCAGGGCACGAGATTTGATCCACCGTCGCCAGCCTATCAATCCCGTTCAACCAGCCACCGCCCGCATCCGCATCCGCGCGGCGCAACGCCGCCTCCATCAACCCAAGGCTGTCCAGCCCATCCCGCCAATCGTCGGGGCGATCGTTGATTTGCCCCACCCCGACGATCACAGCCACGCGTTCCGGATCATTCATGCTGTCTCTCCCTTGTTGGCGCCATGAAACAGCGAAGCGAGAATGTTGACAACTGCCCCTTTGACATGGGCCAAAGATGACCTATATCTGACCTGTCCCTTCGGGGAATATGGACATAAACGCGCTCGTAATAAGCGGATCGGACCCGGGGGCGGTACCCGGCGACTCCACCAAATACCCTTTATTGGGGGGCCATGGGGTCGAAATAGGATCGACGAACGTCTAAAGGGGTTAGCTTTGTCTCGGTGAGTTACCACCGTTATCGGTACGCTTAGTACAATTGCCAATAACAATCGTGCTCCAATGGCTCTGGCCGCGTAAGCGGTTCGAACTATTGAACTTTAAGCCCTTGCGCCTAGCCGCGTAAGGCGGGGTTCGCAGGCACCTGGCAACAGAAGCCTGCACTTTCACCACATCTATGACCTTGGATCGCCCGGCCTTGTGGCGGGGTGCGCAAATGCGATTGCGCGCGCGACTGGCCAGGGGGCGGCATTTTTTCGTACCGCCTTGGCTTTTGTTTTCACTCGAATCCCTTATGCTCGACCCTATTGGAACCAGAGAGAGTGACCATGTCGGGGACCATCGACTACGGCAATCTTATGCACCGCGCCATGCGGGGGCTAATTCACCAGGTTTTGACCGATGTGGCCCAGAACGGGTTGCCCGGTGACCACCACTTTTTCATCACCTTCGACACGACACATCAGGATGTGGACCTGGCCGATTGGCTGCGCGAACGCTATCCCGATGAAATGACCGTGGTGATGCAGAACTGGTTCGACAAGCTTGAGGTTGATGAAGACGGGTTTTCCATCACGCTGAATTTCGGGGATGCCCCGGAACGCATGCGTATCCCTTACGATTCGATCCGCACGTTTGTGGACCCGTCCGTGGAATTCGGACTGCGGTTTGAAACCCAGGATACCGCTGATGATGACGACGTTGCCGATGATGATAACGACAGCGCCAGCGACATCATCGCCGCCGATCCATCCCGCCCGTTGCGCGACAAGGACAAAAAGGACCTGGAACAAGACCCGGCAAAGAACGGCCACATGCCGGGTGATGTTGTGCAACTGGACAATTTCCGCAAGTGACACGGCGCATGCCCGCGATCTGAACGACGCGCGCCCGCGCATCGGGCGTGGAAATCAATGCGACCCCTGCGCCATACCACCCAACTGACATTGAACTTTACGTGGGATCCGCTAAGAGGTCAGCACCCCGCGACGAGGAGAGCTGAGCGATGACCACCACCCGCACCGAAACCGATAGTTTTGGCCCACTTGAGGTTCCATCAGACAAGTATTGGGGCGCGCAAACGCAGCGCTCGATCATCAATTTCCCGATCGGGTGGGAAAAACAGCCCGTTCCGATCATTCGCGCGCTTGGCGTCGTCAAAAAGGCCTGTGCGCAGGCCAACCTAGAGCTGGGAACGATGGACGCCGACATCGGCAATGCAATCGTCGCAGCGGCAGGTGAGGTGATCGACGGCAAATTTGACGACAATTTCCCGTTGGTGGTCTGGCAGACGGGGTCAGGCACCCAGTCGAACATGAACGCGAACGAGGTGATTTCGAACCGCGCCATCGAAATGCTGGGCGGCGAAATGGGCAGCAAAACACCTGTGCACCCGAACGATCACTGCAACATGGGCCAATCGTCCAACGACACGTTCCCAACCGCGATGCATGTCGGCATCGCAATGCAGGCGCGCGATGTGCTGTTGCCCGGCCTTGAAAAACTGGCCAGCGCGCTTGAGTCGAAATCGGACGCGTTCAAGGACATCATCAAGATCGGGCGCACCCATACGCAGGATGCCACGCCTTTGACCCTTGGTCAGGAATTCGGCGGCTATGCGCACCAGGTCCGCAAGGGGATCGAACGGGTCAACGCCTGTTTGCCTGACATTTATGAACTGGCGCAGGGCGGCACCGCGGTTGGCACCGGTCTGAACACCAAAAAAGGCTGGAGCGAGATGGTCGCGGCCAACATGGCCGACATCACCGGCCTGCCCTTTGTCACCGCACCGAATAAATTCGAAGCTTTGGCCGCGCATGACGCGATGGTCATGTTCTCGGGCGCGCTGAAAACCGTCGCGGCAAGCCTGTTCAAGATCGCCAACGATATTCGCCTTTTGGGGTCTGGCCCGCGTTCGGGCCTTGGCGAACTGATCCTGCCGGAAAACGAACCCGGATCGTCAATCATGCCGGGCAAGGTCAACCCAACCCAGGCCGAGGCGCTGACAATGGTGTGTGCGCATGTGATGGGCAACGACGCCGCCGTTGGCATGGCCGGATCGCAGGGGCATTTCGAATTGAACGTCTATAACCCCATGATGTCCTATAACGTGTTGCAATCCATGCAGCTTTTGGGCGACAGCGCGTCGGCCTTTACGGACAACATGGTTGTGGGCATTCAGGCGAACGAAACGCGGATCGACAAGCTGATGAAGGAAAGCCTGATGCTGGTCACCGCTCTGGCTCCGACCATCGGCTATGACAACGCCACCAAGGTTGCCAAAACCGCGCACAAGAACGGCACGACCCTGCGCGAAGAGGCAATCGCCCTTGGGTTGGTCGACGAAGAAACCTTTGATCGTGTGGTGCGCCCCGAAGACATGATCGGCCCTAAGGAGTAACGCCATCGCCCGCCCGCTGACCTTTTGGTTTGATTTCGCATCGACCTATTCCTACCTGTCCGCCATGCGGATCGAAGGGATGGCAAAGGCGGCGGACGTGGCGCTGACATGGCAGCCCTTTCTTTTGGGGCCGGTGTTTGGCGCGCAGGGCTGGGACACGTCCCCTTTCAACATCTATCCTGCCAAGGGCCGCTATATGTGGCGGGATATGGAACGCATTTCGGCGCGGCGCGGATTGGCGTTTCAACGCCCCAAAGCCCCCGACATGTTCCCGATGAACAGCGTCAAGGCCGCGCGCCTGGGATTGCTGGCGCTGAAGACGCCAAAAGGTCCCGCCCTGTGCAGGGCGATCTTTCAGGCGCAATTTGAACAGGGGCGCGATATTTCGGATGACGCCGTGTTGGGCGATTGCCTGGCCCATTGCGATCTGCCGCCCAGATTATTGGCCGACAGCACCGCGCCCGAACACCGCCCCGCCCTGCGCGCGGCGACGGATCGCGCCGTGGCCCTTGGGATATTCGGCGCCCCGACTTTCGAAGTGGACGGAGAGCTTTTCTGGGGCGATGATCGCCTTGGGCAAGCGTTCGATTGGGCGCAGGCAGAGTGAGGGCACACATGGCTGACAAACCGATCAACCTGTCAAAGGCCCGCAAATCACGGGACCGTGCCGCCGCGCGCAAGACAGCCGACGCAAACGCTGTGAAATTCGGGCGCACCAAGGCGACAAAAACCGGCGACGCAGCCCGTGCGGCCAAGGCCCGGCGCGACCTTGACGGACATCAGCGCGACGAATGAGCCGCCCCATCAAACGTTCCCTGACCCTGCGTGGGCACCGCACAAGCGTATCGCTTGAGGACGAATTCTGGGACGCCTTTCGCGACATCGCCGAAGAACGCGGCAAAGGCATCAATGCCCTGGCCACGGAAATTGACGACGCGCGCGGGATCGAAACAGGCCTGGCCACCGCGATCCGGTTGCATGTTCTGCGCCATTTCCGTGCGCTTTGACCCAAACGACAAGAGCGGAACCTAGCCCATTGGCATCAGTGGGAAAATCTGTTTCCAGGGCGCGCATTGACCGCATCACGGCTTTAGGGTAAACGGCCCTCGGGATCGAGTTGCGCAAAAGACGCAGGGCCGTAGGGGCCTGATCCTTAGTTGCGACGGGCCCAAGGTGTCCGTCAACCACGGACACACATGACAAAATTTTCCGATCTGAACCTGGACCCTAAGGTCCTCAAGGCCGTCGCTGAAGCCGGCTATGAAAGCCCAACCCCTATTCAGGCGGGCGCCATTCCCCCGGCATTGGAAGGCAAGGACGTCCTGGGCATCGCCCAGACAGGAACCGGCAAAACCGCCAGTTTCACCCTGCCGATGATCACCATGCTGGCCAAGGGACGTGCGCGGGCGCGCATGCCGCGGTCGCTGGTGCTGTGCCCGACACGGGAATTGGCCGCGCAAGTGGCTGAAAACTTTGACACATATGCCAAGAACGTCAAACTGACCAAGGCGTTGTTGATCGGGGGCGTGTCGTTCAAAGAACAGGACATGCTGATTGACCGTGGCGTTGACGTTCTGATCGCCACGCCCGGCCGTCTTCTGGATCATTTCGAACGCGGCAAACTGTTGCTGACCGGCGTGCAGATCATGGTCGTCGACGAAGCGGACCGCATGCTTGATATGGGGTTCATCCCTGATATCGAAAAGATTTTTTCGCTGACGCCCTTTACCCGTCAGACATTGTTCTTTTCGGCCACCATGGCGCCGGAAATTGAACGGATCACCAACACCTTCCTGTCCGCACCGGCCCGCATCGAAGTTGCCCGTCAGGCGACAACCGGCGAAAATATCGAACAGGGTGTGGTGATGTTCAAAGGATCGCGCAAAGATCGCGAACCTTCGGAAAAACGCAGCCTGCTGCGCGATCTGATCGTGGCCGAAGGCGAAAAGCTGACGAACGCGATCATCTTCTGCAACCGCAAGACGGATGTGGATATCGTTGCAAAATCGCTCAAGAAATACGGCATGGATGCGGCGCCTATCCACGGCGATCTGGATCAGTCACAGCGCACCCGGACCCTTGATGGGTTCCGCGAAGGCACGCTCAGGTTGCTAGTGGCATCTGACGTTGCGGCGCGCGGGCTGGACGTGCCTTCGGTCAGCCACGTGTTCAACTATGACGTGCCCAGCCACGCCGAAGATTACGTTCACCGCATTGGCCGCACGGGCCGTGCCGGACGTGACGGCAAAGCAGTGATGATCTGTGTTTCGCGCGACGAGAAAAACCTGGCCGATATTGAACGCCTTGTCGCCCGCGAGATTCCGCGGATGACACCGCCGAATGGCAAGCCCGCCCCGGCGGCCGAGGCCGAAGCCGAGACAAAAGCAACACCTGCAACACCAGACGGTGAAGCAGCACCGGCCGATACCGCCGCGCGCTCCAGCTCTGGCCGCTCGCGCAGTTCAAGCCGATCGCGCTCGCGTTCCAAATCTTCGTCAAAATCGGCCGAGGCCGCGACGGATCAAACCGCAAATACCGTTGAGACTGACACAGGGGCCGAGCCTGCGCAAAGCGCCCCCGCGCCGGTGGCCGCACAGCCGAATGACAAAACGCCAACCGACCGCAATGAGCGTAACGACCGCAGCGCGTCCTCGCGCAATTCCGATCGCAATCGGTCGCGCGGCGGATCCAAAGGCGGGCCGCAAGTGGTTGGAATGGGCGATCACATGCCCAGCTTTATCGCGCTGAGTTTCGAAGAACGCATGTAGCATTTCACCGATCACGGTGGGAATTCAGAAAACCCCGGACAGTGTCTGGGATTTTTGCTTCAGAACGGCGCGTAAACACCTGAAAATCAACAGATAAAGACCTGTGCGATTGCGCGCCGATAGCGCCGATTATGGCACTAGAAGGCGGCCATTGGCGTATCATTGCCGTCATGATCTCGGGTCAGTTTACGTATCGTTAAGTTTCGTCTATATAAAGCATGGGGGCCCAAACGGGTTATCAGGCAATTTCAGCCTGATGTATTGCGAGGACCTGCCATGTCTGCTCCCTCTGCGGCGTTTTTGAACCGTCGCGAAAATGATCGAATTGCGATCAAGCTGAACTGTCTCGTCACATTTCATGACAAAACGGCCCATGCGACCACAGTGAACCTGTCGTTTGGCGGTGCCTGCGTGGCCATGCCCCTGCATGCCGGGGCCTATGATTTCAAGAACCTGACAACATTGCATATTCGCGGCGTCGGCCTTGTCCGGGTTGTCCACAAATGGTCCCAGGACCGCAACGTGGGCATGGAATTCATCAACCCGATGATGGTGCGACAATCCATGGCGCGGCTGTTCACCCAAAACGGCGCCAGCCAGCCAATCAGGATGATAGGCGGCTGACCACAACGGTGACTTCGGGCTTCTTGCCGATTTCATCTTGGGCACCTTGGCGCACGACCCGCTTTAACGCGTCTTCAAGCTTGCCATCGTCGCGCATTGTCTTGGCATCGGCGCGGCCCAGAAACTGTGACAGGTCTTCTTCCAACACGTCCTGAAGCGGGGCATTGGAACGGCCGGTTTCGGCCAGCCCGCGCACCTCACACCAGGGGTCGCCCAGGACCTCATCGTCTTCGTCCACGATGACTGTCACCGTCACATGACCATTCAACGCCATGCGAATGCGGTCACGCACGATCCCGTCCAGGGCGCCAATCTGCACGGACCCGTCCAGATAAGTGCGCCCGGTTTCAACATATTCAGCGACCTTGGGGGCATTTCCCGACAGATCCAGCATCGTTCCGTTCACAGCCACAACACCCGCGCGGCCATGACTTTCGGCCAGTTTCGCGTGTTCGCGCAGATGGCGATGTTCGCCATGCATCGGGATAACCATCTGAGGATCAACAAGATTGTGCATTGTTTCAAGGTCGGGACGGTTCGCGTGGCCTGACACATGGAAATGCCCATCCCCATCATCGACAACATCCACCCCTTTTTCCGAAAACGCATTCACAACTGCGATCACGCCTTTTTCGTTGCCCGGAATCGTCTTGGAGGAAAACAGGAACGTGTCCCCTTCGGCCAGCTTGATCCCCATGTATTTCCCGCGGCTCAACTGCGCCGACGCCGCGCGGCGTTCGCCCTGTGACCCGGTGACAATCAGCATCAGGTTTTCGCGTGGAATGTCCGCCGCCTGTTCGGGTGTCACCACCGTTGGGAAATCTGTTAACACGCCGGTTTCAACCGATGCTTCGATCATGCGCCGCATTGCGCGCCCCATCAGGCACACGGACCGCCCTGCCCTTGTGCCGGCTTCGGCCAATGTGCGCACGCGCGCGACGTTGCTGGCGAATGTGGTCGCGACCATCATGCCCGGCGCGGCTTTGACAAGGGTTTCGATTTCGGCACCGACCGTCGCTTCGGACCGTCCGGCATGGCGCGAGAACACATTGGTGCTGTCACAGACAAGGGCACGCACGCCGGGCTTGGCCACTTCGGCCCAAAGTGCGGGGTCGAATGCCTCACCGACCAGCGGGGTTTCATCCAGTTTGAAATCGCCGGTGTGAATGACACGGCCCGCCGGGCTGTCGATCACCAGGGCGGAACTTTCCGGGATAGAGTGTGAAATCGGCAGGAAACCAACGGTGAATGGCCCGGCCTTGGTCGTGTCGGGCCAGGTATTTGCCACTGTCACGGCCCTTTCGCCAATGCCGTAATCGGCCAGCTTTCCGCGCGCGATATTGGCGGTAAAGGTGCGCGCATGGATCGGCGCGCCAAGGGACTCGTACAGGTGCCCGACCGCACCGATATGGTCTTCGTGGGCGTGGGTGATGAATATCGCCTCAAGCTGATTGCGACGTTCCTTGAGCCAGGTGAAATCGGCCATGATCACATCGACACCGGGCGTTGTGTCCATATCCGGAAACGCGATGCCCATATCCACTAGGATCAGCCGTTCTTTCCCTTCGGGACCATAGCCATAGACATAGGCGTTCATCCCGATTTCCCCGGCACCGCCAAGAGGAAGATAAATCAATCTTTCGGCGGTCATATGTTGCCCTGTGCTTTGTTGTAATCATAGATGATCCGCAAACCGTGGATCGTCAGTGCCTCGTCGAAATCATCATAGAGCGCGTCGCCCTGTCCGAACAATGGGGCCAATCCGCCGGTCGCGATAATTCGCATGGGCCGGTCGTATTCCGCGACAATCTTGTCGATGATCCCCCGGACAAGGCCGACATAGCCCCAAAACACGCCCGATTGGATACAAGCGACGGTGTTGGTGCCGATGACGCGTTCGGGTTTGGTCACATCCACATGCGGAAGCGCGGCGGCCCCCTGGTGCAATGCCTCAAGCGACAGGTTCACGCCGGGGGCGATGACACCGCCCACATAGGCGCCGTCTTCGGCCACGACATCGAAATTTGTCGCCGTGCCGAAATCGACAACCACCGCGTCACCACCATACCGGTCAAAGGCGGCGGCGGCGTTGGCCAACCGGTCCGGGCCGGGACGCGTGCCCTGATCCACGCGGGGCGCGACAGGCAACAGGCATTCTGGTTTGCCCACGACCAGCGGGCGACAGGCAAAGTAGCGGTCGGTCAGAACCCGCAGGTTGAACACGACGCGCGGCACGGTGGATGAAATGACAACGGCGTTGATATCCATCGGGATCTTGTGATGGGCCAACAATGTGGACAGCCAGACATAATATTGATCAGCCGTGCGCTGATGTTCCGTGGACGTGCGCAATGTGCACAGGAATTTGTTCCCGTCCCAGATAGAAAAAACCGTGTTCGTGTTGCCGCAATCAATGGCGAGGAGCATGTGCTGGTCCCCCTTGGTGAGTTTTCAGAAATAGACGTCGGCGGCGGCGATATTCACCCGGCCCTTGTCCGTGGTCAGGATCAGGTGGCCTTGGTCATCCACCGTTTCAAAGCGTCCGCGTGTCTGCGAAGTGGAGGTCCGCGCAACGATCACATCGCCCAACCGGGCCGCGCGGGCCAACCAGGCGGCGCGGATCGGTTCAAATCCATAGGTGGTAAACTGGGTTTCGTAATGCGCATAGGAATCGGCCAGTGCGGTCAGAAATTCCTCGGGCGTGACATGGGCCCCGGTTTCCGAATTCAGCGCAACGGGGCGCACCGACCCTTCGGGCAGGTCTTTGATGGCTGGGGCCGCCGCAAGGTTGATGCCGATCCCGATGGACAGACCCGCCAGTTTCCCGCCCCTCTGGACGCTTTCCAACAGGATGCCGGCAACCTTACCGCCGTTCAGCAGAACATCGTTGGGCCATTTCAATGCGAATGCGTCCGGCTTGCCGGTGACGGCGACGAAGGAGTCAAACAGGGCCAATGCGGCGACAAAGCTGCGCAGCGCCGCCCGCCCTGGCGCGTCGATCCCCGGCAGGGTCAGGGTTCCGGCAAAGTTGCCGTCTGACATTTTCCAGGGGCGCCCACGCCGCCCGCGCGCTTTTTGCTGGCGCAGGGCCAGGATCCATGTTGGTCCGCTCAGCGTGTCGAAACGGCGTTCTGCCTCGCTCAGGGTGCTGTCGGTTTCGTCCAGCACGATACGGGCATACCCGCGTGGCCAGCCCGCTGGGTCAGGCGCGTCTGAGGTCACTTAACCAGCGTCAGCGCGGCGGCTTCGGCGGCGGCTTCGATGCCGAACAGGTTGATCATTCCGAACACCATTACGGCGGCAGATGCCATCAGCAAGGACCACAGGATAGGTGAGCGACCGGTTTCCAGAACCGCGCCTTCCTTGCCGAAATACATGTAGAAGACGATGCGCAGATAATAGAATGCCCCGATGGCCGACGCGACAACACCGGCCACGGCCAACCATGCCAACCCGCCGTCATAGGCCGCGCGCAGCACGTAAAGCTTGCCAAAAAAGCCGACGAATGGCGGCACGCCCGCCAGGCTGAACATCAGGATCAGAACCGCAAAGGCACGCCCCGGTTGGGCACGCGCATAAAGGTTGAGCGAAGCAATATCCACAACCGGTGCGCCGTCGCGTTCCATCGTCAGGATGAATGCGAATGTGCCGATGTTCATGGTCACATAGATCGCCATATAGATCAGCATCGCCTGCACACCCAGGGCGGTGCCCGATGCCAGTGCCATCAGGGCATAGCCCATATGCGCGATCGACGAATAGGCCATCAGCCGTTTGATGTTGGTCTGCCCGATCGCGGCAATCGCCCCCAGGAACATCGACAACAGTGACAACAGCGCCAGCACCTGTTGCCAGTCGCCGGTCACACCGCCAAAGGCGTCATGTACGACACGGGCGAACAGCCCCATCGCTGCGACCTTGGGCGCGGTGGCGAAGAACGCGGTGATCGGTGTGGGGGCGCCTTCGTATACATCTGGCGTCCACATGTGGAACGGCACGGCCGACACTTTGAACGCAAGGCCAGAAATCATGAACACAAGCCCAAGCAACAGGCCAATCGGTGCGTGGCCATCCCCGGCTGCGGCGATGATGCCGGTGAACAGGGTGGTTCCGGCAAAGCCATAGATCAACGATGCGCCATAGAGCAAAAGACCCGACGACAAGGCACCAAGGACAAAGTACTTCAGCCCGGCCTCGGTCGATTTTACACTGTCACGGCGCAGCGACGCGACGACGTAGAGCGCAAGCGACTGAAGTTCGAGGCCCATATAGAGCGCCATCAGATCGCCGGCAGAAACCATCATCATCATCCCCACGGTCGCAAGGGCGACAAGCAGCGGGTATTCGAATTTCAGGATGTCGCGCCGGGCCAGGTATTCCTGCCCCATGATCAGCACGGCCGCGGCGGAAAACAGGATCACCACCTTGGCAAATCGGGAAAACCCGTCGTCGATGAACATACCGCCAAAGGCCGTTTGCGCATCGGCGGAACTGGTGGACATGATCCATAGCCCAAGCAGCACAAAGATGGCCGCCGTGGACCAGCTAAGCAGCCCGGCGGCCTTGTCCTTGGTCGTATAGACCGCGGCGACAAGGGCCACCATCGCATATAGCGACAGGATGATTTCCGGAAGGATGACGTTCAGATCGGCCTGCATCGTCTCGGTCTCCGTCAGTGTGACGCCGCGGCTTGGGTTCCCGAATGGGCCCCCGCCGTCGCGGTTTCAAAATTAGCCACAAGCGCCTCGGTCGAGGGGCCGATGATGTCAGTCACCAGGCTGGGATACACCCCAAGCAGCAAGGTCATGGCGACCAGCGGTGCAAAAATCGCCTTTTCGCGGCTGGTCATATCGGTGATGCCGCGCAGGCTTTCCTTGATCAGGTCACCCATGACAACCCGACGATACAGCCACAGCGCATAACCTGCGGACAGGATCACCCCGGTCGTGGCAATCGCGGCCACAAGGGTGTTCACCTGGAAAATCCCCATCAAGGTCAGGAATTCACCGACAAATCCGCTTGTCCCCGGCAGGCCGACATTGGCCATGGTGAACAGCATAAAGATCGCAGCATAAGCGGGCATCCGGTTCACCAGGCCGCCATAGGCCTCGATCTCTCGGGTGTGGATGCGGTCATAGATCACGCCAACACACAGGAACAGCGCGCCCGAGACAAAGCCGTGGCTGATCATCTGGAAAATCGCGCCATCCACCCCTTGGGTGTTGGCCGCGAAGATGCCCAAGGTCACGTATCCCATATGGGCGACGGACGAATAGGCGATCAGCTTTTTCATGTCTTCCTGCACCAGGGCGACAAGGCTGGTGTAGACAATCGCGATGGCCGACATCCAGAACACGAGCGGCGCCAAAAGATCCGAGGCGACAGGGAACATCGGCAGCGAAAACCGCAAGAAGCCATAGCCCCCCATTTTCAACAGGATCGCGGCCAGAACCACGGACCCGGCTGTTGGGGCCTGAACGTGCGCATCCGGCAGCCAGGTGTGTACAGGCCACATCGGCATTTTGACCGCAAAGCTGGCAAAGAACGCCAGGAACAACATTGTCTGAAGCCCGCCGATAACCTGCACGCCGAGGACCGACATGGTTTCGGACCCGAATTCAAAGACCAGCAGTTTGGCAATGTCCGTGGTGCCCGCCTGTGCGGCCATGACAACCATTGCGACCAGCATCAGAACCGACCCGAGGAAGGTATAAAGGAAGAACTTGAAGCTGGCGTAGATGCGGTTCGCCCCACCCCAGATGCCGATGATCAGGAACATCGGGATCAGGCCTGCTTCGAAGAACAGATAAAACAGGACAAGGTCCAGCGCCATAAAGACGCCCAGCATCAGCGTTTCCAACACGAGGAAGGCGATCATGTATTCCTTGACCCGGTTATCGACATTCCAGCTGGCGGCGATGGTCAGCGGCATCATGAACGTGGTCAGCAGAACGAACAGGACCGAAATCCCGTCAACGCCCATTTTGTATTTCAGCCCCAGCAACCACTGGCGGTCTTCGACAAACTGGAACCCGGTATCGGATGGATCGAACCCAGCAAGGATGAACAGCGACACCACAAAGGTCAGAGATGTCGCGATCAATGCCACCCATTTGGCATTGCGTTTCGCGGCCTCATCCGTGCCCCGCAGAAAGATCCCAAGGATCAGCGCGGCGACCGCAGGGATGAATGTGACGATGGAAAGAAGGTTCGACATTATTCAGCCCCCCCGCCGATCGTCATCCAGGTGACAAGGACAACGATCCCCACCACCATCGCGAAGGCATAGGTAAAGATATAGCCAGACTGCGCCTTACCGGCGAGCCGGGTAAAGAACGGGATGATCCCCATGGCGACGCCATTGATCCCGCCATCGATCGTCGCCTGATCGCCCTTTTTCCAAAAGAACGACCCAAGCCACATTGCCGGGCGGATAAAGATGAACGCATAGATTTCGTCGAAATACCATTTGTTCAACAGGAACAGGTACAGCGGGCGCTGGCTTTCGGCCAGACGCTTGGGCAGGGACGGGTTCACGATATAGAACCAATAGGCCGTGATCAGGCCCAACAGCATGGCGATGAACGGGCTGACCTTGACCCAGGTTGGCGCATGGTGCGCGTCATCCATGACGTGATTGTCAGCGGCCATATAGATCGCGCCGACACTTTCTGCGCCGTGGGTCGTTTCACCGTGGCCGGCATCGGCATGGCCCGTTTCACCTTTGCCCGCATCACCATGGCCATCGGCCTTGTCGTCAGGCCCGTGATTGTCCGTGGCACCGTGACCTGCATCGGCGGTTGCCTCATGATGGGGCATGCCAAAGAAACTGGTGACCTTATTATGATCGCCAAAGAACGACCCGTACCAGACCATGCCCGAAAACACCGCGCCAAGCGCCAGAACCCCAAGTGGGATCAGCATGATCTTTGGGCTTTCGTGCGCGTGATCATGGGTGTGTTTGTCACCGCGCGCCTGACCAAAGAAGGTCAGGAACATCAGCCGCCAGGAATAGAAACTGGTGAACAGCGCCGCGATGACCAGCAACCAGAACCCGTAGCCGCCGTTCGTTCCGGCATAGGCGCTTTCGATGATCGCGTCCTTTGACAGGAACCCGGCAAAGCCAAGCGTGGTCAGCGGGATGCCGACCCCGGTGATGGCCAGCGTGCCGATCATCATCGCCCAGAATGTCACCGGGATTTTCTTACGCAGATCACCGTAATTGCGCATGTCCTGTTCATGGTGCATCGCATGGATCACCGACCCGGCGCCTAGGAACAGCATCGCCTTAAAGAACGCATGCGTCAGAAGGTGGAACATCGCCGCCGAATAAACGCCAACGCCTGCGGCCACGAACATATACCCCAGCTGGGAACAGGTCGAATAGGCGATCACCCGCTTGATGTCGTTTTGCACAAGGCCGACGGTCGCGGCAAAGAATGCGGTCGATGCACCGATGATCACGATGACATTCTTGGCGTCCGGTGCGAATTCGACCAGCGGCGACATGCGACAGATCATAAAGACACCTGCGGTCACCATGGTGGCCGCGTGGATCAGCGCCGACACCGGTGTCGGGCCTTCCATCGCGTCGGGAAGCCATGTGTGCAGGAACAATTGCGCCGATTTGCCCATGGCGCCGACGAACAGCAGCAGGGTGATGATTTCAGCCGCGTTCCAGTTGGCGCCAAGGAACGACAATTCAGTCGTTGCAAGGGCCGGTGCCTCGGCAAAAATGACATCGAAATCAATGCTGTCCACAAGGAAATAGATCGCAAAGATACCAAGCGCAAAGCCAAGGTCGCCAACGCGGTTGACCACAAACGCCTTGATCGCCGCGGCATTCGCTGTTGGCTTGCGATAATAGAACCCGATCAACAGGTAGGATGCGACGCCCACGCCTTCCCAGCCGAAGAACATCTGAACAAGGTTATCGGCCGTGACCAGTGCCAGCATGGCAAAGGTAAAGAACGACAAATAGGCAAAGAACCGGGGCTTATAGCTTTCGCCTTCGTTCCAGGCCGGGTCGTGATCCATGTAACCAAAGCTGTAAAGGTGCACGAGGCTGGACACCGTGGTGACAACGATCAGCATGATGGCTGTCAGACGGTCCAGCCGGATCGCCCATTCGGTGGCCAGCGTTCCGCTTTCGATCCAGCGCATGATCGGAAGGTGCTGGGTGACACCGTCAAACGACAGGAACGTCACCCAGGAAAAGAAACAGGCGACAAACAGCAACCCGGTGGTGATCCACATGGCCCCGCGTTCACTGATGATCCGCCAGCCAAAGCCCGCGACAAGGGCGCCGATCAACGGCAGAAAGAGGATGAGCTGGACCATGCGATCAGCCTTTCATCACGTTGACGTCTTCCACGGCGATGGTGCCGCGGTTACGGAAGAAACACACAAGGATCGCAAGGCCGATCGCGGCCTCGGCGGCGGCGACGGTCAGAACGAACAGGGTGAACACCTGCCCGACCAGATCGCCGGCAAAGCTGGAAAAGGCCACAAGGTTGACGTTGACCGACAGCAGGATCAATTCAATCGACATCAACAGGATGATCACGTTCTTTCTGTTCAGAAAGATGCCAAAGATCCCGATGACGAACAGCGCCGCGGCCACCGTCAGATAATGTTCAAGTCCGATCATCTCGTCCCTCTCGGTCCTTTACGTCCCGTGGTTCGGGGGTGCCCCCGTTTGTCGTCACTGCCTAAGGGCAGCGTCATGCAGGGCCGGCGAACGGCCCCGTTAATTACCTAAAGCCCCTGCCCCGGCTTCACGTCTTTCAGTTCCATCGCGTCGGCCGGATCGCGCCACATCTGGTGCAGCACGTTTTGGCGTTTGACATCGCCGCGATGGCGCACGGTCAGGACAATCGCCCCGATCATTGCCACCAGCAGGATCAAACCAGACAGTTGGAACAGCAGGAAATATTGGTCGTAGATCAGCATCCCAAGAGCCGCAGTGTTTTCAACGCCTTCGGGTGTCACGGCCTGACGCGCGGACATGGCCGTTTCGGCCTCGGCCCAACTGCCAAAGGCAAGCCCGATCTGCATCAACAGGATCACACCGATCAACAGGGCCAGCGGCATGTAACGCGCCATTTCGGCCTTTAGCCCGGCGAAATCAACGTCCAGCATCATGACCACAAACAGGAACAAAACCGCCACGGCGCCGACATAGACGATGATCAGCAACATCGCGACGAATTCCGCACCCAGCAGAACGAACAGCCCCGCCGCCGACAGGAATGACAGGATCAGCCACAACACCGAATGCACCGGGTTGCGCGCAATGACGGTGAACAATCCGCCGGTCAGCAAAGTGACCGCAAACAGATAGAATGACAGCACGGCAATGCTCATGACTCGTCCCCTTCGAATGCGTCCGTGACCTCTTTGGCAAGCGTACCTGCCTTGGTCACAGCCGGGATACCAGCGAACATCGTCATCTGTGCGATGGCCTCGGCGATTTCTTGTTTCGTGGCACCGGTTTCAAGCAGGTGACGCACGGTGCTGCGCACTTGGGCTTCGGCCTGTGCGCCTTGCATGGTCAGGCCGGACAACACCAGAAACAGCCGGGTCTTGCTGTCCAGCCCTTCCTTGTTGAACCCTTTGCCAAACGCCATTTCCATGAATTCTTTGGGCAGGGTCGGCCACATCGCCTCAAACGACTTGGGCGAAAAGTTTTCCAACGCAGGGTTCATGGCCTTGGCCATCGCCTGTGCCTGTTCCATCATCATTTCAAACGGAGTCTTGGCGTCCATCATGCCGCCCCCTTCCGGACCATATGTCGGCTGTGCACGATCATCGGTACGGTGCATCCATTTCCAGATTGCGGGCGATTTCGGCCTCCCAACGGTCACCGTTGGCAAGCAATTTGGCCTTGTCGTAATAAAGTTCTTCGCGGGTTTCGGTGGCGAATTCGAAATTCGGCCCCTCGACGATGGCATCAACCGGGCAGGCCTCTTGGCAGAAACCGCAATAGATGCATTTCGTCATGTCGATGTCATAGCGTGTCGTGCGGCGGCTTCCGTCGTCGCGCGGTTCGGCGTCGATCGTGATGGCCTGGGCCGGGCAGATCGCCTCGCACAGTTTGCAGGCAATGCAGCGTTCTTCGCCGTTGGGATACCGGCGCAGCGCATGTTCGCCGCGAAACCGCGGGGACAATGGCCCCTTTTCATGCGGGTAGTTCAGCGTCGCCTTGGGGGCAAAGAAATACTTCAACCCCAGCTTGAAGCCTTTGAAAATGTCAGCGAGCAGAAAGTATTTCGCAGCCCGTGCGTAATCGACATTCGCCATGATCAGCCCCCCATCGCCCAACGGGCCCAGAACCCGCCAAGCACTTCAAATTTTGCAAGGAACGCCACAAGGACAACCCAGGCCAGCGACAATGGAAGAAACACTTTCCAGCCGATCCGCATCAGTTGGTCATAGCGATAGCGTGGCACGATGGCCTTGATCATCGAGAACACAAAGAACACCGCGACAATCTTGCCGAACATCCACAGGATGCCATCGGGCAGGCCCGGAATGGGCGACAACCAGCCGCCAAAGAACAGCAGCGACACCAATGCGCACATCAGCACGATCGCCACATATTCCCCGATCATGAACAACAGGAACGGAGTCGAGGAATATTCGACCTGATACCCGGCAACCAATTCTGATTCCGCTTCGGGAAGGTCAAACGGCGGCCGGTTTGTTTCGGCCAGCGCCGAGATGAAGAACAAGAACACCATCGGGAAATGCGGCAGCCAATACCAGCTGAACAACCCATAGTCGCCATCCTGCGCACGCACGATATCACCAAAGTTCATCGACCCGGTGGAAATGATGACCCCGACGATGATCAGGCCAAGCGACACCTCGTATGAGATCATTTGCGCGGCAGATCGGAGCGATCCAAGGAATGGATATTTGGAGTTTGAGGCCCAGCCCCCCATGATCACGCCATAAACTTCGAGCGATGAGACCGCAAAGACGTACAGGATCGCCACATTGATGTCCGACAGGACCCAGCCGTCATTGAACGGGATCACGGCCCAGGCGATCATCGCCAGAACAAAGGACACGATCGGCGCCATGATGAACACCGTCTTGTCCGCGCCGGCGGGGATCAGCACCTCTTTGGTGATGTATTTGATGAAATCCGCAAAGCTTTGCAGCAGGCCATAAAACCCGACCACGTTTGGCCCGCGCCGCAACTGAACAGCCGCCCAGATCTTGCGGTCGGCATACAGCAGGAATGCCAATGCCACCAGCAACGGAACCACGATCAGCAAGACTTGCCCGATGATCAAAAGCAGGATGCCGAATGGATTAGATGTAAAGAATTCAGCCATCAGTCCTTACTCGCCTTTCATACCGTCGGAATCTTGCGTTCCGCGCAGTCCGCTACGACCACTTCAGCGTCAATGGTTCTAAGCCCATTCGGCAGCGCCGCCGAAATGGTATAAACCGCATCTGCCTGCCAGAGGCCAGCCTCTTGGGAGACATTTGTCCGCAAATGACGCGCAAAACCGTATCCTCGGATCAATGCATATTGCGCAGCCGCGCATTCGGCATAGTCCGCCACGTCGTCCCGGTCGCGCGCATGGCGCATCCGAACGTGAAAATTAACCAAATCCCCATCCAACAGGCGGGTATCGATTCCCTCGTAAGCGGGATCATAGGGTTGATCGACGCGCGCTTCGGCCCGTGCCACGGCGGCCTCGGTCGGGGACATTTTGTCCCCCCCCGCGGTGCAGGCCGTCAGGGCCAGCGATGCCGTTGCTATCAGGATCATGTCGCGCACCTTTCGCCTATTCCGCCGCCATGGGCGCATTCGCCCGTGCCTTGGCCCGTGCCGAAAGATCGGCCATCACCTCGGACGCGCGGGCAATCGGGTTCGTCAGATAGAAATCGTTGATCGCGGCCACGAAACTGGCGTCGCCCAGTTTCCCGGCCTCGGGCATTTGCCAGTCGTTTTCCGGCACCGTGTCAATCGCCTTGAGGTGGGGCACGGCCTGAACCAGGTCGCTGCGCAATTGCGCCAGGCTGTCAAAGGGAAGCGCCTCACCGATTTCGGCCGACAAAGCGCGCAGAATGGCCCAGTTTTCCTTGGCCTCGCCCGGTGCGAAACCGGCGCGCATGGCCAGTTGCGGGCGCCCTTCGGTATTCACGAACAGGCCGTTTTCCTCGGTCCAGGCGGCGGCAGGCAGGATCACGTCGGCGCGGTGCGCGCCCCGATCCCCATGCGACCCCTGATAGATGACAAAAGCACCGTCAGCGATATCAACCTCATCCGCGCCAAGGTTATAAATCACCTCGGCCCCGTCGATGGCGGCGGACAGCCCGCCGTCAGTCACCGCGCCAACATCCATGGCACCCACGCGGGACGCTGCGGTGTGCAGGATCAGCAACTTGCTGTTCATTTTGTCAGCCGCATCCATCGCGGCGGCCAAAACCGCGGCACCGTCGGCTTCGCGCAGGGCGGCCTGCCCCACGATCACCACGGACGGCACCTCTTTCACCTCGGTGAACTTGTGCTTGGTCAGCGCGTCAAGCGCGGCGCGGTCTGTGCCCATGTGCACGTAATCATATGTCAGGTCTGCCGCCGCGCCAATCAGCGCGACATTGGCACCCGCGCTCCAGGCCTGACGGATGCGTGCGTTCAACACCGGCGCTTCGTCGCGCGGGTTGGTGCCGATCAACATGATATACTTGGCCGCGTCGATGTCTTCGATGCTGGCCGTGCCGGCATAGGCCGACCGGTTGCCGACAGGCAACTTGGCCCCGTCCGTGCGGCATTCAACACTGCCACCCAGCCCTTCGATCAGCTGTTTCAGCGCATAAGTCGCCTCGACCGGGGCGAGATCACCGATCAGGCCGGCAACCTTTTTGCCCTTCATCGCCTCGGCAACCTTGCTCAGGGCTTCGGGCCATGTGGCGGGGCGCAATTTGCCGTTTTCACGCACATAGGGGCGATCCAACCGCTGGCGGCGCAACCCGTCCCAGACAAAGCGCGTTTTGTCGGAAATCCATTCCTCGTTCACGCCATCATGGTTGCGCGGCAGGATGCGCATGACTTCGCGCCCCTTTGTGTCAACCCGGATGCTGGCGCCAAGGGCGTCCATAACGTCGATTGTTTCTGTCTTGGTCAATTCCCAAGGGCGCGCGGTAAAGGCGTAAGGCTTTGATACCAAGGCACCAACCGGGCACAGATCAATGATGTTGCCTTGCATGTTCGACGCCAGGGTTTGCCCCAGATAGCTGGTGATCTCGGCGTCTTCTCCGCGACCGGTCTGGCCCATCTGGTTGATGCCCGCGACTTCGGTGGTGAAACGCACACACCGGGTACAGGAAATACACCGTGTCATGTGGGTTTCGACCAATGGGCCAAGGTCCAGATCGTCGGTGGCGCGTTTGGGTTCGCGATAGCGGCTGAAATCCACGCCATAGGCCATGGCCTGATCCTGCAAATCACACTCGCCACCCTGATCGCAGATCGGGCAATCCAGCGGGTGGTTGATCAACAGGAATTCCATCACGCCTTCGCGGGCTTTCTTGACCATCGGGCTGTTGGTCTTCACCACGGGCGGCTGGCCTTCGGGGCCAGGGCGCAGATCCTTGACCTGCATCGCGCAGGACGCGGCGGGCTTGGGCGGGCCGCCCACAACTTCGACCAGACACATCCGGCAGTTGCCCGCAATGGACAGCCGTTCGTGATAACAGAACCGAGGCACTTCAACGCCCGCCTGTTCACAGGCCTGGATCAGCGTCAATGCCGGGTCCACCTCGATCTCTTTGCCGTCGATGACGATCTTACGCAGGTCAGCCATCCTGTCCTCACTTCTTTGTCCAACCGGCGCGCGCTGCGCCCGTCACGATTTCCATGCTCCGGTCCGGGTGGCCCCGGTGCCGTCACCTGTTCCTTTAGGCCGGGGCTGCCCCCTGCCCGATTATGCCGCCGCCACGCCGCAAGCGTGGTCTTTCCACTGCTGCGCCTCTTTCAGATAGGCCCAGTCGAATGCGTGATCGCTCGCCCCGTTGGCGCGCAGATGTTCCAGCCGTCCAAGCGCTTCGTCCAGCGTGGGCTTGTGCCCCTCGGGCACCCACCACATAACGAAATGCATCTTGCCCAGCACTTCGAACCATTCCTGACGCCGCTCGTAAAACTGGCGATGCACCGTGTTCCACACGAACGATTCAAGCGTTTGCACATCTTCCCAGACGGTCAGATTGGCCACCGATTGCGGATCGCCACCAATGGCGTTTTCCGTGTTGCCGGTGCCGGGTTCCCCCGATCCTTCCATCATCCAGACGAATCCGGGCATGCGTTTGCCCATGCCGTTGATCCGGTCCAGCGCATTTATGAAATCCGCAACGCGCGGATCATCCGTCGGCGCCAAAAGCCGCCCGATGTTGAGTTCGGCAAGGTGCATCACAGCCATCCCTTACACTCCCCCCGCAAGGTCAGCGTATCATCGGCAATCGTCAGGGCCGCATCATCCATGTCCGGGCTGATCGACCACGTGATATCGGTTTGGCCAAATTGTTTGAGACAGTATTTCACCGCCGCATAACGCCCTGCCTCTTTCGCGCCGGACAGGCTTTGGGTCGCGCGTGATACGGCAATCTCGAATTTCTCTGCGGCGGTCGGGTCAACGGCCACACGCGCCGGGTAATAGAACCCTTCGAATGTCTGGCGGTTGTTAAAGCTGGCCAGTCTTCCGGCGCCTTGCAGAACGCTGCACCCTGACACGGCCACAAGACCGGCGATCATTACCAGATGTTTCATGCCGCGTGGTCGCATCTGAACGCCTCCCAACCCCGATCGGCCTTGGGCAGGTGATCCCAGCCGAAAGCAAAATCGCTTGGCCCGTTTTCAGTCAGATGAGCCAACCGTTCAGCCGCCTCTTCGATACTGGGGCGATGGCCCACGGGGACATGCCACAACACCATGCGCGGAGTCGTTTGCGGCTCATACCACTCGGGCCCGCGGGCATAGAATGCCTTGTGGACAGTGGTGAACACGAATTCACCAAGGCGCGCCGCGTTTTCCCAAACGCTCAGCGTGCTTGCGGTGCGTGGATTGCCCCCCAAGACACCGTTCACAGCATTTTGCGCCGCCTCCATCGCATCCTCATCCATCATCCAGACAAAACCGGGGCTGCGCATCGCAATGGCATTCACCCGGTCAATATTGTCCGCGAAATCCGCCACGCGCGGATCGTCCCAGTCATGCCTGAGCGTGCCGATGTTGAATTCGGCAATATGACGGTCACAGGACGTCATTGCGCGCACCCGACTCCTATTCCGCAGCCACGGCGCTGACGCCGCGCTTGTGTTTGATACGGTCTTCGATTTCGCCACGGAAATTGCGGATCAGGCCCTGAATCGGCCACGCGGCCGCATCGCCAAGGGCACAGATCGTGTGGCCTTCGACCTGTTTGGTCACGTCAAGCAACATGTCGATTTCTTCGACACTTGCGTCGCCGGATACCAGGCGATCCATCACCCGCATCATCCAGCCCGTGCCTTCGCGGCAGGGCGTGCATTGTCCGCAGCTTTCGTGTTTGTAAAACGCCGACAGCCGCCAGATCGCCTTGATGATGTCGGTGGATTTGTCCATCACGATGACCGCCGCCGTACCAAGGCCCGATTGCAGATCGCCGCGCAGATAATCGAAATCCATGATCGCGTCGCGCATATGTTCACCGCGCACACAGGGAACGGACGATCCGCCGGGGATCACCGCCAACAGATTGTCCCAGCCGCCGCGAAT
>JBOEGP010000026.1:0-112405 GCA_050633485.1 Pseudooceanicola sp.
ATTCGGATATGCACAGGTCATGGCCCTGCGCCGGGGGGGATTTGCCAGCGCATTCGCCATGCGGATCGGATATTACCTTGTCTGGCACATCGTTTGGGGGATGGCCCGCCTGCCCTATCTCTTCGCGACTTGACCGACGCGGGGCGAAGCCCTATCTGGTGTGGCGTCGCGGGTGTAGCTCAATGGTAGAGCAGCAGCTTCCCAAGCTGAATACGAGGGTTCGATTCCCTTCACCCGCTCCAATCCCCCTTTCATGTTTGGCCGTCATCCATCAACCACCCGCGCGATCATTCCGGGGGGGCCGTGAACCCTTGGGCGCGGAAAATCCCGCGCGCCCTTGGCCCTGACAGATAGTCAAGAAACGCCAGCGCCGCCGGTCCCGGTGGGTTTATCGCACCGACGGGATAGGTGATCGGCGGGTGCGCCGTTTCCGGAAACGTCCCCACAAGCGTCACACCGGGTTGCGCGATCACGTCACTGGCATACACGATGCCAAAGGCGGCAGCCCCGGTCGCGACAAGGTGCAGCGCGCTGCGCACATTGTCTGATTGCACCACCCGGTCTGCCACCTGGTCCCACAACCCAAGCGATTGCAGCGCGGATTTGGCGTAAATACCGGCCGGGACAGCCTCGGTCAGGGCCAATGCCAAATGGCTGGTATCCACCATGGCGCCCAAGGGCAAATCGGGCGTGATGTCGTGGGGCGGGATCGGTGAATGGCTGATCAGGACCAATCGATTTCCCAACAGGTTGCGCCGTGTTCCGGGGGCCAGAATGGCATCGGATTCCAGAATATCCATCCATACCGGATTGGCGGAAATGAACACCTCGGCAGGGGCGCCCTGCTGGATTTGACGCGCGAGTTGTGACGTTCCGGCATAAGATATGACCGGGGTATGGCCTGTTTCGTCCTGAAACGCTGTGGCGATCTGATCCAACGCGGTTTGCAGGCTGGCCGCGGCAAAGACGATAAGGCTGTCGGACCTGGCGCTGCCCGCCCCGCCCATAACCAACATCACAAAGGCGGCAAGCCCTGCCATGCAGTGACGGATGCATTGGTGCAGCCGGGAACATGAAAAGGCGGGCAAAGCAGATCGCATGGTGTCGTTATCGCGCGCAAGTTTGCCTGCGACAAGCCCGGCCTAAACCGACCTGCGTGGCACGCGGGCGGCAAACACCGCCCCAATCGCGGCAATACCGGACAACACAAGGAACGCATTGCGGAATGCGGGCCATGCCGCTTCGGTGTCGGTGCGGGTTCCGTCCAGCAATTCCGCCATTGCGCCCGCGTCAAACCCTGGCGTCAAAAGCATGATCACCGGAACAATCGCGGTGCCCGTGGCCGCGCCAAGCGACCGGGACAATTGGGTCACCGAGGTCACCGCGCCGAAATCCTGCGGTTCGCCTTCGGCCAGAACGATGATCTGGACGGTGGGCATCACGGTGCCCAGCCAGATTGTGGTGCAGGTGAACCAGACCGCATAGCCCACCGGGCCAAGGTGAGGGTGAAACAAAGCAAATCCGGCCAGCATGGTCGCAAGCATCGAAAACCCGATTCCCGGGAACAGCGTGGTCCATCCCGTCAGGTTCACCATGCGCCCGGTGATCGACGCCCCAACCGCCGTGGCCGCCACCATCGGCACAAGCATCTTGCCGATTTCAGACGCTGAAACCCCCAGTTCGATACGCAGGAAAACCGGCAGCAACGCATAGATCGCCAGCATCAGCGCGCCCTGACACAGGGCCATCACGTTGGATCGCCGGATCGACGAATTGGCAAACACCTGACGCGGCAACAGCGGCGTTTCCATCCGGCGTTCCCACCAATAAAGCAGCGCACAAGAGATCAGACAAATGCTTACCCACGGCAGGATCCGCGCCATTTCGGGGCTGGAACCATGACGCAGCGCATCAATGGCGATCACGAAACTGGCAAAGGTAATCGTCAGGATGATCGCGCCGCCGATGTCGATCCCTTTGCGCGAACTGGGCTGATTGGTCAGTTTCAGCCGCGACAAAAGGATCAATGCCATAACGACAAGAATTGGGTTCAGCAAAAAGATGCTGCGCCACCCGAAATGGTCGGTCAGATACCCGCCAATCACCGGCCCGACAGCATTCGCCGTCACGGCGACCGTGGCGATATAGGCCTGATATTTCCCCCGCTCGCGCGCCGAAACCGCCTGACCCATCAATGCGCTGGACAGGGCCATCAACCCGCCCGCGCCCAGCCCCTGCACCACCCGCATCATGGTCAGCATGTCCATCGACGTGGAAAAATAGCACAGCACGCTGCCAATGGTCGAAATCAGCAATCCGACCCCCATCAGCTGTTTGCGCCCGAACATATCGCCCAACCGCCCATAAAGCGGCGCGGCAACAGCGGCGGCGATCAGATATGCCGTGACAGGCCAGGTGATCTTTTCAACCTCGCCCAATTCCGACGCGACGAACGGCATTGCCGTCGTGATGACCGACTGATCCACAAGGGCGATGAAAATCGGCAAGGCGATCGACGGGAAAACGGCAAAGAACGCTTTTCGACTGTCGGCGGATGTGGGCAAGGAATGGCCTCGTCTTAGTGTTGGGCGTTGGCACCCTTCTTCTTATTTGCACCACGCGCACAGGTTGTCGAGCCATGGCACACCGCTTTCACACCCGTGCGCTGGCGGACTTGCATCCCCTGCGCGGCGGGTGCATAGGGCCGTAGACGTGACCTTTTCCATGGGGACGGGCGCGCCCGGCACATTGCCGGGTCTCGCCACGGCTAGCCTGCCTTTGACAGACGCAATGCGCACATTTCTGACGACTGCCCTGATGATCTTTTTGGGTGGAATTGGCGGCGTCATTGCCAAGAAAATCGGGATGCCATTGCCGTATATGCTGGGGGCGCTGTTGACGACCAGCGTTCTATCCGTTCTGGTTCCGCGTATATTTCCAGAGGGTTACCAGACGCCAAACTGGGTCAGGTCTGTGTTCATCGCGGTTATCGGGCTTGCCATCGGGTCCAAGGTCACGCTTGAGGTGCTGTGGGAATTGCGCAATGCAGTGCCCAGCTTTATCGCGCTGATCCTGTTTGTCCCGCTTGCCCTTTGGACGAACTACCTGATTTTCCGCCGCATCGGGGGATATGACCCCGCAACCGCCTATTTTTCCGGCACGCCCGGCGGTTTGGTCGAAGCGATGCTGATGGGTGAACAGGCAGGCGCACAGGATCACATCGTGACGATGCAGCAATTCCTGCGGATCATCTTTGTTGTCACCATGTTGCCCGTCGGTTTGTCGATCTATTACGGCCATCCCGTGGGCAGTTCAGCGGGCATGACATTGGGGCGTGACAACGCGGGCCTAGAGCATCTGCCCGAAATTCTGGTGCTGGGCGCGATCGGGATTTTCCTGGGTCGGTTACAGTTGATCCCCGCTGGTCAACTTGTCGGGCCACTGGCCGTTGGGGCGATTGCGACAATCACCGGTCTGGCGGTTCTGGACATGCCGGGTTGGATGCTAAGTGTCGCCCAGGTCGTGATCGGGGCGTTGCTGGGCACGCGGTTCAACGGGATCAAGGCCGGCATGATCGTCAAAGGCGCATGGCTATCGTTTCTTAGCGTCAGTTCAATGTTGATCCTTGGCGGCATTTTCGCGGCCCTTGTGCGCCCTCTGACGGGCGAACCTTTTGACGTTCTGCTGGTCAGCCTGACCCCCGGAGGTGTCACGGAAATGGCCCTGATTGCCCTTTCGCTTCAGGCCAACCCGGCATTCGTGACCATGCACCATATCTTTCGCATTCTTCTGACAGTCATGGCGATGAGCTGGGCCTACAAACGCTATCTCGCGCCCAGAAAGTGACTGCGCACAATCCGTAAGGCATGCCCTTGCGTCGCCCAGGCCAATGGCCTGTCACCTGTCCGATCCCAAAATTCCGCGCACAAACATCCGCGATAGTCCCACCCCGGTCGCCACCATCGGGCCGGTGGCGCGCATGGGGGTCCAGACGCGCCGACCAAGGCCGCCCGGATCACCCGATCCGGTAGTTCGGGCTTTCCCGCGTGATCGTCACATCATGCACGTGGCTTTCCTTTAGCCCCGCGCCGGTGATGCGCACAAAGTTGCAGTTCTGGCGCATGTCGGGAACCGTGCCGCAGCCGGTATAACCCATGGCCGCACGCAGCCCCCCCACCAATTGGTGAATGACGGTTCCAGCCGACCCTTTGTAGGGCACCTGACCTTCGATACCTTCGGGCACCAGTTTATCGCTGGCCGCGTCCTTTTGGAAATAACGATCCGCAGAACCACGCGCCATGGCCCCAAGGCTTCCCATACCGCGATAGGCTTTGAACGTGCGGCCCTGATACAGGATCACCTCGCCCGGGCTTTCGTCGGTGCCTGCGATCATCGACCCGACCATGGCCACGGATGCACCCGCCGCGATGGCCTTGGCAAAATCGCCGGAAAACTTGATACCGCCGTCCGCGATAACGGGCACGTCCCCGGCCGCCGCTGCGCAATCCATGATGGCCGTCAGCTGTGGCACGCCGACACCGGCAACCATTCGGGTGGTACAGATGGATCCCGGCCCAATGCCGACCTTGACCGCGTCCGCCCCGGCACCGATCAACGCGCGGGTCGCTTCGGCTGTGGCGACGTTACCGGCAACAACCTGCACCTCGTTGGACAGGCTTTTGACCCGTTCAACGGCAATCGCGACGCCTTCGGAATGGCCGTGGGCCGTGTCGATCACGATCAGATCACAACCCGCATCAATCAACGCTTCGGAACGTTCAAACCCGGCGTCGCCCACGGTGGTCGCGGCGGCAACCCGCAAACGCCCCAATTGATCCTTGCAGGCGGTAGGGTTCAGAACGGCCTGTTCGGTGTCTTTCAATGTCAAAAGCCCGGTCAACTTGCCGGCTTTGTCCGTGACCAACAGCTTTTCGATCCGGCGGGCCTTCATCAGGGAAATCGCTTCTTCGCGGTCAGCGGGTTCTTGCAGAATGGCCAGATTGTCGGTCGTCATCATGGCGTGAACGGGGGTATTGTCATCGCTTGCAAACCGCATGTCACGGTTGGTCAGAATGCCAACGACCCGGCCAGTGTCATCCACCACGGGAAAGCCTGTGACGTTGTATTGTTCGCGCAAGGCATGGGCATCGGCCAGCGTCTGATTGGTGCGCAGGGTGATCGGCTTGTAAACGATCCCGCTTTCGAACCGCTTTACGCGCCGGACCTCGTCGGATTGTGTCGCGATGTCCAGATTGCGGTGGATCACACCCATGCCACCGGCCTGGGCCATGCAAATCGCCATTTTGGCTTCGGTCACCGTGTCCATCGCTGATGACAACAGCGGAATGTTCAGGGCAATGGATTTTGTCACATGCGTGCGCGTGTCGGCTGTGCTGGGCAGAACCGAGGACGCGCCGGGCACCAGCAGGACATCATCAAAGGTGAGGGCCTCACGAATCTCCATTGTACTTCTCCATGGATTGCTCGTTTGGCGCTTCCCTATTTCATGGATGCGATGGGGTGAAAAGCCCGAAAAGGCGCGCCAGCGGCGCTAAACCTGGATCGGCTGTTGTGGCGCGCGTTTGAACATCACCGTGATGAACAGCCCCGCCAGGACGGGCAAAACCGCCATGGCCAACATGCCGCCCCCCAGGCCAAAGCGCGCGATCAGCGGGGCCGACACAAGCGGCGATATGAACTGACCGCCAAAAACCGACATGGTGAATAGCCCCGCCGCCCGTCCGCGCATCTGCATCGGAACCAGCCCCATGAAGAACGCGATAAAGTTTGGAAACATCATTCCCATAGGCCCACCGGCCAACATGACCCCCGCCACCATCACAGGCAGTGACTGCGTCGTTGCGACAATCGCCATGCCAATGCTCGACACGAAAAAGCCGACCGCCATAATGGTCATAGGCGATGCAAAACGCCGGATCCGCCCGTACCCAAGCGCACCGGGGATCGACGCCAGCGTGGATGCAGACAGGATCAACCCCGTCGCCGCCGGCCCCCCGATGGCCCGATCAGCCAAAAGAAAAGGAAGCCGTGTCGGCAAGGTGTAAAACGAAACCATCAGGATGAACGCGAACGGTCCGACCCAAAGGAACGCAGCCCAAGGGAACCCGTCCGAAGCCGGTGGTCCATCCCCCGCGCCCGCCCCCGATGCGGCGCCAACGCGCCCCGGAACATTTGCCAGGGCGATCCACGCATAGGCCATCAGCGGAATGGCAATCAAATAGATCGCGAACGGCAATCTCCAGTGCGCCACCGCCAGCAATCCCCCCGATGTCATGAACACAATGCCACCCAGGTTCATCGACGCCACCTGCAGGCCGGTGAACTTGTCCCGCGCCGCGCCTTGCCAGATGGTTCCGATATAGGCCGACGCAACGGTCATTGATCCGGCAACCCCAAGCCCAAGCAACACGCGCCCAATCAACAGCCCCATCATCCCATCGACATATAACCCCGACGCGCCGCCAATCGCATAGACCGCCATGGCGCAAATCAGCAATGGGCGCTTGTCAAACCTGTCCGCCAACAGGCCGAACACCCCCGCCGTCAGAACCACGAACAGCGACGGCAGGCTAAGGATCAGTCCGGCCAATGTTTCGATGCCCGGTGTGTCGGCAAAATGATCGCGCAAGCCCGGCAAAGCGGGCGCGATTGTCGCATTCGCCATAACCGTCAGGCTGGAAGCCCCCAGAATCGCCAGCGTGACGGTCACCGGTACGGGCTGTGCAACAGGGTGCGGCGGTTGTGGGCTGGGGCTTTGGGACATTGGGGACCTGTCAGGAATGCACTTGCGGCGCACCATGTCATCGCCCATGATTATGCGCAATTGCACGATAAATGACATGAGATGCCAAAATTATGGACAATGAAATTGATCTGACGGCGCTCAGGGCGTTCCATTCCGTTGTGCGCGCGGGGTCCTTTGCGGCGGCGGCGCGCGACTTGGGTTCTCCGCGATCGACGGTGGCAAAACGGGTCGCAGACCTTGAGGCATCGTTGGGTGTGCGACTGATCGAACGCACGACACGGTCCATGCGTGTCACCACCGAAGGCGAAGTGTTGTCCCACCGCGCCGAACGCCTGTTGGCCGATGCCAGCGACCTAAGGCGCACATTGTCGGATTCCGGTCAGGCGCCGCGCGGCGCGCTTAGGATCGGGGTGCCGGAATTGTTCGAACAGATCACCATGGGGCGGTTTGCCGCCGCGTTTCGGCGCCAATACCCCGAGATCACTTTGGAAACCGTGATTTCGCGTGCCGCGGGCGACCTTATGGAATCCGATCTGGATGTGGTCATCACCTTTGGGCCGTTGACGGACAGTTCGATGGTGTCCCGGCGGCTGGTTTCCGGTGACATGACAACCGTTGCCGCGCCCGACCTGCCCGGCCTGAACGCCGTGACCCACCCGCGCGATCTGACCCGTTTGCCACTGATCGACGCATCCCACCACTGGGTGCGCCAATGGCGGTTCGTGCGCGGCACCGAAGAGGAATTGTTGCGCTTTGCGCCCGCGCTTGCCTTTGGATCCATGCTGACCGTGCGCGACGCCGCCCGCGAAGGCGCGGGTGTGGCCAAAATCCCGACGATCCTGGCCACCCCCGAAATCTCTGACGGGCGCTTGGTCGAGGTGCTGCCGGACTGGCGTAGCCCCGGCAACGACCTTTATGTCGTGTTCCCATCGGCGCGTTCGGTCACGACCCGGTTGCGCGCCTTTCTGGACGCGTTGAACCAATGGATCGAAGCCGGCCAGACAGCGGATCAAAAGAACGCGCGTTCCACGAACCAATAGGCCCCGATGGCCCCGATCAAAAGCGATGCGGGCATGGCGATCACGCGCCGGTACCACGGCTTGCGACCGAACCAGAACCCAACGGCCAGGAATGCCAGGGCGATGACCGTCAACTGGCCGAATTCAACCCCAACGTTAAAGCCCAGCAATGCCGGTATGAACTGACCTTCGGGCAGACCGAATTCCCCCAAAACCGACGCAAAGCCAAGGCCGTGCAACAGCCCAAAGCCAAAAATGACAAAGGGTCGCCAGCGATGAAGCTTGTCCGAGATCAGGTTTTCGACGGCGACAAAGGTGATCGACGCGGCGATCAACGGTTCCACAATGCTGCCCGGCACGGACACCCAGCCAAGCGCGCCAAGCGCCAGCGTAACCGTGTGGGCGGCGGTAAAGGCCGTCACCTGAAACAACAAAGGACGCAGCATGGGCGACAAGAAAAACAGCCCCAGAACGAACAGGATGTGGTCCAGCCCCTTGGGCAGGATATGATCAAACCCGACAGGAATATAGGCCATGAACGCGCCCAGACCCGTTTGCCCGGCATGGCCCGCAAATGCGATCACCGGGGACGTGTCGCCGCCATCCAGATACCCGGCATACCCGTCTTCGACCCCGATATGACGCAGGATCAGGGTGCCCTGCCCCTTGCCCCAGGTCAGCAGGACGCTGTCCGCGCCCTCGGGCAATGCCCCGGACAGGATAACCCGTGTCGGGCGCAACAATTCGACATCACCAACTTCGCTCGACTCGACACCTTCCAGATCCAGCGGGATCGTGGTGCCTTCAGGGGTGGCCAGCGTGATCCCCTGACCCAACGTGGGCCACTGGGCCGTCATACGCGCGGCGATCTCGTCGCCCGGCAAGGCACGCAGCGCGTCGTAATCCGCTGCTTCTTCGGTTTCGTTGGTATCGGTGACCCCGTCCAGGTCGATCCCGGCCAGAAACGCTTCGGCGTTCAGGCGCAGATCAAGGCGGGCAATGCCATCGGACAGGGTCAAATCCCCGATGGCCGGCTGCACCTCATGCGCGCGCAAGGCCCCGGTCGAGATCAAAAGGCACAGGCATGTGATCGCCCAAAGGATTGACTTTGCCCCGACGCGCATCACTGGTGTCGTCATGTTCATATTTCGCCTCTTCATCGCCACGCTCCTGTTGTTGCCAGTCTTAGACACGCAACTCAAGGCGCATGAGTTTTGGATCGAACCAGAAAAATATTTGATCGCCCCGGACAGTGGCGTGCGGGCCAACCTGCGCAATGGTCAGGAATTCAATGGCAGCGACCTGTCATGGTTTGATCGCCGGAACGTGCGGGTCGAAAACGTCTTTGCGGGCAAGGTGCGGAAAATAACCGGGCGCGCGGGCGATATCCCCGCCCTTCAGGTGCCCGCGCCCGGATCCGGGTTGATGGTTCTGGTGCATCAATCCGAGGCGACCCTGCTGACGTACAAGGATTGGGACACTGTTCTAAGCTTTGCCGCGCACAAGGATTTTCCATGGTTCGCACAACGCCACCGCACCCGTGGCCTGCCCGAAGACGCGGTGACCGAAGTTTATACGCGGTTTTCCAAGTCTCTGGTCGGTTTTGGCGGCGCCAAGGGACAGGATCAGGCTGTCGGGCTTGAGGTTGAAATCGTCGCACTGGCCAACCCCTATACCGATGACCTGGGCGGCGGTCTGCCGGTCAAGGTGATCTATCGTGATACCCCCCAACCCGATGTTCAGGTCGAAGCCTATGCCAAGGCCCCGGACGGCACCGTGACCCTGACCCAGCTACGCACTGATGCGCAGGGACAGGCGTTGGTGCCGGTCATCGCCGGGCACAGTTATCTGATCGACCATGTGGTGTTGCGCGAACCGGACCCCGCCACCAACTACGCGGACAAGGCGATGTGGGAAAGCCTGTGGGCATCCCTGACTTTTGCGGTGCCTGACTGATCGGGATCACCCTGCGTGATGCGGGTTGAACGTCGTGGTTCCAGAACACGTTCCGACATTGCCGGCATTCGGATGACGTGGCGCTGTGCCACTTGCAACCACGCCCCCCCTTGCCTGCCGCCCCTGTCCGCGCCATGACAAGGGCATGACAATCACGCCCGACATTCTGTGCATCGGTGCCGTTCTGTGGGACATCATCGGCCGGTCCGCCAGCCATATGTCACGCGGATCAGATGTGCCCGGCCGCATCACCCGCCTGCCCGGCGGCGTGGCGATGAACATCGCCATGGCTGTGCAACGCTTTGGGATGCGCCCGGCGCTGATCACCGCGATCGGGCGCGACGCCGAAGGCGATGAACTGGTCACCGCCTGCCTTGGGATGGGCATGGATATGGACCACGCCTATCGTTCGGATGACCTTCCCACGGATCGGTATATGGCGGTTGAAGGCGGCAATGGGTTGATCGCGGCCATCGCGGATGCCCATTCGCTTGAGGCCGCAGGCGCGCGCATTTTACGTCCCTTGCGTGACGGCGCACTTGGCAAACCCGGCGCGCCCTGGCGTGGGCGGATCGCATTGGATGGCAACCTTAAGGTCGAATTGTTGCGCGAAATCGCCGCCGATCCGGCGTTCGAGGCCGCACAAATCAGCATCGCACCCGCATCGCCGGGCAAAGCCGAACGCCTGCGGGTGTTTCTGAACCACGCCTCGGCGGTGTTTTACGTGAACCTCGAAGAGGCCGGGCTGCTGTGCAAGACAAAATTCCCCGACAGCGCGGCGGCGGCACAGGCCTTGCGGGATCGTGGTGCAGCGCGGGCCGTGGTGACGGATGGCGCCAACATGGCCAGCGACGCCGGACACCACGGATTGATCAGCCGCCTCCCGCCGGAGGTTCTGGTGACCCGCGTGACAGGGGCCGGGGACACATTCATGGCCGCCCATATCGCCGCCGAAGCCACGGGCACCGCACCCGATGTGGCAATGGACCGCGCATTGACCGCAGCCGCAGATTACGTATCAGGAGACACAGCGTTTTGAGAGATTTCCTTACGATTTCGCCCGAGGTTGCGCAGGCCCAGGCCGAAGGCCGCGCGGTTGTTGCGCTGGAAAGCACGATCATCACCCATGGCATGCCCTGGCCCAGGAATTTTGAAACCGCCGAAACTGTGGAAAACGACATTCGCGCCGCCGGGGCTGTCCCCGCGACGATCGCGGTGCTGGATGGGCGTTTGTGCATCGGGTTGCCCCCTGCACGGCTGAAATCGCTGGCCCAGGCGCAAAACGTCGCGAAATTGTCGCGCGCCGATCTGGCCGCCTGCCTTGCCACCGGGGGAACCGGGGCGACCACTGTCGCCTCGACCATGATCGCGGCGCGTCTGGCCGGGATTTCAGTGTTCGCCACGGGCGGGATCGGTGGCGTCCATCGCGGTGCCGAAGACACGTTCGACATCTCGGCCGATCTGCAAGAGCTGGGGCAAACGGCCGTCACGGTTGTGGCGGCCGGGGCCAAGGCAATCCTTGATCTGCCCAAAACGCTTGAGGTGCTGGAAACCCTGGGTGTGCCCGTGGTCGCAGTTGGTCAGGATGCCCTGCCCGCGTTCTGGTCACGCACATCCGGCCTGATGGCCCCCTTGCGCATGGACACCGCAGCCGACATCGCCCGCGCGTTCCAAATACGCGCCGCCATGGGCATTCCCGGCGGTCTGTTGGTCGCCAACCCCGTTCCGGTAGATGCGGAAATCCCGCAAGAGGCGATCACGCCTCTGATCGATCAGGCATTGGCCGAGGCGGCGGCGCAAGGCATTGCAGGCAAAGCCGTGACGCCGTTCCTCCTCAGGCGGATATACGAGCTGACCGAGGGGCGGTCTTTGGACACCAATATCGCGCTTGTACGCAACAACGCCCGCCTGGCCGCGCAAATTGCGAAAGAAATGGTCGATAATCCAGCGGTTGTAAGGAAATCCTAACTTGATTGCCCCTTAGGTCATTGCCCCCACTGGTCGGAGTGCATAGGTTTCGTCGGACCCTGTTTAGCGCGGACGCAAATGACCGATCCCCTCCAAGACCTGCATAAACGTCCCGGAATTTTCGCACGCCTTCGATCAAGTTTTTTGACCGGCATAGTTGTGATCGCCCCCATCGGGCTAACCATTTGGCTGATGTGGTCACTGGCCGGTTGGGTGGACAGTGTTGTCCTGCCGCTTGTGCCCAGCACCGTGCGGCCGGAAAAATACATCGGCATCAACCTGCGTGGCGTTGGCGTCATCTTTTTCCTGTTCTTCACGATCTTTGTCGGCTGGCTGGCCAAGGGTCTGTTGGGGCGGTCGCTGCTGCGGTTTGCAGAAAGCCTGGTGGAACAGCTGCCTTTCGTGCGCTCGATCTATAACGGCGTGAAACAGATTGCCGAAACCGTCTTTGCGCAATCGGACCGCAGTTTTGAAAAGGCCTGTCTGGTGCAATACCCGCGCCGCGACATCTGGGCGATCGGATTCATTTCGACCGAAGCCAAGGGCGAAATCAACGCCAAGGCCGAAACCGTGTCCCAGTTGATCAGCGTCTTTGTCCCCACCACGCCGAACCCGACTTCGGGGTTCCTGTTGTTCTTTCCAACCGAAGACGTCATCGAATTGGACATGTCGGTTGAGGATGCGGCGAAATTGGTGATCTCGGCCGGGCTGGTTTACCCCAACCCCAAGGATCCCAGCAAACCCTTGCCCGCCGTCGCCGCGCGTTAAGCGCCTGTGATCAAACCAGCATTCCAGACGGCACGACATTCGGGACAGGTGATCCATCTGCCCCGAACCCGGTCATGCACAACCGCCATCACAGCGCCGTCCACCCGCCATCGACACTGATTGTGGTGCCCGTGATCTGATCTGCCGCCGGTGAACACAGGAATGCGGCAATCCCGCCGATCTGTTCGACCGTGGCGAATTGCTTGGACGGCTGGCGTTGCAGGATCACGTCGCGGATCACGGTGTCCCGGTCCATCCCGTATTTTTCCATCGTGTCGGGGATCTGCGCCTCGACCAGGGGGGTGTGGACATATCCGGGGCAAATCGCATTGGCGGTGATCGGATCCTCGGCCGTTTCCAGGGCGACAACCTTGGTCATGCCCACGACGCCGTGCTTGGCGGTGACATAGGCCGATTTGAACGGCGACGCCGTCAGCCCATGCGCCGAAGCGACATTGACGACACGGCCCCATCCCGCCTTGCGCATCAGGGGAACGGCGGCGGCGGTGGTGTGAAACGCAGATGACATGTTGATCGCGATAATCGCATCCCAGGTTTCGGTCGGAAAATCCTCGATCGCGGCCACATGTTGGATCCCGGCGTTGTTCACCAGGATGTCACAGGCCCCGGCCTGTTCGATCAACGCGCGGCACTGATCCCCCTTGGACATATCCGCCTGAATATAGCGCGCCTGAACCCCGAAAGAATCGGCAATCTCCCTGGCGATATCGTGATCACCCTGCGAATCGGTAAACGAGTTGATGACGACATTGGCCCCGGCCCCGGCAAGGGTACGCGCAATGCCCAACCCGATCCCCGAGTTGGAGCCAGTGATAACGGCGGTTTTTCCGCTGAGCGACATGAGGTGCCTCCTGTGTGTTCTGGCCAATATATTAGTGCTGCAGGTGCGAAATGCACACAGGCTTTGCCATCAATTCCAAAGAAGATGAACACGCCCGTCCCCAGCCCGCAAAAAGGCAAAAAAAAACGCCGGCGCGAAGCCGGCGTTAAGTTATTGAGGCAGGTTTCATACAGGCAAGAAACCTATCGAGCAGTGCCCCCTTTATAAGCCTTCCTTCGCCAACGTCAAAGCACAAAGTTTGCTAAGGGATGAATCCACCGGTACGGTTCCACGCAATAAAACAAGGGCAGAGCATGATTGTTGCGAATATGAGACCGGTGTATTTCCTCGCCTCTTTGGCGGTTTGCGCGATTTTTTCGGGATTCTCGGGCGTTGGTCCGGCCAAGGCCGAGTCGAGCCACGGCATAGCTATGTATGGCGAACCTGCCCTACCACCGGATTTTGTGGCGCTACCTTATGTGCGGGCCGATGCGCCCAAAGGCGGGCGGCTGGTCACTGGAAACACCGGTGGGTTCAACAGCGTCAATCCGTTTGTGCAAAAAGGCACCCCGCCCTGGCAATTGCGATACCTCACACATGAATCCCTTATGTACCGGTCACAGGACGAACCCTTCACGCTTTACGGTCTTTTGGCCGAATCGGTCGAGGTGCCCGACGATCGCTCGTGGGTTGAATTCACCCTGCGGCCCGAGGCCCGGTTTTCCGACGGCAGCCCCGTCACCGTGGATGATGTGATCTGGTCGTTTCAAACATTGGGAACGCAGGGCAATGCCCGTTACCTGGGGTTCTGGACACGGGTCGCGTCAATTGAACAGACCGGCGAACGCAAGGTGCGCCTGACATTCCGCGACGTGGATCGCGAACTGGCCCTTATTGCCGGGTTGCGGCCCATTTTGAAACGCGCGCAATGGTCGGGCAAGAATTTTGCCGACGCCACGATCGAAGAAGCGCCAATCGGCAGCGCCCCCTATGTCATCGAAAGCTTTGAGGCATCGCGCAACGTGGTGCTGAAACGCAATCCCGATTACTGGGGCGCTGACCTGCCCATTCGGCGCGGCACCGGAAATTTCGACGAAGTGCGCATCGAATTCTATGGCGACAAGGGCGTGCTGTTTGAGGCCTTCAAGGCAGGCGAACTATCGTTCCTGCGCGAATTCAACGCCGAAAAATGGGCGCGGGATTACGATTTCCCCGCCGTTCAATCCGGCGCCATCGTGAAAGAGGAATTCGGGAATTCAAAGCCATCCGGCATTACAGGTTATGTGTTCAACACACGCCGCAAACCGTTTGATGACATCCGGGTGCGCGATGCGCTGATCCATGCGTTTAACTTTGAATATATCAATGATGTCGTCACACGGGGTCGCCAGCCGCGCATCACCTCGTATTTCTCAGGATCGGACCTGGGGATGGCGGACGGGGCGGCCGACGGGGCGGTCCGGGATCTGTTGGCCCCATTCACCGATGAGATCCCCGCCGAAGCATTGACGGGATATGTTTTGCCCAAGGGGGATGGATCGGCCCGGAACCGCGCCAACATCCGCAAGGCCATGGCCCTGTTCGAATCTGCGGGGTTCAGCGTGAAAGATGGCGTGATGACCCGCCCCGACGGCGTGCCCTTCACCTTTGACATTTTGTTGCGCCAAGGGGCAAGCGAATACGCCTCGATCGCCGATCTATACGTCAAGTCATTGGAAAGGCTTGGTATTGATGTCAAAGTGCTTGCCGTTGATAACGCGCAATACAACCTGCGCCAAAGCGAATTTGATTTCGATGTCAGCTTTGTGCGGCGGTCATTTTCACTGTCACCCGGCAATGAACAACGTCTGTATTGGGGCAGCCGCGCAGCGGATCAAATGGGGTCACGCAATCTGATGGGCGCGAAAAGCGCAGCCATCGACGCGATGATCGACGCCATGCTGGGCGCACAGGGGCGCGCGGATTTCACAAATGCGGTGCGGGCATTGGACCGTCTGCTGACCGCGGGGCGATATGTCATTCCTCTCTATAGTTTTGATGTGTCGCGCATTGCCCATGACGCAAAGATGAAGCACCCCGATGTGATCCCTGCTTATGGTGACAGCGTTTATTTCCTGCCCGAAGTGTGGTGGATGGAGCCATAAGGCATCGGCGTCATAATCCTGTTACCTGACCATTTTATGTGGCTGACGTATGAATATACTTGTTTTGTGTACCGGAAATTCGGCCCGCTCGATCCTGCTTGAGGCAATCTTTAATGACCTGAGCGGAGGGCGCGTGCGCGCCTATTCCGCCGGTTCCCAGCCAGCGGGCAAAGTGCATCCCCAATCCCTGAAACTGCTTGAGGAAATGGGCCACGACACGTCGCACGCCCGATCAAAAAGCTGGGATGAATTCGCAGGCCCCGGGGCCCCGGATATGGATATCGTCATAACGGTCTGCGGGTCAGCCGCAGGGGAAACCTGTCCGATGTGGCCCGGTGCCCCATTGCGATCCCATTGGGGGGTCGAAGACCCCGCCGCGTTGGACCAGGCGGATTGGGAGATCGGGTTTCGCACGGCTTATGACATCCTGCGTGGGCGGGCCGAACGCCTGCTGGATCACAATATCGAAACGCTGGACGCCGGTGCCCTTAAGGCGTTGTTGGATCGCACGGGGCGCACATGAATCGCGTTCTCTGGGCCGAAGCGATCGGCACCGCGTTCCTTTTGATCGGTGTCGTCGGATCGGGCATCATGGCCGAAACGCTGTCGGGCGGAAACACCGGGTTGGCGTTGTTGGCCAATGCCGTGGCAACCGGCGCGATGCTTTTCGTCATTATCACCGTTCTCGGCCCGATTTCGGGCGCGCATTTCAACCCGGCGGTCACGCTGGCCTTTGCCTTGCGCGGTGATGTCGCGCCCGGTCTGGCCCTTGTGATGATCGGGGTTCAGATCGTGGGCGGGATTGTCGGCGTCTGGTTGTCCCACCTGATGTTTGATCTGGCGATCCTGCAAACATCAACCACCATGCACCGCACCGGACTGGCCCAGTGGAGTTCAGAGATCATCGCCACCTTTGGATTGCTTTTCACCATTTTCGGCGGGTTGAAAGCACGCCCCGAAGCCGTTCCAGCGATGGTTGGAATATATATCACCGGGGCCTATTGGTTCACATCATCGACCAGTTTCGCCAACCCGGCGGTGACCATCGCGCGCAGTTTCAGCGACACCTTTGCAGGCATTTATCCGGGCCATGCGCCAATGTTCATCGTGATGCAAATCATCGGGGTCGGTATCGGCGCGTTTGTCCTGCCTAGATTGCTGGGCGATTCCGAATAACACGCTGAAATAATGCGAAAAGTGCGCGTCATGTAAGGCCCCCATGCTTTGATGCGTCAGGCCAGGGATGTGACCCACAGGATTGTCGCGTCTTCGGGCGAAACCGACACCACATTGTGCCCCATCGAGGCGTCGTAATACGCGGAATCGCCACGGCGCATTTCGACCGGTTCATAAAATTCTGTATAAAGCCGCAGGATACCCGTCAGGACATACAGAAATTCCTCTCCGTCGTGGCGCACCCAGCCGTCAAATTCATCCATGCTGCGCGCGCGGATCCGGGCGCGATAGGGCAGCATGTTTTTGCGTGTCAGAGTTTCGGCCAACAATTCGTGTTCATAGGTGGCCGTGGCATGGGCCGTTCCCTCGCCCGACGGTGTCACGCTCATCCGCGCGGTCACCTGCGGCCGTTCGGGCGGGGTGAACAACTGCGGCACGGGAATGTCCAACCCTGTCGCCAGCTTTTTCAGCGCGTCATAGGTGGGCGACATCTGACCGTTTTCGATCTTGGACAATGTGGATCGCGCCAGACCAGCCTTTTGTGCGGCCTGCTCTAGCGTCCAGCTTTTTGCCTTGCGCAGATCGCGCACCCTTTGCCCAAGGTCCAGCGGCTCTGCGTGTTCGTCTTCGCCGCCCTCACGGGAAATGCGAATGATCGTTTTCGGGTCGTTATGCTCCATAGGCAGAGCTATAGGCGGCGAATGTCACGGGTGCAACGCCGCGCCGGGGGCGAACCGGCCCCTTGCAACACGTCTGGGTGCGGTTTAGCACTTTGGTTATGTTGTCGATTTTTGATCAGGGTCCCCCCGCGCCCTGCCCGTCTCCGTTTAATATGGCCGCCCATGTTCTGGCACATGCCGATGCGGTGCCTGACAAGGTCGCATTGGCGGTGATTGGCCTGACCGACACCCAAGTCTGGAGCTTTGGTGACATCAAGGCCGCCGTGCTGGGCACCGCAACCGGATTGCTGCAGGCGGGATTGACGCCCGGCGATATCGTTTTGATGCGCCTTGGCAATACGGTGGAATTCCCCATCGCCTATCTTGGGGCCATCGCCGCCGGATTGGTGCCGGTGCCCACGTCCAGCCAATTGACCGCGGGCGAAGTGGCCAAGATGGCGCGCGACCTGTCACCGGGGGCCGTTTTTCTGGGCGACGGGATCGCCTGCCCCGATCTGCCCGGCGTGACGATGATTGACGAAGCCGCCCTAGATGCCATGCGCGGCCTGAAACCCGCCGAATTCCACATGGGTGACCCGGATCGGCTGGGCTATATCGTTTACACCTCGGGGACCTCGGGCAATGCCCGCGCGGTGGCCCATGCGCATCGCGCGATTTGGGCACGACAAATGATGCATGCGGGTTGGTACGGGCTTGGCCCGGATGACCGGTTGATGCATGCGGGGGCGTTCAATTGGACCTATACGCTGGGGACCGGTTTGATGGACCCGTGGTCCGTTGGGGCGACGGCGTTGATCCCGGCCGCCGGGGTGGACGCGCGCGACCTTCCGGCGTTGATGAAACAGCACAAAGCCACGATTTTTGCTTCCGCACCAGGCGTTTATCGCCGCATCCTGACCCGAAACGTGACCATTGATCTGCCCGATCTGCGCCATGGGCTGACCGCCGGAGAAAAAATCTCGGACACGGTGCGTGGCGAATGGAATTCCAAAGCCGGAACAAAGCTTTACGAGGCGTTCGGCATGTCAGAATGTTCCACATTCATATCAGGCAGCCCCGACACCCCCGCCCATCCTGATTGCCTTGGCGCGCCGCAGGTGGGACGCCGCGTGGCGATCGTGCAAGACGACGGCACGGCGGTTCCCATCGGGGATGTCGGCGTCATAGCCGTGTCAAACCGCGATCCGGGCCTGATGCTGGGATACCTCGGGGCCGAGGACGAAACACGCGCCCGCATGCGCGGCGAATGGTTCCTGACCGGTGACCTTGGGATCATGTCCGAAGACGGGCAAATCGCCTATCACGGGCGCGCCGATGACATGATGAATGCAGGCGGGTATCGGGTGTCCCCGCTCGAAGTTGAGGCGGCCCTGGGCGACATTCCCGGCGTCAGCGAAATTGGTGTCACGGATGTTGAGGTCAAGGCAGATGCCCGGTTGATCATGGCCTTTTACACCGGGCCAGAGCCACTGGACGAAGCCGAATTGCTGCGCATCGCGGGCGACCGGCTGGCCCGATACAAGCAACCACGCGGGTTCATCCATGTGGCTGAACTTCCCCGCAACCCAAACGGCAAATTGCGGCGACGCGCCCTTGCCCCGATCTGGCACCAACAAAAGGGCCAGTCATGAACGTCGCGGTCATTGATCGCCTTGTCACGCTTCATGGTGAGGATGGCGCGGTGCCAACGCGCCCCGAATGGTCCGCCATTCTGGCGATGCCAGAAGCCCCGATATTCATCCTGAACCTGTTGGCGTTTGCCCCCAATGGTGGCGCGCAGGCCTATCAGCACTATATTCAAGGTGTCGGGCCGGCCTTTGAGCGCGCGGGTGGTGAACAGGTGTTTTATGGTCCCGCCGCTCTTGCCTTTGGGATGAACGCGGATGGCGCATGGGACGCGGCCATCTTGACACGCTATCCATCACCCGGAGCGTTGGCGCAGATGTGGCTGGACCCTGACTTTGTCCAAGCGCACAAATCGCGCGAGGATGGGCTGACCCGGTCGCAAGTTGTTGTTATCGACGCGGCCAAGGCGCAGGCCCCAAACCCTAAGGGAAACTTATGACCGTCAAGCTCGACATTTTGTCCGATCCCATCTGCCCCTGGTGCCTGATCGGGAAAACCCAACTGGACCGCGCATTGGCGGATCGCCCCGACCATCCCTTTGTCATCGAATGGCACCCGTTCCAGTTGAACCCCGACATGCCCCGCGACGGTGTGGACCGGCGCGCATATCTGACGCAGAAATTCGGGGACCGCGCAGACGAGGTGTACGGTGGCATTCGCGACCACGCCAAGGCGCAGGGAGTCGAAATTGATTTCGACGCGATCGGGCGCACCCCCAACACGTTGGATGCGCATCGTCTGATCCACTGGGCCGGGATCGAAGCGAAACAGGGCAGCGTCGTTGACGCCTTGTTCGCCGCCTATTTCCGCGAAGGTCGCGACATCGGTAGCCGCGATGTATTGGCCGATATTGCGGATGCGGCGGGGCTGGACGCATCGGTCATCCTCAAACTGCTGGATTCCGACGCGGACGAGGCATTGATCCGCGACCGCGATGCCCATTCGCGCAAAATGGGTGTCAGCGCAGTGCCCACCTTTGTTGTCGGGCAAAAACATGCGGTTCCCGGTGCGCAACCGGTCGAACTCTGGCTAAAGGTGATTGACGAAATCACCCAAGGGCCAAACGAAGACGGCTGAGATTGCCCGCCTGCCCCTGTCCTATCTGACCTACTTGACCGATGGCTTTGCCGACAGATTGCCGTGCCCGATCTTTGATCTGGGTCGGTTGGGCGGTGAAGTGCCACCCCAGACAGACGATTTGCCGCCCGGATCGGCCGTCTGACGGATCATCCCAACAGCGCAATGACACGGGTGGTGCGGCCCAATCACTTTGACCGCACCAGGCGTGGCAGAGGACAGGGCGTTGTGATAGCGACGGAAACAACACCGAACGGAGCCGCCATTTTGACCGCAAAAATCGCACGCCTGGAACTTGTCGCCCTTCTGGCCATGCTGGTGGCGACGGTGGCTTTTTCGGTTGATTCCATGTTGCCCGCCCTGCCCCAGATCGGGATGGAGCTGGTCCCGTCAAACCCAAACAGCGCACAGTTGATCCTGTCCAGTTTCATCATTGGCATGGGGCTGGGCACCTTGGTAACGGGGCCATTGTCAGACACCTTTGGGCGCAAACCGGTGATCGTGGCGGGGGCCGGCCTTTATATCTTTGGGTCGGCATTGGCCTGGGCGGCCCCGTCCATAGAACTGATGGTGGCGGCGCGGTTGTTTCAGGGGTTCGGCGCAGCGGGGCCGCGCATCGTGTCACTGGCCATCGTGCGCGATTTCTATTCGGGTCGGGAAATGGCCCGGCTGATGTCGTTTGTGATGATCGTTTTCACGATTTTCCCTGCCCTCGCGCCGCTGATCGGCTCGGGCATTATTGCCCTTGCCGGGTGGCGCGGAATCTTTGCCGCCTTTATCCTGTTTGCACTGATTTCGACCACATGGCTTCAATTGCGCCTGCCTGAACCATTGCCGCCCGCCGCGCGCCGCCCGTTTCGCGCAAGCATGCTGTGGTCCGCCACGCGGGAAATGATGTCCCTGCCGATGGTGCGTTTGTCGATCACCGTGCAGGCGTTGATCTTTTCGACATTGTTCACATCAATCAGCCTGATCCAGCCGGTATTTGACCAAAGCTTTGCCCGCTCTGACGATTTTCCGCTGTGGTTTTTCCTGATCGGCGTTTTCTGTGCGACATCGTCGATGGTGAATGCGCGGTTCGTAGTGAAATACGGAATGCGCGCCATCGTGACGCTAACCTTGTTCGTCTCACTTGTCCTGACCGGTGCGATGGTAGGGATCACCCTGACAGGGATCGCGGGGGATCACGAATTCTATGTCTACCTTTTCTGGCAGACGAGCGTGTTTTACCAAATGGGGCTGACCATTGGGAACCTGAATGCCCTGTCCATGGAACCCCTGGGTCACATCGCCGGATTGGCGGCCAGCGTGATTGGCGCAATTTCCACGGTGTCCGCGGGCATTCTGGCATCCATCGTGTCGCAATTGTTCTCTGGCTCCGCGCTTCCGCTTTATCTTGGGACGTTGGTATTCACCCTTTTGGCCGTGCCCTTGGTGCTGAAAATGCGGCGGCTTGAACGGGTGCAACGCAGCTGACGCGACCAGTCAGCGCAGGCGGTCGAATTTCTGTATACATTTGCATACATGGGTTCCCCGCCGGGCCGAGATCAGCTAAGGAGACGACCAAGGCGATTCCAGTCAGGCGTACCACCACCGGGCCGCGCACCACGCGCAAGATACCCGGCCAGGTTGACGGACTGGGCCATAACAATGACCTGCCAAATGACGCCCAGTATGTGACGGGCCATGTGGCACCCTATCCGACCGCGCGCGGCGCGCCTGCGTTGGCGGTTATGTCGTAACCTGATCGAAAGGGATCACCGATGGCCAAGACCCCCAATCCCGATATCATTTATACCAAAGTTGACGAAGCACCCGAACTTGCCAGTGCATCCTTGCTGCCGATCATTGCGCGTTATGCGACGGCGGCCGGTGTGTCGATTGGCACCAAGGACATCTCGCTTGCCGGTCGGATCCTGTCCACCTTTTCGGAATACCTGACCGAAGACCAGCGGATCACCGACGACCTTGCCGAATTGGGCGATCTGGTCAAAACCGCCGAGGCGAACGTGATCAAATTGCCCAACATCTCGGCTTCGGTGCCGCAATTGGTCGCCGCCGTTCAGGAACTTCAGGGACAGGGATACGCCCTGCCGGATTACCCCGAAGCACCGGCAACAGACGCCGAAAAAGCCGTGCGCGCCAAATATGACGCGATCAAGGGATCGGCTGTGAACCCAGTTCTGCGCGAGGGCAATTCAGACCGCCGCGCCGCCGAAGCCGTCAAGAAATTCGCGCAATCCAACCCGCACCGGATGGGAGAGTGGACAGCACAAAGCAAGACGCGCGTCGCGTCGATGTCCGGCGGCGATTTCTATTCCAACGAAGTGTCCGCAACCCTGGACAAGGCCGCAACCGCCAAGATCGTGCTGGAAACAGCCGATGGGGAAACTGTGTTGAAGGATGGCGTTGCCTATCCCGCCGGCACCGTCGTTGACGCCACATTCATGTCCGCCAAGGCGCTTGATGCATTCCTGGCCGACGAGATCGAAAAAACCAAAGCCGAAGGCACGTTGTTCTCGCTTCACATGAAAGCGACGATGATGAAAGTGTCCGATCCCATCATTTTCGGCCACGCCGTCAAGGCATGGCTTGCCCCGGTGTTTGACCAATATGGGGCCAAAATGGCCGATCTGGGCGTGAACCCGAATTCCGGCCTTGGCGACCTTTTGGAACGTGTCAAAGACGATGCCGAAATCACAACGGCGATTGACGCGATCACTGCCACCCGCCCGCCGATGTATATGGTCAATTCCGACAAGGGCATCACGAACCTGCATGTGCCATCGGATGTGATCATCGACGCATCCATGCCCGCGCTGATCCGCGCCGGTGGCAAGGGCTGGGGCCCATCGGGCGAAGAAGCCGACACCAATTGCGTGATCCCGGACAATTGTTATGCACCGGTCTATGACGCGACGATCGAGTATTTCAAAGCCAATGGAAAACTGAACCCGGCCACCGCCGGGACGGTTCAGAACATCGGGCTGATGGCGCAAAAGGCCGAAGAATACGGTTCGCACCCCACCACGTTCGAGGCCCCCGCGGCGGGCACGATCAAGATGATCCTTGAGGATGGCACAGTGCTGCATCAGCATGCCGTCGAACCGGGCGACATCTGGCGGTCTGCCTCGGCGCGCAAGGCCCCGATCGAAGACTGGGTCAATCTGGCCATTGCCCGCCAAAAGGCGACCGGCTATCGCGCGATCTTTTGGCTGGATGCGGATCGCGCCCACGACGCCGAGTTGATTGCCTATGTCAAACCCATCCTTGAGGCCAAGGGCGTCGCGGACAAGTTCGAGATCATGGCCCCGCGTGCGGCGACCATCGCGTCGCTGGACACCATCACCAAGGGTGAAAACACGATCGCCATCACCGGCAACGTGTTGCGGGATTATCTGACCGACCTGTTCCCGATCCTTGAACTGGCGACATCGGCCAAGATGCTTTCGATTGTGAAATTGATGAATGGTGGCGGGTTGTTTGAAACCGGCGCTGGCGGTTCGGCCCCCAAACACGTGCAACAATTGCAAGAGGAAAACCATCTTCGCTGGGACAGCCTTGGGGAATTCTGTGCCCTTGGCGAAAGTTTCCAGTTCCTTGCCGACGCCACCGGCAATGCCCGCGCCAAGGTGCTGGGCGAGGCAGTGGATGCCGCAACCCAGGGTGTGCTGGATCATGACCGATCCCCAAGCCGCAAGGTCGGTGAACCCGACAACCGCGACAGCCACTATTGGTTCGCACGGTATTGGGCCGAAGCCCTGGCGCAGCAGACATCGGACGCCGCGCTTGCCGCTGAATTCGCACCCTTGGCCAAGGAACTGTCCGACAACGAGGCCGCGATCCTTTCCGAATTGTTGGCCGTTCAGGGCAAGCCTGCCGATATCGGTGGGTATTACCACCCAGACCCGGACAAGCTGGCCGCGGTGATGCGCCCCAGCCCGACGCTGAACAAGATCATCGGATAACCACAGATTGCGCCGGCCCAAGGGTCGGCGTTTTCTTTTTCTCGCTTCGGTAACGTTCTGCTGCGAAGGTCGCTGTGACCGAACAGCCCAAGGATCCAGTCCCATGACCAAAATCAAGGTAGCCAACCCCATCGTCGAAATGGACGGGGACGAGATGACCCGCATCATGTGGGATTTCATCAAGAAAAAACTGATCCTGCCCTATCTGGACATTGACCTGCTTTACTACGATCTGGGGATGGAGGCGCGCGACGACACCAATGATCAGATAACAATCGACGCCGCCGAAAAGACCAAGGAAATCGGTGTGGCCGTCAAATGCGCGACCATCACCCCCGACGAAGCGCGGGTTGAGGAATTCGGCCTCAAGGAAATGTGGAAATCCCCCAACGGGACGATCCGCAATATCCTGGGCGGCGTTGTGTTCCGCCAACCCATCATCTGCAACAACGTGCCACGCCTTGTCCCCGGCTGGACCCGGCCAATCGTGATCGGACGCCATGCCTTTGGTGACCAATACAAGGCAACCGACATGAAATTCCCCGGCCCCGGAACGCTGACGATGAAATTCGTGGGCGATGACGGAACCGTTGAGGAACGCGAGGTGTTTCAGGCCCCTTCTTCGGGTGTGTTCATGGGGATGTACAACCTCGATGACTCGATCCGCGATTTCGCGCGCGCGTCGATGAATTACGCCCTGGGCATGAAATGGCCGCTCTATCTATCAACCAAGAACACCATCCTGAAACAATATGACGGCCAGTTCATGATCCTCTTCCAGGAGGTGTTCGACACGGAATTCGCGGACAGGTTCAAAGAGGCCGGGATCACCTATGAACACCGTTTGATTGACGACATGGTGGCCTGTGCAATGAAATGGAACGGCGGTTTCGTCTGGGCCTGCAAAAACTATGACGGAGACGTGCAATCCGACACCGTGGCGCAGGGGTTCGGCTCGCTTGGGCTGATGGCCAGCCAGTTGATGACGCCCGACGGCAAGATCGTTGAGGCCGAGGCCGCACATGGCACGGTCACGCGTCATTATCGCCAGCACCAAAAGGGCGAAGCGACATCAACCAATTCGATCGCGTCGATCTATGCCTGGACCGGCGGGCTGAAACACCGGGCCAAACTTGATGACAACGATCGCCTGATGCATTTCGCGGAAACGTTGGAAAAAGTGGTTGTCCAAACAGTCGAATCCGGGTCGATGACCAAAGACCTTGCCCTGTTGGTCGGGCCAGACCAAAGCTGGCTGACCACGATGGGATTCCTTGAAAAAGTTGATGAAAACCTGAACCAGGCATTGGCTGGATAACCGATAAGAAACAACACCTTACCACCAAAATGACAGGCCGGGCACATCGCCCGGCCTGTTTTCGTCTGCGGGCCTTGGCCCGATTTCTGGAAAACTGTTGCGGCGTGTAACGGCCTCTTAACGCTGGCGGGCCTAAAACCTGCGGAACGTGATCCAGAACCGGAGGTGCCGGCCATGATAGATTTGTTCTGCCTATGTCTTGCGGTATCGCATGACTGATGCGCTGGCCCTGCAACCGCGGCTGGATCTGCCCGCGGCCGAACCGCTTGCCAAGGCACTCAAGGCGCGGCTTGGCGGGGACATCGTTGTCGATGCCTCCGAGGTGACCCACCTTGGCGCGCTCTGCCTTCAGGTATTGCTGTGCACCGCCAGTGACCTGCGCAAGGCCGGACATGGGTTCACCATGATCAACACCTCGGATCGGGTCCTGGCGCAATTGTCGTCGCTTGGCTTTACCCCCGAAACCATAGCGGAGGCGGGCGCATGAACCTGACCGTGCTAGCCGTGGATGACAGCCGAACAATGCGGGACATGATCCGCCTTGCTCTTGTCCCCGCCGGGTTCACCGTTCACGTCGCCGAAGACGGGGTTGACGGGATCGAGGTTCTGGATGGTTTGGAACCGGATGCCATTATCACAGACATCAATATGCCGCGCATGGATGGGTTCGGCTTTATCGACGCGGTGCGATCCCAGGACTGCCACCGCGCCACCCCCATTCTTGTCCTGACAACGGAAAGCGCGCCGGAACTGAAAATGCGGGCCCGCAACGCGGGCGCGACCGGTTGGATCGTCAAACCGTTCAATCCCGTGAAACTCATCAAAGCACTGCAAATGGTAGCGGGGTAGGATGCCGATATGAGCGATCAAATCGACCCGATGGCGGAAATCCGGGCGTCCTTTTTCATCGAATGCGAGGAACTTCTCGAAGCGCTCCAGGACGGGCTGACCGAAATGGACGACGGCGGCGATGACGCTGAAACCATCAATGTCGTGTTTCGTGCGGTGCATTCGATCAAGGGCGGTGCCGGCGCATTCGGGTTGGAATCCCTTGTGCGCTTTGCGCATCGCTACGAAACCGTCCTGGACGAGGTCCGCTCGAACCGGCTGACCCCCACCCATGATGACATCAAACTATTTTTCCAAGCCGCCGATCATCTGTCCGACCTTGTGCGCGCCTGCCGCGACGACCTGATCGCACCAACCGAAGACAGCGACGCCCTGCTTGCTGAACTGGACAAGCTTCTGGGCGACACCGTCGAAGAAGAAGTCGCAGAGGAAGATTTTCAACCTCTTGGATTCACACTGGATCTTCCCGACCTTGGCGGTGATGATGGCGCGCAAACCCTGCCTGTCTGGCGCATCCATTTCAAACCGGAATTCGAACTCTACGAAACCGGAAACGAACCCCAGACCCTGCTGCGCAACCTTGCCGAACTGGGCGAAGCAACGATTGAATGTGATCAATCGGACCTGCCATCGTTGATCGAACTGGACCCCGAAACCCCGTATCTGGCATGGACGATCACCCTTTCGTCCGCGTCAGACGAAGACGAAATTCGCGGCGTTTTCGAATTTGTGGACAGTTTGTGCACCCTTGAGATTTCGCGCGACGATGCAGGTGACGATGCGGACACAACAGATATTCCTGGCGCCTCCGATGCCAGTGCCCCCCCAGCCGGCATCACCCCCGTGCCCGAAAGCGCACCACAAGACCCCGAGGCGTCGGATACGACCGAAATTGACACCAGAAATGTCGTCGCCCTACCCCCGACAGCCGCCAAAATAACAGAAACAAACACCGCCGAAGCGCCCAAAAAACCGTCCGAGAAATCCGCGGCGAAATCCGTGGTCCGCGTGGATCTGGAGCGGATTGAACGCCTTGTTAACCTTGTCGGCGAATTGGTGATCAATCAGGCAATGCTGACCCAATCCCTTGAATCCGCAGGGCTTTCACCCCATTCGGACGCGATGAACGGGCTAGAGGAATTTCAACGCCTGACACGCGACATTCAGGACAGTGTGATGATGATCCGGGCACAGCCGGTGAAATCGCTGTTTCAACGCATGTCGCGGATCATCCGCGAAGCATCCGCCGCCGTCGGTAAGGAAGTACGCCTGGCCAGCGAAGGCGAAGGAACCGAAGTCGATAAGACCGTCATCGAACGCCTGGCCGATCCGCTGACACATATGATCCGAAATGCCGTCGATCATGGATTGGAAAGCACCGAAGACCGCCTGGCCGCCGGCAAATCCGCCGAAGGTGTCGTTCGCCTGACGGCGGCGCACAGATCGGGACGTGTCGTCATCGAAGTGTCGGATGACGGCGCGGGCATCAATCGCGAACGCGTTCAACAAATCGCCGCCAGCAAGGGGTTGATCCCGCCGGATGCCCAGCTGACCGATTCCGAAGTCGATAACCTGTTGTTCCTGCCCGGATTTTCGACAGCCGGAACAGTGTCAAACCTATCCGGACGCGGCGTGGGCATGGATGTCGTGAAAACCGCGATCCAGCAATTGGGCGGGCGCATCTCTATCACGTCAGAATCCGGCAAGGGCACCACTTTCACCATCTCCCTGCCCCTGACCCTCGCCGTTCTCGACGGAATGGTGGTGGATGTCGCGGGGGAAACATTGGTTCTTCCGCTCAACGTCGTCGTCGAAACGCTGTCCCTGTCATCTGATGACGTTCAGATGCTGCGCCCCGGCGCCTATGTTGTGCGTGTGCGCGGTGGCTTTGTCCCGCTTTACGACCTTGGGGCGATGCTGGGCTATCGCGATGCCAAAACGGATCACTCCGGCTCCATCGTCCTGTTGATTTCGCTGGACGATGACAACCGCGCCGCGCTTGTCATCGACGGAATCGAAGATCAACGCCAGGTCGTGATCAAAGGGCTGGATGACAGTTTTTACCGCGCTCCCGGCATTGCTGCGGCAACCATACTTGGCGATGGACAGATCGCCCTGATCCTTGATCCTGCCGACATTATTTCGGGCGCTGGCCCCGCGCGCGCAGCCGACCGCGCCGCCCTAGAAAGGAAGGCCTAACATGGCGAACACCGCAACAAACAAAGACCTTGAGCTTTTGACCTTTCGGGTGTCGGACCAGGAATATTCCCTAGATATCATGTCAGTACGCGAAATTCGCGGTTGGACACGCACAACGCCGATGCCGCATGCCCCGGCCTATATGCGCGGCGTCATTAACCTGCGTGGCACGGTCCTGCCGGTGATGGATTTGGCGCTTAGACTGAATTTGGTATCTCATGAAACCAATGACCGAAATGTAATTATCGTTGTCCATTTGAACGGGGTGCTGACCGGCCTTTTGGTGGACGCGGTTTCAGACATCGTGGCGATGACCTCTGATGATCTGCAAACGCCACCTGACATGTCTACGGATCCCCAGATGGCCGTGGTGCGGGCACTGACCGTCATCGATGATCGGATGATCCGTGTTCTTGATCTGGCATCCGTCGTGCCCGCGCGCACGGACGAAGCCGCATGACGACGTTGGGAAGCCCGCCCCAGGACATGCGCCCGATGAGCGAGTCCGCCTTCAACGCCATATCGGTCTTGGCCAAGGAAGAGGCCGGTTTGATACTGCCCCCGGGCAAGGCAACGATGGTGCAGTCCCGCCTAAGAACGCGCCTGCGCGACCTGGGCCTGTCTGATCTGGATGCCTATTCCGAATTTGTCTGTTCCGGCGAAGGTGTGGCCGAACGTCGGTTCATGATCTCGGCTCTGACGACCAATGTTTCACATTTCTTCCGAGAGGCGCACCATTTCGAGATACTGCGCACCAAGGCCCTGCCCCCCCTGATCGAAAGAGCACGGGCCGGCGGCCGCGTCCGGATTTGGTCCGCCGGATGCTCCAGCGGTCAGGAACCCTATTCGATCGCGATGGAGATGCTCGCGCTGGCACCGGACCTAAGCCAACGGGATGTTCTCATTCTGGGGAGCGACATTGACCCCAAGATCCTGACCACCGCGCAGGAGGCGACATATACCGCGCAACAGGTTTCAGCCGTTCCCAAGGACATGCAGCGCGATTTCCTGATCAAAAAGAAAAACTCGGACGCAATGGTGGTGGCACCGCAGGTTCGCAAACTCGTCCGGTTCCGAGAGCTCAACCTATTGCGCGAATGGCCCATGCGTGGGCAGTTCGACATTATTTTTTGCCGGAACGTTGTGATTTACTTCGATCTTGCAACGCAGTCATCGCTGTGGCCCCGGTTTCGCAATGCGTTGTCCGATGACGGATGGTTCTTTCTGGGACATTCCGAACGGGTGACCGACACATCCTTACCCTTGTACCAATCCGTCGGGCTGACCGCCTATCGCGCGGCCGATGGCAAATCGGCATCCGCCCCAACCCGCTAACAGGAGAACCGCATGGCCCTTAGAGATCAGTTGAGGATCATGGTGGTGGACGACATGTCCACCAGCCGCGGTTTGATCACCCAAGCGTTGGATGGATTCGGGATCCCCAACGTCGCCACCTCCAGTGATGGCCCCGGCGCATTGAAGGTTCTCGAAAAAAGCCCGGTTCACCTTGTGATTTCAGACTTTAACATGCCCGGCATGGATGGGCTGCAGCTGCTGCATCATTTGCGGTCAACGGCCAAGACCAAGGGCGTCGGTTTCATCCTGATCACTGGAAAGGCCGACAAGGCAATCATCGACAAAGGGCGTCAGCTGGGTATGAACAATTTCCTGAAGAAGCCGTTTGAACCCAGCGACTTGCGCGGATGCATCGAGGCCGTCGTCGGGAGGCTGTGACAATGGGAACCCCGGCACAACCCGCGAACCAGTTGATTGGTCCGAACGGGCAAAACGAACAGACCCAATTGAATGAAACGAAACCCGACGATGGCCATTCGGCCCCTGAAATGATCTCGGTTCTATGTGGTCAAATCCTCACCCTGGAAACGCTGGCGCTGACGTTGGAAAGCACGCTTGCGGATACCATTTGTGAATGCCAGCCCGTCGCGCCCGAAACGATCCACACCCTTCAACGGGTGGATTTCTTGCGCCAATCGCTCAAGGATGTTGCGGGCATGTTGACGCTTCTTGGTCCCAACCTTGCCTGGGTCACAGGACGCCAGGTGAGTTATGATGTGTTGCGCAGCGTTGTCGATATGCACGGCAGCGTTGATGGATTGCGCCCGGATGAACAATCGGCCGGTGACGAAGACGGTGACATCTGGTTTTAGCCCACAAAAACGCTGCTATGGCATTTCCGCGTTAGAGCGAGACACTTTGCGCCCCCGCCGATGTTGACAGGGGGGCGCCCAATTGGTGTGCGCACAATTGACCCCGCCATGGACAGAGAAGCAGCGCAAACGACCCCTAAAACAATTCTACATCGTTGCCATTGATTTCAGGGTCGCTTTTCACCGGAACGGCGACCGGCGCGTCACCGGTCACGGATTTCTGAAGGGCACGGCCATGGGTGGGAAAAAACCTGACCTGACGTGCCGAAGCCCCGCCAAGGCTTTTGCCGATACAAGGAATTCCCTCGCGATCCAGGAATTCCAATACAAATATCGCGTTCAATTGCCCAATATCCGACAACCCTGTGATCATCTTTGCCCCGCCGAACACTTTGGCGTTCAAATTTGCCCTTTGGGCGCCCATGCGCACCAAGGCATTGATCAACAATTCCATCGCATTGACGCCCGCAGCGTCACAACGCGACGCCCCCGCATCCGACCGCGCCACAAGAATGTGGTTCATGCCGCCGATCGCATTGACGGGATCCCAAAGGCACGTCGCCACGCAGGACCCCAATATCGATGACAAGATGCATTCAGGGTCTGCGGACACGGCGAATTCGTTCTGGGTGATTGTCATCACGCCCTTACCTGCCGGAACTTGACGCATTGTCATGCCCGGCGTCGCGCTTTGAATCGTTTGGCGATTTGTTCAACAACAGCCGGTGCGATTTGCGTCAACGGCAATTGCACGTCGAGCGCACCATATTCGGCGGCGACACGCGGCATTCCATAGACAACGCTTGTTTCTTCGTCCTGACCAATGCAATAGGCGCCGGCATCTTTAAGGACCCTCATGCCCTCTGCGCCATCGCGGCCCAGCCCAGTCAGGATAATGGCCGTGGCCTGCCCCGCAAATTCCTTGGCACTAAGAAACAATTCATCCACCGACGGGCAATGACCGTTGCGTTTGGGCCCGTCAATCGCCGTACACACAAGCCGCCCGTCACGGCGCGCGATGCCCGTATGTTGAGTCCCGCCCGAAGCCAGATAAATGTGGCCCGGTTCAATCGGCACGCCATCACGCGACAAGGTCACATCATGCGGCAAGATATTGTTCAACCGCGCGGCAAAACTGGTCAAAAAGCTTTCTGGCATGTGCTGTGATACGATCACCGGCGGTGATGTGACCGGCAGCCCGCTCAGCACGACTTCGACGGCGGCGACGCCCCCTGTTGATGCGCCGACAAGAATGAAATCCCCCTTCCACCGTGCGCCTTCAACGGCATGACCGGCGTTCACCTTTTCAATCGTTTGGCCCCGTGGAGACGACAAAAGCACCCGCGCGGTGGCTGCCGCGTAAACCCGGTCGGCCAGAACTGACAATACTTCGTCGGTGACCCCGTCGCGTGGTTTGGCCACGCAATCCACCGCCCCCAGGACAAGCGCGCGAATGGCCGCGTCGCTGCCCAATTGCGTGACGCTGGAAAACATGACAACCGGGATGGGGCGCAACCGCATAATGCGCGACAGGAAATCCAGCCCGCTCATCCTTGGCATTTCGACATCAAGGACAAGGACGTCCGGCGCGCGTTCCTTTATCATGTCCCGCGCAACGTAGGCATCCGGCGCAATGCCAACGACATCAAGCCGCGGATCGTTGCCCAAGGCATGGCTTACCAATTTTTGCATCGCCTCGGAATCATCAACGATCAGAACACGTTGCACGCCGTCCCGCACCGCCCGGGCCGAGGCAAGGCCGCGTGCATATTGTTCGTTGGTCACATTGGCCACTTGCAATCCCCTTCCCCAGCCCCCCCGGCACTTCGGTGGTAATGGCCCCGCACGGGCCACAGACCGCCCCTTGCCCGGGGGTTCCAGATCAATCAGTTGATGCACCGTCCATCGCGTTACGAAAAACGATGCGCCCGTTATTGATCGACAGGAATGAAGATTGTTTTAAGCGCCCACACATCCAATCAAGGCCCGAAAGACCCTGATCACAGCAACCCCAGCTCCAGGCCGCGCATCGCCGCGTGGGTTCGGTTGCGCGCGCCGAGTTTACGGCTCAGGGATTGGGCGTGCAGTTTGACGGTGACCTCTTTCACGTCCAGTTCACGGGCAATTTCCTTATTGGACAGCCCCCGCGCAATTCCGCGCAACACCTCGGATTCCCGCCGTGTCACAACGGTGGCGGCGTGTCCTTCGGCCACGGCGCAGGATCGAAAAACGCCACCCGACACCAAAACCTGCACCGCCTCGATCAGTTCCTGCGGGGTCATGGATTTCGGTAGAAACCCGGCTGCGCCTGCCTCGATCGCGGCCTCGGCAACGGTCCGTCCCGCCGCCCCCGAGATCAACGCGACAGGCACATCGGGCAGCCGGTTTTTGACACGCGCAAGCCCTTCCAGGTCCTCCATTCCAGGCATACGGTAATCCAGCAGAACAAGGTCCGGCATTGGCACCGTTGCCAGAACCGACAAGGCATCATCCACGGAATGGGCTGAATCGACAGAATGCCCACCAAGATCTGTCAAAAACAGGCATATTGCGTCGCGAACCAACGCATGATCATCGGCCAGCAGAATACGTGCCATAAACGGGCCCTCAACTTTACTCTTCGAAACTACACGATTCCTCTTTATATGTCAGGCACCGAAGATAAGTTCACTAATCAGCAAGATTATCGACCTTATCTTAGGAAATATTTTCGGATTGAGTGGTGAGGAAGAATGCGCGTTTTTCTATTGTCCGGCATGCTCTGGTTCGGATGCCTAATGCAAACGCCGCCCGCCTTTGCGGATACGCCGCCCTTGACCGGGCCGGTTCTGTTGACCGTTGTCTTGCCCAATGGCACCGAAGACCAGTGGGATTTGGCGCGACTAAGGGCGCTGCCCGGTCACGCATTCACGACAACGACGATCTGGACAAAGGCCCCCCAAACGTTCCAGGGCGTGCGCCTGCCCGAATTCCTGAATGAATTGGGTGTGAACGGCAACGCATCAATGACGTTGGTTGCGGCCAATGGATATCAGGTCAGTATTGAAACAGGCACCCGTTCCAGCGATGATGCCCTGATCGCCTATCAACGAAATGGTGCCGCGATGACTCTGCGCGACAAAGGCCCTTTGTGGTTGGTCTATAACTATGATGCCGACCCGATCCTGCGAAGCGAGGTTATTTATGCGAATTCGATTTGGCAGCTCGACCGGGTCGAGATCGAGTAATCCTCAACCGCCAAAGCCAAACCGCAGGATTGCCACCGGGGGCATGAATGGCGCGTGAGAGAGACTGGGCCAGTTTTGACGCGCGCGCCCTGCGCATGGTTATCCTTGGGGCGATTACGGGCCTAAGCCTGGTCGTCGTGGTCTATCTGATGACCGAGGTGCGCGACAAACTGAACGACCTGGCCTCTTCGCCCGCCGACAGTGTTCAATGGACCCTTTCCCAGCTTGAGGTCGAATTTCTGGAATTCTCAATCGCGGTTGATCGCGCTTCTGCGTTAACAACCGACAGCGATACAATTCAAAGAACCATTGCCCTTGCCGAACTGCGCAAACGCTATGACATTCTGTATTCGCGTTACGAAACCCTTTCCACCAGCCCGCTATACGCGACCGCCCTGTTTTCAGAACGCATTGACGGACGATTTGAAAATTCGGACCGCGCGATCAAGGCAATGGTGCCATGGATAGACGGAACCGACGCCGCCCTGTTCGCCGCCATCCCCCAGATCTGGACCGAACTGGAAACCTTGCGCCCGGATGTGCGGGCCATTCTGACCATCGGCAATCAGGAACTTGTCGCTGATTCCGACCGCGCCCGCCAGGATGCCGGTAACGTTTTGTACCGGCTCGCATTTTTTACGTTCATCCTTCTCGTGATGCTCAGCATGTTCGTGTTCATTTTTCGCCATCTGGCCAATGTGAATGAACGCCGCGCCCGCGAGATTCAAAAGACATCCTCGCGCCTTGCCACGATCGTTTCCACGTCACGCGATGCCTTGCTGGTGCTGAACCGACGCGGAAAGATCGAAACCGCAAACGAAGCCGCCGAGGCGATGTTCGGCCATACCCGCGCGGCCATGACGGGCCAAAGTGTTGGCACACTTCTGAAACAGGATGTCTCTGATCACCGTCGCCCGATCAACGCCAGCGACCTGCGCGCCCTTCACGCCACGCCGGGCGCGACCGGGCATCGCCTGATTGGCCAACACCTGGACGACACGAGTTTTCCCGTCGAATTGTCGCTGGACGTCACCGACAGGGAGGGCGCCGAGGTGTCCGTATGCGTTATCCGCGATATCTCGCATCAGATCCTGGCCGAGGCCGAACTGAAGGAATCCCGTGATCGCGCCCTTGCCGGGGAACGGGCCAAGGCACGGTTCCTGGGCATTGTCAGCCACGAAATGCGCACACCTTTGAATGGTATCATCGGCACGATTGACCTGATGCACGATGAACCCGAAGGGGAAATTCGCAAACGGTTTGTGCCTGTCCTGCGCCAGTCCGCCCAGCTGTTGCTGGATCTGGTGAATGATGTTCTGGATATCACCCAGATCGAAGGCCGCACCAAACTGGAATCCGACGATTTCAATTTCGATGACCTTGTCGGTGCGATCCTTGATGCCGAAAAACCGCGTGCAAAGGCCAATGGGAACCGCCTTGTGCGCATTGACGAACCCGCAATTGGCACGGTTACCGGCGATCAACGCCGCATTCGCCAGATCCTTTTGAACCTCGTGTCGAACGCCGTCAAATTCACCCACGACGGAGAGGTGACAATTTCAGTTGAACGGCTGGACGCGCACATGATTGAAATTCAGGTCGCGGACACAGGTCTGGGCATTCCCGAGGATCAGATTGATCACATATTTGACGATTTCGTGCGTCTGGACAGTGCCGTCAGTAGACAGATTCAGGGAACGGGCCTTGGGCTTGGGATTGCGCGCCAATTGGCGCGGCGTATGGATGGTGACATCAGCGTCGAAAGCATCGCAGGCGAAGGCAGCCTGTTTTGCGTTACCCTGCCCCTGCCCAAAGTAGACATCCCCGACGCGCCCGTTGTGACCGCAACCGTGGACAGCCCGCCGGTGTCATCGGATGACACCCAGCCGCCCGCGCGACAATTGGCGATCCTGTTGGTGGAAGACAACCCAACCAACCGGTTCGTCGCCCGCCGGATGCTGTCCCGACATGGCCATGCGGTGAGCGAGGCACACGACGGCGACCAGGCCATCCGCATGGCAGAAACGCGCCGGTTCGACCTGATCCTGATGGACGTATCTATGCCGGTTAAGGACGGGATCGAAGCCACACGCGACATCCGCGCCAGCACCGGCCCCAACAAAATGACCCGCATCGTGGCCCTGACCGCGCATATCGGTGATGAAATCGCAACGGCGCTCCGCGAGGCAGGAATGGATTCCATGGCCGCCAAACCCCTGAGCAGCGCGGATCTGCGCCGTATCCTGGCCGAGGCGGACACCGCATTTTCCCGACCTGCGGAAAACCCGGCGACCAGCAGCGCCTTGCCGGTTCTGAATCCGGACGTTTTGCAACAACTGACTTCGGGAACGATGGCGGGTCAAATGTCGGGGATCGTCGAACGCTTTATCGCGGATGGTGACAAGCTGTTCCTTGATCAATCCGCCCGATCCACGCCCCCTGCCGCCGAATTGGCCGAAGACCTGCACAGGCTGTCCGGTGGCGCGGCAACGCTCGGGGCGCGGCGTTTGTGCCATGTCCTTGGCCTGACAGAAGAAGCGGTGCGCAACGATCGCCCTGCTGACTATGAAAGGCGCATGAAATCCTGCGCCGTTGCATGGGTCGAAACCCGCAGCGCGATTATTGACATGGCCAAAACTGAACGCCCCCCCGCCCAGACCGCCGTGGGTCCGGCCGAATTCGAACAGGGCTAGCGGCGCTGCACCAAAGCGATGCCCGTCACGCCGACCCGCGCGCGCGCCACGCTCAGGTCAAAGCGCCCGCTTCGTCAAGTGCCGCAATGCGTGCCGCGTCATATCCCAGGATTTCGCCCAGCACATGGCCATTGTCGCGCCCGTATTCCGGGCTGGCGCGTTGCGGCGATGCCGGGGTGCGTGACAGATGCCATCGACAGGCTTCGACAACGCTGTCTTCGCCCGTGCCGCGGGGCACTTTGACAAAATGTTCCCACACCTTGATCTGTTCGTCGGCATAAATATCGTCGGCCGATGCCGCGATATGGGCGGGCACGCCAATCGCCTGAAGGCGGTGTTCAACCTCGGTGGAATGCTGCCCCGCGCACCAATCCGAAATGACCGCGTCGATCCTGGCTTCGTTGGCTTTTCTCCCCTCTCGGGTCCGCAGGGCCGCATCATCCGCAAGCGGACTGCCGATTTCCTGCGCCAAGCGCGCCCAATCCTCATCATTGCGGGCCGAAATGGTGATCCAGCGGTCGTCATCCCCGTTTTTGATGCAGGCATAGGCATTGTTGGGCACGACCAATGGATCACGGTTACCAACGCATTTGGCAATCGTTCCGTTCACCTCATAATCAGCGAACCGATCCGCCATGGATTGCATCCCGGTTTCGGCCTGACCAACATCCATCCAGCCGCCTTGCCCGGTTTTTTCACGGTGATCCAGCGCGCTAAGCAACGCGACAAGCCCGAAACGCGGCCCGACATAATCCGTGTAGGGACCATAGGGGCCGACGGGCAACCCGCCTTCGGGGCCGACCAATTGCTGATACCCGGACATCGCGCCGCCGATATTGCCAAACCCGGCCAGTTTCGACCACGGCCCCACCTGCCCCATCAAAGACGTTGACAGCATGATCAGCGATGGATTGCGTTCAGCCAGCTTTTCGTAATTCAAACCCCAGCGTTCCATTTGACCGGGGGCAAAGCTTTCGACGACGACATCGGCCCATTCCACAAGGTCCATTAGAACGGCGCGGGCCTCGGCGCTGCCAAGATCAAGCGACAGGCCGAATTTTCCGGTGTTGCAGTTTTCGAACTGACCCGACCGGAATTTGTCGATCTCACCGCCGGGGAACGGCCCCAACAACCGTGCGGTTTCAACCCGTTTCGAACTTTCCACCCGGATCACCGTCGCGCCGAAATCGGCCATGTTCCGCCCGATCATCGGACCGGCAACAACCCACGCCAGATCAAGGATCTTAACACCCGCCAGCGGGCTTTCCGCCTTGCCGGACCCGGCAAATGCGACCGGTGCCTGCCCCAGCCAATCCTTGCGGATGGCATCGCCGTCGGCGTTGATCCCCGGCGCTTCGCTCAGCGGGACAAAGGCGCCGTCGATATAGCGCGCGAACGGGCCGGGTTGATGCAATGTCTTGCCTTTAAACGGCACCTCGCGAAAGAAATCGCGCGCCTCAAAATGCTCGGATTTCAGCAAATCGACGATCGTGCAAATCGGTGCCATCAACACCTTTTCCTTAAGCGCGATGTCAACCGCATCGTATTTGTGCAGCGGTTCCAGAAATTCGCCAACACAATCGCGCGCGCGTTGCAGATCATCCTCGTCGATCTCGTCGTCCATGATCCGGTCCTGCAGCGTGGGCCAATCCCAATTGGCAAACTCTTCGGCCCCTTTGGCGCCGACCCGGTTCAGGTATTCAAACAGCTTGTTGGTGAAACGACCCGTCGCAGGCCCCATGGCCAGGTGCATTTCGACCAGACCATCCTGAACCTGCCATTTCGATTTGTTGGTGCGCGCGCCGGACCCGGACAGATCAGGCTGTTTCTTGATGCTGGCGACCGATTTTCGCAGCGTATAATTCGGGTGCCCGACCGCGCCGGCCAGGCTCATCGACAGGGTGGATTGCGTGGCCGATGCCTGCGCCGACACTTCGACACGCTGGCCAAGCCCGGATTTCTTGCGTTCGAAATAGGCGACCAACGCGCCCTGAACCGCATCCATGGTGGCATGGTGATACGCCTGAGGCACCGAAATGCGATAGGGTTGCTCGGCAACCGCCGCCACCGGCAACAACGGTCCGCCCGATGCCCAGATGATCAATTCGCTGTCGGCGTATTTCGATTTCGGACCGTCCAGCCCGAAGGGTGTAACAACGGCGTGGATCAGGCCGGGGTTCAACGCGGACATTTCGGCCGCATTCAGCAGATCATCCTCGGCCGGGTTGCCGCTTTCGATCAGGATATCGGCGCGGCGCACGAGGTCCTTGAACGTTTCGAAATCCCCAGACGCCTTTAGGTCCAGCGCGATGGATCGCCGCCCCGCGCCATAGGCCGCCCAGAAAAGGGAATCACCGTCACTATCGTATGGGGGCTGAAAACGGCTTGAGGTTCCGTCGGGATGTTCAACCTGAACCACGTCTGCGCCCAATTGTGCAAAGACGCGGCCAGCAATGGCCCCACGGTAATCTGTCAAATCCAGAATTTTGAGATGCGACAGATGTCCGGGTTTCTGCGGGGCCATGACATTTCTCCCTAATGGTCACTTACCTTTTGGCGCGCATCCTTCCTACTTTCCGATCGGTAGGCAAGTGGTCAATCGGGGAAAACAGCCATCTGTCATGACATTAGCCCGCCCCGACATCACGGGGTTTGCCCGGAAATCCACCTGAACAATGCCCGCAAACCCGACGGTTCAGCGCCTGGATGCAAAACGGATTTTGCCCGCCAACGGGTTAGCGGCGCGCGCCCGCAATGCGGTTTCGCAGAACCCCGATCCCTTCGATGTCCAGTTCGACGATATCGCCGGGGTTCAGGAACCGCCCCAGTTCAAGCCCGCACCCACCGCCAACCGTTCCGGACCCAAGGAATTCCCCGGCCTGAAGGTTTTCATCCCGGCTGACGTGTTCGATGATCCGCGCGAACGAATGGTTCATGTCCGATGACGTGCCGCGCGACCATTCCTCTCCGTTGATGCGGGCAACCATGGTCAACCCTGAGCCGTCCCCGATTTCATCCTTGGTGACAAGGCATGGTCCCATGGCATTGCCGGTGCGGAAATCCTTGCCCTTGGCCGGGCCAAGCCCACCTGCCCCTTCTTTCATCTGATGATCACGGGCCGAAAAATCGTTAAAACAGGTGAACCCGAACACGTGGTCCATCGCCTGTTCCTTGGGGATATCACACCCGCCCTTGCCCACGAACATCCCCAGTTCCAGTTCGAAATCCAGCCGGGTTTCGCCCTTGGGCCAGATGATTTCATCCTCGGGGCCGGACACCGAAAACCGGTTGCCCTTGTAATAGATCGGCTGATCATACCAGACCTGTGGCATCTTGAAATCTTCGGGGTTCATCTTGGTCGCTTTTGGATCCCACAGATACCGGTTGGCGCGCGCCTGGCGCAGGTGCTGTTCAAACACCAGGCAATCGCGCATCTGAACCGGTACGGGCACCGGCGCCTTTAACCGCACGGCTGCCACGTCTTCCTTGGGGGCTGCTGATTGTGCGGCGCGCGCGGCGGCCAGACCTTCGTCGCCGGATTCGATCAGAGCCAGCATTGATGCAAAGGCCGGATTTGCCGATCCTTCGAGAACGGAAATTTGATTTCCCTCAAGGATTCCAATGGCCTGTTGTGCGTTCTTTTCAAAAGTGACGAGTTTCATGCCTCTTCCTTTAAGTCCTGATATATATCCGACACCCGCGAACCGGGCGCATAGGTTTGGTCGAAAGCGGGTCGCGCCTGAATGGCCACCCACCAGCGCGCGAAGTGTTCGTGATTGGCCCAAAGCGCACCCAGCCCAAGATCGCGCATCCGGTCAATCGTGGGCACAACGCAAAAATCCGCCAACGTCAGCGCATCACCGCACAACCATTCGGATTTGGCCAGCGTGGCATCCATCCGGTCCACGGTTTCGCGCAACCGGTCAATCGATTCATCAAGACGGGCCTTGGAAAACCCGTGTCGCCCCATTTCCTGATAAAACGTGCGTCTAAGTGTGCGTTTTTCGGTGTCCGCCGTCAGGTCTTGTTCGGTTAGATCTTTGCGATGGCGGATGAACACCTTGTTGAAACTGGGAATGCGGATCGCGGTTGTTGGCACCTCTTCGATGAACCGTAACCATTTGCGCATTTTTGCACGCCCCAGCGGCGAAGCAGGCGACAGCGGCCTGTCCGCAAAAACGTCGTCCAGATATTCCATGATAACCGAACTGTCCAAGACCGGTTGTCCGTCATGCAACAGCGTCGGCACCACCCCGTCAGGGTTCAGCGCCAGATAGGCGGGCGTGAGGTGTTCCTTTGCGCGAAAATCAATCCGCGTGTCGGTAAAATCCAGCCCCTTTTCAAACAGCGTTAGCCGCACCTTTTGCGAACAGGTGGAAATCGGATTGTTAAGCAATTCCAACATGATATCAGGCCCTATTGTGGCATTCACACGGGCCGTCATGCGGGCATTCCGCGCCATGACGATACCGCAGCATTTGTGCCATGATATCCTCGCGGCTGGGATCCACCCGGCCGCCTGACAATTCCTTGTAAACATTGGCGACATTGGCCACGACCCGTTCGCGATCCAGCCATGAATCAAATTCGGCGTAACCGACTTCGTATGCGGCTTCGTCCCATGTCAGACCGGCCATGTACGCCGCGGTTGCCTGATCACGCACCTGAACCAGATAATCACGCAAACCGCGCACCGCGTCCTTTCCACACACGGCGCCATGCCCCGGAACCACCGTATCCACGTCCAGCCCAAGGATGAAATCACATGCCGTGATCCAATTGCCGATCGGCCCCGCCCAGATGATCGGGTGGCCACCGTGGAACACAAGATCACCGGTATAGACCGTGCGCGCATCGGGCACATGCACCACGATGTCCCCGCGCGTATGGGCCGGGCCCAGCTCGGTCAATTCGACCCGGCGCCCGCCGACATCAAGGGACATGGTGCCGTTGAACGTTTCGCTAGGCGGCAAATGCCCAATGTCCGAAAAATCAAACCGCGATCCCATGGTTTCCGTAAAGAACTGTCCATAAGCCCCGAATTTCGCGGGATCTTTGATCACCTCATGCACACGCGACGCCGGGCGTTCCTCCATTTCCTCCAGGCAGGCGGTCGAACCGATGATCCGCGCGCCTTTTACCAGGTGGTTGCCATAGGTGTGATCACCGTTGGAATGGGTGTTGACCAGAACGTCGATGACATCGGCCGCCGGCACCGCCTTGCGATAGGCATCAAGCATGTCCTGTGTCAGCCGCCCGGTGAACAAGGTGTCCACCATCAACACGCGGTCATCATCCCCTGCGATCAGGCCGGAATTGCTCCACCCCCAGGACCCATCGCCCTGCACCCAGGCAAAAAGACCGTTGCCAAGCTCCTGTAGCGTGCGCTCGGTATCCTCATACATCGGGTATTCCTTCCTAAAGCAATCCGGTGGCCAGCCAAGGCAACGCCAGAACCAGCGCGACCATGAACACCATGACCAGCGCGAATGGCGCCGCCCCGGCAAAAATGTCGTTCAATGTGATGCGCGGATCGTCGATGTTCGCCTTTATGACGAAACATGCGACCCCAAGCGGCGGGGTCAGCAATCCGACCTCGACCGCGATAATGGTCACCACCCCGAACCAGACAAGATCAACGCCGAACGGCTGAACCACCGGCAGGATCAATGGCAACAATATCAAAAGGATAGATGAACTATCCAGAATCGTTCCCAACAGAATGATCGCCACCAGATACAGCACAAGGATCCCATAAAGACCCAATTCCCAAGACGCCATAAGGCCCGTCATCGCCCCCGGCAATCCGGTCAGCGCCAACAGGCGCGAATACATATGCGCCGCGATGATCAGGAACGTGATCGATGCCGTGACCTGCCCAGTTTCCAACAGGATGCGCCCGACCTCTCGGCCAGATAACCGCCCTTTGACGAGGGCAATGATCAACGCGCCCAATGCGCCGACGCCGCCTGCCTCGGTCGGGGTGAAAAAGCCGCCATAGATCCCGCCAAGGACAAGAACGATCAACGCCAGAATGGGGGCCGATTTGAACAGCATCACACTGCGCGGCATTTCAGGCAGGTCCGTTGCCTCGGGCGTGCCGGTAAATCCGGGCGCGAAACGCGCCATGCCAAGGATCAGCAGGCAAAAGAACGTGGCAAGGACCAGACCGGGAATGATCCCTGCGGTGAACAGGTCACCGATCGAAACCTCGGCAATGATGCCAAACAGGATCAACAGCAATGATGGCGGGATCAGCATGCCAAGAACCGATGACCCGGCCACCACGCCCACGGAAAACCGTGGGGTATACCCCTGCCGGATCAATTCCGGCACGGCCACCTTGGTAAACACCGACGCAGACGCAATCGACGTGCCGTTGACCGCCGCAAAGACCGCATTGGCAAACACCGTGGCAATGCCCAACCCCCCGCGGAACCGTCGGAACAACTGCCCCGCCACATCGAAAACGTCACGCCCCAATCCGCAGGCGCCCACCAGAACGCCCATCAACACGAACAACGGGATCACCCCAAAAGAATACCGCGCAACCCCGTCCAGTGCCGCATGGCTAAGAAGCTTTCCAGCGATCAGGAATTTCCCCTTGACCAGGAAAACGCCAAAGAAACTGACGGTCATCAGGGCAATCGCAACATGCATGCCCAACTGGATGAACACCAGGATTGCAACGATGGACGCGATGCCGATTTCAACGTTACTCATACCTTAGCCCCGCGCCCCAATGCCCTGAGAAACAAGCCGATTGTCAGCATCGCGAATTGCACAAGCGTCAGCGCGCAACCCACAAGAACGCAGGTGACAAAAGGCCATCGCGGCATGGTGAATATCCCGTAGAGCCCAACGGTTTCATTTCCTTCGATGCTCTCCAGGATCTCGGGGCCGACATAGCGCATCAGAATGGCCAGCATGATGGTGCCAACCAGATGATGAAACGCATCCAGCCAATCCCCCGACCGTTCCGACCGCGCCCTGAGCCGGGACAAAAGCATATCCGAGCGCACGTTGCGCCCCGCCGCGGTGGCCTGCGGCAGTTGCAGAAACACGATTGCGACGATGGCCGCGCTTACGATTTCTGCGGTGGCAGGCACGGGTGTCCCGAACGCGCCACGCCCGACCACGTCGGCATTGATGATCGCCATGATCCCAAGCGTGCCAAGCCCACCTATGATGGCCAGGGCCAGTGCCGCCCGATTAAGCCAGAGCGACACCACACCGCCGGGCAGTCCCGGCGATGTGGCTTGGTCTGTGTCGCTCACATGTCACCCCATTGGCGGGCATGGGTGATCCCCGCCTCTTTGGACAGGCGCATGTAGGTTTCCAGCGTCTTGGACCCAGGAAGCCCCTGGGAATCCAGTTTCTTGGCCCATTCCACCGCGATTTCAGGCAGCTTTTGCGCATAGGCCGAACGCACGTCATCCGACAATTCGCTGATCTTTGCGCCGTTTTCGACCGCCTTGGCCAGCGATGCCTGTCCGCCCGACCGATAGGAATTCGCCGCAATGTCGCGGTATTCATCCGCAACGGTCTGAATGGCCGCCTGAACATCGGCGGGCAGATCGTTCCAGGTGTCCAGGTTCACGGTCAGTGCGGATGCGTACATCGCCCCGAAGTTGATCTTGGTCACATAGGGGGCGACCTCGTAAAACTTGTAGGGGGCAACAACGGATTCAAACGTCATGATCCCATCATAAAGCCCTGTGGACATTGAATTATAAAAGCTGGGCAAGGCCCCCGCGACAGGAATGGCACCTGTGTCCTTAAGCCAGTTCAAGGCAAGTCCGGCTGTGCCGATCTTGCGGCCCTCCAGATCGGCGGGCGATGTGATCGGGAAATTGGTCACGAAATGATAGGTGTCGATCCCAACAGGCGCGATCACCTTTTGGTTGTTCTTGGCCCAACCGGCATTAATTTCGGGGATTTCTTCGTGCAGCTTGGCAATCACGCCCATCAGCTTGATCAGATCATCGGTGCCAAACGGGGTGACATAGGTGATCTGTTCCAATGGCAATTTGTCGCCTTCGAACAAATGCGGGACATAGCCAAATTCGGCAATGCCGTCATCAACGGCCTCAAGCACGCCGCGCACATCTGCGACAGCCCCGGCATAGGCTTCGGTCCAGGTGACGGTATGGCCCAGGGCCTCAAGCCGCTTGGTGACTTCGGGCACAAAATGATCGCTGATCGCTGAAACACCGCGTGTGATCGGCGGATGGCCGGCCACAATGGTCCAGTTGTAATCTTCGGCCAAAGCTGGCGCAGCCAATGTCATGGCCAGCATCGAAGCGGTTCCCAGCCGTTGGAATTCTGTCAATTTGGTCATTCTTCCTCCCTCGCGGCCTTTGGGGCCGCTGTATTGATTGGCATCGGCGCCGGGCCGGGCCGGTATGGCCCCGCCCCGCGTGAGGCAATTTCAAACACGTGTTTAAATCCTGTGTTAGCAGACTTGTGGAGTCAACCCTGTCCGACGTTGCCCATTCACGCCAAATCCGCCACGGTCCGACCATTGACCGGAGGAGAACACGACCATGAGCGAAATCGAACACGTCACTTATGAGGTGGAAAGACGCGTCGCGACGATTAGCCTTAATCACCCAGAAGAGTTGAATTCATGGGCGATCGAGCTTGAGTACGGCTTGCGCGACGCCATCGCCCGCGCGACAGCCGATGACGATGTGCGCGCGATTGTCCTGACCGGCAAGGGGCGCGCCTTTTGTGTTGGCGCATCGATGCAAAACCTGGCCAAACGCGCGGACGGCAAGGCGCTTCCGCCCACGCATGAACGTAAACCCGGCGATCTGGAGCAGCGCTATTCCTATTTGATGGCGACCCCGAAACCAATCATCGCGGCGATCAACGGTGGCATTGCCGGGGTCGGCTTTTGCCTGGCGTTGTATTGCGACATCCGGTTCATGGCCCAATCCGCCAAGCTTTCCACAGCCTTTGCCAAACGTGGATTGGTGGCCGAACACGCATCAGCCTGGCTGTTGCGGCAATTGGTTGGGCCAATGAACGCGGCCGACATGCTGTTTACCGCCCGCCGGATCGCCGGACCCGAGGCCGACAAATTGGGATTTGCACGTTGCCTGCCTGATGACGGGTTTCTCAAGGCGGTTCAGGATTACGCGGCTGAAATGGCCAATTTTTCATCCCCCCGATCCCTGCGCCTGATGAAGGAGCAAATATGGGAGGCCCAGTTTCAGACATTGGCCGAAGCAACCCACAAATCCGAAGACCAGATCATCGCATGCCGCGACACCGAGGATTATCGCGAAGGATCGGCGCATTTCATCGAAAAACGCGCGCCCAATTTTACCGGACGCTAACCGCACCCGGCATCAAACGAAAACGGGCGGCCCTGATATGGGCCGCCCGTTTCCTTTGCGTTCCAACTGGCGCAATCAGCGCAGGCCAAGCCCGCGCGCGACAATCCCGCGCAGGATTTCGGTTGTTCCGCCCTGAATGGTCAGCTTTGGCGCCATCCGGGTAAAGAAATCCATCCGGTCACGATAGGCGGCCACGTCATATTCATCGTAATCCATCAATGAAATCAGTGTGCGCAGTTCCTTGGGCAATGCCTGATCCCACACCGTGCCCAAATCCTTGACGATCGAAGCTTCGGTGACCGGTTCACGCCCGGCCTGAAGCATCCCAGCGACCGACACGGACATGCGCCGCATCGTGTGAAGCTGTGCGATCAAACGTCCCAGCCCTTCTTGCAGGCGGGGATCCTGGGTGCCCTGAACCGCCCCAAGAAACGCGCGCATCGCCCCAAAGGTTTCCAGGAACCGTTCCGGGCCTGACCGTTCAAACGCCAATTCGCTGGTGGCCTGTTTCCAGGCGCCGTCGATTTCACCGATCACGTTGTCATCGGGCAGGAACACGTCGTCAAACTGCACTTCGTTGAATTCGGGGATTCCGGTGATCTGGGTGATCGGATTCACAGTCACACCATCGGCGTGCATGTCCACAAGGAACGAGGTCAGACCGTGACGCCGATTTTCCTTGGTGTTGGACGATGTGCGGAACAGCCCGATCATGTAATCGGCGTTCTGCGCGCCGGATGTCCAGATTTTGGCACCGTTCAACCGCCAGCCGCCGTCAACCTTGGTCGCCTTGGCCTGTGCTGCGAACAGGTCAGACCCTGAGTTCGGTTCGCTCATCCCGATGCAGAACATCGCTTCGCCCGCGATGATCTTTGGCAGGACTTCGGCCTTGATGGATTCCGATGCATAGCGGATCAGCGTTGGCCCACTTTGCCGGTCGGCCACGAAATAGCGCCGGGTCGGGGCCCGCGCGACAAGCATTTCCTCGGATACGACATAGCGTTCCAGAAATGAACGTTCCTGCCCGCCATAGGCGCGCGGCCAGGCCATCCCGATCCAGCCCTTGGCGGCGACGGCTTTGCCGAATGCGGCCATAGATTCATAGGAATGTTCGGTGGAATTCGGATCGTATACGCCCTTGGCGATCTGATCCGCGATAAAGGCGCGCACCTCAAGGCGCAGGTCCTGGCAGAAATCCGGCAGGCGAATTGGGTCGAAACGTAGTGCAACTGTCATTTGTCTTGTCTCCTCACCGGCTGGCCAGCAACGGCCACAGGCCATCGGCCCCGCCCGCGGCAACCAAAGTGCCAAGTTTCAGCGCCCAATGCGCTTCTGTGCCGTAATCCTCGCGCCAGGCCAACGCGTTCAGCGTCAGGCGATGCAAGGGGTGTTCAGCGGTGAACCCGATGGCCCCGTGCACCTGATGGGCAATGGCGCTGGCGGTTTCGGCGGCCTCTCCGCAGCGCACCTTGGCGGCAGCAACTTCAAGCAACAGCGCCGAACCTTCGTCGCCACTTGCCAATGTGTCCGCGGCGGACCCGGCCGCGCTGACAGCGGCGGCGCATTCTTCGCCCAGACGGGCCAACAGGTGCTGCACCGCTTGAAACCGCGAAATCGTGCGTTCGAACGCCTTGCGCTCCAGTGCATATTCCACCGACACGTTCAGCATCGTTTCCAACGATCCGGCCATCTGGTTGGCGCGCGCGGTCGCGGCCATTTCTGTCAGCGTCGCGGCGCGTCCGGCGGCGACCTGTTCCAACGCGGCAACACCGTCCACGCGCACGAAATCCAGCGGTTCGTAGGAAAGCGACTGTCCTTCGACGATCTGACAAGCCTTCGGATCGATCACCGCGATCACCGGCCCATCCGGCCCGTCACACAAGGCCACGAATGCCGCCGCATGGCGCGCAAAGGGCACCTCGGGGCATTGCCCGGTGACAATGCCGCCCGCATCAATCGCCAGCCGTCCGCGCGGTTCCGGCACCAAGGGCACCAATTGGCCTTCACGCAGGTCCAACCCCGTAACGCCAAGCGCCCAGTTGGCCAGCATCGTTTCCGCCAGGGGGATCGAAACGCCCCACCGACCGGATGCCCGCAGCAGATCGAACGCCTGCACTAGGGTCAGCCCGACACCGCCCGCATCCTCGGGCACCATGGCAAGGGTCAGGCCGTTTTCTTCGACCGCCTGCCAGAGCGGCGCTTTGTAAGCGTCGTCCGTGGCGTGGGCCACCATCTGCAAGTCAGCGAAATCGGTGAAAATCCGTTCCGCCGTTGCAATGTGAATGTCATCACTGTCCAATGCCATGCTGTGTCCTTTTCCAGTTTTTGCGCGCGCAGCGCCCGGTCGGGGCACCCTGCGCCTATGGACATTCGGGGGGGTGTCGGGGCCACCTGCCCCACGCCCCCCAAATGCCCTTACTCTGCCGCCTGAACGGTCTTGGCCCGGCCAATCACGCCGTCGTTTTCGAACCCGTCAATCTCGGCATCACTATAGCCCAGTTCGTCCATCAGGACCTGCCGGGAATGTTTTCCAAGGCTTGGCGCGGCGTCGAACGGCAATCCCGGTGCATCATGCAGGCGCAGCGGCGATTGTGGTACCACGATCCGCCCAAATTCCGGGTGGTCGATCCACCCAAGCGCGCCGCGAGCATGCATATGTTGATCGTTCGTCACCTCAAGAAGGTCGCGCACGATTGCATGGGGCACCTTGGTGCGGCCAAAGATTTCGCGCACGTCATCCTTGGAATGCAGCACTGTCCAGTCACCGATCAACGCGTCGGTCGCATCCATGTTCTTGACCCGTGACGCACGATCGACAAACCGGGGATCGCTGGCCATTTCGGGTTTGTCCATCGCGGCACATAGATTGGCGAAATGGGTTTCGTTGGTGCAGATAATCGCAACATACCCGTCGGAACAAGGATAAACGTTATACGGGCACGAGGCCAGACCACCGTGACGGTTGCCCGTGCGGGGCGGCGGCTTCTGGGTGTCATAGATCATCCCCAGATTCGACGCCAAAGCCGGGTAAACGCATTCCTGCATCGCCACTTCGACCAGCTGGCCCTTACCGGTGGCTGTGCGGTGGAACAGCGCGGTCAGGATCGCACCATAAAGATGCGCGCCGGACAGGAAATCAATCACGGCGGGGCCACATTTGACCGGCGGTCCATCGGGAAACCCGGTAACGCTCATCATCCCCGAGGCGGCCTGAACGGTGATGTCCATGGCCTGGCGATCCTTGTCCGGACCGGTGATCCCGTATCCTGACCCGCTGGCATAGATCAGACGCGGGTTGATCTTGCGCAGGACTTCGAAACCGACGCCAAGGCGATCCATCACACCGGGCGCATAATTTTCAATGATCACATCCGCGTCGCGCACCAGATCGCACAAAATCTTTTTGCCCGCCTCGGATTTGAGGTTCAGCGTCATATCACGCTTGTTCTGGTTGAGCATGGCAAAAGGCACCGCAGATCCGCGCGACACCTCTTGCCGGATGCGGATGGGTTCGCCCTTTAGCGGTTCAACTTTGATGACATCGGCCCCGGCCTTGGCCATCATAAGCGTGCAATAAGGCCCCTGGTATACCTGCGTCAGGTCAATGACGCGAATGCCCGTAAGGGGCAAAACGGCGCTGTCAGTCATGGTCGAATATCCTCCCTGCGCGGATCATGCACTGCGCAGACAGAAGTTTCCATACCAGAATCTACCGATCGGCAAGTTAACTTACTCGGTGGCGGATTCGGCCTTTTCCTCAAGGGTCAGCCATTCTTCTTCGGCAGAAGCGAGGGCGGTCTGGCGTTCGGCCAATGCCTCGCTCGCCTTTGCGAACTTGATTGGCTCTGCCGTGTAAAGGTCTGGTACGGATAGGTATTCCTCAAGCTTGGCGATTTCTGCCGCCAATCGCTCCATCACAGCGGGCAATTCCTTAAGGCGGTGCTCCTCGGTAAAGCTCATCTTGGGCGCCTGCTTTACCTGCTGCGTGACCTTTCCCGCAGAACCATTTGTTTTCTTGACGCTTTTATCGGATTCGACATCACGCTCACCCCTTTGCGCGACATAATCGGACCAGCCGCCCGCATAAGGCGTGGCGCGGCCGTTGCCCTCCATCGCGATGGTCGTAGCGGCCACGCGGTCGATGAAGTCACGGTCGTGACTGACCAACAGGACAGTGCCGTCATAGCCGTCCAAAAGTTCCTGAAGAAGGTCCAGGGTTTCAATGTCCAGATCATTGGTCGGTTCATCCAGAACCAGCACATTGCTTTGGCGCGCCATCAGCTTGGCCAGCAGCAACCGCGCCTTTTCGCCCCCGGAAAGGGACCGAACCGGCGCGCGGGCCTGTGCCTCGTCAAACAGAAAATCCTTAAGGTAACTGACAACGTGGCGCGGTTGCCCCCGCACCATCACCTGATCCGCCTGACCCGATACGCGCATCTCGCGGTCCCCGGCCAGGCTTTCCCACAGGGTCATATCAGGGTCCAGCGCCGCGCGGCTTTGATCAAACACCGCCACATCCAGATTGGTGCCCAGTTTCACCTGGCCTGAATCCGGGGCCTCTTCGCCCGTCAACATCTTGATCAACGTGGTCTTGCCCACGCCGTTCGGGCCAACAAAGGCCACCCGGTCACCGCGCATCACCGTGATCGAAAAATCGCTGACAATGGTTTTGCGGTCATAGGCTTTGCACAGATCCGTGGCTTCGATCACCTTGCGGCCCGATTTCTGGCCCGCGTCAAAAACCATCGCCGCCGTGCCTTGGCGTTTGATCTGGGCGGCGCGATCCGCGCGCAGATCCTGAAGCGCGCGCACACGGCCCTGATTGCGCTTGCGCCGCGCGGATATCCCTTCGACGGCCCACCGGGCTTCGGCCTTGATCTTGCGGTTCAGCTTGTGACGGGCAAGGTCCTCTTCCTCCCACATCTTGTCGCGCCACGCTTCGAAATGTTCGAACCCTTTGTCAGACCGGCGCACCTGCCCGCGATCAATCCACAATGTCGCGCGGGTCAACGCGCGCAGGAATGCCCGATCGTGCGAGATCAGAACAAAGGCCGCGCGGGTGTCGTTCAACTGCTCTTCCAGCCAACCAATCGCCTGAATATCCAGATGGTTGGTCGGTTCGTCCAACAACATCAAATCAGGTGCTTCGGCCCAAAGCTTGGCCAGGGCCGCGCGACGACGTTCGCCGCCACTGGCCGTGTCCACCGGGCGATCCGGGTCAAACTTCAACCCTTCGGACGCCATTTCAACGCGGTAAGCCTCGGACGGATCAAGTTCGCTTAACGCGAATTCGCCAAGGGTGGCAAACCCCGACATGTCCGGTTCCTGCTGCATGTAACCAACGCTTTGACCCGGCCCGACGACACGCTTGCCCGTGTCGGCCTCAACCAATCCGGCGATCACCTTGAGAAGGGTGGATTTGCCCGACCCATTGCGCCCGACCAATGCCAGACGGTCGCCCGGCTGGATCGTCACGGACAGATCGGAAAAAACGGGATCCCCACCAAAGGTCAGCGAGATATCGGAGATTTGTAAAAGGGGTGCGCGTGCCATGACGCGCAGCTAATGGCAGCAGGCAGCGGCGTCAACGCCCCTGCCCGGTTTCAGCCCTTTCGCCGGTCAAGTTGCAGCCAAATACCATCTTTTGAGCGCACCGTCAGATGGGCGACAGGCACCGGAACGCGCCCTTCAACCGGGCGCACATGGAAATCGCGCAGGATCATCGACAGGATCAAAGGCCCCTCAACCATCGCAAACCCGGCGCCGGGACACACGCGGGGACCGGCGGAAAACGGGATATAGGCATCGCGCATACACGCCTTGCCATTTTCAGTGCCAAACCGCGCAGGATCAAATTCGTCCGGGTTGTCCCAAAGCCGTTCATGGCGATGCAGATGCCATGGGCTTAGGACCACTTGCGATCCCTTGGCCACATCGCGATCCCGGAACCTGACGGGGCATGCCGCCTCGCGCACCATCATCGGAACCGGCGGGTAAAGGCGCAGCGCCTCGCGGAACACATCGCGGCTCAGGCGCAATCGCGACATCACGCTGAAATCGCTGTCGTCGCCTAACGCACTGGCCTCTTGCGCCAGCTTGTCCTGCCATTCCGGGTGTGTCGCAACAAGGTAAAGCGTCCAGGCCAGGGCCGAGGCAGAGGTTTCATGCCCGGCCAGGAAAAAGATCGCGACCTGATCGACCATCTCGGTGGTGTCAAAGCGTTCGCCGGTTTCGGGGTCGGGTGTTGTCATGATCTTGGTGGCCAGATCATCCGGCGCCGTGCCATTGGCGATCGCTTGGGCACGATCCGCTGTCAGCCGTGTGATCAGCCCGCGAATGGCCTTGGCCGACCTGCGTGTGCCCGACCGGAAAAACCGCGGCATCCAGCGCGGCAATGGCACAAAGGCGGCAAGGTTCACAACCGGTTGCGTGCGTTGATAATTGCGAAATTCGTGAAACACATCGCTGGCGATCTCATGTTCGATGGGGATCGAAAACAACGTGCGAAAAATGACATCGGCGGCGGCATGGCTCGCCTCTTCCTCGATCTCAAGCGGCGCACCGGTCCGTGCGCCCAATCGCGCCACACAGGCCCGCGCGGCGTCATGCATGGCCGGGAATGTGTCACGTAACCGTCCACCCTCAAACGCCGGATCAATGACGCGCCGCTGGCGTTTCCACGTCTCACCGTTTGTGACGAACACGGATTGCCCCAACAATGGGCGCAACCCTTCGCTGACCCTATCGCTTTTGGGGAAATCGTCAGGGCGTTCCTTGAGGACGGTTTTCACCAGCTCGGGCTGGTTCACCATGTATGATCGAAAGAATGGCGTGCGAAATTCGGCCATCCACGCGCGATACAGCTTGGCCGGTTGCGCCGACAACAGGTCCTGACGGAACAGTTTGACATAGCGGCGCAGGCTGACCTTGTCAGGGCGTGCATTGGGTTTGGGCGGGGTCACGGGGTGACGCTCGTGTATTTTGACACCGGCGTTTCGATCCGGCTTTTTGATGGCGCGCGCCCGGCATACCGATCGGCCAATGTCAGCGGCCCTGCGGTGATGCGGAAATAATCGTAATCGCCGGGCCGATCAAAGGCGCAGAGATACTGGAAATGCAGCCGAAAAAACCGCCACCGCATTTCCTTCCATTTTTGGGGTGACAATGTCTGGGTAAACGCCGCCGACACAACCAGCGGCCATTTCTTGCCCTCGGGCGCGACACCACTCACCGCCACAGGATCACACAAGGCAAAGGCACAGCCGTCACCGGGGGCCGTCACATCGACCCAGGTGATGTCCCCGCGCGTGGACAGATACCGCAAATCCGCACGCAGCCGATCCGCCTTTGGCAGGAACGACACCATCGGCACCACCTGCCCCAGCGACAGGAACGACAGGGCCGGGCCATCCCCTGGGACCCGCCCGGCGCGGATCAGATCCGACAGGATCGACACCGCCAGATGCGCGCCGGATGAATGGCCAACCACCAACACCTCGTCCGCATCCGTCTGCAACGCCTCGGCGATCACATCTGCGAATTCCGCCATCCGCGCCTCAAGAGCAGCAGGGTTCGCCCCTTTGGATCGCGCGGAAAACGAATAATCATGCATCAGGTAATAAGCAAAGAACTTGCCATCGCGCGCCTTGAACCAGCGCAGAACCGCAACGACCACACCCGCCCCGACACTCAGGCCGAACCAAAATCCCCATGCGCCCAGCCCAAGCACGCCCAAGCCCAGGGACACAGCCCATGCCGCCCCCCAGCCCGTAAGCAACGCCAACACCAGTTGCACCAACAGGAACCCGACAGGATACAGCGCCGCAATCACCGGCCCCTTGCGCAACCGCATCAATCGCCACAACGCCCCGGACCCGATATAGGCCCAGGCGGTGCGGACAAGTTGAATATATGTTTCAGGGATCGAATGGCCCATGCTGTCGCGCACAATGTCAGACCAGACCAGCACATCAACATCCGCCTCCACCTCGGCCCCATCCATCGCACCGGCGACATGCCAGCCATAAGGGCCCTGCGTCGCCTTGGGGCGCAACGTCATCTCATAGCCGGACACCTCTGCCTGATCGCGCCCTTCCTTTCGGTAAAGCTCGCGGTATCGGCGCGGATGGATCGGGTCATAGCCGGGAATGTAAAACACCCGCCGGCGGGTCACTGTCTGGGTCATCTGGGGCCTGCTCATGCCTCTTTGAAAACAGCCTATCGCAGTTTTCGGGCAAGTTTATGGCATCACCCCAATGTGGCAAGCCCCGGAAACGCCTCAAGCAACCAATAGGAAAACGCGGAAAATCCCCCGGTCAACATCAACAGCCCGATCGTCCACAGCAACAGGCCCATGACCCGCTCGATCACCTCCATATGCCGTTTCATCCAGCCCATCAGCCCGGTCAGTCGCGGCAGGAACGCAGCGACCAACAGAAACGGCACCCCCAACCCGATCGCATAAACCGCCAACAGGCTGGTGCCACGCACGACACTCGCCTCGGATGCGGCCAGTGACAGGATCGCGCCCAGTTGCGGGCCGATGCACGGCGTCCACCCGAATGCAAAAGCCAGCCCCAGCACATAGGCCCCAAAGGCGGTCCCGCCCGTGTCGCCCGCATCCACCCGCGCCTCACGGTTCAGGATGCCGATCCTGACAATCCCCAGGAAATGCAATCCGAACACCATCACCAAAACCCCGGCAATAGTGTTGAACCAACTCTGATAGGCCAGAAACACCCGCCCCGCGGTCGACGCGGCAAAGCCCAGCAACAAGAAAACCGTCGACAGGCCCATGACAAAAAACAACGCCGGAACAACGGCTTGCCACCGCCGCCCGCCTTGGCCCAGGTCAGAAACCGACACGCCTGACATATACGCCAGATACGGCGGCACAATCGGCAGGACACAAGGGCTCAGAAACGACAATATGCCGGCCATCAGTGCCACACTCATCGCGGGCAACAATCCCGCATCAATTATATCGATCCCAAACATGCACAGGCCATACCTCAGCCCAAGCACCCCGTCACCTGCCGAGTTGTCACAACATTGTTCCCCACCAATCCCGCGCCCCTGGCGGCAAAACCGCCCCCTTCCTCTGGCCTGAAATACTGCGGGGGGTGCGGGGGGCTGGCCCCCCGCCTGCGCAAAGCGCCAAAATAGCGTGCGGTCTGGACACAGGCGCTCCCCCCTCCTAAGGACCGGCCATGGATGACATCATCGACGCCATCGGCCTTCTTTGCCCCCTGCCCGTGCTGCGGGTCCAAAAGGCACTCGCCAATGCCAGTCCGGGGGCGCAGGTGCGCATCCGCACCAGTGATCCGGTGGCGGTGATCGACATTCCGCATTTCTGCGTCCAGTCCGGCCATGACCTGATCGAAAGCATTGACGAGGGCGACACTCACCTCTTCACCCTTGCGCGCGGCCCGAATGCGCCGGCGAAAAACACACCGTAACACAAACGCAAAACGCCGCGCCCAATCGGGGCGCGGCGTTCGCATGTCGATGCGGCTGCGTTTAGCGTCCCAGTGACCACCAACCGCGCTTTTTGGGTTTGTCGTCAGCCGGGGCCGATGCTGTGCCCGTGTCTGACCCCGGTGTCGGCGCGGCAACAGATGCTTCGGCCACCGGCGCTTTCGCAGCTGGGGCTTCGGCCACGGGGGCCTCGGCCACCGGCGACTGCGCGGCGGTGTCAGCGCTGGCCACCGGCTCTGCGGCTTTGGGTGCCGCCTTGGGCTTGGGCTTTGCGCGTGACGCGCGCGGCTTGGGCGCGGGCTTTTCTGCGGCCGGTGCCGCGGCCTCGACCGCGTCGCTGTCGGCGCCCGCAGCGGTGTCAGCATCGCTCGCCTTGGCGGTCTTGGCCCGTGAGGTGCGCGGCGTCTTGGCGGCCGTGGTCTTGGTGGTCCCCTTGGCCGTCGTAGACCGTGTCGATTTCGCCTTGCTTGTGGTTGATCGCGTACGCGTCGTCGGCTTTTTCTTTGGCGCAGCGTCTTCCGCCTGCGTTTCCGCTTCGGCTTCGGCTTCGGGCGCATCGCCGGTGGCGGCCTCACTTACCGCGTCGGTCGAAACGGCTTCAGCCGCCGCAACCTCTGCCGGACCCTCTGCTTCGCCCGCCGCTTCTGGCGCGGCATCAGCCTTGGCGTCAGCCGCATTGCCGGTTTCAGCCGTAACAGCCTCATCGGTCTGGCCGTCTTCACCCTGCGACGCATCGCCCTCGGCCGACGCAGTGCCGTCCGTCGACTCACCCTGACCCTCGGCTGACCCGCTTTTTGATTTCCGGCGGCGCCGACGGCGGCGTTTCTTCTTTGGCTTTGTTTCGTCTTCATCTCCCGGCGCACCGGTGGATGCCTCGGACTCCGACGACAGCTGATCCTCGTCGATCTCGTCTTCGCTCACATCATCGGTGACATCTTCCATCAACGACGCGCTGACGGACACAACAGCCGGCGCTTCACGTATGATGCGGGTCGCTGTCTTGAATTTCTCCATCGAGAAATCCGGGCTCATCAGCAGCGGATCACCTTCAATGCGCACAGACAAACCATAGCGGCCTTCGATGGTCGCCACGTGGTCGCGTTTCTGGTTCATCAGGTAGTTGGCGATGCCAACCGGACATTTGACCAGCACCTCGCGCGACCGCTTGCGCACGCCTTCTTCTTCGATCTGACGCAGGATAGACAACGCCATATTGTCGTCCGACCGGATCAACCCGGTGCCATGACAGACATGACAAGGTTGGGTCGTCGCCTCGATCATGCCGGGGCGCAGACGTTGGCGCGACATTTCCATCAGGCCGAAACCGGAAATGCGACCCACCTGAATGCGGGCACGATCGGTCTTCAGCTTGTCTTTCATGCGCTTTTCAACCGCGAGGTTGTTCTTGCGTTCGTCCATGTCGATGAAATCGATGACGATCAGACCGGCCAGATCGCGCAGGCGCAACTGGCGCGCGACTTCTTCGGCGGCTTCAAGGTTGGTCTTGGTCGCGGTGTCTTCGATCGACCCTTCCTTGGTGGCCCGACCCGAGTTCACGTCGATCGCGACCAACGCCTCGGTCACGCCGATCACGATATACCCGCCCGACTTTAGCTGAACGGTCGGATTGAACATCGCTGACAGATAGCTTTCCACCTGAAAACGCGCGAACAGCGGCATGCTTTCGGCATAATGCTTCACGTTTTTGGCGTGGGACGGCATGATCATTTTCATGAAGTCCTTGGCGTTGCGATATCCGCGTTCGCCTTCGACCAGCACTTCGTCGATGTCGCGACTGTAAAGATCGCGGATCGACCGTTTGATCAGATCGCCTTCTTCATAGATTTTCGCCGGGGCGATGGATTTCAACGTCAGTTCGCGGATCTGTTCCCACATCCGCTGTAGGTATTCATAGTCGCGCTTGATCTCGGTCTTTGTGCGTTTGGCCCCTGCCGTACGCACGATCAGCCCGGCACCTGATGGCACCTCGATCTCATTCGCGATTTCCTTTAGCTTTTTGCGGTCCGCGGCATTGGTGATCTTGCGGGAAATCCCGCCACCACGCGCCGTGTTCGGCATCAAAACGCAATACCGCCCCGCAAGGCTAAGGTAGGTTGTCAGGGCCGCGCCCTTGTTGCCGCGTTCTTCCTTGACGACCTGCACCAAAAGGATCTGGCGCACTTTGACGACTTCTTGGATCTTATAGCGGCGCGGGCGCGGTTTGCGCGGCGGGCGAATCTCGTCCTGATCGTCCTCATCCGCGACGCTTTCGATGTCGGAATCGCGATCTGTTGCGTCTTTGGCGCGCGGTTTGTCTTCGTCAGCGTCGCCTGCATCATCGCTGGCATCTTCGCCGGAGTCATCAGCGGGTTCTGCGGTTTCGGCAGGCGCATCGCTTGCCTCGGGCGCGTTGGTTTCTGCGGCCTCCGCGTCTGGCGCCGCGTCACCGTCGGCTTGTGCCTGCGGTGTTGCGTCGTCTGTCTGTCCGTTCTCGGGTTCTTCCACCGGGGTTTCGGCAACCGTTTCCATCGGCGACGTGCCTTCGGGCACTTCGGCGTCAAGGTCGATGGTTTCCATGCCGCTGATTTCACCAGTGGCTTCGCGGGTTGTCACCGCATCGGCGGATTTGGCGGCTGCGGGTTTGGACCGTGACGACCGCCGCTTTTTCGGTTCTTCGTCTTCGCGGGCGCGCTGTGCTTCGGCATAGGCGCGTTCTTCCTCAAGCAGGGCCTCACGGTCTGCGACGGGGATTTGATAGTAATCGGGGTGGATTTCCGAAAACGCCAGGAAACCATGCCGGTTTCCCCCATAATCCACGAAGGCCGCCTGAAGCGACGGTTCAACCCGTGTTACTTTGGCAAGGTATATGTTGCCTGCTAGTTGACGTTTGTTTTCTGATTCAAAGTCGAATTCCTCGACCTTGTTTCCGTCGACCACCACAACGCGGGTCTCTTCCGCGTGGGTGGCATCGATGAGCATTTTCTTAGCCATGTTATCCGTTTGCACACGTGCGTTCGGCCCTGATCCGGTGGATCAAGGCGTCTGTCACTGCGTCTGTCAGGGGCGATGGCGGCGGCGGCACGGGAATAGCGGGCCGAAAGACCCACTTGTTTACCCGTCAATTGTCCTGCGCGCCTCATCGCGTTTTCTTCTCCGGCGGCGTCCTCGTTCATCGGGCGCGCCACCCATTCGGCACCCGTTTGCCGCGATGCGGCTCCGGGCTGTGTTGCGGCCCAGCGGGGCCTCATCGGTCTGGTCTGCCACGCTCCGGCCCGTTGGGCCCCCACGCGAACAGATCAGCGAAACTTGTCCATACTGTGCATATAGGCACAGCAACGTGCTTAGACCATAGATGGAAGCAGCCCGTAAACACAATCGCCAAATTCGCGTGTATTGCCGCAAGGCGCACATCTTTTGGTTGAATCGGCCCAATTGGCCCAAACACCCCGCATCAGATCGCACAGCCGCGCACACCAAACAGGCAGACACCGCGCCCGGATCTGTTGGACCTTGGCGCGGGATTGTCATAACGGACAAGCGCGGCAAAATGACTTTCAGGCGCATCCGATACAGCCCGCGCCCCCAATCAGACCAAAGGCCAACCATGAAGATCGTACAATTCGGATTGTGTTTCAGCCCCAACCTAGGCGATGGCATTATCGCAGAATGCATCGCCTATGGCCTGACATCGCGGCGCCCGGATGCCAGCGTGACCTGCATTGACATTTCCGCCCGCCAATCGCGCGGGGCGGTGCCAATCGGCAACCGCGAGCTGATCCTGGCCATTCTGGACCGCCTGCCGCGCCCCCTGCGCCACACCCTGGCCCTGTGGAAGCTGAACCGCGTGATCGACGGGGTCGAACCGGCGTGGTCAAAAGCCGCGCAGGCCGATTTGGCCGTGATCGGCGGCGGACAGATTTTTGCCGACGCCAACCTGAATTTCCCAATCAAACTTGCCCGTGCGGCGCGTGTCCTCAAGGCGGCCGGCACGCCGACAGCCATCTACGGGGTCGGTGTCGCAGCAAATTGGTCACGGCGTGGCAAGGCGCTGTTCGGTGCGGTGTTTGCCACTGACCTACATATGATCGGTGTGCGCGATGAAGGGTCCGCACAGGCCTGGCGCGCCCAGACCACGGGCGGCCCATCCCCTGAAATCACCTATGATCCCGGTCTGCTGGCGGCCCAATGCTATGGCGAACCGCCCGCCCCACCCAGGGGGATCGGGCTTTGTATTACGGATTTCGCCCTGTTGGCCCATCACGCGGACGATACGATTGCCGGGCAATCCGCAGGCGGTGTGGCGTTTTACACCAGCATCGTCACATCGCTGATCGACCGGGGCCACCAAGTGACCCTGTTCAGCAATGGCGCATCCGAAGACACGGCCCTGATGGCCGCGCTGGCCAAAGCACCCGCGCTGCGCGAGGCCATTGAAAGCAATCACCTGCGTATCCCCCCAGCCGCATCAACACCACGGGACCTGGCGATGCAGATTGCGGGTTTCCAGGCGGTGATTGCCCACCGGCTTCACGCCTGCATCGTCGCCTATAGCTATGGGCGCCCGGTCATCGGAATGGGATGGGACAAGAAGCTGGAATCTTTCTTTGATCTGGCCGCGCAAGGCGCATTTTTCTCGGCCGACCCGGCGATACGGGGCGACGACATTGCGCAATTGGTCGACGCGGCCATCGCCGCCGGGGTGGACCCGGCCCATCACAAGGCGGTTGTTGATGGCGCGTGGGACGGGATCGATCGGCTGTTGGCCGTCGCCACTAGGGCACCTGTGTCAGGGTAATCCGATAGGCGGTAACATCCCCCGTGGTCGTCGCCCCGGCGGAAACGCCAAATTCCAGAACATCGCCCTTGCGCAGGTGCACGCCTGATTTGTCATAGGTGAAATCATGTTTCACCGGCACTTGGATCAATGCCGTGTCATTGCGCCGGATCGTGACGGTTATGCCATCCAGACTCCTCTCAGCCGGGGCAAAGCGGGCATTGATTGCGACACGCATGTCCTGCGGCGCCGTATAGGTATGCACAATCTCACCGCGCGGATCATTGCCGCCCGTGACCAGCGTGTCCGATAGAACCCGCACGCCGGGATCACCGGGAATGCCCAGCCATGGTGTCCATGGCCGCCCAGGCCCACCCTGCCCCGGCATCGTGATCAGCGCGCTGACCTCTCCATCGACGCGATACCCCCGATCAAAACCTTGTGCGGCTGGCATCGCGCGCGCGGGTCCCGGCGGGGAAACGGGCGCGGGCGCGGACGGATCACTGCCCCGCGCTTCGGACGGATAGGCGAATTGGTGAAAACTGTCGGCAAGGACGGTCTGCGCGGCCAAAGCGTAATCGCCATCGCGCAGCGCACCATCGCGCGCCATCAGGATGAGAGGGGCCGTTTCGGAAAGCCGGAAGCGCGCCCCATCCAACACCTGCCCCGTTGCGCTGCGCACCTCGACCCGGTCGCGGGCCACAGACACGTCGCGCGCCATGCCCCATATCACCAGAATGCGGTCCTGGAACATGCAGGCATAGGTGAAATCATCGGGCGACGCATCGCGCACCACGCGCCCCTCAAGCTGGGTCAAAACAAAGCCATAGGCCTGACCGGCGGATGTGACCCCCAGATCCGGGGCGATCAGCGGCACATATCCATCCCCCCGGTCGTTCAACGGATACCACGCCAATCGGGTGACGCCGGACAATGCCATCTGGCAATAGCCCCGCACAAAATCATTTGCCGCCGCCCCCGCCGATTTGGACCCGAATTCGGTGATTTCGACAGGCATATCCGCCAGTCCCGGCACATCACGCAGCACGGCAATCTGGCGCGCCAAATGGTCAATCGGTGTTGAATAGGGATGCACGGCAATGGCATCCATCCAGTCCGCCGCGCCAAGGGCCAGCATATCCCTGATGTAGCCCGTGGGAATGGAATGCACGCCGCCGCCGATAATGCGCACATCCGGGCGCACCGCCTTGGTCTGTTCATAGACTGACCGCAACAGGGCGACATACCCCTTCGCCCGCGCCCCTAGCCCTTGATCCAGCAATGGGCCTGTCACGAAATTCTGACCATTGAATTCATTGCCAACCTCGACCCCGGTGATCGCCGGAAACCGGGCTGCGACATGTGCGGCGTGGCGGCCAAAAGCCTTGACGGCCACGTCGCCAAGTGGCGTTGCACCATCTTCATAGGCGGGGTGGCCATTGTTCACTGTCAGGCTCATCTGCGCACCACTTGGGGGCAGCGCGTCGGGATAGGTCGTGGTCGGGCGGTCATAGACAAAACCGCCATCGCCCTGTTCGACCCGATCCCAATAGAGCGCATCGCGCAGATCACGCACCCCAAGACGGATCGCTGCATCAAGCATGCCCTGTGACATGCCCTGACCAAAATTTGATGCCGCGGCCAGACGCGGGCCGCGCAGATCGCCCGCCAACACCGCGGGTGCCGGCGCCGTGACGGCAAAGCCAACGGCCACCAAAGCCCAGCCTTTCCAACCCATGCCGCCTGCCCCCATGGCCTGTGCCCCCCACCTTTTTCCAACCGACGTGCGGATGCCGACCAAACCACAAACACCCGCCCCCAGATTGGCGCGATGCCGGCCAAGTCACAAGGGATGCCCCCCGGGATTGTCGCCGGTTAAGGGACAAAGCACGGGAACACCCCCGACCGCCATTCAGGACGCGCACAATCCCATAAGATTTCCGGCCACGCGCCCTTGACGACACGGGGCATGTTAGCGCCAAAAAGGCAGATGGAAATCGTAGCCAGTTCCTTACTCGCCTTCGTTGTGATCCTGGCGCTTGGCGTGACGGGGCCATTTCGTGGTCTTGCATTGTTCTTTGCGATGACGCCCTTCGGCGCGGCGGCCGCGTTCAACCTGCCCGCTGTTGGCGGGGCATCCATCCTTGTAACCGATGTCGCGGCGGTGGCGATGTTTGCTCTTGTTGCCCTGCACCGTGGCGGCGTGGGCATGATCGCCGGATCCATGCGCATCGGACAACCGGGGTTCTGGCTGTTGCTTTTGACTGTGTTCGCGATCTTTGCGACACTGATGTTCCCGGCGGTTTTTCGCGGCCAGACCGAAGTTTTCAGTATCGCGCGCAAAGCCAACGAAACCGGCATCGTGTCGGTCCCCTTGCGCCCCAGCACCGGCAACCTGACCCAACTGTTCCGAATGATGCTGGGCGTCGCCATCTTTTTCGCTGTCGCAACCGTGTTCCGCATCCGCCCCGATGGCAAAATGATCGTCAAAGCCATCGCCATTGCCACCGTCGTGAACGCAACCCTTGGGTGGTTGGATGTCGCGACCTATGCGATCGGGATGCCACAGCTTTTGGAACCCATCCGAAGCGCGAATTACGCGATGCTTTATGATGTGCGCATGGTCGGGTTGAAACGCATGATCGGCGGCTATCCCGAGGCAAGCAGCTTTGGCTATTATTCTTTGGGCCTGTTTGGATTCTGGCTTCAGTACTGGTTCGCCACACCCAAATCCCGCATGGGAACGATCATGCTGATCCTGTCGGGCGTCGCGGTCCTTAGGTCCACCTCATCGGCATCCTATGTGGCCTTTGTGGCCTTTTTGATCACCATGGCACTGATCGCGCTGATTGCGAATTTGCGTGGGCGCGTCAACCGGCGGGGCATGGCCATTGCCGCGGGCGGTCTGTTGGTTGCCTGGATGATGGCCCTGGTGTTGTTCATGGCCTATGAATTCGTGACCCCTGTTTCCAACTTTCTGGATCGCGCACTTTTCAACAAACTGGATGGCCAGTCGGGCATGGAACGCATGGGCTGGAATGCGCAGGCCTTTGTCAATTTCCTGGAAACCAAGGGCATGGGCGCGGGGCTGGGATCCGTGCGGGCATCAAGTTGGCTGATGGCGACCCTGGCCAGCCTTGGGGTGATCGGCACCGCGCTTTACGCCATGTTCATCGCTTCGGTCATGATTGCGCCGGGCACGCAAAAAGGCACACCCGTGCAATCGGCAACGATCAAATCGCTGCGCGCCGCCTGCCTTGCCTTGCTGATTTCCGCATCTCTTACCGGGGCAACGCCGGACCTTGGCGTGACGTTCTTTGCCTTTGCCGGACTGGCCGCCGGATTGGCCCGCGGTGCGATTCTTGCCCGCGCGCAATCGGGCACTGGGCGGCGCGCGCAATCACACCGGCCCACCGGGATGCGCGACAATCCGCCGACCCACGAGGGATTGTTAACAAGCGAGGGACCAAATTAGTCCATTTTTGTCAATAATTTGGGCCAAGCTTGACGGATGGCACCCTGTCTCGCGATAGTGTTTTGACCGTGTGTGCAATTAGGCCCATCTAAACAACAACAGCCCCGGACATTGCGCGTTTATTGCCGCGATGACATCCGGATTTGAACAAAACCTTTTCGGCGACGTCCCCATCACCGGCGGCGCGCATCAATGGCAAAGAATTCGGAACGGACCGTGACAATGGTAGCAAACATGACCGATGCCTTCGAACGGGGCCCTTTGCCCGGGCGACGGGCCTCGGGAAATGACGGGGACGGAGATTCCGTTGACCTGCGCGAATTGTTCCGCGGCATCTGGCAGGACAAATACATCATCCTTGCCTCGACCATATTCTGTGGGATCATGGCGGCGCTTTTGGTGTCACAGGTGACCCCGCGCTATTCATCCCTTGCCCAGGTTCTTTTGGACCCGCGCGAACGCCGGGTTATCACCAACGAACAGGTGGTGTCCGACCTAAAGCTAAGCGATCAGGTGATGGCCAGCGAATTGTCGATTATGCGGTCGAACGTTCTGATGCAGGCGGTCATCGCAGAAATCGACCAGGCGCAGCCCGGTGCGCTTGACGCGATTGATCCGATCTTGCGGGAACCGACCCAGGTCGATCTGGCCAAGGCCTATGTCAAAACACTGCTGAAAACCAAATTGGGGCTTGGGGGGGGTGATGAACCCCTGTCCGACGACATTTTGACAAGCGCGCGGGTGGAACGCCTGACCTGGGCGATCCGGCGCGGTGTCGATCTGTGGCGCGATGGCGATGCCTATGTGATCACCATTCTGGCGGAAACCGAAGACCCCGAACTGTCCACCCTGCTGGCCGGGACAATCGCGGATCAATATGTGCGCCAACAACTTGAAGGGCGCCGCCTTTCGGCCACCCAGGCGGCCGACTGGTTGGAAAAACGGGTCGAGGAATTGCGCCAACAGGTGGAAATTGCCGAAGACGCGGTCGAAGATTACCGCGCCCGCAGCCTTGAGGACAACGGCAGCAGCTTTGACATCATCACCCAGCGGATGGTCAGCCTGAATGACGAATTGGTCAACGCACGGGTGGAACGTGTCGCCGCTGAATCCCGCTATAACGAGATTGAGCGCCTGATCCGCGACAGCGGGTTCGAAGCGCTCGGCTCAATGATCACATCGGAAACGATCGAGGATCTGAATGCGCGGCGGTTGGCCATCAAGGCATCGGATGCGCAATGGGCCGAACGGTTCGGTGACAATCACCCGGAACGCAAACGGTTGAACAGCCAGTTGGCCGAAGTTGACCGCGCCCTTGTGGCGGAATTCCAGCGCGCGCTGGATGCACAACGCAACGATGTCCAGATCGCACGCATTCGCGAACAAACCATGCGCGACAGCCTGGACGAAGCCGAACGTCAGTTCCTGTCGATCTCGCGCAGCTCAATCGGGCTGCGTCAGTTGGAACGCGAAGCCGAAGCGGCGCGCAACATGTACACCGATCTGTTGAACCGATACGCAGAAACCCGCACGCAAGAACAGCTTCAACAGGCCGATGCGCGAATTATCGAACGCGCCACCCTGCCCGGTGCCCCATCCGCACCACGCCCGAAACTGATGACCATGCTGGGGCTGATGATCGGGGCGGCGTTCGGGTTTGCATTCGTGGTGTTCCGTCAGCTGACAAACACGACATACCGCACCCTTTCGGAACTGGTTCATGACACCGGCCTGCCGGTCCTGTCGGCCATTCCCGAACGCAAATGGCACAACCTTGGTGCCGCGATCGAAGAGGTGGATTCCGACACTTTGGGCCAGGTCGCCGAAGGCGTGCGCAAGTTGCGCAATGAATTGTCCATTGGCGATGACGATTCCGAAGCACAGACAATCGCGCTGTTGTCCCCGCTTCAGGACGAAGGCAAAACAACCACCACGGTTCTACTGGCGCGTCTGGCGGAAATGGCCAACAAGCTGGTCATCGTCGTTGATTGTGATTTCCGCCAGAATTCGATCCAGTCTGAATACCGGTTCCAGATGGAACATGACTTTGGCGACCTGATCCGGGGCGATTGTTCCCTGCTTGAGGCAGTGAATTCCGACACCGGACTTGGGTTTGATCTGTTGGCCGCGCGCGCCCCCCAACCCGAGGCCGCCGATTTGCTGACCACCGGGTGGCTCAAATCGATGCTGGATGATCTGAAATCCTATTATGACGTGGTTCTGGTGAACTGCCCCGCGGTCCTTCCTGTTGCCGAAACCATGGTGCTGGCACGCGCGGTTGATCAGCGCGTTTTGTTGGTGCGCCATGCGGCCACATCGAAATCTGCCGTCAAACGGTGCCTGGGAATGCTGGATCACAACAGGCTGGATGTGACAGGGTCGGTCTTGACACGGGTCGAAGGCGACCTGGCCCTGGAAGGGTATCGCTACAGCTATGGTTATCACGAACAATCGGCCTGATCAGATGCCAGATTCTGACACGTCCGCGCCACGCGTTGCGCTGATCCATTATTGGTTGGTGGGCATGCGCGGCGGCGAAAAGGTGCTTGAGGCGCTGTGCCGGATGTATCCGCAGGCCGACATTTACACCCATGTCTATGCCCCCGATCAGATCAGCGACACGATCAATGCGCACCGGGTGATCGAAACCTCGGTCGGGCGGTTGCCGTTCGCACGGCGCATGTACCAATCCTACCTGCCCTTCATGCCCCGCGCCCTGGAGGAGATTGACCTGACCGGTTATGACCTTGTTATCTCAAGCGAATCCGGCCCGGCCAAGGGTGTCGTTGTGCCGCCGGATGCCTATCATCTGTGCTATTGCCATTCCCCAATGCGCTATGTCTGGGATCAGTATCACGTTTATATGAAATCCGCCGGGCGGTTGTCCCGGCTGGTGCTGCCGCATGTGGCGCACAAGTTGCGTGGCTGGGATGTGACAAGCGCGGCGCGGGTTGATGCCTTTGCCGCCAATTCCAATCATGTTGCCGCGCGCATCGCCAAATACTGGCGGCGCGATGCGACGGTTGTCGCCCCGCCTGTTGATCTGGATGCCTTTTCGCCCGTTGCGCCGGATCAGGTGGGGGATTTCTATCTGTGGGCGGGGGAACTGGCCGGCTACAAACGCCCCGATCTGTTGATCGAGGCCTTTAACCGCCTTGGCCTTCCGCTTGTCGTGATTGGCGGCCCCGACAAGGCGCGCGCGGGTCTGGAACGCGACGCAGCCGACAACATCACCTTTCTGGGCCGCGCGCCGTTTGACGTGCTGCGCGATCATCTGGCCCGCTGCAAGGCGCTGGTGTTTCCCGGAGAAGAGGATTTCGGCATTGTCCCGGTCGAAGCGATGGCATCGGGCCGCCCGGTGATCGCCTATGATCGCGGCGGCGCGCGTGACACGGTGGTAAATGGCAAGACCGGTTTGCTGTTTCAGGATCAATCCGTCGCCGGCCTGATCGCGGCCATTCAACATTTCGAAGATCAGCGCCTTGATCAACTTGACCCATCCGCATTGACCACCCATGCCAACCGGTTCAGCGAAGCCGCCTTTCGCACAGGCATAGAAGGCATGTTGCCCGCCCATCTGCGCCCCGCGCCGAACGCGGCTATTCGTCGTCCGGCAGAATAGACAGCACAACCCGCGAAGGCGTGGCAGGTCCCTGATGCACCGTGATCTCTGCCTTTTGCGGATCGGATTCCGCATAAGGATCACCGCCCCCGTTCATATTACGCGCAAGGCGGGGAAAACTTGACCCGGCCACATGCAGACGCAGGCGGTGGCCCGCAGGCACCTGATAGGCGATGTCGCGCAGGATCACCCGCACCTCATACACGTCACCCGGCGTCATCAATCTGGGTTGGCCAACCCCGTCGCGATACCGCAGGCGCAATGCCCCTTCCTGAATCATCAGAGATCGACCGGCGGGATCCACATCCGTCAGGCGCAGGATCAGATCGGTGTCGGGAACGTCGCTGGACACATGCAGGATGGCCGTGACAGGACCAGCCAATCGCAACGGGCCATCCAGCCGCGGCCCAGTCATGATCGCCAGATCATCGCGCCCCTCAATCGGATTTTGAAACAACGGCCCTGCGCGCAGGTCCGGATCACCGGTGCAGCAGATATTGCCGCCAAGTGTTGGCACCGGGTCGGCCGGATCCGATACAAACCGGGTCGTGCCCGCCGTCGCCGGCGGCACGGATGCCAACCCATCGTCCGACAGATAAAGCACGTGGGGACGCGCCGCCCTGGGGGGCCATTGATCGGCGTCATACCAACGGTCTTCGCCCAGCATGTAATACAACACAGGCGGCAAATCCGGCGCGGGCGCGCCTTTCAGGTGATGATCCATGACGCGCAGCGACAGCGCCTCAATATCGCGGGCGTTGTCCGAGTTTACGGCCATGTCCCCGACGCCGCCATTGGCAAAGGCCGCACCCAGATCACAATGCAATCCCGGCAGGATCACAACATGGCCCTGCGCCCCGGTTCTGCGCATGTGATCGGCCATTTGCAGGGTTTCACGCGCGCCGTCATACCACCCGTCAACAAACAGAAACGGGGTTTCGAACTGATCGCGTTCCGTCACAAACCCCGCATCGGCCCAGTATTCCGCATCCCCGAAATGGTCCATAAACGCGCGGAAATCGGTGGGATCATCGCGAAACCGGGCAACCGCATCGCGCGCGGGCAAGGTCGATAACCCGGCCGGGTAATCCACCGCCGGTTTGCCCATTTTATCCGCCGTTTTGCCCCCTGCGGCGACAAACCAGCCAAACCCCGAGGCTAGGTTGAATATCCCGCCTTCGAAAAATCCGAAATACCCATGCGATCCGCCCAAGGATCCGATCGCCCCGCCCGCCCCCATGGGGATCATCGCGGCGTGGTTCGGGTGGCGGGCCTTGCCCAGTATCACCTGGGTTTCGCCAAGCGCGGAACAGCCAATGGTGCCCACCTGTCCGTTTGACCAGCCCTGTGCGGCGATCCAATCCAGCGTGGCGGCGCCATCACCCTGCGCATTTGGATACGGGGCAAATTCGCCTTGGCTGGCATAGCGGCCGCGCATGTCCTGTACCACCACGCCATACCCGGCAGGCAGAAATATCCGCATCCATTTGCGCACTTCGCCAAACCGGCGTTTGCCATAGGGCAGACGCATCAGGATGATCGGGACCGGGGCTTTGGCCGTGTCCGGCAGATAAATATCGCTCGCCAGCCGCACCCCGTCGGGCATGGCGATCTGAACCTCGGGCAATTGCGTGACGTTGGGCAGGGTGGCGACGAACCTGCGGTGATCCCACGCCGCCTTACCCGCGCGCAGAATGTCGGTGACCGCCGAGCGTTGCCAAAAAACGCTCAGCACCACCAACAGGACCAATGACAGCCCCAAAAGCCACATCCATTTCATCGCGACCCCCACATATGCGCCCGCCCACTCGACCGCGGGCACAACAGCAGTCTAACCTTAGACAGCACTCCAAGGGAGGGGGCATGTCAGTCAATATCGCGCTTCATCTCTGGTCGTTGACCGGGCCACCCGCCGAAGAGGCCCGCCTTGCCGCCCATTTGTCTGGCGACGAAGCGGCACGGGCCGCGCGATTTGTCCATGACCGTGACAGGCGCGCCTATCGATTCGGGCGCGGACGACTGCGCGAAATCCTTGGGGCGGTAACCGGCATCGCACCCAAGGGCCTGACCTTTGACTATGGCAGCCATGGCAAACCCGAACTGCGCGAAGGGCCGCAATTCAACCTAAGCCATTCCGGTGGCATCGCCTGCCTTGCCATTCACCCCGACATCGTTCTGGGCGTGGACATCGAAGCATTCCGCCCGATCGAAGACGGCGTTGCCCAACGTTTTTTCACACCCCACGAATATGCCACCCTGTCCGCCCTGCCCCAAGCCAGCTGGTCCGATGGGTTTTTCCGCTGCTGGACCCGCAAAGAGGCCGTGGTAAAGGCCATCGGTAACGGCCTGTCGATCCCGCTGGATGCGTTTGACGTGACCCTGTCACCGAACCATGCGCCCCGCATGACCCGCCTGCGACCGACCCACGGTCGCCTGGCGGATTGGTCGCTGGTGCATTTTGACCTGCGCCGGGACCCCAATGTTGCACAAGCGCCGGATCCCAAGGGTGAATTGGCGGGCGACATTCGCCACCCACAGGCACCGGGAATGGTCGGGGCCCTTGCCGCCGCCACCGGCGGCGCGCCAATCACGATCACCGTAGAAACCTGTCCGGCTGCCTTGGATTTTGACTGGTCGGTTTAGCGGTCTTTCAGGAAATCTTCGATCGCACCGGCCATGTCCGCAACACCAATCCGCCGATCCCGCAAAACCAGAACCTTGGGCAAATGCACGGTGGTCAGATTGGCCTTTGACACCACATCCTCCCACCCGATTGAGGGGCTGAACCCGCGCCCCTGCGGCGTGGCCGACGTGACAATGTGCAACACCGGAAAGTCAATCGGATCAGGACGATAGGCATCGCGCATTCGCGACACAAAGGACACGAAACGTTCCTGATCCGCCTCAAGATCGGACAGGCGCACGCGATCAATCAGGCCAAGCCGCGTGGCAAGGGCCAATATGCCGGTCTTGCGCACAATCCGATAGGACCCCAGCAAAGCGGCCAGTGACATTTCCCCGTCGCGCACAGCGCGGATGCGGTTGCGCAAAGCGTGTATTTTTTCCCGACGGCTGACAGATTTATCCGCGCTCAGGGCTTGGGTATATCCCGGCTCCCAGACGTCTTTCATGACAACGCCGGCGATTGTCGCACCGTCACGCTGCAGAATGCGCGCCGCCTCAAGCGCGAGGTTGCCGTGTACACAATTTCCATACAACAAATAGGGGCCATCGGGCTGCGCCTGACGGATCACATCGGCATAATCTGCGGCAATTTCCTGAAATGGTTTGGGGTCCAGCGCAATGCCGCGCACCCCGTCCGACACAAGAACACAGCTGGATTGACGTGGCTGGGACCCGGCGGTGGCAAGGGCCACGGCCGTTGCCGCGTTGTTGACGGCGATCAACGGCTGGCCGACCCCGTCGCGACGCAACCGCATGATGCGCCAATCATCCGCGTCCGATCCAGTGCCTGTGTCCCGCGCGGCATCATCCACCCCATCCATGCGCACCGAAACCAGGCGCGCCAAATCCGAAAGCGTCGCGTGTTCATACATCTGGGTCACGTCCAAGGCGACATTCCAGCGTTCCCTGATACGCGTCAACTGGCGCAGGACCAAAACGGAATGGCCCCCAAGGTCAAAGAAATGCGCATCCGCAGACAGGGATTGCACCCCAAGAATGTCCTGCCAATCGGCCCTAAGGGCGGCCAGAACCTCGGGGCGCGCCGGGGTGTTCCGGGCACGGGCCACCGGGGTTGCGGGGGCTTTCAGGATCGTTTTGTTCACCTCACCCGTCGCGTGGCGCGGGAAGGCACCCAGAACCGACACGCCGGTCAGATCTGCGGCCTCGGGCATGTCTGACAACGCATCCATCACCTTGCCCGGCAAATCCTCTAGCGGCAGGGTCCCTGTATCGCCCGGCACGACAAAACCAAAAGCGCCATTCCCTGACCGGATGACCGCCGCCTCGCGTACCATCGGGTGTGCGGCCAACAATTGTTCCAGCGCCGAAATCTGACGGCGATCCGATTGACCGCGTGTGATCAGGTGGCTTGGCAATTCTATTTCGCCAAGCGGCGTGGTGGGGTCATCAAACGCCGTCTGGAATGCCGTCTGCATAAGGTCCAGCACCGCGCGCGCGGTGGCCTCTTCGAACAATGCGGTGGAATATTCCAGGTTCATCTGCCACCCGGTTGGCCGTCCCATCACGGCCAGGTCCAGATCATAGATCGCGCCCGGCGCGTGGCTGGGCGATGAAACCAGGTCGAACGCGCCATAGGATTTGGATTCCATGAACACGTTCTGCAGGTTGAAGTTGATCGAAATCAACGGCGTACGCGACGGATCACGCGGTGGATTCAGCCGTTCGACAAGGGTGTTGAATGGCATGGATTGGTGCATCAATGCGCCTTCGACCACCGGTTTGGACGCGGTGACATGGGCGCCGATCTGGGTCATCGCATCTGGTGCAAACCGCAAGACCAGATTGTTGATGAACACCCCGATCATCGGGTCAAGTTCGACCTCCATGCGCCCGGCGATTTGCGTGCCGAACGACACATCCCCTGCGCCGCTGATCCGGTGCAAACAGGCGCTGAAAATGGCTGTCCCATAGGTAAAGGTCGACACCCCAAGCGCCTGCGCCGCACGTGCAAGTTGATCCCCGAACCCGTCGGGCAGGTCCATGGAAATCTGCGCCACATCAGTGCCTTTGACAGCCGGGCGCGGCTTGTCCGGAGTGACCTCAAAATACCTCGCATCCTGCAGGTGATCCAGCCAATAGGCGCTGTCTTCCTCCAGGACTCCGCTTTCCAGATATTCCTTTTGCCACAGGGTAAAATCCCCGTATTGCAGGGCCAGTTCGGGCAAATCGGGTGTGCGCCCTTCCTCAAGCGCCTGTGTGATCGTGCCAATTTCATGGCCCAGAACCCGGATCGAAAAGCCGTCAAAACAGCTTTGATGCACCACATAAACGATCATCGCCCGTTCAGAATCCAGCCGGATCAGCGTGGCCCGGATCAACCCGGCTTTGGACAAATCAAAGGGGCGTTCGGCCACCTCGTGTGCGATGGCTTCGATCCGGGCGGTTTGCGCGTCGGGCGCAATGGCGCGGATATCCACAAGGTCCAGCTTGAACGGCACATGATCCACAACCTGTTGAACCGGCGAACCATCCCTTTCCACGAAACGCGTGCGCAGGATTTCGTGCCGGTCGATCACCGTCTGAAACGCCTGTTCCAGATTGCTGGCATGGGCCGTGCCGCGCAATTCCCACCGTACGGCGACATTCAGCGACGGGTTGCCCGGTTGCATCTGATCAAGAAACCAGCACCGCGTTTGCGTTGTGGACAGCGGGAATTCCGCGACCACCTCGGCCGTGGATTGCGCCGATTGGGTTTTGTCGCGATCCATCATGTGGCGCCCCCGCCCGTTGTGCGCCGGGCCCCGTTGCGAAAATCCTTGAGCGATGGCCGCGCCGGTGTCGAACCGCCCGCGTCGCGCCCGTCATGAAACGCCGCCAATGCCCGGATGGACGGATGCGCGAACATATCGCGCGCCTCAAGGTTCAGACCGGCGTTCAACATCTGCGCTGCAATGCGAAACACCGCCAACGAATCCACACCCAATGTGAACAAAGTGTCCGTCACGCTGATCGCGTCCATGCCCAGAACCTGTTGCCAGATCGCGGCGATCTGACGTTCCGTATCCGTCTCGGGTGCGGTGATCTTGTGAAGCGGTGTCACGCTGGCTGTCTCGGCCGGATCAGGCAGCGCCTTGCGATCCAACTTGCCGTTGCCGGTCTGGGGCAACGCGCTCAGAACCACCCAGGCGCGCGGTATCATGTAATCGGGCAGGTCCGCGGCCAGGGCGGTGGCCAGCGTATCTGTCACGATTTCAGCGCCGTCCTGGGCCACGACATATCCCACCAATTGACGATCGCCCGTTCCGCGCGCCCTAAGATCGACCGCCGCCTTGGCCACACCGGGCGCGGCGCGCAAACGCGTTTCAATCTCGCCCAGTTCTATGCGGAACCCGCGCAGTTTCACCTGTGTGTCGATACGGCCCAGAACCTCGATTTCGCCGTCTGTGCGGCGGCGGGCAAGGTCGCCCGTCGCATAAAGGCGGCGTTTGGTTCCGTTCAGGTCCACATCACGGAATGCCGCGTCAGTCAGGTCAGAGCGGTTGTAATACCCCAATGCCAACCCGTCGCCCCCGATGTTCAATTCCCCTACAACACCTGTCGGGGCGACCTGCCCCGCGTCGTCAAGGATATGCAGATCGGTGTTGGCAATAGGATGGCCAATCGTGATCGCCGCGTCAGCGTCAATGCGTTTCACGGCAGACCAGATCGTCGTTTCCGTGGGGCCATACATATTCCACAACTCGCCCCCCGTCGCGATCAGCCGTTCGGCCAGATCGCCGGGCAAAGGTTCGCCGCCACACAACATCAAGAACCCCTTGGGCGGGGTGAACCCGGCTGTCAGCACCATATCCCAAAGGGTTGGCGTGGCCTGCATCGCGTTGATGTCCCCGGCGCCCAGCCGTTCAACCAGTTTGAAACCGTCAATGACATCTTCGGTTGTGGCGATCACGACGCGCCCGCCAACGGTGAGCGGCAGGAACAATTCCAACACCGCAATGTCAAACATCACCGTGGTCACGGCAAGCAGGGTGTCATCGGCCCCAAGGCCGGGTTCGTCGGCCATTGAGGTCAGGAAATTGACCACCGCGCGGTGCGGCACGGCCACGCCCTTTGGCGTGCCCGTCGATCCCGATGTAAAGATCACATAGGCGGCGTCTTCGGGGCTGACGCGGGGCGCATTTGGCGTCGCACCGGGTACGGCGGCCCCGGTCAGGATCAGTTCCAGCCCGGTGTCGGTGGCGAAATCGGCAGTTTCGGCTGTGTCCGTCAGCACCGCCGCCACTTCGGCGGTTTCAGCGATCTGGCGCAGGCGCGCAGCCGGTTGGCGTGGGTCCAGTGGCACATAGGTATGCCCCGCCTTAAGGATCGCCAGCATCCCCGCCAGCATCTGCGCGCCGCGCGGCAAACACAAAGCGACCCGCGCGCCCTTGCCCGGAACCCGCGATTGGATCAGCGCAGCCAGGGCATCACTCTGATCGCCAAGCGCGCGATAGGTTGTCTGACCCTCTGCGTCCTCAACCGCGACCGAATCCGGGTGCGCATCCACCATGGCGGCGACAAGATCGGGCAAGGTGGCGGTGCGGTCGTAATCACGTGCGATCCCGCCCGCCGCATCGTTGATCGCCGCGCGATCCCCGGCCGACAACAATGGCAGGGTTTCAACCGGTTGATCCGGCGCGTTGGCCATCTCAGTCAGAACAACTTCGAATGCGCGGGTCCATCCGGCAATTGTTGGCGCATCGAACAGATCGGCGTTGTAATGCGCCTCGATCCGCAACCCGTCGCTGGATTCCGCCATGTTAAAGAACAGATCGAAATTCACCGCCACCTTGGGATTTGGGCGAAATCGCGTGCCCAGCCCCTGCATCGGCAAAAGCGGCGTGTCCTTTTCAAGGTTGAATTCAATCTCGGTCAGAGGAAGGCGATTGATCTGGCGCGGAACATCCAGCGCGTGAACAATGGCGCCAAACGTGGTGTCCTGATTGTCAAACGCGGCGCGCAGATGGTCACGCACGGTGCCAAGGTGATCAATCACCGACGCGCCCCTGGCGATTGGCGCGCGCACCGGCAGGAAATTCACGCAATGCCCCACCAGATCGGGGTTCGCCATATCCTGTTGCGCGGCGGTCGGCACCCCCAACACAACGTCATGCGCACCGCTCAGGCGGTGGACAAGGGTCTGCATGGCGGCGAAGCCGGTGGCAAACAGGGTACAGCCCTGTTTCGCGCCCATTTTGCGCAGATCTTTGATCAACTCGGGGCCGATCTGATGAAAAACCGTGCCGCCCGCGTGGCTGCGCCGTGCCGGGCGCGGCCGATCCGTGGGCATGTCAGGCAATGCCGGCAGGTCGGCATATGTCGAACGCCAGAACGCAAGGGCATCACCATTGGCGCCACCTGCGGCCTGGTCCAGCGCATGCGCGGCAAAGGAGGGCGCGGCAGGCAGGTTCGCAGGTTCGCCAGACACTTCGGCGGAATAGAACGCGGCAAGATCATCCAACATGACCCCAAAGGACCACCCGTCAGCCACAATGTGATGCGCGGTCATCACCAACACATGCGCAGTGTCCCCCAGACACACCAACGTCGCCCGAATTGGCGGTTCTGTCGTCAGATCAAAGGGGTGCGCGGCATCATCCGCGATCAGCTCGGCCAGGTCGGCCTGCGCATCCGGTGACGCGGAAAGATCGCGGGTTGCGAACACGTCGGCTTGCGGCGGGGTCACATCAAAGGCCGATCCGTCACGGGCAAATTTCAAACGCAGTGAATCGTGGCGCGCGATCAGTGCGCTCCACGCCGTTTGCAGCGCGCCTTTGTCCAGCATGCCATTCAACTCCAGCGACCCGCTTTCATTGAATGCCGCCGATGCTGCGCCGCCCATCTGGTGGCTCATCCAGATTTCTTTCTGGCCTTCGGTCAGCGGAATGTTGGTTTGGCCGGCGTCACCGATCACCTTTTGCCCCGCTTGCCCCGTTTGCCCGATTGGGCCGGGCGCATCGGAAACGACGCCACCCTGCAATTCCGACAGGATCCCGACGGACAACAGGGCGTCCAACGCGGTTTCAAAGGCCGCGATGACCTTGTCGCATTCGGCCTGTCCGTGTTCGGTTGTCAGGAAACAACAGAACCCATCCATCACATGCACGCCCGCCATCCGCATCAACGGATAAAGCAATGTGGCGCGTGGATCGGCCTCGGTCGTGTTGATGACGAACCAGCTTGAATACACCTCGATCAGGTCAGGCAGGCCACGCTTGGTCATCATCCCGCTCAGCGTTTTGGCCAATGCGGCTGTGCGTTCGGCGGCCGCGACCCACAGATCATCCCCTTGGGCGATCATGTGATCCAGAGTGGCATCAACGGCGGCCAGAACCAGCGGATGACGCACGAATGTACCCGCAAAGAATGTCGGCACCGCCTCGGGCTGACTATCGTCACCGAATTGCCATGTGCCCCCGTCCAGCGCATCCATGAAACGGGCATCTCCGGCCAGAACGCCGATCGGCATGCCCCCGCCCACAACCTTGCCATAGGTGGCCATGTCGCCCTGAATGCCCCAGACGCCCTGCATCCCGCGCCTGTCGGTGCGGAACCCTGTCACCACTTCGTCGATCACTAGGGCCGCACCGCTGTCACGGGTGATGTCACGCAGGGTTTGCACGAATGCCTTTGGGCGATGCGCGGGATGGCGGCTTTGGACCGGCTCGACGATCACGGCGGCGATGTCGGCGGCATTGGCCCGGATCCATTCTGCGGATTCGGGGGCGCCATATGGCAAGACCTTCATATTGGTCAGGCCAGACCGCGGAATGCCCGGCGCAATCGGCAAGGCATTGGGGTCACCGCCACCGCGCGTCTTGCCTTTGACCAGAACCTCATCGAATTGCCCGTGATAATCCTTGTCAAACACAACGATGAGGTCACGCCCCGTGACCGTGCGCGCGACGCGCATTGCGGCCATCACCGCCTCGGACCCCGTGTTGCAGAACGTCACACGTTCGTGCCCGACAAAATCCGCGAATTTGCGCGCGACGGGGCCTGCGGTATCGGCCTGTGGGCCAATGGGAAATCCGCGCTCCATCTGCTGATTGACAGCCGTGATGACGAAATCCGGCGAATGGCCGAATGCCGTCTGGCCGAACCCGTTGACCAGATCGACCAGATCATTGCCATCAAGATCATGGATATACGCACCTTTGGACCGATCCGCGACGATCGGGAACGTCAGTTCCTTCCATTCCTCACGGAAACCGGCGGCGGTGCGCGGGTCTGCCAGAACATCCCGGAATTCAGTCGTATAGGCCTTGGATTTCGCGTGTTTCGCGGAATATTGCGCGGCCAAATCCCTGGCGAATTCGATTTGCGCATCGGTCAGGGAACCACCGGTCACACTTGGCCCGCGACCAAATTTGAACCCGGCGGGTTTTTCGGCAGTTTCCGCAGCGGCCGGGGCTGCCTTGGCTGGCGCGGGTTGGGCAACCGGCGCGGGGCTGGCGGGCGACACGGGCACAACCGCCTGTGGCTGGCTTTGCGCACCCGAATTGCCAAACGCCTGAAGTTGCTGGGCAAACAATGCCTGCATCGCCTGAAGTTGGGCTTGAACGACGCCTTCCAGCCCTGCGGGCGCTGCGGCTGACACCGGGGCGGCAGGTACGGCGGCGGCGGCGAATTCAGACGGGGCGGCATTCCCCGCAACAGGTGCTGCGGCGGGAACGGCAACCGGTTCGGGATCCGCAGGCATGGCATCATCCAGAAAGCCCGCCAAAAGCGTCACAGTCGAGATATCATCCAACAACCGGCGGAACCCGATTTCCACCCCATAGCTGCGCGCGATCGCCTGACTGACCTGCCCCATGAACAGGGAATCAAATCCCAGTTCCAGAAACGGCTGATCCACGTCGTCCGCGCCAATGTCTTCGCCGGACATCTCTGCCAGCAGGTCCGACAATTCAGGGATCAGGCGGGCCAGGCGATCAACGGTTTGCGGGGCTGGGACAGGCATGACGGGCCTCTCTTCAAGTTGGGGCATTGGGCCGTTCGGCGCGGGATTTGCGGCATCGGTCGGACCCACTTGCGGGGCATCGACCCAATGGCGCTGGCGCTGGAACGGATACGAAGGAAGAGTGGCCTTGCGATGACCGTTTTGGCCCAATTGGGTCCAATTCACGTCAACGCCCACACTCCATAAATCAGAGGCCGTGGCGGCCATCGAGTGTTCGTCTGAAACCGATCGGGCATGATCCGGCAACGATTGAAACACGCCTCGATGGCTACCACGGTCCAAAGCCTGCGCTGCGAATGCAGACAAGGTGCGGCCTGGGCCGACCTCAACAAACACAGGAGACTTTGTTCGAACGACCGCCTCAAGGGCGGCCTGAAAATTGACGCAGGCCCGTGCCTGAGCCGCCCAATAGGACGGATCGCGGGCCTCATCGTCGGTCAGTTCTGCGCCGGTCACCGCCGAAATGATCGGGCGGGAGGGCGCATGTAGGGAAATCTGTGCCGCGGCTGTGGCCAGGTCATCCGCGACCGGGTCCATCATCGCGGAATGAAAGGCGTGCGACGTGTGCAGCCGTTGGTGCGGGATGTCAGCAGCGGCCAACGCGGCCTCAAGCCGTTCAATCGCATCGAACGGGCCGGCCACCACCTGAAGCTTTGGCGCATTGGTCGCCGCCAAATCCGTATCGGTAGTCAGATACGGCATCAGCACATCCAAGGGCGCGCGCACGGACACCATCGCCCCGCCCGGTTGATCCTGCATCAGGCGGCCACGTTTGGCGATCAGGGTCAGCGCATCTTGGAACGACATGACACCATTCAGGGCGGCGGCGGCGAATTCACCGACCGAATGCCCAATGCAGGCATCCGGCGTGATCCCGCGCGACTGCCACAGTTTGGCGGTCGCGAATTCGGTCAGGAACAGCGCCGGTTGGGTGATCCAGGTTTCGCGCAAGGCGGCGGCGGCTTCGTCCTTGCTCAGGTCCTGGGCCAGGATCAGACGGCGCATATCGCGCCCCATGATCGGGGTCAGAATATCCGCGCCTTTGTCGATCCATTTGCGATAGACCGGTTCACTGGCGTAAAGGCCAGACCCCATGCCGGGGTATTGCGCGCCCTGCCCCGGAAACAGGAACACGATATCGGCGTGGCCATCGCCCACAGGGGTTTTCGCGGGCTTGACGGTGCGCAGCTGTGCGACAGCGGCTTGCCTGTTGTCAGCCGCCACCGATGCGCGCCAATCAAAGACGCGCCGCCCCTGTTGCAGGGTCCGCGCCACATCCGCCAACGGCAGATCAGGGTGCGTATCCAGGTGATCGGCCAGATCGCTGGCCATTTGCTGCAACGCCTCGGGCGACTTGGCAGACATGGGCAGATGGGCAAACCCGGTCTGGGTTGTGGATGGGGTGGCGGCAGGCCGCGCCGGGGCCTCTTCCAGCACCGCGTGGGCATTTGTACCGCCAACGCCAAAGGAACTGACACCGGCGCGGCGCGGGCCATCCGCCGTCCAGTCGGTGGGTTCCGTGGGCACCCAAAACGGCGACCCATCCAGCGCAATGCGCGGGTTGAGCGCCCTGAAATGCGCGACCGGCGGGATTTCGTGGCGTTCCAGCGCCATGGCCGCCTTGATCACGCTTACAACGCCCGCGGCCGCGTCCAGATGACCGATATTGCCCTTGACCGACCCAAGCGCACAGCGCCCGTCCGCCCCGCCAAAGGCCTGTTTCAAACCGGCAATTTCGATTGGATCACCCAACGGCGTGGCGGTGCCGTGGCATTCCATGTACCCGATGCTGTCGGCATCAATCCCGGCATCGCGATGCGCCATCGCAATCGCCTGTGCCTGGCCGGAAACGGACGGCGCGGTATACGACATCTTGGCGGCGCCATCGTTGTTCAACCCGACGCCCCGGATCACCGCACGAATGCGATCCCCTGCGGCAACGGCATCGGACAGGCGTTTTAGAACAACCACCCCGGCCCCGTGGCCAAACACCGTCCCACCCGCGTCCGCATCAAACGGGCGGCACTGCCCGTCAGGGGATGCCATGCCCGATTCCATGTACAAATAGCCGCGCTTTTGCGGAAAGGTGACAGACACCCCCCCGGCCAATATCGCCTCGGCTTCGCCCGAACGCAGCGCCTTGCAGGCCTGTGCGATGGCCACCAGTGATGTGGAACAGGCGGTGTTGATCGCGATCGCAGGCCCCGTCAGGCCCAGCTTGTAAGCAACACGGGTCGCGATCCCGTCGCTGTCGTTTCCAGACAATAGCGAATAGTCGAGCTGAAAACCGGTGGTGAATGCGCGCGCCGTGGCGCGGTCGGTGATCAGATGTTCCAACAGATAGGTGGACATTGATCCACCGGCATAAACGCCGATCCCGCCTGTGGACCGTGCCGGATCAATACCCGCATCATCCAGCGCCTGCTGGCAGACCTCAAGGAAAATGCGGCCCTGCGGGTCAGTCAGCGCCGCCTCACGCGGGCGCATGTCAAAGAATTTCGCGTCAAACATGTCCACGTCGGACAGGATCGACCGGGCGGGCACATAATTTGCCCCCGCACGGGTGGCGGCATCAAAGGCGTCTTCGGCTTGGGCCGGGTCAAAACGGGTGATCGTGCTGCGCCCTTGGCGCAATATGTCCCAGAAATCGTCAAGGGTATCGGCCCCCGGCAAACGGGCCGCCATGCCAACAATGGCAATGGCCCCATCCAAGGCCCCGCCTGAAATCGCGGCCGCGGCGCCGCCCGGATCAAACGCGCCCTGCCCTGACCCGCCCTTTTCCACGGCTAACATGGCCGAAAGGCGCGCGGAAAGATCACCCAAGCGCGGCACATCGAACATCAAAGTCACATCGAACCGCAGACCAAGGGCGGATTCGATCAGGGCATGTGCCTCAATCAATTGCAGCGACGTGCCGCCCAGATCAAAAAACGTGTCATTGGCCGATGCGGCCGCGCCGCCAAGAACGCTTTGCCAGACGCCTGCAATGGTCGTTTGGACATCGCGCCCCGTGTCCTCTGTGGCGGGCAAACCGGCCTCGGCCAGCCCCGCGCGCAGAGCTTTTCGGTCAACCTTGCCCGCTTGGGTCAGGGGAAATGCATCGCAAATTTCGACGGTTCTGGGAAACACCTCAGCGGACAGATCATGGGCCGACGCAGATCGAAGCGATGCGACAAACGCGGCCCGATCCGCCACCGGCGTTTGCGGAACAACAAAGGCAACCAGCGATTTCGCCCGCCCGGGTTCGTCCTGCAATTCGACAACCGCCTGGGCCACGTCGGGCAATGCACGCAAGACATGTTCGACGCCGTCAATTTCCACCCGCCGCCCAGCCAGTTTGACCTGGCGATCCACACGCCCAAGGAATTCGAAATTGCCATCCGCACGCTGACGGGCCAGATCCCCTGTCAGGTAAAGCCGACCGTCATGATCTTTGCGCGGATCAGCAACAAACGCCCGGTCAGTCAGGTCAGCCCGATTGTAATATTCGCAGGCAAGCGCAAGGCCACCAATCGCCAATTGCCCGGCCTGTCCGGGGTCAACCGGGTGCAGATCATCATCCAGCAACAGCACAGTTTCATGGGCCAGAGGATGCCCGATCGGGATTGGGCCATCACCAAGATCAGCCAGAGAAACCTCGTGCACGATGCTTTGAACACAGGTTTCGGTCGGCCCATACCCGTTGATCAACCGCAGGTCAGGCCACGCCTTTAGCAGCGTCTGCGCAGCCGCAACCGACATCACATCGCCGCCGGGATTGCACAGGCGCACGGTTGCGAACGCCTCGATCCGGTGATCGACCATCAGGTGGAACAGCCCGGCATACCACGGCGCAACCGTGACCCGATGACGGATCATCACATCGGCCACATCATCCAAAGATGGCGGAGCGGCCTCAACCACCGCGACAGCCGCACCGCTCAGCAACGGGACAAGCGTTTCGTACAGCGCGCCGTCACAGGCAATTGTCGCGGCGTGCAGGGTGACATCGCCCGGTGCCATCGCGATTTCGGGTTGGCCAAGCGCCATGAGCGTGATCGCGCGATGCGGGATCACCACCCCCTTGGGCCGCCCTGTCGTGCCCGAGGTGTAAAGAACACACGCCGGGTCACTGCCGCCCCGTTCGGGCCAATGGTCATCGCCAGTGCCCGTCAAAACGGCGGCATCCGCTGTCAGGTCAACCTCGATCGGGTCGCCGCAATGGCCCACACAGGCCCTTGCCGCGCCGGAGTGACCAGCCGCGCAAACCACCGCGCGGAAGGGAATATCGTTGGCGATGAAATCCAATTGTTCCGGGGCAAAACCGGGGTCCAGCGGCACAAAAACCGCCCCCGCCCGCAGACAGGCCAGCATGGCGATGATGGCCTCGGACGACCGGCTGGCGAATAGCGCGACGTGATCCCCCGGCGCGACGCCGCTGTCCAGCAATTGATGGGCCAGCTCGGCGCTCAGACGCGAAACACGTGCATAATCCAGGCTGTGGTCACGCCCCAGGATCGCGGCGGACTCGGGCATGTGCGACGCGACAGCATCAAATGCCGCGACAATGCCGATGTCCCGATCAAAAGACAGTTTTGGACCTGCGCCAGTCAAATGCCACAAAGCTCCTGTTCGTCACGCGGCGCGCTTGTCACAGCGGACCCGGATGCGCGACATAAAATGCGACGACAAAATTACGTTGAATGGGCGGGAAATCTGCCCGCCGAACTGATGAACAAATCAAAGAAACTTAATATTGAAGTTTAAGTCAAAAACTTCCCACGCGCAAATTGATGTGTGACATCCCAAACCTGACGTAACTGCCTGCAAAACATCATTTTCTGACCAAACGGGTGTTTTTTCGGCAGCGGCCGGATTTGCGGCCAACTGCGTCCGGGGCACGGACAATCCAAGGGTTTCCGCGGCATTGATGAACGCAGCTATCGCAGAGGTTGTTTGCCGCCACCCGAATGTGGCCGCGCTGGCGATTCGCCTGTCCTAGACGGATTGTAGGGTAAGTGCACCGCTTTTGTGAGCAAGAACACCGCTCATGGGACTGGGCATAATTTAATTTTAGGCGATAAAATACAGATGGTTACAACCCAAAGCGAATGCTTGCAGGGTGGTTGCAATCAGTCGCCGCGCTCATCAGACCGGGTTAACAGAAACCCCCAGCTTTCGCTGCGCCCATGCCACGGGTGGGTTGCAATGACATGTCCCAAATCCGGGATCTCCCATTGATCGACGATGTTGTACCCGGTCTTGGACACCTCGTTCATCCAATCGCCGCGACAGCGGATTTGGTACGGCACCCGCGCCCGCCCGATCCGTTCCACGGTAAAGATTCCAGGCCCGTCGCGCAGGGCGACCTTGTTCAACAAGATATGCTTGGGACGTTGCGGCAGGGCATCGACAAACGCACCAAACGGCACATCCAGATACTGCAACAACCCCGACGCAATCACGATATCCGCTTTGGGTAATGCATTGGTATCGGACACAAATTTGATTTCCTTGGGAACGTCGCCAGCAATCTGTCTGTCCCGTGCCGCGCGCACGATGCCAGGAAGGTCATAAACCGTCCACGCCACCTTGCGCAGGTCCAGAACATCCGAAAAAGCGATGAACTTGGTGCCCATGTGCCCGCCAGCGTCGATCACAACATTGTCATCGCCAAGCAGGCGTTCAAGCCAGAAAATCAGCGGATAATCCCACGACATGCGGTCGCACATCTGCACGAATGACACGTCGGCGACGGATTCGTCATCGTACCCGGCCTGTTTGCTTTTCGGCAGGGCCGCCAACGCCATTTCGCGGCTGTCATAGGCACCACAAAATCGTGGGGCGCGTTCGGTTTTTGCCCGGCCCCGCGCCACGGCGGCGCTGGCCAGTTGCGCGGTGGTCTTAAGTGCGCGGCGCATACCCTTGGCGGCCATCACGACACCCCCCCGCCACCCAAGGCCGATCGCATCTGATGCCAAAACCCACGGTCAAAAACCATGATCGCCCCCGCATAAACGATGACTGCAACCACGCCAAACCCAAGGGCCTGAACCAGATCAGGAATTCCGTGCCCTTCGGAAAAATAATCCAGGCCGATCAAAACGCCGACACCGCACAGCATCGGAACAACCGTACCACGCAGATCCGCCGCCACGGCCGACCATTTGATCCCGGCATATTTGTGAAACAGCCAAAGCGTCGCAAAGAACACCAACACCGCGATAACAAGCTGCGACCAGGCCACGGCATAAAGCCCGAATTGCACCGCAATGAATGTCAGCCCAAGCGACACCGCAAACACTGTGGCGGTAAAGGCAGGCAACCGCCGCGCTTCGCCCACCAAGGACATCAGCGGTTCGGTGACGATGCCGATCAGGAACAACAATCGGCTGCCCGCAAGGATCGCAACCAACGGCGCGGCAGGAAGCCATTGCGCGCTGAGCAAGCCGTTGATCACCTCGTCGCTCATCACCATCAGCCACAACAGGACCGGGGCACCGGCGCTGATCAGGATCTTCATGTACTGGCGCATCTGCAGGTTGATCCGGGCCACCTGCCCTTCGATGTCTCCGTTGTCGCGCGCCTTGCGAAACTGTGTCCATGCCAACAACTGACCGGGGACGGCGATGATTTCAGCCGCCGCACTGACCAGCCGATCGGCGGCGCGGAAATACCCGACGGCGGCTGGCCCAAGATACCCGCCAATGATGAACGTCGCCACGTAAAGACGAATGTGGATCAGCATACGACTGACGAACAATTGGGCTGAAAACACCCACAGGTCATTCAGAAGCTGCCCCTTTAGCCCCGGCAGAGGCGCCAACCGCGTGACCAGAAAGCTCATCACCAGATGTGTTGATTGAAACGCCAATCGCCCAAAGGCCAGCGCCAGAACGCCCATGCCCGACAGCAACGCCGTGACGGCCACGATCAGCCCGACAATCTCTCCCGAAATCTCGCAGATGGCCGAGGATTTCAGTTTCTGCTGCCAGATCATCACGCCCTTTTGGGCCGACGACACATTGGCCAACACCACCCAGACAGCAAAAAGCTGCATCAGCAATATCGTTCCCGGACCCACGCCGAACGCGCCGCTGATCATCGCCGCGACGGCCCCCAGCACGCCGAATGCCACACCGCTTAGCATTGCGATGAACAACACCTGACGCGGAACAGTTGAATCGCCCGACCACGACATGATGAACGGGGCCCAGCCCACTTCGGCCGCGCGCAACAAAAGGATCGCACAGGCCGACACCAACGCAAACACGCCGAATTCGGCCGGGCCAAGCACACGGGCGGCAACCACAAAGATCGTGAACTGCGCGATCTGCGAAATTATCCGTTCCGCCACGGTCAGGGCGGAATCCCCCAAAACCTTTCGGCCGGTGTTGGGACCTTTGGCCCCCAATTCAGACGTCATGATAAATTCAGCCGCTTGGATCGTTGCAATGATGGCAGGATAGTGGCGGAACCGAAATTCGAAAGGGCGGAATTTAGGTCATATTGTGGCGGCGATTTCCATTTTGGAAACACAGCGTTTCAGCATCCCACCCCAAAACCCGCAAAACATAGGGCATTGTTTCCAGCCACCGAACGCTGTGCGTCAAAAAGGGAAAAGCACTTCGCCAGCCTTTCAGATATGCTCACAAGTGGCATGATTCGGCACTGTAGTGGTGGGGGCGGAGTCCGGGGGGGCTTCGACATCTTTTGGCATTTCAAATTTTTTCTGATGGCGTTGACGCCATCCCTAATGACGCGACTATTTCCAGCGTCGACCTGACAACTCGGACTGCTTCGTCAGTCCCGTTGTCAAAAGCTGTCTTCGACAGGGCGTTTGCGGTTGTGGCATTTGTCACGCTTGGCCCCGTCTTGGCCATTGTTTCGCTTCTGATCCTTCTGCGCGAAGGTCGGCCAGTGTTCTTTGGACATGAACGGGTCGGGTTGAATGGCCGCACGTTCCGCTGTTGGAAGTTTCGCACGATGGTGCGCGACGCGGACACGCGCCTGACCGAGGCATTGAAAGCAGATCCAGCGCTGCGCGCGGAATGGCACGCCACACGAAAGCTGACGAATGATCCACGGATCAGCCCATTGGGGCATTTCCTGCGCAAGTCGAGCTTGGACGAACTGCCGCAATTCTGGAACGTTCTGATTGGGGACATGTCCATGGTCGGCCCCCGCCCCGTGGTGCGCGACGAAATGGCGTTCTATGGCAAGGCGAGCAAGCATTACTGTTCGGTCCGGCCGGGACTGACCGGCGCGTGGCAGGTCAGCGGGCGCAGCAACACAACCTATGATGAACGCGTGGCGCTGGATGTTGAATATGTCCAGAACGCATCCTTTTGGGGGGATGTTAAGATCGTGTTAAAGACGGTGCATGTGGTTCTGGCCCAGACCGGCGCTCGTTGAGATTTCTTATGGGCAATGACCACGCCTTGCGCGCCCCCGCGAACGATCAGCCCCTCACGCCGGTTGTTGTCGGGATCGCCACGACCGGACGCCCCGGCATCGTGTCGGAAACCGTGGCCCATCTTGGCGGGTTGCAGGACCGTCCAGACCGGGTGGTTATCTGTATCGCTGACCCTGACGATTTCGACCCATCCGCCCTGCCCGACCTGGCCTTTCCGCTGGACGTTCTGACATCCGCCAAAGGGCTGTGCGAACAGCGCAATACACTGCTGGACAATGTCGGTGATGCGTCGATCCTGTTGTTTCTGGACGATGATTTCCTGCTGGCCGAAGGATACGTCAGCGCGACCCGCAACAGGTTCGACACCAATCAGGATGTGGTGATGACAACCGGTACGGTTCTGGCCGACGGCATCCTTGGGCCCGGCTATGATCATGAAACCGGTGTCGCATTCCTGGCCCAGGCCCAAGCCCCGCAAACAGCCGGCGCCGCAAGCGAGGTTTACAACGGCTATGGCTGCAACATGGCCGTGCGCACCGCAACGGTAGCCGCCCGCGGTTTGCGATTTGACACTGTGCTGCCGCGATACGGCTGGCTTGAGGACGTGGATTTTTCGCGCCGGCTTGCGCAATTCGGCAGGATTTTGAAATGCCCGGACATGATGGGCGTGCATCTGGGCACCAAGACCGGGCGATCGCGCGGCCTGCCATTGGGCTATTCCCAGATTGCCAACCCGGTATATATGATCCGCAAGGGCACCATGTCGCCGCGCCGCGCCCTGCGGCTGATGCTGCGCAATATGCTGGCCAATCTGGCCAAGGCGCTGCACCCGGAACCATGGGTTGATCGGCGCGGGCGTGTGCGGGGCAACCTGATCGCGCTTGGCGATCTGATCCGCGGCCGACTGTCCCCGCAACGGATACTGGAGCTATGAGGATTCTGCCCGACGATTTCCCATCGAACCAGCGGCGTGCCCTGCCCCGTGTGGTGATCCTGAACGATTCCAGCGTTGCCAAGGGCGGCGCCACCGGGCTGGCCATCCTTTCGGCCAAGATGCTGCGCGCACGCGGACACGAAGTGACATTTGTGTCAGGCGACGCAGGCGACGATGGCACGCTTGCCGAATTGGGAATTCAGCTGGTGGCGATGGGGGGCAAGTTGTTGCTGGACGACACACGCCTGAACGCCATGCGCAACGGCGTCTACAACACCCGGATCCGCGACCGTCTTGCCCGCGATATCAAGGCGCACGACACCGAAGACACCATTTATCACCTGCATGGATGGTCGCGTGTCTTGTCGCCCTCGGTGTTTGATGCGCTGAAACCGGTGGCAAAGCGCACATTTATTCACGCCCACGACTTTTTCCTGGCCTGCCCGAACGGTGTCTATTTTGATTACCGTCGCAAGGCGCCCTGCACCCGCACACCGTTGTCAGCCGGATGCCTTGCCACCAATTGCGACAAACGGGCCTTTCATCACAAAGTGTGGCGTTCGATGCGCCACGGGGCGCTGAAACGCACCTTTGACACGCGCCTGCCCTGGGCGGGTGTGATGATGCTGCACGCTGGCATGACCGAAGGGTTGGAACGCGCGGGCATTCCGAAATCGCTTTTGCGTGTCGTGCGCAACCCGGCGACCCCCCTTAGCCAAACACGGATCAAGGCGGAACAGAACCAGCGCATCTGTTATGTTGGCCGTCTTGAGGTTGGCAAAGGCGTGGCCACGTTATGTGCCGCCGCCCAAGCTGCGGGCGTGGGCCTGCGCGTGATCGGGGACGGTACGGCCCGCGCCAAGCTGGCCGAGGCATACCCAGATGTCGAATTCACCGGATGGGTTGATCACGCTGACATCGCAAGCCGGCTGCGCGATGTGCGCGCATTGGTGATGCCATCGCGGTTTCCCGAACCGTTCGGACTGGTCGCGGCCGAGGCATCGTTAAGCGGCCTGCCGGTGATCATGTCGGACCTGTCCCTATTGGCCCACGACCTGACGCAAAAGAACCTTGGGTTCCTTGCCGATACCAGTTCATCAGCCGCCCTGGCCGACGCCATTGCAAAATTCAACGCACTGCCCGACAGCGACATCCGCGCAATCAGCGAACGCGGGTTTGCGCGTCAGGATGCCCTGGCCCAGGAACCTGACGCCTGGATCGCGGAATTGGTCGGCCATTATGAAAACGCCATTGCCTGACCGATGATGCATGACCTGATCACACGTGATTTCGCGGCGCCGCGCCCATGACCAAACAACCAGCAGCGATATCCGACATCGGACGCCTGGACCAGGTCGATGGGTTACGCGCGATTGCGATCCTTTGGGTCGCCATTTATCATTACGCCGTGTTCTGGACCCCTGCGGGCAAGGGCGACCCCCTTGTCCCATATGGCGATATGCTGGCCGGGATCCCGCTGGCCGGGGTTGGATTCCTTGGGGTAAACCTGTTCTTCATCATCTCCGGCTTTGTCATCGCGTTCAGCCTGACCCGCAGTGCGGGCATAGGGCAATTCGCGGTGCTCCGAGCGATCCGCCTGTGGCCAACCATGGTGATCTGCGCCAGCATCACGTTCGTCTTGACCAGAACGTTCGGCCCGGACGAATTTCTGCGCAGCCCGTTGGAATATCTGATCAGCCTCAGCTTTGTGCCCCCGCCCCATGTGGGCAAGATCATTGGACAGCCGGGGTTGGAATGGTTGGACGGCGCCTATTGGTCGTTATGGACCGAGGTGCGGTTCTACGCCATCGCCGCCATTTTGTTTTTCACCGCTCGCCGCCGCTTTCTTCTGCTTTGGACAATGTTTGCAATCCTGTCCATGGCGGTTCACCTGTTGGGCCTGACCAAGGGCGGGGTGTTCGATGCGCTGTCGCGTTTGATCTTTGCTGAATACCAACCCTATTTTTCCGCCGGAATCGCATTGGCGATGTTGCGTGCCAACACGCAGCGCGGCGGCGCGTTGGCTCTGCTCAGCCTCGCTTGCGGTCAGGCACTGGCCTATGCGGTGTTGCCGGCGGACACGTTCCCGGCCCCCACCCTGATCGGGATCGCCATCGTTTTCGCGCTGGCCATTCCCACGGTTCTGACACGGCGCGCCGTGCCGATCCTGTCGTGGGGCGGTGTGGTTTTGGCCGGTCAGGCATCATATGCCTATTACCTGCTGCACCAAAACGCCGGTCTTGCCCTTTTGGGCGCTTTGGCACCCGGCAACGGGATTGCGTCGGTGATTGTCATGATTGCGGTTCAGGTCGGGCTTTTGGCCGGGGCGATCGTTCTGACCACACGGATCGAAGCCCCCCTGCGCGGCGCATTGCGCAAACGCCTGGGGTCGCGTTCGGCCCACGCGATCGGTTCGCCCTCCTAGACCTATCGCGGGTGTGCCAAACCCGCCGCCGTGACCATTGCCCCGGCCGTTGACCGGCTCCAATCACCACACCGGCACGCCACGCCCAAACCCTGGGCCGAGTCCCACCCCGGCCATTGTGGCGGGAATCGAGGGGTCTTTGTCCTAACCGTCATCACGGCGATTGCGGTAATGTCAGACCATGACACAGAATCCCGCATATAAGACAGACCAACGCCAGCGCAGCATTGTCATGGTGACCTATGCCGATGCCCACGTTCTGGACGTCGTCGGCCCGCTTGAGGTGCTGACCGGCGCGAAATTCTTTCTGCCTGAGGGGCCGGATCCTTATGATGTGACCGTCGTCGCCTCGTCAGCCGGCCCGGTACGCACAACGTCGGGGTTAAGCCTGACAGCGCATAAATCCTTTGATGATGCGATCAAGGACAACGCGCCCATCGACACGCTGATCGTCAGCGGAGGCCACGGAACCATGGCCGCAATCGAAGATCGCGACTTGTTGGACTTTGTGCGCCACGCCGCGTCACGGGCCAGACGCATCGTTTCGATCTGCACCGGGGCGATGATCCTGGCCGAAGTTGGGCTTCTTGATGGGAAACGGGCCAGCACCCATTGGTGGTGGTGCCCCATTCTGGAAAACCGATACCCAAAGGTTCGGGTGGATCGCGATGCGATTTTCGTACGTGACGAAAATATCTGGACATCGGCCGGGGTGACGGCGGGTATGGATCTGGCGCTGGCATTGGTGGAAATGGATTGGGGGCATGACATCGCCCTTCAGGTCGCGCGCTATAACGTCATGTATATGATGCGCCCCGGCGGCCAATCGCAGTTCAGCGCGCATCTTGTGGCGCAACGCGCCGAAGACCCGGCCATCAACGCCACGCTGGATCACATCCTGGCCAATCCCGGTGATCCGCTTACCGTTACCGCGCTTGCCGCGCGTGCCTGCCTGTCCGAACGCACCTTTGCGCGCCGGTTCAAGGACGAAACGAACATGACCCCGGCCGCCTATGTGGAAACCGCGCGGGTTCAAGCCGCGCGTGTCGCGCTTGAGTCAAGTGAAACGGGCATCGAACAGATCGCCCTGACCACGGGATTTCAAAACCCCGAACGGATGCGCCGCGCCTTTCAACGCCATCTTGGCGTGTCAGCCACGGAGTACCGCGACCGGTTCCGACGGTTCGACACCGGCGATGGGTTGATCCGCGACGGGCCAGAATAACCCGCACCTGATCCACACCCAACGTCACTTCCTGCCACCTTAGCAGTCCCGCGCAAACCCTGTTTGCGTGCCCCTTTCCCTATACCCAACCCAAAGGAAAATTCCGATGAAACCTGTTCATTTCCCTGCTCTTTTGACTGCTCTGCTGGCCGCCTGTGCGGACAGTGGCGCCAATTACACCCCGATCCTGGACGGGGCCGCAACGCCTGCGTTCCAAAGCGATCTGGCCGCTTGTCAGTCCCTGGCGCGCAACCAGCGCCAACTGGATCAGGAAACCATGGGCGCCGCAGTTCTTGGCGCGGGTGCCGGTGCACTCTTGGGGGCCGCATCCGGTGACTCCGACGCGGTCGGCGGCGCCATCGGTGGTGCCCTTGCCGGCGGCGTTGCAGGTGCCGTGAACGCAAGCGAACGGCGCGAAGGAATTGTTGTCGAATGCCTGCGCGGCCGTGGTCACCGCGTCGTCGGTTGACCGGTCACTTCGCCAATGATCACGCCCTGCGCCGGACAAAACGCCCCCATCAACCCCGCCCCTTTGGCGATCGGGGACCATGACGCAATTGCGCACCCAAACACAAAAGGAACCCACCCATGTTAAACGAAACCCTTTCCGTGACCTATGCCGCACTCGCGACCTTGCCCGCCGCAATGCACATCGCACTCGGCGCAGGCGCGCCGCTGGGGCGGTACACGATCGGGGGGAAATTCACCGGCCGCCTTCCCCCGGTATGGCGCGCGGCCGCATTGTTTCAGGCCGCCCTGTTGGTCGGAATGGCCCTGGTCGTTCTGGACCGGGGCGGCGCCCCGATCACTGGCCTTCCTGACGTTCTGTTCTGGCCGGTCGTCGGCCTGACCACCCTCACCTTCTTTGCCAATGCGGCAAGCCCTTCGCTGCCGGAACGGCATCTGTGGACACCCGTCACCCTTGGGATGGTGACGACCGCCCTTGGCGCGGAATTTCTATGAAAACCCTTTTTGAAAGGACACGTTATGCAAACTGTTTTTATCGCTGGCGCCTCTGGTTATCTGGGCCGCCACCTTTGTGCCGAATACCAGCGCCGGGGGTGGCATGTCCGCGCCCTGGTGCGGGATGCCATGCGCGCGCAACATCTGAACGCCGACGAATTGATCGAAGCCGAGGCAACCCAACCCCTGACACTTGCCGGCATTATGGACGGCGCCGATCTGGTGATTTCGGCCCTTGGCATCACCCGGCAAACCGATGGGTTGGATTATTGGGATGTTGATTTTCTGGCCAATCTGAACCTGTTGGACGAAGCGCGGCGCGCCAAAGTTGCGCGTTTCGCATTCATCCACGTATTGAACGCCCGGCGCATGGCACATGTGCCGATGGTTGCGGCCAAGGCGGCCTTTGTTCTGGCCTTGCAAGACAGCGACATTGCATCAACCGTGATTGCCCCGTCTGGGTTTTTTTCGGACATGGGGGATTTTCTGACCATGGCTTTGTCGGGCCGTGTCTGGCTATTCGGGTCGGGCAAGCACAAGATCAATCCGATCCATGGCGCCGATCTGGCCGAGGCGACAGCGGACGCGATTGACGATGAAACAGCTTGGCTGGACGTTGGTGGGCCAGACATCCTGACCCAGACCGATTGGGCCAAATCCGCATTTGCCGCCGTTGGCCGACCGGTCAGGATTGTTCGATTGCCGGACTGGATCCGCCGCACTGTGCTGTTCCTTTTGCCGCATCTCGCGCCAAGGCGGGTGCATGGACCGGCACAGTTCTTTTTGACGGCCCTTGGGCTGGACATGGTCGGTGACCCGCACGGCACCCGTCATCTGGATGCACATTTTCGAACCCTTGCGGACCATCCACAGGCCTGACAGCGATCACACCCGGTAGGGATGCCTTGGCAAACAAGGCGTCCTTTGCCGACGCCCCGCTGTGGCGGGCGCAGTCACGCTTGCCGTCATCGACCGATGAATTCCGCGCGCCGTTCGCTTAGGGCGTCACACAAAAAATCGACGAACAACCGCACCCGCCTGACCCGACGCAGATCTCCATGCAACAGAACCCATGTCGCGCGGCTTGTATCAAAATCCGTCCCCGGAACCCGCTGTAATTCGGGAAACGACGCCTGAACCCACGCGGCCAACATCGTCATTCCCGCGCCCGCGCGCGCAAGGTGCAGATGCATCTCTGGGTCCGGCACAGAATGGCGAATTGCGGCGCCGGGAAACGGAGAATGCTTAACAAATTCCAAGAATTCGGCCACATCGCCATATCCGATCCAGGTCAACCCCTGCCCCTGAGGCCCGGCCACCGGCAACATCCGATCAAGATATTCGGCCGAAGCATATGTCCCGATCGCCAGCGGGAACAGCTTGCGACCGACCGCGTCTTCGTCAATCGAACGCACGTGGCGGATGGACACATCTGTTTCCAACTTTGCAATGGAATCAATCGCATAGGAAAGCTTTAGGTCGATTTCAATTTCGGGGTACAGGGCGGCGAATTCGGCCAAAACCGGTGCCAACAGGACATGCGCTGTCATGGGATCGGCGGACAGGCGAATGCGCCCGCTGGCCTCGCGATCCAGCCCCTGAACGGCGTTAAACCCCTTTAGCAGCGCGACTTCGGCTTCCAATGCCTCGGGCAACAGCGCGCGCCCGGCCGCCGTCAATTGCAAGCCATCCGCCCCCCGTCGAAACAGCTGTGCACCAAGGCTGGCTTCCAGCGCCTCGATCTGGCGGCGGATGGTGGCATGGGTGCTGTCGGATTGTTCGGCTGCACTGCGCAGCGATCCGGCACGGGCCACGGCCAAAAAGGCGGGAAGAGATTTCCAGTCCATCATAGTGGAACGATTTTGAACCACAACGGGGTGTTTGCGTCAATATGCGGGTGAATTTTGACCCGCTATACCAGCGTCAATTCCTAAGCAATTCCAACCAAAGGAGCGACCATTATGACCCCCACACTTTCCGCCTGGAGCATCCGCACCTATGGCACACCTGATCAACTGGTGTCCGTCGAACGGCCAATGCCAACGCCCGGCCCAACCGAAATCCTGATCCGTGTCCACGCTTCGGCTGTCACCCGTGCGGATGGCATGATGCGCGCGGGCGAACCGCGATTTGCCCGCGCCTTTCTGGGGTTCAAACGGCCCCGCAAGGACCTGATCGGCACCTGCTTGTCCGGCGAAGTCATTGCCACAGGCGACAAGGTCACCCGGTTTTCCATCGGTGATGAGGTGTTCGGTGAGGCCGGAATGGAATTTGGCGCCAATGCAAGCCACATCTGCCTGGACGAATCCGGCGTCCTGATGCCAAAGCCCGCCGATCTGTCCCACGAAGACGCCGCCGTGATGTGCGACGGGCCGCTGACATCGCTGTATTTTCTGGAAAACGTCGCCGCCCTGAAACCCGGCGAACGGATCCTGATCCTTGGGGGATCGGGCAGCTTGGGCAGTGCGGCTGTTCAAATTGCCGCCGCCATGGGGGCGATCGTGACGGCCACGTGTTCGACCCGCAACATGGAAATGGTCAGCACGCTGGGGGCCAACCATGTCATTGACTACACGTCAGAAAACCCATTCGCCGCGCGGAACGCCTATGATGTCGTCTATGACACTCTGGGGATTGCGTCATATGGCGATGCGCGCAAAAGCCTTGCCAGAAAGGGGCGATATGTCTGCCCCGTTCTGACATTGCCCATGTTGGGGTCCGTCCTGCGCACATCGGTTTTTGCCAATCGCAAAGCCCGTTTTTCGGCAGCCGGATTGCAAAAACCCGCGTCATTGCGCCCAATGTTAACCCGTTTGCTGGCGATGACGGAACAGGCGACATTTGCCCCGGTGTTGGACCGCATCTATCCACTCAGCGATCTGATCACAGCGCACAACTACATGGAAACCGGCCACAAACGCGGAAGTGTTGTTGTGGTTTGACCCCGTACGACGCATTCCATCCCTTTCGAACAAACCCGGCGGCCGTTTGGGCGACGTAACGGCTGCCCCGTTCCCTCCTTTCATCCTGGCACATTTAATGGCACACCGTGCGCGCACAGGCGGACCCCGTGCGATTCATAGATTGGGAGATTTGAAATGGGACTTGGTGATATGCTTGGAAAAGCAGCAGGCGCACTGGGCGGAATGGACGGCATCGTTTCGAAAATCAGCGAAAGCGGAATTGATCTTTCGGCTTTGGCGGAAATGGACGCAACCGCAGTAACCGCCATGCTCGAAGAAAAAGGGATCGACCTTTCGATGCTTGAGGGGCTGGGCCTGTCCGTCGAAGACGTGATCGAAAAGGTCAAAGAAAAGCTGGCCTAAGGTATTGGGCCGGGGGCATTATTGGATTTGCCCCTGGCCAATCAATTGGACGTATGGCCAATCGGCGCTGGCCTGGCCATTCGTCGCCCTTCCCCGATCAGAACAAACCCCATCAATAGGGTTCGATGTGGTCCGCGGACAGGGCATAGGCAATATCCGCCAACTGCGTTGACGTGGACGCTGTGCCGAACATGCCAATGACATTCACCGGTTCATAGAGGCCCGAACTCTGATACGGGGTGTTCGTTGTCACAAAAACCAACTGGTTCGCCGGTGGCGGCGGGACGTGAACGCAGGCGCCGACAAATGGCACAAGGATGAACGACGTGACACCCGTGCCTGAATATTCGATCGGCACGATAAATCCGGGCAATCGAACAATCTGACCGTTCCAGTCATGGCGCACACCGGTTGACGCGGGCTGTTCGCTGAACAAGGGCGCATCGTCATGGTCCATCACCCCCTGCAGGATCGGCGGAACTGGGTTTTCCCCCTTTGGCAACAGGTCTGACCATTCCAGATCAACGTATTCCTCGGCCCTTGCGCCTTGCGCGACCAGGGCCAAAGCACCAATGCCCAACAATAGGGAACGCCGATCACAGCCCAGGGTCACCAGACGTACATCTCCAACAGGTCCGCCTTGATGACATAGCCGGTTTCAGCAACATCGGTTGACTGAATCTCATGGCTCATTTCCCCTGTCACCCACACGGCTTCCCACAGCTTGTCCTTGGGGTATGGCGTTTCAGTTGTCACAAAAACCAACTGGTTCGGCGGCGGCGGCGGTGTGTGAATACAGGCCCCGACATAGGGCACCAGCACAAAACTGGTCACGCCGGCCTGGGACATTTCGATCGGAATGATAAACCCCGGCATTTTGATATACGCCCCATCCAAAGCGGGATTAAGCTTGGTCGCGTTGCTGTCAAAAACGGGCCGCCACGTATCCTTGGCGGCGTCCAATTTGCCTTCGGCAATGATTTCCGCATAAGGGATCCCCGGCGGGATCAGATCATCCCATTGGATTGTCGTGGGTGTCTTGGCGATTGCCATGCGCGGCAGAACGGCACCGGTGACTGCACCGGCAACGGCCGACGTGAACAATTTTCGACGTGTTAGACGCATATCCTCACCCCCTAATCTAAATACGGACTGTCATACCATCCGCCAACGACATGCGGTAGGCACGCAATGCGGGAACAATGCTCACAATCACGCCAACACAGACCACGCCCAACAGCACCCAGACCTCGCGCCATGTGGGTGGTGAAATCGGCAACCAGAGGCCGAATGCGCTGTCGATCATGGGCTGAGAGATGACAAGCCCCACGTACAGCAACACCATCCCAAGGGCCGCGCCCAAAGCCGCCATCAAGGCCGCTTCGAGAACCAAAAGACCCAAAATGACCCGTGGCCGCGCGCCCATGGCCCGAAAAATCGCCATCTCGCGGCGTCTTTCGTTCAGGCTTGAAAAAATTGTCGCCATCATGCCGATCATCGCCGTGACAATCACCATGGCCGACACGGCAATAAGGGCCGTTTCCGCGACACCGACGATCTGCCAAAGCTCTTGCAAGGCGACACCGGGAAGAATGGCCAGCAAAGGTTCTTGGGCGTATTCATTGATTGCCCGCTGGAGGCCGAACACCCGCAGACGGCTTTTCGCGCCGATCAACGCGGCAGTCACCGCCTGTGGTTGCAAATCCATCTGGCGGATCACATCGGCCGGGGTCGATTGGCCGGGGATTTGCGCCCCGCTTTTCCAATCCACATGAATGGCTTCGATCGCCTTAAGGCTGACGATAACCGTGCGATCCACGGGCGTCCCGGTCTTTTCCAGAATGCCGGAAACGCGAAACGGTTGATCCTTGTGCTGTGAAAACGATGCAAGGCCATGCGCCACCACAATCGGGTCACCGATATCATACCCAAGGGTGGCCGCGACATCGGCCCCAATGACCGTGTCGAACAGATCGGACAGGATTGCGCCATCCCTCAGCAAAAGCGATTTGCCCGCGCGATATTTGTAGCGATCAAAGAATGCCGGAGTCGTGCCCATCACCCGGAATTGCCTGTGGCTGTCGCCCAGGGAAATCGGCACGATCCAATCCACTTCGGGGCGTTGTGCGATGTCTTGATAGCTTTCCCAGGTCATGTTGTTGGTGGCATTGCCGATCCGAAACACGGAATACAGCAGCAATTGCACCGATCCAGACCGCGCGCCCACAATCAGATCCGTGCCCGAAATCGTGTCCGCAAAACTGTTCTTTGCGCCCGTGCGCACCTTTTCCACCCCAAGGAAAAGCGCAACCGAAAGGCCAATCGCCACGATGGTCATCGCAACTGTCAGACCACGCGCCACAAGCGATCCAAGGGCAAGACGAACCATCACGCCGCGTCACGTTCGGATGTGGTGATGTCAGCCATGTGAACGACACGGTCGAATTGGTCGGACAGGCGCGCATCGTGGCTGACCATCAGGATGGCTGTGCCATGCGCGCGGGATTGGGCGAACAACAGGTCAAGGAATGTCGTCTGGGTCGCCGCATCCAGTGACGATGTGGGTTCATCGGCCACGATCAGGGGCGGTGCGCCGATCAAGGCGCGCGCCGCTGCAACCCGTTGCTGTTGCCCCACGCTCAACCGCCCTGCCCGCGCCGTCATGACATCCGCAGGCAATCCCAATGCCCGGCACAACCTGTCGGCCTCAGCCCTCGGGTCGCTCACCCTTGCGCGGCGTTCCCGCGCAAAACGTAATGGCAGCAGGATGTTATCGCGCACATTTGCAAATGGCAGCAGGTTGAATTGCTGAAAGATCAACCCGATCTGATCCGCGCGAAACCTGTCACGTTGGCCTGCCGTAAGGGCATTCAAGTCTGCCCCGGCGACGCAAACGCAGCCGGATTGCGCCGTGATCGTACCGCAGATCAACGACAACAAGGTCGATTTCCCAGACCCGCTTTCCCCCAACAGCAATACCGTCTCGCAAGGGTTCAAAGTCAGGGCGGGAACATGCAACCCAAAGGACGCCCGCCCCGGCCACCGGAAACGGGCGTCGTCGATCTGCAAAATGGGGTTTGTTTCGGTCATCGCAAACAGATGTTTTAGAACATGCTGCGCAAGTCAAGGACCGGCGCGCCGCGCTCCACTTCAAACGCCTTGGCGCCTGACTCTGAAATCACTTGAACCTCAACCTCTTGCGCATTCACAAACGTGTCGAAATAGGCAAAAGCGATGGTGGTGACCGCTTCGGGGTTGGCACAGGTCAAAAGGTATTCAGCGCGAAATTCGGTGTGCCCCGCCTCGTCCGCGTGATCATCGTCATGGGCGTGGTCCTCATCCTCATGATCGTCTTCGTGGTCATCCTCGTGGTCTTTTTCGTGGTCTTCATCCCCATGGTCATCATCGTGATCATCGGCGTCGTGATCGTCCTCGCTCGCCAGCATGGCGGACGCCTGAACAACACTGCACGCGGCGGCGGCGGGCAACACAAACAAATCCAACGGCCTGGCAAGTTTGGCGACACCATCATCAACCGCCGCGCGATCCGCGCTGCTTTCGGCCAGATATTCGAACCCGACGATATCCGCCCCGGGGGCGTGAAGCTCCATCGCGATTGTTTGGCCATCAAAGGCAATATCCAAATGCCCGACCCCATGTTCATGGGCTTCTAGCTGACGCGTATCCTGGGCCAAAACAGGCGATGCGGCCGCAGCACCAAGAACCAGTGCGGAAATAAGCTTCATCTTGTACATCCTTGAATAAGTTATGAGATTCAATCCGAGCAGCCTTTGCAACGCCCATGGATTTCGACGATATGGCGGGTTGCATGAAACGATGAACGGGCCGAAATCGCCGACAATTCCGAAAGCAAACGGGTCCCGTCGTGTTCTTCGACCGATCCGCAGTCTTCGCAGATGGCCAGCACCGGCACAGCCTCATCGTGATTGCACCGGCAGGGAACAAACGCCTTGATGGATTCCAGCTTGTGCGCGCGCCCCTGATCGGTCAGCGCCGCAAGCGCGCGGTAAATCGTCGGAGCGGCAAGATCCGGTTCATCCCGTTTCATTTGATCAAGGATCGCATAGGCGGTCATGGGTTTGTCATGCCCATGCAAAACACCCAACACATCCGACTGTCGAATTGCAGCCTGCTTTCGCATGACATCACCCCGCTTCGCGAACCCGATCTGATAACTGTTATTTTATAAAGTAACAAATCGCAACGCTATTTGTCGGGCAAGGTTTCTGTCACCCGGACCACCGCAAACGGCAGTCGCCCTTGGGTGCGTATGTGGCTGCTGGCCCGCACCGCGCTGGCACCCGATGCGCACCTACGCCATGGCACAACGAATTGATCAGCCACAAGCCAACAAAGGGATCAGCGACGGACGACTGATCAACCACATGAAATATTTCGAGACTTTTGAAAAATGGTGCCCCCACACGGACTCGAACCGCGGACCTACTGATTACAAATCAGTTGCTCTACCAGCTGAGCTATAGGGGCAACGCTTGGAAAGCGTTTCGGCGTTTTCCTGTCCGCCAACTGCACAGAGTCGGTGAAAGGTCGCGCTGATGGCGTCCGTTTAGTCGAACTGCCCGAGCGGCGCAAGATGGTCTGTGAGGGCAATTTCATGTCGTGTTTTGCATGCGTTAATCTTGCAACCGGCGCAGGGGGCAATCACCACTGCCGCGCCGCGCGGCGCGCTTCGACCCGGCCCGCCTGCCCTGACACGGTGCAAGTGCAGTGCCGGGATCGCGCGCGATGCGACGTGTCACAGGTGCCGGGCGCGGCCCAAACGCCCCATTTCCGCCGCCCCTTGGCGGATCACGCACCGATGTGACGCGATTTGAACCGCTAAAACCTCTAACGGTTGGCGCGGGCAAGCAGGCCGACCGCGGCCAGCCCGACAAGGATCACAAGGATGGCCGCAGGCGCTGCTTCGCCCAAGTTTTCAAGGCTGGCCTGGTCATGTACGCGGGTTGCCAGCGTGTCATAATTGAATGGGCGCAACAGCAGCGTGGCAGGCAGTTCCTTGACGCAGTCAACAAACACCAGCAACAGGGCTGACGCTAAAGAGCTACGGATGAGCGGAAAGTGGATACTGCGCAGAACCTGACCGCGGGTTCGCCCCAATGATCGCGCCGCCATCGGCAGAGATGGCGACACCCGGCCAAACGCCGCATCCGCCGCGCCCTGGGCGATGGCAAAGAACCGCACGCAATAGGCCAGAACCAGCGCAAAGGCTGACCCGGTTAGGATCAATCCGATGTCATGGCCGCTGATGGCCTCAACCCCGTCCGCCAACGCGTTGTCGGCCCGTGCGAGGGGAATCAGGATGCCAACCCCCAGAACCGCGCCGGGAGCGGCATAGCCGATGGTTGTCAGCGGCAATAGCATACGCGGCAAGACGCGCCCGGACAGGCGCACGCCGTAAACAAGAAAGACCGCCGCCAGTACCGTAACAATTGCCGCGATTCCGCCCACAGTGATCGTGTGGATCAACGCCCGCCCTAGCGCGGGGTCCACCCAGGCGGACAGTGAATCGACCGCGTGGCTAAGGATCACGCCCGTCGGCAAAAGGAACCCAAGGGCGACCGGCACAAAACACATCACCGTGGCCAACCACCCTGCCCGGCCCGTCAACGCAATGCGTTGTACCGGGCGGTGGCCGCGCGCGGTGTTGTAAAACCGTGACCTGCGCCGGGATGCCTTTTCAATCAGGACAAGGGCCACGACAAGGGTCAGGATCACACAGGCGATTTGCGCAGCGCCACCGGCATTGTTGCTTTCCAGCCAGGTTGAAAAGATCCCCGTGGTCAGGGTTTGAACAGCAAAATAATCAACGGTGCCAAAATCGTTCACCGTTTCCATCATCACCACCGCGACACCTGCGGCAATTGCCGGACGCGCCAGGGGCAGACCAACGCGCCGGAACCGGGCAAATGCCCCGGCCCCAAGCGACATCGCGACCTCTTCGCCCGCGCCCGCCTGTTCGCGAAACGCCGCCCGCGCCAACAGATAGACATAGGGATAAAGTGCGGCAGACAACACCAGCACCGCCGCCGGAAGGGACCGGATTTCGGGAAACCAATAATCCCGCGCGCTGGTCCAGCCCATCACCCCGCGCAGCCCGCTTTGAACCGGGCCGGCGTATTCCAGAAAATCGACCAAGGCATAGGCGCCCACATAGGCCGGGATCGCCAGAGGCAAGAGCAACAGGTATTCCAGCCACCGATCCAACGGAAACCGATACCGCGACACGATCCATGCCGCACCCGTGCCCATCATGGCGGTCATCAGCCCCACTCCGGCCATCAACCACAATGTGTTGCGCAGGTAACGCGGCAGGGTCGTTTCCACCAAATGGGGCCAGATGTTTTCGCCCCCTGATATCATCGGCGCCATTGCGATCCAGATCACCGACAGGATCGGTGCGATCACCAGCAATGCAATTGCCGCCGCCCCGATTGACCACCCCGAAGGCAACCCGACCTTGCGGGCCGTCTGTGTCGCAACATCCTCCATACCACGCCCCATGCCGCAAACCGCTTTTACTGTCCAGTCGCGGCAGGATATAGACAGGCCAACCGACACACGAACAAAGCGAGCGGAAATGGAAATCGTCCTGCATGCGGGCGCTCATTGCACCGACGAAGACAGGCTGATGAAATGCCTGCTTAAGAACAAAGACCTGTTTCTGCCGCAAGGCATTGCTGTACCCGGCCCGTCCCGATACCGCCGATTGCTGCGCGATGCGGTTCAGGCATTGTCCAAGGGATCGCCCGCCGAAGGGTCCCGCGATGTCCTTCTTGAGGCGATCGTGGAACAGGACGGCGCGCAACGGGTGCTGTTATCCAACGACAATTTCTTTGGCGTCCCCAAGATCGCCGTCAGCCAGGGCCTGATCTATCCGCGCGCCCAAGACAGGCTAGGCGAATTCGCCAACCTGTTCGCCGGTGATCAACTGACCCTTGCCCTGGGCATTCGCAATCCCGCGACATTCCTTCCCGCCCTGTTCGAAGAAAGCCCGCATGACGATTTCCTTGCCTTTCTTGATGGCACGGACCCGTTGACATTGCGCTGGTCCGAATTGATCACCCGCTTGCGCGAAACCTGCCCGGATATTGAACTGATCGTCTGGTGCAACGAAGACACGCCGCTGATCTGGGGATCTGTCATCCGCGAGGTCGCGGGGCTGGAACATGGCACCAAAGTCACCGGCGGCTTTGATCTGTTGTCCGAAATCATGTCGAACGAAGGCATGCAAAGGTTCCGCGCCTATCTGCATTCCCATCCGGTGATGACCGAACGCCAGAAACGCCGCGTGATCGCCGCCTTTCTTGACAAATACGCGCTTGAGGACGCAATCGAACAGGAACTCGACCTGCCCGGCTGGGACGAGGCCTATGTCGATACACTGACCGAGCAATACGAAGAAGACGTATTCGCCATTGAACGCATACCCGATGTCCAATTCATCGCCCCCTAGGGGCGCGCCACTTGGCCTGTTCCTGGGCGCGCCACCGGGGCTTGAGGACACGCTCGCCAACGAGGCGCGCGCGCTTGGATTGTCGGGTGTCACCACGGTTCCGGGCGGCGTCGAAACCTTAGGCGACTGGAACGATGTCTGGCGCGCCAACCTGTGGTTGCGCGGGGCCACGCGCGTGTTGGTGCGCGTCGGTGAATTCCGTGCCATGCACCTTGCCCAACTGGACAAACGCGCCCATCGTTTCGATTGGGCCTCGCTCCTGCGCGCCGATTTGCCGGTCAAGGTCGAAGCGACGTGCAAACGGTCGAAAATCTATCACGCGGGTGCGGCGACCCAACGTATTGAACGCGCCATTTCCGATACGGTCGGCGCACCAATCGCCAAGGATGCGGCAATCACCGTCCGCCTGCGGATCGAAGATGACCTGTGCACCATATCACTTGATACATCAGGCGAAGCATTGCACCGTCGCGGTCACAAACTGGCCGTCGGCAAGGCACCGATCCGCGAAACCATGGCCGCATTGTTCCTGCGCCAATGCGGGTATGATGGCAGCCAACCGGTCATTGACCCGATGTGCGGATCCGGCACATTCGTCATCGAAGCCGCCGAAATCGCGCTTGGCCTTGCCCCAGGCCGATCCCGCACCTTTGCGTTCGAAAAATTGGCCAGCTTTGACGCCACCGCCTGGGCCGCCATCAGGGCCGACATTCCCGGCCCATCATCGCCCCCACCGTCCTTTTACGGCAGCGACCGCGATCAGGGCGCAATCTCTGGCGCGCGCGCCAACGCGGACCGCGCGGGCGTTGCGGCCATCACCGAATTCGCCTGTCACGCATTCAGCGACCTGCCGCGCCCCGCCGGCCCACCGGGGCTGATCATGATCAACCCGCCCTACGGCGGGCGGATCGGCAATCGCAAATTGCTGTTTTCGCTATACGGAAGCCTGGGTCAGATCCTTAAGGACCGGTTCAAAGGCTGGCAGCTTGGCATGGTCACCAGTGACGGCGGCCTGGCCAAATCCATGGGGCTCAAATTCTCGTACACCAGCCCGCCAATCCCGCACGGCGGGCTTCAGGTCAAACTCTATCGCGCCGACCCGATCACCTGATCTGCCCGGCCCGGCCCGCCCCCGCTGCTGGCCCCGAATGCAGCCCTGGTCCCAACGAAAAAGGCCCCGCCAATGGCAGGGCCTCAAAAATCTGGCAAAGTGTCGCTTAGGACGCTTCTGTGATGAACTTGACCGCGTCACCAAACGTTTGAATGTTCTCGGCCGCGTCATCGGGAATTTCGATGCCGAACTCTTCTTCGAACGCCATAACCAGCTCAACAGTATCAAGGCTGTCAGCGCCCAGATCGTCGATAAACGACGCGTTTTCCGCGACTTTATCTTCTTCCACGCCCAGATGGTCGACCACGATCTTTTTCACGCGTTCTGCGACATCGCTCATAGAATTACCCTCACGTCTTGGACCCTACGGCCCGTTTCTGCCCTCGCCCCAATGGGGTTGTGCTCGTATTGCCCATACGGGCGGCTCTATCCCGCAACCGCAGGAAACCGAAACCCTTTCGCAGGCCTCGGCAAATCTCAGCCGCCTATACCATATGGCGCATCCGAGGCAAACGCTTTCGCAAGATGGGCAAACACCATCCAAATGCCCTATGCTCGGGAACAACATCATCCTACAAGCTGTTGATCAAAAAGGACGCCTGGCAAAGTGACCCTGACAGAAATTCTCTTTTATGCCCTGCACATTCCAATTATCCCGGCCTGGACATTGCTGATCTTTGCGCCGCGCCACCGCCTGACCCGGCACTGGGTACACTCGGGCGTCATTCCCCTGATTCTTGCCGGCGCATACACATTGTTGCTGGGGGCCGCGCTATTCTTCGGTCAATCCGCATCTCAGGCGAACATGACCTCCCTGCCCGGCGTGCTTGCGCTGTTTTCCCACCCGGTGGGCGCGCTCACGGCCTGGGCACACTTCCTGGCCTATGACCTTTTCGTCGGCGCCTGGATCGCACGCGATGCAGACCGGCTTGCGCTGTCTCACAAAGGCACAGCCCCGATCCTCATCCTTGCTTTGGTGTTCGCGCCGATTGGCCTGGCCCTGCACCTGCTGCGCCGCCGCGCCACAGGCGTGGGCTTGTCACTTGGCCTAGCAGATTGATCCACGGCCACCAAGGCTCCACAGCCCCCGCCACCTTGAGAACAGACAGAGGTTGCAACAGCCCCCCCCAAGGCCCACGCGGGGCGCCTACAACATCGCCATGCCACCATTCACATGCAACGTCGTACCAGTGACATATCCCGCCTCGGGACTGGCCAGGTACAGCACAGCAGATCCAATCTCACCCGCATCCCCCATGCGCCCACTGGGCACATCCTTCAAAATCGCCGCCTTCTGATCATCGGTCAGCTTGTCGGTCATCGCGGTGGTGATGAACCCCGGCGCGACACAATTCACGGTGATCCCCCGGCTCGCCACCTCATAAGCGATGCTCTTGGACATGCCCACCATGCCCGCCTTGGACGCGGCATAATTCGCCTGCCCCGGATTACCCGTGGCCCCCACGATGGACGAAATATTGACGATCCGCCCCCACCGGGCCTTCATCATCCCCCGCATAACACCGCGACACAGCCGCATGGTCGACGTCAGATTGACATCCAGAACAGATGCCCAATCCTCATCACTCATCCGCATGAACAGCTGATCGCGGGTGATCCCGGCATTGTTCACCAAAACATCGACCGACCCCATCGCCGCGGCCGCCGCTTTCGGCAACCCCTCAACCGCCTCAGGATCACTCAGATTGCAGGGCAACACATGGGCGCGATCCCCCAACTCAGCCGCCAAAGCCTCCAACGGCTCAACCCGCGTGCCACTCAACGCAACAACCGCGCCCGCCCCATGCAATGCCTTGGCAATGGCCCCGCCAATTCCACCCGACGCCCCGGTGATCAGCGCATTCTTTCCGCTCAAATCAAACATCTCGTTCCTCTCCAGACCGGCACGGGCCTTCATCTTTCCATAAATACTTTGCGGGGGTCCGGGGGTGCAAAACCCCCGGCGCTGCCCGATGTCTCAGCCCTTCAGGCTGTCTGCCGCGGCCTTCACATCCTCCGGGCCACCAACAGCGCGGCACGCGATGTCACGCGCGATCCGGCGGATCATGCCCGACAACGCCTTGCCAGCCCCGATTTCCCAAACCTCAGTGACACCGTTCCCGGCCATCCACAGCACGCCCTCGCGCCAACGCACCGATCCCGTCACCTGCTCAACCAGCAAGGACCGGATCGTCGATGTGTCACTGATCGCAACAGCATCGACATTGGCAATCACCGGCACCGCCGGACGGTTCAGATCAACACCCGCCAATGCCCGCGCCATAACCTCGGCGGCGGGCTCCATCAATGCACAATGAAACGGCGCGCTTACCGGCAACAACATCGCCCGCTTGGCGCCGTTGGCCTTGGCAATCTCAATCGCGCGTTCGACCGCGCCCTTGTGCCCTGACACCACCACCTGGGCGGGATCATTGTCATTGGCCGCCTGGCACACCTCGCCCTGGGCGGCCTCCTTGGCCACGGCTGTCACCGCCTTGAAATCCAGCCCCAGAATGGCCGCCATGGCGCCCACGCCGACGGGCACGGCATTCTGCATCGCTTCGCCGCGAATGCGCAGCAACCGCGCCGCATCCGCAACACTCAACGCTCCGGCCGCCGCCAAAGCAGAATATTCACCCAAGGAATGCCCCGCGACACAAGACGCATCCGTGATCGAAACCCCCTCGGACTCCAACGCCCGAAACGCGGCCATTGATGTCGCCATCAACGCGGGTTGGGCATTGCGGGTCAGGGTCAGCTCGTCCTGATCGCCCTCCCAAATCAACGCCGAAAGCTTTTCCCCCAAGGCCTCGTCCACCTCGTCAAACACGGCCTTGGCCGACGGATAGGCATCCGCCAACGCCTTTCCCATCCCGATTGTCTGGGCGCCCTGCCCCGGAAACACGAATGCGCGGCTCATGGCGCTCCTCCCTTGAAATTGCCTGTCCCCTTGGGGATACCGCGCCGCGCCAGATCTGTCCATCGCGGCGCCACCCGCACCACGCCCCAAATGTCCGCCCATACCCGCGCGGGCACCACCCCCCTTGCACGGCGCCCCCATCCCATGTAAGCGATCGCTTCCTTTCGCAAACACTTGAACCGCGCAGTCTCTCGTGGCGGGGCCGCGAAAGGTCACAGGCCCCACCTATGAAATGCGCCTTGATAGAAATGGAGTGCACATGCCGCTTTACGAGCATGTATTCATCTCGCGCCAGGATCTTTCCAACGCGCAGGCTGAAGGGCTGATCGAACATTTTGGTGCCGTCCTGTCCGACAATGGCGGGAAACTCGTGGATCACGAGTACTGGGGTATCAAAACGATGGCCTACAAGATCAACAAGAACCGCAAGGGCCACTATGCCTACCTGCGCTCGGATGCGCCTGCACCCGCCGTTCAGGAAATGGAACGCCTGATGCGCCTGCATGACGACGTCATGCGCGTGTTGACCATCAAGGTTGATGAACACGCCGAAGGCCCATCCGCCCAAATGCAAAAACGTGATGACCGTGACGATCGCCGTCGCGAACGTCGTTGATCCAACGCCTGAAGAAAGGAAGCTAAACCATGGCTGCAAAACCGTTTTTTCGCCGTCGCAAAGTCTGCCCCTTCTCGGGTGATAACGCACCCAAGATCGACTACAAGGACACGCGCCTGCTGCAACGCTATATCTCTGAGCGGGGCAAAATCGTGCCATCGCGCATCACCGCCGTTTCGGCCAAGAAGCAACGCGAACTCGCCCGTGCCATCAAGCGCGCGCGTTTCCTCGCCCTGCTTCCATACGCCGTGAAGTGAGGAGCTGAACAATGGATGTGATCCTTCTCGAACGTGTGGCCAAGCTGGGTCAGATGGGCGACGTCGTTTCGGTCAAGGCCGGCTACGCGCGCAACTATCTGCTGCTGCAAGGCAAGGCGCTGACCGCGTCAAAAGAAAACATTGCCGCATTCGAAGTGCAAAAAGCGCAACTCGAGGCACGCAACCTGGAAACCAAATCCGAAGCCGAAGCGCTGGCGGCAAAACTCGACGGACAACAGTTCATCGTGATTCGCTCAGCCTCGGACGGCGGCAACCTTTACGGCTCTGTCACCACCCGTGACGCGGCCGATGTCGCCACAGCCGAAGGTTTCACGGTTGAACGCAAACAGGTCGTGATCCCGCAACCGATCAAGGAACTGGGCCTGCACGACGTGCACGTTACCCTGCACCCCGAAGTTGACGTTGTGATTTCGCTGAACGTTGCACGTTCCCCGGAAGAAGCCGAACTTCAGGCGTCGGGCAAATCGATCCAGGAATTGGCCGCGGAAGAAGAAGCCGCCGCTGAATTCGAGATCTCCGAACTCTTCGACGATATCGGAAGCGCCGCATCGGATGATGACGACCAACCCGAAGTTCGCGAACCAGAGGCACAGTCCGACGAGGACTAAGTCACTGTCGTAAAATACAAAAAGGGCCAGTCCGGGATCAACCTGACTGGCCCTTTTCCGTTGTATCGCGCGGGGTTCAGTAAATCCCGGCGTCGGTGAAACCAACATCGATTTCGTATGGCTGGTTCCCAAACTGAGGGTCCGAAACCTCAGTGCTGCTTTCATAAGCCTTCCACATGGCCCGCAGCTTGATCGTGATCCCAAGCAGGATGTTCGCCCAGGTTGCACGCTCCAGCCACTTTGACCCTTTCGCCCGTTTGGGCTTGGGCTCAACCACGTAGCCAGTGATGTCCGTCATCGGCACGGACATCAAAGAGCGCAGCTTCATAACATCGGTCATTCAGATTCCTCCCTTTGAACCGAGTTTCAGATTGAAATCCCCACCAATGCCGCTAGCCTTTGCGCAAGTCCCGGCGGATTGGGAAAGATCTCGCTCGCAACTTGATTCGTACCAAACTTCCGGGACCCTTAGGGTGCAAAACCGAAGATTTTCGAACATCCGCCCGCGTTCAGAATTATCATTATAAATTCAAATCGTTACGCCCTTTGGCGGCCACTGCTGGCCACACCCGGCCATCTCCCTACATCCCCCAACACACTTGATCTTGCGCATTTTGTCCCCCAATGATGCCATTTGATGTGGGATTACCTGGTGATTCAGCAACAATCACAGGCCAGGGAGGATAATTTTTGAACACCAAGACCAACCCCGAACAAATCGGGGAGCCGAAAAACAAGGTTTGCAGGCAGCTTCACAGTTTCTTTCGCGAATTGCGGGACAAGAACCTAATCCAAAGCGTCAAGGCGTCGCTTGCCAAGGAATTGGTGGATGTCCTGAACGCCAATGGGCCGGCCAATGATCAATTCAAAGAAGACATGTTTCGGAAATTCGATCAGACCGCGATCCCCAGAATAAGCGAACATCGCTGCATCCGTATCCGCGATGCCATACCGAAAAACGCATTTCTGCGGCAAATCCCGCAAGTACGTGAAATATATAACGAAAAGTTCCACCCATCCTCATACGATGTGGGTGATCCGGATCATTCGATTTTCCGTCTGCGCCCCGCGAATGCGCCCCCATTGGCCGAAACCTGCAAATTGCATGGCGATTACATTTTTTATCGTCCGGAATTTCGCGTTCCCGCAGACGGAAAAGGGCGCGAATTATCTGTGTCGCGGATGTTTTACCGGTTTTGGAAACACCCCAACCGCGAAATCCGGGTCATGGGACTGCCCCACCTGTATGGCGACAGCTATTTGGGATTGCGCGGTTGGCTGGTCGATCTGGAAACCGCCTATTTGGCGGTTGGCCACGCCATTGACCGGCGCGCCGAAGACATCAGCGGCGAACAGGTGCGCGGTGGCATTTCATCCCTCAGCGTCACCTCAGACCATCGGGAACCTCACGTCGTGATGGACGACGAAAACCTGATTGTTGGCGCCCCCGCCCTTCATCACCGCGCCATTCACCGGCACGAGGTATCCTCTGCCCGCGGCTATCTTGTTCGGGTGCGCGGCTTTGAAGGTATGGTGAACACCCCCGATGATCCACCAGAAGCCCGCTATACGATGATCAAGGAATTGCAGGATTGTGTGAACAGCCACTTTGGGCAGGACCTTTCCATGACAAACGCCGCTGACGAATTGTCCCAGATCACAGGATACAATCCATCAGTTTTTTATTCCGAGGCTAAGGACGGGCGCGAACGCGGCCTTTTGACCAACCGGGTCGATTTTCCCAAACGTCGCGGCGCGCCAGCCGTGCCCTTGGGCCCGCTGACCGCCACCGCCCGCGAACATCAAACGGCCGAGGAACGCAAATCGAACGGCCGCCCAAAGACCGTTGGTTTCGGCCACAGCATCCCGCGCGACGAAGACGGCAAGGCATTGTTCAAAAACGCCTGACCCCGTCGCGCCCACCCTCACCAAGCAAAAAGGCCGCCCATTGGGCGGCCTTTTAACGTCACGAAATGCGTAGAAACGATCACTCGTCCTCAAGCGCCTCAACAGCCTTTTGCAGGTCGTCCTTGGACACTTCTTTTTCGCTGGATGCGGCCAGTTCGAATGCGTAATCCACAACCTTGTCTTCGAACAACGGTGCGCGCAATTGCTGTTGCATCTGCTGGTTTTGTTGAACGAATTCAAAGAATTCACGTTCCTGGCCCGGATACTGGCGCGCCTGTTGAAGGATCGCGTTCGTCATCTCGGAATCGCTGACCTCGACTTCGGCTTTTTGACCCAATTCAGCCAGCAACAGCCCCAAACGCACGCGGCGTTCGGCAAGCTTTTTATGTTCGTCCGTTGGTTCGATCGTGTCGTGGTTGTGATCCTGAACATCCGGGTTTTCTTCGTGCCACAGCTGGTGCGCGATCTGGCCCGCTTCGGCGTCAACCAGGCTTGGCGGCAACTCAAAGCTGACCTTTTTGTCCAGCGCATCCAACAGGCCACGCTTCATCACGGCGCGTGCGGCCTGGGCGTATTCAGCTTCAAGCCGTTCGGTGATCTGTGTTTTCAGACCGGCCAGGTCTTCGGCTCCGAATTTCGTTGCCAGTTCATCGTTGATTTCGGCCTTCTTCGGCGCTTTGACCTCTTTGATCGTGCAATCAAAGGTGGCCTCTTTGCCCGCCAGATGTTCCGCCTGGTATTCGGCCGGGAATGTCACCGTGACCGCAGGCGCATCGCCGGCCTTCACGCCAACAAGCTGTTCTTCGAAACCGGGAATGAATTGGCCCGAGCCGAGCACCAGCGGGTAATCTTCGGCGGTTCCGCCTTCGAACGCTTCGCCATCAACCTTGCCGACAAAGTCGAACACGACCTGATCGCCGTCTTTTGCCTTGGTCTTTTTCGCTTCGAAATCCTGTGCGTTTTCAGCAAGGTTTTCCAAGGCTTCGGTGATCGAGGCTTCGTCCGCCTTGACCACAAGCTTTTCCAGTTTGATCGACGAAAGATCGACCTCGGGGATTTCGGGCAGCGCTTCGTAAGTCATGTTGACCACGACATCGTCGCCTTCTTTCCAATCGTCGCCGTCCTGCATTTTGACTTCGGGCTGAAGCGCGGGGCGGTCGCCGGAGTCTTCGAAATGCTTGGACATCGCGCCGTCGATGGCTTCTTGCATCGCTTCGCCGACCATGCGCTGACCGAACTGCTTTTTCAGCAGGGCCATCGGGACTTTGCCTTTGCGAAAGCCCTTCATTTCGATCTCGGGCTGTGCCTCGACCAGTTTTTCGTTAACCTTCGCATCCAGCTCATCCGCCGTCAGCGTGATCTGGTAGCCGCGTTTAAGGCCTTCGTTCAGGGTCTCGTTGACCTGCATGCTGCGTCGTCCTTCCGTCTCGGTCGCGGGCCGCGACAGGCGGCCGGAAATTCAGACGCCCTTCTATGAGGCACCGATCAAGCTTGCAAGGCGAAAACCCCGACATGGGCCAATGACCCAGCGGGTTTCGCGCGTATTTCGCCACCTTCGCCCAACCTGTTGCCCTGCGCACCCTCTGTCGCGGGTGGGCGACGGATCATCCCTGGCCCATTCTAACCGGATTCGTACAATTCGACCGCATCGTTCATGCGCCCCAAAACGACATCAGCGGCCCGCGCCAAAAGCGCGAGGTCGCGCTTGGTGAATACCTCACCGTCAGTCACCTTTCCAAGGTCCGGGCCCAACCACCGCCACATGCGCACAACCTGCAGCAGGGCATCTTCAACCTGTGATGTTGGCGGTTTGATCACCCCCTTGTCCTGATCGCCCAGAAACAGCGCCGCAAGGCTGGTTTGGAAAAGGTCGGTCGTGTCCTTTACGCTGGTTGCGACGTCGCGATCATCAGGCACGGAAACCGCGAAACAGGCATCCATCGCGACCTTTTGGATCAACATGCGCTGCCGCCCCGCGATGTTCAGTGTCGCGGCAAGTTCCGGTCTTGTCAGCGCCTCGGCGTATACTGACACGATGATTTGCGTTGCCCGGTTCATTTCCGCCAGCACGAGTCCGGCGGTTGATCTGAAATCCGCCAAGGCGGTTCGATCAATCGTGCCACCGGTCAGATCGACATTTGCCAGCAAATGATCCGCTTTGCCTTCGAATAACCGCCACAGGGTTTCGACCCGACCCAAGGCATCCAACACATGATCGGAATTTTCGCGCACAAGCCCAAGGTCCGTATCCCCGTCGCGCAACCCGTCAAGGGTGCGCCGAAACAGATCAATCGCCCCCCGCGCCTTGTCCAGATTAAGGGACGGTTCAGCCCCCGTGGACACCAGGCAAACGGTCAACCCCACGCGTTGTGACAACATCCTTTGTTTCGCCGCAAGGTTGATCTTGCGCAGCAACGC
>JBOEGP010000027.1:0-148076 GCA_050633485.1 Pseudooceanicola sp.
CACGTTTGATCGCGCTATGGTCCGATGCCTGCCAGAGTCGCGCCGCAAATTGACGCTAGGTTGATCGCATGACAAACAAAGCAATCATATTGGCCGCAGGCGTGTTGTTCTTTGGATATGCCCAAGGCGGCGGGATGGGAACATCGTTCGGGTCGGCCAGCATGTTCTCAGGATCTCCAACCGGGATGTTCAGTTCGATCGGGTCCCAGCGGATGGTCACGCGGGCCAAAACCTCGATCCTGGGTGCGACATCCATCTGGACAGCATCCTGACACCATGACTGTCGGGGCGCGCTGATCAGGCGCGACCGGTTTTAGACTGTTTAGACCCACGTTGTTTGACGTGGGTTTTTTGATGTCTGAACCACCTGTTTGGCGCTGCGGCCAAAGGTACATTACCCAAATTCCCGTTTTCATAAACGTGCTGCGTTGGGGGATTGGGGCCACGGTGCAGGTGCGACATGGCTTTGTCGCAGATGCGATTGCTGCATGTGCGAAATGCCCTAATGAGGCCAGCAAACACTGTCCCAAAGGAGCCAAAGCATGATCGATTCAGTGGAAATTCTTGGGTATGTCGCGGCCGGGCTGGGAACGGTCAGTTGGTTGCCCCAGACGATCAAGACCTGGCGCAGCCGTGCGGTGGGTGATCTGTCGTTGTGGGCGCTGGTTCTGGTTTTTGCGACCGTGTCGGCATGGTTGCTTTATGGCCTGTTGATCACCAATTGGCCGCTGATCATGGCGAATGTGATCTGCGTTTTGCTGGTCGGGTTGTTGTTGATCGCCAAATGGCGGTTTGGCGAGCGCAACACCTGAGGGCGGCCGGTCGCGCGAGGGTCTGCGCACCCGACCGGCCCACAGGAAACCGTTAGAGCGTGCGCGATATGATCTCGCGCATGATTTCGGAACTGCCGCCATAGATGCGGAACACCCTTGCATCCGTCCAGTCGCGCCCGATCGCGAAATCGCGGGTATAGCCATAGCCGCCGTGCAATTGCAGGAACACGTCCAGCCATTTGCCCAGCATTTCCGACGCGACAAGCTTGGCCTTGGCCGCTTTTTCCGGGCTGATCTTTTCGACCAGATGTTGTGCCAAAACATCGTCAACATAGGTGCGCAGCATGTCGGCTTCGGCTGCGGCCTCGGCCAGGCGGAATTTTGCGGTTTGGAAATCAAACACCGGCTGACCAAAGGCAAGACGGCCCTTGGTATAGGCCACTGTTTCGGCCAACGATTGTTCAAGCATCGTTGCGGACCGGATCGCGATGATCAGGCGTTCCTGTGCCAGTTCGCGCATCAGATATGAAAACCCCTGACCTTCGGCACCCAGCCGGTTGGTCACGGGCACCCGCACATCGTCAAAGAACAATTCGGCTGTGTCCTGCGCGTGTTGGCCCAGCTTTTCAATGGACCGACCCCGCGAGAACCCCTCGCGGGTGTCTTCGACCAGGATCAGGGAAACGCCTTTGCGCCCTGCATCCGGGTCAGTTTTGCACACGACAATATAGAGTCCGGCATTGTGGCCGTTGGTGATGAATGTCTTGGACCCGTTGATCACATAGTGATCGCCATCGCGCCGCGCGTGGGTTTTGACGTTCTTAAGGTCGGACCCGGTGCCCGGTTCGGTCATGGCGATGGCGGTGATCACCTCACCGCGCGCCATTTTCGGCAGCCAGGTTTCCTTTTGTTCGTCGGACCCGAAATTCAGCAGATATGGCGCGACAATGTCGGAATGCAGCGAAAAGCCGGGGCCGGTTGCGTGTATCTTGGCCAGTTCTTCCATGATCACGGCGGAATGGCCGAAATCGCCACCTGCGCCGCCGTATTCTTCGGGGGCGGCGGGCAACAGGAAACCGGCCGCGCCAGCCTTTAACCACAGGTCCTTTGGGACAATGTGATCGCGTTCCCATTGGGCATGATAGGGGGCAATTTCGGCATCACAGAATTTGCGGAAACTCTCGCGGAGCGCTTCGTGATCGTCGCGGTATGGGCGTTGCATGGGTGTCCTCCCTGGCGTTACAGCCGGTCTTTTAATGCGGTTTTCAGGATTTTTCCGGTAGGGCCGATGGGCATTTCGTCCAATACCACAACTTCGGTCGGGACTTTGTAGGCGGTCAAGGTCTTGCGGGTGAAATCGCGCAGGGCGTCGGGATCAATCGTGCGGTCAGGCATGGCGGTGACAAAGGCAACGATTTCTTCGTTGTTTTCAACCCGGCGTCCCAAAACAGCGGCCATATTCACGTCCGGGTATTCGGTGAGCGCGGCCTCAACATCTGTTGGGTACACGTTGAACCCTGATCGGATGATGATTTCCTTTTTGCGCCCGGTGATCGCGATCATGCCGTTTTCAATCATGCCGATATCGCCGGTGGCCAGCCATCCGCCGGGGCGCATGACTTCGGCCGTGGCGTCGGGGTTGCGGAAATAGCCGACCATCATGAACGGGCCGCGCACCCAGATTTCGCCCGAGGTGCCATCGGGCAGGTCGGTTCCGTCATCGTCCACGATGCGGCATTCCACGCCGGGTTCCAGTTTGCCAACCACGTTGCTGGCCACGTCCGCGCCCGGTGGCACACGGCACACGGGCACGAATTCCGTCGCGCCGTAACCGTTGGCCAGCGTCACGCCCAGAACATCACGCACCCGTTCCTTTAGGGCGGGGTCAAGCGGCGCGCCCCCCGATCCGGCCAGACGCAGGCGCGACTTTTCAAAGGTGATGCCCTTGGATGCCGCATAGGCCAGCAAACCGTTGTAAAGCTGGGGCACACCAACAACGATGGTCACATCCCCTGCGGCCAGCTTGCGGGCCAGGTAATCAGGGTCATGGCGCAGCGGCAGGATCATCCGACACCCTGCGCAGGTCGACGAAATGACGCTGCCGGACAGGCCGATCTGATGGCTCATCGGGGCGACGACATACAGGCGGTCATCAGGGCCAAGCGACCGGGCGCGGTTTTGCGATTGGGCCTGGGCCAGCATGGTGGCGTTGGTCAGCATGACGCCCTTTGGGGTGCCGGTGGTGCCTGATGTGAACATGATCAGGGCGATCTGGTCCTTGGTGGCACCGCGATCTTCGTTCTGTTCGCTGGCATCATTCACCGAACCCAGCCAGATTTCCCCGCCAAGTGTTTCAAGGTCAATGACCGAAGCCCCAAGCGCGCGGGCGTGATCGCCTGTCACATCCGAACCTTGGGCGACAAAGGCTGTCAGACGTGGGTCGGCAAAGTCGCGCAGAACCTTGATCTCGGATGTTTTCATCCGGGCATTCACAACCGAGATCGACGCGCCAACGCGGTTGGCGGCGAACACCAGCAAAACAGTACCAACAGCATTTTCCCCGACGATGAACAACCGATCACGCGGGCGTAGCCCCTGTTGTGCCAAATGGGTGGCCAGACGATCCACATCGCGGGCGATTTCGCCGTAGGTCAGGGTCTGGTCGCTATTTTCGATGGCCACCTGATCGGGTGCGGTGCGCCCCCAATGGTCAATGAAATCCGAATATTTCTCTGACGTGTCAGCCAACCAGCCGAATGGCAAATCTTGTGGCATATGTTCCCCCCTTTGACGGCCGCATGGGCCGGTCGCTTGCGCAGATGCGCGTATCTCTTTCGACATTAAGAACGGCTTTCACATAGCACAAGCAAAATAGTGAGCCAGCTAATAGTGAGCGCGCTGCAGAGAAATTTTTCACGGATGCGGTTTCCGCCCGCTTTGGGGGGGCTTGCATTTGACGCCACGGTCAAAAAACTGTTCGATGAGTAAGCGCGGCGTCGGGGGGGCGGATTTTCCGAACGAACCGACCCGCAGGGGAGGGCGAAAAGATCACCGGCCAGAGATGGCCGATGTCAAAGATATGCCATTCCCAAATCAGGATTGAAACGCAGGATACCAAGCGCATGAGCGACGATATCGTTAACCGCCTAAAGACCGAGGCGACCTTTTGGACGCGGGGCAATCGCTATGGCGATTTCAAGGCCGGGCAAGCCTTTGCCCATCATTGGGGACGCACGATAACCGAAAGCGACAACACGACGTTTTCGATCCTGACCATGCATTATAACCCACGCTATACAAACGCGGAATTCGCGCGCGCCGAAGGGCATCCTGACACGCCGGTCAATCCGTTGTTGGTGTTCAACACGGTGTTCGGTCTGACGGTTGAGGATTGTTCCGAAGGCGGCGGACCGTTTCTGGGTGTGGATAATCTGGAATACGGTGTGCCCGTGTATCCCGGCGATACGGTTTATGCCGATAGCGAAACCACCGACACGCGCGAAAGCGAAAAACGCCCGACTTTTGGCATTGTCACATGGGCAACCCGCGGGGTGAACCAACGCGGAGAGGAAGTGATCCGTTTCCGGCGCACCAACCTCGTTAGAAAGGAACGCTGATATGGACGGCACTTTTTCCCAGGACGGCAAAGGCTATTTCACCGAAGAGCGGGTGATGATCCGCGAGTCTGCGCGCGATTTTACCATGCGCGAGGTTCTGCCACTGGCCAATGAACTGGATGGCCCTGACGCTGAAATCCCGATGGAGTTGCGTCAGAAGATGGCCGATATGGGCTATTTCGGCATTACGATCCCCGAAGAATACGGCGGGCTTGGCCTGGGGGCGTTTGAATATTGTCTGGTGGCCGAACAATTGGCGCGCGGCTGGATGTCTGTCGCGTCGATCATGGCGCGCGGGCAAGGGGGCATGATCCGTCGGGTGATGACCGAAGAACAGCAAAAGGAATATTTGCCACGGGTGGTGCGGGGCGAATTCCTGAATGCGTCGTCTTTGTCCGAACCGGGCACCGGATCCGACCTTGCGTCGATCTCGTGCCGGGCGGTGCGGGACGGGGATGATTGGGTGATCACCGGCAACAAATACTGGTGTACCTTTGCGGATGGCGCGGATTTCATGACGGTATTCGCGCGCACCTCTCCTCCGCCGAATTCAGCGAAACGGTGGATGGGCATTTCCTGTTTCATGATTGAAAAGCCGCGGGGCGAATTGCCCAAGGGCGTGTCAGGGGCAAAAATTCCCAAGATCGGGTATTTCGGCTGGAACACGCTGGAATTGTCCTTTGACGGATGCAGGGTGCCCGCCACCAACCTGATGGGCGAAGAGGGCATGGCGTTTCGCATCATGGCCAAGGGGCTGGAAACCGCGCGGGCACATACGGCGGCGCGGTCCATCGGATTGGCCCAGGGCGCGTTGGAAGATGCCTTGGCCTATGCGCAGGAACGTATGCAGTTTGGCCGCGCGATTGCCGAATTCCAGGCGATCCGGTTCAAACTGGCAAGCATGGCGACCGAGGTCGAGGCGGCCCGCCAGCTTTTGTACCATGTGTGCAATGAGATCGACCAAGGTCGGCGTTGCGACAAAGAAGCGTCCATGGTGAAATACTTTGCGTCGGAAATGGCCGAACGGGTAACATCCGAGGCGCTGCAAATCCTGGGCGGGGCGGGGTATACCAAGCTCCATTCCGTTGAACGCCATTGGCGCGACGCCCGGCTGACAAAGATTTTCGAAGGCACGAGCGAAATTCAGCAGCGCATCATTTCGGACAATCTGTTGGGCAAATCAGGGGTGGACAAATGGATCACCGAAACCGCGTTTGAAAAAGCCTGGGGGGACAAGTGATGGATATGGCCACCCGAACCAGCGCCAACAATTATTTCGAAGATTTCCAGCCCGGTCAGGTCATCCGCCACGCGCGGGGCAAGACGGTCAATGAAATGGACAACGTGTTGATCACCAACATGGTGATGAACACCGCCGAAGGCCATTTCAACGCACATCGCATGCAGGGCGGGCAGGGGCACGGCGTGTTCAATGACCGCGTGGTGTTTGGCGGCATCAACCTAAGCATGGTGATCGGTCTGGCCGCGCAGGACACCGCCGAACAGGCGGTGCGCGAAATCGGCATGACCAATATCCGGCTTAAGCATCCGGTTTATCACGGCGACACGCTTTATGCGTTTTCCGAAGTGCTTGAGGTTGCCGATGGCGATGATGCCGCGACTGGCGTGGTGACGTTTCGCCATTACGGCATCAATCAGAATGACAAGCTGTGTGTAATGGCCGACCGGCGCGTGGCGCTGAAACGGCGGGGCTAGGTATGTCACCGGCAAGTTTCCCCGGCGCGCTTGAAGGGGTCGTCGTTCTGGACCTGACCATGATGCTGGCCGGGCCATTCGCGTCGATGATGCTGGCCGATCAAGGGGCAACCGTGATCAAGATCGAACCGGTGGGTGGGGACAACACGCGCCGGATCGGTCCACATCTGGACGGGGAAACAAGCCGCGAAGACGGTGGATACGGTGCCTATTTCGGGTCGATCAACCGCAATAAACGATCGATCTGCATAGATTTCAAAACGCCCGAAGGGGTCGCGTTGTTTCACGACATGGTCAAACAGGCCGACGCGGTGATTGAAAATTATCGCGGTGGCGTGGCCGAACGTCTGGGCAATGATTACGAAACTCTGGCGGCGGTGAACCCGGCGCTTGTCTATGTTTCGGTGCGCGGTTTTGGCGACAAGCGCGGCGGTGATTCACCCTATGGCCATTGGCCCGCCTATGACCCGGTGGCGCAGGCCATGGGCGGTATCGTCGGAATTACTGGGCCCGAAGCGGGCGGGACGCCGACCAAGATTGGCCCCGGTGTTGGCGACATCATTCCGGCGATGTACGCCGCCTTTGGTCTGGTGTCGGCGCTGTTGCGGGCGCGCAGCACAGGGCAGGGGCAATATGTCGATATCGGTATGGTGGACAGCATCATGGCCACCTGCGAACGCGCAGTGTTTCAGCGCGGGATGACGGGTGAAAACCCCGGTGTCGAGGGCAACCACCATCCGCTTTTGTGCCCTTTTGGCTTCTTTCGGGCGAAAGACGGCTGGGTGTCACTTGCCGTGCCGAATGAAAAATTCTGGGGCATTCTGACCAAGTTGATCGGCCGGCCTGACCTGGCCAGTGATCCGCGCATCGGGCTGAACGAACAGCGTCTTGACCACCGCGCAGAAGTCGTCGCTTTGGTCGAAGAGTTCACCTTGCCACGCACCCGCGCGGAGCTGGCAGACATCCTGGGCGGGCATGTGCCATTCGGCCCCGTATATCGCGCCGATGATCAATTTGACGATCCGCATTTCTCGGCACGCCAAATGTTGGTGCAGGTGCCCCATCCCGGAACAAATCAGGATGTCACAATTGCCAACACGCCGGTCAAGATGACCGGCACGCCGGGCGGGGTGCGTGTGCGCGCGCCGCTGACAGGCGAACACACCGACACGATTTTGAAAGAATTTGGCTTGGGCCCCGACCGCATCGCAGCCTTGCGTGCGTCAGGTGCCATCGATTGAGGGAGAGAAAGACCAATGACCACCAGACCCAAACGCTTGCGCCGCTGTCAGCTGTCCGTACCGGGATCAAGCGAAAAGATGATGACAAAGGCCGCTGGCCTTGATGTCGATTACATCTTTCTTGATCTGGAAGACGCGGTTGCCCCGCAGGAAAAACGCCCCGCGCGGGCCAAGATCATCGATGCGCTGAACAACCTTGATTTCGGGCGTTCAACCCGCTGTGTCCGGATCAACGATCTGACCACGGAATATGCCGCCGAAGACATCATCGAGATCATGGAAGGGGCGGGTGAAAACCTGGACCTGATCATGCTGACCAAGGCGCTTGGTCCCGATGACATTACATTCTGTGACAAGCTGATGTCGCAGATGGAAAAGAAACTTAAGCTGAAAAAGCGCATCGGCCTTGAAACGCTGATCGAAGAAGTCGAAGCGATGCAAAAGGTGGATGAGATCGCCGCAGCATCCGACCGGCTTGAGGCGATGATCTTTGGCATGGGCGATTATTCCGCCAGCCAGGGCGTCAGCACGCAGGATATCGGAGGAGAGTCCGGCTATCCCGGCGACATTTGGCATTACCAGCGCCAAAAGATGACCATTGCGGCGCGGGTGAACCGGATTGATGCCGTTGACGGGCCGTTCGCCAATTTCAGCGACCCCGATTTCTATCGCGAGGAATGCCGCCGGTCTATGATCCTTGGCATGGTGGGCAAATGGGCGATCCACCCAAGTCAGGTGGAAATCGCCCAAGAGGTGTTTTCGCCAACGCCCGAGGATGTGGATCGCGCCCGTCGGATGCGCGCCGCGTTTGATGCCGCAATTGCCGCTGGTTTGGGCGCGGCCCAGTTCGAAGGCCGGATGATCGACATCGCGTCGATGCGGATCGTTGACCGGGTTGTTGATCGGGCCGACATGATCGGGATGTGACGCCCTGTCATCATCAAATGGTTCACAAAGCGCCGCGCATGCCCGCGGCGCTTTTTGTTTTCGCAAGGCAGATGTGTTGATTTCAAAGGGTGAAATCGCCCTGCAATTTTCGGTTAACCAGACGGTTGTTGCGCCGCGGGCAAAAGGTGCCAATCTGATTCCGTAATCGTCCATCGGCCGCGTCTGTTCGGTCATTCGGTCTTTGGGCCGCGTGTTGCCAAGGCGACAGGGTGGCCGGGGTAAATGGTGTTTTGTTTGTCTGGTCGTTGCGGTGCGCATGGCCGGTAAAATCGGTATGATTGGGGGCCGGGGATGGGTTGGCGGCATTTGAAATCCAGCAGCGAGATTGACTGGCAGTACGACGTTGGCACCTATCACCCCGCCGCCGCCGGTGTGTCAGAAGCCAAGGTCGCGCAATCACAGGAAACACGGGCGGCTCTGCCCTGTACGCTTGATATCCCGTATGGTCCGACTGCGCGCCAATTGCTGGATGTCTTTCCCGCAGAACACCCCGGCGCGCCGGTGATGGTGTTCATTCACGGCGGGTATTGGAAAAGCCGAACATCAACCAAGGACACACATTCATGGGTCGCCATGGGGTGTCGCCCGCGCGGGTTCACCACGGTTGTCGTGGAATATGACCTTTGCCCGGATGTGTCGATCGGAACAATCGTGGCGCAGGTGCGCGCGGCTCTTGTCTGGGTGCATCGCAACATCGCAGGGCACGGCGGGGATCCGTCCCGCGTTCATGTCGCAGGAAGTTCGGCAGGCGGCCATCTGACGGCCATGGTGGCTGTGACGAATTGGTCGGACTATGGCTTGCCAAGGGATGTGGTGTCAGGGGCAACAGGGATCAGCGGGCTGTATGATCTCGGTCCGTTTGAATTCAGCTTTCTTCAGCCGGTTCTGTTTCTTGACAGTGAACGGATCATGCGCAATTCGCCGCTGTTTCATGCGCGGGCAGACCTGTGCCCACTGCTGGTGTTGTGGGGCGGTGATGAAACGCCTGAATTCGCGCGGCAGGCAGACGCCATGCATGCGGCGTGGACAGATGCGGGCAATCACTGCGCCATGGCCGAGGTGCCGGGGCGCGATCACTACACGATCTCGGGCGGGTTTCTTGACCCGGACGACAGCGCGTTTGGCCGGGTGTTCTGGCCGCATGTCATGTCATGTTGGTCATAGGGCTGGCGAGCGCTGAAAGCACCGGTTGTGAGGCTACGGATGCGTAGGTTTAATTTCGCAAGTAGTTTTGGCATCCCCAGTTTGGCGGCGAATGATTCTGGGATAATAGGTGCCAAACATTGGGTTTCGATCCATACGCAACCAGATGTATTGCATTTGTCCCTTTAAAAGCAGGGTCATAGGCGATTAGGAGGCGCGGCAGACGGATGCGTATGCGATCAGATCGCCGCCCCGCATTCCTGTCGTTTCTATACCCCCAAAACACGCCCGCCGGGTGCAATGATCACCCAGTGCGCCGCTTTCCGTCTGGCCATTCTACTTTGAGGGATCCGTCTTTGGTTGCCCTGTCGCCAACGATGCGCGCGGCTTTCAAGGCGTCATAATACTCCTCACTCAGGCCCAGCTCACCGATCAGAACCTCGCGGTTATGTTGGCCCAGAGTGGGCGACGGACAGCGGTTGGCAAGGCCGCGATCGGCCCCGTTTTCGCGCAAAATGCTGACCGGTTGTATGTGCCCGCCGATGAACGGACGCACCATCGCTTCGTAGCGCCCAATGGACATCAGATGCGGGTCCAGCGGCAATTCAATCGGCGCACGGGCGACACCGGCTGGCACGCCGTGGGCCTGTAGGTCGTCCATGGCGCTTGAGGCACGGATAAGGCTGGCCCATTGATTGACCGCTTCGGTGATTTCGTCGCCGCGCGCGCGGCGTCCTTCCAGAGTGGCCAATGTCGGGTCTTCGCCCAGATCGGGGCGGCGCATCACCTGGCAAAGGCCGCGCCATTCGTCGGTGGTGCGCACCTCGATCGTCAGGAATTGATCCACGCCCGAACATTTGAAACATCCATAAGGGAAATGCGCGACATGGGTGTTGCCGGACCGGGGCCGGGCATGGCCGGTCACGCTGTGTTCGATGATGGTTTCCGCGAACAGTGGCAGAATGCCCTGCACCTGAGCCAGATCGACATGCTGACCCTTGCCGGTGGTTTCGCGTGCCAACATGGCCACCATCATCGCGGCCGCGCCGGTCAGGCCCCCGATGGCATCACCGAATACCGAATGGCACATGCTGGGCGGGTCTTCGGGGCGGCCGTTGACCATTGGAATGCCGGACGCATGTTCCAGCGTGGTGCCATAGGCGCGCCCGTTGCGCCATGAGGTGGCCATGCCGAAAGCAGGCATCGTGACCACGTTCAGATTGGGGTTCACCCCTTGCAGGACATCCGCCGTCAGCCCGAATTTGGGCATTGCGTCGGCGGCATAGCTGTCCACGGCCAGATCGGCGGTTTTGGCCAGTTCTAGGATCAGTTCGCGCCCTTCGGGGCTGGCGATATCAAGGGTGATGCCGCGTTTGTTGCGGTTCATGATCTGCCATGGCGCGTGACGTTCATACATCCGTTCGGCGTGATAGGGCGGGCGCGGATCGGTGCCACGAAACCAATCCGGGTGGCCAAGGCTTTCGACCTTGACAACATCGGCCCCCAGATCGGCCAGCTGGCGCACGCTTATCGGCCCGGCCCAGCCCATGGTCATGTCCAGAATGCGAATGCCGCGCAGGGGCAGCCCTTCGGCGCGTTTGTCCGCGACCTTGCGGGCGCGGGCGGGAATGGCATCGGCTGTGGTGCTGCCGGGGGCGGGGGCAATGCCGTCGCGTATGGGCGGTGTGTCGGTCAGTGTCATCGGCAGGATTGGCGCATCAAAGGTCGCGTCGCCTGACGTGACGGTGCCAAAGCTTTTGCGTTCGCGGTGGAATGCCAAATCCTTAAGGTCGCCAACCGCCGGAATAATGGCCAGCGGCACCTTGCGGGCCAGCCCCAATTCGAACCATTCGGCGGCGGTTTTCTGCACCAGACATTCTTCGATAATCGGGTCGAGTTCATCCATGTGATCCATGCGCAGAACGGCGGAATCATATTTCGGGTTTTCGGACAAATCAGGGCGTTCGATGATCTGGCAAAACGTTTCCCATTGCTGGGGGGTGATCACGGTGACGCCCAGCCAACCGTCTTTGGTCGGGTAGGGCGCACAGGGGTAGGTGCGGCTGAATCGGTTGACCCCGCGGCGTGGTTTGCGCTGCACATCCAGCTGCATCATGATGTCGTATTCGCTGATCTGGGTCAGGGCGGGATGGATGCCAAGCGCATAGCGCCGCCCGCCATTCTTGCGATCCCACAGGATTGCCGCGCCGGGCACAAAGGCCGTCATGCCAGCAATCGCCACGGCCTGACCTTCGCGGGCCAGCATCGGCACGCCGTCGATCGGCCCGGTGTCCCAGACCAACCCGGCCAGGGACCGGGCGACGGCCTCGGTTCCCTTGTAATCGCGATATATGCCGTCGGGGCCGAACCAGGTCAGCCCGACAATCCCCAATCCGGGGTCGTTTTCCTGAAGCGTCGCATGGTCCAGCGATGAGCCGTCAACTTCGGCCTGGGAGCGCCCGTCGATCATCAGATCGCAGGCCTTCAGAAGGGTGCGGATGGTGTCCGCACCCGCGTCACTGCGCCAATCGGCGGTGACCGAGATCTTGTTGGTGTTCAACCACGCGAAATAGGCGCTGCTTCCCCCCGCCTGAACCCCGTCCGAACGGCGGGGATCCCCGCCGGGTGGTTCGACCTTGATGACTTCGGCACCGAAGTCGGCAAAAATCTTGCCGCAATAGGACAGGGCATCACCGGATCCCAATTCAAGGATCCGGAACCGGGCGAGGGGGGCGTCATTTGGCATAGTGTCGATCAGCTTTCCGCGTCGGGAAAGAAGACTTCGTCGTAGTGATCCGCGATCTCTTGCGCCGTGTAGGCGTGATCGGGTTCCCATCCGACGGAACGTTGCACCTTGAGTTCGGCCACGCCCTTGCGGGACACGTGCATGAACTTGCCGGTTTGATCGCCCGACAGGTCCGAACACATATAGAGCATGGATTGCGCAATGGTTTCCGGCAATGCGGTGACGGGCGCGTCTTCGGTATTGCTTTGATAAGATGGCAAATCTTCGGTCATGCGGGTCAATGCGCCCGGCGACATGCCCCAGCAGCGGATCTTGTATTTGCGCCCTTCGATGGCAAGGTTCCGGGTCAGGCCGGCGATGCCGGCCTTTGCCGCGCCATAGTTGGTCTGGCCAAAATTGCCGATCAGCCCGGAGGTGGATGTGGTGTTGACCACAACGCCACCGCCATTGTCGCGCATGAATTGCCAGACGGGTTTGGTGCAGCAATACGTGCCCTTGAGGTGAACCTTGACGACCAGATCCCAGTTGGCTTCGGACCCTTTGTGGAACGTTTCGTCCCGCAGAATGCCGGCATTGTTGATCAGAATGTCAACCTTGCCCCATTCGTTGATGGCCTGATCGAAAATCGCCTGACCGCCTTCCATGGTGGACACGTCATTGCCGTTGGCGATCGCCTCGCCGCCGTTGGCGATGATGTCGTTCACGACCTCTTGGGCCGGGCCGATGGACCCGCCGCTGCCGTCACGTGCGCCGCCCAGATCGTTGACCAGCACTTTGCAGCCTTCGGCGCCGAACAGCCGTGCATAGGCCGCGCCCAGACCGTTGCCAGCCCCGGTGATGATTGCAACTTTTCCGTCGAGTAGTCCCATGGTTCCTCCAGTAGATATTTGGTGTGAAGGCGCGGGAACGGCCCGCGCCGAATGTCGTTAACCCAGTTCAGTCAGCCCGTGTTTCACCACGGTGACGTTGCGCGCCTTTACGCGCGCCTCAAAGCTGATGGTGCCGCCGTCTTTCCACATGTCCACGGTGATCGTTTCGCCGGGATAGACAGGCGAGCGGAATTGCGCGGCGTGGCGACGGAAGGCGTTCGGATCCCAATCGGCAAAGGTCTGGAGCACGGCGCGGCAGGTGATGCCATAGGTGCACATGCCATGCAGGATCGGTTTTTCGAACCCGGCCTTGGTGCCGAATTCAGGGTCGGAATGCAGGGGGTTGCGATCGCCAGACAGGCGAAAGATCAACGCCTGATTGTCGCGTGTCGGAATGTCCACGGACAGGTCCGGCGCGCGATCAGGGGCCTGATGCGGTTCGGGAACGCCGTCTGTCGGGCCGCCAAAATGGCCGTCGCCCCGCGCAAAGCTTAACCCGGTGATGGTGCAGATCGGATCGCCGGAGGCGTCGCGCATCACGGATTCCCGCCGGATGATCGCGCCCTTGTCGCCCTTGTCCCACGCCCCGGTATAGGAACTGTCGGCTGTCACCTTTGCGGCAATCGGCAGGGGTTTGTGAAAGGTGATGTCGCGGGCCGCGTCCACCACCTTGACCCGGTTCACGTTCAACGCGGGGGGGCGCGCGGAATACCCGAAAACGCTGGCAAATGTCGGAACGACCTTCAGCGTCGGTTCACGCGGGGTCAGCCAGCCTTCGTTCACAAAGGCCAGTTCATCATCGCCCAACGGATCCTCACCCATGCCAATGCCAAGGGCATAAAGCATGACTTCGCGATCGGTATAGGAACAATCGTCGCCCTTAGAGCTCATCTCTAGCAGGTCGGGATATGGAATGCCCATATTGGTCTTTCTCCTCAGTAATCGCGCAACTGTGCCCAGCGTTCGCAGTGCTGGGCGGAATTGCCAAACGTCGCCTCAAGCGCGCGGGCGCGTTTGATATAGAACCCGGCGTCATGTTCATCGGTCATGCCGATCCCGCCGTGCAGTTGGATCATCTGGCGCGACATGCGGTTTGCCACATCCCCGACAAATGCCTTGGCCAGAACGGCGGCCTCTTCGGCCTCGTCACTGCCGGCGTCAATTTGGCGAACGGTGTGTTCGACCACAGAGCGCGCCAGTTGCAGTTCCATGAACAGGTCAGCCATACGGTGCTGAAGCGCCTGAAATTGCGCCAGGATCGTGTTGAACTGAACCCGTGTTTTCAAATAGGCCAACGTCGTGTCGAACGCTTGCTGGCACATGCCCAGCATTTCGCAGGTGATCCCGACACGGGCGACATCCAGCACCTTTTCCAGCGGGGCATAGGCACCGTCGACATTGCCGACAACCGCGTCCTTGCCGACGCTGACGTTGTCAAAACCCACCTTGGCATAACCGCGATGATCCAGCGTTGTCAGGGCGTGACGGGTGATGCCGCCCGTGTCACTGGGCACAAGGAACAGGGTCAGCCCATCGGTATCGCCCGGCGTGCCGGATGTGCGCGCCAGCACCAACATTGCGTCGGCCGCCATGCCTTCGATCACTTGGGTCTTGGCGCCCGACAGGGTGAACCCGTCGCCCGACGCCGTCGCGGTCATTGCCGTTTTTGCTGTGTTGTGGCGCGATCCTTCGTCAACGGCCAGTGTCACGATGGCGGACCCATCTGCGATTTTGGGAAGCCATGCGGATTTTTGCGCGTCGTTGCCCATGTCGCGGATCGCCGTGGCGCCAACCAGGCCCGAGATGAACAAAGGGGACGCCACCAGCGTCTTTCCCATTTCTTCGAGAACAAGGCCCATGCCCGTCAGCCCGAATTCGGATCCGCCCTGGGCTTCGGGCACGACAATCCCCGCCCAGCCCATTTCAGCGATTTCTTTCCACAACCCGGTGTCAAAGCTGTCACCGGCATCGCGTGTTTTGCGATAGGCAGAGACAGGCGCGCGATTGGTTGCCCAATCATGTGCCCCGTCCCGCAGCATTTGCTGTTCTTCGGTCAGAATGGCCATGTCAGCATCCCCCTTATTGATGATCCAGCATCCCGAGGATGCGTTTGGAAATGATGTTGGCCTGCACTTCGTAGGTGCCGCCATAGATCGAATGCGCCTTGTTCTGGAGCATCTGGCGCAGGGTTTCCTTTTCGGTGTCGGTGTAATCGTCACCGTCCCAGCCAAGGCCCTGGTGCCCCATGATTTCGATCAGCAATTCGCCGCGTGTCTGCACCGCGTGCGATCCGGCGTTCTTTAGGACCGATGTCGCCTCGGACGGGCCGGATTTGCTTTCTGCGGCGACACGGGTCACCGTCAGACGATGCGCCCGTTCCCACATTTGGTGGCGAATAATGCGCGCGCGCAGATCGGGATCGTCGATGCGCCCCTGATCGTCGGTGCCGATGTAATCCTTGGCAACAAGGTCAAGCGGGCGTGCCTCGCCTACTGTCATGCGCCGTGCGCCAATGCCGGACCGTTCGTGCTGCATCAGGCGCTTGGCGATGGTCCACCCTTGGGTCAGCTCTCCGACAAGGTTGCCCTTGTCCACTTTGACATCGGTAAAGAACACTTCGGCGAATGTCTGTTTGCCCGAAATCAACGTGATCGGGCGGACTTCGACGCCGGGTGTTTTCATGTCGATCAGCAGAAAGGAAATGCCTTCGTGCTTGTGATTTGGATCCGTGCGCACAAGGCAGAAACACCAATCGGCATAACGCGATCCGCTGGTCCAGATTTTCTGACCGTTGACAAGGTAATGATCGCCCTTGTCCTCGGCCTTGGTCTTTAACGACGCAAGGTCAGACCCAGCCCCCGGTTCGGAATAGCCCTGACACCAGCGGACTTCACCGCGCACCACCTGTGGCAGGTGGCGCAGGCGCTGTTCCTCCGAGCCGAATTCCAACAGCGTTGGTCCCAGCATGTTGACGCCCATGCCGATGATGGGGTTGAACGCGCCGATGCGCTCCATTTCTTCGGTCAGGACATTCGCCTCTTGGCGGGTCAACCCACCAGCGCCATAGGCGGTTGGCCATGTCGGCGTGCCCCAGCCCTTGTCGGCCATTGCAACGCGCCATGCCTCCCAATCGTCGCCCTCGGGATAGAGGGGCGCGATATCCATCAACACATCCCGCTGGCCCGTCAGGCTTTTGGGGAAATTGCGATCCAGCCATTCCCGCGCCTCAGCGCGAAAGCCGGTCAGCTGACTTTCTTGAATGTTCATCGGTGTTCGACCTCCCTAATCGACGACCCGCCAGAATGGGACGCAACGCGCCCAACCGGACATGCCCCGCCCGGCAGATCGGTATACCAAGTCGCATTGTTGGCGCATCCGTTCACGGGCCGCAATTGCAAAGGCCCGCGAACGCGCGCACGCGATACCCCCAACTCAACCTGCCGGTCGGTTAATTGTAAAGCGCCAGAATCGCCTTTTGTCCAAAAAAGCAGATATGAGAATTCGCCTACCAGCAGGCGGCGAGCACCTCGGCAATGCGGTCGCGTTCGCGGCGGAATTCACGATTGGGATCGGCGTTGAAATTCCTGAGCGCGTTTTCAAGCATGTCCGGCGCGCTGTCGCGAGGGATGCCAAGGGCCGTCAGATTGGCCACGTGGCCAAGCCCGGAAAACACGCCGGACAGATGATCGGCAATGGTCTGTGGCACTTCATCGGGCGGGCAGGGGGCCAAGCCAAGCGCATCGGCAATACCGGCCATCGCTTCGGGGTCGCGTGATCCCAATTCACGCAGAACATTGGGGCCAATCGCGGCGTTGGCCGCCCCTTGGGACACATGCCCGTGCTGGTTAAACAGCGCCACGGAAAACGCATAGGTGGCACGGGTGCTCCAGCTGTCCAACTTGCCCGCGCCGTCATCAGCGGCACGGTTCTGCAACCATGTCACAACGCAAAGTTCGGCGCGCACGCTGTCGCCGTCATCACCCCTGGTCAGGGCATCACAAATGCGGGTCGCAAGGGTAAGAACCTCGCGCCGGTTCAGATCAGCCATGATCGTTGCCTTGGCATACCCCAAGTCCATCAGTGCCCGCCAATAGGTCATGGCGGCTGTGGCCTTGAGCATGGACACCGGAGCGGTCGCAAGCGCGCCCTGATCCCAGAACAATGCGGCCGGCCGGGTCTTTGGGTCGAAGAATTCCAACCTGCGCCCAAGGTGTTCGGCCTTGACCGGGGAACCGCCGCGATCCTGTGCGGTTGTTCCGATTGTCATGACGTTGATGATCGGCAGTTTGTCGGCCATCAGGCGCGGGCTGATGGCGGGGCCATCATCGGGGTATTGCGTGGCAAGGTCTTCGGCCTTGGCGTTCTCGGCCAAAAGAATCGCGGTCACGCGGGCGCCCTGAACGGCGCTGCCGCCCCCCACTGCGATCAGCCCATCAGCACCAAGGTCGCGGGCCATGTCGGCGGCGGCTTGCACGTCGTCCAGCGGCGTGTCCTTTTTCAACGCACTGAAAACACCGGCAATTCGTCCGTCGCTTGCGGCTTGCATCCGGTCGATCAGGTCGGTTCCCTCGGCAATGGACCTGCCGCAGATAACCAGGGCCCGCGTGATCCCGGCGCGCTTTAGCTCCTGGCCCAATTGGTCCAGGGCGCCATGGCCGCTGTGAATGCGGCAGGGGCGGCTGACGGCCTTGAAATCATAGGTGATCTGGCGTTCCAATGGCATTCTCCCTCGTGTGAACGCCTTTGCATAACCGGGGCCGCGAACCATGTCATCGCAACGCCGGTCGGGTGCAGGTATGCGAAATTGTGCTGTTTGCCTAAGTCTTGGGAACCGGCCCAAATGGTTTCGCGAAATATACGGTCAAGTCTTGACGCACGGCGTCGGGCCTGTCCAACATCGCCGCGAAGCCTTGGGCGGTGTTAACAAATTGATACAATGTCTGGATAGAGCCGGACAGATTACGACTGGAACGGGAGCATACCATGACACGACACAAACGAACGTTGCTGATGAGCGCGGCGGCGACCTGCCTGATGGCAGGATCGGCTTGGGCGAATTGCCCGGCTGTAACCATGGCTGATATGGGCGGCGTCGCCCCTGGGGCCTTTCCACAGCAATACGATTTGGCCGAATTCACCGCCGCTGCGGGCTGTGAAATGACCCTTTCGGGCAACCCTGAAATGGCCGCATTGAACAGTGCAATCAAGGGCAATCCAGACCTTCCTGCGGTCGCTGATCGCCTGCCATCCGAACCGCTGGTGATGGTGCCTTACGATTCGGTTGGCAAATACGGTGGCACTTTGCGCGCACTTTCCAACGCGACCGAAGCTGGCACATCCGATTTTCTGTCCGTGCGTCACGTAAACCTTGTCCGGTATTCCGATGACCTGTCCACGATCGTGCCAATGGTGGCCAAGTCGTGGGAATGGAACGATGATTTCACCAAGCTGACGTTCAAACTGCGCGCCGGGCACAAATGGTCGGATGGCGCTCCGTTCACCTCGGCTGATGTCAAGTTCTGGTACGACAACCTCGCTCTGGACAGCAAGGTGATCGAAAAGCCCAAGGATTACGTCCTTGTCGCTGGGGAAAAGATGACAGTCGATACGCCGGATGACGTGACCGTGGTGTTCAACCTGCCGTCGCCGAAACCCGGCCTTTTGGCGCACTTTGCCACATCATATGCTCAGGCGTTCCAGCCCAAGCATTTCCTGGGTCAGTATCACCCCGATATCAACCCAGACGCCGACAAACTGGCGGCGGCCTGTGGGTTTGAAAGCGGTATCGCGGTTCTGTCGGCCTATTACGGGAATTCAGACTGGACCGACACGCCGTCGCCCATGTTGCGCAACCCGAACGAGGTTGATTGCCTGCCCAAGGGCACGCATCCAACGTTGGAAAGCCACATCTACGTCACCGACACGACCGAAGGGCGCAAACTGGTCGCGAACCCCTATTATTTCGCGATCGACACAACCGGCCAACAGCTTCCTTACATTTCGCGTCAGGATGAGCTTTATGCCAACGACAACGAAGTGCGCATCCTGAAGCTGGTCAACGGTGAGGTGGATTACAAATCGCAGTCCCTTTCGCTGGCAGCCGCGCCTATCTTGTTGGAAAATCAGGAAAAAAGTGATTACACGATCCAGCTTGCGCCGGAAATCTCGATGCCGACGTTCAGCTTTAACGTCACATCCGAAGACATGGCCAAGCGCGAGGTGTTCGGGAACCTGAAGTTCCGTCAGGCGATGTCGGTTGCGATCAACCGGGATGAGCTGAACGAGACTGTCTATTTCGGCCAAGGTGTGCCGCGCCAGTACATCGGTTTTTCACCGACACCGGCGTCAGTCGATGGGTCGTTGACAGAAAGCTATGCCCAGTATGATCCGGCCATGGCCAAGGCTCTGCTGGACGAAGTCGGCCTGAAAGACACTGATGGCGACGGGTTCCGTGAACTGCCCGGCGGCGGCAAACTGGTGCTCAACCTGCAATTCGCAACGCAGGGTATGCCGGGTGAGATGGCCGAACTTGTCGGTCAGAACTGGGCCGATGTCGGCATTCAGAACAGCGTGAAAGAAGTCACGCCAGATGAATACCGGTCCGCGCAATCATCCAACCAATTGGATGTCGGCATGTGGCGCAAGGGGCAGCCGACCGCCATTGTTCAGGGCAACAACGAATTGTTCGTGCCTCCGTTCGAAAACTATTTCGGGCACCGGTCGGGCATGCTTTGGGCTGAATGGATCGACAGCAAGGGCGCAAGTGGCGTCGAGCCACCGGCATGGGTCAAAACCATGATCGACAACATCAACGCCTATCAGGGATCGACACCGGGGTCGGACGCGCAATCGGATCTTGCGGCCAAGCTGGCCCAAGGCACGGCGGACAACCTGATGTTTATCGGGACAGTTCTGGCGCAGAACGTGGTTTATCACCGCAATGCGCTCAAGAACTTCCCCGAATTCCAGACACAGTCATATGAATATTACCGGACCTACCCATACCGGGCGGCCCAGTGGTATTTCGACGAATGATCCAACGTCTTAGGCCAAATGCCTAAGGACAGATGACACCCGGACCGGGCGGCGGTGCGCCATCGCCCGGTTCCAACAGCGCCGGAAAACCGGCCAATGGCCAATGCCGAAAACGGCAAAGATTGATGCCGGGCAACGGCAAAAAGGACAACTGGGACACATGCTGCAATTCGCAAGGTTCGCCGCGATCCGCGCTGCAATGGCGATGTTCACGCTGCTTTTGGTTTCCCTGATTGTTTTCACCTTGATGGAGTTGGTACCGGGCACCTGCGCCGAGCGTTACCTCGCCTTTAAGAACACCCAAGGGTCCGGTATTTCCGTCGCAGATATCGAGGCGGAAGAACGCCGTCTGGGGCTGGACAGGCCCTTTATGGTGCGCTGGACATCCTGGGTCGGCAATGTGTTCCTGCGGGGCGAATTTGGCGACAGTTGCATTTTGCGATTGAACATCAACGACCTGCTTGGGGACAAATTCGCGATATCCGCGGCGATATGCTTTGCCGCGCTTTTATTGGCGTATCTTATTGCCATACCTGTCGGAATTATCGCGGCATCGTCGAAATCGGCCATGCTGAACGGATCGCTGCGCTTTGTCAGCTACCTTGGCCTTGCGATGCCTAATTTCCTGTTGGCGTTGATGATCATGCTGGTGTCCACCGTGGTCTGGGGGGACAGCCTGACGGGCCTGTTTTCGTCGGAATACCGCGATGCACCCTGGTCCATCGACAAATTCCTGAACTTTCTCGGGCGTGCATGGTTACCTGTGTTCATCCTTGGCTGGTCCGCGACGGCCTTTGCGTTGCAGACGGTGCGCGCATTGATGCTGGATGAAAACGGCAAGCTTTACGTGACAGCAGCGCGGGCGCGGGGGCTTTATGGGCGACGGCTTTTGTGGCGGTACCCGGCGCGCCACGCACTTGGGCCTATCATCAATAGCCTTGGCTTCGATCTGAATCGCATCTTTAACGAATTGCCCATCGTGGCCGTGATCCTGACCCTGACCGAAGCGGGGGCTTTGTTGTTGGAAAGCCTTGCGCGGTCAAACGATCAACAGCTGGCCGGGGCGATTATCTTTTTGTTGACGGCCACGATTGTGGGGCTGAATTTCCTGACCGATATCGCATTGGCGCTGATTGATCCGCGCGTGCGCAAATCTGTGATGGGGGGCTGATGATGTTGTGTAGATGTCCGGCGTCCGGCCGCGTTTGCCCGGTGGGGTTTGACACAAAGGTTTGCCAGTTGATCCAATCAAAGGTGCAGGGATACCCATGACACCCCCCGAAGGTAGCCCCGCAAACGCCCCCCAGGTCGGGATGTCCGACGCAACAGACGCCGCCGATCAGCGCGCGCGTGAGGCGTATTTTACCGCCTCGCAACGGCAATTGATCTGGGCGCGGTTCCGCAAGAATACCAGCGCCATGATCGCAGGCTGTATCCTGATCCTGCTGATCCTGATCGGTGTCTTGGCCCCGGTTCTGTCGCCGCATGACCCGACCATTGCAGGCCGGGACAAGGCGTATACCAACGGCGCGCCACAGATCCCCAGGTTTTGCGATGACAACGGATGTTCCTGGCGGCCATTCATCTATGGCGTCAAACGCGAACGGTCGATCAAAACCAATTTCCGCTGGGTGACGACAATCGACACCGATGACCGCCGCTATGTGCAGTTCTTTGTGCGCGATTGGGAATATTCCATCGGCCCCGTGTCATCCGATCTGCATCTCTTTGGTGTGGACAAGGGGTTCGTGCACATCTTTGGCACTGATGACACCGGCAAGGACATCTTTTCGCGGACATTGCACGCGATCTATACGTCGCTGGCGGTCGGCACGCTCGGGGTGCTGATCTCGTTCGTCATGGCATTGATGATCGGCGGCATTGCAGGGTATTTCGGCGGGGTGATCGACGGGGTGATCCAGATGGTGACGGACGCGATCCGCACCATTCCCATCATCCCGTTGTTCATGGCCATTGCCGCGTTCATTCCACAGGAATGGTCATCGGAAACGCGGTTTTTCTTTATCTCGATCATCATCGGGTTCATCAATTGGCCGACATTGGCCCGGCGGGTGCGCACCCATCTCTTGGTGGAACGCAATCAGGAATATGTGCTCGCGGCCCAACTTCAGGGGGCGTCGTCGGGCCATATTATTCGCCGGCATCTGCTGCCTAGCTTCACCAGCTATATCATTGTCGATCTGGTTATCTCGTTTCCCTATATCGTATTGTCGGAAACCGCGTTGTCGTTCATCGGCCTTGGCCTTAAGGACCCGGTGAATTCGCTCGGGGTCATGTTGCAAAACACAACCAGCGCCGATGTCCTGTTGAACTATCAGTGGTATTTCATTCCAGTGTTCTTTTTCATCGCCCTTGTCATGGCCTTTGTTTACGTGGGCGACGGGCTGCGCGATGCCGCTGATCCCTATTCGGGGGGCAAGAAATGACCCTGATGTCGGTTGAGGATTTGACGATCCGGTTCCGCACCGATGAAGGCCTGATCACGGCTGTAGAAGGCGTGTCCTTTGACATCGCCCCGGGCGAGGTTCTGGGCCTTGTCGGGGAAAGCGGGTCGGGCAAATCGGTGACGGCCAAGGCGCTGATGCGTCTTAACGGCGACAATACGGTGCATGGCGACACGTCGCGCATCACGCTGGATGCCGGGGCAGGGGCGCTGGACGTGCTTTCGCTGCGCCGGGAACGGGACATGGAACAGGTGCGCGGCGGCGCGGTGTCGATGATCTTTCAGGAACCGATGGCCTCTTTTGCCCCCGCGATCACCGTTGGCGCGCAGATGGTCGAACAATTGCTGATCCACACCGACATGAAACCGGCGGCGGCCAAAGCGCATGCAATTGACATGCTGGCCCGCGTCGGCATTCCCGCACCGGACAAGCGGTTCGATCAGTTCGCATTCGAGTTTTCGGGCGGAATGCGCCAAAGGGCGATGATCGCCATGGCCCTGTCCACCTCGCCAAAGCTTCTTATTGCGGATGAACCGACCACCGCGCTCGATGTCACAATCCAGGCCCAGGTGATCGACCTGATGAAGGATCTGGTCGCTGAATTCGGGATGGGCATTTTGTTCATCACCCATGATCTGGGGGTGATCGCGCAAACGGCAGACAAGGTCGCGGTGATGTATCTGGGGCGGATCGTGGAAACCGGCGCGGTGCGTCAAGTGATCCGTGATCCACGCCACCCCTACACGCGCGGCCTGATTGATGCCCTGCCCAAGCTGGACGATCTGGATGCGCCGCTCACCCCTGTGCCGGGCGATATCCCGTCGCCCTTGAACCGCCCGTCGGGCTGTGTGTTTCACACCCGCTGCACGATGGCACAGGCCGGGCAGTGTGATCAGGTCACCCCGCAATTGCAGGTTTCGGGTGATGGCCATGGCGTGGCCTGCCATTTTGCCGATGGTGTTCCGGCGACTGGGGGCGCGGCATGACAGACCAACCATTGATCAAGGCCGACGATCTGACAGTCAGCTATCCGCTGGGGCGCGCGGGCCTTGGCAAACGGGCATTCCTGAACGCGGTGGATGGCGTGTCGCTGTCAATCAAACGCGGCCAGTTCTTTGGCCTTGTCGGCGAAAGTGGTTCTGGCAAGACAACGCTGGGCCGCGCCCTTCTCAAGGCCGCCCCGATTTCCGCGGGCGAGGTACATTATGACGACGGGGAACAGAGCTTCTCCCTGACCGACCTCAAGGGCAGCGCGCTCAAAAACTATCGCAAACGCGCCCAGTTGATTTTTCAGGATCCCTACGCCGCCCTCAGCCCTCGCATGACAGTGCGCGACATCATCGCCGAACCGCTCGAGGTGATGGGCCTGACCAAAACCCGCGCACAAACCGATGAACGCGTGCGCGAAATCGCGGACAAATGCCGCCTCAACCTCGAACACCTGCGCCGCTTTCCCCATGCGTTTTCGGGCGGCCAGCGCCAGCGTATCTCGATCGCGCGCGCGCTTGTGTCAGGTCCGCGCTTTGTGGTGGCCGACGAAAGCGTCGCGGCCCTGGATGTGTCAATCCAGGCCGATGTGTTGAACCTGCTCAAACAGATTCAGGCGGATATGGGGATCGGCTTTCTCTTCATCAGCCACGATCTGTCCGTTGTCGCCCATGTCTGCGACGAAGTCGCGGTCATGTACCTGGGCCAGATCATCGAAACCGCGCCGACACGCGCCTTGTTCGCGCGCCCGCGCCACCCCTATACCTCGGCCCTCCTTTCCGCGATCCCCGCTCTCGATCCCGACGCGCCCAAAACCGCCGAAAAACTCGAAGGCGAAATACCCTCGCCGGCAAATCCGCCATCCGGGTGCAAATTTCACACACGCTGCCGCTTCGCCCGTGACGCCTGCAAGGCATCTGTGCCTGAACTGCGCGAATTCGCGCCCGGCCATAGGGCTGCCTGCCATTTTGCCCAAGACTTCGACTTCACCCGGCACGCCGCCCCATCACAATCCCCAACGTGAAACCGCACTCCACGCCAATGCCCCCGCGCCCCCGTTCATCTTTCCCAAAATACTTCACGGGGGTCCGGGGGTGTGAAACCCCCGGCCGCGCATCAGTCAACGAAACCGCCCCTTTGGCCGGACGCGCCACCGGGGCAATCCTGCGCATCCCCCAATCGGGCCCAAGATGATGACAAAGCAATCGCGCACCGGAAACATCCTCTTCATCACGCTGGATCAATGCGTGGCCTCGGTCCTGACCGGCCCTTTGGCCCCCCATGTGCCCACCCCGAACCTTGATCGCCTCGCCGCATCCGGCACGTTGTTCGAAAACCATTTCACTGTCACACTTCCCTGCGGGCCCGCGCGCGCTTCCCTGCTGACCGGGCTCTATGCGATGAACCACCGGGCGATCCGCAATGGCACCCCCCTTGCACGCCATCACGCCACCGTGGCGACCGAGGCCCGCAAATCAGGTTACGAACCGCTTCTCTTCGGGTACACAGACATCGCGCCGGACCCGGCTGACATATCCCCCGAAGACCCGGACCTCACTGTCTACGAAGGTGTCGCGCCCGGCTTTCGCGAAATCGTGGAAATGCAAATGGAATCCGGGCGCGAATGGCCCGCATATTTGCGCGCAAGGGGCTATGATATCCATCTGCGCGAAGACGGTTGGCCCAGCTATTATGTCCCTTCGGGCAACGGCACCCTGCGTGATCCCGCGATCTACTCAGCAACGGACTCCGACACCGCCTACCTCACAACCCGCACGCTCGAAGCCTTGGATTACCGCCGCGAATTCGGCCCCTGGTTTGCTCATGTGGCCTTTATCCGCCCGCACCCACCACTTGTTGCGCCCGCCCCATATTGCACCCTGATCGACGCAGACGCCCTTCCCGCGCCGGAAACGGCGGCCCCAAACCACCCATTCCTGGACGCTTGGTTTTCCCGGCCCTCGAACCGGTCCCTGTTTCACGGCCACGACGGCGACAACAGCGCCCTTTCCGCGGCCCAAACTCAGGACGCGCGCGCCGTGTACCTTGGGCTGGTGGCCGAAGTGGACCACCACATCGGACGCCTTCTCGACTGGCTGGACGCAACCGGTCAGGCCGACAATACCCTTGTCATCGCCACCGCCGATCACGGCGAAATGCTGGGCGCCAAACACATGTGGGGCAAGGAAAGCGTATTCGACCCCGCGCTGCACGTCCCCCTTGTCATCCGCGCCCCGAACCGTCCCGGCGGCACCCGCGTCAGCGCCATCAGCGAAAGCGTCGATATCGCTCCAACCATCCTCGACTGGATCGCGCACCCCATCCTTCCTGCGATGGACGGGCAATCTCTGCTGCCCCTCATAAATGGCGGCCCACCTGACACCTGGCGCGACGCTGCCATGATCGAACTTGATCTTGGCCATCCCGAAACCCGCACCCGTTTCATGGATCACATGGGCGTCTCGGTTAATCAGGCAAACGTGTCGATCTTGCGGGAAAGCCGCTGGAAATACGTTCATTTCGGCGGCGACGTCCCGCCCATGCTGTTCGATCTGCAAGATGATCCTGACGAAACAACCAACCTCGCCAATGACCCGGCCCACGCGGCCCAGATCACCCGCATGGCCCGAAAACTCATCAACCGCATGACGGAACGCCGCGACCGCCGCCTCACCTCACACAATCAGGGCGCCTGACGCCGCGCCCCGCTTCATCTTTCCAAAAGTACTTTCGGGGGGTCTCGGGCAAAGCCCGAGTTTGGGGGGCAGACAGCCCCCCTCTGTCCTCGCCACCCACGCGTTGCGCCACCCACGCATTCCGGCCATCACCCCCGCCAGGGCAGGCTGAATGTCTTGAGGTTGGTGTAACTCTTCATGGCCTCAACCACGCCTTCCTTGGCGCCATTTCCGCTGTCCTTGATCCCGCCAAATGGCGACATCTCAGTGCGGTATCCCGGCACCTCCCAAATATTGACCGTGCCCACCTTCAACCCATGAACAAAGGCCTCGATCCGACGATAATCGTGGGTGCACAGCCCGGATGACAGGCCAAAGGCTGTCCCGTTGGAAATCTCCATGACCGCGCTGTCATCATCGGGCACCCGGATCACCGGGATCACCGGTCCGAATGTTTCTTCGCGCACCAATTCGCTTTTCGGATCCACCCGGTCCAACACGACAGGGGGCATCAACGCCCCCAAACGGCCCGGATGATACAAGATGTCGGCGCCGTCCTCGGCGGCCAGTGACACCCGCGTATCGAACCCGGCGGCGGCACGCGCATGGATCACACAGCCCAATTGCGTCGTGTCGTCCATCGGATCGCCAAATCGCAACGCCCTGGCGCGCTCAACCACCAGCGGCACAAACCGATCCGCGACACTGTCCTGAACCAGGATGCGTTTCACCGCCGTGCAGCGCTGCCCGGAATTCTTGGTGGCCCCGGCGACGGCCAGATCGGCGGCAGCGGCCAGATCGTCATCGCCCAGATCGTTCAACACGATCAGCGGGTCATTCCCGCCCAGTTCCAGAACGCTGCGTTTATAGCCCGCTTTGGCCGCAATCATCTTTCCAACCGGCACCCCGCCGGTGAATGTCACCAATTCGGCGGCGGGATTCACGATCATTTCCTCTCCGATGTCACCGGGCAGGCCGGTGACCACCGACAGCATTTCGGGCGGCAACCCGGCCTCATAGGCGATGTCGGCCAGAACCAGCGCGGTCATCGGCGTCAACTCGGTCGGTTTGGCCACCACGCAATTGTTGGTGGCAATCGCCGGCGCAATCTTGTGAGAGATCATGTTCAAGGGATGGTTGAACGGCGTGATCGCGGAAATCGCGCTCAGCGGTTCCCGCATGGTGAAAATGCGCCGTTGCTTTCCATTTGGTGAGATATCGCAGGCATAGCTTTCGCCGTCATCCAGCAGGCACAGTTGCGCCGTCAGGGTATAGACATCAACGGCGCGCCCGACTTCGTATCGGGCATCTGCCCGGCTTACCCCCAGTTCAAGGGTGATCAACTCGCTCAGCGGGTCCACCTTTGCGGCCAGGCTTTCAGCCATGCGCAACAGGATTTTCTGACGATCATGGCGGGTCAGTGTCGGGCGATAGGCCGCCGCGATGGCAAACGCCTCGCGCGCATGCGCGGCCGTGCCCGCCGGAACAGTGCCGATCACCGAATTGTCCCACGGATAGTGGACCTCGATCACCGCATCGGAATTGACCTTGCGCCCGGCGATGCGCATCGGTTCATGGCGGATTGCGCGGGCGTCCTTCACGCGGGCACCATGGCCGCAGCCCGACACGCCAGATTAAGCGCATCGAAATTGCGCAGCGTCGGCATGTTGGGCACGTCCGGCAAGACGCGGTTCACGATAAAGGGCACCTCTTGTTCGGTCAGGCCGCCATGGCTGCGCAAGGGTTCGTTCAAGGCCGCCAGATCATGCCGGTTGGCCGAGGTGCCGATGGTCATGTTTTCCCCGGAAATCATAACGATGTCGCCAATCCTGTCGGCGGGCAATTCGAATTGGGCGACCGCCTCTTCGCGGGTCAGAACGGCGATCAATTCGTCGCGTTCGGCCAGGCGGGCAAGAATTGCGGCCCGGTCCGCGCCGTCGGGCAGGTATGCGGTGGCAAAGGCCCCAAGCGCGCCGTGATGCACCACGTAAGGGTCCGTGATCGGAAGGATCACCCGCGCAGCCGCGACGCCCAGCCATTCATCCAACAGATCCTGAACATAGATCACATTCGGATCGCCGTTCGCGTCATGTTTGGGTTTCATTCCGTGATCGGCGGTCACGACGATGGCCGCGCCTTCGCTGTCCAGTTCCCCCAAATAGCGGTCGAACATTTCGTAAAACGCTTTGGCTTCGGCATCTTCGGGGGCAAATTTGTGCTGAATGTAATCGGTGGTTGTCAGGTACATGACATCCGGGCGCTGTTCGCGCAGGATCTTGACCCCGGCGGCAAAGACAAATTCCGAAAGTCCGGCGGAATACACTTCGGGCACCGGGCGACCCAGCCATGCGCTGGCGTTGTCGATCCCGTGATCGGCCAATGTTGTCGCATCCGCTTTTTCCGATGAAAAACACAAGGCCCCATCAGCCCCATGGGTCAGCCCCGCGCCCAGCAATGCGCGCAACTTGTCCTTGGCCGTGACAATCGCCACCTTAGCCCCGGCATTCTGAAAGGCGGCAAAAACTGTCGGCGCGCGCAGGAACCGCACGTCATTCATCATGACTTCCTGACCGGTTTCCGGTTCATACAGGTAGTTGCCGCAAATGCCGTGCACGGCGGGCGGGCGGCCCGTGGCGATGGACAGATTGTTGGGGTTGGTAAAGGACGGGATCACCGAATGCGCCAGCCGGTCGGTGCCTTCGGCCCGGATGCGTGCAAGGTTTGGCATCAGTCCGCTGTCAATCGCGGCATCCAGATAGGCGGGTTCGCAGCCATCCAGACAAATCGCGATGGCGGGCACATTGGGCCAGGGATAGGTGCGATCGTTGACTGTGACGGCGGTGCGGGTGGGGGCGTTCATTTCGATCCTTTCGGGGACGTGATCGGCCTTTGGGAAATCATTTGGCCGGGGAAATCTGAATGCGCAGCCGTCAGGCCGCAAGATGGGCGCGTTCGGCCATGGCCGCCGCCGGTGGTGCGGCGGATGTCACTCCAATGGCGGTCAGGCTGTCGCGGGCCGCTGCGATGACACGGGTCATGATGCCAGTGTCCATGCGCCCGATACACCCGATGCGGAAACTGTCCACAACGGTCAATTTGCCGGGATAAATGATGAACCCGCGTGTTTTCATTTCGTCGTAAAACCGGGTGAAATCAAATGCAGGGTCGGCGGGGCAAAAGAAGGTCACGATGATCGGGGATTGCCAGGCATCGTCCAGCAGGGTTTCAAACCCAAGGTCGCGCATTCCGGTCACCAGCCTGTCGCGGTTTTCGCAATACCGCGCCAATCGGGCAGGGCGCCCGCCTTCGGCTTCGAAGGTATCAAGTGCGGTGACAAAGGCCGCGACCGCGTGGGTGGGCGGGGTAAACCGCCATTGGCCGGTGTCTTCGAACACGCTCCATTGGTCATGAACGTCGAGCGAGAGCGAATGCGCGTTGCCCTTTGCGGCCATCAGGGCGGATTTGCGCGCGATGACAAACCCAAACCCCGGCACGCCTTCGATGCATTTGTTGGCGGATGACACCATCGCCTGAACGGGCAATTCGGCCATGTTCAGCGCCACCGCGCCAAACGCCGACATGCTGTCAACAAGAAGGTGACGCCCCGCCTTTTCGGTCGCTTCCGCGATCTCGGCCAGTGGGTTCAGGATGCCTGATGACGTTTCGCAGTGAATGGCCAATACATGGGTGATCGCCGGATCGGCGGCCAGGGCCGCGCTGACATCGTGCCCGCGCGGCGGCAGGTAATCGCCCTTGTTGATCAGCGTATGCGCCCGCCCGATATAGCCCATCGTTTTGGCTGCGCGCAGCCCATAGGCACCATTGGCCAGAACCAATACCTTGCCATTGCGCGGCACGAATGTGCCCAGCATTGCTTCGACGCAAAATGACCCCGACCCTTGGATAGGCACGCAGTCGCAATCATCCGGATCGCCCGCGATGCGCAGCAATCGACGGCGCATGTCGCGCGTCATGGCGCGAAACGCGCTGTCCCAGGACCCCCAGTCGCGCAGCATCGCCTGTTTGACCTCGGCCGAGGTTGTCAGCGGGCCCGGCGTCAACAGGAATGGTTCGCCCATCAACGGCGATGGCATCGGGTCGCGGGGCTGTTCCATGATCATCCTGTGGCATTGGAAATGCGTTTGATACGGGCAGATTGGCATGGGGCCTGTCATATGAAAAATCGTTTGATAGTATGGTTGCATAAATTGAAACGATAGGTGCTGACCCCGATGCGATATGCTCAACTCCGGGCTTTTCACTATGTGGCGGTCACTGGCGGGTTTTCCCGCGCCGCGCACAACCTGCATCTGACGCAACCGGCGATTTCCGATCAGGTGCGCCAGCTGGAATCCGACTATGATATCCTGCTGTTTGATCGCAGTCGCAAACAGGTGGCTTTGACGCATGCGGGCAAGGACCTGCTGGCGATCACGCAGCGGATGTTTGATGCCGAGCGTGAGGCGGGCGAATGGCTGGCGGATTCGCGCAGCCTTCGGTCGGGTCACATCCGGATCATGGCAGACGCGCCGCACCACCTTTTGCGCACGTTGGCGGGGTTCCGTGATCGGTTCCCCGGTGTTCAGATCACCCTTTCCGCAGGCAACAGCGATCAGGTCATCGCGGCCCTGCGGTCTTATGAGGCTGACGTTGGGGTCATGGGGGAAATGCCGGATGTGCCGGGGATTGCCGGTGCCACGCTGGGAAGCGCGCCAATCGTTGCCTTTGTGGCGCGCGGGTCCGCGCTTGCCGACAGGTCCGAATTGTCGATTGCTGCCTTGGCCGATCTGCCGCTTGTCCTGCGCGAAGAGGGGTCAAAGACCCGCGCGAAATTGTTGGCCGCCGCCACCGCGCAGGGGGTCACCCTGACCCCGGCCATCACCGCCGAAGGCCGCGAGGCAGTGCGCGAGATCGTGGCGGCAGGTGGTGGTGTCGGATTTGTCAGCATGGCTGAATTCGGGGCCGATGCCCGGCTGGCGGCGATCGCGATCACGCCGGGCGACGGGTTGATGATGGACGAAGCGGTCGTGTATCTGCACCAACGCCGCGACGTGCGCCTGATCCGGGCGTTCACCGACATGGCGCGGATTCTGCAGGATCAGGACCGTGATTGACCAGCGGTGCCCCTAGCGGTCGCTGTCTTGCCAGCGTGGGTTCACCCAGGGCTGTGCAGGATCTGCGGGCAAGGCATCCCGCCCCAGAATGTGATCGGCCATCTTTTCCGCGACCATGATCGTTGGGCCATTGATATTGCCGTTCGTGATCCGTGGGAAAACCGAACTGTCCGCAACGCGCAGGCCATCAACGCCGATCACCCGGCCGTGCGGGTCCACCACCGCGCTGGGATCGTCACGCGCCCCCATCCGGCACGTACCACAGGGGTGATAGGCGCTTTCGACATGGGCGCTGATATAGGCATCAAGATCATCATCGCTTTGCACCGAAGCGCCCGGCGAAATCTCTTCGCCGCGAAAGGGGGTGAATGCGGCCTGGCCAAAGATGTCGCGGGTGATGCGAATGCAATGGCGAAAGTCGGCCCAATCCTGTGGGGTGCTCATATAGTTGAACTGGATGCGCGGATCGTCACGCGGGTCGGATGAACGCAACGTGACCGTGCCCCGCGAAGCGGACCGCATTGGCCCGACATGTGCCTGGTATCCATGGCCCTGGGCGGCGACCTGCCCGTCATAACGCACGGCAATCGGCAGGAAATGAAACTGGATGTCCGGATAGGCGACCCCGGCGCGCGACCGCACGAACCCGGTGCTTTCAAACTGGTTCGAAGCGCCAGGCCCCGTTTTGGCGAACAACCACTGGGCGCCAACCCACGCCTTGCCGATCAGGTTCCAGTATTTGAACAATGTGATCGGTTGAATGCAGGCTTGCTGAATATAAAGCTCAAGGTGATCCTGAAGGTTCTGCCCGACACCGGGGCGATCAGCGCGTATGTCGATCCCGATTTTCGCCAGATCGCGGGCGGGGCCAATCCCGGAAAGCATCAGCAATTTCGGTGTGTTGATGGACGACGCTGCGACAATGACCTCGCGGTTTGCCCGAATGGTTTGCCGCGCGCCGCGCCGGTCGATTTCGACACCGGTGGCGCGGCCCTCTTCAATGACGATCCTGCGGGCAAATCCGCGAACAATCGTGCAATTGGCGCGTTTCAAGGCAGGCTTTAGATAGGCATTGGCCGTAGACCACCTTTGCCCACGCCAGACGGTTTGTTCCATGGGGCCGAAACCCTCTTGTTTGGCGCCGTTGTAATCGTCGGTGGTTTCGTATCCCGCCTGTGCGCCCGCATTTACAAACGCATGATAAAGCGGGTTTTTGCGTGGGCCGCGCGTCACGTGAAGGGGGCCATTTGTGCCGCGCCATTCCGGGGTGTGGCCAGCGTGCCAATGTTCCATCCGTTTGAAATAGGGAAGCACGTTAGCAAAATTCCAGCCGGTGGCACCTTGATCCGCCCAATGATCAAAGTCGCCCGCGTGACCGCGCACATAGACCATGCCGTTGATCGACGACGATCCGCCAATCACCTTGCCGCGCGGGGTGGCGAGCCGGCGTCCACCAAGGTGGGGTTCGGGTTCCGATTGAAACCCCCAATCATAGCGCGACATGTTCATCGGATAGGACAATGCACCGGGCATCTGAATCAGTGGCCCCGCATCCGTTCCGCCATATTCTATAACGATTACAGAATATTGTCCGCCATCGCTAAGGCGGTTGGCCAGGGTGGACCCGGCTGATCCCGCGCCGATGATGACATAGTCGGCTTGCATCAGAATGGTGCCTCGACATCGCCCATGCAAACGTAAACGGATTTGATTTGTGTGTAATGGTCCAACGCCGCCCGCGCGTTTTCACGACCCACACCGGACATTTTGGACCCGCCAAAGGGGGCTTCGACCGGGGTCAGGTTATAGGTGTTGATCCAGCAGGTGCCGGCATCAAGCCGTGCGGTGACGCGATGTGCGCGGGCCAGATCACGGGTAAAGACACCGGCGGCTAGGCCAAAATCTGTGTTATTTGCGCGGGTTATCACCTCTTCTTCATCTTCGAACGAAAACAGCGAAAGGACGGGTCCGAAAATCTCGTCTTGGGCGATGGTCATGGTGTCCGTGACATCGCTAAACACTGTGGGGCCGACGAACAAACCCTGGTCACCCGCGCCGCCATACAACAGGGTCGCGCCTTGGGTAATGCCGGTTTGGATGGCGGCAAGAACCTTGTCTTTTTGGGTTTGATTGATCAGCGGACCGATGGTTGTCATAGGGTCCATCGGGTCACCGAGCCGGGCATTTTTCACCCGTTCGATCAGCCGATCCGCAAATTTTGCGTGAATCAGCTTTGACACGAAAACCCTTGTTCCATTTGAACAAATCTGGCCCGAGGAATAGAAATTCGCGTTGATCGCGGCGGACACTGCGTTTTCAATATCCGCGTCCTCAAAAACGATCAGCGGGGATTTGCCGCCCAGTTCCATCGTCACATGGCGGATGCCTTCGGCGGCGGCGGCATAGACCTTTTTTCCCGTTGGAACGGACCCGGTCAGGGACACTTTGGCGCAGCGGGGATCACTGACCAGCCGTGCGCCCACGTCGCCCTTACCCTGAACCACGTTGAACAGGCCCGCCGGGGCACCGGATTCGATCAATATTTCCGCTAGTTTCAAAGCACTTAGAGGCGTTTCTTCGGACGGCTTAAAGATCATCGCATTGCCCGCAGCCAAGGCGGGCGCGGCCTTCCAACAGGCGATCTGGATTGGGTAATTCCACGCGCCGATGCCGACACAAACCCCCAAAGGTTCGCGGCGGGTATAGACCCAGTCGTCGCCCAAGGGGATCGTCTCGCCTGTCGTCGCTGCGGCCAATCCGCCAAAGAATTCAAGAGCATCCGCGCCAGAGCTCGCGTCGGCAACAAGGGTTTCCTGAATGGGCTTTCCGGTGTCGAGCGTTTCCAGTTCGCTCAGCTCCTGATTTCTGTCGCGCAGGATGTCGGCGGCGCGGCGCAGCACCCGGCCCCTTTCAACCGGGGATCGTGCGGCCCATTCCTTTTGCGCGGCCAAGGCCGTGTCAAAGGCATGGTCGATGTCGGCGCCTGTGGCAGCGTGGATTTCTGCGATGACCGACCCGTCAAAGGGATAGAGATCGGGCCAGGAGGCGGCGTTGGAATCATGCCGATATTGACCGCCAATGAAGTGGGACGCAGGAGGTTGGGCGCGCATGTCATTCCCCCCTTGGGAAGCGTTGGTTTTCTTCGAGAACGTTCAGGTCCATGTGGTTGCGCATATACCGTTCGCTGGCGCGCTGGAGCGGTTGGAAATCCCACGGAAAATAGGACCCGTTGCGCAGTGCTTCGTACACGACCGATCGGCGCGCCTGACTTTGGCGGACGTCATTGTCAAACACCCTTAGGGACCAGCGTGTCGCGGCCTCGGCGGCGAATGCTTCGGCCTCGGGCGCGTATTCCGGGTCTTGGGCAAGGTTGATCAATTCATCCGGATCGGCGGTCAGATCGAACAATTGCGGTGGATCCAAATCGCACAGAATGTATTTCCAGCGTCCGGCCCGCAACGCGATCAACGGCGCGTTTGACCCTTCGGCGGCATATTCCATTGCCACCGGCGACAGGCGTTCGCCGCCCCGCGCCAGTTCCAGCAGGCTTTCCCCATCGGTCCATGGCATCACCTCGGCCAGATCGACCCCGGCGAGGTCGGCCAGGGTTGGCGTGACATCCATCGTGGATACGGCGGTTTTCACCAGACGCGGGGCAAGGGACGGCGCGGCGATCATCAAGGGCACCCGCGCGGACCCTTCAAAAAAGGTCATTTTGAACCACAGCCCGCGTTCGCCCAGCATATCGCCGTGATCGGACACAAACATGATGATGGTGTTGTCGGCCTGATCGGTGCCATTCAGCGCCGTCAGGATTTCGCCCACCTTGTCGTCGAGATAGGAGATATTGGCGAAATAGGCACGGCGGGACCGGGCGATATCGTCATCCGCAATGTCAAAGTCGCGCCAATTGTTCGCATCGAAAATGCGTTTGGAATGCGGGTCCTGATTTTCATAGGGGATCGCGGGCACTGTCGGGGCAAGGTGGGCGCAGTCTTCGTAGAGATCCCAGTATTTCTTGCGCGCGACGTAGGGATCATGGGGGTGCGTAAAGCTGACGGTCAGCATCCATGGCCGGTCATCCAGACGGCGGCCAAGATCGTAGACCTTGCGGGTCGCGTGATAGGCCACCTCGTCATCATATTCCATTTGGTTCGAGATTTCGGCCACACCGGCGCCGGTGACAGACCCCAGGTTGTGATACCACCAGTCGATGCGTTCGCCCGGTTTGCGGTAATCCGGGGTCCATCCGAAATCGGCTGGGTAAATGTCGGTCGTCAGGCGTTCTTCGAAGCCATGCAGTTGGTCGGGGCCGACAAAGTGCATTTTGCCGGCCAGGGTTGTCGCGTATCCGGCGCGGCGCAGATGGTGCGCATATGTCGGGATGTCGGATGCGAATTCGGCGGCATTGTCATAAACCCGCGTTCGGCTGGGCAGGGCACCGGCCATGAACGATGCACGCCCCGGCGCGCAAAGGGGCGAGGCGGTATAGGCATTAGCAAAGCGCACGGATTTCGCGGCGAGCGCCTTGAGGTTGGGGGCATGAAGCCAATCGGCAGGGCCGTCGGGAAACAGGGTGCCGTTCAGCTGATCAACCATGATAATCAGTATGTTAGGCTGGTCAGCCACGTGATTTCCTTTCTAGCCATAGGGTAAGGTAGTCGCAGACAAGGTGTTGGGTTGCATCGCGATCCGGGGCGACGGGTTGCAATGCGTGGCGGATGTAAAATCCGTCGATCATCGAGGCGAGGCCCTGCGCCACCTGTTCCGCTTCGTCGTCTGAAAACAATTTGCGCAGGTCGTACAGGAGATTCGATTTCAAGCGGCGCGCATAGATGGTGAGAAGGCGGGCGACCTCTTCGGATTGCATGGCGCGCACGTAAAAGGTGAGCCATGAGGCGACGACATCGTGGTCAAACTGGCCTTGTGCGAAACTGGCGGCGACGATGGCGCGAATGCGTGTGGCCGGGTCGTCCAGATTGTTCAGCCGCAATGTGACAGAGGTGGCGAACCCCTTTAGGATATGGCGCATCGCGGCCAGAAAAATCTGGTCTTTCGATCCGAAATAATGGTGCGCAAGGGCCGAAGACATGCCCGCCCGTCGCGCGATCTGACTGACCGTGACGTCCAGCGAACCAGCCTCACCGATTGTTTGAATCGTCGCCTTGATCATTGCTTCGCGGCGAAGCGGTTCCATTCCCACCTTTGGCATCGGCGCATTCTCCTTTAGGGTGGCGGTGACGCATCCGGGGACAGGCTTGATCGCCGTTTCACGGAGGTTGTGGGTTTTTGATTAACTCATCAGTCAATAAAAGCGCAAGCCCCCGATGATCGGGGTATGTCGATCATGAACTGGACAGGAGAAACTTAATGACAACAAAAGCAATGGTCAGCGCGATGGCGCTGATGCTGGGGGCCGGGACCGCCTGGGCAGATTGCGGCGAAGTGGTGTTTTCCGATGTCGGCTGGACCGATATCACCGCCACCACCGCAGCCACGACTGTCGTGCTTGAGGCGTTGGGTTATGACACGGATATCAAGGTGTTGTCGGTGCCTGTGACCTATACGGCCCTGTCCCAAGGCGACGTGGATGTGTTCCTTGGCAACTGGATGCCAACGATGGAAGGCGATATCGCGCCGTACCGCGAAAAAGGAACGGTCGAAACGCTGCGTGCGAACCTGGAAGGGGCCAAATACACACTGGCCGTGAACAAGGCCGCCGCGGATCTGGGCATCGGGAATTTTGCAGATATTGCCGCGCATAAAGATGCGTTGGACGGCAAGATTTACGGAATCGAGCCGGGAAATGACGGCAACCGGCTGATCATGGACATGATCGACGGGGATTCCTTTGGGCTTAAGGGGTTTGAGGTCGTCGAAAGTTCGGAACAGGGGATGCTGGCGCAAGTGAAACGCGCAACCGGCAAAGGGGAACCGGTGGTTTTTCTGGGCTGGGAACCGCATCCGATGAACGCCAATTTCGAATTGACCTATCTGGAAGGGGGCGACGATTTCTTTGGTCCTGATCTGGGCGGTGCGACGGTTTACACCAATGTGCGCAAAGGGCTGGTGAGCGAATGCGCCAATCTGGGCGCGTTCCTTGGCAATCTGGAATTCACGCTGGCCATGGAAAACGAAATCATGGGCGCGATCCTTGACGGTGGCGAAGACCCCGCGGACGCAGCTGGGGCATGGTTGTCCAAACACCCCGACACTTGGATGGGCTGGCTGACCGGTGTCACGACCGAGGATGGCGGCGATGCTGTCGCGGCTGTTAAGGCGGCGTTGAAATAACGGCCGGTTTTGCGCCGGGCGGCACGGCGTGTCGTTCGGCGTGATGGGCCACGTGAAATGGCCCCGGCCGGATGCACCGGGCGGGGCCGAAACGTACAAGCAGGACGCGGGGGGGCGGCATGCTGGAATGGCTGAAACAGATCGGATCGTTCGACGATTTGATCGGAAAAAAGATCCCGGTTGGAAAATGGGCAGGCGCCGGGTTCGATTGGCTAGAGGCCAGGGGCGGCGCGTTCTTTGATGCCTTGTCTGATGCGCTTGAGGCACTTATCGACGCGCTGTTGTGGGTGCTGCAAACGCCGCATCCGTTGATCGTGATCGCCATTTTCGCCCTGTTTACATGGGTTTTGCAGCGCAGTTTCAGAACCTGCTTTCTGGTTGTCATAGGCCTGTTGTTCATCGTCAACCAAGGCTATTGGGAGGAAATGACCGAAAGCCTGACGCTGGTCATGTCGGCCTGTCTGGTCTGTATGGGGCTGGGCGTGCCGATCGGGATCGCGGTGGCGCACCGTCCACGGCTTTATGCGTGGATACAGCCGGTTTTGGACCTGATGCAGACATTGCCCACATTCGTGTATCTGATCCCGGCGATCGTGTTCTTTGGCATCGGGATGGTGCCGGGGTTGATCGCGACGGTGATCTTTGTGTTGCCCGCGCCGATCCGTCTGACGCATCTTGGCGTGTCCTCAACCCCCAAGGCGCTGTTAGAGGCCGCGCAGGCCTTTGGCGCGACCAAGGGCCAGACCCTGCGCAAGGTTGAGTTGCCCTATGCCCTGCCACAGATCATGGCCGGGTTGAACCAGACGATCATGTTGTCCTTGTCGATGGTGGTGATCGCAGCGTTGGTTGGCGCGGACGGTCTGGGTGTGCCCGTGGTGCGCGCGCTGAACCAAGTGAACACGGCCCTTGGGTTCGAAAGCGGTTTTGTCATCGTGGTGGTGGCCATTGTGCTGGATCGCATGTTGCGGGTCAGGGGGCGCAAATGAGCGCGGTTGTTTTTGACGATGTGTCGATTGTCTTTGGCAATGCGCCAAAAACGGCGCTGCCGCTGATGGATGCGGGCAAGTCCCGCGCCGAAGTGCAAGAAAAAACCGGGCAAATCCTTGGCGTGCACGGATGTTCATTGTCTGTGGAAGAAGGCGAAATCCTGGTTCTGATGGGATTGTCCGGGTCGGGAAAATCCACGCTCTTGCGGGCGGTGAATGGGTTGAACCCGATCACGCGCGGCACGGTGACCGTACGTTCGGGGGGCTGGAATTGTGTTTTGCCGGGCTGTGGTGACAAGGCGCTGATGGAGCTGCGCCGCCGCTGTGTGGCGATGGTGTTTCAGCAATTCGGGTTGCTGCCCTGGCGTAACGTTCTGGACAATGTGGCGCTTGGGCTTGAGCTGGACGGGATGGGGCGTGAGACGCGCGAACGCATGGCGCGCGAACGGCTGGAAATGGTGGGTCTGGCGCATTGGGCAGATCGCAGCGTTTCGGAATTGTCGGGCGGCATGCAGCAGCGTGTCGGCCTGGCGCGCGCCTTTGCCACGGACGCGCCGATATTGCTGATGGACGAGCCTTTTTCCGCGTTGGACCCGTTGATCCGAAAGCGGCTGCAGGATGAATTGCTGGAACTTCAGGGGCGGTTGAACCGGACGATCTTGTTCGTCAGCCATGATCTGGACGAGGCATTCAAGATTGGCAACCGAATTGCGATCATGGATGGCGGGCGGATCGTGCAATGTGGCACCCCGGCGGAAATCATCGCGGCGCCCGCAAACGAATACGTGGCGGATTTCGTGTCAAATATGAACCCGTTGGAGGTGTTGCGCGTCAGCGATGTGATGGGCCATGGCACGGTGCCGGGCAGTGCGCCGACCATCGCGCCCGATGCCCCCGTGCGCGCGGCGATGGAGGCCCTGGCGGCGGGATCCGAGGTGCTGGCGGTGCGTGGCGAAGGTGAGACCATCGGGCGGATCACCGCCGCCGATATTGTCGCGGCACTGGTGCGTTAGGTTGCGCCGCCTTTTGGCGTCGCGCAGGTGATCGCGGGCCCTTTCCCCCCAGAAGGGGGGGGCGGGGCCCGCGATGCCTCCGGCGGCAGTATTTTTGGCCAGAGGAAGCGCAAGACATGCCGTGACGGGGGCGATGTTTTTGTGATGCCTCTTTCCCTTGGGGCGGGGATCGGAAATGATGTTTGCAATGTCAAAAGGAGGTGTCATGTCAAATCCCATATCTGAACGCAGCGGTGCGCAGGTACTTGTTGAACAGCTTTTGATTCAGGGGGTTGAGAGGGCGTCTTGCGTGCCGGGGGAAAGCTATCTTTCCGTACTGGATGCGCTGATCGGGTCCGGGGTTGATATGGTGACCTGTCGCCAGGAGGGTGGGGCCGCGATGATGGCCGAGGCCTGGGGCAAGTTGTCGGGGCGGCCGGGCATTTGTTTTGTCACGCGCGGGCCCGGGGCCACGAACGCGGCCGCCGGTGTGCATGTGGCGGCACAGGATTCCACGCCGATGATCCTGTTTGTGGGCCAAGTCGCACGCGGCATGAAGCACCGCGAGGCGTTTCAGGAGCTGGATTACGGGGCCGTGTTCGGCACAATGGCCAAGTGGGTCGTCGAGATCGACGATGCCGCGCGGATGCCGGAATTGATTGCGCGGGCGTTTCGTGTGGCCATGCAGGGGCGGCCGGGGCCGGTGGTCGTCGCGCTGCCCGAGGATATGCTGGATGACCTTGTGTCCGTGCCGGACGCCCCACGGGTTGAACCGGTCGAGGCGGCACCGGTCGCAGGCGACATCGCGCGTCTGAGTGACATGCTGGGCGCGGCGGAACGGCCCTTTGCGATATTCGGGGGATCGCGCTGGGACGCAGAGGCTGTTGCGGCATTCACCGGGCTGTGTGAGCGGTTTGCAATGCCTTTTGCGGCACAGTTTCGACGTGCGGGCATGGTGCCGGCGCAGCACCCAAATTTTGCAGGCGATCTCAGCCTTGGGGCCAATCCGGCGTTGGTGAGCGCGATTGAGGGTGCTGACCTTGTCGTTTTGGTCGGCGGGCGCATGTCCGAGATTTCGTCGCAAGGGTATACCTTGTTGCCGATTCCGGCCGGGGCGCAAAAACTTGTTCATATTCATGCGGATGCGGACGAGATCGGGCGCGTTTATCAGCCAAGTCTGGGAATTTCAGCGACACCCAAAGGGATCGCGCCGTTCTTTGACACCTTGCGCCCCGATGCGCCCCGACAGGGCGAATGGGTTGCGGCGGCCCGCGCGGCCTATATCGATTGGTCCCAAGAGCCCACGGCCAATCCGGGGCAATTGCAGATGGCGCAGGTGTTGTGTTGGATGCGGGATGCGTTGCCTGAAGACGCGATTCTGACCAACGGTGCCGGAAATTTCGCGATCTGGTTGAACCGCTATTATCGGTTCGAAAGCTTTAACACCCATCTCGCTCCGACGAGCGGGTCCATGGGTTATGGCTTTCCAGCCGGAATCGCGGCCAAACGGGCGTTTCCGTCGCGGACGGTCGTGACGCTTGCGGGGGATGGTGATTTCATGATGACCGGGCAGGAATTGGCCACGGCGATGCATCATGGCATTCCGATCATTGTCGTGCTGGTTGACAATGGCATGTACGGGACGATCCGCATGCATCAGGAACGCGAATACCCGACGCGTGTGTCGTCAACGGCGCTGACGAATCCCGATTTTGCAGCCCTCGCGCTTGCCCATGGTGGTTTTGGCGCGCGGGTTGAACGGGCCGAAGATTTCGCGGCAGCGTTCGCTGAGGCGCAAGCCAGCGGAAAACCGGCGGTCCTGCATCTTATCCTGGACCCGGACGCGCTTTCGCCGACGGCCACGATCCAAGGGTTGCGCGCACGCCAGTCATCGCCCAAGGCCTGAACATCTATGCGGGGCGGTCCCGGTCGGATCGCCCCGAATGCACATCGCCGCATCAGGCAGACGCCGGTCAGTCCGCCTTTTTGCCCATTCCCATTTTCCCGTGTTTCATGGCGCCTGCATTGGGCTTTCTGGTCAGATCCACGGGGATTTCAACGCGCAATTCGCCAGCCTTTTCAAAGACCAGAACGACAGAGATTGTATCGCCCTGTTGCATTCCCTCGTTCAGCCCCATGAACATCACATGGTCCCCACCGCGGGCCAGCATTGCCATGCCGCCGGCGGGCACGGGGAACCCGTCCTCGTCCTCGCGCATTTGCATGATGCCGTTGCCCGCATCGATATGGGTGTGCAGTTCAACACGTTTGGCAATATCGGACCTGGCGTCGATCAGGCGATCGTCGCTGTCGCCTGTGTTGTGAATGGTCATAAAGGCCGCGCCGGACTTCGCAATGGGCGAAGCTGCGCGCGCATAGGGCGCGTCGATGGTAATGTCCTGGGCAAGAGCGGCAGAAGGGGCCAGGGCAGGGACAAGGGTGATCGCCATAGCGGCGAGAGCCGCGCGGCGGCGGTCAGCGTAAGTCATTGGGTATCTCCGTCTGAATGTTTGAAATGATTGGGGATCAGTTCAAAAGACGGGTGGCCCACGTGCCTTTGGCGGATGCGGAATCGCGATATATGAAAGGGGCGGGTTGGGCGGAGTCGAGGCCTGTGACACGGACGAGGTGAAATCCGCGACCAAGGGCGCAACGGCAATGGCGCCGAACAACGCCGCGGCGTTCTCGGGGCAATAAACCGTTTCGCCGGTGGGGTCGCCATTCGCATCCACGCCGATCATCACGACGCCAGACCCGGAACAGATTTCAATCCAGTCCGCGCTGTCCGCCTGACCACGCGCGATTGCTGCCGCCTGACCCGTCAGGGTCAGGATCGTGGCAAGCCAAAGGGACAGAATGGCGCGTGACGTCATATGGCCAATCTAAGACCGAAGTATCCGGTTTCAACGCGTCAAAATGAAACAACCCCGGCCGGTGATGGCACGGGGTTGCAAATTTTCACAAAATCAAAGGGATCAGGCCGTGGCCGTCTGCGCCTTGGCGATCTCTTTCTTCACTTTCAGAGCGGTCGCAGACAGCTCGGAATCTTTTGCCTTTGCCAGGAACTTGTCCAGACCCCCACGGTGGTCCACCGTGCGCAGCGCGGCGGCGCTGATACGCAGCTTGATGTTGCGGCCCAATGTTTCAGAGCGCAGCGAAACATCATTCAGGTTCGGCAGGAACCGGCGGCGGGTCTTGTTGTTGGCATGGCTGACATTGTTGCCCGTCATGGGGCCTTTTCCGGTCAGTTCACAACGGCGCGACATGTCTCGTCCTCGATTGTTCGGCGGGCGGGTCGCGCCCTGATCAAATGAAACGGCGCCACCAATGCAGCGCCTTGAATTCCGTCCGCGGTCTCTATGTCCATTCGCAAGAGAGGTCAAGGCCCACTTGGCCCAACCATCCAATTTCCCGTATCCCCGGGTTCGCTTCTCGGGCCAGCGAACCGATGCCCGGCATCATCCGCCCCGGAAAACCCGAACCCCCTTCACATCAATCCATAAACGGAACGGTCCCAGGTTCCCCTGACCTGCCCCCTTCCTCTGGCTCAAAATACTGCGGGGTTTGGGGCAGCGCCCCAATGTACGAAGTACCAGAAAATCGCGTGCGCCAAAGGCGCGCATTTGGCACGGTCAATACCCCGCAGCACGATCAACCAGGTGCAGATACGCCTCACCCGCCAGGCCGCGCCGGATGTTTTCCGCAATCACAGCGGCCGCTGTCTCGGCGCGGGTTTCGGATGCGACATGGGGGCTGACAGTCACTTTGGCGTGCCCCCAGAACGGATGATCCGCCGGCAACGGCTCCTGGCGGAACGTGTCCAGCGTGGCATGCGCGATGTCCCCCCTGTCCAGGGCCTCCAGCAACGCCTGGTCGTCAATCAGCGCACCCCGGCCCGGGTTCAAAATGACCGCCCCCTGCGGAAGCTGCGCCAAGGCGCGCGCATCGATAAGGCTGTTGGTGTCCTTTGTCAGTGGCAGCAGCAGAATCAGGATGTCAGACCGCGCCAGCACGACATTCAGGCCCGCCGCCCCATGATGGCATGCGACGCCCGTAATCTCTCTGGGACGGCGCGACCACCCAGCCACGGGAAACCCCAACTGCGCCAAGGCCTGCCCACAAGCGGTGCCAAGCGCGCCAAGGCCAAGCAGACCGATCCGGCGGCCCTGCGCCAGCGGCGGCACCTGCGGGTCCCAAATGCCGTTTTGATGCGCAAGCATCCGGTCGATTCCCAGATGGTGGCGCAGCACATGCCCGCAGACCCATTCGATCATCCCCTGGCGCAACCCGTCATCGACCATTCGGGTCAGCGGTTGTGTCAGGGTTGGGTTGGTCACGATGCTTTCCACCCCGGCCCACAGGCCAAGCACGGCCTTGGCGTTTGTGTAGGGGGCAAAGTCACTGATCGGACCATTCGGGGCGAATATGATGAAATCCACCTGCTCGTGTGGCAAATCGCAGGTCAGGGTGACATCCGGAATCCCGGCGTCGGCCAGGGCGCGCCGCAGCGGGGCCTCGTACTGACCCCAGCGGAAATCCCCCGCCGCAAACAGCACATTGACCATCAGCGGCGCCCCCGTGGGCGATGAATATGCGCGCTTTGGACAAGGCCAAAGGCCGCCATCAGCACCAGCATGGCCGATCCGCCATAACTGACAAGGGGCAGGGGCACGCCCACCACGGGGGCCAGCCCCATGACCATCGACATGTTCACCGCAAAGAACAAAAAGAACGTCATCGCCACCCCAAGCGTCAAAAGCGAGCCATACCTGCTTTTGTTGGTCAGCGCCGAATGGGCGCAGAAAATCAATATCAGCGCATAAAGGGCAAGAAGCGAGACACCGCCAATAAACCCAAATTCCTCGGCCAGGGTCGTAAAGATGAAATCGGTGTGTTTCTCGGGCAGGAAATTCAGCCGCGACTGCGTTCCTTGCATGAACCCGCGCCCGGTCCAGCCGCCCGACCCAAGTGCGATCTTGGATTGGGTGATGTGATACCCGGCCCCAAGCGGATCCTGTGACGGGTCAAGAAACGTATCAATGCGGCGAAACTGATAATCCTTCAGCAATTGCCAATCGGTTCCGCGGGATTCAAACACCGCTGCGACCAGCCCGCCGACCGCGGCGATGACAGCCGCGAAGTATCCCCAGTGGACACCGGCAAAGAACATCATTGCGCCGCCTCCGGTCAGCAACAAAAGGGCCGTTCCAAGGTCAGGTTGTTGCAGGACCATGAATGTCGGGATCAGGATCATGATCACCGGCACCCCCACCCATACCGGATGGGACACTTTGCGCATTGGCAGCCAATCGTAATAAGCGGCCAAAAGCATCACGAGGGCGATTTTTGTCAGCTCGGAGGGTTGCAGGCGGAAAAACCCCAGGTCGATCCACCGCTGCGCCCCCATGCCGACCGCGCCAAAGAATTCGACAGACAGCAACAAGGCAAGTGCGGCCAGATAGGCAACACCAGACACATTGCGCCAAAACCAAAGCGGCACCATCGCCACGGCAACCATGGCACCCAGCCCCAGGATGAACCGTTTGATCTGGGGTTCGGCCCAGGGCGAAAACGACCCGCCCGCCACCGAATACAGCATCAGGAATCCGACACAGGCGACGGCGCTGATCAGGATGGCCAGCGGCCAGTTCAGGAACAGGATCTTGCGCACACCCGATGGCGTGCTTTGAATGGTATATTCAAGATAACTCATGCGCGCCCCTTGTCGTTGCCCGGTTCATCCGGGCGCAGGGCACGTAATTTCTTTTGCTGGGCACGGATGCGGCCGCGATCTTTTTTCGGATAGGCGGCAAGGGGCGGGTCGTCGCTGTAAAGCGCCTGAAGCGTGATGTCGCGGGCAATCGGCGCAGCGGTGGTGGACCCGCCGCCGCCGTGTTCCACCACAACAGCCACGGCCACCTTCGGATTGTCATAGGGGGCGAAATCCACGAACAGCGCGTGGTCACGCCGGTTCCAGGGCAGTTGGTCGTTTCGTGTCACACCGCGCGCGCGTTCAGCCGTGGTGATATTGCGCACCTGACTTGTCCCGGTCTTGCCCGCCATGCGCACGTCATCCGCGATGATCCGGTTGGAATAGGCCGTGCCGCGCCGATTGTTGGACACCTGGTACATCGCTTTGCGGACCTGACGCAGGTGATTTTCATTCAGCCCGAGGCTGTCTCCGCCACGCAGGGGCTGTTCCACTGTATCAACGGATTTCACCAGGCGCGGGCTGACGGAACGGCCCGTGGCAATGCGCGCGGTCATCACAGCCAGTTGCAGGGGGGATGCCAGAACATAGCCCTGGCCGATGGCGGCGTTGACGCTGTCGCCGATCAACCATTCCTCGCCACGGACGTTCTGTTTCCAGGCCTTGGTCGGCGCCAGCCCCTGTGCCACTGCGGACATGGGAATGTCGTGGCGCACACCAATTCCAAGGCGTTGCGCCATGGCGGACATCCGTTCGATCCCCACCTCAAGCGCAAGTTCGTAGAAATAGACATCACAGCTTTCGCGCAATGCGCCTTCGAGGTCCATATGGCCGTGCCCGGCGCCTTTCCAGCAGTGAAAGCGCCGCTCTGCGACCTCAAGGTAACCGGGGCACCATGACGTGTCATCGGGGGTGATCACCCCGGCTTCAAGCCCGGCAAGGGCCGTGACCATCTTGAACGTGGACCCCGGCGGATAGGCCCCTTGTACCGCCTTGGCGGCAAGGGGGCGGAACGTGTTTTCTGTCAGCGCGGCGTAATCGGCCACGGAAATACCGCGCACAAACAGGTTGGGGTCAAACGTGGGCGACGATCCGATGGCCAGAATATCGCCGCTGTCGCAATCCATCACCACCGCCGACGCGCTTTGGTCGCCCAAACGGGCCTGAACATAGTTTTGCAGCAAATGGTCGATGGTCAGTTGAAGGTTTGCGCCCGACACGCCTTCGCGGCGGGACAATTCGCGCATGACGCGCCCGGTCGCGTTCACCTCAACCCGGCGCGCGCCTGCCTTGCCACGCAGATTGTCCTCAAGCTTGGCCTCGACACCGACCTTGCCGATTTGGAACCGGGGGATCGACAAAAGCTGATCCGGGTCGTCAATCCGGCTTAGATCATAATCGCTGACGGGGCCGACATATCCCACCACATGTGCGAAATCCGCGCCAAGCGGATAAACCCGCGAAAATCCGACCTCGGGCGTGATGCCGGGCAGGGCGGGGCCGTTGACGGCGACCCGGCTTACGTCCTCCCAATCCACGCGGTCGGCCAGGGTCACGGGCAGGAACGGGGCCGACCGGCGCATTTCGGTCAGGGCCTTGTTCAATTCGTCCTCGTCCAGTTCAACAAGGCCGGACAGGCGTTGGATGACACTGTCCACGTCGCCCGCGTCTTCGCGTACGATGACAATGCGATAGGTCTGTTCATTGCGCGCGATGATCCGCCCGTTCCGGTCAAAGATTTCCCCGCGTGCCGGGGGGATCAGGCGGATGTTCACGCGGTTTTCTTCTGCCAAAAGGCGGAATTCGTCGGCCTGATCGACCTGCATATACCGCATTCTAAGGGCCAGAACCCCCATCATGGCGGCCTGCGCCCCGCCAAGGATCAGACCGCGCCGGGTGATGCGCAGGATGCTTTCGGTGCTGTCCTTTTGGGTGCGTCTCATGGGTTTTGCCCCCGCATGTCAAAATCGGCATGGGTCAATTTGCGCAGGCCAAAAAAGGTTCGGCAGAACAATACGACAACGGGATATATGGCAATCGACGCGATCAATTGCATCAGGGACAGCGACAGGGGCGGCAGGCTGGTGAACATGATCGCAAGGATGGCGCGATTGGCCAAAACGACCGCGGTCATGGCCCCGGCGGCGGCCAGCCATTCGGCCACAAACGGCAATTCGTGCATGGTTCGCCCCCGCATGCGCAACCATTCGCTGGCCAGCACAACCAACGCGGCGAACAATCCCGGTGGGCGTTGAAACATCAGATCGGCAAGGAAGACCAGCACCGCGACCAGCGCGGTCGGGGCATAATCCGGGCGGCGCACCGACCATGCGAACACCAGCACCACCAACAGGTCCGGCCCGGCCCAACGTCGTGGCGTGGTTTCCAGGGGCATCAGGTTGAACAGGATCGTGGCCAGCGCGATTAGGGCGAAACCCGCGCGCATGGACCATAGTCGTGTGGCACCGGATGTGCGAACGCCCTCAGCCATTGCTGGCGCTTTCGGTGGGGTCCGGCGCTGTGTCAGATTGCAATCGTTGCGGCGCGACCAGTGAACCGGGGTCGGTGATTGTCTGGGCGCCGAGATGGCGCAGCACTCGAAGGTATTCCAGGCGCTCATAATCGGCTGCCAGACGCACGCGCAAACGCCCGCCGGGGTCCTGGGCCACTTGCCCGACCAACAGCCCCGCGGGGAACACGCCGCCATCACCCGATGACACAACCCTGTCGCCGGGGCGGACCTGATCAGGATCGACAAGGAAATCAATCGGCGGAACAGATGAATTGTCACCGGCCAGCATGGCGCGCTGGCCCGATGGCTGGATGGTTACGGGAATGCGGCTCGACGTGTCCGTCAGCAACAACACCCGCGCCGTGGTGTCCCCCACGCCGGAAATACGGCCGACAAGGCCGATGCCGTCCATCGCCGCCCAACCATCGACGATCCCGTCGCGCGACCCGACGTTCAACAGCACGGATTGGCGAAACGGCGACCCGCTGTCGGCCATCACCACACCGGTGATATAGGTCAGGCGCGGATCAAGGCGCACGTTGTTAAGATCAAGCAGGCGGGCGTTTTCCTGTTCCAGCTGCAAAGCGGCCTCTTTCCAGGCCTTCATCTGCTGCAGTTCCCGCCTAAGTTCCCGGTTTTGTTCGTGAATGCGGTGGTAGGATTGAAAATCCCGCAGAATGTTCACGGTGGCCGTAACCGGCGCCATGACCCAGTCAAAACTGGGCATCACCTGATCAATGACCTGGGCGCGAAACCGTTCCACACGCGGGCTGTCGATGCGCCAAACCAGAAACACCGCCAGCAGGCACAGCACCAACACCCCAACCAACAATCGGCGGAGCGGGGTGACAAAGTCTTCTTCCTGACCTCGGTTGCGTGCCATCGGCTTCCTTCACCGGACTGGTCCCGAAACGGGCGGCCCAAGCCACCTTGTGCGACCGGGGGCAAGCCTGCTTGGCTTAACTGTCGTAGTCAATCGCGTGGCGGAGTTGTTTTTCGTATTCCAATGCCTTGCCTGTGCCAAGGGCCACGCAATTCAAACATTCGTCAGCGATCGAAACGGACAGGCCGGTTTGTTCGCGCAGGGCCAGATCAAGATCGCCCAACAACGCGCCGCCCCCGGTCAACATGACGCCGCGATCGACGATGTCAGCGGCCAGGTCGGGCGGTGTCGCCTCAAGCGCTGTCATCACGGCTTCGCAGATTTGCTGAACCGGCTCGGCCAATGCCTCGGCGACCTGGGCCTGGGTGATTTCGGATTCCTTTGGCACGCCATTCAACAGGTCGCGCCCGCGCACCAGCATCGACTGGCCGCGCCCGTCATCAGGCATGCGGGCCGTGCCGATGGATGTCTTGATCCGTTCGGCCGTGGATTCCCCGACCAACAGGTTTTGCTGGCGGCGCAGGTACGACACGATCGCCTCGTCCATACGGTCACCACCGACGCGCACAGATCGTGCATATACAATGTCACCCAGCGACAGCACCGCCACCTCGGTCGTACCGCCGCCGATATCAACAACCATGTTGCCGGTGGGATCGGTGATGGGCATGCCCGCGCCAATGGCCGCCGCGATCGGTTCGGCAATCAGCCCGGCGCGGCGTGCGCCCGCCGACAGCACCGATTGACGGATCGCACGTTTTTCAACCGGGGTGGCGCCATGGGGCACACAGACGATGATCTTGGGTTTGGAAAAGGTGGATCGTTTGTGCACCTTGCGAATGAAATGTTTGATCATTTCCTCGGCGGTGTCAAAATCCGCAATCACCCCTTCGCGCATCGGGCGAATGGCCTGAATGGACCCCGGCGTGCGGCCCAGCATCAGCTTGGCGTCTTCGCCAACGGCCAACACTTTTTTGACTCCGTCCTTGATGTGATAGGCCACAACAGATGGCTCGGACAGGATCACGCCCTTGCCTTTGACATAGACAAGCGTGTTCGCGGTTCCAAGGTCGATCGCCATATCGGACGAGAACAGCCCCGGCATCTTGTCGAATAAACCCATAACGCGCGTCCTTATGACGATCTGACCATACCACATACTGCCCACGACTCGGCGGAGGCAGGCAAGGGCATCTTATATGCGGCACGCGGTTTAGGTGAAAGGGGGATGAATCCAAAGATCAGCGTTAAGTCGCCTGAGGTGGCGAAGTTGACTATTTGGCACATAAATCCAGGATTCTTTGATTTTTGACTGACAAAAATTGCACTTATCGTGCATTTTGTGTTTTTGACCGACACGCCGCCATTCTCGGGCCTGTTGGGGCACGGGTGCCGCGATGATGCCAATTATACCTTCGGCATCCATCAATCGTGACCAAGGTTCAGGGTGGTCGTGCGTGCATTTCCAACGCTTGTATCCACCCCGAACCACCCCCGGTCAGGGCCTAATCCGAAAGAAGGTCATCCACCCATTTCGGCACCACGTCGCTGGCCTTGCCGATCACGGCGTCAGCGAAATCAGTGGCCACGGCTGACGGTTCCAGATTGATTTCAACGGTGTGCGCGGCGGCCATATTGGCAATCTGAACAAAGCCTGCCGCCGGGTACACATTCCCGCTGGTGCCGATGGCCGCGAACAGATCACACTCGGACAGGTGGCGCTGAATCACATCCATCTCATAGGGGATCTCTCCGAACCAGACGACGTCTGGCCGGGTCGGGCCGCCGTTGCATGCGGGGCAGGGGGCATGCCGGTCAAGAATGCGGTCGAATGGCATGTCCCAACGGTGCCCACAGGCGTTGCACAACAGGGCATCCAACACCCCATGCATGTGGATCACATCCGTCGATCCGCCCCGTTCATGAAGCCGGTCAACGTTCTGGGTGATCAGGACCACCTCTGCGGAATGATCGCGTTGCAGACGGGCCAGGGCCGCATGGGCGGGGTTCGGGCGGACATCCAGGTGTTTGCGACGGCGCATGTTGTAGAACGCGATGACCATATCGGGATCGCGCGCAAAGCCTTCGGGGGTTGCGACGTCTTCGATCCGTTTGCTTTCCCACAATCCGCCGGATCCGCGAAACGTGCCCAGCCCGCTTTCTGCGGAAATGCCGGCCCCTGTCAGTATCACGATCTTGTCCATGTCGCCCCCTTTGCATAGGCAGGAAAGCATGGAACCCGAATACGACACCAGCCCCCGGCGCATTCTGTTCGTCTGTCTTGGCAATATCTGCCGTTCACCTGCCGCCGAAGGCGTGATGCGCGACTTGTTGGCCGTGACCGGACGTGGCGGGCAGGTCGTCTTGGATAGTGCGGGCACCGGTGGCTGGCATATTGGCGATCCGCCTTATGGGCCAATGCAATTGGCGGCCCGGTCCCGCGGGATTGACCTGTCGCAATTGCGTGCACGCCAATTCACCGCGGCGGATTTCGCGCGCTTTGATCTGATTGTCGCGATGGACCAGGAAAACCGGAATGATATTGAGCGACAGCGCCCGGCAGGGACCAAAACGCCCGTCGTCTTGTTCACCGATTACGCACCGGATCGGGGCGTCGGTTCTGTGCCGGACCCTTATTTCACAGGTGATTTCGACGGCGCACTTGACCTGATTGAAGCCTGCGCAAAGGGGCTGATCGACCGAGTGTAGGGATCAGGAACAGGTTGCCTGTGCGGTATGCCCGAATTGTTTGTACCGCGCCCAGAATGCGTTGTGATAATCCGACTTGGACATACGAATTTCCTGCGCCTTGTCGGGTTCGCCAAAGAATTTGGCGGCAAGCCGTTGGTCGCGGGGTTTCAGGGTCAGATTGGCGACGTTTTGGATGCATCCGCACAGCGCGCGGCTGGCGGCGGCGCGGTCGCTTTTTATGCAGGCGCGGCTGATGGGGCCAGCGGTTGCGGTTTGTGCTGTCAGGATAAGGGTGGCGGCGGTTGCCGTAGCGGCCAAAAGCTTCATCTCTACCTCATGTACACAGGCCGTTTGGGCCGTTTTCTCAGCGACACGGCGTTGCCTGCGGCGCGTCACGCGAATCTACTCTACCTATAGGATTCTAACGTCGCAAAGCCCCAATTGCTGGTGGAGCCATTTGCGCATGATCCTGCCGAAAAATTGGCCTTTTTCTGGGGTGGATTGTTTCCACAACCACTACAAAGGCCCGGTTTGATGAAATTCTTATCAATATCTGGGCACAATTCCGTTCGTATTAAGGTTTTTTCGTGACATCCCCGACGAGAAGGTTAAAAACTTCTTTAGACCCCAACTGAGTCGGGGCAACACTAACCACAGGTGCGCAGTCTGACTGGCACATTTCGAACTTAGGAGGTTCTCATGAAGTCTATTTTCAAGATGCTTTCGGTTGCTGCCGCGCTGGCGCTTCCGTCGATGGCATCCGCCGTCACGTTGAACACTGGCTATAACACCATTGTTGTCGACGAGAGCTATTTCTACACTGAAACAGCGATCACAGGTGGCGGCAGCCGCCAGTTCGTTCTGGACGCGTCGCCTGCCACTCTGGCTCTGCGCGGCGAATTCAACACTCTTGAATTCAATGGCCTGTTCCAAGGTCTGTCGGTTACACTGACAACTCTGATGGGCACGACTGCTGCTGTTCTGACACCTGGCGTTGGCAACTCGCAAGTTGCAAACCTGGACACCATCTTTGACAACGTTAACGGTCTGGTTCAGACTCTTGACATCGTTTGGACTGGCGTTACCGGTACTGGCGCTGGCATCCAAATCCAAGCCAACACTTCGGCTGTTCCGGTTCCTGCCGGTGGCCTGCTGCTGGTTTCGGCTCTGGGCGGTATTGCAGCTCTGCGTCGTCGCAAGTCGGCACAAGCCTGAGCTTCGGCTTAAGCTGAGGGGGCAACCCCTGGTTATAGAAACGGGCGCGGTTCATTCCGCGCCCGTTTTCTGTTGTGTGGTTGTGACCCGAATGAAACGGACAGGGGCCATAGCCCCCGTCGCATGATCACCCCTGCATCTTTTCCCCATACCATGGCGCGAATTTCACTTCGGTGCCTGTGGTGGCATCGGCCACAAGTGTCGCGAACTTTTCACGGTCGCTGTCGCGGTAATGGTAGGGGTAAACAAAGCGCGGCTTGAATTCTGCCACTGCCGATGCAGCCTGATCCTCGGTCATGGTGTAGGGCAGGTTGAAGGGCAGGAATGCGACGTCAATGTTGGTGAGCGCCCGCATCTCGGGGATGTCTTCGGTGTCGCCAGCAATATAAACGCGCAGCCCGTCGAAATTCAGGACATAGCCATTGTCGCGCCCCTTTGGGTGATACTTCAGCCGATCCTCGGTCATGTTATAGGCTGGTATCGCCTCAATCAGAATGCCGTTGACTGTATGGCTTTGGCCATTGGCAATCATCGTCGCCTGGGATTTGAGGGCATCGGGCAGGTCTTCGTAAACCTTGGGATTGGTCAGAAGGCGCGTTTTCGCCCCGACGATGGCCGCCAAAGTGTCGGGCTTGTAATGGTCCCCGTGGTGGTGCGTGATCAAGATCAGGTCTGGTGCCGGGAAATCGTTGTATTTGGCCGGATCACCTACCGGGTCATTGTATATAGTGCCAACCGGTGTCTCCATAACAAAGGACGCGTGGCCGACCGGGTGGAACGTGACCGGCCCCGCCGCACTATTATATGTGTGGGCGGAATGCGCTGCGGCCATTGCAGCATAGGGCAGTATCATTGTGGCGCCGCCTGCCGCGGCCCCTGTGATCATGAATTTCCGACGATTGAGCATTTCGAACCTCCCGTGGTGTCTGAAGCATGCTGGGCAAATGATAATGCAGAATTGGCCTCTGTCGCGTCACGTTGATGTCAGCAATGTCGTTTTCCTGCCGATTGGCGGGGTCAGGCGGCCTTGGGGCACTGTCCGCACCCACCCGCACCCCTGTTTTCAGCAGCGCCGTGCAACATGGCAGCGGTTTGAAACAGGCATCAATCGACACCCCATTGACCGCCCAAGGATTCCCCCGCATATCAACGCAATGACAGACCGTAGCCTTATCCGAAATTTTTCGATCGTGGCCCATATCGACCACGGGAAATCCACCCTTGCCGACCGGCTGATCCAGCTGACGGGAACGGTGGCCGAACGCGATATGAAGGCGCAGCTGCTGGACGCGATGGATATCGAACGCGAACGCGGGATCACCATCAAGGCCAACACGGTGCGGATCGAATACCCCGCCAAAGACGGCAACACCTATGTTCTGAACCTGATCGACACGCCCGGTCACGTTGATTTCGCTTATGAAGTCAGCCGGTCAATGCAGGCGGTCGAAGGATCGCTTCTGGTCGTTGACGCCACGCAAGGGGTCGAGGCGCAGACGCTGGCAAATGTCTATCAGGCGATTGATGCGGATCACGAAATCGTCCCGGTTCTGAACAAGATCGACTTGCCCGCGGCGGAACCTGAACGGATCAAAACCCAGATCGAAGACGTGATCGGCATAGAAGCCCATGACGCGGTCGAAATTTCGGCCAAGACCGGCCTTGGAATCCCCGATGTGCTTGAGGCGATTGTCACCCGCCTGCCTGCCCCGCGCGAAGGGGACAGGGATGCGCCGCTCAAGGCGATGCTGGTTGATTCAATCTATGACCCTTACCTGGGGGTTGTCGTTATTGTGCGGGTGATCGACGGCGTCCTGAAAAAAGGCCAGCGGATCAAGATGATGCGCACCGGCGGGACCTATGACATTGACCGTGTCGGGGTGTATCGCCCGGCCATGCAGAATGTTGATGAACTTGGCCCCGGTGAAATCGGATTCATCACGGCCCAGATCAAACAGGTGCGTGACACCCGCGTTGGTGACACGATCACATCGGAAAAAAAGGGATGCGAGGTTGCGCTTCCCGGTTTCAAACCGTCGATCCCCGTGGTGTTTTGCGGGTTGTTCCCGGTGGACAGCGCGGAATTCGAAGACCTGCGCGACGCGATCGAAAAACTGGCGCTGAACGACGCGAGTTTCACCTACGAAATGGAAACATCCGCTGCCCTTGGCTTTGGTTTTCGCTGTGGGTTCCTTGGGTTGCTGCACCTTGAGGTGATCCGCGACCGGGTGGAACGCGAATACGATATCGAACTGATCACCACCGCGCCTTCGGTGATCTATCATATCCATATGCGCGATGGGTCGATGCAGGAATTGCACAACCCGGCCGACATGCCCGATATGACCCATGTGGATCACATCGAAGAACCGCGTATCAAGGCGACGATCATGGTGCCTGACGAATATCTTGGCGATGTCCTAAAGCTTTGTCAGGATCGGCGGGGCGAACAGATGGACCTGACCTATGCCGGGACACGGGCGATGGCGGTTTATGATTTGCCGCTGAACGAAGTGGTGTTCGATTTCTATGACCGGCTAAAATCGGTGACCAAGGGATATGCGTCGTTCGATTACCAGTTGGTCGGCTATCGCGCTGATAACCTTGTCAAAATGTCTATCCTTGTGAACGACGAACCGGTTGACGCATTGTCGATGATGGTGCACCGCGACCGTGCGGAAATGCGCGGCCGGTCGATGTGCGAAAAGCTAAAGGATTTGATCCCGCGCCACATGTTCAAGATTCCGATCCAGGCGGCCATTGGTGGCAAGGTTATCGCCCGCGAAACACTGGCGGCATTGCGCAAGGACGTGACGGCGAAATGTTATGGCGGCGACGCGACGCGGAAACGTAAATTGCTGGACAAGCAAAAGGCCGGGAAAAAGAAGATGCGGCAGTTCGGGAAAGTGGACATCCCGCAAGAAGCATTCATTTCCGCCCTGAAGATGGACAGCTAAGGCTGTTGAGCTCCATTTTGCTTGGGGGAACGGTGGGGCCAGTGTGGAGTCCCAAATCCCTTATTGGGGCATTCCGCAACCAAAAAGGGCGCTGACCTGCGCCAGCGCCCTTCTTTAATACCCAACGAATCCCAAATCAGGCCGCTGGTTTCTTTTCTTCTTTCTTGAACACGATTCCGCATTTCTTTTTGTCGCTAGCGTCTTCAATCGCCTCAAGCTGACCTTTCAGGTTCGCCAGTTCAGTCGCGTTTGTTTTGTTGCCATTGATAAAGAATGCGGCGGGCCAGAACACGACAAGGGCCACTGTGGTCGCCACGGCGTCATCCATCGCTTTTTTGTCTTGCACACCAGCCACTTCCGAGGCGCGGGCGGCAACGCGGTGCGCTTCTTCTTTCAGCTGTTTGCAGGAATATTTCGAATACTCGATCGGAGAGACATAGGCGGCTTCGACCTTGTTGCTCTGTTGTGCGCAGCCGGACAATGTCATCGCCGCAAGCAGGACGCTTGCGATTACAGTGTTCTTTTTCATGTTTGAATGGGCCCTAAGAAGATTGGAATGGAGATTGGTGCCGCAATGGTTAGGCCATTTTCACGCGCTTGTGAACTTGGGTTGTGTTTGGTCAGGTGTTTCGCCCAATGAGTGTGGTTTTTCGCGCCCTTTGTCGGGCCTTGCCAGGGGGGGTGTTTGCCGGTGCCTTGAAGCACGTTTGTTCACGCCTATGTGTTAACGGACACCAGGCAAGGACCAAGGACATGCCATATTATTCCCGCCTTCAGATCATTCTTCATTGGGTCGTTGCCGCCCTGATCGTGGTTCAATTTGTGGCCCACGACGGGATGGAACATGCGTGGCGGACATTCACCCAGACGGGGGCAAAAACGCTGACATTGGGCGCAGGCGTGCATGTCGGCGCGGGGATCGCCGTGCTGTTGTTCGCTTTTGTGCGTCTTTTTCTGCGTCGCAGATCCGCCGGGGCCGCGAACCCTGCGGACACGGACCCGGCGTGGATGCGCGTTGCCGCCAAGGCCACGCATGTCAGCCTTTATGCCTTGATGATCCTTGTCCCGATCAGCGGCCTGGCCGCGTGGGGCGGCGAGGTGACGGAAGCGGCAGAAGGGCATGAAATAATGACCAAACTGCTGATTGCGTTGGTCGTGGTTCATGTCGGCGCGGCGATTTATCATCAGTTTGTTCTGAAAGATAACTTGATGGCGCGGATGCGGCCACCGCAATAGGCGTCACTTTCGTCTATGTGAATGTGTCGATTTGTTTTAATCTTCCGCTCATTCTAGGGAGGAACCGCAATGAAAACCTATTTCGCCGCCGCAATGCTGGCTGTCACAGCGACTATGGCCCACGCTGATGGGATTACCCACCGGGTTGCTGTTCATGTGGATGAAAACGATCCGCAGGTCATGAACATGGCGCTGAACAATGTGCAAAACCTGACGGCCTATTATGAATCGCAAGGCGACAAGGTGTTGGTCGAAGTCGTGGCCTATGGGCCCGGTTTGAACATGCTGGTCGCAGGGAAATCGCCCGTTGCCGACCGGATTTCGACAATGTCGCTTGAGATTGAAGGGCTGACCTTTGCGGCCTGCGGCAACACGCACCGCAAGATGTCGCAAAAGGCTGGCAAGGATGTTGTTCTGCTGGACGAGGCTGAAATGACCCCGTCTGGTGTCGTGCGCCTGATCGATTTGCAGGAACAGGGTTTTGCCTATGTGCGCCCCTAAGTCACTGACACGGGGCGGGCAATTCGTACGCGTGGTTTGCGGCACGCCCGAAAGGTAAGATATTCCATGCTTGCGAGAACGCGCTGAATAGGCAAACTTCTGCCCATTATTGCAATTCAGATTTTGGGTCGGTCGTTTGTCATGAAAATACTCGCCGTTGTTGTGGCTTTTGCCGCGTTGTCCGCATGTACCGCTCAGACTGATCTGTTCACGGATCAGGACCCAACCGGTGGGCGCGATTTCTGCAACGATCCCAGTTCGCCCGTGTGCCGGTTCTTGAACGCGCCCGTGCGCCTGGCCAAAAGCGAGGTGCGCCTGCCGGGGCGGCCTTATGTGTTTCACCCGACACGGGAACAGCTGGTTTTCGTGGACAAGGTAGGACGCAGGTGGGACGCCCCGGTCGGGACGCTTACGGATGGCGCATCGATTCCCAAGATGTTTGCCGACATCATCGGAAATCCCAAAAGCCGCGAATTCATCAACGCAGCCGTGATGCACGATGCGATGTGCGGCGTTGGAAATACCGAATTGCCCGGGTTTCATTCAGCCACCTGGGAACAAACCCATCGCATGTTCTATGATGCCTTGCGGGTCGGTGGCACTGACGAAACGCGCGCAAAGTTGATGTTTGCGGCGGTCTATTTGGGCGGCCCACGGTGGCGTCAGGGTGACAAGACCTTTGACAGCCGCATGGAGGCCGTGACGGACCCCAGGGTTTCCGCGCAGGGCAGTGCCGCGCTCGGCGCACGATCACGCGGGCTGGACAAGCGGGCCTTGGGTGTCGTGAGCACGAGCGAAATGCAAGGCATTCTGAACCGGACCAAAGCCTTTATCGAACGCGAATCCCCGACGATTGGCGCATTGGAGCAGTATATCGAATGGGAAGAAGTGCGCGCGATCGGGGCATCAGGCAACGGGCACGATAAAGGTGAGCCTGACACCCATGTCGAGGAAGAGGCTGCGTTCACAGAAGAAGATCCGGTTGATCCCGTTGATCCGGTGGACCCTGTGGATCCCGTTGACCCTGTGGATCCCGTTGACCCCGTCGATCCAGTGAACCCGAACTCCGACGCATAGGGTGCGCCGCAGACCTTAGTGCGCAATCACGCACCATTTGTGGTCTTTCATCAGGGGGTGGTGATCTGGATCAAGGCAGAACATTCTGTTTTGTCTATGTATGCCTTCAGACCGCGTTTCGGACGGAGAATGCAGATGTTCAGATTGGCCTTCATGCTCTACAGCCTCATCGCTACCACACTTGGCGGGAGTGCAATTGTCGCTGCTTTGACAATGGGTTATGATACGTTGACCCCGATATTGATCGCCGCGGGCGCGGGGTTTGTGGTTGCTGTGCCTGTCGCGTGGATCGTCGCGGGCAAAATCCTAAACTCCTGACGAAACCGCGATTGAATGCGTCGCCTTGCCTTGCGGCGCGCGTGATTCAACCGCGTGACAGCCACGCCGCGACGGCCGCGACGAATTCCCTTGGTTTTTCAGCGTGAAGCCAATGGCCCGCGCCTGGGATCTTGGCAAATACCGCGGCCGGGAAAAGGGATTTGATCAGGCCGCGGTGTTCCGGGCGCACATAATCGGACTCCGCACCGGTCAGGAACAAGGTGGGCCCGTCGTATTGCCCGGTGACCTCGGGAAATCCAACCAGGTTGGGCATGTCTTGGCGCAATGTCTCAAGGTTCAGCCGCCATGTCTTTTCCTTGATGTCCAACGACTGGGTAAAAAAGCTGCGCAACATCGGGTCATCAATGGTCTTGGCCAATTGGGCGTCGGCCTCGGCCCGGCGGGACACCTTGTTCAGATCCACGGACATCATCGCGTCGATGTTCATCGTATGGCTGTGGCCATAGGCAACCGGCGCAATGTCCGCGACGATCAAACGGTTCACCAGGTCGGGGCGGGTCAGGGCCAACACCATGGCCGCCTTTCCGCCCATGGAATGGCCCAGCACATCGGCGGGGCCGAAAGCCTCCAGAACCTCGGCCAGGTCATTGGCCATTTCCGGGTAGGAATGGCTGGAAAACCAGGGGCTTGACCCGTGGTTGCGCATATCGACTGCGATGACCTGGCGATCTTGGGACAGGCGTTTGGCGATCACGCCCCAATTGCGCGCCGATCCATACAGACCGTGCGCGATCAAAAGCGGGGGCGCAACCGTTGCGGTGCCATGGGTGACGTGGTTCAGCATGACGCTTGGGTATCCAAGCCCATGCAATTCCACAAGGCATTGTCAAATGGCGGGCCAGAACGCGGGGACGCCGCCCCAAAGGCGATCACATGATTGCCGCTCGATTCGCTGGCGGGTAGTGTCGGATCAGGGCAAAATCGCAATGGGCGGATCAGAACAGGTGTCAGACGCCAGTGAAATCACGAAACAGGAACAACGGCTGCGCAAGCTGTTAACCCAGAAAATGGGCATTCGTGACGCGCCCCTTGAAATCGGGTTGCGCCGCGCCGGGCGACGGTTGCCCAAAAGGATGCAAAAGGCGGGCAAAGGCGTGGTCGCGGCGATCAAAATGGCGGGTCATCCGCGATTGTCACGACAGATCGACATGGTCCAGTTTCGCGCGCAGGCCGATTTGTTGGTGAAACACCTTCAGGCGCTGGACGTGCGGGACCGTCGCAAGGGGCAGCTTTTGTCGGTGCTGGGCGGGTTGGCTTTCAATCTGCTTTTGCTTGGCGCGCTGCTTTTGGCGCTGGCCCTGTGGATGGGCTGGGTCTGACCCAGGGGTCACGTTGACAGGATTGGCGGAATACGACCAGCACCGTGGCAAAGGCCACATAGAACAACAGGTACCAAGACCCCATCATGGCCGGGCGCACGGGGTCCCATTTGGCCTGTCCGGCATAGACCCAAGTTCCTGTAAACGTGCCGATATTTTCCGCGATATACAGCAGACCCGCGACAATCAGTGCCGCCACTGGCAGGCGGATCGCGCGATGCCCTGTGCCCGTGGCAACCCACAGCCGGGTGCGCCAGAACAGGATCACCGTCGCGGCGAACAGGGCAAGGCGAATATCGGGCAGGAAATGATGCGCAAAGAAATTGACATATATCGCCACGGCCAGCGCCGCGACCAGCGGGTAGGGCGGGAAGGGCGCAAGTACCATGTCAAACAGCCGCAAAGACCGCGCGATATATGACCCCACGGATGCATACATGAACCCGGTGAACAGCGGCACGCCCATCACCTTAATCATGCCGACCTCTGGATAGGCCCAGCTTCCGGCGGCCACCTTGAAGAATTCCATCACCGTTCCCGTGATATGGAACAACAAGATCACCTTGGCCTCGTCCAGGCTTTCAAGGCGAAACACCAGCATCACGACCTGTGCGGCCACCGCGATCATCACCAGCGCGTCATAGCGCGCTATGGCCCAATCGGGGTTCCAGATTGCCTTGGTTATCAGGATCGCGGCCAGGATGATGACGGCGAACAGACCGGCCCAGAGCTGTTTGGCCAGAAACAGGCCGATCCCACGCAGCGTGCGGGGCAAATAACCGCGCAGCCAGTGATCCCCCCGATCCTCAATCTCTAACCGCTGCATGTTTTTGCGCCATCCTGAAAGGAATGCGCCGCCCAAGGGTGTCCAAGGCGGCGCAAGATCAATTTTGCCCCCGGTCGCAGAACCTTTCAACCGGAGGATCCGGAAAAAATTGCCCGCTTCCTCTGGCCAAAATTACTGCCGCCGGAGGCATCATTCTTTTTCCGGCGACCGGCCTCACATCCCCGGATAAAGTGGGAAGCGCGCGCAAAGTGCTGCAACTTCGCTGCGCACCTTGGTTTCGACGGCGCCATTGCCGTCTTCTCCATGCGCGGCCAGCCCGTCGACAACCTCGGTAATCCAGTCAGCGATCTGGCGGAATTCATCCTGGCCAAAACCGCGTGTGGTGCCCGCAGGCGTGCCCAGACGGATGCCCGATGTCACGAAAGGTTTTTCCGGGTCAAACGGAACGCCGTTCTTGTTACAGGTGATATGCGCGCGGCCAAGGGCCGCTTCGGCCGCTTTGCCGGTCACACCCTTGGGGCGCAGATCGGCCAGCATCAGGTGATTGTCCGTGCCCCCTGACACGACGTCGATGCCACCTTTCATCAACTGATCGGCCATGGCACGGGCGTTGGCGACGACATTGGCGGCATAATCCTTGAATTCGGGGCGCAGCGCCTCGGAAAAGGCAACGGCCTTGGCTGCGATGACGTGCATCAACGGCCCACCTTGCAGGCCGGGGAACACCGCCGAGTTCACCTTTTTGGCGATGTCCGCGTCATTGGTCAGGATCATCCCGCCACGCGGGCCGCGCAGGGATTTGTGGGTTGTGGTCGTGACCACATCGGCGTGGGGCAGGGGCGAAGGATGCGCGCCGCCCGCGACCAGGCCAGCAATATGGGCCATGTCCACCATCAGATATGCGCCCACTTCGTCCGCGATGGCGCGAAACGCTGCCCAATCCCAGACGCGGGAATAGGCGGTTCCGCCTGCGACGATCAGCTTGGGCTTGTGCTCAAGCGCCTTGGCGCGGATGTCTTCCATGTCCAGCAGGTTGTCCTGTTGGCGCACGCCATAGGACACAACGTTGAACCATTTGCCTGACATGTTCACCGGGCTGCCGTGGGTCAGGTGACCGCCCGAATTCAGGTCCAGCCCCATAAAGGTGTCGCCCGGCTTTAGCAGCGCCAGGAAAACCGCCTGATTCATCTGGCTGCCCGAATTGGGTTGGACATTGGCAAAACCTGCGCCAAACAATTCCTTTGCCCGTTCAATCGCCAGCGTTTCCGCGATGTCCACGAACTGGCACCCGCCATAATAGCGTTTTCCGGGATAGCCTTCGGCATATTTATTGGTCAACACCGATCCCTGTGCTTCCAGCACGGCGGCGCTTACGATGTTTTCCGACGCGATCAGCTCAATCTCGTCGCGCTGACGGCCCAATTCCTTGGTGACTGCATCAAAGATTTCTGGATCGCGTTCAGCGAGGGTATTGGTAAAGAAGCCGGTATCCGTCATGGAAAGGGTCCCCTGGTCAGTGTGGCGTTGCGGCTACCTAGCCTGATCCGCGACCTGCGAAAAGGGGCGAAAGCACCGCAAATGCCGGCAGGGCTGGCGCTGACGGGATGGATGTGGTTCTTTCGGAACCGATTGGGCGCTAAAGGAAACAGGACCACCGGTAATGGACATGAAGATCGCCTTCACGGCCAGCCGGGGCAAAAGCGCCGTATCGGCGTATGAATTGCTTGTCGCGCGCTATGGCAACACCCCGGAACCCGAGGCGGACGTGATCGTTGCCCTGGGCGGGGACGGGTTCATGTTGCACACCCTGCATCGCACCCAGAATGTTGCGGCACCTGTTTATGGGATGAACCGGGGCACCGTCGGGTTCCTGATGAATGAATTCGCCGAAGACGGGTTGCGCGACCGCCTTGCCCTGGCCGAGGAAGAGGTGATCAACCCACTTTCGATGGTCGCGACCCGGTCTGACGGCACGCAACACCGCGCGCTTGCCATCAACGAGGTGTCGTTGCTGCGCGCCGGACCACAGGCGGCCAAGTTGTGCATAAGTGTGGATGGCAAGGTGCGCCTGCCCGAACTTGTCTGTGATGGCGCGTTGGTGGCAACGCCCGCCGGATCAACCGCATATAATTATTCTGCCCATGGCCCCATCCTGCCCATTGGGGCGGATGTTCTGGCCCTGACGGCAATGGCGGCCTATCGCCCGCGCCGTTGGCGCGGCGCGCTTTTGCCCAAGACGGCGCATGTGCGTTTTGATGTGTTGGAACCCGAAAAACGCCCCGTGATGGCAGATGCCGACAGCCGGTCTGTCCGCGATGTGGTCAAGGTTGAAATTCAGTCAGAACCGACCATTTCGCACCGCATTCTGTTTGATCCGGGCCACGGTTTGGAAGAAAGACTGATTAGCGAGCAATTTGTTTAACGTTCAATTAATCCTGATCGACTTGCGCTTGACACCTTGCGAGGTTGGTTAATTAATTCCTGAATGAGCGAAATAACATCTCTGGCGCGGACAGTGGCCGAATTCCGGCGGTTCTCGCGGTTTTACAGGGGATACGTGGATGCATTGACGGATCGCATCCGCCGCGGCCCGCTGAGTGAACCGCAAGCCCGTGTGTTGAACGAGATCGCTTCGGGACCAAAGGATTTACAGGCCGCAGACATCGCGCGCGCCTTACGTATGGACGCAGGTCAGCTAAGCCGGGTCTTGGCATCGATTGAAGACGCCGGGTTGATCGACCGTGCGCCGACCACCGCAAATACCAAAAGGTTGCATATTTCGCTGACGCAAAAGGGCGAAACAGTCGTTCATGCATTGAATGAAGTGATCAATGGCCAAATCAGCACGTCGCTCAGAAACCTGTCGGGTGAAAACAGAACCAGACTGGTGCGCGCAATGCGATTGGTGATGCGGACACTGGGCGAACGCGCGCACCCGTCATTGGGCGTTGAATTGCGCGACCTTGAACCGGGCGATTTGGGCTGGGTCATTTCGCGTCAGGCCGAACTTTATGCCGCCGAATACGGTTGGAACGCGGAATACGAAGCCCTTGCCGCCAGCATTCTGGCGAATTTTGCCCGTGATCATGACCCGGAATGCGAACGCGGCTGGATCGCGGAAATCGACGGGGATCGGGTCGGGGCGGTGTTCATGATGCGCAAGGATGCGACCACCGCGCAATTGCGCCTGTTGCACGTCGAAATGGCGGCACGTGGGCGTGGGGCCGGTTCCAAACTGGTCGAAGCGGTCCTAAGCAGTGCAAGGGCGGCCGGTTATGGTCGGGTCGAATTGTGGACCAACGATGTTTTGGTGTCAGCACGCCGGATATACATCGACGCCGGTTTCACCCTGATCTCAGAAGAAGCGCACACAAGTTTCGGCCAGAACCTGAATGGTCAGACCTGGGCGCGCGATCTTTAGCCACCCGTGCCGTACGGACGCGCAGGCAGCGCCGCCATCGCGGGACATTTTGCGATACGCATATATGGATTACGTGGCCCTGAACGCACGAGCGGCGCCCGGTTCCGGACGCCGCTTGTGATTTGCAAGTCGCTTGGGTGGTCAACTTGCCCCTTTGGCAAAGCCAATCGAACGGAGCGCGTCGCGGATTTCATCAAGGATGGCCGGGTCATCAATTGTCGCTGGCATCTTGAAGTCTTCGCTGTCCGCGATCTTGACCATGGTCGCGCGCAGGATCTTGCCCGACCGTGTCTTTGGCAGGCGGTCAACGACCACCGCAGATTTGAACGCGGCAACCGGGCCAATCTGATCGCGCACCATTTTGACAACTTCTTTGACGATCTCTTCGTGGGGGCGGTTCACGCCGTTTGTCAGACACACAAAACCCACCGGCATCTGACCCTTTAGCTGATCGCTGACACCAATGACGGCCGTTTCGGCAACATCGGGGTGGTTTGCCAGCACTTCCTCCATTGCGCCCGTGGACAGGCGGTGGCCAGCGACGTTGATCACGTCATCGGTCCGCGCCATGATATAAAGATATCCGTCCTCATCGATCATACCCGCATCGCCGGTTTCGTAATAACCGGGAAAGGTGTTGAGGTAGCTTTTCGTGTACCGTTCGTTCGCGTTCCAAAGGCCGGGCAATGTGCCCGGCGGCAGGGGCAGTTTCACCGCGATCGCGCCCAGTTCCCCGGTTGGGACAGGATGGCCCGCTTCGTCCAAGATTTGAACGTCGTATCCGGGCATGGGAACAGAGGGTGATCCGACCTTGACCGGCAGCAATTCGATGCCAACCGGGTTGGCGGCAATCGACCAGCCGGTTTCGGTTTGCCACCAATGGTCGATGATCGGTTTGCCCAGCATTTCCTGCGCCCAGTTGATCGTGTCAGGATCCGCACGTTCCCCCGCCAAATAGACCGTTTTCAGGCAGGACAGGTCATATTTCCTGATGAATTCGCCTTTTGGGTCCTCGCGTTTGACAGCACGAAATGCGGTTGGCGCGGTGAAAAAGCTTTTGACCTTGTGATCCGAAATCACCCGCCAGAACGTGCCGGCATCCGGGGTTCCGACCGGTTTGCCTTCGAACACGATAGTCGTGTTCCCATGGATCAGCGGCCCATAGCAAATATAGCTGTGGCCAACGACCCAACCGACATCGGAAGCGGCCCAGAACACATCGCCGGGATCGACATCATAGATGTTCTTCATCGACCAGTTCAGCGCCACCAGATGACCCGCGGTGGGGCGGATCACGCCCTTGGGCTGGCCTGTCGTGCCGGATGTATAAAGGATATAGGCGGGATGGTTTCCTTCAACGGGAAGGCAATCTGCCGGTTCCACACCATATTGAAAGGCGTGCCAGTCAACGTCGCGGCCGTCCTCAAGTTTGGCGACCTCTTCGTCGCGCTGGAATATCACGCAGAAATCGGGCTTGTGGGTGGCCTGTTCGATGGCTCCATCGACCAGCGGCTTGTAATGGACCACGCGGCCCGGTTCGATCCCGCAGGATGCGGCGATGATCGCCTTGGGGGTTGCATCGTCAATCCGCACGGCCAGTTCATGCGCGGCGAACCCGCCGAAGACAACGGAATGGACCGCGCCAATGCGCGCGCAGGCCAGCATCGCCTCAAGCGCTTCGGGGACCATCGGCATATAGATGATGACGCGATCGCCTTTTTCGATCCCCTTGGCGCGCAATGCCCCGGCCAGCGATGCGACCCGGTCGCGCAATTCGGCAAAGGTGATCTTGTGCACTGTGCCAGTGATCGGGCTGTCGTGGATGATCGCGACCTGATCGGCCCGCCCATTTTCGACATGGCGGTCTACGGCGTTCCAGCAGGTGTTGACCTTGCCGTCAACGAACCATTCGTAAAGCGGGGCGTTTTCGTCGAACAATGCCTTTGTCGGTTTCTCAACCCAGTCAATGGCGTCGGCCTGTTGCATCCAGAACCCGTCCGGGTCCGTTTTCCAGCTTTGGTAAACGTCTGCATAGCTCATCCGCGTTATCCTCCATCCCGCGTCGGTCGCATTTATCCGGAGTTAGCCCCCTGCGTGCCCCCCGATCAAGCCCGCCGCCCGCGCGATCACGTCGCAGGCAGCCAGGTTTTTCCCAGAAACAGACGGTAGTAAAGACGTTTCACACTGCTTGGAAACGTTTGCAAAAATCTTTACATCCGCTGCTGTCCTATTCAGCCCGGAAAATTGATGGTTCACCCGTAATGGGCAACTGGCGTTCCGGCAATCGCGGCCATGTTCAGCAATCCGCGCGGTGTGATCGAATTGGTGACGATATGCGCCTTGTTACCCATACCCATCAGGATTGGCCCCACCTCAAGCCCGCCACCCTTGAGTTTCAGGATATTGCGCACGCCAGACGCCGCATCGGCATGGGCAAACAACAAAACATTCGCCGTGCCCTGCATCCGGTTGCCCGGAAATACCCGGTCACGCAGGACGGGGTCCAGGGCGGTATCGACGTTCATCTCGCCCTCGTAACAGAAATCACGCGGCGCGCTGTCAAGGATCGCGATCGCGTCGCGCAAACGGCGGGCGGTTTCGGTGTCCTGGTTGCCAAATTGCGACCGCCCGCACAGGGCGATGTTGGGTTCCAGGCCAAACCGTTTCACATGCCGTGCCGCGCCGATGGCGATGTCGGCCAGATCGGCGGCCGACGGCGTGTCATGCACATGGGTGTCCGCCAGGAATAGCGGGCCGTCCTCAAGGATCATCAGGGACAATGCGCCGACGGGGTGCAACGTGGCGTTGCCAAGGATTTGGGTGACATAATTCAGGTGCCAGCGGAATTCGCCAAAGGTGCCACAGATCAGGCTGTCGGCATCGCCGCTTTGAACCATGACCGCGCCAATGGCGGTGGAATTGGTGCGCATGATGGCGCGCGCGGTGTCGGGTGTAACCCCACGCCGGGCCATAATATCGTGATAGGTGCCCCAATAATCGCGATAGCGGGGGTCGTTTTCCGGGTTCACGATGTGAAAATCGGTTCCGGGGCGAATGGACAGGCCGGCACGTTCGCAGCGTGCTTCGATCACGTCGGGGCGGCCGATCAGAATGGGGTGTTCTGTCGTTTCCTCAAGAATGGCCTGGGCGGCGCGCAACACGCGTTCATCTTCGCCTTCGGCAAACGCGATCTTGCGCGATGCTGTGCGCGCGGCGTGAAAGACCGGGCGCATCAACAGGGCCGATTTGAACACGGATGAATTCAGGCTGTCGCGATAGGCGGTCAGGTCGGGCAGGGGGCGGGTGGCCACGCCGGTTTCCATTGCCGCCTTGGCCACGGCGGTGGACACAACGCCCGAAAGACGCGGGTCGAATGGCTTGGGGATCAGGTAATCGGCGCCAAAGGTCAGTTGTTCGCCCTGATAGGCGGCCGCTGCTTCGGCGGATGTGGTTGCGCGGGCAAGGGCGGCGATGCCTTCGATGCAGGCGATTTGCATTTCGTCGTTGATTTCGGTCGCGCCAACGTCCAATGCGCCGCGAAAAATGAACGGGAAACACAGCACGTTGTTGACCTGGTTGGGAAAATCAGACCGGCCTGTCGCAATGATCGCGTCCGGGGCGACGGCGCGCGCGGCGTCGGGCATGATTTCCGGCGTTGGATTGGCCAGCGCAAAGATGATCGGGCGCGGGGCCATGCGGGCCACCATTTCGGGGGGCAGAACGCCGGGGCCAGACAGGCCAAGGAACAGATCGGCGTCGTCAATCACATCATCAAGGGTGCGTTTGTCCGTGGCTTGCGCAAAGAACGCCTTTTGCGGGTTCATATCCTCGGACCGGCCCTTGTAAACCAGCCCGTGAATATCGCAGAGCCAAACGTTTTCGCGCCGAACACCCAATTTTAACAGCATGTTAAGGCAGGCGATCCCCGCCGCGCCGCCACCTGTGCTGACGATCTTGATATCTTCAAACGTCTTGTTGGCGACGCGCAGCGCATTGGTGGCTGCTGCCCCTACAACAATGGCAGTGCCGTGCTGATCGTCATGAAACACAGGGATGTTCATGCGTTCCCGGCACAGTTTTTCGACGACAAAGCAATCGGGGGCCTTGATGTCCTCAAGGTTGATTGCGCCAAATGTGGGTTCCAGTGCACAGACGATTTCGGCCAGTTTTTCGGGGTCCGTTTCATTCACCTCGATGTCAAAACAATCGATATTGGCGAATTTCTTGAACAGGACCGCCTTGCCCTCCATCACCGGTTTTGACGCCAGCGCCCCGATGTTTCCCAACCCAAGGACCGCCGTGCCGTTTGACACAACCGCCACCAGATTGCCCCGCGCCGTATACCGCGACGCGGTGGCGGGGTCTGACTTGATCTCAAGACAGGCTTCAGCGACGCCGGGGGAATAAGCCAGGCTAAGGTCGCGCCCGTTGGCCAGGGGTTTGGTCGCCCGCACCTCAAGCTTGCCGGGTTTTGGGTGTTCATGATAGGCGAGCGCAGCGTTGCGCAGAACCTCTTTGGCGCTGTCGGTCATCGTTTTTGCCCCCCTGTGAGTCGGTCATTTTTCAATTGGTTTAGCGTTAAACCATTTTTCTTTCGACGGAAAGCGCGCTGTTGATCGGCCTGTCGGACAGGATGCCGTGGCGTTCCGGCATGGTTTCCATTTGGCGCAGGCCTTGCAACTCTCTCCGGCGAGGTCAAAAGTGAGTGTCTAGGGATAGCGGGGAAATTGTAATGGAATTGTTGAAAGCGGCCACCGCAGTACGTGAAAACGCCTATGCGCCGTATTCCAAATTCAAGGTCGGCGCGGCGATCCGGGCGGGTTCGGGGGCGGTGTTCACCGGGGTGAATGTTGAAAATGTCGCCTATCCCGAAGGCACATGCGCCGAAGCGGGCGCCATTGCGGCCATGGTCGCGGCGGGCGAAACAACCCTGACCGAAGTCGTGGTGATTGCCGACAGCCCCGCGCCGGTTCCGCCCTGCGGCGGGTGCCGGCAAAAATTGGTGGAATTCGGCGCGCCGGAGGTTGTCGTGACCATGTGCACCCTTGATGGCGCGTCCCTAAGCATGACGCTGGCCGATATCCTGCCCGGCCGGTTCGAAGCCAGCCACATGGACAAGGTTTAAGCCAATGGATGCCCGCCGGATCATCGCCAAACTGCGCGACAAGGAAACGCCCAGCCGGGATGAACTGGCCTGGTTTGCCGCCGGTCTGGCCGATCGCCACGTGTCCGATGCACAGGCGGGGGCCTTTGCCATGGCCGCGCTGCTGAACGGGTTGGGCGAAGAGGGGCGCGTGGCGCTGACGCTGGCGATGCGTGACAGTGGGCGCACGTTGTCCTGGGATCTGGATGGCCCGGCGCTTGACAAGCATTCAACAGGCGGGGTGGGCGATTGCGTGTCGCTGCCGCTTGCGCCTGCCTTGGCCGCTTGCGGGGCCTATGTGCCGATGATCTCGGGGCGTGGTTTGGGCCACACCGGCGGCACGTTGGACAAAATGGAATCGATCCCCGGCCTGACGACGCAACTGGACGAAGCGCAGTTCCGCGCGGTGGTGGACAAGGCCGGATGCGCCATTGTCGCCGCCAGCGCCGAAATCGCCCCGGCGGACAAGCGTTTGTATGCGGTGCGCGATGTGACCGCGACAGTTGAAAGCCTGGATTTGATCACCGCGTCGATCCTGTCCAAAAAGTTGGCGGCCGGGTTGGACGGGCTGGTTCTGGACGTTAAGACCGGATCGGGCGCCTTTATGAAAACCGATGCCGACGCCCGCGCCCTGGCCCAGGCGCTGGTCAGCACCGCCAATGCGGCGGGATGCCCGACCACGGCTGTTCTGACGGACATGAGCCAACCGCTTGCCCCTGCGCTGGGCAATGCGCTTGAGGTTGCGGAATCCATGCGGGTTCTGACGGGCGCGGCAACGGGGCGATTGTTGGATGTCACGGCGGCCCTTGGCGGGGATGTTCTGGCAAGCGCGGGTCTTGCCGCGTCGGGCGAGGCGGGGGCCGATGCCATCCGCAAGGCGATTTCGTCGGGACAAGCCGCCGAGGTGTTCGGTCGCATGGTTGCGGCCATGGGCGGCCCGGTCGAATTTGTTGAAAACTGGACGCGGTTTTTGCCCGAAGCGACGGTGATCCACGAAGTCACAGCGCCAGAGGCCGGGTATGTCAACCAGTGGCATTCCGAAGCATTGGGGCTGGCAGTGGTGGACCTGGGCGGCGGGCGGCAGGTTGAAAGCGACGTAATCGACCCGGCCGTTGGCCTGACAGATGTGGTTCCGCTGGGGGCCGCAGTGGACAAGGGGCAGCCTTTGGCGCGGGTGCATGCTTCGCGCGTTGACGCGGCGGATCGCGCCGTAAGGGCGGTGTTGGATGCAGTCAGGATCACGCCACTTGCGCCGGAAATGCCGCCGCTGATCCACGAAAGGATCGGGTGATGGCGCGCGCGTTTCTGGTCGTGATCGACAGTGTCGGGTGCGGCGGTGCGCCGGATGCAGCGCAGTTCTTTAATGGCGATGTGCCGGACACAGGCGCCAACACGCTGGCCCATATCGCACAGGCCTGCGCGGATGGGCGGGCCGAAGACGGGCGCAGCGGGCCGCTGAACGTCCCGCATATGGATCGGCTGGGGCTTGGGGCGGCGATCCGTCTTGCCTCGGGGGATGAAACGCCAGGGCTTGCGGCGCAGCCGGTCGGGCTTTGGGGCGCGGCGAGCGAGGTCAGCCGGGGCAAGGACACGCCATCAGGGCACTGGGAATTGGCCGGCGTGCCTGTGCCTTGGGATTGGACATATTTTCCCGAAACCGAAAATTCGTTCCCGCCGGATCTGGTGGCCGAAGTGGCCCGCGCGGCGGGAACGGGCGGCATTCTGGGCAATTGCCACGCTCCGGGCACGGCCATCATCGAAACGCACGGCGCTGACCATATGCGCTGTGGCTGGCCGATCTGTTATACCTCGGCTGACAGTGTGTTCCAGATCGCCGCGCACGAAGAAACCTTTGGACTTGAACGCCTTCTGGACCTTTGCAAAGCGATTGCGCCCACTTTGCATAACATGCGGGTGGGCCGGGTGATCGCCCGCCCGTTTGTGGGTAATGCAAAGGATGGGTTCACCCGCACCACCAACCGGCATGATTACGCCATCGCCCCGCCCAGCCCCACGCTGTGCGATTGGGTGCAGGGTGCGGGGCGCAAGGTGCATGCTGTGGGCAAGATTGGCGACATTTTTTCGATGCGCGGGATTGATGACGTGGTCAAGGGCGCGGACAGCGACCTGATACGCGCCTTGGCGGGCCTGATCGACAACGCTGAGAGCGGAAGCCTGACATTTGCCAATTTCGTGGAATTCGACAGCCTTTATGGCCACCGGCGCGATGTGTCCGGGTATGCCCGTGCGCTGGAATGGTTTGACGCCGAACTGGGGAGGCTGCTTGCGCGGTTGCGTGATGATGACATGCTGGTGATCACCGCCGATCATGGCAATGATCCCACATGGGTTGGCACCGATCACACGCGCGAACGGGTGCCGGTTCTTGTCGCCGGGCGCGGGGCAGGGCAGGCGGGCCTGATCGCGTTTTCCGATGTCGCCGCCAGCGTTGCCGCCCATCTGAATGTGCCCGCCCAAGGGCCGGGAAGGTCGTTCTTATGACTTGGCGTACGTTTCCAAAGGTTGAGCTTCACCTCCATCTGGAAGGGGCCGCCCCACCGGCATTCATTCGTGGTCTGGCGGCGGAAAAGAATGTCGATATTCACCGCGCCTTTGATGAACGCGGCCATTACGCATATCGCGATTTCGTGCATTTCCTTGAGGTTTACGAAGCGGCGACGTCCGTCTTGCAAACCCCCGCGGATTACGCGCGGTTGACCCGCGCCGTGCTGGAACAAAGCGCGGAAAATGGTGTGGTTTATTGCGAAACGTTTCTGTCGCCGGATTTTTGCGGTGGTGGCGATGTGGCTGCATGGCGCGATTACATGCAAGCGATGCACGAGGTCGCGCGCGATGCAGAACACGATCTGGGCATCACCCTGCGCGGCATCATCACCTGTATCCGCCATTTCGGCCCCGAAAAGGCCCGTGCGGCGGCCCTGTGTGCTGCGGAAACGGCTGGGGATTTCATCACCGGATTTGGTATTGCGGGGGACGAAGGCAAGGGGCGCCCGCGCGATTTCCTGTGGAGTTTCGATTGCGCCCGCGAGGCGGGGCTGCGCCTGACGGCCCATGCGGGCGAATGGGGCGGGCCACAATCCGTGCGCGATGTGTTGGATGATCTGGGCGTTGAACGGATCGGTCACGGCGTGCGCGCGATCGAGGATCTGGCGCTGGTGGATCAACTGGCCGAAAGCGGCACGGTGCTTGAGGTTTGTCCGGGGTCGAACGTGGCGCTTGGGCTATATCCTTCGTGGCAGGCCCATCCGATCGAAACCCTGCGCGATCGCGGCGTCAAGGTGACCGTGTCCACCGACGATCCGCCCTTCTTTCACACGGATATGACGCGTGAATACGACGAACTGGACCGCGCATTTGGCTGGGACGAACAGGTCTTTGCCGCCATCAACCAAACCGCCCTTGACGCCGCCTTTTGTGACGGTGACACCCGAACCCGTATCGCCAAGCTTTTGGAGCCTTCCGCATGACCCAGCACCTTACGATCGTCGAACACCCCCTTGTGCAGCACAAGCTGTCGATCATGCGCAACAAGGACACGTCAACCAAGTCGTTTCGCCAGCTGCTGCGCGAAATCAGCCTGTTGCTGGCGTATGAGGTGACGCGGGAAATGCCGCTGACAGCAGAACGTATCGACACACCGATCGAGCCGATGGACGCCCCGGTTCTGGATGGCAAGAAGCTGGCGCTGATTTCCATTCTACGGGCGGGCAATGGCCTGTTGGACGGGGTTCTGGAATTGATCCCGTCGGCACGGGTCGGGTTTGTCGGGCTTTATCGCGACGAAAAAACGCTGCAACCGATCCAGTATTATTTTAAAGTGCCCGAGGCGCTGGAAGATCGTTTGGTGATCGCGCTGGACCCGATGCTTGCCACCGGAAATTCGTCTGTGGCGGCGATTGATCTGCTGAAAGAAGCAGGGGCGACAAATATCCGATTCATGTGCCTTTTGGCCGCGCCCGAAGGCGTCGCACGTATGAAAGAGGCCCACCCGGATGTGCCAATTGTGACAGCAGCGGTAGACAAGCACTTGAATGACCATGGATATATTGTGCCAGGACTAGGGGATGCGGGCGACCGAATGTTCGGCACAAAATAGGCGAAATTCCGGTTTACTCAGCACGGCTGCTCAGGCAGAATAGCCCCACATCATGGGGGCTAAATGATGTTGAGCAGAATTCTTTGGGCGTCCACCCTGATCTTGGGGTTGAGCGCCGCGACGACACAAGCGCAGAGTCTAAGGAACAATGACGGACCGGCGGAATATCCGCCGTCATCGTTCAAGGGCAAGCAATACGTGGACAGCAAGGGCTGTGTGTATATCCGCGCGGGCGTGGGTGGCCAGGTCACCTGGGTGCCGCGGGTTGCGCGCAATCGTCAGGTTGTTTGCGGGTACAAACCTACCCTTGCGTCGTCCAGCCAGGGCGTGTCGCCAAACAAGGCGCAACAAAAGGTGGTGGTCATCGAAGCGGCAGAGCCTGTGGCACCGCCCACCCCCGCGGCGAAACCCGCGCCCAAACCTTTGTTTTCGGGGTTCAAGCCGCAGGTGGCACAGGCCCCAAAGCCCGCGCCAAAACCAGTTGTCCGCAAGGTGGCCCCGGCCAAGCCTGTCGTGACCGCAGCGCGCCCCGCGCCTGCCCGCAAGGTCATGCGCAAACCCGCACCGCTTGTGGTGCCAAAGGCCACCGCGCCGCGTCAGGTTGTGCGGGCCGCGCCAATCGCGCCGGTTGCCCCGCAAAAACGGGTGGATCAGCGTGCCAGGGCCGGAACAATTGCCTGCCCCAATCTGTCAGTGGTCGGGCGTGAATACACCCGTGTAAGCAAGGACAGGGAGGTGCGTTGCGGTCCGCAGGCGGATCACCCCCAAACTGCGATCCGTGGGTATGGGGCAAGTGGCGGGCGTTTGGCACCGGGAACCATTGTGAAGCCGGGCGATGCCGTGCCACCGGGAACCCGCGTTGTTCCGCGTCATGTGTATGAACAAAATCAGGCCGCCAAGGTGACGGCAAAGGTGCCAAAGGGGTATCGGGCGGCGTTCAAGGATGATCGTCTGAACACCCGTCGCGCCGAAGGCACGATGACCGGCAAGGCGCGCATGGAACTGGTTTGGACCAATACGGTTCCGCGCCGTCTGGTTGATCGCAAAACGCGGCGTGATGTGACGGCGCTTTATCCGAATATCAAGGCACCGGCACCGGTGATATCGACACGCGGCACGCAAAAACCAAAAGCCGTGGCAAAGGCCCAAGTGAAACCCGGCAAACGTCAGGTGACGGTTTCGACACGCTCTGCCCCACGTGCGGCCCCGGCGGGGCATCGTTACGTGCAGGTTGGCACATTTGGTGTGCCTGCAAATGCCACGGGCGCGATCAAACGGTTGCAGGCGGCGGGACTGCCTGTGCGGATCGGGAAATACAGGAAAGGCGGCAAAGACCTGAAGATCGTTCTTAGCGGGCCATTTGCTGACGCCAAATCGTTGTCACGCGCCTTGTCGATGGCCAAACGCGCCGGGTTCCGGGATGCGTTTACCCGGAAATAGGCCAAAGGGTCCACATCACTGCATCAGCGCCCGATAGAAATATCGGGCGTTTCGCGTTTTGGGTATCGGCGCGGAGACTGGTGACTGGTGGCTGGCGGGCGGGCGACATGGCTGGGAACAGGTCCGCCTGTCCCGAGCGTGTTTGTGGAGTGCATTCAATGCGCTGTCCGGGGGAATGTCAGGCGGTCGCACGCGCCTTGGCCTTGATCGGCCGTGCCTGCGCGCCGGTCCGGGCGCGCGTTCCGGTGGTTACCCGCCGCAAATCGCCTGAAGTCGCAGCCAGTCGGCGTCGCGCAGAACCGGATCGGGGGTTTCACCGGCGAAGGGATCGGCCTCGATCAGGCCCAGAACGCTTTCGCCCGATATGTCCAGCGCATAGGCATATGGTGTGGATCGGATGCCCTGGTCGCGAAAAGCCGCCAACAAGGTCGGATCCGGAATATCGCCCTGGGGCAGGGTCAGCAGGGTCTTGGCATAGGAATCCAGCGCGCCCTCTGGCAAGGCCCCTGTTGTCAAAAGCCGAACGGTCGCCACAACACCGGCCGACCGCAAAAGCTGACCCAGCGGGTCGTGCAACCGCGCGCGTTCGTCTTCGGCAATGATATAGCCCGCGACCACATCCGGGTCTGTCGTGTCTTCGACCACGGACCGGTTCAACAGGATGATGCCGCCGGGCAGATGCGTTGCTGTTTGCACGCCGTCACGCACCACATACAAGCGCGGTGCGCCGGATGCGCCGGGCAGACGCCGGGCAAGACGGGTCAACGCGGCAAGCCCGTCGGGGTCGTTGCAGGCCGGGCCGGTGACCCGTTGCAGGCGCGTGAACAGGGATTGGCCAATCGCATCACGCTTGACCTTGGGCACCACGCCAAGAGCGTGACGTTCCAGCGCGCCCGGCAGCCAGAGCACCGCCAACAGGATCACGCCGACAAGCGCCGCGCCGATCAGGCCCAGCCTAAGACGTCCGGGGTGGGGGCGGCGGCCTTCGATGGCGCGGCGCACCCTTTCGATGGCGTCAATCATTTCGGATGCGTCATCGCCCAGTTCCAGAACTTCGTCTGTCAAACCGTCGGGGCTGTAGAGTGCCGGGGTGATATCAGGGTTCAGGCGGGTGACGGCGGGCAGTGACCAATGCGCCAGCGGGCGATCATTGGTGTCAGTCAGGATCAGGGTGGCGTCGCCCATCGACACGATCACCTCACGGCGCTGCGCGTCGGGATCATCGCGCCACAGGCCACGTGCCTCAAGTCGCTGGTATTCGTTAAGGGCGGTCATGTCGGGCTGCTCTGCCTCGTGTTTTGGGGCAGTTTACACATGCAGGGCCGGTCGGGCAAATGAAGCCTTTGGCACAGGGGCGGCCCGCGGGGGGCAGGGGCCGACATCACATGGCGCGGGCCTGTTGGCGCAGTTCGAATTTCTGGATTTTCCCGGTCGAGGTTTTGGGCAATTCGCAAAACACCACATGTTTGGGGGTCTTGAACCCGGCCAGCCGTTCCCGTGCAAATGTCATCAAGGCGGCGGCGTCACCATTGCGCCCGTCCTTGAGTTCGACAAATGCGCAAGGCACTTCGCCCCATTTGTCGTCAGGCTTGGCCACCACGGCGCACAGCAGCACGTCAGGGTGGGCCATCAGAACGCCTTCGACTTCGACCGACGATATGTTTTCGCCGCCGGAAATGATGATGTCCTTGGCACGGTCCTGAATCTGCATGTAGCCATCCGGGTGCTGTACCGCCAGGTCGCCCGAATGGAAGTACCCGCCCTTGAACGCTTCGGCCGTTGCTTGGGGGTTTTTGAAATAGCCCTTCATCACCCCGTTGCCACGAAACATGATTTCGCCCTGGGTCGTGCCATCCATTGGCACCTGGGTCATCGCATCATCCAACACCGTGATATGATCATAGGCAGGCATGGCGACCCCCTGACGCGCTTTGATCGCCGCGCGGGCGTCGCCGGTCAGATCGCCCCACAGGTCTTCGTCCCATGTGCATTCGGTGGCAGGGCCATAGGTTTCGGTCAGCCCGTAAACCTGGGTCACGTTGAACCCCATCGGTTCGATCGCCGCCAATGTGGCGGGGGCGGGCGGGGCACCGGCTGTAAACACCTCGACCGTTTGGTCAAACGGGCGGCGTTCGGCATCAGGGGCGTTGACCAGCATGTTCAAAACAATGGGGGCGCCGCCGAAATGGGTCACGCCTTCGTCGGCAAAGGCATCGAACATCGGCTTGGCCGCGATGTCGCGCAGGCCGACAATGGTGCCGCCCAGCAGGGGGATCATCCACGGGTGACACCACGCGTTGCAATGAAACAATGGCACGATGGTCAGATAGCGGGGGTAAAGTGTCATCCGCCAGGACAGGATTTGCCCCATGGCGTTCTGATGCGCGCCACGGTGGTGGTACACCACACCCTTGGGCCGCCCCGTCGTCCCCGAGGTATAGTTGAGCGCGATACTCTCCCATTCGTCCTGTGGCATGATCCAGTCGAAATCGGGATCCCCCGAGGCGAGAAGGTCCTCATATGTCATGTGATGCCCCAGGGCGTGAACGCCGGCATGGTCGTCGGGCACCTCGATCACCATAGGGGCGGGGCCGTCCATCCGTTCAATCGCTTCGGCGGCTGTTGGCAGAAACTGGGTGTCCACCATCAGAACCTTGGCCTGACCATGATCCAGAATGTAGGCGACAGTGTCCGCGTCCAGCCGCGTGTTGATCGCGTTCAGCACCGCGCCACAGGCGGGCACGCCGAAATGCGCTTCGATCTGGGGGGGCAAATTCGGGATCATGGTTGCGACCACATCACCGGGGGCCACACCCAGTTTGGCCAATGCCGACGCAAGGCGCGACACACGGTCCGCGTAGTCACGGTATGTCTTGCGATGGGGGCCATAAACCACGGCCAGCCGGTCCGGCCAGATGCGCACGGCGCGGGTCAAATTGGTAAGCGGGGTCAAGGGAACGTAATTTGCCGCATTCCGTTCCAATCCGGTTTCATCAGCCAGCCAGCCCATCACGATCCTCCCCCTGCGTGGTATTCAGTGTTCTTTGTGCCGTTCCGGCGCGCCTGCTGCAAGGCGCGACTTGCCCCATGAGTGTGGCGGGGTATTGTGCGGACATGATCCTGTCGCGCGGCCGTCGCTATATATTCATCCACATCCCCAAGACAGGCGGCACAGCGATGGCGCTCGCGCTTGAGGGGCGCGCGATGAAGGATGACCTGATGCTGGGCGACACGCCCAAGGCGCGCAACCGGCGCGGCAGGCTGGATGGGGTCAGCGCCAAGGGCCGTTTATGGAAACATTCACGCCTAGCCGATCTGGAAGGGGTGATCACGGCTGATGAGATGTCAGATCTGTTTGTTTTCACCCTTGTGCGCAATCCGTGGGACCGCGTGGTCAGTTATTACCATTGGTTGCAGGTCCAGACCTTTGATCACCCTGCGGTAAAGCTGGCGCAGCGCGTCGAATTTGATGCCTTTGTCCGCGATCCCCAAACCCGCGCCGCATTCCGCGCGACGCCCGCGCGGTCATATGTGTCAGACGGGCAGGGGCGCGACCAATGCGATCTTTATATCCGGCTGGAACACTTTGAGGCGGACGCCGAACCATTGTGGGACCATCTTGGGTTTTCCCTGCGGCTGGAGCGGGCGAACACATCATCGCGAAATGCCGATTATCGGCCTTATTTCGACCACGACTCAGCCCGGTTGATAGGCGAAGACTTTGCCGAAGACGTCGCAAGGTTTTCCTACGCCTTCTGACATTTTGCGAAAAATACCCATCAAATTCGCACCAATTCCCCCGAATTCCGATCTTTGTTCTCAATGACGGAACGGTGACACATTCTTGTCCGTTTCGGGGCAAAACTCGGACGCGAATCTCTGGCGATAAAGGGTCATCAAATCAACGCGGCTAAAAAGGCTGCAAGAGACGGGACGCGAACATGTTGGATTACCTGAGCCAGAACTGGCAGCAGAACAACGAAGACGATGCACTGCAAGCAGCGATGAGTGCTTCGGACCACGGCGTGATGTCGGGGATTGCATCCGGAACGCGGGTCGCAACAATGCGCGGTTGGCAGTTGGTCGAAAAGCTTGAGGTTGGCGATGCCATCCTGACTTTCGACAATGGCCTGCGCATTCTGCGGTCAGCCCGTCGCGTGACATTGTGGAACGGCATCGGCCGCTGCCCACGCCAGTTCCGTCCCCTGCATGTCCCTGCAGGTGTTCTGGGCAACCGCGAAGCAATGACCGTGCCACCGCGTCAGGGCCTGATGGTCGAAAGTGACGCCGCCGAAGCCGCGACCGGTGACCCATTTGCCCTGTTGCACGCTGAGGCCCTCGAAGGTGTGTGCGGGATTGAACGTTTCGAACCCGCCCAATCCGTCGAGGTTTACGTGCTGCAGTTTGACGAAGACGAAATCGTTTTCACTGCCAGTGGGTCCTTGTGTGTTTGCGCCGGTGGCGGCGACATGATGGAACGCATGCTGCTTGGCGAAAACGGTTCGGATTATCAGATGCTTTCGACTGATTTCGACGGCGACCTGATCGCTGACATCCGCTGCGAAATCTACGACACGGTTTTAAGCGGTGCCAGCCGGTCACAAAATGGCGCACAAGGCGCTCCTATGGCGCAAGTCGCCTGATCCGGTAACTTTGGACAGTGTGAAAACCGCGCCCTGGGCAACCAAGGCGCGGTTTTTTTGTGGATCACGGTGCCTTGGCATCGGCCGTGGCGGTGATGCGTGCCCCCCGAATGGGGCACGCGATCCGGTCCTACCTGTGCTGCGCAGGCGTCTTTAATCAGGCCGCTTGGGCCGCGGGTCCGAAACGGCCGTAAAACGTTTCGCCCTTGTCGGCCATTTCGCGCAGCAGGTTCGGTGTGGTGAAGCGCACCCCGTAGGTTTCAGTCAGGCGGTCACAGCGTTTCACCGCTTCGTCCGCGCCCAGAATGTCCAGCCAGCTGAACGGACCACCCGACCACGGCGCAAAGCCCCAGCCCAAGATCGCGCCAACGTCACCTTCGCGGATGTCTTCCAGAACGTTTTCTTCCAGGGCGCGCACGGCCTCTAGCACCTGCGCGAACATCAAACGATCCTGCACTTCTTCGACATCGGGTTGTTCGGCCAGACGCGGGCAGTTTTGCGCAAGTCCGTCCCAATAGCCAAGGCGCTTGCCCTTTTCATCATAATCGAAAAAGCCCGCCTTGGATTTGCGGCCCAACCGGCCCGCATCCACCATGGTGAACATCAGGTCATCCACCGGTTTGGCATCCTTGGGATAGGCGTCGCCCATGGCGGCCTTGGTCGCCTTGGCGATCTTTACACCCAGATCAAGCGAGGTTTCGTCCATCAACTGCAACGGTCCGACAGGCATGCCTAGCATGCGCGCCGCATTGTCGATCATCGCTGGCGCCACGCCTTCGGTCACCATCCGCGCGCCTTCGTTCAGGTATGGGATGATACAGCGGTTGGCATAAAAGAACCGCGCATCGTTGACGACGATGGGGGTTTTGCGGATTTGGCGCACATAATCCAACGCCTTGGCCACCGCGCGGCTGCCGGTTTCCTTGCCTTTGATGATCTCGACCAACAGCATTTTTTCGACCGGCGAAAAGAAATGGATGCCGATGAATTGGTCCGGGCGGCTGGAAGCCTTGGCCAGGCCGGTGATCGGCAGGGTCGATGTGTTCGATGCAAAGATGCAAGTGTCGGGGATCACCGCTTCGACGTTCTTTGTCACCTCGGCCTTGACGGCGACGTCTTCGAACACCGCTTCGATGATCAGGTCGGCGTCGGACAATGCCGCGTAGTCGGTCGTCGCATTGATCCGGCCCAGCACCTCGGCCTTTTTCTCTTCGGTGGCTTTGCCGCGTTTGATGCCCTTGTCGAAATAGGCTTCGGCATAGGCTTTGCCCTTGTCAGCCGATTCCTGTTTTTGGTCGATCAGGACGACATCAATCCCGGCCTGCGCCGAGACAAGAGCAATGCCCGCGCCCATCATGCCCGCGCCCATCACGCCCAGTTTCTTGACCCGCTGGTCGGGGGCATCGGGGCGGTTCGCGCCTTTTTCCAGGGCTTCTTTGTTCAGGAACAGCGACCGGATCATCGCGGATGACGACGGGTTCATGATCACCGATGTGAACCAGCGTGCTTCGATCCTCAGGGCGGTGTCAAACGGCACCTGCGCGCCTTCGTAAACGGCGGACAACAGGGCCTTTGCGGCAGGGAAGGCACCCCAGGTTTGCCCGTTGATCATGGCATTCGCGCCGACAAATGTCGGGAAACCCGCCGGATGATAGGGCGCGCCGCCGGGCATTTTATATCCCTTGGCATCCCATGGTTTGACGATGTCCGGGTTGGACAGAACCCACGCCTTGGCCGCGGCGACCGGGTCATCGGCCAATTCATCCGCGATCCCGGCCTTAACGGCCGCCTTGGGGTCGCTCATCTTGGCCTGAAGAAGGAATGGCGCGGCCATCATCACACCCATCTTGCGCACCAGGCGGGTCGTGCCGCCGGCACCGGGAAAAATCCCGACCTGAATTTCAGGCAGGCCCAATTTGGCCTTGGGGTTGTCGGCCACAAAGATACGGTGGCACGCAAGCGGGAGTTCCAGCCCGATGCCCATGGCCGTTCCAGGGACCGCAGCGGCGATGGGTTTGCCGCCCTTGTTTGTCTTGGGCTCCATCCCTGCGCGTTCAATTTTGCGCAGCAATTGGTGCAATGTCATGATGCCGTCGAACACACCTTGTGCGCCCGCCGTCTTCATGTCGGCCAACACATTCAGGTCCATACCGCCGGCCATCGTGTCTTTGCCAGATGTGATGACAATGCCCTTGACGGCATCATCACCCAGGGCGTCATCAATGGCGGCGTCCAGTTCCGCAGCGCCGCCCATGGTCAGCACATTCATGCTTTTTCCCGGCAGATCCCAGGTGATTACCGCGACGCCATCGGCGCCTTTTTCCATTGTGAATTCAGTCATTTGTCTGTCTCCGTCATTGGGTCAAGCCCGGTCCAGTCTGCGTGACCGCGTGCGTTGAGGATAGAAGACATTTTCCACCCCTCAGCCGTGTCATTCAAAAGCATCGACGCCACATATGGGGGCGTCGCGCGTTGGCCGTGGCTTAGTAATTCGGTTTCATAGGTGCCGATCATGGTTCCATCGCGGGCATCTTCGAGTGAGATTGGCCGCCGATAGATCGTGTCGAGATGCATGATTTCGCATGCTTTGACGTAGTGGTCGAAATTCGTGCGCAACGCCTTGGTGTCGCGCAAAAGGACCGGCCCCAGTCGGGTGGTCATCGTGAAGGGCAGCAGAATCCGGGCCTCCCACGGGGCGAAATCCCGATTGATAAAACAATCGGAAATCGCGTCCAGAAAGGTTTGGAATTCTGCGGTGTCCAACGTTCAGACCCGTTCAATAATCGTGGCCGCGCCCATGCCTGAGGCAACGCACAATGTGGCCAAACCGGTTTCCTTGCCGGACCGTTCAAGTTCGTCCAGTAATGTGCCGATAATGATCGCGCCCGACGCCCCCAATGGGTGGCCCATGGCGATCGCGCCTCCGTTGACGTTGACCTTGTCCATGTCCACGCCAAACGCCTGGATAAACCGCAAAACGACGGCGGAAAACGCCTCGTTCACTTCGAACAGGTCGATGTCGCCGATGGTCATGCCATTGTCGGCCAGGATTTTTTCGGTCACGGGAACAGGGCCTGTCAGCATGATCGTCGGATCGGTGCCGATTTTGGCGGTGGCGCGAATGCGGGCGCGTGGTTTCAGCCCGTTGGCCTCTCCGAATGCCTTGGACCCGATCAGAACCGCAGCGGACCCGTCCACGATACCGGATGAATTCCCGGCGTGGTGGATGTGATTGATCCGCTCAAGATGGGGATATTTCAGGCGGGCGACATTGTCGAACCCCGGCATCACTTCGCCCATGTCCTTGAACGCGGCCTTTAGCGCACCGAGCGTCTGCATGTCAGTGCCTTCGCGAATATATTCATCGCGGTCCAGGATGGTCAGGCCGTTTACATCGCGCACAGGCACGATGGACTTGGCAAAACGCCCTTCTTTCCAGGCCTTTGCGGCCAGTTCCTGGGATCGCACGGCAAGGGCATCCGCGTCATCGCGGCTGATCCCGTATTCCGTGGCGATGATGTCGGCGCTGATGCCTTGGGGGACAAAGTAATCGTCAAGCGCCACGGTCGGGTCCACGGCGACGGCCGCGCCATCACTGCCCATGGGCACGCGAGACATCATTTCGATCCCGCCAGCGATGTACCCATCGCCGGCACCGCCGCGCACCTGGTTGGCGGCAAGGTTCACCGCCTCCATTCCGCTTGCGCAAAAACGGTTGATCGAAAGGCCAGGAATTGATTGATCCAGGTCCGATGCAAGAACAGTGGTACGCGCAAGACAGCCACCCTGTTCCATGGCCTGGGTGGCATTGCCCCAGATCACATCTTCGACCGCGTGGCCGGTCAGGCCATTGCGTTCTGCGATTGCGTTCAGCATCTGTTTGCCAAGCGCGACGGCGGTAACTTCGTGCAGGCTGCCATCCGGGCGGCCCTTGCCACGCGGGGAACGCACGGTGTCATAGATAAAGGCGTCGGTCATGATGATCCCTCTTTGCTTGCGAATTTGGTCGGGGTTTCGGCCAGGTGCCGCGCTTTGGGTAGCGGCATCCTGACGTATGTGTTGGTGTCCACAATCTTGACGTTCAAGGCTGTGGGGATGGTTGATTGCGCTGCGTCGAAAAGGGTGCGTTGGCCTGTCTCCCGCAACGCGTGTGCGGTATCGGAATTGAGCAGGACTACCTTGTCGAAAACGCTTGGCATCGGGTCTGCCCTTTCTCAGCTTCGCTCTGACGGACGGCCCGGCATGAGGTCATAGGGGTGTTTCCACCCCTCGAGCGCTTCGATGTTGGAAAGCCAACGGTCGATATTCGGCCAGTCCTTTCGATCGAATCCAAATGGTTCGGGGTAGAAAAGGTATCCGCAGTTTGCGAAATCCGCATGGGTCGGGCCAGTGCCCACAAGCCAGTCTCGCCCCTCAAGGCCCGCATCAAGAACGCGGAAAGCCGCCTTGAGACGACCGGCGAAAAAGCCGATGACTTCCTTTGGACGTTTTTCTTCGGGCAGGAAATTCATCAAGAAGCGCTGTGTGCCACATTGGGAAGACATCTTGTGATTGTCAAAGAACATCCAACGCATGACTTCACGTTTGGCCTCCGGGGTGGTCCCGCCGAATTTGCCGCTCTTTTCGGTGATATAAAGCTGAATGACCCCGGATTGCGATAAAACGGTATCGCCATCCTCAAGCATCGGAGCCTCGCCCATGGCGTTTTTGGCCAGGTAGTCTTCGGTCTTGGTGCCACCATTGAAGAAGTCGATCTTGACGGGTTCCCACTCAAGGCCAGAAAGTTCGAGGGGCAGCGCGGCCTTGTAGGCATTGCCGCTTTCGCCAAAGCAATGAAGCTTGAGTGTCATAGGTATCTCCCGTTGGTTGGTGGCAGGCCGGGGGTTTCACACCCCCGGACCCCCGTGAAGTATTTTTGGAAAGATGAAGGGGGCGGTAACGTCATGTTAACCACGCCACCGTCACATTGTTCCTGCGTACCAGGCTGAAGAGCCGATGGGCGTGAAAGGTGAAGCCTCGCGCCGCCCTGACCCGATTGCAACAGGGTCCGGCGGCGTGGGGTGGACACGTCTTGTGCTTCATCTTTCCCAAAATACTTCCGCCGGAGGCGTTGGGTCGTGACGTGCCGCGCGCGTTTCGTTCTTATGTGAGCGGCGCGGGCCATCAACGCTTCCGATCCGAAAGTTCGGCTTGGAATATGCGAAGCCTGTGGGGCAGATTTTCGTCATGTGTGACGCTGTCAAAATTTTCGAACAGAAAAGAGAGGGCCTCGCCTTCTTCCAGGCCGGCGTCATTGGCAAAGCGTTTCAGGCGGCGATAAGCGTCTTCGGTCATGGCCACGGGCAGGCGCCGGGTCAGGCGAAACCGTTTTGGCATGTCACTCCTCCTGCGTTATGCGCATTTATGCACGCGGCGGGCCGCTCGCGCATCCCCGCGCGAGCGGCCTTTTCGTGAGTGGGGACCTTTGCCCCCTGTTGGTCTTCGTGGCGCGGGTTTTTCCCCGTGCTCAAAAGTTGTCGGCGCTCAGCGCCATCACGCTTTCGGCGCCGGATGTGATCCGGGCCAGGTGCATTGACGTCGCAGGCAGGCGGCGGGCCATATAATAGCGCCCGGTCGCAAGTTTGGTTTCATAGAACTCAGTATCACTTGTTCCCGCGTCAAGCTTGGCCTTGGCCGCCAGGGCCATTTGCGACCACATTAGGCCAAGGCAGACGTGACCGAACAGGTGCATGAAATCATAGGACCCGGCCAAGGCATGGTTCGGATTTTTCATGCCGTTCTGCATGAAGAACATGGCTGCTTCCTGCAGGTGTTTGGACGCGGTTTTGAGAGGCTCGATGAAGTTTTTGGAGATGTCTTCGTCGTCAGCGTTGTCTTTGCAGAAGGTTTTGACCATCTCGAAAAAGGCCATGGCGGGTTTGCCGCCGTCTGCGGCCAGTTTGCGCCCAACAAGATCGAGCGCCTGAACACCGTTCGCGCCCTCATAGATCATCGCGATCCGCGCATCACGGGCAAATTGTGACATGCCGGATTCTTCGATATAGCCGTGCCCGCCATAGATTTGCTGGGCCAGAACGGTCATGTCAAAGCCCTGATCGGTCAGAAACCCTTTGAGGACCGGTGTCAAAAGCGAGATAGCGCCCTCGGCCGTCTTGTCCTGACGCCGGTGCGCGCGGTCAATCTGTTCAGCGCCCCAAAGGGCAAAGGCACGCGCGCCTTCGACGAAACTTTTCTGGTCCATCAATCCGCGGCGGATGTCAGGGTGCACGATCAGCGGGTCGGCGGGGCCATCGGGGTTTTCCGCCCCTGTAATGGCGCGGCCCTGCAAGCGGTCCTTGGCATAGGCCAACGCGTTTTGATAGGCCGCTTCGGCCACCGCGAGGCCTTGCATACCCACGCCGAGGCGCGCTTCGTTCATCATGGTGAACATGGCGCGCATGCCTTTGTGTTCGTCACCCAAAAGATAGCCGGTCGCGTCTTCATAGTTCATCACGCAGGTCGCGTTGCCGTGGATCCCCATCTTTTCTTCCAGCTTGCCAACAGCGACGCCATTGCGTTCGCCGGTGTTGCCGTCGTCATCGACCAGGAATTTCGGGACGATAAATAGCGACACGCCTTTGATCCCGTCAGGGCCACCTGGAATCTTTGCCAGAACCAGGTGGACAACGTTGTCCGACATGTCGTGGTCACCGGCAGAGATGAAGATCTTTTGCCCCGTGATTTTGTAGGATCCGTCGGCTTGCGGTTCCGCCTTGGTGCGCATCATGCCCAAATCGGTGCCGCAATGCGGTTCGGTCAGGTTCATGGTGCCGGTCCATTCACACGTGACCATCTTGGGCAGCCATTTTGCCTTTTGCGCGTCCGTGCCATGGGCATGGATGGCGGAATAGGCGCCATGGGTCAGCCCCTGATACATCGTAAAGGCCATGTTCGCGGCGGTGAACATTTCGCCGGTTGCGACGCCCAGAATATACGGCATGCCCTGCCCACCATATTCAGGGTCGCAATCAAGACCGGTCCAGCCACCGTCGCGCATTTGGTCAAAGGCGGCTTTGAACCCGTCGGGTGTATAAACCACGCCATTTTCCAGCCGGCAGCCTTGTTCGTCGCCAATCAGGTTCAGCGGTGCCAGAACTTCGCCTGAAATTTTGCCGGCCTCTTCGAGGATGGCCGCGGTGAAATCACTGTCCAGATCATCATAGCCGGGAATGTCGCTGTTCGATACGTTCAGGACATCGTGTAGAATGAACTGCATATCCTTAACGGGGGCTGTGTAACTCGGCATGTGATCTCTCCCTTATTTGTGTCGGCGTCGTTCGTGTGGCGTTAGCCGCCCACAACTTTCTTTTCGTTCAGCGAGGCAATCATTTTCGCGCCCCAGTCCATCTGCTCTTCGAGGTCAGCGATGGCGTCGTCCAGTTCCTGGCGCTGGCGTTGCATGTCGGCCAGTCGTTCTTGTGCGATCTGGTGGGTTTTTTCCAACTGGGTCTTTTGTTGGTCTCCGACATAATAGAGGTCCAGCAATTGGCGTATTTCCTCAAGGCTGAAACCAAAACGCTTGCCGCGCACGATTAGTTTAAGCCGGGCCCGGTCGCGACGTGTGAACAAACGCTTTTGTCCAACGCGGATCGGGAACAGCAGTTCCTTAGATTCGTAGAATCGCAAAGTGCGCGGTGTTACTTCGAACTGGTCGCACATTTCGCGGATCGTCATTGTGTCTTCGGTCATAACTCGGTGTCCGTTCCAATTTCTGACTGTCCGGTCAAATTTTGTCCGGGTGGTCGGCAAATGGAACAGCCAAGTTTAGGTTACAACGAAAATTTTGGTTTACGTAGTCGCTACGCCACGTCACTTTGGTGATCGGGTAAGATCACTCAAGTTGTCGTGGCGTCACGGATCATTTTCTTTCGCGGGGCCAGAGGCGAAAATGTCGTGTTTTCTGTGAAAACATGCGCAGTTTGCGTCAGACCGACGTTAATCCAAGAAGTTTTGCGGTATCGTTTCGCAAGGCGCGGAGTTCTTCAATGGCTTCGTCCAGCTGGCTGCGCTGGTCGGCAAGTTCGGCAAGTTGGCGATCTGCGTGTTCGATCCATTCGCACATCTGCTGTTCGCTGCCGTTCTGATCATAAACTTGCAGCCACTGGCGAATATCCTCAAGCGGGAACCCGAATTTCCGGCCCCGCAGGATCAGTTTCATCCGTGCGATATCGCGCCGCGAATAAAACCGGGATCGTCCTTCGCGAACAGGCTGAATCAGCTCGATGTATTCGTAATACCGAAGTGTGCGCGGCGTTACGTCAAAACGTGCGCACATTTCTTTAAAACTCAGGCGTTCGTCGCTCATTCGCGCCTCATCCAATGCATTCAACCAAGTTAGGCATTTAAGTGCTCCGGGGCAACAGCCGTGCTTGCCCTCGGCGGAAAATGAGGGTGTTATCCCGGCAGTGATCACGCGGCAGGATGGACATGGACGCGCAGGAAAAACGACAAATCGCGCAGGCCTTCATCACCACGTTGCCGCATGCGCGGGCTTTGGGGATAACCTTGCAAGACATCGGTGAAGGGGTGGCGACGATGTCGATGCCATATAGCAGCGATCTTGTGGGCGATCCTGAAACCGGGGTCATTCACGGCGGCGCGGTATCGACATTGATGGACACATGTTCGGGGGCGGCGGTTATGTCGCATCCGGACGCACCGCAAATGACGGCCACGATTGACCTGCGGATCGAATATATGCGCCCCGCAGTGCCGGGAAGGGCGATTACCGCGACGGCGGAATGCCACCACATCACCCGATCCGTGGCGTTCGTGCGCGTCGTGGCGGTTGACGGTGAGGGCGGCGATCCGGGTGATGACGCGCGCCCTGTTGCCACCGCAACCGGTGCCTTTACGGCGGATCACAGATAATGGCGCAGGCGAAACCAGAACCAATGCAGGTGGTCAAAACGCGGCGCGATGCCGCGCTCAGGGCCATGGTGCAGGGGGTGCCATATATCCGGTTCCTTGGAATCGAATTCGAACGGCGCGGCGATGAGGTGACTGCCCTTTTGCCGTTTCGCGAGATGTTGATCGGAAATCCACATATTCCGGCCCTGCATGGTGGTGTCACCGCCGCGTTTCTTGAGGTGAGCGCGATCGTGGGTTTGGCCTGGGCCACGATGTGGGACGGGATCGAAAGCGGAGAAGTGGACGTGGCCGCCATGGCCGCCGGACAGGTGCCGCGCCTGCCACGCACGATTGATTTTACCGTGGACTATTTGCGATCGGGGTTGCCGCGTGATGCCTATGCGCGGGCGCAGGTGACACGGTCGGGGCGGCGGTACGCAAGTGTTCTGGTCGAAGCATGGCAGGACAACCGGGATCGCCCGTTTGCGCATGGGTTGGGCCATTTTGTCATGCCGCAACAGGACAATGTCGGATGACCGACGGCGCGCCGCCTGACACGCCGCCCGTTCTTAGCAACCGCCGGGTTCTGCAGATTGCCGTTCCGGTCGTGATATCCAATGCAACCGTTCCTATTCTGGGCGCTGTGGATACCGGGGTTGTGGGCCAAATGGGCCTGCCGGAACCGATTGGCGCCGTTGGATTGGGTGCGATCATCCTGACGTCGCTGTTGTGGACATTCGGGTTTTTGCGGATGGGTACCACCGGCCTGACCTCTCAGGCGATTGGCGCGCGCGACAAAGCCGAGGTGGCGGCGTTGTTGTCACGGGCGCTGATCGTGGCCATTGCGGCGGGCCTGACGTTGATAGTGTTTCAATGGCCGATATTCAGCGCCGCGCTGGCCCTTTCGCCCGCAACACCCGAAGTCGAAGCAATGACGCGGACCTATTTGGGCGTGCGGATATATTCGGCCCCCGCGGCGATTGCGATCTATGGGTTGACCGGATGGCTGATTGCCCAGGAACGCACACGGGCGGTTCTTGTGATTCAGGTTGTGATGAATGGCACCAATATCCTGTTGGATTTCTGGTTCGTTCTGGGGTTGGGCTGGGGCGTTTGGGGCGTGGCCGTCGCCACCGCGATGTCCGAAGTGCTGGGGGCCGCGATCGGGTTGTGGTTTTGCCGCGCCGCGTTTGTGGGGCCCGCATGGCGCGACTGGCCGCGCGTGTTTGATCGGGTTCGATTGAAACACATGGCGCTTGTGAACACGGACATCTTGATACGGTCGCTTCTTTTGTTGTCGATTTTCACCTCGTTTCTGTTTTTCAGCGCGGGGCTGGGTGACGTTCGTCTGGCGGCCAATCAGGTTTTGCTTCAGTTCCTTTTCATAACGGCCCATGCCATGGACGGGTTCGCCTTGGCGGCGGAATCTCTGATCGGGCAGGCACATGGGGCGCGGGCCAGGCTTGCCCTGCGGCGCGCGGCACTCCTGACATCGGCATGGGGGGCGTTCACCGCGATTGCCATGGCGCTGGTGTTCGCTGTGGCTGGCGGGTTGATCATTGATCTGATGACAACTTCGCCCGAGGTGCGCCAGTCTGCGCGGGATTTCCTGCCTTGGATGGTTCTGGCCCCGCTGACAGGGGCGGCATCCTGGATGCTGGATGGCATTTTCATCGGCGCAACACGCACCCGCGACATGCGCAACATGATGATGATTTCGGCTGCTGCATATTTTGCGGCTGTCATGACCTTGATACCGATGTTGGACAACCACGGTTTATGGGCGGCCTTTCACATCTCATTCATTGTGCGCGGTCTGACGCTGGGGTGGAAATACCCCGGCCTTGAGGCGGCAGCGGACAAACAGCCCAACTGACCCGTCAGAGCGGGGCAAATCGGCAACAAGGCGCACAATCAACGCGTGTGGGCCACTGGTCGGGTTCGCGACGTTGGGCTAAACCCAAGATGATTTCGCGAACCTTAACATCAGGACATCATCATGCGCCGTCTGATTGCCGCCGGGGTTGCCGCCCTGTTCACCGCCGCACCGGGACTTGCGCAGGATTTCGGGTATTTGGGCCATGGTCGGCTGGTGAATAACGATGTCTTCTTTGATCTTCAGGACAGGTGGCAATCCGGGTCGGTCGCGGCCAGCTATGTCTGGGGGCCGGAATGGCAGGGGGCCTTGCCGACGCGGCCAGGTCAAATGCTGGAATTCAGGCTGCATGGGCAGATTGTCGCGCCCGACAATCTTAGGAACCCTGATCCCGCGGACCGGCTTTATGCGAATGCGGTGTCCTTTGGCCTGCACACGCATTTCCAGTGGCGCGGGATCGAAATTGCCACCGGCGGTGATTTGGTGGTGACCGGCGATCAGACCGGATTGTATCATATTCAGAACATGTTCCACGACATTATCGGCGTGCCAAAAGCGGAAAAGGCGGTTCGTTCCGCGGGGATAGGCAACGGGTTTCACGGGTCACTCGTGGCCGAGGTCGGGCGCAGTTTCGACATGGGCAACGCGCAGATTCGCCCCTTTGTCGAAGGGCGCTATGGCGTTGAAACGCTGGTGCGCGCGGGTGTGGACCTTACCGTTGGTGAGGTTGGCCGGGGCGAATTGCTTGTGCGCGATCCGGTGTCTGGTAACAGATACCGCACCCTGAAACAGCATGCGCCGGGCTTTAGCTTTGTGATGGGCGCAGATGTTGCCAAAGTCACCGACAGCATATTCCTGCCAGAACCGGCATTCGGGGTCGAAGATCGTGCGCGTGTGCGCGCCGGGGTTCATTGGGAGGGCAAGAAGGCGCGCGTCTTTTACGGTGTGACCTGGCTGAGCAAGGAATTTTCGGCCCAAACCGAAGGCCAAGTGATCGGATCGTTGCGTTTGGATTACGATTTCTGAATATGCGAAAGAAATAGTTTCCTGGTTGGAACCTGTCTGTTAACGTCTCTGACATAATAACGCGGTCGGCAAACGACTGGCATAATAACAAGAGCAAACAAGAACGGGCAGAATACAGGCAATGGGAACGGGCTATCGGGGCACGTTCGTTATCTCCTGGTCGCAGACAGAAGTGGATGGCCTTCCGGCCGCTCCAGTTCAATCCCTAAGTGTCGGGGCCGCATGGTCCTGGGGCGGCGATGCCGTAAGGGTGGACGGACCTTCAGAAGTGCTGCAGCTTGAGCTGGCGGGCGAACAAGTGGATATTCGACGGCGGGCGGCGCGCAATGTGCGCAGGCTTGTCGGTGTTGCGACATCGCAGGCAAAACGGTTGGAGGACGTCGTGATCGACGAACCGTTGGCCGATACGGGCTTTGTCGTCACGAATGGTGCAAAAAGTTACACGGTTACAATGATCACGGTGGGGCCGGGGGCGCCGCCGTTGTTGATGTTTGTGGATGATATGCCGCCGCGCAACAGCGATCTTTGGATTGTGCATGTCATGCTGGGCGACCGGCGCGAAGCCCCCAAAAGCCACGTCAACGAACATGGCGGGTTTATCTGTTTTACACCGGGCACGCGGATCCGCACGCCCGAAGGCGTTTGCCGGGTCGAAGACCTGCGCGAAGGCGACTACGTTCAGACAAAGGACAATGGCGCACAGCCGGTTCTGTGGACTGGTGCGCGGCGAATGACGGGCGCGCGGCTATATACAATGCCGTGGTTGCGCCCGATACGTATCCGCGCCAGCGCCTTTGGGATTGCCCAGCCGGACGAGGAATTTCTGGTGTCTCCTGAACATCGGATGCTGGTGCGTGGCCCCGTGGCCCGCGCGCTGTTCAACACGAACGAGGTATTGGTGGCGGCGCGCGATCTGGTGCATGGCACCTCTATCGTGCAGGATACGAAGGTACGCGAAGTCACCTATGTGCACATGCTGTTGCCATCGCATGGCATCGTCTGGGCGAACGGCGTCGAAACGGAAAGCTTCCACCCCGCCAATGCGTCGCTTGATACATTGACCGACGGGGATCGCACCCGCCTGCTGGATGGCATGCCGGACCTCAAGGTTAATGCCTATTCCTATGGTGATTTCGCACGGCGCAACCTGACCACGCCCGAGGCCGCGATACTGTTGCACGAAGCGGCCTGAACCACAGGTATATTGCACGCGCTGCGCTGGCGGCGCGTGTTTGTGTGTCGGGTGGTGCGCGCAGGTTTGCTGCGGGTGTTGACTCTGACGCGGCGCGCCCGCATAAGCGCGCCTTCATTGGTGTTGGTGGACCCCGCAAGGGGATTCCTGTCGGGGTTTCAGCCCAAAGGACAACGCCCTTCATAGCCGCCCAACCGGGCGGCGCCCCTTTTGAAGGAGATCAGCCGTGACCAAACGCACGACTGCCAAATACAAACTTGACCGCCGGATGGGCGAAAACATCTGGGGTCGTCCGAAATCCCCGGTCAACCGTCGCGAATATGGCCCCGGCCAGCATGGCCAACGTCGCAAGCAAAAGATTTCCGATTTCGGCCTTCAGCTGCGCGCCAAGCAAAAGCTCAAGGGCTATTACGGCGATCTGACCGAAAAACAATTCCGCCGCATCTATGGCGAAGCCGAACGTGTGAAGGGCGATACTGGTGAAAACCTGATCGGTCTGCTGGAACGCCGTCTTGACGCCGTTGTGTACCGTGCGAAATTCGTGCCGACCGTGTTCGCCGCACGTCAGTTCGTGAACCACGGCCATGTCACTGTGAACGGCAAACGGGTCAACATCCCGTCCTACCGCGTCAAAGAAGGCGATGTTGTCGAAGTGCGCGACAAGTCCAAGCAACTTGCCATCGTTTTGGAGGCCGTAGGCCTGCCAGAGCGCGACGTGCCAGATTACGTTGAGGCGGATCATTCCAAAATGACAGCGACATTCGTGCGCACCCCCACATTGGGTGATGTGCCTTATCCTGTCATGATGGAACCAAACCTCGTCATCGAATATTACGCGCAGAACTAATCGTTCCGCGCCGTATCGAAATGAAAGGGCCACGCCGCCGGGTGTGGCCCTTTTTCGTTGGGCCATTGGCGCCATGGTCAAGTGTGCGCCGTGCAGTGTCGTCTTTGCGGCGCAGTTCGGCGGGGGGCGGGGGGCGGCGGCGGCGGTTTTCAGGCGGCAGAGCGGAACGACCGTCGGAATTCGGCCGGGCTTTGCCCTGTCATGTCGCGAAAGGCGGCGCTGAACGCTGACATTGATGAATACCCACACGACAGCGCCACTTCGGTAACTGCGGTTCCATCCTCGGCCAGCATTTCAATGGCCCGGATCATCCGCAAGCGACGCAACGCGGCGCGCCACGACATGCCCAGTTCGCTGGCGAAATGGCGCGCAAGGGTCCGGGGCGTGATGGCCAGATCAGCGGCAAGAACGTCCAGCGACGGGTCGTCAGCCAACCGTTCCTGGGTCAGTCGCAGCGCCTTGCGCACAACCGCTGATTTGCCCGCTGGCATATGCGCCGAAGACGGTGTTTCGGCCAGATGCCAGACCTCTTGGGCCAGGGCCGTAAACAGGGCCATGGGGCGGGGGGGCAAGGTGGCCTGTGGATCGGAATGTTCCCGGCAGGCCGTCAGCAACTCGCGCGCCAAGGGGCTGATTTCAAACACTGTCAGGGCCGATTTCAACGGGGGCGTGGAGTCCGGGGTGAACAGAACCGACAGGGCCGTCAGCGGCTGGGGGATCGTGACGATGACCTCGTGACCGGCGGCAATAAGGGCTGCGCGCGCCGGAGGCAGGGACCACGACCGGCCTTCGGCCTCAAGCCGCATTGCCCCGCGCGCTGCGTAAAGAAGGTAATGGCGGTCCATGCGAAAGGGCATCGCCGGTGCCGGCGCAAAGTCCTGATAAACGGTATAGGCATTCGCCGTCATGGCCACAGAACTGCCCAAAGGATCAACAATTGACCGACCGATGCGGCATTCCAAGCCAGAGTGCGCCACAGGGTTACCCCAAAGGCATAAAGCGGGACATAGACGACCCGTGCCCCAAGGTAGAGCCACGGCCCCCACACCATTCGCCAATCCGACACGTCAAGGAGTGTGGCGGCCAGAAAAAGCGCCGCAAAGATAGGGAAAGTTTCAAGGAAATTGGTTTGTGCCCGGCGCAGGCGTGCAGCGACGCCATCCAATGGAGCAATGGTTTCATCGCGTGGGCCAATGGCATAGCGCAGCCCGCGTATTTGGTTGGCGGCCTGAGCTGCCAAGACGATGTGCACAATCCCCAAAAGGGCAGCAAGGGCGAGGGGGGCGAATTCCATTCGGTGTCTCCTGACGTGGGGCAGTTTAACGATCAAGGTCTGGCGCGTCTTCATGCGCGTGAAGGCGCAGGGATACAGGCGCACCGGCCATCAGGGGGCGAATTTCTTCGCCGATGCGGGTGAATAGGGGCGAACCGACATAGGCGTCACACGCGGCCTTGTCCTCCCAGCGATGCAAAACGGTGATCTGCTCGGTGTTTTTGGCATCGCTCAGCACCCGAAAGGCCAGGTTTCCGGGCATGGCGCGCGCGGCTTTGGCGTCGCGTGACAAGGCGGCCAAGGCCCGCGCGCGGTCCTGATCAAGTATGGGGAAATCGATTATCGCGACATACATGGCGTTCTCCTGTGGTCTGTGGGGAAAGACTGTCACACCCTTTGGCCAGAACGCTTGCGCCGGTCTGACGAAAACGTGCGCCTAACGGACATCCCTGCCGCACGGACTGGCACTGGCCTTGGCCCCGGCGCTTCGATATGAGGGGCGGGATTTACGGGGTGTTTACCATGACGGACAAGATCCAGCCGCAGCCGGGTATCATGGACATTGCGCTTTATGTCAGCGGAGCGAGCAAGATCGCGGGCCGGGATGAGGTGCTTAAGCTGTCTTCGAACGAGAACCCCTATGGGTGCTCGGACAAGGCGCGTGCCGCGTTTCAGGGCGCGGCGATGGACCTGCACCGCTACCCCAACACCGATCACGCTGCGTTAAGGGCGGCGATTGGGGACATCAACGGGCTGGACCCTGACCGGATCATCTGTGGCGTCGGATCGGACGAAGTTTTGCAATTCGTGGCCCAGGCCTATGCCGGTCCGGGGGATGAGGTGATCACCACCCAACACGGGTTTTCAATGTATCCGATCCTGGCCAAGGCCGTTGGGGCCACCCCGATCGAGGTGCCTGAATCCGAACGGCGCATTGACGTTGACGCGATCCTGTCCGCGGTGACGGATCGCACGCGGATCGTGTTTCTGGCCAATCCGGCCAACCCGACCGGCACAATGCTGTCCCAAGATGAACTGGACCGGTTGGCGGGCGGTTTGCCGGGATCCGTCCTGTTGGTTCATGACGGGGCCTATGCGGAATTTGTCGATGGGTTCGACGGCGGCGCCGGGTTGGTGGACACGTACCCGAATGTCGTCATGACACGCACGTTTTCCAAGATTTACGGGCTTGGCGGGCTGCGCATCGGTTGGGGTTATGCGTCGCGCGACATCATTGATGTGCTCAACAGGTTGCGCCAGCCGTTCAACCTGTCACAGGCGCAGATGGCGTCGGCCGAAGCGGCGGTGCGGGATGTGGATTTCACCCGCAGATGTCGGTTGGAAAACAGCCGTTGGCGCGACTGGCTGCGCAACGCCTTGGTGCAGATGGGGCTGGGGTGTGACGAAAGCCACGCCAATTTCCTGTTGGTGCGTTTTGACAGCGCCGAAGAGGCGGAGGCCTGCGATACCGCCCTGCGCGAAGACGGTATTCTTGTGCGCCGGACGGGGGGGTATCAGCTTCCTCAGTGTTTGCGGATCACTGTCGGGGATGAACAGGCATGCCGCCGGGTGGTTCAGGCGATTGGTACGTTCAAGGGGGTGCGGTGATGGCGCAGACGCAGATGTATGACCGTGTTGCTTTGATTGGCTTGGGGTTGATTGCGTCGTCAATGTATTGGGCGATCAAGCGCGACGGACTTGCGGGCGAGGTCACAGGCTATGCCCGCACCGAAGCGACCCGCGATACGGCACGCAAGATCGGGTTGTGTGATCGGGTGTGCGACAGCGTGGCCGAGGCCGTGAAAGACGCCGATCTGGTGGTGCTGTGTGTGCCCGTTGGGGCCATGCGCGCCGTGGCCGAAGAAATGGCGCCTTACCTTAAACCGGGTGCAACGGTCAGTGATGTCGGGTCGGTCAAACGTGCGGTGATCGACGCCGTTGGGCCGCATATTCCTGCCGGTGTTCATTTTGTTCCCGGACACCCGATTGCCGGGACAGAACATTCCGGCCCGGAATCCGGTTTCGCGGAATTGTTTGAAAACCGTTGGCTTTTGCTGGTGCCCGTCGATGGCACGCCGCGCGAACCCGTTGACCGGCTGCGCGCGCTTTGGGAAGGCATGGGCGCATTGGTCGATGAAATGGACGCCGAACACCACGATCTGGTGTTGTCCGTCACCTCGCACACGCCGCACCTGATCGCCTATACAATGGTGGGCGTGGCCGATGATCTGCGCCGCGTGACAGACAGCGAAGTGATCAAATATTCCGCGGCCGGTTTTCGTGATTTCACGCGCATCGCCGCATCTGATCCGACAATGTGGCGCGATGTGTTTTTGACGAACAAAGAAGCCACGCTTGAGGTTTTGGGCCGATTTACCGAGGAATTGTTCGCCCTTCAGCGTGCCATTCGCACCGGCGACGGTGACCAATTGTTCGATTATTTCACCCGCACGCGCGCCATCCGGCGTGGGATTATTGAGGCGGGACAGGATACGGATGCACCAGACTTTGGTCGGGTGCTAAAGAAACCATGATGCGGATTGCGCCAAGGTTTGTCCGGCAGCGTCTTGTGGGCGCTGTTTTGGCATTGATGTTGCTGGATGGGGCGCTGTCCGGCGTGGCGCTGGCGGATGCGCCTTTGCAATCGTTGCGGCCCGTGGCGCGCGGGCAGGTGGTGAATGGTCAGGTTTTGCCGTCATCCGTTTTCATGTCCGATGATGGCACCCAGCGGGTGGCCCCAAAGCCAATTGCCCGATCGGTTGAAACACCGCCAGCGGCACAGCAACGACGCGAACGATCCGCATTTGCCGCGCCAGAAGTCGACCCGCGCGATGGTGTGTCGCCCGAAACCTATGGCGTGCCAAGAGAGGGCAGGGAAAAGCGGCGCGGCCTGTTGGCGTTCTTGCGACCCAAAGAGCGCACGCAAGGTGTCGAGGACAAGAGCCGCCGGGTCACCGCCGCAAAGCGGCAGGGGAAAATCTGTGGCGATCCGGCCATTCAGGGCGTAAAGGTTGGCCGGGTGCCCGCCAAGCTGCGCGGCTGTGGGTTGAATGATGCCGTGCGCGTCCAATCGGTATCCGATGTCGGGTTGTCCACACATTCAGTGATGGATTGCACAACTGCCAAGGCGTTGAAAACATGGGTGGACAGGGGGATGCGACCGGCCGTCGGGCGGCGTGGTGGCGGTGTGGCCGAAATCCGCGTTGTGGCGCATTATGCCTGCCGGACGCGCAATAATCAGAAGGGCGCCAAAATCTCGGAACATGGGCGCGGGCGGGCGATTGATATCGCTGGGTTCAAACTTAGGGACGGGACAGAGATAAGCGTGCTGACCGGGTGGAAAAAGCGCAAGGATTCAAAAATCTTGCGCAAGATGCACAAGGCGGCCTGCGGCCCGTTCGGAACCGTTCTGGGGCCTGAATCGAACCGTTTCCACCGCGATCATTTCCATTTTGATACGGCGCGTTACCGGTCAGGGCCATATTGCCGCTGAGCGGCAAGGATCAGCGCAATCGCACAACCGGCGCGGCCCCGATTGGAACCGGCCCAAGGAACATCCGCCCATCCCGGAAATCGAGCGTGACGTTCAAACTGTCCGGACGCCCGGACAGGTTGGCCACCAGCCCTAGCGCACGTTCAACCGATTGCGCCACGGCTTCGGGCAGGGCACCTGCCGCCACGGCGACGCGCAGCATGTCGCGCCATTGCTCGGCCTTGATCGACACGCTTCCTTTTGGCTGGCCGATTGCATCCACGGTGATCTTGCCGGTTGCGGCCAATCGCAACGCGCCCCATTCCGCCTTGACCAGGGACAGGTCAATTTCACGCGGTTGAGGGCGCAGTTGTTCGACCGCATCCAGATCCCAGGGGCGGTCAAACGTTACGTTCATGTCCAGTTCGACCCGTTCCAGCGCGGGGGGCAGGGCAATTCCTTGGGCAAGTTTGCGCACGAATGGGGCGGGCAGGGCGACACCCTGCGCCAACGCGCCCAACCGATAGGCCGATGTGCTGACCGGCAGGCGTTCACCGGCCAGCCGCAATGTATCCAGTGACAGGCGCCCGGTGCCTGTCAGGGCGATGTCGGAGCCGATCAATGTCACCTTGTTCAGGGGCAGGCGGGGGCTTGGGTCCAGTGACAGGCTTGCCTTGGTATCCGATGTGGTCAAAGCGAATTGTTCGACAGGTGTGGCGATGATGCTGTCCGGTGGAAAGACGGCGATCACCGAGGTTGGACGGTAGGACAGCGCCAGAAGCTGAAAGAACGGTGCCTCCCATGCCCAACCTGTGGCCGGGTCCGCAATGGCAAGGTTGGTAAAGGTCGTGTCAAAGCGGCTGGGAAACCCGATGACCGACAGGTCGGCATAATCGGCCTGCCAACCTTCGGCGCGGCGATCGTCGAACCACCCGGCAAAGGCGGCCTTGGCCCCGCGCGAACCGATGAACCAATAGGCAGACCAGCCCGTTGCAAGAACAAGTATCAGGATCAAAAGCCGTTTCACGCGTCTACCTCTTCTTGACCGCGACGGATGGTGCTAACCAATCTTGATGCGTCGCCAGTGGGGGCATACAATCCCGGCGGCTGTCAGGCCAGCAGAATGGCTGTCAATTTTGGATTGCAGAACATGACGTCTTGGGTTTTCGGCTATGGTTCTCTGATGTGGAACCCGGAATTTACCCCGGCTGAAACAGTCGGCGCGACCCTGCCAGGGTTCACGCGCAGTTTTTGCATGTGGTCGATCCACCACCGGGGCAGCGTGGCGGATCCGGGGTTGGTTCTGGCGCTGGACGAAGCGGCGGGCGATCAGTGCCAGGGTGTTGCCCTAAGGATGCCCGACACCGGCACCGAGGCAGTTCTGGCCGCATTGCGGGAACGCGAATTGGTGTCATCGGCCTATCGTGAACAGGTTTTGCCGATCTGGTTGGATGACGGTCGCGAGGTCGAAGCGCTGGCCTATGTTGTGGACCCGGGCCACGAACAATATTGCGGCGGCTTGCCGATCGAAGATCAGGCGCGCGTCATTGCAAACGCCTATGGGCGGCGCGGGGCGAACCGTGAATACCTGTGGGCGACGACCGAGCATCTGGAAAGCCTGGGGATCGCGGACAGTGACCTTACGTATCTTGCGCAGCGGGTGCGCCGGATTGTCGATAAATCCTTGGCTTAGGCGGGTGTTCGCCCTAAGGTCTTGGCCAATAGAATAGTGTCAGGAAACGTCCTTATGGACCAGCCGGACCGCGAGGCCCAAACGCAGTTTTCACAACCTGTACGACAGATCATTTCGATGCTGATCGTACTGGCCCTGACAGGTATTGGCGTGGTGTTTGCCGCGCCGTCTGTCCTGCCGGTGTTTGAGGCCAACCCCTATTTGAACGGGTTCATCGCCTTTGTCTTTGTGATCGGGGTTATCGCCTGTTTCTGGCAGGTCGCCCAGCTTGTGTCGTCGGTGCGCTGGATTGAATCCTTTGCCGCCGAACGGGCCGAAGTTGACGGCGCGCGCGCGCCGCGACTGTTGACGCCGCTGGCCACGTTGTTGCGATCACGTTCCAAACGGATGCAGATCGCGTCGTCGTCGGCCACATCCATCCTGGAATCCGTCGCGACGCGGATTGACGAAGCCCGCGAAATCACGCGCTATATTGTCAACCTTTTGATTTTTCTGGGGCTTTTGGGCACGTTTTACGGTTTGGCCACAACTGTCCCGGCCCTGGTTGATACGATCCGCAGCCTTGCCCCCGAAGACGGAGAAGCCGGAGTTGCGGTTTTCAATCGCTTGATGACGGGCCTTGAGGGACAGCTAAGCGGCATGGGTGTTGCCTTTGCCTCGTCACTTCTGGGGTTAAGCGGGTCACTGGTTGTCGGGCTGTTGGAACTGTTTGCCAGCCACGGGCAGAACAGGTTTTACCGCGAGCTTGAGGAATGGTTGTCAACGATCACGCGGGTGTCTTTCGCCGGTTCAGACGGAGAGTCAGCGGGCAGCGAAGGCGCGGTGATGGCCAGCGTGCTGGATCACATGTCTGAACAGATCGAAAGCCTGCAAACCATGTTCACCCAGTCCGATGTCAGCCGGTCGATGCTGGACGAACGCATCGGCAGTTTGACGGATGCGGTGGCGACCCTTGCGGTGCGGCTGGACTCACAAGCCGGACAAAACCCCGTGATAGACCCCCTGTTACGGGTGGCCGACGGGCAGGAAAGGTTGTTGGATCACCTGACACGTCAGGGAACTGGCGAAGGGCTGGACGCGGAAAGCCGGATGCGATTGCGGTCAATCGACGTGCAGATGTTGCGCATCCTTGAGGAGATTTCCGCCGGCCGTCAGGAAACCATGACCGAGCTGCGAACAGATCTTGCGGCTTTGGCCAAGGCGGTTCAGGCGTCAGGACGACGCCCCGGTGCCGCCGGAAACACGCGCCCCGCTCAGGTCAAGGCGACCCGGGGCCAGGAGGGTTAACCCATGGCGCTGTCACGGCGCACAGGTGCCAGATTCCAGGCGTCGATCTGGCCGGGCTTCGTGGATGCGATGACCGGGCTTTTGCTTGTCCTGATGTTTGTCCTGACGATCTTTATGGTTGTTCAATTCGTTCTCAAGGAAACCATCACGGGGCAAGAAGCGACCATTTCCGGCCAGGAGGACGAGTTGGACGCGTTGGGGGCCGAGGTGGCCGCCTTGGCGCAGGCGCTTGGGCTGGAACGCGACCGGACCCGCACATTGGAATCCGAAATGGGCGTGTTGAACACGACGATCGACGACGCCCGCACCAGGGCGGAGGCGCAGGCGGCCACCATCGCCGCTCTCAGCGCAGAGCGCGACGCGACAGAGGCCGATCTGCGCACGGCGCAAGCCCGGATCACCGATTTTGAATCGCAGGTCGCGACCCTTTTGGCCGACCGCGCCGACGCCCGCGATCAAATCGCATCATTGGAAAACACCCGCGACGGGCTGATTTCGGATCGCGACGCCCTGCAAGTCGCGCTGGCCAAAGCCCGAGATGAGATCAACGTTGGTGAGGAAACCGCACGTCTGGCCGCGGCAAAACGCGAAGCGCTTGAGGCGCTGATCGCTGATCTGCAACAACAAGGGGACGAGGCCGCAGCCAGGAACACCGACCTGACCACCCGTGTTGCCGCCCTTGAATCCGATCTGTCCCAAGAGGAACAAGCCCGCCTTGCCGAAGCCGCAGCGGCCCAAGCTTTGCGCGAAAAGCTAAAGAATTCGGATGCGGAATTAACCGCCATGACCCTTGCGCTTGAGGAACAGCGCAAACAGGCCGAAGACACGTTGACCCTGTTGGCCGCAGCCGAGGCCGCGCGCGAAGACGCGGTTGATACGCTTGAGGCGCAATTGATCGCGGCGTTGACAGCAGGCAAGTCCACGGCGGACCAAAAGGACGATGAGATCGCCGCGCTGGAATCGCAACTGGCGGCGGCGTTCCTGGCCCAATCCGAAAATCAGGATGCCGCTGCGGCACAGATCGCAGAGCTTGAAGCCCAGCTTGCCGCCGCTGCATCGGCGCAGATTGAAACCCGTGATGCCGCGCAATCCAGGATTACGGCGCTTGAGGCGCAGCTGGCGACGGCGGTGTTGATCCGCGAAGACTTGCAAAAGGAAAGTGCCGCGCAGATCGGCGCGCTTCAGGCGCAGTTGGCCGCTGCACAATCCACCCAAGCGGAAACTGAGAGCGAAACAGCATCACGACTAAGCGACCTAGAAGCTAAGCTTGCCGCTGCCCTGCTGGCGCGCGAGGCCGACAAAACCAACTCCGACGCCGCGATTGCAAATCTGGAAAGCCGTTTGGCCGCGTCCGAAGCCAAGGGTGCGCAAGGCGCGCAAACGGAACGATCCCTGCGCGATGAGCTTGCCATCGCCTTGGCCACGCAGAACAGGCTTGAGGCGACGTTAAAGGCAAGCAAGGAAGAACGCGACGCGGCCGAGGCCGCCCTGAATGCGCAATTGACCGCCGCACGCGCAAAACTGGCCGCGCTTGAAGCAGCGCGTTCCGACGATGTCGCGGAATTGGAACAAAGGCTGGCCGAACTGAAAACAACCGCGGCGCAGGCGCAAGCGGCCCTTGCTGCGGCCAAAACGTCGCGGGATACCGATGTGGCGGCTTTGCAAAAACGGATCGCTCAATTGGTTCTGGCCAAGGCCGCGGCTGAAAACGTCGCCATGGATCGCGATGAAATCCGCGCCCAACTGGCGGCGGCCCTGGCGGCCAAGCTGAAGGCCGAACAGGATGAAAAAGCGCGGCTGAACAAAGCAGAGGAACGCGAAATCCTGTTGCGTCAGGCGCGCGAAAAGCTTGCCCAGGAAACCGCGGTTTCAGAAGAAAACCAGCGCCGCGCGGCGCTTTTGAACCAGCAAGTTGCGGCGCTTACCTCGCAATTGTCATCGCTTCAGGCGCTTTTGGATGACGCCAAGGCACGCGACAAAGCGGCCAAGGTTGAATTGGCCAATCTGGGTCAGGACCTGAACGCGGCCCTTGCCCGCGCCGCCGCCGAACAACGTAAACGCGCCGAATTGGAAGCGGCAGAACGCAAGCGACTTGAGGCGCAGAACCAGGATTTGGAAAAATACCGGTCGGAATTTTTTGGCCGTGTTCGCGACGTTCTGAGCAACCGCGAAGGGGTTCAGATTGTCGGGGATCGGTTTGTCTTTTCGTCCGAGGTTCTGTTTGCGCCGGGTGAGGCACGGCTTTCGCGTGATGGCCAAAATGAAATCGCAAAGGTGGCCGAACTGATCCGCGACATTGCCGGGCAGATTCCGGATGGCATTGATTGGATACTTCAAGTGGACGGGCACACGGATGACGTGCCCCTGATCGCCAGTGCCGAATTCGCTGACAACTGGGAACTTAGTCAGGCGCGCGCGCTGTCTGTTGTACGTTTCATGAGCGATTTCCTTGGGTTACCGCCTGATCGACTGTCTGCGAACGGGTTTGGCCAATACCAGCCAATCGCACAGGGCGACACCACAGAAGCGCGGGCGCAAAACCGGCGGATCGAACTGAAGCTGACGGAACGCTAGGGGCGCGCACCGGTGGCGTCACGGTCACGGCCAATGGCGCGGGGATGAGTTGTGGGGGCTTATCGGATTTGCACGCTGCTGACGGCGGTGTCGATAGGCGCGCCATCGCGCAGCAACGTGATTTCACCGCGGTACAATCCGGGCGGCAGCGCAGCGCGAAGCCGTTTTCCGGTGGCGCGAAAATATTGCGCCTGGGGTTTGTCCAAATTGACCGTGGTTTGAAATATCGCGCCGGCCGGTCCGGTGATGGTCATTTCCAACGTATCGCCCGCGCGGCTGCCGAACCCCATGACCCACAAGACAAGGGCAGGGGTGGTGGCGATCAGCTCTGCTCTGTGGGCCGTTCCGGCCTTAACATCCGCATAATCAGGCAGTCCGGGGGCGAACCCGGCCGAAATCAACCCGCCGGGTACATAGGTTGGTGCCGGGTCTGACCACAGGGTGTCATCGTTGGTCAGGCCGCATTGGCCCGGTTTTGCCTGTGGCGAAAAGGGATCGATGATCTGGCCGTTGTGGCGAACGGACAGGTGGACATGGGGGAATTGCGTGCGCCCGGACAATCCGACAAGGCCCAACTTGTCGCCCGCCGCAACCTGCATTCCCTGGCTGACGACGACCGATCCCTGCCGCAGGTGGCAATATTGTGTTTCCCAGCCGTCTTTGTGCTGAATGACAACGCCGTTGCCGCAATCGCGCCCGGCGATGTCGGCCTCGTCCTGGGGTGTAAAGACCTTGTCTGGCATACCGTCGCGGGTCGCGCGCACCACGCCCGGAGCAGACGCAAGGACATCCACCCCGGATGTCATCGCCTTTAGCGATGCAAGGCCGAAATCCGTGCCCTTATGGGCGTTGTAGCTGAGCGTGCCGCAGGCGAAATCGACGGCCCCTTCGGTCGGGTCCGTGTCGACGAAATTCTGGATATGGCAGGTTTCGCCAAGCGCGCAGTCAATCGGCGGGGTCAAAGACGGTTGCGCCGCCGCGGGGAACGCGGCGGCGGCCATGATCAGGGGGATTATCCCCCGGAATGTCATTCTGCGGTCAGCAGGGGTGGCTTGTTGCCGGACAGGCGGGGTTTGTCTGGTCCCTGAACCTGCAGATCGATCTTGCCGTTCTTGATGGCCACCCGCACAACACCGCCTTTGGCCAACTTGCCGAACAACAGTTCTTCGGCCAGCGGTTTCTTGATGTGTTCCTGAATGACACGGGCAAGGGGGCGCGCGCCCATCTTGTCGTCATAGCCTTTGTCGGCCAGCCATTCAGCTGCGGGTTGGGTCAATTCGATGGTCACGTTGCGATCCATCAATTGCGCCTCAAGTTGCAGAACGAATTTCTCAACCACTTGGGTGATCACGGCCTTGGGCAGTGGCGCGAACGAAATGACGGCATCCAACCGGTTGCGGAATTCAGGTGTGAACGTGCGTTCGACCGCCGCGGTGTCTTCGCCTTCGCGCCGGTCACGGCCAAACCCGATGGCCGCCTTGGCCTGTTCGGATGCCCCCGCGTTCGATGTCATGATCAGGATGACATTGCGGAAATCGACTGTACGACCGTTGTGATCGGTCAGCTTGCCGTGATCCATCACCTGCAACAGGATGTTATAGACATCCGGATGCGCCTTTTCCATTTCGTCCAGCAACAGGACACAATGCGGGTGCTGATCAACCCCGTCAGTCAACAGCCCGCCCTGGTCAAACCCGACATAGCCCGGAGGCGCACCAATCAGGCGCGAAACCGCGTGTTTTTCCATGTATTCGGACATGTCAAACCGCATCAGTTCGACGCCAAGCGTATCAGCAAGCTGTTTGGCCACTTCGGTTTTGCCGACGCCGGTTGGGCCGGTGAACAGGTAGTTGCCGATTGGTTTTTCCGGCTCTCGCAGACCGGCGCGCGCCAGTTTGATGGCGGATGACAGGGCGACAATCGCGTCGTCCTGCCCGAACACCACCCGTTTGAGGGACGGTTCAAGATCCTTGAGAACCTCTGCATCGTCCTTGGAAACGTTTTTCGGCGGGATCCGCGCGATTTTGGCCACGACGGATTCAATCTCCTTCGCGCCGATGGTTTTGCGGCGCTTGGATTCCGCGACAAGATGCTGGGCCGCGCCTGCCTCATCGATGACGTCGATGGCTTTGTCCGGCAGTTTGCGGTCATGGATATACCGCGCCGACAATTCGACCGCGGATTTGATCGCGTCGCTGGTGTATTTGACGGAATGGTGATCCTCGAAATAGGGTTTCAGGCCCTTGAGGATTTTCACCGTGTCGTCCACCGAAGGTTCGGTCACGTCGATTTTCTGGAACCGGCGCGACAGGGCGCGGTCCTTTTCGAAATGCTGGCGGAATTCCTTGTAGGTGGTTGATCCCATGCACCGCAGTTTGCCGCCCTGCAACGCAGGTTTCAGCAGGTTGGACGCATCCATTGCCCCGCCTGACGTTGCACCGGCACCGATCACGGTGTGGATTTCGTCGATGAACAGCACCGCGTCGGGGTGATCCTCAAGCTCGGTCACCACGGCCTTGAGGCGTTCTTCGAAATCACCGCGATACCGCGTTCCGGCCAGAAGGGCGCCCATGTCCAGCGAAAAGATGGTGGTTTCAGAAAGCACCTGGGGTGTTTCATGCGCGACGATCTTGCGCGCCAGACCTTCGGCGATGGCGGTTTTGCCGACACCGGGGTCACCAACCAACAGTGGGTTGTTCTTGCGACGGCGGCACAGCACCTGAATGCAGCGTTCTACTTCGGAATCGCGGCCGATCAGGGGGTCAACATCGCCTTCGCGGGCCTTCGCGTTCAGGTCCACACAATATTTGTCCAGCGCGCTTTCCTTGGCTTCGGTGGGTTCGACACCGATGCTGGAAGTGTTGTCGTCTTCCATGTCTGCGGCGCCCTGAACGGGACGTGGTTCGCCAAAGGCCGGGTTCTTGGCCACGCCATGAGCGATATAGTTCACGGCGTCATAGCGCGTCATTTCCTGTTCCTGCAGGAAATAGGCAGCATTTGATTCACGTTCGGCAAAAATCGCGACAAGAACGTTGGCACCGGTCACTTCGGTGCGCCCCGAACTTTGGACGTGGATCGCCGCGCGTTGGATCACCCGTTGGAACGCGGCCGTTGGCACCGCCTCGGAGCCATCAACATCGGTGACGAGGTTGGACAGGTCGTCTTCGATGAATTCGACAAGGGTGCGCCGCAATTCTTCTGTATCGACCGAACAGGCTTTCATGACCTGGGCCGCGTCGGGTTCGTCAATCAACGCCAAAAGCAGATGCTCCAGCGTTGCGAATTCGTGCCTGCGTGCATTGGCCAGGGCCAGTGCTGCGTGGATCGATTGTTCCAGTGTCGTCGAGAATGAAGGCAACTGGATGCTCCTTCTGCTCTGGATCGAAACGCTTCTTAGGACGCGCCGATCGCATTCATGGCCTTATAGTCTTAAAGTTTGGTCGATTGCGGGGCTGCTTCAAGGGTTAATTGGTTAACGGTGATCACATTTCTTGTGACATGTGCAAACTGGCGTCGTTTTACGCCATCAAAACGTGTCTTTGCGCCTGCGCACTTCGGCGAACACCTCGGATGCGGGGGCGTCGGGCATGTTGACCGCCGCGCGCACCTGCGGTGTATCGGCGCGCAAAAACGGGTTGGTTGCCAATTCTTCGGCAAGGGTGACGGGCACAGTGGGCTGCCCCTTGGCGCGGGCCGCCTCGACCCTCTCCATACGAGAGATATAGTCGGGATTGTTCGGTTCAATACTTAACGCGAATTTACCGTTGGACATCGTGTATTCGTGCCCGGAATAAATCAGCGTTTCAGGGGGGAGAGCGGCGAGCTTGCACATGGTTTCGTATTGCATTTCCATTGTGCCTTCGAACACGCGCCCGCATCCCCAGGCCATCAGGCTGTCGGCGGTGAAAATCACGCCAGCCTTGGGGAAATGAAATGCCATGTGGCCCAAGGTGTGGCCCGGCACATCCAGCGGCACGGTATAGGCATCGCCATTTCCGCCGTTCATTCCTTCGCTTAACGCCATGTCGAGAGGGGGGAGCTTGGCCTCTTCGGCCTTGGGGCCCATGACCTTGCACCCGTATTTGGAGCGCAATTCTTCGACTGCGGCGGTGTGATCGGGGTGGTGGTGCGTCAGCATGATCACGCCGGGGGTCCATCCCCTGTCTTCGATCGCGGCAATGATAGGGGCCGCTTCGGGGGCATCGATCAGGCAAATGCCATCGTCGCCTTTCACCAGATAGGCGTAATTGTCGGTACGGCAGGGGATCGTGACGATATCCAAGGGCATGGCAAATGGCTTTCTCGTTGCTATGGTGTCCCATGGAACCCCATGCGCGCCGGAGGTGCAATGCATCAGGACGTGACTGACCTGCGAAATTTTTATTACCGTTCGACACTCGGGCGGTCTGCGCAAAATCATATTCGCGGCCAAATGCTGCGCTTGTGGCCCGAAGCAAAGGGGCAAACCGTGGCGGGGTTTGGCTTTGCGGCGCCGATGCTGCGCCCCTATTTGCGCGATGCGCGCCGGGTGATCGCTTTGATGCCCGCGCCCCAGGGTGTGATGCCCTGGCCCCCCGCCATGGCAAATGTGTCGGTGTTATGCGAAGAAGTCGCCTGGCCGATAGAAACCGGGCATGTGGACAAGCTGGTCGTTCTGCATGGGCTAGAGGTGAGCGAACGTCCCTCCGAATTGCTTGAGGAATGCTTCAGGGTTTTGGGGCCGGGCGGGCGGGCCTTGTTCATTGTGCCAAACCGCAGCGGGCTGTGGGCGCGCAGTGATCGCACGCCATTCGGCCATGGCCGCCCCTATAGCCAGGGCCAGCTTGAATCGCAGTTGCGCCGCCATGGGTTCCTGCCCGAAGCGCATGTTCATACGCTGTATCAACCGCCATCGCCGCGCCGGTTCTGGCGCAAAACCGGCAATGCACTGGAAAAGTTGGGGCAACGATTTTCGATGGTTGCTGCCGGCGGGGTACTGCTGGTCGAGGCGACCAAGCGCGTTCAAATGCCGTCGGGGCCGGGGGTGCGGGTGCGTGAACGCGCGGGTCTGAAAGTGTTGGAAGGGCTTGGGGCGGCCAAACCGGGAACGGCGCGAACCTAAGGGGTCCGCGCCGTGTCTGACGCGCCGCTCCTCCCAAAAACGACGTGCAGACACCCGTTTGGGCACAGCCCTTGGGGGTCCCCCCAGGACCCAACGGCGCACCCATCGGGTTTTACGTGCGACGTGTGGAAAGGGCCTGCGCGATTTTAGCCGCACAGGCCGATGGCAAGATCAGGGGATCGCGATCGCGATCGAAATGGGCGGCGCGATTCCGTCCACACTGCCCTGGCCGACAAAGGCCGGATCGCCCATCGTCATCACCAATTGCCCGCCGATCCGTACTTCGACCCAGTTGAACGCGGTGTTTCCATCAGCGACATGGGTCATCTTGGCCAGTGTCACATCGGTGCCTGCGGTCCAGTCAGCCGGCAACATGACCGCGACTTCGGGAAAGTCGGAGACATCCGAAATCTCGTCCAACTCGACCCTGGCGAACGCCGCTTGGTCGTAGGCGGTTGGAACGTTCATGATCAGCCGGTCGTCGGCTTCGGCCAGAACATTATGGCCAGCGCCAAAAGTCATGGTGTCTGCACCCGCGCCGCCGACAAGGTATGCGTTTGCATCCTGTCCAGCGGTCAGAATGTCGGCCCCTTGGCCGCCGTACATTTCGACAACGCCGTCCTGGGCCGTCATGACGTCATCGCCATCACCGCCAAAATAGACCTGGTTGGCATCGCCCTGGCCTGCGGCGACGGTGAATGTATCGGCGCCGTCGCCACCATATACATGTGCCTCGGTTGCCCCGGCCACATAGGTGTCGGCGCCCTGGCCCAGATCAACCAACGTGGTGGGGGCGTCAACCGCCGCAGCGCCACCGGTCACGACATCATCGCCGGCGCCGGCAAGAACCAGTTCGCCCGGATCAGCGGTCAGGGTGTCTGCCCCATCACCGCCACGCACCAGTTCGGACGGTGCCGATTGCACGTTGTCAAAGTAAGGCACACCACCTTCGGCCAGTTCGCTAACCAGCGAGATATTCGAATCATCCAGGCTGGAAATGCCCTGAAGACGCAGTGTCCGGGTCAGTTCCGGCGCATCCGGGTCATTCAGGTTTTTCGCCGTCATAACAAGGTCGATCCCATCCGACGCCGCAATCGTTTCATACCCAGTCAGGGCATAGGGCGATTCATCATGATCGAATGTTTCAATGACCAGCGTATCTTCGGCCGGGTTGAAATCGCTGATCACGGCGATGTCTGAATTTGCGGCAATCTGGCCAAGGTTTGACGCAGACGCGCGCCAGCCTTCTTCGGACATGACATAGGCTTCGCTTGCGCCGAACACGCTGTCGGTCAGATACACGGTGTCGCTGCCGTCACCGAGATTGACCGTCAGGGTTGAACCAAAGCGCGCGGATTCGGCGTAGGTGTCGATATAGACATCATCGTCACCGGCGCCCGCATCCGCGACCATGTCATGCGCGTTTTCCAAATCAAGCTGACCATGCACGTCAACGTGGTCGCGCCCGATGATGATGGCATCGTCACCTTCACCCGCATCTGCGGTGCCGCCAGCAAACAATGACATGACGTCATCGCCAGCACCCGCTTCGGCCTGGCCCGCGCCAAGAGTGACGTCTTCGGAGGTGGTGTAATAAACGCTGACGCTGTCATCGCCTTCGCCACCCGAACCAAACGATCCATTGGCGACGTTAACAATGTCGTCCCCGGCTTCGCCAAAGGCCGCTGCGCCACCTGCGGCATTGATCGTGTCGTTGCCAGCGCCCCCAAGAAGCTGGGCGTTGGCATCCCCGGAAAGGACGTCGTGGCCATTTCCGCCAGCGGCGGTTGCGTTGCCTGTCGCGTCAATCATGTCCGCACCGGCACCGCCTTCGCCCAGGCTGTTACCATAAAGGTCCAGCGTGTCATTGCCGCGGCCGCCATGCACGGTTGAATCGCCGCGCGCAGTCATGGTGTCGCTGCCGTCTTCACCGAATGCTTCGCCGTTGCGCAATGTCGTGATTATGTCGTTGCCCAGGCCGCCCCGGAATACGGCGTTGCCGCGTACATGTGCGGTATCGTCGCCGTCGCCACCATCGCCAAAGGCACGATTATACAGCTGGAACGTGTCGTTTTCAGAACCGCCGCGCGCGACGGCGGAATCCGATGCCTGAAGCGTGTCTTCGCCTTCGTCACCCCAGATCGTTGCCGAATCTGTCGCGGTCAGCATATCAGCCCCGGTTGCGCCATGCGCCTGCGCAGAATCCGTGGCCGTCACCGTGTCACTGTCCTGGCCCGCATTGCCAATCGCCTGATCACTCAGCGTCAGGACATCATCGCCCGCGCCACCCATAACGGTGTCTTGGCCATCCCCGACCAAAGTATCGCTGCCTTGGGTGCCCTCGATCAGATCAGTGGAAACCTCTTCTTCTGTCTCGGGGGTCTCCTTGTCGTCATCATCGTCAAAATCAACGAAGAAGCTGGCCACAAAAGCCACGCCGAGGATAAACAAGAGTTCAAACACGATCCAATACTCCTTAACAAAATCCCGCAGGGGAAAGGCCTGATGCCCTGAAATCTTGGGGAAAAATACCCCGGGCCCGCGGGAACGTTAAGACTTCTTACGGCAATCTGCCCAGAAATCGCCGCAATTTGTGGAAACGGACTGTTTCCGCACCGGATATGGCAGATCCAATGAACAGTGATGACGATCCCGCCGGATTTTGGCGAATTGGCGAAACAAAGCGCGGGCAGTTGGGCCCGCCATAAGCATCACCGGAATATGCGCCGGGCATTTGCGGCCAAAACGGTGATTTCATACCGGTTCAGCCGATATTTTTGTTCGTTTTGTCCGGGTCGGGGTCAAAATTAGGGGGCCGCGACGCGGGTGCGACAAAAAGGTATATCTTGGTCATTGGGTTTTACGGTTCGTGGCGGGACCACCGGCCAACCGCCCAAGAATCGTCCCTTACAACTGGTTTCGCCGCTGCTGGCGCTAACGAAAGATGCGCAAAGGGTCGCAGTTTGGCGAATTCTGCGCCACGCCCTTGAAAACAAGGCGGCATAAGGTGCCGCAAAAGGCGTGAACAGCGGTTGCTAGGCACAAAGCGCTCTGCTACACCCACGCCGATTTTGATGCTTTGACGCTTATCAAGGCTCCCATTGCCCCGGGGGCATGTTCGCATGTCCAAGACCGGGGCCAAAACGCGGAAGGGTGGACGTGTCCGAACCAGTTTCGATCTCATCCGGAATCGCCGCGCGCTATGCGTCGGCCGTTTTCGATCTCGCTCTTGAAGAAAAGGGGCTTGATGCCCTTGAGGGCGATATCGACACGCTGGACGCTGCGGTGAAGGAAAGCGCGGATTTCCGTGCGTTGATTTCGTCCCCGCTTTATACGCGTGACGAACAGGCCAACGCTGTTGCAGCGCTGTCTGACAAGATGGGCCTTTCGGCCATCATGAAGAACACACTGGGGCTTTTGGCGGGCAAACGCCGCCTTTTTGTCCTGCCTCAGTTGGTTGCGGCCCTGCGTGCGGCGATTGCCGATCACAAGGGCGAAGTGACCGCCGACGTTGCCAGCGCCAAGGCGCTGACCAAGGCACAGTCGGAAAAGCTGTCCAAAACACTGGCCGCCACGGTTGGTAAGGACGTCAAGATTAATGCGACCGTCGATGAAAGCCTCATTGGCGGTCTTGTCGTTAAAGTGGGCTCGCGCATGATCGATACGTCGATCCGCTCCAAGCTCGCAGCCCTACAGAATGCAATGAAAGAGGTCGGATAATGGGTATCCAAGCAGCCGAAATCTCTGCGATCCTCAAGGAGCAGATTAAGAACTTTGGTCAGGAGGCCGAAGTGGCCGAAGTGGGCCGGGTTCTGTCTGTTGGTGATGGTATCGCGCGTGTGCACGGACTGGACAATGTTCAGGCCGGTGAGATGGTCGAATTTCCCGGTGGCATCATGGGGATGGCACTGAACCTTGAAACCGACAACGTCGGTATCGTTATCTTTGGGTCCGACCGTGACATCAAAGAAGGCGACACGGTCAAGCGCACCAATTCCATCGTGGACGTTCCTGTTGGCGATGAAATGCTTGGGCGCGTCGTTGACGGCCTGGGCAACCCGCTGGACGGCAAAGGCCCGATCAAAGCATCCAAGCGTTCGGTCGCGGATGTTAAGGCGCCTGGCATTATTCCGCGGAAATCGGTTCACGAACCGATGGCGACTGGCCTGAAATCAATCGACGCGATGATCCCGATTGGCCGTGGCCAGCGGGAATTGATCATTGGTGACCGTCAGACCGGCAAAACCGCCGTCGCACTTGACGCGATCCTGAACCAGAAAAGCTATAACGAAGCGGCAGGCGACGATGAGGGCAAAAAGCTCTATTGTGTCTATGTCGCGATCGGGCAGAAACGCTCGACCGTTGCTCAGCTGGTGAAAAAGCTGGAAGAAACCGGCGCGATGGCGTTTTCGATCGTTGTGGCGGCGACCGCGTCGGACCCTGCGCCGATGCAGTATCTTGCGCCTTACACCGCGACATCAATGGCGGAACATTTCCGCGACAATGGCCGCCACGCCCTGATCATCTATGATGACCTTTCCAAACAGGCCGTGTCCTATCGCCAGATGTCGCTTCTTCTGCGTCGTCCGCCCGGACGCGAAGCCTATCCCGGTGACGTTTTCTATCTCCACTCGCGTCTTCTGGAACGTTCGGCCAAGCTGAACGAAGACTTTGGTTCCGGTTCGCTGACGGCCCTGCCGATCATTGAAACCCAAGGCGGCGACGTTTCGGCGTTTATTCCGACCAACGTGATTTCGATCACCGATGGCCAGATTTTCCTTGAAACCGAACTGTTCTATCAGGGTATTCGCCCGGCTGTGAACACCGGTCTGTCGGTTTCGCGGGTTGGCTCTTCGGCGCAGACATCTGCGATGTCTTCGGTTGCGGGTCCGGTGAAACTGTCGCTGGCGCAGTACCGTGAAATGGCCGCCTTTGCGCAATTCGGGTCTGACCTTGATGCCGCGACCCAGCGTTTGCTGAACCGTGGTGCGCGTCTGACCGAACTGATGAAGCAACCGCAATACGCCCCGCTGACCAACGCGGAAATCGTGTGCGTTATCTTTGCAGGCACCAACGGTTACCTCGACAACCTGCCCTTGGGCGATGTTGCACGGTTCGAAAGCGACATGCTGAACTTCCTGCGCAACAAAAAGTCCGACATCCTTGACTGGATCACCAACGACGATCCCAAAATCAAGGGCGACGCGGCTGACAAACTCAAGGCAGTGATCGACGAATTCGCAGCCGATTTCGCGTAAGAGGGGGGAGACATGCCCAACCTCAAGGACCTGAAAAACCGGATCGCGTCGGTCAAATCGACCCGCAAGATCACAAAGGCCATGCAGATGGTGGCCGCCGCGAAACTGCGGCGGGCACAAGAAGCGGCTGAAAACGGGCGGCCCTATGCCGACCGTTTCAACGCCGTGCTTGGCCAATTGGCGGCGTCTGTCGGGGCAAACAACAACGGTCCCCGTCTTTTGGCGGGCACCGGCAAGGATGACGTACATCTGTTGGTTGTCATGACTGCCGAACGCGGATTGTGCGGGGGGTTCAACGCAAACATTGCGAAACTGGCCCGGACACATGCCGAAAAGCTTAAGGCGGCTGGCAAGACGGTGAAGATCATCACGGTCGGGAAAAAGGGGCGCGACAACCTGCGCCGCGATTTCGAAGACCTGTTTGTTCATCACGTGGACCTGAGCGAAGTCAAATCGCTGGGGTATGCCAATGCGCAATCCATCGCCAAGGAAGTGCTGTCGCGCTTTGACGATGGGGAATTTGATGTCGCCACGATTTTCTATTCGAAATTCGTGAACGTTGTGACCCAGATCCCCACTGCGCAACAGGTGATCCCTGCCGCCTATGAAACGGCGGACGATGGCGGCGCGGACAGCGGCGCGATCTATGATTACGAGCCGAGCGAAGAAGAGATTCTGGCCGACCTTCTGCCACGTGGCGTTGCGACCCAGATCTTTACCGCGCTGTTGGAAAACAACGCGTCCTTCAATGGTGCACAGATGAGCGCGATGGACAACGCGACACGAAATGCGGGCGACATGATCGACAAGCTGACGATCCAGTACAACCGTTCGCGTCAGGCTGTGATCACCAACGAGCTGATTGAAATTATTTCGGGCGCGGAAGCGCTCTAACCGAACCGGAGAAATGTAATGGCACAAGCAAAAGGCAAAGTGACTCAGGTCATTGGCGCCGTTGTGGACGTTCAATTCGAGGACCAGCTCCCCGAAATTCTGAACGCGCTGGAAACTGACAACAATGGCAACCGTCTGGTTCTTGAGGTTGCGCAGCACCTTGGTGAAAACACCGTTCGCGCCATCGCTATGGACGCAACCGAAGGTCTGGTTCGCGGTCAGGACGTCACAAACACAGGCGAGCAGATCACGGTTCCTGTCGGAACGGCCACACTTGGTCGGATCATGAACGTGACCGGTGACCCGGTTGACGAAAAAGGCCCGGTAAACAGTGAATCGCGTCGCCCGATCCACGGCGATGCGCCTGCGTTTGACCAGCAGTCAACAGCGACCGAAATCCTTGAAACGGGCATCAAGGTCATCGACCTTTTGGCGCCTTACACCAAGGGTGGTAAAATTGGCCTGTTCGGCGGTGCCGGTGTTGGCAAAACAGTTCTGATCATGGAACTGATCAACAACATCGCCAAGGTGCACTCGGGTGTGTCGGTGTTCGCCGGTGTTGGCGAACGGACCCGTGAGGGCAACGACCTTTACCACGAGATGATTGAATCGGGCGTTATCACCCCTGACAACCTGAGCGATTCCAAAATTGCCCTGGTCTATGGCCAGATGAACGAACCTCCTGGCGCGCGTATGCGGATCGCCCTGTCCGGCCTGACATTGGCCGAACAGTTCCGCGACGATACAGGTTCGGACGTTTTGTTCTTTGTGGACAACATCTTCCGCTTTACCCAAGCGGGTTCCGAAGTGTCCGCGTTGTTGGGTCGTATCCCGTCCGCCGTGGGGTATCAGCCGACGCTGGCCACCGACATGGGCGCGATGCAGGAACGCATTTCGTCAACCAAGAACGGGTCGATCACATCGGTTCAGGCCGTTTACGTGCCTGCGGATGACCTTACCGACCCTGCGCCGGCCACGTCGTTTGCCCACCTTGACGCGACCACGGTTCTGGACCGTGCGATTTCGGAAAAGGGTATTTACCCGGCTGTGGACCCGCTGGGTTCGACATCGCGTCTGCTTGACCCACTGATCATCGGTGACGAGCATTACAAGGTTGCCACGGACGTTCAGCAGGTTCTGCAACGTTACAAGTCGCTTCAGGACATCATTGCCATCCTTGGCATGGACGAACTGTCCGAAGACGACAAACTGGCCGTGGCGCGTGCGCGTAAAATCGAACGCTTCTTGTCGCAGCCTTTCGACGTTGCAAAGGTCTTTACCGGGTCTGACGGTGTTCAGGTGCCTCTGGAAGACACGATCGCGTCGTTCAAGGCTGTTGTCGCCGGCGAATATGATCACCTTCCCGAAGCGGCCTTCTACATGGTTGGCGGGATCGAGGAAGTGAAAGCCAAGGCCGAAAAACTGGCTGCGGAAGCCGCATAAGGGGCTGAGAAATGGCCGAGAACATGAAATTCGACCTGGTGTCGCCGGAACGGAGCCTTGTTTCCGGTGAGGTTACCTCGGTCCAGATTCCGGGCGCGGATGGGGATATGACGGCGATGCAAGGTCATTCGCCGTTGATCACCACGCTGCGTCCCGGTGTGCTGACGATTTCGGGGCCCGATGGGGATGACAATTATGTCGTGTCCGGCGGGTTCGCGGAAATCAACGCAGACGGCGTGACCGTTCTGGCCGAACGCGCCTTGCACCAAAAAGAGATGACCCAAGAGATCATCGACGATTGGGTGGCACAGGCGCATGCGGCCAAGACGGATGCGGCACCTGACGCGGCTGATGCCGCGGCCAAGTTGTTGGCCGATCTGGTCGCACTTGGGGGGCACATCGGGCTGAGCGCGAGCCAGCCCAACGGCTGACCCAAGCCAAGACAGAGTATTTTGAAAACCCCCGGCCTTGGTCGGGGGTTTTTGTTTGTGCGTGGAGGATTGCAGCAGGGTGTTCGACCGGTTTTGTGCGGCCGTGTCTTGGCGCGCAAGGCGGGCGCGCGGCCAGCCCTGCGGTTCCCCGCTGATGCGGCGTTTGCTTTGATCCCGGGGGATTGGCTGCGTGGCGGGTGGCTGCCGCGTCGCGCATCGTCTGACGGGGCAGGGGCGCAGGGGTGTTCGGCAAAAGAAAAGGCCCGCTTGGACAAGCGGGCCTTTCAGCGTTCTATGTGGCGGGGTTTATTCGCCCATCATCAGGTTCGGCAGATAGAGCGAGAGCTGGGGATACCAGATCAAGGCCCACATGATGAAGAATTCGCAAACCAGGAACCAGCCGATGCCCTTAAAGATCGTGGCCAGAGGAACAGCATCCCCAACCACGTTCTTCACAATATAGACGTTTAGTCCAACCGGAGGGGTTAGCAGCCCGATCTCGATCATCTTGACCACGATCACACCGATCCAGATCAAGTTCACGTTGAGCGCATCAAACGCCGGCAGGAACACCGGAAGCGTCAAGAGCATAACGCCGAGCGGGTCAAGGAACATGCCCAGGATCAGATAGATGATGGCCAGGGCGATCACCAGTTCAAGCTCGTTCAGCTGCATGTCGGACACGACGTTCGCGATATAGGTCGGCACGCCAGCCAGGGCCAGGAAGCGGGTCAGAAGGACCGCACCGATGGCCAGAAAGAACAGCGACGACGTGGTTCGCAGCGCGTCCATGACCGAGTCCTTGAGCACCTCAAACGATGCGCGTCCCTGGAACATCCCGATGATGATCGCAAAGAGCGCGCCAAGCGCACCGGCTTCGGTTGGGGTTGCAACACCGGCGTAGATCGACCCGATAACACCCAGCACCAGAATGGGCAGGGGCCAGACATCGCGCAGAGCAAGCCAGCGTTCGCTCCATGTCACGTTCATCGCGACCTTGGGGGCCAGTTGGGGCCATACCGAACAGCGGCCCACGATCATGATCGTATAGGCACCGGCGGTCATAAGGCCGGGTACAAGACCCGCGATCAAAAGACGCCCCACCGATTGTTCAGTGAAAAAGCCGTAGATCACAAAGGCAATCGACGGCGGGATCAACGCACCCAGGGTGCCCGATGCCGCCACGGTGCCTGTCGCCAACGATTTGTCATAGCCGTATTTCAACATCTCGGGGATGGCGAGGCGGCCAACCGCAGCAGATGTGGCAACCGACGACCCAGACGCAGCGGCAAAGCCAGCGGCGGTAAAGTTCGTCGCGACGGCAAGGCCGCCGGGCAGGTTGTTCAGCCAAACACGCGCTGCTGCGTAAAGGCTTGAGGTCAGTCCGGTCTTGTAGGCGACCGCGCCCATCAACAAGAACATCGGAATGGCCGAAAGTTCCCAAGACGAGGCAAATTCATGTGGCAGGCCGCCGATCATGGCGAATGCCGCACGTGTGTTGCGCACCACCATGATGCCGATCAGTGAAACCGAGCCGAGCGCGAATGCGATCGGAACCCGGGCGGCAAGGAGCACGAGGATCGCGCCGATGCCCATAAAGCCGATTGTTAAAGATTCCATTTTCTTCCTGTTCCCTGTTCCCGGCGGTCATGCGTTGCAGTCACGACGCTTCCGGGGGTGTTCATTGAAATGCCGTGTCAGTCGGCAGAAGATCCGCCTTTGCCGACACCAAGACTTCCGTCATCGCCGGTAACCTTGATCTTGGCGGCGTCTGCGACGGCCGCTTCGACAGCAGAATGCAAGCGACGATCAGGTAGGACGCGTTCGCCTTTCAGCATGAAGCTCAGGTTGTCGATGGAATAAAGCACAAGGTAAACGGCCGTCAGGAAAGCCCCGGTAGGGTAGAACCAACGTGCACCCCAGACGGGGATGTCAAAGGTTGCCGTTTCCCAGACTTCACCGATGTGGGTCTGGTGGATCGCTTCTTCGAGGCCTTCCTTGAACAGGAACATCGCGTAGATCGCGCCGATAAAGCAGCCCAGGAACTTGAAGAATGCCAGTTTGCGTGGTGCCAGGTGCTGAGTGAACAATTCCACCTCAAGGTGTTCATGGTCACGCGTCACAGCGCCAAGGGGCAAGAAGACAAGTGCAACCATGTAGTAGGCCGACACGATTTCAAGCGTTGAAGGGATGGGTTTATGAAAGATGTATTTCGCGGCCACATCCAGCGAGACCTGCATCATCATGGTAAAGAGGATAATGCCGCCAATCATGGCGATCAGGCCGGAAACACGGGCAGCGACAGATTCAATCGCGCGTAACATTGAGATGTCCCGTTACAGAGAGAGAAGGAAAATCGGGACGGCTGTTCGCCGCCCCGACCACGATTCACATAGCTTTCGAGAAGATTTCGTCCTGCAGAGCCTGACGATATGCATCTTTGTCATTGCCAGTTTCCGCAACGATTTTGGTCCATTTCGCGATCAGGCCCTGGAAGGTGGCGATCGTTTCTTCGGCGTTTTCGATGCCGTCAGCTTTGGCCTTTGCGATGGCGTTTTCAAAGGCCAGGTCCTGCTGTGCTTTCCACGCGTCAAGGAAGGCCTGGTCCGCAACGCGAACGTCGCCGCCCTTTTCACGAAGCAATTCGACACCCTTTTCGTTGTCTTCGACATAGGCCCACATGATGTCAGCAACGTTCTGCGCCATTTCGGACTTGATCGCGTCCTGGAACTTGGTGTCAAGATCGTCCCAGACATCACGGTTCATGGCCAGGTTCATCGTCCCGAAGTAAGACCCGAGCGAGTTTGTCCAAGCACCTTTGGCAAAGTCCTTGAGGTTGTAGGTGTTCAACCAGGCTGTCGCACCGGCAACGCATTTGATCTGACCACGTTGCAGAGCTTCGTACATCTCAGCGGTGGTGATCGACACAGGCGCGGCCCCGATGGCTTTCATCGCGACGCCAACGCTCGATGTGGCGCGGATTTTCAGGCCCTGAAGGTCAGCGAGGCCTTTGATCGGGTCTTTACAGATCACGTGGTAGGAACCAGTGGCCGACCAGGACAAGCCGACGACGTTGCTCTTGTCGCGCTCTTTTTTACATTCCGGGCAGTGCAAAAGCTGCATCTCGTTCATGGCCGCGGCCATGACTTTTGGATCATCCCCGATGATGATCATCGAAGAAAGCATTGCTGAAACAGGCAGCGCCGCCTTGTTGTAGATGTCCACAACACTTGCGGAATCAAGGATGTTGTTCTTGACGTTGCCCAGCAGTTCTTTTGGGCCACCCATGGCGCCGCCGGTGAATTTTTCGAACGTCAGCTCACCGCTTGTCCTTTTGGTGATCCGGTCGAATGTTGGAAAAACACCGTTGATATAGGTCGTGTGTGTTGGCGAAGTATAGCTGCCGTAAGTCAGTTCAAGCGCCTGTGCGGCAGATACCGACATGGCCAGCGCAGCGGCTGCACCCAATGTGGTGGTTACACGTTTCATCTTGATTCCTCCCATGAAACTATTTTTGGCTGATGCCCATGCGCTTCTCCCCAAGCGCGGGGCAGGATTGCGCGTTTGTGCGCATTTTCTGTATGGTGAGACTAATATCTTACCGACAAGTAAGCAAGTATTTCCATTAGTGTAATCCGGCGGCCCAACACGCGCCAAGACGGCGTGTTTTGGCGTTATTCTGTTGCGTTGTTCGGCCTGTGTCCGATTGGACTCCGGGTCGGCGGTGATGGCGCGGCGACGACATATATGTGGCATTGAACCTGTCGCTGGTCGGCTTGGGCGAATCTGTTTCGGGCCGCAACACCGTGCATTCCGGCGCGTCAATAATCAGGGCTGCCGGTGCTGTCCTGAAGGGGGCGCAAGAGGGGCGTGTCATTTTCTGGTCAGTCCCATTCAACGGCGAGTCTTGATTTCGTTAGCGATCACATTAGTTGGCTTTTTGCCCGCATGGCAAGGTGTTCCAATTTCGGTATTCCAAAAATCGGTTCATGACAGAAGGATTACCTGCAATTTTGCTTGGTCGGGTCAGCCTGGCCGGATTTGGTCGGAGATTTCAGCATACCAAACGTCCGGAACGAACGGTGGCGGGGATGTCCCCGCCACCTAGGTCGGTCAGCGTTTAGCTGCGATCACAGTTTGTCATAAACTTCGGCATTGAGGCGCGCGATATACGCCTCTTTGTCGTCGCCGATTTCTTCCATGATCTTGGTCCATTTATCGACGGTTTCCCTAAAGCTGGTCACCAGCTCTTCGGGGTTGTCGAGACCGTTCTTTTTACCGAGTTCAATGGCCGTCGCATATTCTGCGGCGCGTGCTTTTGCGACACCGTCTTTCAGCTCTTGATCGAACTCGTAAACCTTGCCGCCCTTGGCTTCAAAGTTCTTGATGGCGGTTTCGCCTTCGGGACCATAGGCAAACACGATGTCAGCCGTCAGGCGGGCCATGTTGTTTTTAACAATCTGTTTGTTCTTGTCGCTCAGGTCGTCCCAGACGTCCTTGTTCATCACATAGCTCATGATGCCAAAGTACGAGCCAAGGCTGTCCGTCACGATGGATTTCGAGAAATCCTTGAGGTTGTAAGTATCGAGCCATGCCGCCGAACCCGTCGCGCAATCCATCTGGCCGCGCTGCATGGCTTCGTACATTTCAGCGGTGGTGATGGAAACGGCTGTGGCGCCAAGCGATTGGATCGCGCGGCCCATGCCGCCAACGGCGCGCACTTTCTTGCCTTTCAACTGGGCTGCAGTGTGGACTTCTTCCTTGCAGATCAGGTGATAGGTGCCCGTGGCCGAAAAGCCCATTGCGATCACGTTGTTCTTTTCGTGATCTTTCAGGCAGGCCGGGCATTTCAGCAATTGCCATTCATTCATTGCAGCGGACATGACGGCAGGGTCTTCGCCCACGATCAGCATGGACGAGATCAGCGAAGAGTTTGGCAGCGATGCTTTGACATAGATGTCAACAACACCGGCTGCGTCCAGAACATTGTTACCTGCGTTGCTCAACAGCTCTTTCGGGCCGCCCATTGAACCGCCAGAGAAGGCTTCCCATTTCATTTCGCCGCCCGATTGCTCTTCGAGCCGTTTAAGCATCGGGGCTGTGCCAGCCCGGAACGTTGTTGAAGTAGGCGAGACATATACCCCGAATGTCAGGTCGATCGCGGCCGCTGGCATAGCAGCAACCCCGAGTGTCAGCGCCGAAACAGCTGTCAACGCCAGTTTGTGAATCGTCATAGCATTCCTCCCGTTATCATTCAGTTCGGTATTTTGCTGGTCATCCCCCAGCTTGAAAGTTACCGACCCGGCGGCAGGTAAAAACCCACCTTGCAAGGGGCAGCCTAGGCGGAGTGGAGTGAGCAAGCAAGAAAATCTGCGGAACGATGTTTCACAAAGTGGTTCTCGAATGTTCGGTTTGTTGCGCGCCCTGGTTCATTTGGGGTGGGAAAAAGGACAGCATACCCTGTCCGCCGTTTTCGTGCCGTTTTGTTAACCTAGGGGAAACCAATTTTCCTCGTTTGGTCCACAATCTGGCCGAAATTGCCCGTTACACATTGATCTGTAACGAAAGAATGAAAATGAAACGTTTAAGAAATCATTGGGTCGGCCTTGAGCAGGGTGACATTACAATGTTCTCGGATTTCGAGGATGGCGGTGTCATGTGGACAGGCAAAGGCCCCCGTGAACGGCGCCGTCGGGTTGCGTTCTCTGAGAGTTTTCGAAGCTCCCCCATGGTCCATTGTTCGCCGTCACTTTGGGATTTGGACTGCGAAACCAACATGCGAGGCGACGTTTCAGCCGAGTCGATATCCGAAGATGGATTCGATTTGGTATTCCGAACATGGGGCGACACACGCGTCGCCAGAGCGCGGATTCGATGGATGGCCATCGGTGAATTGCGCCATGCCGACGAATGGGATCTTTACTGATCGTCGCGTGATCTGACCGCCGGTTATTCCCAGGGCGGGGGAACCGGTTTGCCGTTCACGCGCAGCTCTGCCGCCTCGTTGTCCAGAACCACGGTGTTGTCAAACAGGGTTAGGGTAGGACGCACGCCAAAGCGGCCTTCCATCCAGTCCGCCCAGCCATCGTGAAACCATGCCAAGGCATCCTCACGCGTGGCGAATTCATAGACCCCGCCACCGCCATTGTCAGAATTCAGGTAATACTTGCGACGCAAGCCTTTTACGTCCCGATAGATCTTGGAGGATTCGATTGATTGCGCGTTGACCAATTCCGTGTCCCGTTTCGGGCCGGGCAGGGGAATTTGAACCAGTGCAATGATCATCGGATCATCCTTTGAAATAGCCCTCATAGATCGGCTCAAGGGTTTCGGTTTCGAACAGGGAACTGACCGACGTGCCATTCCAGATATTCAGGGTCGCCTGGGCGAACATGGGCGCGGTCGGAACAACGCGGATGTTCTTGGCATTCTTGACGGGGTCAGGGGCGGCGATTGAATCGGTGATGACCAGCGTTTTCATGACCGAACTTTCGACCCGTTCCACCGCTGGCCCGGACAATACCCCATGCGAGATATAGGCGTGCACCTCGGTCGCGCCGTTTGCGGCCAGCAATTCGGCGGCTTTGCAAAGCGTCCCTGCGGTATCAACCATGTCATCCACGATGATACAGGTTTTGCCCGCCACATCGCCGATGATCGTCATTTCCGCGACCTCGCCCGGTTTTTCGCGGCGTTTATCGACGATGGCCAAGGGCGCGTCGATCCGTTTGGCCAGTTCGCGCGCGCGCGCCACGCCACCGACATCCGGTGACACGACCATCAATTCGCCCATGCGATCCTTGAACTGGGTCTTGATGTCCAGCGCAAAGATCGGGCTGGCGTAAAGGTTGTCCACGGGAATATCAAAGAAACCCTGGATCTGCGCCGCGTGCAGGTCCATTGTCAGGACCCGTGCGATCCCCGCCTCGACCAGCATGTTGGCGACAAGTTTCGCGGTGATCGGTGTGCGCGCCTTGGTGCGGCGATCCTGACGGGCATAGCCGAAATACGGGATCACCGCGGTGACCCGTTGCGCCGAAGACCGGCGCAGGGCATCTGCGATGATCAGCAATTCCATCAGGTTGTCATTGGCCGGGTTCGACGTGCTTTGAATGATGAACATGTCTTCGCCACGGACATTTTCGAACACTTCGACAAAGATTTCGCCGTCATTGAAACGTTCGACCCGCGCGTTGACCAGATCAAGTGTCATGCCACGATGCATCGACATCCGGCGCGCAATAGATGTGGCCAGTGGCAGGTTCGAGTTTCCTGCGATCAGCTTGGGTTCGATAATGTTAGGCATATGTGGCTTTCCCGGAGGTGACGGAATCGTGACGTTGACACCGCTTACCACCCCGATACCGTCTTGCAAACACAGGCCCGTATAGGAGGTGCCCGAAGATGGCGCATATCGACTATTACTTTTCCACAGTTTCACCCTGGGCCTATTTGGCTGGCAGCCGTTTAGAGGAGATAGCCGCCAGACATGGGGCCACGATCACCTATAAGCCCGTTGATTTGGGGCGGGTATTTCCCGCGACAGGTGGCAAGCCGCTGAATGAACGGGCCGAGGCGCGCGTGGCCTATCGTAACCAAGAGCTTGAGCGCGGTCGGACCAAGTCCGGCCTTGCATTGACATCGCGCCCGGCCTTTTTCCCCACCAACCCCGCGCCATCGTCCTATGCGGTCATTGCCGCACAAGCCGCTGGTGGTGACGTGGGCGCATTGACGCAGGCCATCCTGCGGGCGTGTTGGGCCGAAGAAAAGAACATTGCCGAGGATGAAGTGATCCGCGCCTGCCTAAGCGAAACGGGGTTCGATCCATCCCTGGCCGACAGTGGAATGCTGTCCGGTGCCGTGGCGTATGAGGCCAACACGGAAGAGGCGATTCAGCGCGGCGCGTTCGGATCGCCGTTTTATATCGTGGATACCGGGCAGATGTTCTGGGGGCAGGATCGGCTTGATGACCTGGACGCGCATCTCGCGGGGCGTCTTTGATGCCAGATACGATTTCCGAAAGCATCAAAACCCACTGGCGCGAAATGGGGCAGGGGCCTGAACAGGCCTTTGCCATTCATTGTTCGCTTGGGCATTCCGGCGCATGGGAGGGGCTGGCCGATCAATTGAGCGATATGGTGACCATGCGCGCCTTTGACCTGCCCGGTCATGGTGGTTCTTCGGATTGGGACGGAACGCAAGGTTATGCTGATCTGGCCGCGACCATGGCCAAGGGGGTGATGCAACCGGATGGCAAGATCCATCTGATCGGGCACAGTTTTGGGGCCACGCTGGCCCTTAGGCTTGCGATCGAAAACCCTGAACGCTTTGCGTCGCTCACCTTGATCGAATGCGTGTTCTTTACCATCGTGCGTCAGGATCACCCCGACAAATTGCCAGATGATCAACAGCGTCGGGCACCGTTTGCTGATGCGATGGACAACGGGGAATATGAAACAGCGGCCCGCCAATTTCACGGCACATGGGGCGATGGTCGCAAATGGGATGAAATGACTGCGCGCCAAAGGGAAGGGCTGACGAAACGAATGCCACTTATCGCGGCGGTCCAATCCAGCAACAACGGGGATCCGTTGAATATGCTGGCCAGCGGTGCCTTGACCCGACTGCCTGTGCCGACCCTGCTGATCCAGGGGGCCGACAGCCCGCCGCATATCGGGCTGATCAATGATGGGCTTGCCGCGCGTATTCCCAACACGGTGCGGGCCGAAATTCCGGACGCGGCGCATATGGCCCCAATCACGCACCCCGGCCCTGTGGCCGCAACCCTGCGCAGCTTTCTGACCAATGTAACGGCCTAGGGATTGGGTGCGGCGCCGTTGCCTGATCACCGTTTGGCCTGTGTCGCCGCTTAATCGCCCCCATTGCCCCGCCGGGCGGCGGGTGGATTGCGCAATGGGCGTGATCCTGACCTAGCCCTTGGCGGCGGCAATAAACCGGTCGATTTCCGTTTCGGGCAGGGACCAGTCACAGACCATGCGCGCAAGGATCGGCGGGCCGTCGTTGTTCAGCTCATCCTCGTCCGCGTCCCACAGATAGTAATGCGCGCCCGCCGCCAGAAGTTTGCGGTGCAAGTCGCGGGGCATGCGGGCAAACAGGGCGTTGGCGTCGGGTTCATGCAGGAATTCCACGCCTGATACGTCGCGCAGACCATCGCTGAGCCGGGAACAGCGCGCATTGGCCAATGCGGCGTTTTCCAACCACAACCCATCAGAGAGATAGGCAAGCATCTGGGCGGACAGGAACCGGTGTTTGGACAGCAAATGCGCCCCTCGTTTGCGGCGCAACTGGAATTCCCACGCTTTGGCGGGGTCAATGAACACCACCGCCTCAACCCCCAGGCAACCATTTTTGGTGCCGCCCAGGCTGAACACATCCACGCCGGCGCGCCATGTCATGTCGGCGGGCGCACAGCCTAGCGCGGCAATCGCGTTGGCCAGACGCGCGCCGTCCATGTAAACGGGCTGGTCGAATTCATGGGTCACAGCCGTCATCGCGGCGATTTCGTCCAGGGTATAGACGCGGCCCAATTCCGTGGTCTGGGTAAGGGTCAGCGGCCCGCGCTGCGCCCCATGCACCCCGCGCAGTTCAGCCGGGGCCATTGCCTGACGCAGGGTGGCCGCATCCATTTTGTCGCCCGCGCCGACAAGGGTCAGCTTTGCGCCGCCGGTGTAGAATTCCGGGGCGTTGCATTCATCTGTCTGGATATGCGCCTCGGGGGTGCAGAAAATAGTTTGCCAGGGTTTGCTAAGGCTGGCCAGTGCAAGGACATTGGCGGCCGTTCCTGTGGTGACAAGGAACACTTGCGCCTCTGGGGCTTGGAAAATCGTGCGTACCTGCGCCGTGACCTGTTCCATCAGGTCATCATCCCCATAGGACACGGCATAGCCTGTGTTGGCTTCGGTGACGGCGGCCATCACCTTGGGGTGCGCGGGGCCGTAATGGTCGGATCGGAACTGCATCAGGTCGGCTCCTCTATGATGTGGTCTTCCCAATCGTCTTCGAGGACGTCGAATTCGGGCAGAGTTTGATGACGCATGGAAACACCGGCGGCATGCACGCTGTCGGGTGTGCCCGAAATCAGCGGATGCCAATCAAACAACGGGCGGCCTTCGCGGACCAGACGATAGGCACAGGTTTGGGGCAACCAATACATGTGTTTGTCAATGTCACCGGGCCGTAGCGAAATACATTCGGGCACGAATTGATGGCGAATGGGATATTGCGCACAGCGGCATGTGGTGTCGTCAAACAATCGACAGGCCACACGGGTCAAAGCCACTTCGCCGGTGTCTTCGTCCTCAAGCTTGTTCAGGCAGCATTTTCCGCAACCATCGCACAGGGCCTCCCATTCCTTGTGGGACAGGCGATCAAAGGCGGTGTTTTCCCAGAACCGTGGGCGCAGGCCGCTGCGATCAATCGGGTCGCTCATGCGGTGGCCAGAATCTCGCGCGCTTGGGCGCAGTCGGCGTCCATCTGTGCGACCAGCGCGTCAAGGCTGTCGAACTTGGCTTCGGGGCGCAGGTAATCGACCAGGGCGACCGATACGTGCTGACCATAAATGTCGCCGGAGAAATCAAAGATAAAGGTTTCCAGATTGGGCACCTCACCGTTGAATTGCGGGCGCAGCCCAAGCGACGCGGCCCCGCGATAGCTGCCCGCGTTGGGGCCATCAAGCACGTCGATAAACACGGCGTAGACGCCGAATTTGGGTTGGTGCAGCCCCTCGATCGACAGGTTCGCCGTGGGATACCCAAGGTCACGCCCGCGCTGATCCCCCCGCACAACCGGGCCTTCGATCCGGTGCCAGTGTCCCAGCATTGCGGCGGCATCACGGGGGCGCCCGTCGCTTAACGCCTCGCGGATCGCGGTGGACGACACGCGGATACCATCGCCTTCCAGCAGGTCCGCGATTGTCACGCCAAACCCCATGTCCTGACCGAATTGGACCAGCATTTCGGCATTACCGGCGCGCGCCTTGCCAAATTGGAAATCCGCGCCGACAACCACATGACGCAGGCCCAACCCATCGACGATAACCTGCCGGGCAAAGGAATCGGGCGTAAGACCGGCAAGGCCACGGTTGAACGTCAGTTCATACAGAACATCGACACCCAGTTTTTCCAACCGATGCGCCCGTGCGGCGGGGCCGGTCAACCGGAAAGGCGGGGCGTCGGGGGCGAACACCTGACGTGGGTGGGGTTCGAATGTCATGACGCCCAGGGGGGCGCCGATCCGGGAACCGGCCTGTCGGGCAAGGTCAAGAACCGCCTGATGCCCAAGGTGGACGCCATCGAAATTGCCAATGGCCGCGCAAGCGCCACGGTCACCGGGGGAAACAAAGGAATAGTCGCGCACGATCCGCATGGGCGAAGGGGTAGCCTTGGCAATCGTCGGACGCAAGTGGCGATGCGGCCCCTTGGCGTTCCCGGTGCCTGCAAACCGGGGGCCGGGGAAATCCCGCACACCGGGCTAAAGGCACGCGGCGGGCCAAGCGGCCCGCGCCACGGCTGTTACAGATCAAAGCGTTTGGATTGCAGGGCCGGGGCGATGCGCCAAATCAGGCGGGGTGATCAGTCGAACTTGCGGGATGGGGCCAGAACCGTCGCTTCACCGATCAGAACCTTTTTGCCCGCCACAAGGCAGCGGGTTTCCAGCGTGACGCGGCGTTTGGAATGATCAATCGCGGTCACTTCGACCTCGGCCACGACGGTGTCACCGGGGCGCACGGGGGCAAGGAATTTCAGCGTTTGGCCCATATAGACCGTTCCGTGACCAGGAAGCTGTTCGCCGATCACTGCCGAAATCAATCCGGCGGTCAGCATGCCATGGGCAATGCGGCCTTCGAAAATCGTGTCCTGGGCATAGGCATCGTCAAGGTGCACGGGGTTCCTGTCGGTCGACACCTGCGCGAACATTTCAATGTCTTCGTCTGTCACAACCTTACGCAGATGGCGGGTCATCCCCATCTCGATATCTTCGATACAGATTGTGCCGCGGGGCATGTTGTCCAACATTTGGGCCCTCCTTACGAAATCGTTCAAGCAATTATCGGACGCGATTGCGACCGTTCAAGCAACTTAATTACTTTGCGCGCGCAGAAAATCAACCCCCAATATGCCCTTAGCGAAGTTTGCCAATGGCATATGTCGGGGCAATTTGTTCTTTTTTCAGATAGGCTTGCAAGGCATTTGGGTCCGGTTGGGTGGTTGTGCCGGTTTCTGTGGCGGCCAATCCACCCGTGATGAACAGCGAATCGTAATCCTCTCCCAATGCGCCGCGAATGTCCGTGGCGATGCCATCGCCGATGCACAGAATCGATTCCTTGGGCACGTCGCGCCCGACAGATGCCAGCCGACGGCGCGCCAGATCATATATGGGTGGGTGGGGTTTGCCGAAATAGAGGCTCTCTGCTCCCATTTCGGTATAAAGCCGGGCGATCGCCCCGGCGCACCATTCCCGACGCTCGCCGCGGTCGACCACAATATCGGGGTTGGCGCAAAGCAGCTTTAGCCCCTTTTGTTTGGCATAAAGAAGATCGGGGCGCAGGGTCGCGGGATCTGCCATCGGGTCAAACGGGCCAAGGCAGACAATGCCTTCGGCCTGATCAAGCGGAACACGGGTGATCGTCATTGGCGCGTCCAGCAATTTGAGCGGTTCGAAAAAGCCGCCATCGTCTGCATCGCAAATGCAATAAACGTTCTGGCCGACCACCCCTTGAAACATTGCGGCGCGCGCGCTGTCGCCGCTGGTTGCGATCACGTCCCATGAATCGCGGGCCACGCCGAACCCGGCCAATTGCTGTTCCACACTGGCGCGTGGGCGGGGCGAATTGGTCAGCATGACAACGGTGCCGCCGGTCTTTCGATAGGCCTGAAGGGCCGCGACTGCTTCGGGAAGCGCCGAGACACCGTCGTGCACGCACCCCCAAAGATCGACAAACAGGGCGTCATAGCGGGACGAAATGTCGGACAGGGACGGGATGATCTGGGTCATGGGACCTCCGAAAGGGCAGGGCGGTTGGGCATGGCAATAGCGTGACGGGGCATGGAAAGGCCAGACCGGCGCGGCGACAATGCTGGAAAAGGGCACGCGCGGTTGCAGGGGTGGTCAGGCCACGCGGGTGTCACCGCATGCCGGGGTGGCCCATTGGACGGCAATCGCTTTCGGGGACGTTATTCCGCCTTAACCGCATCTGCATCGCCGCGCAGGCGTGCGCGGGCTGATCCGCGTGATCCGGTTGCGGGCACCAGATCGGCGGCGCGGCCCAAACCAAATGGTGGCATGCCGGAATAGACGGATTCGTATTCACCCGCACGGATCAAATATGTCTCGTGCCAGATGCCCACATCTTCGCGCGCGTCCCTCATACGTTTGTTGAACGCGGCCCATGCGGGGCGGTGTTCACGATTATCGGCACTGGCATAAGCTTCGAGCGCATCAAAGCTGCGCCAATATTGCACCATGCCCGCGATCCCGAAATTGGTGGCGCCCAGAAATCCGGTGTCTTCCTTGGGCAGGTTTCCCAATTCCTTAAGCATCCGCGACATCGCCATCGCCGAGGGAGCCCATTTGCCGACCTTCCACCATTTGTTGATCCGCATTCCGATCAGAAACACGACGAAATCGCCTTCGATCTGTGCTGTCATCCGTTCGGAATGGATTTTGGCCATGATCTCACCTTTGCTGTTGGCGAGGACAAGGTGGCATGGCAGCCGCGCGCGAACCAGCGCATTGTGACATGCACTCTGGGCTTGCCCTTTTTCCGCGCAGGTCCATTCTGGGTGTTCCAGCAAAGGGGCAGGGTATGGATTTACAACTTTCCGGCAAAACAGCGGTGATCACCGGAGGAAGCCGGGGCATTGGTTTGGCTGTGGCCAAGGTGCTGGCGGGCGAAGGCGTCAGTGTGGCCCTGATCGGCCGTGATGGCGCGGCGGCGCAAACGGCGGCCGGGGACATCACCCTTGCCACCGGTGCCAAGGCGGTTGGCATTGCCTGCGACACCGGATCAGACAGTGCGGTGCGTGATATGATGGCGCGCGCCGAAGCAGAATTGGGCGGGATCGACATCGTGGTGAATTCCGCCGCCGCCCCGGCGGGTCAGAAAAAGCCGCCAAGCACCGCCGAAGTCACACAAGCCCATCTTGAAGAGCATATGAACGTCAAGGTCATGGGGTACCTGAGGGTCGCGCAGGCGGCGATGCCGGGTATGATTGGCCGCGGTTGGGGGCGGATCATTTCGATCAGCGGCGCGGGCATGTACCGCCCCGGCGACACGGTCGGCGCGATCCGAAATGGGGCGGTCGTGGCCATGTCGAAGAACCTGGCATCTGATCTGGCTGGAACCGGCGTGACCACATCGGTGGTGCATCCCGGCATGACCCGAACAGAAAACGTTGACGCCATGCTGATGGCGCGGGCCAAGGCGCAAGGGCGAAGTTTCGACGAGGTTCTGGGCGATGTGGCCGCCACCACTCTGAACGGGGTTGTCCCCACAGCCGGGGATATGGCGCATATCGTCGCTTTCCTCGCCTCGCCCTTGTCCTCGGCGATCAACGGAGAGGTGATCACCGCCACTGGTGGGCGACCGGGGGTGATATCCTATTGATCCAACCTGTGGGGCTTAGGTGCTGCGCGGGTTGGCAAAGGGGCGTGGCACCGAGGCGACCGGCGCGAGAGTTTCCGTTAAGCCAGACCCGTTCGTGGCGTGGAAACGGCCCAACGGTCACCTGAAACGGGCGCACCGATGATGGCACGGCGTCACATCGGCCCTGACCATGGGTGGTCAAGGCCGGTGCCATGATCGCCTATGTGTCGTGGGCCGACGCGCGCATTCTGGCAAGGTGGTCGTCCCAACCTTTGTCCAGGGCAAGTGTCAGGCCGAAAGCCTCTTCGCCTTGCGGCAACCCTTCGTGCAGCAGCCCAAGATGTGTTCCGCCCGCGACCTCTTGCAGAGTCCATTTGACCGTGCTGGTGCGATCCCCCATCGGGGCGATTGTGAATGTGTATTCAAGGCGTGAAAACGGTTCGGCCACCAACACTGTTCCCCACATCAATTTCTGGCCACTTTCGGTGCCAAACATTTCGTATGCACCTTCGACCAATGGTGTTGCGGGTTTGTGAAACCAGATGCCCAGCTTGTCGGGGTCTGTCAGGTATGCCCAGACCTGGGCGGGGGTTGCGCGCAGGAAAATGGATTTGCGTATGACCGTGTCGTTCATTGGATGTCCTTTTCAATTTCGGATTTAAGTGTGGCAAGCCGGTCGTCCCAGAAGGCATCGAAAAAGCTGAACCAATTGACCAGTTGCCTTATCCCGGCAGGGTTCAGGGTGTTGACCTTGGCACGTCCACGGGCGCGCACTGTGATCAGATCACCTTCGCGCAGGATCGAAAGGTGCTTTTTGACCGCCGCGCGGGTCATCTGAAAATTTTCGGCCACTTCGGCGATTGTCATTTCGTTTTGGGCCAGCAGGCACAGGATGTTGCGGCGTGTCGGGTCGGCCAGCGCGCGAAAGCCCAATTGTTCGGAATTGGTCATTGCGCTACCGGAACAAAGTCAAACGCGGCATCCTGATATAGGTAGGTGACACAGGGCACTGATGACACACAGGCGGATACATGGGCCAACCCGCCGGGGATACGATAGAACGCGCCAGGGCCAATCGCCTGGGCCGACGCCGGGTCGGCGTCCTTGCCGTAATGGGTCATTTCCCCACGCAGAACGACACCGAACATTGTCGCCGTCTTGACGTGGGCAGGGCTGATTGTTCCGGCAGGAAGGCGCACCATGGCCTGATAGGCACCCTGGAACCTGTCGCCCTGTAATGCGGCAAACGACACCCCCTCTGGGGTGGTTTCCCAGGCAAGGTTGTCTGCGTCGATAAGTGTGATGTCGGCGGCGATGCCGGCGGGCGCCGACAAGATCGCGCATACGGCGCCAAGTGCCAGAAGGTGTTTCATTCATGCAATTCCCTTAAGGTACCGAATGGTATCCCTTTATGGGTACCAAATGGTATCACGTCAAGTGTTAATTGCGGTGGTCCTGATCGGGTGCCGTGCCCCGGATCATCGGCCAACGAAAAAGGGCGCCCGCAATGGGCGCCCAATCAGGCCGTGCTGTCGCGCGAAAGGTCTGGTCAGACCTTGAGCGACGGGATGATCTGTTTCTTGCGGCTCATCACGCCGGGCAGAACAACATCATCGCCCGCAACCGTCACGCCAAAGCTTTTCTCGGCCACGGATTTCACCAGATCGTTGGGCACCAGCAGGGTCGCCTGTTCGTTCAGGATGTCCACAACGAACAGCAGCACCTGATCAACGCCGTCTTCTTTGGCGACGGTTGTCATGGTGTCCATCAGCGATGCCTTGCGGTCCAAAACGATGTTTGGCGCGGTGGTTTCCAAAACGGACACGCGGAATTTCGTGCCGTCCACGGCGTATTCCTTGCTGTCCATCCGCAGCAATTCAGCGTCGGAAAATGCAGAGACGTCGGATTTTGCCTCGAACATTTCGGATGCGAACCCGGACAGGTCGATCCCCAGTTCTCCGGCCAGCTTTTCGGCAAGCGCCTTGTCCTGATCCGTGGTGGTCGGGGACCGGAATTCCAGCGTGTCGGACAGGATGCACGACAGCATCAGGCCCTTGATCGGGTCTGTCATCTTGTCGGCGTTGTCGCCCATAAGGTTGTACATGACTGTCGCGGTGCAGGCCAAAGGCTTGATCGTGATGTCGATCGGTCCCTTGGTTTCCAGCCCGCCGGTCAGTTTGTGGTGGTCGATGATTTGGATCACGTCGGCATCGTTGATCCCGTCGGGCAATTCGGCGGGGTTGTTGGTGTCAACGATCACGCATGTGTCGGCCTCGGTCACATCGGAAATGATTTCGGGCTGATCAAAGCCCCATTTCTTGATCACAAAGGCGGCTTCGGTGTTTGGTTCGCCCAGCAGTTTCGCTTCGGCCGGTTGGCCGCGCACCTCAGACAGGTACCACGCCCAGATAAGGGGGGAGCCGGTGGAATCAGTGTCGGGGGATTTGTGACCGAAGACTTTGATCGTCATGGAATTGTCCGTTCGTAAAAAGGGTGATTTGCGCAGGCTTATAGGCGCGGGCGTCGGGCTTGTCACCCGGTGAAAGCCGCGATGCTGCGTCGCAGCATTCCCCGGTGCCGTGAACGGCCTTGGTTCGCAGAGTTTCGGGCGGTATGAAAGTGGCGGCATGAAACGGACAATTTGAAACGACATGGCGAAAATTCGCGAAAGCGCGCTCTATGCGCCGGTCAAGCAATGGCTTGAAACGCGCGGCTTTGTCGTCAAGGGCGAGGTCGGCGCGGTCGATGTGGTGGCCCTGCGCCCCGACGCGCCAGACGATCCGGTTCTGATAGAGCTGAAGGTGGGGTTCACCCTGTCACTGCTGCATCAGGGCATCGCGCGCCAATCGCTTAGCGACAGCGTCTATCTTGCGGTGCCCAAACCCGCGCGGCGGGGGCGTGCGGCCCCGCCCGAGGTGGCGCTGTGCCGTCGATTGGGGCTGGGGCTGATCCATGTGCGCATCAGCGACGGCACGATCGAGGTGCTGTGCGACCCCGGCCCCTATCAGCCGCGCAAATCCAAACCGCGCAAGGCCAAGCTGTTGGGTGAATGGGCGCGCCGCATCGGGGATCCAAATGATGGCGGCGCAACACGGCACGGGATTGTCACCAGCTATCGTCAGGACGCGGTGCGTTGCGCGCGGTTTCTGGCCGGGGCAGGGGCCAGCCGGGGAAAGGATGTCGCGCGATCAACCGGGGTCAAAACGGCGACACGGATCATGGCCGATGATCATTACGGCTGGTTCAGGCGCGTTGAAACCGGGGTTTATGACCTGACCAGGATCGGGCACAAAGGGTTGGCCGATTGGGCGGATGCCGTGCCCGAAGAGTGAAACCAGTGCGCGCTGTTCCCAGCGGCGGAATGATCACGGGAAACCCGATATGACATCGAATTCAACCGCCGCCACCTTTGATAGAACGCTGAACAGGTTGCACGATCTGGATGCCAGCACGCTTGCCCCCAGCGGCGCATGGGATGCCGCGCGCATCTTTGATCATCTTGCGCAGGGGGTCGAATTTTCGATGGTGGGGTATCCGGTGCTGAAACCCCGGATATTTCGCAGCACCGTGGGGGCCTTGGCGTTTCATGTGTTTCAGTGGCGCGGGCGGATGTCGCATGGGCTGGATCAGGACATTCCCGGCGAAATCATCGCGCCCGCGAACGCAGACCCGGAACAGGCGCGCCAACGGCTTTTGTCGGCGCTGGATCGTTTCGATGCCTTTGACCACACACTTTGTCCGCATTTCGCTTATGGCAATCTGACCAAGGCGCAATACGCACGTGCCCATGTGTTTCATATTGAAAACCACCTGGAAGAATGCGACATCGCCTGACCCGGCCCAGCCATCGGAAAAGGTTTCGCGATTTCTGCCCTGGGATTTCTTGACTCTGGTGTGCGGCCTCCTTACCTGTGCGTCGTTATCACTCGCCCCGGGTGAGTGATAATACCGCGTCGGGAAAGGGTTCTGGCGTGGTTAAGGGAGTAACTTTGAGCCAAGGAGCCTCAGAGATGGCATTTACACCGCTACATGACCGCGTGCTTGTCCGCCGTGTTGAAAGCGAAGAAAAAACGTCTGGTGGATTGATCATCCCCGATAGCGCCAAGGAAAAACCAGCCGAAGGTGAAATCGTGTCCGTGGGCGCGGGCCTGCGTGACGACGATGGCGATCGCATCGCTCTGGATGTCAAAGCTGGCGACAAGATCCTGTTCGGCAAATGGTCGGGCACCGAGATCACGCTGGACGGCGAAGAGCTGTTGATCATGAAGGAAAGCGACATCATGGGCATTATTGCCTGATTTCGCCCACCCTACTGAATTCAAACGAGATTTGAGGAGTCATTCGCATGGCTAAAGAAGTCAAATTCAACACCGATGCACGCGACCGCATGCTCAAAGGTGTTAACATCCTGGCCGACGCTGTCAAAGTAACGCTGGGCCCCAAAGGCCGGAACGTTGTTCTGGACAAATCCTTTGGCGCACCACGTATCACCAAGGATGGTGTTTCCGTTGCCAAGGAAATCGAACTGGAAGACAAGTTCGAAAACATGGGCGCGCAGATGGTCAAAGAAGTGGCCAGCCGCACCAATGACGAAGCTGGCGACGGCACCACAACCGCCACGGTTCTGGCCCAGGCCATCGTCAAAGAAGGCATGAAATCGGTCGCAGCGGGCATGAACCCGATGGACCTGAAACGCGGCATCGATCTGGCCACTGCCAAGGTTGTCGAAGCGATCAAAGCCGCCGCGCGTGACGTGAACGACAGCGACGAAGTTGCACAGGTCGGCACCATTTCGGCCAACGGCGAAGCGGAAATCGGTCGTCAGATCGCGGACGCGATGCAAAAGGTCGGCAACGAAGGTGTGATCACCGTCGAAGAAAACAAAGGTCTTGAAACCGAGACTGATGTTGTCGAAGGCATGCAGTTTGATCGCGGCTACCTGTCGCCTTACTTTGTCACCAACCCTGACAAGATGATTGCAGACCTCGAAGACTGCATGATCCTGTTGCACGAAAAGAAACTGTCGTCGCTTCAGCCAATGGTTCCATTGCTTGAGCAAGTGATCCAGTCGCAAAAGCCGCTGCTGATCATTGCCGAAGACGTCGAAGGCGAAGCGCTGGCGACCCTCGTGGTGAACAAGCTGCGTGGCGGTCTGAAAATTGCGGCCGTCAAGGCACCTGGCTTTGGTGATCGTCGCAAGGCGATGCTGCAAGACATCGCAATCCTGACCGGCGGCCAAGTGATCAGCGAAGAGCTGGGCATGAAGCTGGAAAGCGTCACGATGGACATGCTTGGCACCGCCAAGAAGGTCGAAATCACCAAAGACGAAACCACAATCGTTGATGGCGCAGGCAACAAGGCCGAGATCGAAGCGCGCGTCGCCCAGATCAACAACCAGATTGCTGAAACCACATCCGATTACGACCGCGAAAAGCTGCAGGAACGTGTTGCGAAACTCGCCGGTGGTGTGGCTGTCATCCGCGTTGGCGGCATGACCGAAGTCGAAGTCAAAGAACGCAAAGATCGCGTTGATGACGCCCTGAACGCGACCCGCGCCGCTGTCCAAGAAGGCATCGTTGTCGGTGGCGGTGTTGCGCTGGTTCAGGCGGCCAAAACGCTCGACGGTTTGGCAGGTATCAACAGCGACCAGAACGCCGGTATCGCCATCGTGCGCAAGGCCATCGAAGCGCCCCTGCGCCAGATTGCTGAAAACGCTGGTGTTGACGGTGCTGTCGTGGCCGGCAAAATCCGCGAAAGCGATGACAAGACCTTTGGCTTTAACGCACAGACCGAAGAATATGGCGACATGTTCAAATTCGGTGTGATCGACCCTGCCAAAGTGGTGCGCACCGCGCTGGAAGATGCGGCATCCATCGCCGGTCTTTTGATCACCACCGAAGCCATGGTTGCCGACAAGCCTGAGCCAAAAGGCGCAGCAGCTGGCGGCATGCCCGACATGGGCGGCATGGGCGGCATGGGCGGCATGATGTAAGATCAATTTCGCCCCGGCGACATTGATCTTTCAGGTGGCAGGCGGTTGATCGCAAGGCCAACCGCGCCGCGCCAACGCTCAGACAAACGACAAGGGGCCCCGAACGTGGGCCCCTTTTTTCGGTTAAGGCACGCCCGGCTTTGGCGACGCGATGCGATTTTGGCGCGCGGGACGGGTTGGGTTTTTGGGGGTTTGGCCGCCATTTTGGGCAAAGCGGTGGTTTCTGGCGGCGCGGTTGGGCGAATATGTCTGATGCCGTCATTTCACCGATTGCCGTTGTCGGGTAGGCGGCGCAAACTTTGCCAAATGGGACTAGGTTCAGACATCTCTCTGCGTCCGGCTGTGCCGGACGACAACGCGGCAATCGCGGCGCTGTTAACGGCGGCATTTCCCGACGCATCCGAAGCGCAACTTGTCGAAAAACTGCGTGCGACGGGTGGCCTGGCGATCGAATGCGTCGCGGTTCGACTGCAAGACGGTGTTCGGGACATCATTGGGCATATCGGGTTTTCACGGCATGTGGCCCCCACGGGTTGGCTGTGCCTTGCGCCATTGTCGGTCGCGGTCGGCTGTCGCCGCCAAGGCATCGGCGCGGCATTGGTGCGCAGCGGGCTTGAGGCCGCGCGCGCCCAGGGTGCTGCCGCCGTCAGCGTGTTGGGGGACGTGGCATTTTACCAGCGTTTTGGGTTCACCCGCGTTGCGGCCGCCAATCTGTCCTCGCCCTATCCGGCGGATCACACGTTGCTGTATCCGATTGCGCGCGACACGGCGGGCGTGTCGACATGCCTGGTCTATGACGCCGCATTTGATGGTGTGTGACGCGGGGCAGGCCGGTGTTCGGCGCGTTGTGCTCTGACATTCACGGACTTTCCTATTGCCATCCCAAAGCGTATCTGGGGCGCATGCGCGTTTTGGGCCGCCTTGGTGTTTTGTGTCTGATCGCTTGGCCGAACGTTGGCCGGGCTGATCGGTGTGGGGCGGGGCGTCGCGGGGGTTTGCGGTGGTAAGGCATTGATATCGTTTCGTATTACCGGCGCACATGTATTGCGCCCCGGCGGGTTGGATGAGGCCCCGGTTGCCATCGCTGGCGGGCTGATCACCGAGGATCAGGTGACGCGCGAGGTGGCTTTGCCGGGGTGGGCCGTGCTGCCGGGCATCGTCGATATTCACGGCGACGGGTTCGAACGCCACCTTGCGCCGCGTCGTGGGGCTGTGCGTGATTTGCGCCGTGGTCTGCTGGCGGCCGAGGCCGAGTTGGCGGCCAATGGCATCACCACCGCAGTACTCGCCCAGTTCTGGAGTTGGGAAGGTGGCATGCGGGGGCCGGATTTCGCCTTGGACATGCTGGATGCCCTTGCGGCGGTGCGCGGTGGATTTGGCACCGACATGATTGCGCAATTGCGCCTTGAGACACATTTGGTCGATGATTTTGATCGGGTCGCCGGGGCGGTTGCGCAATTTGGTGTTCCGTATCTGGTGTTCAATGATCATCTGCCGCACGCGGCGTTGGAGGCGGGGCGCAAGGTGCCGCGTTTGACCGGGCAGGCGTTGAAATCCGGACGTTCGCCCGAGGCCCATCTGAAGATGCTCAGGGCTTTGCATGCGCGCGGCGGGGACGTGCCCGCAGCCGTGGGGGCGTTGATCGCCGGGTTAAAGGCGCGCGGTGTGCGATTGGGCAGCCATGACGATGCGGATGCGGGGGTTCGCCAGATGTGGCATGCGCGCGGGGTGGGCATTTCGGAATTTCCCGAAACGGATGCGGCAGTGCAGGCGGCGGTATCGGCAGGGGACCCCGTGGTTATGGGGGCGCCGAATGTGTTGCGCGGGGGGTCGCACGCGGGCAATGCGTCGGCGCGCGATGTGGTCTTGTCCGGTGGTTGCACGGCGCTGGCGTCGGATTACCATTACCCGGCACCAAGGCTGGCCGCCTTGCAAATGGCCGAAGACATTGGGTTGGCGGCGGCCTGGGACCTTGTTTCAGGGGGGCCGGCGCGGGTTCTTGGGCTGGACGATCGCGGGCAGATTGCGCCGGGGAAGCGGGCGGACATCGTGGTGCTGGACCCGGTCAGCGGCACGGTTGGCGCGGTGATCGCGGGGGGCGAGGTGCGCTATATGGCCGGAGCGGTCGCGCGGGCCTTTTTCGGCTGAGCCAGCGGAGCGCGCTTTGCGCGCACGCGATTATTGCGATTTCCTTTGGAAATCGCGGTGCCTCCGGCGGCAGTATTTTGGGCCAGAGGAAGAGGAAGCGGGGTTGGTTCCGGGGCGCGTTCGTCAGGTAGAGCGTGGGCGCAGGATGTTGGCATGGCCAAGTTTGCGACCTGGCCGGATTTCGGATTTGCCGTAAAGGTGCAGGGCTGTGTCGGCCTGTCGGGACAGGCTTGGCACGCGGTTCATGTCATCGCCGATCAGGTTCTCCATCACCACATCGGCGTGGCGCGTGCCGTCGCCCAGGGGCCAGCCAGACACGGCGCGGATATGTTGTTCGAACTGATCCACGGCGCAGCCATTCTGTGTCCAGTGGCCGGAATTATGCACCCGTGGGGCGATTTCGTTGACGATCAATCCGTTGGCGGTGACGAACAATTCGACCCCGAGGACGCCGACATAATCAAGCGCGTTCAGGATACGTGACGCGATGAGGACCGCATCGGTGCGCAGGGCGGCGGGGATTTGCGCGGGGATCGTGGTGCGCCGCAGGATGCCGTGTTCGTGGAGGTTTTCGCCGGGGTCGAAGCAGGCCACGTCGCCGTCTGTGTTGCGCGCGGCGATGACCGAGATTTCGGTGGTGAAATCCACGAAGCCTTCGAGCAGGGCGGGGGCACCGGCCATATCGGCGAGGGCCTGGGCGGCGTCGTCAGGCGTGTTCAGGCGCGCCTGGCCTTTGCCGTCATAGCCAAACCGGCGGGTTTTCAGGATCGAGGGGGTGCCGATTTTTGCGATGGCCGCGGCAAGGGTTTCGGCATCATCGACCGTGGCATAGGGGGCGGTTGACAGGCCAAGGCCGGTCAGGAAGTCCTTTTCGGTGAGGCGGTCCTGGCTGACGCGCAGGGCCTCTCGGCCGGGGCGGATCGGGCGGTGGCGTTCCAGCAGGTCAAGCGCCGCAGTCGGGATGTTTTCGAATTCATAGGTGATGACATCGACCGATTGCGCAAAGGCGATGAGTGCTGTTTCGTCGTCGTATCCGGCGCAGGTGCAGGTATGGGCCACGTCGGCGGCGGGCGGATTGGCCCCCGGTTCGTAGATGTGACAGCGCAGGCCAAGGCGGGATGCGGCGACAGAGAGCATGCGGCCCAGTTGGCCGCCGCCAAGGATGCCGATTGTGCGGATGGGATCATTCATCCAACGGCGCCTCGGGGATGGACGCGGACAGGGCGGCGCGCCAGGCATCAAGGCGTTCGGCAAGCGCGGGGTCGGACGTTGCCAGAATGCCCGCGGCCATCAGGCCGGCGTTGGCGGCCCCGGCCGATCCGATGGCCATGGTGGCGACCGGAAAGCCCTTGGGCATCTGGACGATGGAATAGAGGCTATCGACGCCGGACAGGGCACGTGTCTGGACCGGAACCCCGACGACGGGGATGCGGGTTTTGGATGCCATCATGCCGGGAAGGTGTGCGGCCCCGCCAGCGCCGGCGATGATCACCTTAAGCCCGCGATCGGCGGCGGTTTTGCCATAGTCCCACAGGCGGTCGGGCGTGCGGTGCGCGCTGACGATGCGGGTTTCATAGGCGATGCCCAGGTCATCCAGGATCAGGGCGGCTTCTTTCATGGTTGGCCAATCGGATTGGCTGCCCATGATTATTCCGACTGTCACGCTCATGTTTTCCGGTCCCGGGGCCGTTGAAAGGAAGGCGCACTATAGCCGTGGAACGGCAGGGGGCAAGACGCCGCATTGTGGCATTTGGAAACGCCGTTACCATGTGGCCTTATGGTTTGGATCACTGCCCTAATCCTTGTCGTTATTGCCGCGGTGCACTTGCTTTGGGCGGTTGGCTATTGGTTTCCGATCAGGGACGAGCGCGCGTTGGCCCGCGCAGTGGTCGGCGCACCGGGGATCGAGCGGATGCCGGGGGCTGTCGCGACATCATTTGTGGTGCTTGCCCTTATGATCATCGTGCTGGCGTTGTTCTGGGCACCGGGATGGCCGCGCACGATTGTCCTGACGGGGGCCGCTTTGGTCATGTTTGCGCGCGGGATCGCGAGCTATGTGCCGATGTTCCAGCGCATGTCGCCAGAGGAACCATTTGCCACCCTGGATCGTCGGTATTACGGGCCGCTGTGCCTTGCCTTGGGTGTCGGCGTCGCTTTGTCGATCTAGGCGATGATGTCGGGTGTCAGGCGGTCTTCGATCATCGCGATGATGTCTTTCAACCGCAGTTTTTGCTTTTTCAGCCGCTGGATGGTCAGCTGATTGCCCGTTCCGGCGGCTTGAAGGGCGGTGATGGCTGCATCCAGATCGCTGTGTTGTTGGCGAAATACCTCAAGTTCGACCTTAAGCACCTCGTCGGTCTTCATTGAGATGTCATGAGGGGCGTTCATTGGCGTATTTCCGGCGTTTGATCAGCTATTCGGGCAGGATAGCGGGTACAGGCCCATCGGGAAAGCCCAGAGCGCTGCGACTTGTCATCATGTCGGCATCTTGCACAACGCGGCGCATGCCCCCATATTTCCAAGCGACGGGGTTGCCATAACGGGACCCTGCAGGACTGTCGCTTGAGGCAAGGACGTGTCGATGACGAAACTGACTTTGGGGTCACACCCCTATCTTCTTGGGTTCGAACAGCTTGAACGCTTGCTGGAACGCAGCGCCAAGACAGGGAACGAAGGGTATCCTCCGTTCAATATCGAACAGACCTCGCAATCATCCTATAGGATCACGCTGGCTGTGGCCGGTTTTGGTGAAAGCGATTTGACGATCACGGTCGAAGACCGGCAATTGGTCATTCGCGGGCGTCAAAGCGACGATGGCGATAATCGCACGTTCCTGCATCGCGGCATTGCCGCGCGCCAATTCCAACGGTCATTCGTATTGGCCGAAGGGGTCGAGGTGGGCGAAGCGATCATGGAAAACGGGCTGTTGCACGTGGACCTGACGCGCGCCGAGCCAGAGCGTGTTGTGCAGACGATCAACATCAAGAAAGGGTAATGTGATGGATACGAAATACGACGTCGTCGATGAAGAACAACGGATCGTCTACATCCGACCCGTGGCCGTTCAGGACCTGCCCGAAGAGGTGCAGGATCAGGCAGATGGTGCTGAAACGATCTATGCCGTGCATGACGAAGATGGCGAACGGCTGGCGCTGGTCAAGGATCGCAACATGGCGTTCGTTCTGGCGCGCCAGAACGATTTCGCCCCGGTCGCGGTGCACTAGCGCATCGCTTGCCCCAATAGGTGGCGTCATTCGGTGACATCGTGTGACATAACGCGATTTCGCCAATCCTGGGCCGCGTATTGGCACGCTTTTTCCGACGGACTTAACGAAACGAAAAAGGCCCGCCAACATGGCGGGCCTTTGATCGGATTTGGGTGAACACCGCTTATTGTGCGGCGATCAGGCCCATGCTTTCCAATTTCAGGATCACCTGATGGGCGCAGTTGTCCACATCAGTGCCTTCGGTTTCGACACGCAGTTCAGGATTTTCTGGAACATCATAAGGGTCTGAGATCCCTGTGAATTCCTTGATTTTCCCTTCGCGAGCCAGTTTGTACAGGCCCTTGCGGTCGCGTTTTTCACATTCTTCGATGCTGGTTGCGACGTGCACCTCGACAAAGGCTCCAAAGGCTTCGACGTCTTCGCGCACGGCGCGCCGGGTCGTGGCGTATGGGGCGATCGGGGCGCAGATGGCGATCCCGGCGTTCTTGGTGATTTCGGACGCGACATAGCCGATGCGGCGGATGTTCAGGTCGCGGTGCTCTTTCGAAAAGCCGAGTTCGGACGACAGGTTCTTGCGCACAATGTCACCATCCAGAAGCGTCACCGGGCGACCGCCCATTTCCATCAGCTTGACCATAAGCGCATTGGCAATCGTGGATTTGCCAGACCCGGAAAAGCCGGTGAAAAAGACGGTAAAGCCCTGTTTGGAGCGCGGCGGCTTGGTGCGGCGCAGTTCCTTGACCACCTCAGGGAAAGAGAACCATTCAGGGATCTCAAGACCTTCGGCCAGACGGCGGCGCAGTTCCGTGCCCGAGATATTGAGGATGGTGATATCGTCCTTGTCCTCGATCTCGTCGATGGCTTCGTATTGGGCGCGTTCCTGAACCCAAACCATGTGTTTGAAGTCCACCATTTCGATTCCCATTTCCTCTTGATGCTTGCGGAACAGGTCCTGCGCATCATAGGGGCCGTAGAAATCTTCGCCTTGGCTGTTAGAGCCGGGGCCGGCGTGGTCGCGGCCAACGATGAAATGGGTGCACCCATAATTGGCGCGGATCAGCCCGTGCCAGACGGCTTCGCGCGGGCCAGCCATACGCATCGCCAACGGCAGCAGCGACATTGATGTGGTGGACGCCGGGTATTTATCCAGCACGGCCTCGTAACAGCGCACGCGGGTGAAATGATCCACGTCGCCGGGCTTCGTCATGCCGACGACCGGGTGGATCAACAGGTTGGCCTGTGCCTCTTTCGCGGCGCGGAAGGTCAATTCCTGGTGCGCGCGGTGCAGCGGGTTGCGGGTTTGGAACGCGACGACGCGGCGCCAGCCCAGTTTGCGGAAATAGGCGCGCAATTCGTTCGGCGTGTCGCGACGGGCGCGGAAATCATAGTGCACGGGTTGCTGGATGCCTGTGACCGGCCCGCCGAGATAGATTTTGCCCGCGTGGTTGTGCAGGTAATTGACGGCGGGGTGGGCGACATCATCGGCACCGAAAACCTTTTCGGCCTCAACCGATTTGTTGGGTTCCCAACGGTCGGTGACAGTCATCGTGGCAAGGATCACGCCTTCCTGGTCACGCAGGGCAATATCCTGACCGATTTCCAGGCCTTCGGCGAATTTTTCGCTGACGTCCAGCGTGATCGGGATTGGCCACAGGGCACCGTCAGCAGTGCGCATGTTTTCCACGACACCGTTGTAATCCGCTTCGGACAAAAAGCCTTTGAGCGGGTTGAAGCCGCCGTTCATCAGCAGTTCAAGGTCACAGATCTGACGCGGGGACAAATCCCAGCTGGTCAGCTCGGCGGCCTCCATCTTGAGTTTTTGGGCAGAGTCGTAAGAAACATAAAGCTCGGGAATAGGGGCAAGATTGGGCGTGGACATATGAGAACCTTCGTCATTTCGAATGCCGGACGTGGGAGGCCACCCGGATGTACGCGCCTCCTAGACCGGGTTCTGCGTTGACGCAAGCGCCAGAGGCCGCCGTGGTGCCAAACAGGAACAATTGACGCGAAAACGCCGCATAGGGCGGGAAAATCTGCGGTTATTCCGCTTAAGTCGGGGATTTACGGCTGGGCGCTGTGATGGGGCGCGGGGCCAATCCGGCAACAATTGCTGCATCGCAGCGTCATTGTGCCGCAATGCAGAAAGTCGCGCGGGGTGAGTCGGGTGTCGGGCCAAAAGACCGGGGTGTGGCCAAGACTGTAATCGCGACCAAGCCGCTATGTGACGCGCGGATGCCCTGACAATGCGGAGGCCGGCCACGTTGGCCCAAGGCCAAGCAAGGCCAGGGGCGCGCCGCGCGGCCGGTTGCCGCCGTTTACTCTTGCTCTGCCAGCCAGCGTTCGGCATCAAGTGCGGCCATGCAGCCCATCCCGGCACTTGTGACGGCCTGACGATAGACATGATCGGTCAGATCGCCCGCCGCGAACACGCCCGCGATGCTGGTGGATGTTGTCCCTGGCGTGACCTTGACATAGCCGCCGTTGTGCAATTCCAGCTGGTCCTTGACCAATTCCGATGCGGGGGCATGACCGATGGCGATAAACACGCCCTTGGCCGGGATTTCCGTGATGGCGCCGGTTTCGACATGTTTGACCTTGATCCCGGTCACGCCTTTTGGATTGTCTTCGCCCACGACCTCTTCCAGCACATGATGCCAAAGCGGTTCGATTTTTGGGTTCTTCATCAGCCGGTCGATCAGGATTTTTTCGGCGCGTAATTCATCGCGACGATGGATCAGCGTGACCTTTGAGGCAAAGTTCGTGAGGAACAGCGCCTCTTCCACGGCGGTGTTGCCGCCGCCGATCACAACAATCTCTTGGCCGCGATAGAAAAAGCCGTCGCAGGTGGCACAGGCAGAGACGCCGAAACCCTTGAACGCCTCTTCGGATGGCAGGCCCAGCCATTTGGCCCGTGCGCCCGTTGCCAGGATCACCGCGTCGGCCACGAATTCCGTGCCGCTGTCCGCCTTGGCAACAAATGGGCGTTTGGACAGGTCCAGTGACGTGATGTAGTCGGAAACAACCTCGCATCCCATGGCCTTGGCGTGGGATTCCATTTTGATCATCAGGTCCGGGCCTTGGATTTCGCTTTCGCCGGGCCAGTTTTCAACTTCGGTGGTGGTGGTCAGTTGGCCACCAGGTTCGATACCTTGAACAAGGATCGGTTCCAGCATCGCGCGCGAAGCATAGACGCCTGCGGTGTATCCTGCCGGGCCGGACCCGATGATAAGTACCTTGGTTTTGCGCGTATCTGACATGGTTGCCCCGTCTGCTGTCCTGTGTGATCTGCGCTTTGCATATAGTGGCGCGCCGCCCGAGAAGAAAGACCGTGCGACGCGCTGTCTGATTTTCGTTGGCCCCGATCCGTCAGGGGTGAGCAAAGGGGCCCAATCCTGCGGGATATCGCGCCGCAGGAGGGGCGGGGCTTGCGCGAAAAATGTGCGATCTTGGCCAATTTGTTTTCGTTCGCGGCTGTGGGCTGGACGGATATTGTGCGGGTCGATAATTGGACCTGCGCGCGGTGTTCAGTCGCATGCGCGCATTTCGACCGCGCGAAGTCATGGTTGTGCAAGATTGTTGCGTTGCCTTGAAACAATCTTGCGCAAAACATGCTGTCTGATATAGGATTCGCACTTCCTGGGGAGGATGCTTGAATGGCTGGAACACGTCTCGATCCGATCGACCGCAAGATTCTGGCCGAATTGCAGGCAGATGGGCGGATGACCAATGTCGAATTGGCGCGGCGCGTCGGGATTTCTGCGCCGCCCTGCCTGCGCCGGGTGCGCACATTGGAAGAACAGGGGTTCATTCGCGGCTATCACGCCGAGGTCGATATTCGCGAGCTGGGATTCGAAGTGCAGGTTTTCGCCATGGTCGGGCTGCAAAGTCAGGCCGAGGCGGATTTGTCCGCTTTCGAGGGCCGCTGTCGCGACTGGCCGCTTGTCCGTGAATGCCACATGCTGAACGGTGAGGTGGATTTCATTCTGAAATGCGTCGCCCCGGATCTGTCCACATTCCAAAGCTTTCTGACCGAAGAACTGACAGCGGCGGACAACGTGGCCAGCGTAAAAACCTCGCTTGTTATTCGCGGGGCAAAGGACGAACCGGGCGTACCGTTCGACGTTCTTGAGGACCGGTTGAGCCGGACATCATAAAGCAATACGCGGGCCGCTTTGCGCGGCCCAGGGGTGGTCACATGCCCAAGGGAATGCGCGGCGGCTTCATCCGTCTTGCGCAATCGCCCTTTGTCAATTGCCGGGCGTGACTGCGATTTTCCCGAAATGGGTGTTGTGTGACATTTCCCTGAGCGCGGTCGCGATCTGCATCAGCGGCATTGTTCGGTCCAGGGGAAGCTTGAATGTTCCGTCTTCGACGTATTTCCAGACATCTGACAGAACGCGGGCATTGATCTCTGCGATGTCGTCAATGGTGCGGGTGCGGAATGTCACCCCCACATAGGATATCCGGCGCAGCGCATGCAGGTCAAAGTTGAACTCTCCGACTTGGCCGGCCAAACGTCCGACATTGACGATCCGGCCCCCAATCGCGGTGCAGGACAACGCCTGATTGACGTATGGCCCGGACAACATATCGACGATCAGATCGACCCCCTTGCCATCTGTCAGGTCCAGAACCTGTTGTGTCCAGTCGGGCGATGAAGGGTCCACCGCCTGATCGGCGCCATAGCTGGTCAACTGGTCCCGACGTTCGGCATTGGTTGATGTGCCGATCACCAATCCTGCGCCACATTGGCGGGCAATCTGCATGCCCAACAATCCCACGCCCGATGACGCGCCCAGGATCATGACCGTCTGGCCTGCGGTCATGGCACCGTTCATCAACACGGCATCAACCATGGTGCGCAGGGCGACGGGGTAACATGTCGCTTCGGACCAACCCATGCCGTCGGGCAGTGCAAAGCACCTGCGATGATCCGCAATGGCATATTCGGCAAAGCCGCCAAGTCCGGAACACATCACCTTGTCGCCCGGTTTGAAATCGCCCGCCTCGGGGCCGCAGGACACGACTTCGCCCGCCCATTCCAATCCGAGCGGGGACCCGGTGCCACCGGACGGACCATGTTTGTGACCTGCCGCCATGCCCAAATCCGCCCGGTTGAGAGATGCCGCGCGTATCTTGACCAGAATGTCGGTGCGCCCTGGTTCGGGAATGGGCAGATCGCGGATTTCGGGGCCATTTTCGCCAACTACGGCGGCTTTCATGGTCATGGTGATATTCCTTGGTGTTCAGGTGGCC
>JBOEGP010000028.1:0-31351 GCA_050633485.1 Pseudooceanicola sp.
GCAACCGTGTCGCCGCCACGGGTTTCTTCGACCATCAGGCGCGCCACCTCAGACAACACATGATCACCGGCGGCGTGGCCAAACGTATCGTTGACCTGTTTGAAGTAATCCAGGTCGATGTGCATCAGCGCGAATTCCTGACCACCATCAATCAGCCGTGCCAGGACCAGTTCAAGCGCGCGTCGGTTTTTCAACCCCGTCACACTGTCCGTCAACGCCTGTTCTTCGGCGGCGATCCGGGCCCCGTGAAACCGCAGGGACATTTGGCGCAACGCCTCCATCGCGGCGGATTTTGCTTCGACAAGATACAGCATTTCGATGGCCAGATCTGTGGGCGCGAAATCGGAATTGGTCAGCGTGTGGTCACGAACCGCATCGACGATTGAAATGCCAAAGGACAAATTTATCAACGCCGCACCATCAGCCAACGGCATCAAGACGCCAGACAATGTGGTGCGCGGGCGATCGCGCATACGGACACGCAATTTGGTGCCGGCCGCCGCTGACAAATCAGCCATCGATTCCATGTGGCGCGGGCGAATTGCCTCAAAATGTTCAAGGAATCGCGAACCCGGCAGTGGTTTGCCCCGGCTGAGTTTTTCCCAGATCGGCCCGGCGTGGGTGATGTGGCCCGTGACATCCAGAATCATGTGCATGGGGCATATGACGTCCAGCGCGCGTGTCATTTCGGTTTGCATCATCATCCCGTCCTGGCACCCAGATCGAATTCGCGCCCTTCGGCAAAACTGGCCACGACAAGGGAAATGTCGATCGTTTCCATGTCTTGCCCCGGTGCTTGGTGGGCCAATGTCACCAGCGCGCCGTAATCATCCGCCATGGCCCTGAGGATCCCGACCAGAACATGCCCATAGCCCGGCGTCGGACTGATGCAATTCAGGGTGAACCGGTCTTCGGCGGTCTGGCACAGCTCTAGGCGGGGCATTTCCAGATCGGGCACCGTCAGGCGGGCACGGTCCGGCAGTTCATCCAGGGAATGCAGAAAATCCTCATACCCCGCGCCGGAAAACCGCAAAAGGCGACGCAGCCCTGCGCTGTTGGGGTGGGACACAAGGTAGGTTCCCAGATCCTCAAGCACCCCGTCGCGTGACCGCCCTAGGTGTGCGGCCAACTCCGTTAGGGTCGCATCCGTCACCGCGTAATCATAGATCATCATCGCTTCGAAATCGGTGAAGCCAAGCCCGGCCTCACGCGCCACGATGTCCCATGCTTCGGCCCCATAGGTGTCACAGGCGAAACGCTGAATCGCCCTGTTGATCAATCCGTGCATCTGTCCATCCGCCTCACTCGACGGGCAGGATGCCAGACAGGACCTTAAGGATTGCCCAACAGATACAATTGTTCAAACTTGGCCGCCGCCACCAATGTCAGAAATCCGTCGGAGCGCCGCCTTCGGATTTGCGCCGGGCGACAAAATCCGCCAATTCCTCGCGGATTGCCTCCTCCATTGCGGGCGCTTCGAATTCATCCAGAATGCGTTTGTACAGGTGGTGCGCCCTTTCGGCGGTCCAAATTCCGCCGGCGGCCTCCCAGGCCTCATAATTGCGCCAATCGCTGACAAAGGGTTGATAAAACGCCGTGGTATAGCGTTCCTGCGTGTGCTGCGTGCCAAAGAAATGGCCCTCGTGGCGCACCTCACGGACCGCATCCAACGCAATGTCATCGGCCGTTGTCGCATAGGTTGCCGGGTCCATATAGCGTTGAATTTGCTGAATAACTTCGCAATCCATCACAAATTTTTCGGGCGATGCGATCAATCCGCCCTCAAGCCAACCAGCCGCGTGATAGACCACATTGGTCCCCGATTGCACAGCGGCCCAAAGCGAATTCGATGTTTCCCACATGGCCTGACCGTCAGGCACATTCGCCGCGCAGACGCCGCTGGATCGCATCGGCAGGCCATAAAACCGGGCCAATTGTCCGGTCATCTGGGTGGCGCGCATATATTCGGGTGTGCCAAAGGCCGGTGCGCCGGATTTCATATCGACGTTCGATGTGAACGTGCCGATGGCGCAGGGCACGCCGGGGTTGATCCACTGTGCCAATGCGATGGCGGACAGGCCTTCGGCAAGCGATTGCGCGACGGCCCCCGCCATCGTCACCGGTGCCATCGCCCCTGCAAGCGTAAAGGGCGTGACAATCAACCCTTGGCCCCGGCGGGCCAGCCGCATCCATCCATCCAGCATCGGATAGTCATGCTTTAGCGGGCTGGTTGAATTGATATTCGTGTACATTCGCGGGGTTGCGTCGAATGCCTCATGTGTCCACCCACCCGATATGCGCACCATTTCCATCACGTCTTCGACCCGTTCGGCACCCAGCGAATAGGCATGCGGCACCTTGTCGGTCAGCGTCAACTTGTCATAAAGCACATCCAGATGCCGGATCGACGCGTGAATATCCACCGGTTCAACCGGATAACCGCCCGCAAAATGGATGCAGTTGAAATATTGCGTCAATCGCAACAGGTTCGCGCAGTATTCCCTTGTTCCTGATACCTTTTTACCGATTTCCAAATCCCAGTAGCTGGGCGGCGAGCTGACGTTTCCAAACAGGATATAGTCGCCGCCGATCACAATCGTCTTGTCCGGGTTGCGCGGCGTGATCGTCCATTGCGACGGGGCCTTGCCCACCATTTCCATCACGAAATCCCGATCCATAAAGACGATTTCGCCGTCGGTGCGGCAACCCGCCTCTTTCAGGATTTTCAACGCTTCGGGGTTAAGCATGGCAATCCCGATTTCTTCTAGGATTGTCATCGCCCCGTCGTGGATCGCGCGCACGCCATCCGCATCCAGCGGTTCAATCGGGCGGTCCCTGTTCACGGTCAAAGACCAGGGGCGCTGTTCAATAATCGCGGGACCGCGCCGCAATGCGTGGCCCTTGCGTCCGCCGCTGCGTTTGCGTCGTGGCTGGTCGGTCATGGGGCGTCCTCCGGTGGCATTGATGCCCAACAGAACGCCGCCACGCGACGGATTCGCCCCCATAAGCGACGGGCGCTGTCGCTTTTTCAGCATTTGACCGGGCCGGGCGTCCTTACCCCTGATCAAGAAGCGCCGGGATATGCCCGATATTGGGCAAGACGTGATCAGCGAACGGTGCCAATTCTTCGGCCTGCGCCGGGCCGCTTAGCACCCCGATACAGATCATCCCGGCGGCGCGTCCGGCAATCAGATCATGGGTGCTGTCACCCACCATCGCGATACGGTGCGGGGCATGTCCAATATGGTCGGCAAAGGCCAGCAAGGGTCCGGGCTCTGGCTTGGCCCCGTATCCGGAATCAAACCCGATCACCATGTCGAAACGGTCAATCACGCCCGCCGCGGTCAGATGCGCACGCGCCGCGTATTCCGTGTCATTCGTCATCACGCCCAGGGACAGCCCGCGCGCCTTAAGCCCTTGCAGAAACGGCGGCAAATCAACTGCGGGCACCTGCCCCGCCTTTGACGCGCTCAGCATCAGAAATTCCTCAAGCTCTTCGATCGAACTTCCCGGCAGGGCGGATGCGACCAATTCTGCCGCGTCACGGTTGGTGCCTGCAATCACCGGACTGTCCGGCAAAAACGCCCCCCGCCCCAAATCATAGCGCAGCGCATCCGCGATGCGTTCGCCAAGGGCCGCATCGCCGCCCGATTTTTCGCCAATCACCTTCCCGGCCCATCCGTTCCACGTTGCCGCGAAATCAAACAACGTTCCGTCCTTGTCGAACAACACTGCGTCCAGCTGCATCACCTGCCCTCACCCTGATATCCTTGGCGCACAGATCACAGCCCTGCCCGCGCCACCACGTTGACCGCCACGTCACCCGCTGACAAGTCACATCCTTGGCTTTGACATTGACAAGCTGGCCTTGAGATATAGCCATATCCAGATGACAGACACGCCCTATAGATTACACCAATCCCTTGGCTACAAACTTTCGCTTGCCTCGCGTCAGCAAGAACGCCGGCTGGACGATGGATTGCGCGCCCTTGGGCTGACCCGGATCACCTGGTGCGCCCTATTGGCCGTAGGCAACGAAGGCCTTGGACAACCATCTGAAATCGCTGATTTTGTCGGGATTGACCGCACCGCCATGTCACGCGCATTGCGTCAGATGGAGGACGCAGATCTGATTTCGCGCGTTTCCGGTCAAGGCGACCGCAGGACACGCCAAGTGCGCCTGACGGCGTCCGGCTTGGCCGCCATCACCGCCGGAACGCCATTGGCGCGGGAAAACGCCGCGATCATGGCATCGCAACTGACCGAGGCCGAGCACCAGACGCTTCAGACCTTGCTGACAAAACTGACGCAGGACGAACCCCGCCAGCTCAAGCACTTGTAAAGGAACTTTGGGATGCGGGCCGACCCCCCGTTTCACCCTCAGGTCCAATGGGTGCGACTGGCCCCTTGAAGAACACCAAGCGCCATCATCGGCTGTTCATAGCCAAGGTTTTGCGCATCGCAGCATTGCACGACCCATGCGTCATCCATCGAAATGAAATCCAACACGGATGTCAGAAAATCCTTATCGGCTGCCCGACTGCGCAAATCACTTTCGCTGGCGCCGGATGCGCCAAGGAAGACAGGCAAAAGCGCGTCCTCACCAGCGAGCCAGGCAAGACATTTCAGTGCAATGGTTTCGGCGGCATTTTCGTTCATTGTCAGGGCTTTCGCGCTTTGCTGGCTGCGTGGAAACGGAATATTAACCTTTATAAACAAAAAATGACCGTAACGTCGCCCGAGCATAATTTGTAACAGGCACAATTCGCAAAAGGCATCGACATGTCCGCCAAACTCCTCGTCGTTGATGAATCGACGTCCGGCCGGGCCAGTTTTTGCGCCCAGCTTGCCGCGTCGTTTCCGTTTGTGTCTGTGGCCAGCCGGGCCGACGACGCCATCAAGATCGCGCAAACGGAAAAACCCAGCATCGTGATTATGTCGGACAGCCTGCCGGATATGTCCACAGCAAACCTTTGCGCAAAATTGCGGTCCGTTCCATCCCTCAAGGCGACCAGCCTTATCGTTTTGACACAGAAAAACGATCGCGCGCACCGGGTCCGCCAATTGTCCGCAGGCGCCGAAGAGGTTTTTTCCCGCGATCAGCCCACCGACCTTTTGCTGGCGCGGTTGCGATGTCTGGTCCGCAACAACGGGACAGTTCAGGAAATGCTGTTGCGCGAAAGCGCGGGGCGCGCATTCGGGTTGGCCGAACCCGCCCAAGGGTTCCACTACCCCGGTGATGTGATGCTGGTGACCCCAAAGGCCGAAATGGCCAGCGCCTGGAAGGAGTCGTTGACGCCATTGGCGGCTGATCATTTTCGCCCGTTTTCCCTGGGCGAAGCGGCGCGTTGGATTCAACTTGAGGCGAGAACAGACATCCTGGTCATCGATCTGGACCAAGCCGAACGGACACAGGTATTGCGGTTGATCGCCGATGCCCGGTCACGCACCGCAAGCCGCCATGCGGAAATCCTGCTGATCAGCAGCGATGCGTCCAACCCGCTTTTGCCCGATGCCCTGGACCTGGGGGCAAGTGCTGCGATGCCCGGTGGATTTGACGCAAACGAAGTATCCTTGCGCATCGCGTCCCTGTTGCGGCGCAAACAAAGCACCGACAAATTGCGCAGCAACATCGTTGACGGGTTGCGCGCGTCGGTCACCGACCCACTGACCGGGCTGTTCAACCGCCGTTACACCGAACCCTATCTAGAGGAATTGGCCCGCGCCGCGCAGATCAGCGGACACCCATTTTCCGTCGCTCTGGCCGACATCGACCATTTCAAATTGATCAATGACGCCCACGGGCACCTGACCGGGGACAGTGTGTTGATCGTCATTGCGGACATGCTGCGCGACAATCTGCGGGCCCGTGACCTTGTCGCGCGCTACGGCGGAGAAGAATTTCTGATCGTCATGGCCCAAACAAATCTGGCCGAAGCGAACCTTGTCGCTGACAGGTTGCGCAAACGGATTCTGGGCACCGCGATTCCCATACCCGGCACAGATATTTCCGAAACTGTAACGATCAGCATCGGCGTGTGCCAATCCCCCACCACCCATGACCGCCCCGCCGCATCGGTGGTGCGCGATGTGATCAATCAGGCGGACAAGGCACTTTATGTGGCCAAGAACAACGGGCGAAACCAGGTGGTTAACGCCCCCCAAAGCTAAGCGCACACCGCGGTCGGATCAGGCCACCGAACCGCGATCAGTCGCGTTCACGGTCACGGTCGCGGTCAAAGTCGCGGCGTTTTCGGTTCAAGCCATCTTCTAACCGGTCTGCAAAGGCACGGCGTTCCTGTGCGCTCATCTCGTGCAAACGCTCCATCAAAAGCGCCTGACCCAACCGTTGACGTTCCGATGCAAATTCAAACTGGCGGTCCAGCGAACCGCTGACAATTTCCGCATCAAAAGGATCGGCGCGCAACGCGGCAACCACGGCTTTGTATTCGGCGCGGATGGCATCGCGGCTTGGCCGTCCGGACCGATATTCGCGCCAGATCTTCTTGCCAATCGTGCGCCGGTCCTCGCGGCTGAGGGCGCGGGTCAACGGGCCACCGGATTGATCAACCCGTGGCGTGCGCCCGCGATCCGAATCCGGCCGGTGCCAATGGGCCAACCCGGCGACCACCCCAAGCACCATTAGGTTCAAGGACAGCGACACCACCAGCAGAATCCGCACCCACCGGCGTGGGGATTTTGGGACTGCATCGGTATTTGGTGAACTGGTCATCGCGTTCTCCTATTCTTCGTCCGAGAGCGCGTCAAAGGCAGACGCCACATCGACAAGATACAAATCCTCGCCCGTCGCACTTGCGTCACCCATCCACGCGGTGCGTTGCGCAACAATATCCGGCGGGCTTACACCAATCCAGACACCGGCCACCGTGGCCGTCACCATCCCGGCCAAGGCAGACCACCCGCCGATCCCATCGAAAAACTGTCGCAGGATTCCGCCCCGTACAGGCACGCGATCCACCGTGTCACGCGCAGGCCCCAAACGATCCTGTTCGGCATGCGCGGCGTCCAGCATCCGGGCGGCCAGATCCGCCGGCATGTCAGGACCATCGGCCGCCGCTTCGGCGAACAAAGCGTCAAGCGTTTCAAGCTCTGGCGCGTTAGACTGCGCCGTGCCCGACACCGCGGTTGGCTTGTGGTTTTTCATATCAGTCATCGTCATACCCCAATTCGTCGCGCTTTCCGGCCAGAACAGCCGCCAGCGCCCGTTTGCCCCGCGCCGTCAGGGATTCAACCGCCTCGGTGCTGATCTCCATGACCTCGGCAATCTCGGGATTGCCCAGACCTTCGATGTGGCGCAACACGACGGCCTGCTTCTGCCGGTCCGGCAACGTGTCCAAAGCCGCCTGAAGCGCGTCCATCCGCGCCCGGTTCTGCAGCAATGCGGCGGCACCCGGTGTGTCGTCTTCGGGTTCGGGGGCCGTATCCAGCCCCATATGCCCGCCCCGCCCTTTCCTAAGCCTGTCCGTACACAGGTTGGCCGTCACCCGGTATAGCCAGGTGCTGACCTTTGCTTCGCCCTGACGCCAGTCGGGGGCAATGCGCCACAGACGTACCATGGCCTCTTGCGCCACGTCCTCGGCTTCGCCTCGGTCGCCCAAAAGACGGGCGGCATGGGAAAACACCTTAGGTCCCAGCCGCGTCGTCAACAGGCGCGCGGCATCGCGATCGCCATTGGCAAACAGCACCAACAACGCATCGTCTTCCAATTCGCTTAGGGCATCAAAGGCCATCTTGGTCATTGTCCCTAGGGCGTACCTTGTTCCTATGGCCCCGGCAATCCATCGGACCACCGGGGCAATCGGGCCTTGCGCGGATCACGGGGGGACGCCGCCCGTGCAAGGCCCTGTTCATGGCTTACAGATCGCGGTTGTGACCTTTGCGATGGTCCTTGCCGTGCCCGTCACCATGGCCATGGCCGTAGCCGTGGCGCTTACCGCCGCGCTCTCCGCCGCGTCCCATTTTGCCGCGGGCATCGGCCAGTTCAGATTCCGAAATCGTGCCGTCGTCATCCTTGTCCAGACGTTTGAACATCCGTTCCTGGGCGCGATCGGTGGGCATCATCTCTTCCAAGCTTAGCGCGCCATCGCCATTGTCGTCCTTTCGTTCGACCATGCGCGCAACCATCCGTTCGCGCCGCTCGGTGCGCCGGGCTTCACTCTTGGCCGCCATATGCGCGTTCAGTTCCTCGGCGCTGATCTTGCCATCGCCGTCCGTGTCGCTTTCAGCGAACCGCGCGGCCGCATGGGCTTTCATTTCGTCCTTGGTGACTTTGCCGTCGCCATCCGCATCCATCGCAGAGAAATCGAACCTTGGTCCGCGTTCGCCGCGCTCGCCTGCGCCGCGCATATCCGCATAGGCGGCGGCACCGCTTACAAGAATGGCCATGGCGGCCGCACCGGAAATCAGAATTGAACGTTTCATGCTTGTCATTTCCTCAATTGTCCTTGGTTGTCGAGCCAGGCCTGTTTGCCTGCCTTCTGATCAATCAAACGACCGGCGCCACGGTTTCCGTCGCCCGAGTTGAAACTTTTTTCGTTCGCGACATCCGGACGCACGGGACAATCCGCCTCTTTCAAAGGCGCTATTCCAACATATGTTCAGCCCTGTCCAAGGCGAGAATCCCCATGCTAGATACCGCTCCCCCCTCTGCAGCCACGACCATGCCCGCCACCGAAGCCCGAAACACCAAACGGGCGGTCTGGAACGGAATGCGCCGGCGGTGCCCGAACTGTGGTGCCGGTCCTGTCCTTAAGGGGTATCTGAAGGTGCGCGATCATTGCCCGGTGTGCCGTGAGGAATTTCACCACCACCGCGCCGATGATGGCCCCGCCTATCTGACCATCCTTGTGGTTGGCCACCTGATGGCGCCTCTTATGCTGGCCGTCTTTACCGCGTGGCGCCCTGAACCGCTGGTCCTGTTCACCATGTTCCTGATCGGCACTGTCGGATTGTCGCTGTTCCTGCTGCCCCGGTTCAAAGGCGCTTTGGTCGGGTTCCAATGGGCGCGCCACATGCATGGCTTTGATCGGGACGCGGGCGCTTGATCAAACTTCCTTGCCGAACGGCAGGTCGGCGCTTGGCACGCCCGCACAGGCGCGATAGTCTTGCCCGGCGGGTCAAACAATTTCCCGCACCGGGGAGGAACCAAAACGCATATGATCGATAAATCCGCCATTCGCAACGCCGCCACCATCATTGTCCTGCGTGATCGCACGACAGACCCCAAGGTCCTTATGGGTCAGCGGGGCGCCAAAGCGGTGTTCATGCCGTCGATGTTCGTCTTTCCGGGTGGCGCCGTCGATGTTGGCGATGCCGATGTGCCCTTGGCGGCCCCGGTTCCGGCGCCATGCATTGACCGTCTGAGCGAAGATACAGACAAAGACCTGACACATGCGCTGTCCGTCGCCGCGATCCGTGAATTGTGGGAAGAGACAGGGCAAATCCTGGGTCGCCAAGGCGACTGGACCACCCCGCCGCCCGCTGATTGGGCCGATTTCGCTGCAACCGGGCACGTACCGGACGCGAGTGCGATGCAATTCGTATTCCGCGCCATCACCCCGCCCGGCCGCCCCCGCCGCTTTGACGCACGTTTTTTCCTGACTGACACCGACGCCCTGCAAAGCGATCCCGACGATTTCGACCGCGCCGAAGACGAATTGTCCCTGCTTCAATGGATTCCGCTGGAAAAGGCGCGGGAATTCGACCTGCCCTTTATCACCGAAGTGGTGCTGGCCGAAGTGGCACAGCGCGCCGCTGACCCGACCCCCCCGGAATCGGTGCCGTTCTTTTCAAACAATGACGAAAACCGCGCCTTTGCCCGGCTCAAGGGGGAAATCGGGCGGCGCGGGCGCAAGGATTAAAGCAACAGGATCAGGGCCAGAACGCTGGCCGTGATCAACCCGATGCCCACCCCTTCGCGCAATGTCAGCCGTTCGCGAAAGAATATATACGACGCAAGAAGGCTCAGGATCACTTCGCTCTGACCGACCGCGTTTACATAGGCCGCGTTTTGCAGCGTAAAGGCCATGAACCAACACATTGACCCGCCAAGCGATGTCAGCCCGATCCACATCGCGCCGCGCCACGCGCTCAACACCCGGCCGATCTCTCCCGCTTCGCGGATGCGCAGATAAATCCCAAGCACGATCAATTGCGAAACGCTGACCGCGACCAGGGTGATCATCGCCCGGATCAACGGATCGTCAGACGCGATTTCCAGGGACGCCCCGCGATAGCACACGCCCGACACCGCAAACAAAAGCCCCGATGCCACCCCCAGAAATGCCGCCCGGTTGGCCACACGGCGCAACCAGCCACCCTGCCCGCCGGGCACATCCGACAACACCAGAACCCCGGCCAACCCCAACAGGATCGCGCCCAGCCCGGTCATCGAAACGCCCTCGCCCAGCAGAACCAGACCGACAAGGACGGTCATCAAAACTTCGGTTTTCTTGAATGTGATCCCGACAGCAAAATTGCGGCTTTTGAACAGCATCACGATGAACACCGTCGCAAGGATCTGCGCCGCACCGCCCGACCACGCATAAAGCCAGAATTCCAGCGACAAAGAAGGCCATTCGGCCCCCCGCGCCTGCATGACAAACGGCGACGCAAGCGTGACCAATGGCGCGGCATAAAGGAACCGGGCGAATGTCGCCCCGCCAGCAGACAGCGCCGCCTTGCTCAGATGCTTTTGCAACATAAAGCGAATGGTCTGAAACGTCACCGCGCCAAATGTCAGAAATACCCAAAGTTCCATGGCGCGCAGCTATGACCTGTTATCGGTCCCAAGGCCATAGAGGATGGGGCACCGGATCCTTGGCGCGTAGGAAATACCGCCTGAAAACATCCGCGTAAGACGCATAGCGATACCCGCCATTGCACCCCAGATACCGCGCCGTATTCGCCCAATATAGCCGTGGCAACCGATACCAGGGCGTGCGCGGATGCATGTGATGAACCACGTGCAAGTTGTTGTTCAAAAACAGGAATGCCAAAATTCCGCGATCTTCGACAATCACCGTGCGCCCGCGCGCGCGTTCATGGGCCTGATGTTCCAGAAAAGTGCGGATTTTCAAGACTGACAGCCCGCAATACGCCGACAGGACATAGGCCCAGATCGGCATGATCGCCACAATCCACAACCAAATCAACACCAACGCCACGGCCGGAATATGCCAAAGCCACCCCGCAAGAACCCCCGGTTTTCCCGCCCGGATATCGCGCCAATCCGACGCCATGAACGCCACCTGCCCGACCATTGGCCCGATCAGCAATCGCCCGGCAAGAGTGTTGTTGAACCGCAGAACCTTTTGCTGCCATTGGGTCAGGCCGGACCACACCGCAGGATCCCAATAATTGCTTTCGGGATCATCGTAAGGGTCGGTCAGGATAGCATCCTGATGGTGGGCCAGATGGGTGTCGCGAAACCTCTGGTACGGGATGCACAGCGCAAGCGCGGGAAACACCAGCGCCTCATTCACCAGCGGATTGGCGAACGGATGGCCGTGGATCGCTTCGTGGCACAGCGATGAATGCATGGCCACGGCCAGAACACATATCACGATGCCACCCGGCAACCAGACCGCCGCAATCCATGTCGTGGCAAGGGCCCAGGTCAGGTAACACCCGCCCAACAATGCCAGCGTTGGCCATTCCAACTGCCGCTGCGCCCTTGGTTTCATTTACGATTGTCCCGCTGTTGCCGCGCGGGTCACGCGCAGGCTTCACGAAACTGTTACATATGCGGCCACGGTTAGGCCATTTGGAATGTGATTAACAAACATCGCAAATGTTGATAATACTCAACATATGAGTGATTTATTGGACAAACGCCACCGCGCCGCACAGTTCCGTATCCGTCTTGGTCAGGCGATCAAGCGCGCGGGCACCAATCAAAGCGCATTGGCCCGTCGCATCGGCGTCGATCGTTCAACCGTTTCGCAATTGCTGAACGGCGATGGCGCGCGCCTGCCGAACGCACAGGTCGTGGGCGAATGCGCGGCGGCCCTGGGCGTGTCCGCCGATTGGCTTTTGTCCCTGTCAGACCGGCCCGAAACCGCCGCTGATCTTTTGGCAACATCGCTGACCGTGACGGCGGCCCCCCGCGCCCTTGTGGACGAACAGGTGTTCGCCTGGCACCGCGAGGCCGCAGGTTACAAAATTCGTCACGTGCCCGCCGCCCTGCCCGATATGCTAAAGACCCAAGCGGTGTTGGAATGGGAATATTCCCCGCATTTGGGGCGCACCACGTCGCAGGCCATCGGCGCATCCGAAGACCGGCTTGAATGGATGCGCGCCGCAAGATCGGATTACGAAATCGCCATGCCGCTGCATGAAATCGAATGTTTTGCGCGCGGCGAAGGGTATTACACCGGCCTGTCCACCACCTTGCGGCGCGACCAAATAGATCGGTTCATCCACCTGAACGAAACGCTCTATCCCCGTATGCGCATTTACTTTTTCGACGCGCGGCGTTTGTTTTCATCGCCCATCACAGTCTTTGGGCCACTGCTGGCCGTGCTCTATGCCGGGCGCCATTACCTGGCCTTTCGCGACAATGCGCGGGTTCAGGCATTTACCGATCACTTTGACAGCCTTGTACGCGAGGCGACCGTGTCAGACCGAATGGTGACCGACTACCTAAAAACACTTGGCCGCAATCTGTGATCAGACCTTAACGCGGCCCACCAACCGCACGGCCCACACCATCAGGCGCGGGCAAACCCGATTGCGCTTTGGCCAATTCACGCATCAAACCGGCGACGGGCGCGTAAGCCTCACAAACCTTGCGTGTTTCAAGGCTTACGTGAAGCAACAAATGTTCGCCGGTGGCCAGCAACCGATCCTGCGACCACATTTCGTGCCACAGGTGCATTTTCTTGCCGTCGCCGGAAAGCATGCGCGTTTCAATGCGCATCGGCGCACCTGCGCGCACCTCATCCAGATGGCGGATATGCGTTTCGACGGTGAAAAAGCTGCCGCCATTGGCGACATAATCCGCATCACATCCGATAAGTTCCATCACCCGATCAGTCGCGTTGCCAAAGGCATGCAGGTACTTTGCCTCGGTCATATGGCCGTTGTAATCCAGCCAATCCAAGGGCACCGCCCGGTTCACTGTCACAATCGGTTGGGTCGGGTCCGCCACATCGGCCAACCGACGCACCAGCCCCTGCGCGTCCTCACGATCTGTGTCTGCGGCGCTCAAGACCGCACCGGCGCCCCAGTTTTCGTGTTTCAGCGCGCGCATGATCCCAACAAGGTTGCGGTCACGCTGTTCTTCCAATTGATCCAACGACAGATGCCCGGATTGATCGTCGGATTGTTCCGCGATCTTGGCGATCAGATCGGCGTCCAGATTGGGCACATCCATCAACTTGGTCCACGGCCATTTCAATGCCGGGCCAAACTGCGCCAGAAACTGCGCCATGCCCCCCGGCCCGCCCGCGATCCGATAGGTTTCAAACAGCCCCATCTGCGCCCACCTGAGGCCAAACCCCATGCGGATCGCTTCGTCCACCTCTTTGGTTGTCGCGACATCATCCTTGACCAGCCAAAGCGCCTCGCGCCAGACGGCTTCAAGCAGGCGATCCGCAACATGCGCAGGGATTTCGGCCCGCACGCGCATTGGATACATTCCCAAATCGGTCAGAATTTCCTTAGCAAGATCAATTTGATCCGGGTCGTTCTTATCGCTGTTCACGATTTCGACCATGGGAAGCAGGTACACCGGGTTGAACGGATGCGCGACCAGGATCTGACCGGGGTTGTTGGACGCCGCCTGCAGTTCGCTGGGCGTAAAGCCCGAGGTTGATGACGCCAGGATCGCCTTGTCTTCGGCATGTTCCTGAAGTTTTTGGTAAAGCGTCTGCTTCAGCTCAAGCCTTTCGGGCACGCTTTCCTGAATCCAGCTGGCCCCTTGCACGGTTTCCGACATCAACCGGCAAAACGTCAATGTCCCCTCAGCCGGCAAAGCCACATCGCCCAGTCCGGGCAACGCCAAACGGGCCCGGTCGATCACCTTTGCCACCCGGTCTTCGGCGCCGGGTTCGGGATCAAACACACGCACATCCCAACCGTTCAACAGGAATCGCGCGGCCCAGCCTGCGCCAATCACCCCGCCGCCAATAATCGCCGCTACTTTGTCCATCATAGGCCCCCCACAGACCCCGGTGTACGTTTGGTCAGCCCCAGCTTTGCGCGCATGGCTTCCGGCCCCATCACTGTCGCGCCCATCCGTTCGATGATTTCAACCGCGCGGGTGACCAGTTGTTCATTCGTGGCCAAAGCGCCCTTGCCCAGCCACAGGTTGTCCTCAAGCCCCACGCGCACATGCCCCCCGGCCAGCACCGCCGCCGCAACATATGGCATCTGGTGGCGCCCCAGCCCAAAGGCGGAAAATGTCCATCCGGCGGGCAAATTACCAACCATCGACAACAGCGTCGGCAGGTCGTCAGGCGCCCCCCAGGCGACACCCATGCACAATTGTACCAGCGCCGGTTCGGCCAGAATGCCCTCGTCTGCCAATTGGCGCGCGAACCACAGGTGGCCTGTATCGAAACATTCGACCTCGGGGCGCACCCCCAGATCACGAATGATCGTTCCCATGGCCCGCAACATCCCCGGCGTGTTGGTCATGACATAATCGTTTTCGGCAAAGTTCATCGTACCGCAATCCAGCGTGCAGATTTCCGGCAGGCATTCGGCAACATGGGCCAGCCGTTCCTGCGCGCCGATCATGTCCGTTCCCGGCCCCAGCGGCAGCGGCGCGTCAGGGCCACCAAAAATCAGATCGCCGCCCATACCCGCCGTCAGGTTCAACACCGCATCCACATCGGCGGAACGGATGCGGTCCGTCACCTCACGATATAAGGCCAGGTCGCGCGACGGCGCGCCGGTTTCAGGATCGCGCACATGAATATGCACCGCCGCGGCCCCGGCGCGTGCGGCGGCAATGGCGCTTTCAGCGATCTGTTTGGGTGAACGTGGCACATGGGGCGACCGATCCTGTGTCTGACCCGATCCGGTCACGGCACAAGTGATAAAGACTTCGCGTGTCATGGACAGCGGCACGATTCCCCCTAAACCGCGTGGCAGCGCGGCGTTCTTTGCAGCGGTGTGATGGAAACGGGCGCGCGCGCCCGGTTGCAAGCGCGAAATCGCGTCATTGACACGATTCCGGACAGGGTGTTGTCAGAATGGCATGGGATGGGCGCGATGAACGGCATTCAGGTCCGCCAAAACGTCGTCGGACAGGGTAAGATCGCTGTGTTCAAGGATGCGGGCCAGTTGATCGGCATCTGACGCGCCAAATACGGTCGAGGTTACGAACGGGCGCGACGCGACAAAGGCAAGGGCCATGCCGACCATATCCAAATCGTGCTTGAACGCCACATCCAGGTAATCATCCACCGCCGCATAGGCCCGCTGGGTGCGGCGCTGCCCCAGATCGGGCAGCAATTTGGATCGCGTGTTCTTGGGTTTCGCATGACCCTGATATTTGCCGGTCAAAAGCCCCATCGCCAGCGGCGCATAGGCCATCAGACCGACGTTTTCATTCAAACTGTATTCGGCAAGGTCGGTGTCGAATTGGCGGCATAGCAACGAATATTCGTTTTGAATGGTCACCGGGCGCGGCCCTTTGCCCGCTTCGGCCAAGCGCAGCCACTGGCCCATGCCCCAAGCGGTTTCGTTGGACAGGCCGAAATGGCGGATCGTGCCACGCTTGACCTCTTGGGCCAGCGCGCCAAGGCAATCGTCCATGTTCTGGATCACCGTGGACGGTGTTTGCCCCGACGGGTCATATGTCCAGATCCGGCGTTCGTGATAGGAATCGCGGTTCGGCCAATGAAATTGGAACAAATCGATATAGTCGGTCTTTAATCGGCGCAGCGATCCTTCGATGGCGTCCTTGATTGTCCTGGGGGTGATGGGCGCCCCGCCGCGCACCACTTTTTGGCCCGCGCCGCATTGCTTGGTTGCCAGGATCACGTCGCTGCGCCGGTTTGTCTTGTCAAACCACAGCCCAAGGATGCGTTCCGTGCGCCCGACGGTTTCGGCCTTGGCCGGGGCCACCGGATAAACCTCGGCCGTATCAACAAAGTTCAGCCCGTGATCCAGTGCAACATCAAGCTGTTCATGCGCATCCTCAAGCGCGGTTGGCCCGCCCCACGTCATTGAGCCGAGACAATAGCGGCTGACGGTCAGGCCCGTCCGACCAAGTTGAGAAGTCTGCATGTGCGCTCCGTTGCCGTTGGGGTGCTCATACAGGGCGGAAGTTACTGAATGTCCAACACCCGCAAAAACCTGATTGAGAACAAAAGGTGAACAGTATAGACTGACCCTATGTCATCACCTGCCGCCAACCTGCTGCGCAACGCCCCCCATCGCCCGCCCGCGTCGCTTGACCTTGGGGCCGGGGCGGCATTGCGGCTGGCCCGGCTGCACGAGGTGTGCGGCGATGCCCGGCGCACGCTGGCCCTGATGATTGCCGCCCGCACCGCTGTCAGCCGCGAACAACCGCTGATCTGGATTGCCCCCGCTTGGGCCACGGACCGGCTGCATGGGGATGGGATGACGCGGTTCATGCCCCCCGGACAGGTGATTTTCGTCACCCCCAACCGGGCCGAAGACATCCTGTGGACCATGGAGGAAGTGCTGCGCGCCGGTGCCACCCCGTTGGCGGTGGCCGACCTGCCCGGCCTGCCCACGCTGACGGCGGTGCGGCGCATGCATCTGGCCGCAGAAACCGGCGCCGCCGAAAGCAGCCTTGCCCCCATTGGCCTGATCCTGACCGAAGGCGATGGCGGCGCGCCGGGGGTGGAAACCCGCTGGCACATGGGGGCCGCGCATACCCCTGCACAAAGCAGGGCCGCCCCCTCAGCCACAAGGGGGAGGGCACCGGAAATCCCGATCGAAGGCACCGGTTGGCGGCTGGAATGTCGCCGCAACCGCACCGCACCGCCACGGGCCTGGCAGGTGACAGATGACCACCGCCTGATCCCACCACCTGATGGGGGGCTAGACGGGCAAACCGACAGGGGGCCGCCGCAACAAGCCCTGGCGTCATCGGCGCGATGAACCGGCCATTGGCCGCGCCCCAACGCCCCCGCTTTTTGCACCCACGCGCGCCATCCGCATCGTCTTTGTCATAGGTCAGGGTCGACTGATCGAAATGAAGTTATCACTTGGCACCACACCAAGGCACGCTCACACTAACGACATGTGTGCACATTCCGGACAGGAGACCCACAATGGACATCAGATTCGACGGAAAAACCGCCATCGTCACCGGGGCAGCATCGGGAATCGGGGCCGCAATCGCCCGCGATCTTGCTGAAAACGGCGCAATCGTTGTGCTGTCCGACCTTGATCAATCCGATACACAGGCCATGGCCGACGCCATCGGGAACGGCGCATTGGCCAAGGCGGCCGACGTATCAGACCCCGCCGCGATCGAAGCATTGGTGAACTTTGCCACCGAAAAAACCGGCGCGCTGCACCTGATGGTGAACAACGCGGGCATCGGCGGCGCGGGAACGCCCACAGGGGAATACCCTCTTGATACGTGGCACAAGGTGATTGGCGTCAATCTGAACGGCGTCTTTTACGGGCTACGCTATGGGATCCCGGCCATGAAGGCCGCGGGCGGGGGCGCCATTGTCAACATCGCGTCAATCCTTGGGTCCGTCGGGTTTGCCACGGCCCCCGCATACGTTGCCGCGAAACACGGTGTTGTTGGCCTGACAAAAACCGCCGCGCTGGATCACGCGCCCGACAACGTGCGGGTCAATTCCGTTGGTCCGGGATTCATCCATACGCCGCTGGTCGATGACCGGTTTGACGACGCAACCACCACAATGGTTTCGTCCCTGCACGCGATGAACCGAATGGGCACCCCGGAAGAAGTCTCATCGCTCGTTCTCTATCTTCTGTCAGATCAGGCGAGCTTTATCACCGGGTCATACCATGTGGTCGATGGCGGCTATACCGCACGTTAAGCATGCCCTGCCCCTCGCGCCCTCTGGCCCTCGGCGTTTTCCGGCGCTAAACGGATAGCGCGGGAACAAAAGGGCGCGACATGGCACGGCATCTTATCACTTCGGCCATTCCTTATATCAACGGGATCAAGCACCTGGGAAATCTGGTGGGCAGCCAATTGCCCGCCGATCTGTTCGCGCGTTACCTGCGCGCCCGCGGGCACGAGGTGCTGTTCCTGTGCGCCACTGATGAACATGGCACCCCCGCCGAACTTGCCGCCACCAAGGCGGGCAAACCCGTTGCGGAATATTGCGCCGAAATGCATCAGGTTCAGGCAGATATTGCCAAGGGATTTGGGTTGTCATTCGATCACTTCGGGCGGTCGTCCAGCCCGGCCAACCACAAGCTGACCCAGCATTTTGCCGCGCGGCTGGCCGATCAGGGATTGATCCGCGAAGTGTCCGAAACCCAGATGTATTCCAAGGCCGATGGCCGGTTCCTGCCGGATCGCTATATCGAAGGCACCTGCCCGAATTGCGGCTTTGACAGCGCGCGCGGCGATCAATGCGACAATTGCACCAAACAGCTGGACCCTGTCGACCTGATCAATCCCCATTCCACCATCTCCGGATCAACCGATCTGGAAATGCGCGAAACCAAACATCTGTACCTGCGCCAGTCCGAGATGAAAGATCAGCTGGAAAACTGGATCGACAGCAAAACAGACTGGCCCATCCTGACAACATCAATTGCCAAGAAATGGCTGAATGACGGCGACGGATTGCGCGACCGGGGCATCACCCGTGATCTTGACTGGGGCATCCCGGTGAAACGCGGTGACGAAGACTGGCCCGGAATGGAGGGCAAGGTTTTCTATGTCTGGTTCGACGCCCCCATCGAATATATCGCCTGCGGGTCCGAATGGGTTGACGCGGGCAAAGGGGATGACTGGGAACGTTGGTGGCGCACCGACAAGGGCGCGGACGATGTCACCTATACCCAATTCATGGGCAAGGATAACGTGCCGTTTCACACCCTGTCATTCCCCGCGACGATCCTTGGCTCTGGCGAGCCATGGAAACTGGTGGATTACATCAAGTCGTTCAATTTCCTGAACTATGACGGCGGGCAGTTTTCGACATCACGCGGGCGCGGCGTTTTCATGGATCAGGCGCTTGAACTGCTGCCCGCGGATTACTGGCGCTGGTGGCTTTTGTCACATGCACCTGAAACCTCTGACAGCGAATTCACCTGGGAAAATTTCCAGGCCGCCGTGAACAAGGATCTGTCCGATGTCCTGGGAAATTTCGTAAGCCGCGTGACCAAATTCTGCCGGTCGAAATTTGGCGAAGAAGTCCCGGCCGGTGGCCCGGACCTGCCTGTTGATGCCAGCGAAATCGCGGTGTTGGGCGAACGCATTCAGGCCTATGCCGCCCATATGGACGCGATCGAGGTGCGCAAAGCGGCCGGCGAACTCCGCGCGATATGGACTTGGGGCAACGAATACCTGCAAGAGGCGGCGCCCTGGGTCACGTTCAAAACCGATCCTGACCTTGCTGCGTCTCAAATCCGTTTTGCTTTGAACTTGATCCGTCTTTACGCGGTGTTGTCCGAACCCTTTATCCCCGCGACGACCGACACCATGCTAAAGGCCCTAAGGATAGACGCGCCGGATTGGCCCGATGACCTGCCCGCGGCCCTTGGCGCCCTGCCCGCAGGCCATGGTTTTGATGTGCCCGACAACCTGTTTGTCAAAATCAGCGATGAAGATCGCGAAAACTGGCAGGCGCGTTTCCAGGGAAGCCGTGACTGACGCAGCACATCGGCGGCTGTGATACTTCGAACTACCAGGCCAATTGCGGGCACGATCTGACCGGGGTGTCAGGGTGCGGGCGCTGTTACGAAACCTTTGCCGTGATCAGAATTCCTTCCACAGCGCGTCGGGCTCCGCCGCGTCACCCAGATCGCCGTCTGCAAATGTCGTGGCTGGCGGCGCAAGCGCCACTCTTGTGGCCTCATTTTCCTTGATCGCGTCATCCCAATCCAGATCGCCATCCTGGTCCGACTGTTTGGCAACGCGGGTGTTCTGGTTCCGCGGCTTGGACTTCACGGGCCCACCAGAGGCAAAACCATCCACCCCATCGCTGTCACCACTCAACCGAAAACGCGCGGCGGCCTCCAAAAGCGATTCCGCCTCGGATTTCAATACATGGCTTGCCGCGGTCGTTTCTTCGAACATGGCTGCGTTTTGTTGCGTGACCTGATCCAAATCGTTCATCGCACCGTTGATTTCGCTTAGCCCGCTGGATTGTTCGCGCGAAGACACCGCAATCCCGGCGATCCGTTCCGAAATGTCCGAGACCGAATTGACGATCGCACTCAGCGCGTCACCGGTGCGGTTAACCAGATCGACACCCGTTCCCACCTGATCACCGCTGGCCATGATCAACTGGTTGATTTCGCGCGCCGCTTCGGATGACCGTTGGGCCAAGGCCCGAACTTCGGTCGCCACCACGGCAAAACCACGCCCGGCCTCGCCCGCACGGGCGGCTTCGACGCCGGCATTCAGGGCCAATAGGTTGGTCTGAAATGCAATGTCGTCGATCACCCCGGTGATTTTTGATATTTCCTGGGACGACGTTTTGATCGCCCCCATGGCATTGACCGCATCCTTGGCGATCACGCCGCCGTTCTGTGCATTTTCCTGTGCTTCGGCCGCCATTTTTCTGGCGTCATCCGCGCCCTCGGCGGCCGAGCGTACAGATTCCGTCAACTCATCCAGCGCGGCCGCGGTTTCCTCAAGGGTCGATGCCTGCCGCTCTGTTCTCTGTGCCAGATCATCCGCAGCCGATGTGATTTCCTTTGCGCCGCCACGGATCGACCTGGCATTTTGCATGACCGCATCCATCGCAAGCCGAAGCGCCAGAACCGCCTGATTAAAATCGGCGCGCAAAGCCTCGTAATCATGGGAAAATTGGGTTTCGATTTCGGTGCCAAGATCCCCATCCGCCAACGACCGCAATCCAACCCCAAGCGCCGAAACCACCTGCTGTTGTTCCTGGGAAACGCGCCGGCGTTCTTCCTCAAGCAACTCCATTTTTTCCAGCGACTGCGTGATATCAGCCCCCAGGAACACCACTCTTTCAACGCTCCCGTCGTCGGCAAGGACAGGGTTGATCGACCCTTCGACATACAAGGCGCGGTTGTCCGCACTGGCCAGATGGAACCGTCCGACGATCGCCCGTCCCGATCTGACGGCGGCGGTGTTTCGACCCTGCGTTTCGGCATCGGCGTCAACGGACACCAGCAATTCGTCACCTGTTTTTCCCGACAATTCGCCGGGCGTGAACCCGGTCAGTTCCAGAAACGGATCATTGCTGTGCACGACCTTATGGTCTTCGCCCATATCCACGCGCAACTGTCTCTCTTCCAGCGCGCCAAGCAGGGCTGCGTTCAAATCCGACATTGTGACATCAACGAATTCAAGAACATAACCGATTACAACGCCCCCCGCATCTACCACCGATGCCGCCGTCACCTTGACCCGTGCCTGCCCCCACCTCAGCGTTCTTGCCATCTTGCCAGAGCCTGCGGCACCGACAACATCAGATAACCCGGGCAACCGGCCGATCGACCGCCCGGCCAGCGTTGAAAGATTGCCAATCACGTCCTCATCAAAATTCACCATCATATCTTCGAGCAGCGCGTTACAAGACGGGTTGATGAAAATGACCCGCATTTCGGGATCAAGAAGCATCACGGCGGCCGCGGATTGTCCGATGGCAGCGCTTCGAAACGCGCTTTCGCGTTCGGCGGCTTTTGCTGACATCAATGCATCGCGAAATTCCACCAACCGTGCGGCGATCCGGCCAATTTCATCACGCCGTGAAAGGGATGGGATTTCGGTGTCAAACTCCTCACGGGCGATTGCCTGCATCGCCCGCGACGTGCGGATCAAAGGGTGCGAAACGAACGCAAATTGAAACATCGCCACAAGGAACAATGCCCCCAGAAAAACGCCCGCCGCAATGACCATAGTTCTTGTGCGCGACGCATCCAACGCGCGCAACTGAACGGCGTCTGTCCATTGTGTCGTTATGGCGCCGACTGTGGTGTTGTCCTTGCCAAATCGCACGGGATAGGCCTGCAACATGCTGCGGTCTGCGGTCACGACTGCGCCTGTCTCAAGCGCCCTGTTGGCCAGGGACCGGGCCTGTGCCGCATCGAATTCGCCCCCTCCCGTTGCAAAGACGGCGACGCCCTGTGCATCGACAAAAACGGCCCCCAGTGCATCGCCCTTTGCCTCTGCGATCATGCTGGTCGCCAGGGCCTCAAGCGGAGCGGCCTGCCCGAATTTCACCGCGCCGCCGGATTGCCCGGCCAACATCCCGGTGATTTGTTGCGCGCGCGATGCCACATTGTCCTGAACAGCACCGCGAAGCCTTGCCTGCCCGCGCATCTCGATGATTGTGACGACCAACAGGATCGCCAAGGCAGTGATGAACGTCGAGGCAAAGAAACTTGATCGCAATGGCGCCGACAATCGCTGCGACACGGTCATTCTTGGCATGTTTGGCACTCCGGATCGCGCGATGGTCAAGGCGTTGACTTAAAACAACATCTCGGCGTTCAGGCCGATGGTGATTGCGCCGATCAACACGCCCGTGTCCGGGTCGGAAATGCTCATGGAAATTTGCCCAAGATAGCTTTGCGTGGATTCATCAAATTCCACTTCGCCAACGTGGATGGCGTCGCGACCGACCCCAAAGCTCTGCTGGAACTTCGCCTCATCCCCTTGCCAATAATCCGAAGTCGTGTCGCTTGCCGCGACATTCAGCCCGAGGTGATCCATAACAAAAATCTCAGAGATAACCCCGGCTGCGGCCGCCTGACGTGCGCGCAGGAAATCCGCCGCTGCGTTTGATATGACACCGTCAATGGTCGGGTGCTGCGCCGATCCAATTTCGGCGCGCCATTTCTTGTCCAGGCGATCAATGTCGGATGGCGACATGTTCTTGAACCGAATGTTTTGGGCGCGAATGGCCTCAATCAAAACCGGGGCATTGATCCAGGTCGTCACCTCTTTTTGCAAATAACCGCGCATCGAGGGTTCGTAATCATTGGCCATGGCCATCGGGGCGGCGCAGATCAGCGCCGTGGCACACATCATCTGTTTCATCATGGGGTCACCTTTTGGGTCAGTCCTGTGCAATCGACGCACAAGATCAGGCAAAGGTGTTTCGACCAGATTAATCGCGCCGCCTTTTCTGACGGTCGCCTGCCTGGTACCCGCGGCCGGACTCGAACCGGCACGGCCTAGGGCCTGGGGATTTTAAGTCCCCTGTGTCTACCATTCCACCACGCGGGCAGGCCGCGCGACCATAAAGCAACGCCTGCGCCTGTAAACCCGCACAAGCGCGTTTCGTGCAGATCGCGCGCGCCTCACAGCTTGATGTCGGGCGGGGTCACCATCCGGCGTTCCGGCAACCACGGATGAACCTTCAACGCCTGTCGCAACGCAGTTTGACCCTCGCGCATCTGGCCCAGCCCCATCAGGGTCAACGCCCGCCCCGCCATCGCCGCCACATGCTGCGGGGACAGCGCCAATGCGCGATCCAGATCGGACAAGGCGGCCGGGTAATCCTGGCGAATAAAATGGGCAAAAGCGCGCTGGTTATATCCTTCGGCATAGGTCGGACAATAAGCAATCAGGCGGTCGAATTCACTGATCGCGCCCAACAAATCAAACGCGGCCCGCCGGCGCATTCCGCTGTCCAGAACCGCCTGTGCCTGTTCATTGGGCGCTTTGGCCCACAATGCCCACAGCGCATCGGTGATCGGACGCGCACTTTTGGCATCCTGCGCGCCCCTAGCCTTTTCCAACAACGCCGCCACACGCGCGCCAATATCCGGCGCGGCGGGGCAGTCTTCGGCGCGCGCCTGGTGCGACACACCGGCAAGAACGCCAAGGGACAGGATCATCACGGCAACTCTCATCCCCCGATTGCCGCATTCCCGGGCGCGGGAATCAAGTCACAACCGCGTGGGCGCCCCGCAGCGCCGCCATTAATCCTTCCGCAAACGCTTGACCCCTGCCCGCATTTCCTTAGCGTCGCGCCATGTTTCCAATACGTGACCACAACCCGTCCGGGCGCACGCCCTATGTCACCTACGCCCTGATAGCGGCCAATGTGCTGGTCTTCTTGTCGACCTTGCCACTTGCCGAAAACACGGGCGCCCTAAACGCATTTTACGGACAATGGGCGCTGATCCCGTCGCGGGTGGCCACAGGCGATGGATACCTGACATTTCTGACCTCGATGTTCATGCACGCCGGTTTCATGCACCTCGCGGGCAACATGCTGTTTCTGTGGATCTTTGGCGACAACCTCGAAGACGAAATGGGACACCTGCCCTACCTCGGCTTCTACCTTGCCTCCGGCATCGGCGCGGCGCTTGCCCATTTCATTTCGGCCCCGGGCGTTGACGTGCCGCTGGTCGGCGCGTCAGGCGCCATCGCCGGTGTCATGGGCGGCTACCTTCTGCTCTTCCCCAAGGCAAAGGTCGACGTGCTGATCATCTTCGTCGTATTCTTTAAAATCTTCCCGATCCCTGCCTGGATCATGCTGGGCGTATGGTTCGGCCTGCAATTGTTCAACGGCGTCGGTGCAGACCCGACAACCGGCGGCGTGGCCTATTGGGCCCACGCAGGGGGCTTCATCATCGGTATTGTGCTTGCCTTTCCATTGTTCATGCGCCTCGGCGGCCCGGGCTACTGGAACATCACCCACGGCCACCCGCCGCACCCGGCCGCACAATATCGCCTGTCCCAATCACGCATTCCCCAGGTGCGACGCCGCCGATAACCGAACGTCCGATACCGACCGCCCGAAACACCCCCCTTCATCTTTCCAAAAATACTTTCGCCGAAGGCAAACGGGGCCGAAGGGGTCGATCCCCTTCAGCCCCGCTCTCTTTCTCTAAGCGCCGTTCAAGAAACGATGCCCGTCACCTTACACCAGTGACGGCAGCCACAGCACGATCCCCGGAAACGCAACCAGCAACGCAATGGTAATCGCATCCGCAATAAAGAATGGCGTCACACCACGGAACACGTCCTGAACCGAAATATCATCGCGCACACCGGCCACAACAAAACAATTCAACCCGATCGGCGGCGTGATCAGACAGAATTCCGCCATCTTGACCACCAAAATCCCGAACCAGATCGCACACATCGGCCCCGACATGCCAAACGCGCTGTCCGCCGCGGAAACGAATTCCCCCCCGTTCAACGCCATGACAGCCGGATAAACCACCGGCAAGGTCAGCAGCAACATGCCAATCGCGTCCATGAACATCCCCAGCACCGCATAGGCCAGCAGGATCATCACCAGCGTCACAATCGGGGAATGCTCAAGCGAGGTCAGCCAATCCGAAAACGCCCCTGGCAAATCCGCAAAGCCCAGAAACCGCACATAGATCAACACACCCCAAATGATCGTAAAGATCATCGTGGCCAGCTTGGCCGTCTCAAGCAGGGAATCCTTGAGCTGATCCCACTTCATGCCCTTCAACATCGCCATCAGGAACACCACGGCAGCGCCAAGCGCTCCGCCTTCGGTCGGGGTGCCCCAAGGGTCGCCACCAAACGGGTTATAGATGAAAAAGATGATGATGAAGATCACGAAAAAGATCGGGAACGCGGCCGGCAGGGATTTGAAACGCTCACCCCAACTATACCCACGCACAGGCGGGCCGAAATTGGGCGTGACCAACGCCAGAATGACTATCAAACCACCATAGATCACGGCCGAAAACGCACCCGGCACGAACCCGGCCAACAACAGCTTGCCCACGTCCTGTTCCACGATGATCGCATAGATCACCAGAATGGCCGACGGCGGGATCAATGACGCAAGCGTGCCCCCCGCGGCCACAACCCCGGCGGCAAAGCGCTTGTTGTATCCCACCGCCAACATCTCGGGGATGGCAATCCGCGCGAACACCGCCGATGTGGCCACCGACGCGCCCGACACGGCCGCAAAGCCCGCCGTCGCAAACACCGTCGCCACCGCCATGCCGCCCGGCAACCAGCCAACCCAACGTTTGGCGGCCTCAAACAGTGCCTTGGTCAGCCCCGCGTAATAGGCCAGATACCCGATCAGGATAAATGTCGGGATCAGGGACAACGCCTGACTGGCAATCTTGGAATGCGGCACCTGCCCGGCAGTCTTGACCGCCACGCTCAACGCCCAAAAGAAATGCTCGGGCGCATAGCCCTTCTTGGCCCAGAAAATCCAGATGATCCCCGTCAACCCGGCCACCGCGGCGGCAAACGCCACGCGCATACCCAGAATGACCATGGCCAGCATGCCACCTGAAACCCACAATCCGATCTCAATAGAAGTCATCTCAGCGCCCTCTCTCTTCAGCGCCCGAGACATGCTCGGCCTCTTCCGCCGCCTGTTCCGCGGCACTTTTCACCAGGGGAACAGCAACAATATCCTCGCGCCCTGACCCGATGCCCTTGGCATAGGCCCAAAGCTGCAAAACCAATCGCAAACAAAGAACCGCAAACGACACGGGCACCAACAGCTTGGCAGGCCACAACGGCAGGCCGATATCAATTGTGCTGTCACGCGACCAGTTCGGCGCATCCCAATCAAAGCTGCGCTGGAAATGCGACCACGACCCCCAGACCAACAAGATCATCAGCACCAGGGTGATCGCGGTCGTCAGAAATTCCGCCATCCACAAGGGACGCCCGCGGAACTGGCCAATCACGATGTCCATGCGAATGTGCCCGCCCTCACGCATCGTGAACGCGACCCCCAGGAATGCGATCAGCGGCATCGCCTGCATGATCCAATCCACATACCCCGGCAACGGCACGTTGAAAAAGTTGCGTCCCAGAACCGACACCACGGCCAGCCCAATCAGGATCAGCACTGTCGTCCCCGCCAGAAAGGCCATGACCGTTTCCAAACGATTCAACGTCCTGTCCAGCTGGCTTAGCGTGCTGCCATCCTGAAGAACGGCTTTCGATCCAGCCATCCCAATCCCCCTGTCCTGTCGATTGCGCCCGCCCATTTCCCAAAGGATGAGCGGAAAGGGCCCCGGCGGTATCGCCGCCAGGGCCCATATTTTTCAGGTCCGCGCTAGGCGTCCTTGGCTTACTTGTTCAGCGCGCCTTGAATCGTATCCAAAAGCGACTGACCGTCGATCCCCTGGTTCTTCATCTTGGCAAGCCATTCGCCCTGAATGCCCGATGTCGCGGCCCGGAACTTGGCAATCTCTTCGTCCGAGAAGGCAACTTTTTCGATGCCTTTTTCAGCCAGAACTCCGTCCCAACGGCTCAGAACTTCGCCGTAGTTGGCAATGTAATGCGCCAGCGCCTCGTCGATCGAACTGTTCAGCGCGTCTTTTTCCGCGTCGCTCAACGCTTCATAGGCATCTGTGTTCACCACAACCGGGCAATTCACGGTGCCGGGGTTCAGGTTCGCTGTCCACCAATCGGATTCGTCGATTGTGCGATAGGCAAGGTGGGCGTGCTGGGCAAAGGCCACGGTGTCCACAACCCCGGACTGGAGCGCATTATACGCTTCGGTCGCGGTCACGGATGTCGGCACGGCGCCAACCGATTTGAACGCTTCGCCCAATCCACCCGTCGCGCGCACGCGCATACCTTGGAAATCGGCAACGCCCGTTGGCGCATCACCGGTTCCGACCAGGTTGTATTGTGGCATTGGCGACGGCATCAAAAGCATCGCGTTCCAGCGACCAAGGTCTTTCTTGGCGGCGTCAGTGCCATAAAGCGCCATGGACACGGCAACTTCCTGCTCCAGCGTGCTCACCCCGATAAAGGGCAGCTCGGCGGCCGTCAGGGTTGGGTTCTTGTCCGCATGGTATCCGGCACAAAACTGCGCCATTTCAAATGCACCGATCGAAATCCCGTCAAGGTTTTCGCGCGGGCCGGACAAACCGCCATAGCTGACGTTGATTGTGAATTTCCCGTCGGTCTTTGCACTGACCAATTCGGACAGTTTTTCAATGTGCTCGGTAAACGCACGACGCTTGCCCCAGACCGAGGCATTCCATTCTGTGGCCATCGCAGGTGCGACAAGGCCAATGATCACGGCCGACACTGCGGCCCCGTTCAACAGGTTTTTCATGATATTCTCCCTTTTCGCGGCTTCTTCCAACCGCTTGAAGGGTCAAGCTATCTGCCATTTGGCGAAGATCAAGCAAAAATCGTCACATATGTGATCAACACCCCTACGGTAACCTGCCAAAACCTGGCCGACCGAATGCGTCTGCCTCCGGCCCTGACACGGACAACCCCACACCAATACGCGCCGGTTTTTACGGCTGCGCCACAGTATTTGCCTCTTGATTTTACCTTGCGGCATTATCTCTGGCCTTTTCTGCAGATGCAGTATAGGCGGGCCGCGACCCCAGAAAGAGACACCTATGGACCTGCGAAATATCGCCATTATCGCCCACGTTGACCACGGCAAGACCACATTGGTTGACGAATTGCTCAAGCAGTCGGGCGCCTTCCGCGCCAATCAGGCCGTGGCCGAACGGGCGATGGATTCCAATGACCTTGAACGTGAACGTGGTATCACCATTTTCGCCAAACCCACTTCGCTGGAATGGAAAGGCACGCGGATCAACATCGTTGATACCCCCGGCCACGCCGATTTCGGAGGCGAGGTTGAGCGGATCCTGTCCATGGTGGACGGCGTTGTCCTTCTTGTTGACGCTGCCGAAGGCCCGATGCCGCAGACGAAATTCGTCACATCCAAGGCGTTGAAATTGGGCCTGCGCCCCATCGTGGTTCTCAACAAGGTCGACAAACCCGATGCAGAACCCGACCGCGCTTTGGACGAATGCTTTGACCTGTTTGCCAACCTTGGGGCCGATGACGACCAACTGGATTTCCCACACTTGTACGCCTCCGGGCGGTCGGGTTGGGCGGATGCGGACCTTGACGGGCCGCGCAAGGATCTGTCGACATTGTTCAACCTGATCGTGAACCACGTGCCCAAGCCACGTCAGATCACCCGTCAGGACGAAGATTTCAGCATGCTGGCCACGACCCTCGGGTCCGACCCCTTTGTGGGACGCATCCTGACCGGGCGCGTTGAAACCGGCAAACTCAAGGTCGGCGCAACCGTTCAGGCCCTGTCACGCATCGGCCAAAAGATCGAACAATTCCGCGTAACCCGCATTCAGGCATTCCGCGGCCTTGGCCAACAAGACATCGAAGAAGCCCAGGCAGGCGATATCGTCAGCCTGGCCGGCATGTCCAAGGCGACGGTCGCTGACACGATCTGTGCCCTCGCGGTGGACGAACCGCTTGACGCACAACCGATTGACCCGCCCACCATCACAGTGACCTTCGGGATCAACGACAGCCCCCTTGCCGGACGCGATGGCAAAAAGGTCCAGTCCCGCGTGATCCGCGACCGCCTGATGAAAGAGGCCGAATCCAACGTCGCCATCAAGATCTCTGACACCCCCGGCGGCGAAGCCTTCGAAGTCTCGGGGCGTGGCGAATTGCAAATGGGCGTTCTTATCGAAAACATGCGCCGCGAAGGGTTCGAACTTTCGATCTCGCGCCCACAGGTGATCATGCGCGACGGCGAAAACGGCCGCGAAGAACCCATCGAAGAAGCCACGATCGACGTGGATGACGAATATTCCGGCGCGGTCATCGAAAAACTGACCGGCGCGCGCAAGGGTGAATTGGTCGAAATGAAACCCGCGGGCGCGGGCAAAACCCGCATCATCGCCCAGGTGCCATCGCGCGGCCTTATCGGGTATCACGGTGAATTCCTGACCGACACGCGCGGCACCGGCGTCCTGAACCGGGTGTTTCACGGTTGGGCCCCACACAAGGGCCCCATTCCAGGCCGCCGCGCCGGTGTCCTGATATCGATGGAAAATGGCACCGCCGTCGCCTATGCGCTCTGGAACCTCGAAGACCGCGGCAAAATGTTCATCGGCGCCCAGGCCCCGGTCTATACCGGCATGATCATCGGCGAACATTCCCGCGAAAACGATCTCGAAGTGAACCCGCTCAAAGGCAAAAAGCTCACCAACGTGCGCGCCTCGGGCACCGACGAAGCCGTCCGCCTGACCACCCATGTGCAGATGTCACTGGAACAGGCCATCGCCTATATCAACGACGATGAACTGGTCGAGGTAACGCCAAACGCAATCCGCCTGCGCAAACGCTTCCTTGATCCGCATGATCGCAAACGCCACGCAAAGACAACCTGATCCTTCAGGCTTCATCTTTCCAAAAATACTTCCGCCGGAGGCATCGCGTCACCTTTCCCTGGAAAGGTGACGCCACTTCTCTCCCAAGGCAGCGCACATTATCCCCCGCGCGCCATCCGCAAAAGTGCAGCGCCGATCAGCGTCATCAACGTGGCAACCACCTTGGCCAGACTGATCCGCTCCTTCAGCACCACAATGCCAATCAACAACGCAAAGATGATGCTCGTCTCCCGCAGGGCCGTCACCAATGCGATCGGCGCCAGCGTAAAGGCATAGACCACCAACGCATAGGCCACGAATGATGCACCGCCCCCCACGATCATCGCCGTTCTCAACGTCAGCGCATCCCTGACGACGCCCCGGCGGATCATCGGGGATACCCCAAGAAACCAGAACGCCCCGGCCACGGCCAGCCAGGCATAAAACCCCAAGGCCGTGCCAGCGATCCGGGCCCCGACCCCATCCACCAAGGAATAGGCGGCGATAAATCCCCCCGTGATCACCGCCAATCCCGCCGCCTTGGCCTGGAACAGGCCATCCCCCCGCCGCACAAGGCTGATGCTGGCGATCCCGAAGGCGATCAGGATGACGCCCAATCCCTGCTGCACGCTTAGGGTTTCGCCCAGAAACAGGATCGACGCGCCCGCCACCAGCAACGGGGATACCCCGCGCGCAATCGGGTAGACTTGGGTCAAATCCCCGATCCGATAGGCGGCGATCAGGAACATCTGATACCCGAAATGCAGCCCAAGCGACGCCACGAACCAGGGCCAGCACTTCGGGTCAGGCACCTGTGCAAACGGCAACGCAATGGCACCGGCCACCCCCTGCCCCAACACGATTGCGGTCATCGCGGCGGTCTTGTCGGTCCCACTCTTGACCAACGCGTTCCAGACCGCGTGCAAGACGGCCGCCAAAATGACAATTGCAAAGACGCCGCCGCTCATTTCACCCGATCCTTTGCCGCCCCATCAGGCCAAGCGCCGCGTCCAAGGCATCCCCGCGCGCCACCCCGACCCAGCCATCGTCAGCCCACTGCCCCCTAGCCAATGCCACA
>JBOEGP010000028.1:31381-64717 GCA_050633485.1 Pseudooceanicola sp.
AAGCCACAAGCCACAAGCCACACCGAACGCCAAACCCGCCCAAGGCGCAAGCCCCGCCCTCCCCCATCCCCGCCCGTTTCAACAAAATCAACTCCAGTCACGGCACCCCATCAGCGCCACTTGCCATGCCCCCCGGACAGGGTCACTGTGTGCCAAACCTCCGACGAACGATGGACCCAAAATGGACTTTCAAGGTTACCCGACCTTCCGCGTTGCAGCCTGCGATCTGAACGGCCAGATGCGCGGGAAACGCCTTCCGGCAAGCCAGTTCCCAAAACTCTCCGAAGGCAGCGTGCGCATGCCCATATCGGTCCTGAACGTCGATGTCTGGGGCGCGGATATTCAGGACAGTCCACTGGTGTTTGAAACCGGCGACGCAGACGGCATCCTTTACCCGACGGATCGCGGCCCTGTCCCCATGCCATGGATCGGCAGCCCCGCGGCGCTTGTGCCCATGTGGATGTACCTGGAATCCGGCGCGCCCTTTCCGGGTGATCCGCGCCATGCCCTCGCCGCTGTTCTGGACCGGTACGCGGAACGTGGCTGGCAGGTTCAGGCAGCCGCCGAAATGGAATTCTATCTGGTGGATGACACCGGCGAAATGCTGGCCCCGCCCACCAATCCGATTTCGGGGCGCCCGCTGCATGGCCACGCGATCCTGTCGATCCGCCAGATTGATGCCTTTGATGCCTATTTCACCGAACTTTACGAAGCCTGCGAAGCCATGGACATCCCCGCGGAAAGCGCGATTTCCGAAGCGGGCCTGGGCCAGTTCGAAATCAACCTGACGCACCGCGATGCGATGGCCGCCGCTGACGATGTGTTTTTGTTCAAGGCCCTTGTGCGCGGGTTGGCGCGCAAACACGGGCTGGCGGCAACATTCATGGCCAAACCGTTTGCGCATGACGCAGGCAGCGGAATGCATGTGCATTTTTCGGTACTGGACCGTGACGGCAACAACATCTTTGACAATGGCGGCCCGGACGGCACCGCGCTGCTGCAAAACGCGGTCGCAGGCTGTCTGGCGGGCATGGCCCCGTCCACACTGGTCTTTGCCCCACATGGGCCAAGTTATGATCGCATCGTTCCCGGCGCCCATGCCCCGATCGGCGCCTGCTGGGCCTATGAAAACCGCACCGCTGCGATACGCATTCCCAGCGGCCCGCCCAAGGCCCGCCGGATCGAACACCGTGTCGCGGGCGGCGACAACAATCCCTACCTCACCCTTGCCGTGATCCTGGGCGCGGCCATCGTCGGGATCGAAGACGGGTTGACCCCGCCTGCCCCCATCAGCGGCAACGCCTATGACCTTGACCTGCCCGGTCTGGCCCCGGATTGGCACGCGGCGATTGACCTGTTCGAAAACGATCCGCTAATCGCTGAAATCCTGCCCGCCGCGCTGATCGAGAATTTATGTCTGACCAAACGACAGGAGATGGCGCGGCTGGCGACCATCCCGCCCGAACAACATTGGCAAATCTATCTGGAGTCCGCCTGATGACCACCTACCGGCTGCACTACTTTCCCGAAAGCGGCAACAGCTACAAGCTGGCCCTGATGCTTGCGCTCTGCGGCCAGACCTTCGAAGGGGTCTGGACCGATTTCGGCGGCGGCGTGACACGCACCCCCGAATGGCGGGCCGCCGTCAACAACATGGGCGAGATCCCTGTGCTGGAAGAAGACGGCGCACGCCTGACCCAGACCGCCTTGATCCTGCGCCGCCTTGCGGACCGCTATGGCAGATATGCCGGCGATGATCCCGAAGACGTGCTGCGCTGGCTGATCTGGGACAATCAAAAGCTGTCCGGGCAGATGGCGACCTATCGGTTCCTGCGCAGCTTTGTGCCCGGAACGGACCCGGCCGTGCTCAAGTTTTTCCGCCGCCGGGTGGACGATTGTCTTTCGATCGCCGAGGCGCGGCTGACCAACCGCGACTTCGTCATGGGCGCCGATCCGACCATCGCCGATATCTCCATGTGCGCCTATCTCAGCTTTCCCGAAGACGAAACAGGGTATGACCTGCGCGTCAGCCATCCGGCGGTGCGGGCCTGGCTGGATCGGATCGCGGCCTTGCCTGGCTGGATGGCGCCCTATGATCTGCTGCCCGGTCAGCGGCTGGCCCGGCACGACCTCTGATCACGCGCCTTGCCGCGCCGCTGCGCCTGAATTACGTTCGGCGCACAGTCAAAATGGTGATCCATGAAAATCGGTATCTTGCAGTGCGGCCATGTGCCTCCGGCGTTGGAGGAGATGGGCGATTACGATGAAATGTTCGCGCGGCTTCTGGATGGGCGGGGGTTCACCTTTCGGTCCTTCGATGTCGAGGCCGGCGTGGTACCAGAAGATCCGCATCTGTGCGACGGCTGGCTGATCACCGGGTCGCGTCATGGCGCTTATGAGGAACATGCCTGGATCGCACCGCTTGAGGCGCTGATCCGGGCCGTGCACCGGGCGCATGTGCCGATGATCGGGGTCTGTTTCGGCCATCAGATCATTGCCCAGGCCCTTGGCGGGCGGGTCGAGAAATTCGCGGGCGGCTGGTCGGTGGGCCGTCAGGTCTACCGCATTGACGGACAGGAGTTGCCATTGAACGCATGGCATCAGGATCAGGTGGTGGACCTGCCCGCGGGGGCCGAGGTTGTTGGCGCGTCAGAGTTCTGCCGCTATGCCGCGCTGTCCTATGGCGGGACGATTTTCACCGTGCAGCCGCATCCCGAATATGCGGGCGATTTCATCGGCGGGCTGATCGCCACGCGGGGCAAGGGCGTGGTGCCTCAACCGCTGCTCGACACGGCCACGGCGCATCTGGACGAACCCGTCGCGCAACAGGCCATGGCCGATCGATTTGCCGCCGTGTTCAACCGGGTGCCGGCATGAACGATTGGACAAACGCCCTGCCCGACCCCGCGCGCGCCTATCTCGAAGGCCGCCGTCTGGACGAAGTGGAATGCGTGATTGCCGATTTGCCGGGGATCGCCCGTGGCAAGGCCGTGCCGGCATCCAAATTCGCGCGCCAACAGCATTTCCACCTGCCCAATTCGATCTTTTTCCAAACGATCACTGGCGGTTGGGGCGAAGCCGCTGGGGACGAAGGGTTCATCGAACCCGATATGACCCTGCGCCCTGACATGTCCACGGCCACCGCCGCCCCCTGGACCGGGGATTGGACACTTCAGGTGATCCACGACGCCTATGATCGCAAGGGCGCGCCAATCCCCTATGCGCCGCGCAACGTGCTGAAACGCGTTGTCGCGCTTTATGAAAAACAGGGCTGGAAACCCGTTGTCGCCCCCGAGATGGAATTCTATCTGGTCGCCCGCAATATTGACCCGGCCAAGCCGATCGAACCGATGATGGGCCGTTCAGGGCGCCCCGCCGCCGCGCGTCAGGCCTATTCCATGACAGCCGTTGACGAATTTGGCCCGGTGATCGACGATATCTATGATTTCGCCGAAGCCCAAGGGTTCGAAATTGACGGGATCACCCAGGAAGGCGGCGCAGGCCAGTTGGAGATCAACCTGCTGCACGGCGATCCGGTCAAGCTCGCCGACGAAGTGTTTTATTTCAAACGCCTGATCCGCGAGGCCGCGCTGCGCCACGATTGTTTTGCCACCTTTATGGCCAAACCCATCGGGGATGCGCCGGGCAGTGCCATGCATATCCACCATTCCGTGCTGGATCTGGAAACCGGGCAGAACATCTTTACCGGCCCTCAGGGTGGCGAAACCGATGCGTTCTTTACCTTTATCGGCGGGCTTCAATCCCACCTGCCCGCCGCGATCCCCTTGCTGGCGCCCTATGTGAATTCCTATCGCCGCTACGTTAAGGACCACGCGGCCCCGATCAACCTGGAATGGGGCCGCGACAATCGCACCACCGGCATTCGTGTGCCAATTTCCGACCCCGACGCGCGGCGTGTGGAAAACCGTGTCGCGGGCATGGATTGCAACCCCTACCTTGGCATCGCCGCATCGCTTGCCGCCGGCTATCTGGGCCTGATGAACGAAGAACGCGCTGACAAGCAATTCCGTGGTGACGCCTATGAGGGCGACGGCGATTTCCCCCGCACCCTGGGCGAAGCATTGGATGTGTTCGACGAGGCAAGTGACCTTGCCGCCATCCTTGGCCCGGAATTCTGCCGCGTCTATTCCATCGTCAAACGCGCCGAATACGACGAATTCCTTGGCGTCATTTCCCCGTGGGAACGCGAACACCTTCTGCTGAACGTATGAGCCTGCTGCACCTCAACGACCGCCAGGGGCATTACCCGGGATCATGGTACGCCGCGACCACACAACACATGCCCGCCTTCGCGCCCCTGCGCGGGGCACATCGCGCCGATGTCTGCATTGTCGGCGGGGGCTATACCGGATTGTCCGCCGCACTTCACTGCGCGCAAATGGGCCTGTCCGTTATCCTGCTTGAGGCACAGCGCGTCGGCTTTGGGGCTTCCGGGCGCAATGGCGGGCAGTTGGGATCTGGCCAGCGCGTTGATCATAAATCCCTTTCCGGGATGGTTGGCAGCGATAATGCGCGCCGCCTCTGGGATCTGGGCGAAGATGCCAAAACGCTGGTAAAATCCCTGATCCGCGACCACGCGATGGAATGCCACCTGAAACCCGGCGTCGCCTGGACAGGCAGCACTAGGGCCGAGGTCAGCGCGCTTCACGCCCTTGCCGATCAGATCGCCACCAGCTGTGACTACGATCAGATCGAACCGCTCGATGCGGCGGCCTGCCACGCCCTGTGCCCCACGGATGCTTATTGTGGCGGCATACTTGACCACGGCGCCGCCCACCTGCACCCGCTTGCCTTCGCCCTCGGCCTCGCCCGCGCGGCGACGGCGGCGGGGGCCACGCTCCATGAACGCGCCGAGGTCCACAACATCACCCCCGGTCGCCCCGGCACCCCGGCCAAGGTGCAAACCGGACAGGGCCATGTGATGGCCGATCACGTCATCCTTGCCTGCAACGGGTACGGCGCCAGCCTGCACCGAAAAACCGCCGCACGGGTGTTGCCCATCAACAATTTCATCGCCGCGACCGAACCGCTTGGCGATGATGCCGCCCGCGTCCTGACGCGCGATATCGCCGTGGCCGACAGCAAATTCGTGGTGAATTACTTTCGCCTCAGCCATGACAACCGCCTGCTTTTTGGCGGCGGCGAAAGCTATGGCGATCGCTTTCCCAAGGATATCGCGGCCAAGGTGCGCGCGCCGATGACACAGATCTTTCCGCACCTAAAAACCGCCCGCATCGACTATGCCTGGGGTGGCACATTGGCCATCACCACGAAACGCCTGCCCTATATCGCGCGGCTCGCCCCCGATCTCCTCTCCGCTTCGGGTTATTCCGGCCACGGTGTCGGCACCGCCACCCACGCAGGTCAACTCATGGCTCTGGCCGTCACAGGCCAGACCGCGGGCTTTGATACGCTGGCCAGCCTGCCCGTCACCCCCTTCCCCGGCGGCCCGGCCCTGCGCACGCCGCTCCTGTCCCTGGCCATGACATGGTTCGCCCTGCGCGACCGCCTCGGGCTTTGACCGCGCCCGCCCCTTCCTCTGGCTCCAAATACTGTCGGGGGTGAATGGGCCGCCAGGCCCAGAGGGGGCAGACAGCCCCCCTTTTTCTTCGTTTTCCGTCCAGATGACATGACTTTTCATTTTGCGAAGCCGCCCATTTCCTTTAGAAAACCGAAAAGAGCAGTTCAGGAAAGCCGAAAACATGAGTCTTCCGCCGAACGTTTACGACGCAGAACCCATCCCCGATTCCGCCCGCGCCGAGATTGAGCGTCTTTTGCAAAGCGGCGACCTGTTTCGTTACACCGCCCCGATGGATGCGCCTGTTGCCCTTCTGGAACGCGAATTCGCGGATATGATGGGGGCCAAATACGCCCTTGCGGTCGCATCCTGTTCCGCCGCCTTGTTCCTGTCGCTCAAGGCGCTGAACCTGCCGCGCGACGCCCGCGTCCTGATCCCCGCCTTTACATTTGCCGCGGTTCCCTCATCGGTTGTTCACGCCGATTGCACCCCCGTCCTGGTCGAAGTCGGAGACAATTATCGCATCGATTTGGACGATTTCGCCGCAAAACTCCTCGGCGCCGACGCGGTCCTGATCTCACATATGCGCGGCCACACATCGGACATGGATGCCATCATGGCGCTGTGCGAAACCGCAAACATTCCGGTGATCGAAGACGCGGCGCATTCCCTTGGCACCACATGGCACGGCCAGAAAATCGGCACGATCGGGCGGATTGGCTGTTTTTCGTTCCAATCCTACAAGCTGATCAACTCAGGCGAAGGCGGGATCCTGATCACCGATGATCCCGAAATCGTCGCACGCGCGGTGATCATGTCGGGCGCTTACGAACACAACTGGCGCAAACACAAAGGCCCGCACGGCGACAATTCGCCCGATCTGGAAGCCGCCTTTGCCCGCTGGCAGAACAAGCTGCCCCTGTACAACACCCGCCTGTCCAACCTCGCCGCCGCCATCGTGCGCCCGCAACTGGCCGAGGTGCCCCGCCGCGTCCGCGACGGACGGCGCAACCACGATTATGTTGCCGGGCTGTTGAACGCATCCCCCTGGATCGACGTCCCGGAAAAACTGGGCCCGGAAAGCCGCGCGCCGGATTCGTTGCAATTCAACCTTGTCGGCATGGACGAAACCGACACCCGCGCCTTTCAGGATGCCGCCAAGGCACGCGGCGTTTCGGTTCAGGTGTTCGGCCTGTCCACCGACAACGCGCGCGCGTTCTGGAACTGGGAATTCCTGGGGGAAACGCCCGATCTGCCCAAGACCCGCGCGATGCTGACCAAGGCCTGTGACACCCGCCTGCCCGCGCGACTGACACGCCCTGACCTTGACCTGATCGCTGCGGCCATCCTTGGCGCGGCTGACGATGTGAAAACGCGCCCCGCCCAATTCGGCACCTGACGCACACCGGGCCGCCCCTTCCCAAGGTCTGGGCCGATAGATAGGCAGCCCCCCGCCGCCACGGCATATGCACAGGCGCGGAAGCGTCAGAGAATCCGCACAGTATCCTTGAGCGACGGATAGGCCTCTCCCGCAGGGTCAAGCACGCCATCGCGGAGCAGCGCACGCAATTCTTCGGCGATCCGTTCGGGCAATCCCTGCAAGATTCCCGCCCGCGCGGACAGAACGATCCGGCGCGTCAACGGCGCAAAGGGCAACGGCAGAATATCCAGCCCAGGCAACAACCTGCGGGCCCGCATTAAGGCAAGCGGCGGCAGAATCGTCCACCCATCCCCCTGCCCGACCATGGCCAACAACGCGTGATAGGAATCCAGTTCGAACCGGTGGGTCAGTGTCAGGTTCTGCTGCGCCAGATGGGTTTCGATCAATCGCCCCATGTGATGGCGTGTGGTGTAATGCACCAACGGACGTGCCCTAAGCTGTTCCAGCTGATCGCGCCCCGGATCCAGTTCGCCCGCGCGTATGGCCACCAGAAAATTCTCGGACCACAACGGATGCACTTCGGCCCACGCGGGTGCCGGCCCCATTTCGGCCGCGACAACCACGTCCAGTGCCTGGGCATCCAACTGGTCATACAGCACATGGCTGGCATTTGTTTCCAACAGGAATTGGCACCCAATCAAATCGTCGGCCAGACGTGTCAAAAGCCGTGGCGTGATGTCGGCCTCAAGGTCGTCAATCATGCCCAACCGCAGACGCAGCAATGTCTCCTGACCTGACACCGACAATTCCGCCCGTGCCTGTGCGGCTTCGTTCAGGATGGCCTCGGCACGTCTGCGGAACGCTTCGCCTGCCGTGGTCAGGGCAACGGGCCGGGCATTGCGCACCAGCAACGTCGCCCCAAGGGCGCTTTCCAGATTGGTCAGTTGCTGGGACACCGCCGATGGGCTGGCACCCAGACGTCGCGCGGCTGCAGAAATCGAACGTTCTTCGGCGGTTGCGACGAACACCTCAATCCCCCAAAGGGTGATCCGGCCAGCCCCCGCAACCATAGCCAATCAGCCGTCTAGGCCAGAGAGCTTCTTTTGCAACTCGGCCAGCTGCTGTTTGATGGCATCCAGGTCCTCGCCCTTTTTGCCGCTTTTCGCAGGTGCGTCGCTTTCTTTGGCCCTGTCCGCACTCTCCTGGCCCGGTGCGCTCCAATTGCCCGAAAAGCCCCCGGTCATGGCCTTCATAAAGGCTTCTTGCTGGGCCTGCATCGCATCAAACCCCGGCATTTTGGCCATCGGATTGATGGTTGACATGTTTTCCATCATTTTCGATTGGCCATCGCGCAGCATATCGAAAGACATTTGCAAGAACTGGGGCACAACGGATGACGCCTGGGTGGTATAGCTGCGCACCAGATCTGTCAGAACCTCAAGCGGAAGAACATTTTCGCCCCGCCCTTCGTGTTCGGCAATAATCTGAAGCAGATACTGCCGGGTCAGGTCGTCGCCGGATTTCAGATCGACGATCTGAACCTCGCGGCCTTCACGAATGAACGTCGCAATATCTTCGAGCGTCACATAATCCGATGTCTCGGTATTATACAGACGGCGCGAAGCGTACCGTTTGATCAGCAGCGGTTTGTCGGTGTCGGCCACGGCGCGCCCTCCGGTTATGCAGCACTGCAGCAAAGCCTAGGCCAGCCGAAACGAAAAAGAAAGCGTCTCTGACAAGTTAGCTGATGCTGCCATGCGGCGGCGTTTTGTTTGTCATCGCGAAGAGGGCGCAAAACCCGGCGGGTTTCAACCCGGCCATATGTCACGCCCCACCGTCAGGGTCCGGGGCGCCCCAACCGGGCGGATGTCATGCGCCCACAAAAAAGGGCGGGCACAATGGCCCGCCCGATCAACCGCACCCCAGGAAAACAGGGAGGAGCATACAAGGGTGCAGATCGAAACTTACTTGGCTGCGGCTTTCTTGGTCGCGGCAGTCACGTCTTTGGTGGCTTTCTGAACGGCCGCTTGGGCTTCTTCAGAGATGTCTTTGCCAGCGGCCATCATCAGTTCCATAGTTTCGGACTGAACTTTCTTGGCGATCTCGGCAAAAGCGGCCATGTGCTCGGACGACATTTCAGCATAGGACGATGCGAAATCGGTCATGGCTGTTGCATAGTCGGCCAGCTCGGGCTTGGCTTTGGACATGGAGCTGATTTTGGTCAGCGTGTCTTTTGTCCATTTGTTGGTGATCTCGGCCGATTTGTCGGCAGCTTCGAGATACACGCCGGACAGCTTTTCGCTCAGCGTTGCTTGGGTTTTGAACGCGTCATCAAAGGCGGATGTGTCCACCGGAAATGCGCCCATCATGTCTTTCATCATCGCTGTAAAATCTTGGGTCTTGGCCATTTGTTCGTTCCTTCAGTGGATGACCCGGAACCGCTCGGCCCGGTATTTCATTTCTTGAGAACGAATATGCATGCTGCGGCGCAGCATTTCAAGTGAAATTTCTGCACTGCAGCAAAAATCGCAGATCACATTGATTTTCTGAGATTAATCTCTGGACTTTGTGGACAGAACATAGGTTCCGGGCGCCGGACACAGCGCGGGATGAGACGAATCACCCGGTTCGCGCGCCGCGACTTTCTTGCCCGAACGCTTGGCCAGCCACTTGCCCCAGCGGGGCCACCAGCTTCCTTGATGAAAGTCGGCCGACTCAAACCACGCATCCCGATCAAGGGTCATGTCGGGATTGGTGTAATGCCCGTATTTCTTTTTCGACGGCGGGTTCACGATACCGGCGATATGCCCGGATTCCGAAACCACAAATGTCATGTCATCCGTTCCGGTCATCTGCATGCCGTTATAACAATCACGCCACGCCGCGATGTGATCGGTCTGACAGGTCACGGCAAACACCGGCAAATCAACATCCGAGATCTTCAAGGTTTCGCCAAACAGGGACAGCCCGCCGCTGGTGAACCTGTTTCCCTGGCACAATTCGCGCAGATACTGCACAGCCATACGCCCCGGAAGGTTGGTTCCGTCGCCATTCCAGAACAACAGATCAAACGCCGGTGGCGCTTCTCCCATCATGTAGGATCGGATCGCGGGGCGGTAAATCAGATCATTCGATCGCAGGAAGGAAAACGTACGCGCCATGATGTGGCTGCGCAAATAGCCCTGCTGCTCCACCTCGGCTTCGATCCCGTCGATAAAGTCGTTTTGCAGGAACGGCGTGAATTCCCCCTGATCGGAAAAATCCGTCAGCGCGGTAAAGAATGTCGCGGACTTGATTGATTTGTCACCGCGTTTCTTAAGAAGCGACAAGGTCACCGCCAGTGTCGTCCCGGCGATGCAATAACCAACGGCGTTGACCTGTTTCTGCCCGGTGATCGCTTTGACTTCGCGCACAGCCGCCAGAAACCCGTCTTCGATATAATCCTCAAGCGCGATATCGCGGTAGGTCTGATCCGGGTTCACCCAGGACACCACGAACAGGGTGAACCCCTGTTCGGTGATCCACTTGATCAACGAATTCTGTTTTTTCAGGTCGAGGATGTAGAATTTGTTGATCCACGGCGGAAAGATGATCAGCGGTGTCGCATGTACCTTTTCCGTCGCAGGCGCATACTGGATCAATTCGAACATGTGGTTTCGGTACACCACCTGCCCCGGCGTCGTGGCGATGTTTTCACCCAGCTTGAACGCGGTTTCATCCGCAAGCCGCACCAGCAATTCGCCGTCGTTCGCCTCGATATCGCGGACAAGGTTTTCCAACCCATCGACAAGGCTTTGACCGTCGGTTTCCGCCGCGCGTTCCAACGCATCCGGGTTCGTTGCCAGAAAATTGGTCGGCGCCATCAGATCAACAATCTGACGCGAGAAATACTTGAGCCGGGTCTTTTCCAGCGGCTCCATCCCTTCGGCATCTTCGACGGCCTGACTGATCGCCTGCGAATTCAGCATGTATTGCTGTTTTATATAGTTGAAATAGGGGTTTGTTTTCCACAAAGGGTTGGAAAACCGCGGATCGTCCGGCGTTTCGTCTTCGGGCGCGGCCAATGACCCTTTGGCCAGCGTCTGCTGCGCCTCAAGGTAATGCTTGAAGGATTTGCCCCAGTATTCCAACTGGTGCTCGAATATCCGCGCGGGGTTTTGCACCATCTCGGTCCAATAGGCGCCCGCGGCCTTGGAAAACACTTCGGGATCGGGGGCGTTCAATTCGGGTCGTGCTGCGTTGCGGCGTGAGATCGCGCTGATCAGCCGTTGCGACAAATCCTCGACCCGCGACAGGTTTTCACCAAGGCGTTCCAGATGTTCGCTGTTAGGGTTAACTTCACCCTCATGCGCGTCCTGAGTTGTCATCTTAACGAATCCCCTCTAGATTGCTGCTGTGCAGCATCGCATCATGTCGTCGATTAGGGTGGGTTACGCGACGATGGTGCCACGCTCGCTCGAACCATATGGAGACGACAATGCGTTTTATGGCAACTTACGACCTAATGGAGTCGGTGCGCAACACCAACCAATGGCTTGGTGCTTCGGCGCAGGCGATTGCCTCCTACCCTGCATTCGCGATGGTTCCCAATCCGGCGCTTAATTGGATGGCCGCATGGGGCGAAGTGACCGAACGCAGTTTCAAGCGTATGGTCACCAAACCTGACTGGGGAATTCATTCTGTAACCTGCGAAGACGGGCGCGATCACCTGGTCACCGTTGAAAAGGTTGTGGAACGTGCCTTTGGCGATTTGATCCACTTCAACGTCGTCGGCCGCGAGAAAAAGGAACGTCGCATCCTGCTGGTTGCGCCGATGTCCGGACACTATGCCACACTGCTGCGCTCAACCGTTCAGTCCCTTTTGCCGGATTCCGAACTTTACATCACCGATTGGCACAATGCCCGCGACATCCCCGTGTCCGAAGGCAAATTCGATATCGAGGATTACACCCTCTACCTCATGGATTTCATGAAGGAACTGGGGTCCGACATTCACGTCATCGCCGTGTGCCAACCCGCGCCGCTGGCGCTGGCTGCCACCGCCTACCTGGCCGAACTGGACCCAGAGGCGCAGCCGCGCACCCTGACCCTGATCGGCGGCCCGATCGACCCGGACGCCACGCCAACCGATGTTACCGACTTTGGCAACCGCGTCACCATGGGAACGCTGGAAGAAACGATGATCCAGCGTGTCGGGTTCAAATACGATGGCGTCGGGCGCAAGGTCTATCCGGGCCTGTTGCAATTGTCGTCGTTCATGTCAATGAATTCCGATCGCCATTCCAAGGCGTTCAATGATCAGATCATGCGCGTGTCCCGCGAAGAAGCCGCCGATCACGATCCACACAACCGGTTCTATGACGAATATCTTGCGGTCATGGACATGACTGCGGAATTCTATCTGACCACGGTGCATCGCATTTTTAAGGAAGGTGAGATCGCCAAGAACGAATTCGTGGTCGCCGGGCACAAGGTCGATATCGGCGCAATCACCAATGTTGCCGTCAAAACCGTCGAAGGCGAAAAAGACGACATTTCCGCCCCCGGCCAATGCAAGGCTGCGCTGGATTTGTTGACCGGCCTGCCCGACTCCAAAAAGGCGTGGCATGTTGAACCGGGCGCGGGCCACTACGGCATTTTTGCCGGCAAGTCATGGCGCAACAATATCCGCCCCTTGGTTCTGGATTTCATCGACGCGAATTCGGGAAAATCCAAACCGGCCGCGGCCAAGCCCGCCAAGCTGAAAGTGGCCAAGTGATCCAAATGGCGGTCCCTGATCGGGACCGCCATTCCTTTGGCCAGCGCCCTTACCCGGCCCCCTAGCCTGCCGTCGCGCGCAACAGGCGTTTGCGAGTCGCAGGGATCGCGCTGATTTCCAATCCGGTAAAGACGTGCAGCGTGTTCATGTGTGTATCAACCACCGCATGATCACTGACCCACCCCCCCATCAACAGATATGTACGCAGCAATGGTGGCATCCCCAGCAGCGCGCGCTTGGCATCCGGCTTGCGCCGCAGCTTTTGCGCAAAGCGAAACACAAGGGGGGCCTTGACCCTTGGCAACCACCGTTTGGGGGCCAGATGACGTTCCTTGAGCATCGCAAAGGCGTCGCGGTGGCTGTCGGCGTTGGTGCCGTGAAACGACGAACACCCGAACAGCATTTCAATGCCGTTTTCGTCCACATACCGCGTCATCGCCCCCCAGGCGACGCGCAGGACATCGCCATCACTGACGTCCGGGTGAATACAGAATCGGCCCATTTCCACCATTGGCCCGGCGAAATCGTGCAATCCTGACAATTCGTAATATTGCGCCGCATAGCTTTGGTCGATGTCACGCCCCGCAGCGAGCGGAAGAATGCGGAAACAACAGACCAGATTGCCGGATTTGACATCTTCGACCAGCACATGATCGCACAGGGCGTCAAAGGCATCGCAATCAAGGATGTCGCTTTGCTGTCCGTGGAACGCAAGGCTGCGCAGTCGTTGTGCCGCCTCGATATCGGCGGGGTCCTTGGAAAACCTGGCCCGGTACCGGCCCTTGTTCAGCGTTAGCATTTCCGGCCTCCTGCGGGGGAATCGCGCCGCGAATTGCCCCCATCAGACAGATACATTGTATCGTGCGCATGACGATGCAAGGGCAACCCTGCCCGCCTGCCCCGGCCAGATCACCGCCGCCCTTATCCGCCCAGGAATTGACCCGGCGAAAAACGACCCAAGTTGCCAAGCAGCTGACGAATAAAGCCTTTATTCTCGGTAGAGGAGGACGTCACGCGCCGCGACAGGGCAACGGCATTGCCATCCTCAAGCCCGAAGCGTTCGATATTGGCAACCCGGCCCCGCCCATCAAAACTGATGGCAACAACCTGACGTTCGATCACCTCGGGGCGTGCCGGGCCAATCGTGCGCACGCGGCTTTTGACATAATAATACCCGGTGTCATTCAACGCACCGCCCGTTGACGGGGCGCCGATCTTTTGCAGAACGCTTTCGCGCGTGTCCTTGCCGACGGCGATTGCCGCAAGGTCCTCTTCGATCGGAACATAGCCATGATCGCGAATAATCGGCGTACACCCAATGACCAGTCCAAGGCAAAGCCCTGCCACCGATGTTCTGCCCCACTTTGTCATGCCTGACATCGCCACCCCTTTGGCCACCTCTTGTCGCTGCCGTTCCGGCGCTCTATCTCGCTTACATAACCCGTAAGCACGGTTCAAGAAAGGAACAAGGGCGTATGGCCAATCCGGCAGCCTCTCCGCTCCGCGTGAGCGCACTTTCGTCATCTCGTCCGACGCCGTTTGATTTGCGCCCGGATGCACAGGCGAGCGATGACCTAAAGACCGAACTGGGGCTGATTGCCCTGCGCAAGGTCAGCTTTGTCGGAACGATCAAAGCCGAAGGCGACGATGGCTGGCGGTTGAACGGGCACCTTGGCGCGACGGTCGTGCAACCCTGTGTCGTGACCCTGAACCCGGTGACAACCCGCATAGAAGAAGACGCAACGCGGCTTTTCCTGCCGGCCCCGGATGATTGGGACACCACAGAAGATGACGAAGAAGTCGAAATGCCCGATGACGATTCCATTGAACCCCTGGGCACGCATATCGACCTGTCCGCCATCCTGACCGAAGTTTTGGCCCTGTCCCTGCCCGCATATCCGCGTAGCGACGGTGCCTCACTTGACCAAACCACATTCGCAGAACCCGGCACCCAGGCGCTGAGCGATGACGACGTGAAACCGTTTGCAGGCCTCAAGGCGCTGCGCGACAAGTTACAGGATGGCGACTGACGCGCCGTCCCAAAGGCGAATTGCAGCGGCTGGGGGCAAAGAATCGCTTGCATCCGGCCGCATCCGCAGTATTTTCGCGCCCTCATCCGCAATTGGGGTTGAACGTGGGGCCTTGGCCAGACTAAGAGCCACGCAAGAGATATGTGGACCGCTATGGTCTAATTTACGAAACCGGGCCGTGGCCCCCTGTTAGAACTTGAGATGTGACATGGCTGTCCAGCAGAACAAAGTTTCCAAGTCGCGCCGCAACAACCGCCGCGCCCATGACGCGCTGGTCGCCGCGAACCCAAATGAATGCCCGAATTGTGGTGAGCTGAAGCGCCCCCACCATGTTTGTGGCGCATGTGGCCATTATGCGGATCGCGAAGTCGTCGCTCTTGCCGACGAAGTCGATCTGGACGAAGACGCGGCCTGACGCGTCGGGCGGGTCTGACCATGCCCGGCATACAAACAGATAGCGCTCCGGACACGGGGCGCGTCGTTATCTCGGTCGATGCCATGGGTGGCGATCGCGGCGCGGCGACGGTTGTGGCGGGCATTGCCCGATCAGCCAAAAAGAACCCCAAAATTCATTTTCTGCTGCACGGCCCCAAGGACGAGCTTGATCGCCTGATCGCACGTCGCAAGGGGCTGGCCGAACGCGTGGACGTCCGCGACGCATCCGGCGTTGTCACCATGGATGACAAGCCCAGCCAGGTTGTCCGCCACGGGCGCGATACGTCGATGTGGTCCGCGCTTGAATCGGTGCGCACGGGCGAAGCGACGGTCTGTGTGTCCTGTGGCAACACCGGCGCGCTGATGGCGCTGTCGATGATCCGCCTGCGCAAGATTGATGGCGTGAACCGCCCGGCCATCGCAATCCTGTGGCCATCGCGCAACCCTACCGGATTCAACGTGATGCTGGACGTCGGCGCCGATATCCGCGCCGACCAGAACGACCTTTTGCAATATGCGATGATGGGCGCGTCCTATGCGCGCAACGGGCTTCAGATTGAACGCCCGCGCGTTGGCCTGTTGAATGTCGGCACCGAAGAACACAAAGGCCGCGCCGAACTGAAAGTCGCGCACGAGCTGATCGAAGACGCGCAGGACCCCGGCCAATTCGATTTCGTCGGTTTCGTCGAAGGCAGTGACATTCCCGGCGACCGTTGCGACGTGATCGTCACCGACGGTTTCACCGGCAACGTGGCCCTTAAAACCGGCGAAGGAACCGCAAAGCTGATTGGTGATCTGCTGAAACAGGCGTTCAAATTTTCGCCCCTGTCGCGCATTGCCGCCGTCTTGGCATTGACGTCGATGCGCCGCCTGCAGAAACGGATCGACCCGCGCAGGGTGAACGGGGGCGTGTTTCTGGGCCTGAACGGAACGGTGGTAAAATCCCACGGCTCGGCTGACGCCACGGGCGTTTCAGCTGCGCTAAAGCTTGCCTTTCAGCTTGCGCGCTCGGGCTTTGGTGACAAGCTGGCAGCACGGGTTGCATCCTCTTCCTCGCTGGCACAGGATGCCGACAGGCAAGGGGACAGGGCAGAATGACAACGCGCGCGGTTGCGACCGGGATTGGGCATTATCTACCTGAAAATGTGGTCGAAAATTCATACTTCGAGGACAAGATCGATACCTCGGACGAATGGATTCGCACGCGATCCGGGATAGAACGGCGCCATTTTGCTGCCGAAGGCGAAACCACATCGCAAATGGCCGCAAAAGCCGCCCGCGCCGCGCTTGCCAATGCGGGGCTGGATATCAATGATATTGACGCGATCATTGTCGCCACATCGACGCCCGATCTGACCTTTCCGTCCGTCGCGACGATGGTTCAGAACGAATTGGGCATGACGCGCGGATTTGGATTCGATGTTCAGGCCGTGTGCGCCGGATTCGTCTTTGCGCTGGCCAATGCCAACGCGATGATCATCGCCGGTCAGGCCGAAAAGGTCATCGTGATCGGCGCCGAAACGTTTTCGCGCATCATGGATTGGACGGATCGATCAACATGTGTCCTGTTTGGCGATGGTGCCGGCGCATTGATCCTTGAGGCGCGCAGCGGGTCCGGAAACGCCGCCGATCGCGGTGTCCTGTCTGTTGATCTGAATTCGGACGGGCGATACCGCGAAATGCTGTATGTTGACGGCGGCGTATCTACCTCGGGGACAGCCGGAAAACTGCGCATGCAGGGCAATCCGTTGTTTCGTCAGGCTGTTGCCAAATTGGCCGGAACAGCCAACCGCGCACTTGAAAAGGCCGGGCTGGACCATGCCGATGTGAACTGGATTGTCCCCCATCAGGCCAACATCCGCATCATTCAGGGCACCGCGAAAAAGCTGGGCGTGCCGATGGATCGCGTCGTCGTGACGGTACAGGATCACGGGAATACCTCTGCCGCATCGATTCCCTTGGCGCTGTCGGTCGCCGTCAGCGAAGGCAAAATTCGCCCCGGTGACCTTCTTGTGGCCGAGGCAATCGGCGGTGGACTGGCCTGGGGGGCGGTTGTTTTGCGCTGGTAGGCGTTAACGTGCCGCTTGAAGACTTTATTCCAACCCCCCGATATTGACTCGCTTTTTCCTGCGGGCATATGCTCACCCCAACAATTTGGGGGACAAGTATGACTGACAAGACGCTGACGCGCATGGATCTGAGTGAAGCCGTTTTCCGCGAGGTCGGACTCTCGCGAAATGAATCCGCCCAGCTGGTGGAAACCGTCCTGCTTCATATGTCCGACGCACTCGTCGCAGGCGAGCAGGTCAAGATTTCGTCGTTCGGCACATTCTCGGTTCGGGACAAGGCCGCGCGTATGGGCCGCAACCCAAAAACCGGGACCGAAGTGCCGATCAACCCACGCCGCGTCCTAAGCTTTCGTCCGTCCCACCTGATGAAGGAACGGGTCGCCGAGGGCAACAAAGCCGCCAGGTAAGGCAGACGCATGGCCAAATCCGCAGACGCCTTCCGTACCATCAGCGAAGTCGCCGAATGGCTGGAGACGCCTGCCCATGTGCTGCGGTTCTGGGAAAGCAAATTCAGTCAGGTCAAACCGGTAAAACGGGCGGGCGGACGGCGGTATTACCGCCCCGGCGATATGGAGTTATTGGGCGGAATCAAACGCTTGCTCCATGACGAAGGCATGACCATCAAAGGCGTGCAAAAGCTGTTGCGTGATCGCGGCGTGGCCCATGTTTCCGCCCTGTCGCCCCGTGCGATCGGCGGCGAGGACGACGCGATCGCCGAGGCGATGGAAACAGACGCAACCGAAACAGCGAATGACGGGGCAGAAACGGCCCGGATCGCGGATGCGCCATTTGCCGAAAACGCCGAGCCGAGTGCTGCGGAACCTGCGACGGTCCTGCCGTTCCGTTCAGCACAGCCTGAAACCGCCCCTGCCCCTGATGATGCCCCCGCCGAACCTGGCCCCACGCCCGAACCCAGGACCGAACCTAGGGTTGAGCAGCGCGACCAGGTCCCAGAGCCGGAAGCGGAAGATCACCAAGACACCCTAGCGGTTTCCGGCGAAGCGACCCTGCCCCCATCCGCAGACGACACTGCGGATGAAACGGACAGCGCCCCGGCCCAGAACGCCGATTTGGACTCCGCCGAATCCCCACCTCCAGCCGAATCTGATGCGGGGATTGTCAGCGAAACAGACGACGCCCCGGTTCAATCGGACAATTCGGTGTCAGAACAACCGCCCGAGGCCGATGCGCCTGCCGAAAACGCGGACCATCCCGCCGAGGCCGAACCGCAAGCGCCCCGCCCGCTGAGCGTCGATGTTCCAGCTGACCCTGACGATGACGATGACGATGACGACTTTCCAAAAACTTTCGGCTTGCTGGCAAAAGCGGCCTCGCGCACGACGCCAATTGATGCCGACGCGGCCAAAGAAATCGTACCGCTCCTTCAACGTCTATCCGATTGGGCGCGGGCAAACCGTCAGGGCTGAACCACTTGCCCCTTGGGGTGCATTTGACGCTTGCCCTCACCCCCAGATTTGATACTTACCGCGAACCGTCGGGCTATAGCGCAGCCTGGTAGCGCGTCCGTCTGGGGGACGGAAGGTCGCAGGTTCGAGTCCTGCTAGCCCGACCATTTCACATCGCATCCGACTGGTAACCGCCCGCCCCGGTGGCAGCGCCCCCGCATGGCGGGGCGTGTCCTTGTGCCCCATGTGCCGGACCGGGTGCAATCACGCCAGGTTCGACCACGCCAAACGCCTTTTCATCGTGCGCCCCTAGTTGCGCAGCTCAAGGCTCTGCGCCATTCACGGCCCCTGCCGCCACGAAAAAGGGCCGATGCATGCACCGGCCCCGATCCAATTGATCACACCAAACTTAGGCCAGATCGGCGAACATATAGACGTCTTCGTCGTTGATTTCGTCAAAGACGATCTTGGCGCGTTTGCCAATTTCCAGCCCGTCCACGACACCGTCACGGAAACGGACATAAACAAACGGCCCGCCATCCAGCTTGATATACGCCAGTGCAAACGGCCCTGTTCTTGAGGCCCGCATCACAGTCCAGGTGTAAATCTCGCCCTCGCCGGAATGCTCTTCCCACTTTGTTTCCGCCTTGTGGCAGAGCGGGCAAAGCGTGCGCGGATACCAATGGATTTCACCGCATTCAGGGCAACGGCGCACCATGAATTTTCCCTCTTTGGCGCTGTCCCAGAAGATGTGCGTTTCTTCGTTCTTGGCGACCTTGGGGTATTTGTGGCTCGTCTCGACCATTATCCACGCTCCAATACTGCTGCTGCGGACCCATGGCGAACTGTCAAAGTCCCGCCAATGCCCGTCACAAGGGCGATATCACAATTGGGCACCTGTACCTTTTCATGCGCCTCGCCGCGCAATTGGCGCACGGCCTCAAGCACTTTGGTCATGCCACCGCGGTTCACCGGGTGGTTGTTGCACAGCCCCCCGCCATCCGTGTTGAACGGCAATTTGCCCTGACCCGAGATCAGGTTGCCGTCCTGCACGAACTTGCCGCCTTCGCCCTTGGCACAGAATCCCATGTCTTCGATCTGCATCAAAACCGTGATGGTAAAGCTGTCATAGATCGACGCATATTTGATGTCGTCCACGGTGACGCCCGCCTGTTCCAACGCACGTGGCCCGGATACGGCCAGGCCCGATGTTGTCAGGTCCATGCCCTGCCCGCCTGCCTGACCCTTAAGGAATTGCGCGGCCGACAGAACGTTGACGATGGGCTTGCCAAGCGATTTGGCGATTTCCGGCGTGGTCATGATGAACGCCCCGCCGCCTTCGGACACAACACAGCAATCAAACATGTGCAGGGGGTCCGCGATCATCTTGGAATTCACAACATCCTCGACCGTGACAACATCCTGCAACATGGCGTGCGGGTTGTATTGCGCATGCTGGGACGCGGCCACCTTGATCCAGGCCATCTGTTCGCTGGTGGTGCCGTATTCGTGCATGTGGCGCTGTGCGGCCAATGCATAAAGGTTCGGTGGCGCGCCTGCGTATCCAGTTTCGAACCCTTGTTCGAATCCAGGAACCCGTGGAGTTGGCGGCGCCGTGCGCGGCTTGCCGGCCAAGGTACACAAGGCAACCTTGCATTTGCCCATGACGATTGCTTCGGCCATTTTGCCGACATGCATCACATAGGATGATCCACCAGTGTCCGTTGTGTCATAATGGGTCAGCTGGTTTGTCAGCCCCAGGTATTCGGCCATTGCCATGACACCACCCGGTGCATCGCCGCCGCAGAAATACCCGTCAACGTCATCCCAGCTAAGGCCTGCGTCCTTCAACGCGCCGTCAGCGACTTCTGCGTGCAACTGCCAGATCGACTGATCCGGGCATTTTCGCAAGGGATATTCATAAATGCCCGCAATACAGGCCTTCCTCTTGATGCTCATTGGCTGTCCTCTACCCATTGGTCGGACAGATACTACTTGCCGACCGGTCGAAGTCCAGCGCACAAATGTCTGCCCGGGCATACTTTTCATCTATCTGTGATCGCACTAATGTCGCGCCTGATGCGCCATCTTTCAAAGGCGCGCTAGGGGTGAACATGACAGGCATCTGCGCCAGCCAGCGACTGAAATCCATGATCGCATCGGGCGAAATTCGGGCCGATCCGAACGTGACCGAGGCCCAGATCCAGCCTGCCAGCCTTGATCTTAGGTTGGGCACACGGGCATGGCGGGTGCGTGCGTCGTTTCTGACCGGTCAGGGGCGCAGTGTCGCCAGCCGTCTGGCCGAATTTGAAATGCATCAGGTTGACCTGACGCAGGGCGCGGTTCTGGAAAAGGGCTGTGTTTACGTTGTTCCGCTGATGGAAAGCCTGGCCTTGCCCGACACGGTAGAAGCGGCCGCAAACGCGAAATCTTCGACCGGGCGGCTTGATCTGTTGACCCGCGTCATCACCGACGGCGGCGAAGAATTCGACAGGATACCTGCCGGCTACCAAGGGCCGCTTTATGCCGAAATCTGCCCGCGCAGTTTTTCCGTTCTGGTCCGTCCCGGCATGCGCCTGAACCAGATACGATTTCGGGACGGGTCTTCGGCACTCAATGACACGGAACTGCGCGCCCTGCATGAACGCGTGCCGCTGGTGAACGGCGAAGCGGTGATTGACGATGGCCTTGGCTTTTCCGTCGATCTGCGCCCGTCCAAAGGCGATCTTGTCGGGTATCGCGCCAAGCCCCACACCGGGATCATCGACCTGGACCGGATCGGCCATTATGACCCGTCCGACTATTGGGAGGAGATCCGCACCAACGCAGGTCAGATCATTTTGGATCCCGGCGCGTTCTATATCCTCGTCAGTCGAGAGGCCGTGTGCATTCCCCCCGATCATGCCGCAGAAATGGCCCCCTATGTTGCCATGGTCGGTGAATTCCGTGTCCATTACGCGGGCTTTTTCGATCCGGGGTTCGGCTGGGCCGAAGCGGGCGGCGCCGGGTCGCGCGGCGTTCTTGAGGTACGCTGCCACGAGGCGCCCTTTGTACTGGAACACGGGCAAATTGTCGGACGGCTGATCTATGAACGCATGGAGGAACGCCCCGACACGCTCTATGGCACTGGAATCGCGTCGAATTATCAGGGGCAGGGTTTGAAACTGTCCAAGCATTTCAAATCGGCATGACACACCGTGCCCTGCGCAACTGACCCAAGATGATGACCCGCCCGCTGGCCCTGTTGACCGTGGCAATCGCCATTGTTGGTGCCGTGTCCATGGTGTTGGCCCCGATCACGGCCAGCGTGGCCAACGATTTGGGCACACGACCCGAAGACGTCGTTTTGGCCACGGCCGGTTTCGGGGTCGCGACGATGTTTTCGGCGCTGTTTCTGGCCCCACGCGCGGATGTGATCGGGGCCGATAATGCGCTGAAACAGGCGCTGTTGGTGCAGATTGCGGGTCTGGGCCTCAGCGCTCTGGCCCCCAATGTGGCCATACTGATCATCGCGCAGACGATCTGTGGGATCGGGTCTGGAATGGGGCTGCCTGCGATCTATGGGTTGGCCCCGCAGGCCGCTGTCAAAGGTCAGGAAAACCGCGCTGTCGGGATCGTGTTGTCGGGATGGGTTCTGGCCCTGACGGCAGGCGTGGCGGGCGGTGGGTTCGTAGCGGAATACCTAGGCTGGAGAAGTGTTTACATCATCTTTTTCACCCTCGCCGTCAGCCTGCGCCTGACCCTGATCCGCATTGATCTTCCGGCGTCACGCGGTGCGCCTGCGACCTCTCCTTTGACGGCATTGCGGGTGCCGGGGATCTGGCGCGGATTGTTCGCGGCGTTCACCCTGATGTTGGCGTTTTACGGCACCTATGCCTTTCTGGGCGCGCATGTCGGTGACGTGTTGGCGCGCGGATCCGACGGCGCAGGTTTCGTGACGCTGTGCTATGGCACCGGCTTTGGATTATCGCTGTTGCTGGATCGCCCGTTGGAACGGCTTGCCCACCATGTGGCGGGTTCCATAGCGATGGCGGGATTGGCGTTGGTCTATGCCGCGATGGCCCTGTCCGGCGCGGGTTATTACGCCATGCTGGGGCTGGCATTGGCCTGGGGTCTGACACAACACGCCGGGCTCAACTTTGCGGTATCGCGCCTTGCCGCGCTTGACCCGCTTCAACGCGGGGCGGTTCTGGGGTTGAATTCGGCGGTGACGTATCTGGCCGTTGTGGGCGGGGCGATCCTGTTTCGTCTGCCATACGACGCAGGTGGGCTGGTCGCCTGCGCCGCGATTTCTGCAGTGATTGCAGCCATGGGCGCGGCCGAAGCCGCCTGGCCCAACCGCCGCCGATAGGGTTAATAATCGTCCTGGTTGCCCTTGGCCGGTTTACGCCCCTTGCCAGCCTTGCCAGCGATCCCACTGATCCCGGCATTGATGCCCTTGCCAACGACCCGGCGGATCACCTGATTGATGACCATATTGATGATACGATTGAGGTCCATTTTGCTCTCCTGCACATTTGTCCGGGGCATGCTCGGTTATTATTGGCCCCGTCTGCTTTAAGTTTGACGCAACATATAACACGCAATCATGCCCTTTTCACGGCATCACGCAGGATTGTCTGCTTCTGGCGCCGTTTCTTGGCCATTCGTGGCTTTGGGGGCATCGTCGTCGAACATTTCGACCTGATTGTCGTCTTGCGTTTCGCTGTCTTCCATGTCGATCGGGGTGCCGGGTGGTGGGCGGTTGTCCAGCAACCCCGAGGCACGCAATTCCTTGAGGCCGGGAAGATCGCGGGCCGCCTCAAGACCGAAGTGATCAAGGAAACCGGGCGTCACGACGAATGTCACAGGCCGCCCCGGCGTCATCTTGCGGCGACCAAAGCGGATCCATTCCAGTTCCAGCAATTGATCAACCGTGCCGCGCGAGACTGAAACGCCGCGGATTTCTTCGATCTCGGCGCGGGTTACGGGCTGATGATAGGCAATGATGGCCAGGGTTTCGATTGCCGCGCGCGATAGTTTGCGTGTCTCAACCGTTTCTTTTTGCATCAGAAACCCAAGATCGGGCGCCGTGCGGATCGCCCATGCGTCATCGACGCGGATCACCTGAACACCGCGCCCTTCATAGCGGTCGCGCAGCGCATGCACCGCCGCCAGACCGTCACAGCCATGCGGCATGCGCGCGTTCAATTCGGCCACCGTCACAGGTTCGGCGGTGGCGAACAGGATCGCTTCGGCCATGCGTTCCTGTTCAGCCAGCGGCGGCGCTTCGAACAGGGTATCGCGGATGGCATCGCCGTCATCCGTGGCGTCAGGTTTGGCTTCTTCAGTCACGTTGGTTCCATGTTGCAAGAATTGGGCCACGCCAACCGGCGCGGCAAACGGGCGACGCGATCATGCGCCACCCTGTTCCGTTTTGCGATCCCTTCGGCGCAATTCAATCGTTCCGAACGTATCGGCCTGACGAATTTCAACCGCGCCTTCCTTGACCAGTTCAAGGGACGCCGCAAAGGTCGCAGCATGAGAGGAACGGCGCGACATGCGATCGGTTTTCCAATCCTCGGGCAAATAGGTGGAAATATCGGTCCACGACCCGGCGAACCCGATCATTTTGCGCATCCGGTCCAGCGATTGTTCCATCGTATGAATATGTTGGCGGTCCATCACATAGGGGCGGAATTCATCCTTGGTCCGGATCCGGGCATAGGCCTGCATCAGGTCCAAGAGCGTGGCGGTATAGGTGACGCGGCGCACGCGCGTTACATCCTCGGTCACGCCGCGCGCAAAGAAATCGCGCCCCAGATGATCCCGCGCCATCAATCGCGCGGCCACGTCGCGCATGGCCGCCAAACGTTCCAGTTGAAACGCCAGATGCGCGGCCAGCTCTTCACCTGACGGGCCGTCCTCTTCGGGATCCGGGGGCAGCAACAGTCGGGATTTCAGAAACGCGAGCCATGCCGCCATGACCAGGTAATCGGCCGCCAGTTCGATCCTCAGCTGGCGCGCTTTTTCGACGAACACCAGATATTGCTTGGCCAGTGCCAATACCGAGATCTTGAGCAGGTCTACCTTTTGCGTGCGCGCCATCGTCAGCAAAAGGTCAAGCGGCCCTTCGTACCCTTCGACATCAATGATCAGCGCCTCGGCAGCGAGGCGTTCAGCGACGGAAACGTCGTCTTCCTGGAAATCATCGGCATCGTTGGCCATGTCAGCGCCCGTTCAACAGCGCCTCAAGCTTGGCCTCCATGGCGGGAATGTCAATCGCATCGGGCTGCTTTCGCGCCGCCATCGCCCGTTGCGCACGGGTCTGGCCCGCATCAGACATGCGCCCCGCCGCATCCACAACCGACCGGCGCGTCGTCAGGTCCGCATTGCACAGCAACACCACATCGCACCCGGCGGCAATGGATTGCGTGGCGATATCTGCCGGCGCCCCCGAAAGCGCCTTCATCGAAATATCGTCGGTCATCAACAACCCATCAAACCCAAGGCTGTCGCGGATGGTCTGAATCATGGTCGGGTTCAAGGTTGCCGGTTGGTCGCCCCACGCCGGAAAGGTGATATGCGCCGTCATCCCCAGCGGGATGTCATTCAAGGCCCGGAAAGGCACCGCATCCGTCGCGATCCATTCCGCAGCGGACACATCGACAACCGGCAATTCCTTGTGGCTGTCGGCCACTGCCCGCCCATGTCCGGGAATATGTTTGATCACCGGCAGGACACCCCCCGCCAGATGCGCATCCGCCACGACCCGCCCGATCATTGTCACCGTTTCAGGATCCGACCCGTAACATCGGTTGCGCAGGAACGGATGTGTCTGATCGCCGGCGACATCCACCAAAGGGGCGCAATTGCCATCCACCCCCACAGCGCGCAATTCATCCGCGATCAGACGGTATCGCAGATACATCGCCTCGGCCGCGTGGGCACCGGCCTGTTCAATGTGATCCAGCGGTGCAGGCCATTCCCGCCAATGGGGCGCGCGCAAACGTTGAACCCGCCCGCCTTCCTGATCAATCAGGATCACGACATCGCGCCCAACCGCGTCACGCATTTCGCTTGTCAGTGCACGCACCTGGTCGGGCGTGTCGATGTTGCGGGCAAAAAGGATGAACCCGAACGGATCAGCCGCGCGGAACAATGCTTTTTCATCGGCGCTCAGGCGCAGGCCTTCGGCATCGATGATCGTGGCCCCAAAATTCATCGCGCGAATCCTATTTCGTCACGACAGGAATACATTCGCGTTTTTGCGCCACAAAGGCCGCGCAAAACCGGCGGGCATCGGAAATGTCGGCAAACCCCATCGCGCGCAGGCGATAAAACGTGCGCCCGCCCGACGATGCCTTTTGCACCACGCGCGTCTTGCCTTCCATGTAATCGCCGAACACCCCGTCCAGGCGTGTCCATTCCTTTTCGGCTGTCGCGACGCTGTCATATGCGCCCAACTGGGCCAGACGTGTGCCTGGCGCGATGGTTTCGGCCAATGCATTGGCCACGCCGTCCGTCGCCCCGGAACTGGCCGATGCAAGGTCCGGCTTTGTTGCCTTTGCCGTGGCGCTGGCAACAGCCGCCGCGATCATCTTGGGGCGCATCTGCGGGCGCAGTGATCGGGCCAGGCCATGTTTCGGGCGGGCCGGTTTGACGGCGGGCGCGGCAGCATCTGCGGTGCCGCCTGTCGCACTGGTCGGTGTCGCTTCGGGTGTGGGCGTGGGTGCGGGCGTCGGCGTGGGCGTCAGACGAACCGCACCGGCGGCCAATTGTTCGGCCAATGCGTCGATCGCGCTTGGGGCCGTTGTCATGCCTGCGGCGGCCACGGTGACATTTCCAAGCCGGTCCTTGCCAGACGCGGCACCGGTGTTGACAGGCGTGCCCGGCAATTTCCTTGTGGCAACGTCTTCGTCGCTCAATTCGGCCGGGCGCGGCGCAAGGGTCAGCTGATCGGGCACCTGCCCTGCCTCACCCACGGCGGCAATCGTATTCACCGAAAGCCCCTGATGTGCCGCCGGCCGACCGCCCGGCGTCGTTGGGCGCACCCGCATTTCACCGGTGACGGCCTGAATGACCGGCACGCCGGACACATCGCGCATCACCATGCGCGTGCCCCACACACCAATTCCAATGACCAGTCCCAAGGACAGCACACCTGCTGTCACATTGACCATCTTGCCGATGGCTATTCCTTCGGTGGCCCCAAAACCGGGACCATTTGCCTGCACTTGTGCCATGTCGCCTCGCTCGCCAGACACTTTGTGCCCGGATCAGGTTCGGTCTTTCTTGACGTCTGCTCGACCCGGCGGCGGTACGTTTAGCGCATCTCTTCCGCCGGATGCACACCAAGAATACCAAGACCGGCCGAAATGACAACGGCTGTGGCACGTGCAAGGGCAATTTTTGATTGGCTCGTGGCAGGATCGCCGTCCTGAAGAAAGCGCAAGGCAGGTTCGTCATGCCCACGATTCCAAAGCGCGTGAAAATCACCCGCCAATTCATACAGATAAAAGGCGACCCGGTGCGGTTCATGTGTGCGTGCGGCGATTTCCACCAGGCGTGGCCATTCGGCCAGCTTTTTGGCCAGCGTCAATTCGCTGGCGTGGGTCAACCCGGACAGGTCGGCGCCAGCCAATGTGTCATCGTCATGCGCGATCCCGGCCTCAGTCGCCTTGCGCAGCACGCTGGCCACGCGGGCATGGGCGTATTGCACATAAAACACCGGGTTGTCTTTGGATTGCTCCATCACCTTGTCGAAATCGAAATCAAGCGGCGCGTCATTCTTGCGGGTCAGCATGACGAACCGGGTCACATCCGCGCCCACCTCATCCACCACGTCCCGCAGGGTGATAAAGGTGCCTGCCCGTTTGGACATTTTGAACGGTTCACCATTCTTGAACAGCTTGACCAGTTGGGTCAGTTTGATGTCCAGCGGCACCTTGCCATCCGACAGGGCCGAAACCGCCGCCTTCATCCGTTTGACATAGCCACCATGATCGGCGCCGAACACGTCAATCAACTGGTCAAACCCGCGCGTGACCTTGTCATAGTGATACGCAATGTCGGGCGCGAAATACGTCCATGATCCATCGGATTTCTTGACGGGGCGATCCACGTCATCGCCATGGTCCGTTGACCGGAACAACGTCTGTTCACGTGGTTCCCAGTCTTCGGGCAACTTGCCCTTGGGCGGATCAAGCGTGCCGTCATAGATCAGCCCCTTGTCCTCAAGCGTTTTGAGCGCCTCTTCGATCCGGCCCGTGCCATAAAGCGACTTTTCGGAATAAAACACATCCATCTTGACGCCAAGCTGGGACAGATCCTCGCGGATCAGATCCATCATCGCATCGGTTGAAAAACTGCGCACCTGGTCAAGCCAGACATCTTCGCCCTGCCCCACATAGGCATCGCCAACCTTGTCCTTAAGGTCTTGTCCGACCTTGATCAGATAATCGCCCGGATAGGTTCCATCAGGGAATTCCACCGCCTGACCATGCGCCTCAAGATACCGCAGATAGACCGAACGCGCCAAAACATCGACCTGCGCGCCGCCATCGTTGATATAATATTCGCGTGTCACATCGTACCCGGCATAGGCCAACAGGCTGGCCAGCGCATCACCGAACACCGCGCCCCGTGTGTGCCCGACATGCAATGGGCCGGTCGGGTTTGCCGAAACATATTCCACGTTGACTCGCGCGCCCTGCCCCATGGCCGATTGCCCATAGGCCGCGCCCTTGCCAAGAATGCCCTGCACCACGCCCTGCCACAGCCCCGGCGCCAACCGCAGGTTCAAGAACCCCGGCCCAGCCACATCGGCACTTGCCACCCTTGGGTCATTGACCAACAACGCCGCCAAGGCATCCGCAATATCGCGCGGCTTTAGCCCCGCAGGCTTTGCCAGAACCATCGCGGCGTTTGTCGCCATGTCGCCATGCGCCGCATCGCGCGGAGGCTCAACCGTCACATTGGCCGTGTTCAGCCCATCGGGCAACGCGCCGTCGCGCGCCATTTCGGCCAGACAATCGATCACAAGGCTACGGATGTCGCTAAACAGGTTCATGGCACGGTCCTTAGAAAGTCAGCGAGGGTTTAGCATCAAGCAGCGATAACGCAACCGGCAGCGCACGCGGGCATTCGCCGCGTTGTCCCATTGCCGATCATCGTGACATGATCACCTGACTGCCCAAAACTGTCAGAGGCCCCATGCAAACCACGGTTCGCATCCTACGCCATATGTCGTTTGTCGCCGCAACCGTCGTGGCCCTGCCCGGTTTGGCCGAAACCGCACGCCAATGCGAAACCGTCCCGATCACCGTGCAAACCACCGCCGGTGTTGAAACCGATGTCGCGGAAACGGTGTGCGACGCCGCGCGGAACGCTCTTCCGGTTCTGGAGGCCTGTGGTCTGACCCTAAAGGCGCCGGTCACCATCATCGTGGTTGAGGGTTCCGCAGATCCGCACAACAGCTGTTTCGGGCAGTATGATTGCAAAAGCGGTCAGATACGGGTTGCCTCGCCCGCAAGCCTGAAGCGGTTGCGCGCCGATGACGGACCCTATGCGGCCATTTCCGCCAAGAGCCATTTTCTAAGTTTGATCGGCCATGAATTGGCGCATGCGGCGGTGCATCACATGTCCGGGCGTCAGGTGGCTGTGGCCGACACCGAATATGTCGCCTATGCGATGCAAATGACCCTGCTTGGCCCAGAGGGACGCGCGCGCTTCCTGTCGCGAAAACCGATTGTTCCGCCGGTCGAAACATCCTGGATCAATGACTTTATCCTGGCGATCGACCCTGTGCGTTTCGCCGCACTCGTCTGGGCCCATTTTGACGGGCCGGACGGCGGGTGTGGCTTTGTCAGTGACCTTGTCACCGGGCGCATCACACTTGAACAACGCCCTTTTTGATCAACAGGTTAACGGGTCTGCCGGTGAACGCCTGACCGCGCTGGCGTCAGCCCTTCGACCCCACCCAAAAGGCGCGCGTGTTCCTGAATGGCAAAGCGGTCCGTCATGCCGGAAATGTAATCGCACACAATGCGGGCCAGTGCCGTTTCGTCGCCTTTGATGTCTTGAACATCCTTACGCCATTGCTTGGGCAACAGATCGGCGCGTTCCATGAACAGGGGGAACAGTTCGGACACCACCCTGGTCACCTTTTCACGCACGGCCACAACTTCGGGTGCGCGATACATCCGGTGGAACAGGAATTCGCGGATCACCTTCAGGTCTGTCCACACTTCGGGCGAAAACTGCACCATCATCCGCCCTGCATTGCGGATATCGGTGACATGCTGCGGGTTCAGCGCCGCCAGATTTGCCTGACTGACATCAATCACATCGCTGACCAGAATGCCAAAGAACCGGCGCAACGCTTCGTGGCGGCGACGGTAATAATTAAGCCCCGGATACAGGCGATCCACCTCGGCGAAACACCCCGCAAGGATCGGCAATTCGGCCAGTTCATCCGTTGAAAACAGTTCCGCCCGCAACCCGTCATGCAAATCGTGATTGTTGTAAGCAATGTCATCCGACAGGGCCGCAACCTGCGCCTCGGCCGAGGCATGGGTGGCAAGTTCAAGATCGTGACGCGCATTATAATCGGCCAGGGCATAGGGGATCGGCAGATCAACCGGACCGTTATGTTTCGCAATACCTTCAAGGGTTTCCCAAGTCAGGTTCAACCCATCCCATTCCGCGTAATGACGCTCCAACCGGGTGACGATGCGGATCGCCTGGGCGTTGTGATCAAAACCGCCGTACGGGTCCATCAGCACATGCAACGCGTCTTCGCCGGTGTGGCCAAACGGCGGATGGCCCAGATCATGGGCCAGCGCGACCGCTTCGGTCAGCTCAAGATCAAGGCCAAGCGCGCCGGAAATCGTGCGCGCCACCTGCCCGACCTCAATGGAATGGGTCAGGCGTGTGCGATAATAATCGCCCTCGTGTTCCACAAAAACCTGGGTCTTGTGTTTCAGCCGCCGAAAAGCGGACGCATGAATGATCCGGTCCCGATCCCGTTGAAAACAGGATCGAAAAACGCTTTCCTCTTCGGGCACCAGACGGCCCCGCGTCTGATTTGGGTCGCTGGCAAATATCGCGCGCATTGTTGTCCCCGGGGCCTTTGCAGCCCTCACTTGTCGCTTTTCCTTTGCATCCTTATATTGCGGGGGCGTGACATGCAAAGTGGCCACGCCCCAAGGAGCGACCGACATGAACCTGCCCCCTAACGTGACTGAACGCGCCTATACCCGTCTGGCCGAAATTGGCGCGGGCGATCAGGGCAAGGCATTGCGCGTGGCCGTCGAAGGCGGCGGATGTTCGGGGTTTCAATACGACATCAAACTGGACGACATTGCCGACGATGACCTTGTGCTGGAATCCAACGGCGAAAAGGTCATTGTGGACGCCGTATCGCTGCCGTTCCTGACCGGCGCGACCATTGATTTCAGTGAGGAACTGATCGGCGCCCGCTTTGTCATCGACAACCCCAACGCGACGAGCGCTTGCGGATGCGGAACATCATTTTCCATGTAATTCCGGTGTGATGTGTCGCAGTTTTAACGCGACACATTAACTTATTCTGCTGGCAAACGCCCCAGTTTCGCGACCGGTGCCGGGCGGTGTACAGTTGTGAATTGATCGTACACCAAATAGACGCCCGACGCGATGATGATCGCCACCCCCAACAGGATATGGGCACCCGGAAATTCACCAAAGAACACGGCGCCCAGGATCACCATCCAAACAAATTGCAGGTTCATCAGCGGCGTCACCGCATAGGCCGCCAACTGACGCAACGCGATGACCAAAAGCCACCGACCGACGAACAACAACCCGGCATAGGCAAACGCCCACCCCAAATCGCCAATCGGCATGGGTTTGAAAACAAATGGCAAAGCCGCCCCCATGACCACCGCCAAGGCAAGGTTGGGGTAAAACACCTGTGCCAAAGTGTTCACTTCGCGTTGCCCGATATAGCGCGACATGACCATCGACATCGTGCCCGAAAGGCTGGCCCCGAACGCGATCGCATGCCCCATTTCAATGGCACGCACCCCGTCAGGGAACAGGCACAACACCCCGATGAACCCGGCGCCAAGCGCGAACCACACCGGCGCACGCACGTGTTCACCCAGAATGGGTCCCGACAAAAGCCCGGCAAAGATGGGGACAAGTCCAATGAACACAAACACTTCGGCAAAGGGCAACAGGCGGAACGCATAGAAATAACAGGTAACGGACACCACCGTCATCAGCGACCGGATCGCCATAGCACGCGGATATAATGTGCGCATCCCAGACCGCATTTGGCCCTTGGCGCGATCTGCACCAAGGGTCATCAGCATCACCAGAACGCCCGAAACGAAATAAAGCTGGGGGGCGGAATACCCGCCAGCCAGCAATTTCGTGATCGCATCCGCAGACGAAATCAGGGCGGTGTAAATCAGGACCAATCCGGTCCCGATCAGGGCGGTGCTTTTCACGGCCACCTTGCGCATCATGCCGACATCCGCAATGCGTTGGCGATCCCGGCGCGCGCGAACCCTTCGAAAAAGGCTTCGAATTCGGAACATGCGGTTTCCGCTTCGTCCAGAACATCAATGGCTTCGGGGGCAAGTGCCTCGGTGACATAGCCGCGCATCTGCGACCAATCGGTGCTGCGCGCGTCATCCAGACTTAGCATCGCTTGCGACATTTGACGCAATGGTGCGGCACGGCGCGGCGCGGCGTGAAAGCTTAGTGGGCCGGGGGCGACAGGCCGGTCAAAGGCCGTGGCGCCCGTGGTCGCACGCGACCAGTTGCACACCAGAAATTCGTGATAATCGTCTTGCTGTGGCCAAGCGCGATCGCCTTCGACGATCGAAAATGATGCTGTGTGATCGGCCAGCCATTCATCCCAGATTGCGGGCGGTGTGAACCCGCCATAGCGCATCGCGACACAGACTTCGGCCAGCAAATCGGCGTTTTGATCCAGATAGGCCAGCGTGCCGGCAAAGTTCAGGCTTTGGTTCACCTCCGCCCCGAATTCGACCGACTTGCGGCCGTATTCGGTGAGGTAAAACAGAGTGTGTGTCAGTTCGTAAGCAGCCTTTTTGTTCGGCATCGCGAATGTCGCGGATCGCGAAATAAAGGCGGTCAGCCGGTCACTTAGCCCGATGTCATTCGACAATGGGTCACGGCCCCGGCGCAGCATAAGGCGGCGTGCCTCAGCGCGTTGCAGATCGGACATTTCAGCCTGGGCAAGGCCCTGATCCGCGGCCCAATCAATCAGCCGCGCGCCCTTGTCACCACCCATCCCCAGGTCTTCCAGATCAAGACAGATGGACAGCAGGAAGCGATAATATTGTGGAAAGAAAGCAAGGCGCTTTTCGATCCCGTTGTAGAACTCCTGGTGCACTGCGAGGGCCTGTTCGTCAGGCTGCGTGCCGGTGCATTCCAGGATGTTCAACAATTCGGCGTTTTCCTTCAGCCAGAAGACATCGTCACCCATGCGACGGTCGTCTGCGAAGCTTGCCGTGAGGGCCGCCAAACGGTCGGCCCGGCTCCGGGCGCGGGAGGGGAAGGTGAGTTGAACAACGTTGGTCATCTGAGTAACTCCTTGATTTCCGGTGGCATTCAGGCCACCCCTCTCCGCGCCTGCGGACCGTTAAGCTTAGGAACCCGACGAGAACATGTGGGTTGCTTCGCCGTCGATGGCGTCAGTCGTCGCAACCGGAGCGGAGCCGG
>JBOEGP010000028.1:64901-69529 GCA_050633485.1 Pseudooceanicola sp.
GCTACCGGAGCGGAGCCGGACGAGAACATTTCGACGCCTTCGCCGATCAATGCTGTGACCGAAGTGGCCGGTGCCGATCCCGACGAGAACATTTCAACGCCTTCACCCGAGAGGCTTTCGAACGAAGCAACAGGTGCCGAACCCGACGAGAAAAGGCCGATCGCGTCACCGCTCAGAGCGTCGCCAGTTGCGACAGGAGCGGAGCCGGACGAGAACATTTCGACAGCGTCGCCGTCGAGCAGGCTTGCGCCTTGTGTTTCGCGGGTTTGGGGTGCTTCAAACTGTTTCCGAATTGCAGACATTTGGCTGATCCTTGGTTTGTGTTTCGATACAAAAACGGTTGCACGCACCCCCTGACCCGCAAACCGTAAATTCGTGTCCAGCGTGTTGATTCACACAAATCCGCCCCGAGTCTGTTTTGGTAACACCCTGTATTAAAATACATTTTTTGCTGTCAAAAAAACTTGGGCAACAGGCCAACAATAGAGTCTTGCGATTAATAAAGTGACGCGATGAAGATCCAGACGTGAATTAGGTGTGACGCGCATTTGTAGCAATTCCGAAACAATCGGGGCGCGGATGCGCGTCAATGTGATTCCCCGGATACGCTTGCGAGTCGGGTCAGATTCGGGGATGAAAGGTGCAGGAGGCGCTTCATGAAAATCGCGACATACAACATTAACGGTATCAAAGCCCGGCTTCAGGCATTGTCAGATTGGCTGGATGAGGCGCAACCAGACGTCGCACTTTTGCAGGAAATCAAATCGGTGGACGAAAATTTCCCGCGCGAGCATTTCGAAGACAAGGGATACATCGTCGAAACCCACGGCCAGAAAAGCTTTAACGGGGTCGCGATCCTGTCCAAACTTCCCTTGGAAGATGTCAGTCGCGGCCTTCCGGGGGACGACGATGACGAACAGGCCCGCTGGATCGAGGCCACAGTCGTCGGAGATAAGACGGCTGTGCGGCTTTGTGGGCTGTATCTTCCCAACGGGAATCCGGCCCCGGGGCCGAAATACGATTACAAACTGGCTTGGATGGAACGCCTACGCGCCCGCGCGGTGGATTTGCTGGCCGCCGAAGAACCCGCGCTGATGGCCGGTGATTATAATGTCATCCCTCAGGCCGAGGACGCGGCCAAGCCTGACAGCTGGCGCGAGGATGCATTGTTCCTGCCCCAGACCCGCGATGCCTATCGCCGGATTTTGAACCTGGGCTTTACCGAAGCGTTTCGCGCCCGCACAGCCGGGCCGGGACATTATTCGTTCTGGGATTATCAGGCCGGCGCATGGCAGCGAAACAACGGGATCCGCATTGATCATGTGTTGATGACACCGCAATGCGCCGATCTGATGGTCGACTGCGGGATCGACAAAGACATCCGCGCCCGTGAAAAGCCATCCGATCATGTCCCTGTCTGGGTCGAGTTGGACGTATGATTGCCATCCTGCTTTTGGCCGCCGGGTCATCGACGCGGATGCGGGGCAGCGACAAGTTGCTGGAAACCGTCGCCGGGCAGCCCCTGTTGAAACTGATGGCGATGCGCGCCTTGCGCTGTCGCGTGCCGGTGATTGTCACCCTGCCCCCATCGCCCCATCCGCGCGCCGCCATTCTGACCGAAACGCCCGTTGCCCGGATCGCGGTGCCCGACGCCGATCAGGGGATGAGCGCGTCGATCCGGGCGGGTGTGTCTGCACTGACCCCGGATGTCACCGGCGTCATGATTGTTCCCGCCGACATGCCCGAGGTTGACGCCACGGACATGCAAGCGATGATCGACGCCTATCGACCCGGCGAAATCCTGCGTGGGGCGGGCGGTGATGGCACCCCCGGTCACCCCGTCATTTTCCCCCGTGACCTGTTCGAAGAACTGGCGCAGATCAGCGGCGATATCGGAGCACGCGACGTTCTGGTGCGCCACCGCGCCAGATTGCGCCTGCACCCCCTGCCCGGCACCCATGCGGTGACCGATCTGGACACGCCCGAAGATTGGGAAACATGGCGCGCGCGTCAGTCGGACACGCGCTGACCTCGTGCCTTTGCCGGCATCGGGCACCGCACAGCGCACTATAGTATATAGTGCACGATCATTTTGATCGTCGCCCCGCCCGCACCGCACCCCTTCACGCAAAAAAATGCCCGACGCAAATGCGCGGGCGAAATCGTTACCGGTAGGCCCGTGGGAAAGAACGCGAAAGCGTTCTTTCCCGGGGCCTGTCACGTGGTGCAGCACCACGTACAGACTGCTGCATAGCGTATTAACCGCGCCCCGCCCAAATATGGGTCGGGGCGCGATCAGTGTTCAGATTATTTCGACAGCAGGTGCGCTTCGTGCTTTTTCAACGTCCGGCGTGCCGCGTGGTAATCACGGATGCCTTTTGTCGTTTCCAGCTCAGGGAAGAGTTCAAAGATCTCGTTCCGCTGCGCATTGCCCAGCCCGTCAAGCGTTTGCTCACCAGGTTGGAAGCTTTCGGTCCATGCGCCGTTCGACAGAACCACTTCGTGGCGATCGAACATGAAGTGGATATAGGTGGTGTGCATTGCATTCACCACATCCACACCAGCCATCCCGGTCAGGTGTTTGGCAGCGACCAGAACTTCGCGTTCTTCAAAGTAGAGCGCAGTCTTGTCGTTGTTCACCAGCACCCGGTGGTTCGGGCTGACCAGCATGTCGCGTTCCGGCAGACCATGACCAAGCGACCCTTTTTGAACCAGAACCGGTTTCAAGTGGTCGTTTGCGGCCAATTGCTTGCCGTCCAGCGCCTTGGCACCGATCCAGCGGATTTCCTGAATACCGTTGTCGCGGGTGATGACCCGGTCGCCGGATTGCAGTTCTTCGACCAGACGTTCGCCCTTGGGTGTCGCGATAACGGTCCCAGGGGTGAAGCAAGGGATGATGTTCTCGATCTCTTCGAACGTCACCTGACCAACTTCGTTGCCGTCGGCATCGTAATAGTGAACGATCCCGTCTTCCTGATCGGCCGAGGTATATTCGACCTCAAGGCGACCACCGGCCGGGGCGGACCCGCGCAGATCAAGCGTGTCAAAGTCGGTGCCCGTTGTCGCGGTGGACCCACCGTCAACATGGTCACCTTCACCAGGATTGACGCCGGAATAGGTGACGCCTTGGAACAGATCTTCGTCTGCGCCACCTGTCATGACGTCGTTGCCTTGGCCACCCAACAGGGTGTCTTGGCCGTCGCCGCCTTCCAGAACGTCGTCGCCGTCTCCGCCGGACAATTCATCATTGCCCGCATCACCCATCAGAGTGTCTTCGTCGATGCCGCCATCAATGACGTCGTCGCCGTCGCCACCCATCAGCAAATCATCGTCATCTTCACCAAAGATGGTGTCGTTGCCTTCGCCGCCATCAACCGTGTCACGGCCGTTGAACGGCTGTGGATCGGTTGCGTCGGGTTCCTGGCCCCACAGCAATTCGCTGTCACCGGCATTGATCCAGTCATCGCCAGCCCCACCAAGGATCGAATCCGACCCGTGGCCACCGGTGATGCTGTCATCGCCTTCGCCGCCGTCAACAAAGTCATCGTCGATACCGGCATGGATCGTGTCATTGCCAGTGCCGCCTTCGACCGAATCTGCGTCGTCGCCGGTAAAGATAACGTCGTTGCCCGCGCCACCCAGAACAGTGTCCTGATTGTCGTCAGTCAGCGGATCGGACGTAAAGCCACCAAACGGCAGGTTCGGATCGTCGTCTTCGTAATCCGAAAAGACGTCGATGCCCGCGATGATCGTGTCGTCACCTGCGCCGCCTTCGATGTAGTCAGAGCCTTGATCGTCATCGATCAGGTCGTCGCCGTCGCCACCATAGATAAAGTCATCATCGATGCCGCCGTTGATCGTGTCGTCGCCGGCACCACCATAGATCGTATCGCTGTCGTCGCCCGTTGTGATGCTGTCGTTGCCATCACCACCGTCAACGAAATCCCGGTCATCCTCAGGATCGGCGTCGATCGAGAACCAAGGCAGCGGATTGTCGAATGCCGGATCAGCGTTGCCAGTGTCGATCACATCGTCACCGTCTTCGCCATAAACTTCGTCCGACCCTTCGCCCGAGATGACAGTGTCGTTGCCGCCACCGGCGGTGACGATGTCATCATTGGGATCTTCGCCCGGCAGGATCGCATCTTCGTTGTCGATACGGTCACCTTCCGGGTCGCCCAGGTAATCTTCGTCGATCAGGTTGTCGTCGTCGTTGCCTTCGACAATCCCATCCAGTGGAAGAGGTGTGACAGTGATGGTCAGACGCGCCGTATCGGACCCGCCGTTGCCATCGGTAATGGTGTATTCGATCACCGCGTCACCGTCGAACCCATTGGCCGGGGTAAACGTGATCTCACCTTCCGGAGTGAAGGAAATCGTGCCTTCACCAGAGAGCAGAACAGGCGTGCCATCGATGGTCAGAGTGTCGCCATCCACGTCGGTGTCGTTGCCGATGACATTGGTGGTGACCGGCGTGTCGTAGTCGGTCACGTTGGTGTCATCATTGGCCACCGGATCATCGTTCACGGGGTTAACCGTGATGGTCAACGTACGGGTCGTTGTGTTGCCGTCCGGATCGGTGACCTCATAGGTCACGAGGTCCGTCCGGTTGAAATCGGGGTTCGGCG
>JBOEGP010000029.1:0-29364 GCA_050633485.1 Pseudooceanicola sp.
TACCAAGAAGCACCCGAAGGTTTCCAAGAGAAATACTTCGACATGCTCAAGGCGGGCGGGTCGAAACACCACAAGGCGCTTTTGGAACCTTTCGGGCTGGACGCATCGGACCCGGCATTCTGGGACAAGGGCCTGTCGATGATTTCCGACATGATCGACGAGCTGGAGGCGATGGAGGGCTAAACGCCACGCGCCAGCGGCCCCTTTTTGCATTGTCGCATAACACAGTGGTTGGGTTGGCCCTGCAAGGCCAGCCCAATGCCCTGCGGCCTATCGCCATGCGGTCCAGGGGAACGGTTTGTCCTCGGTCTGGGCTGTTTGGAACCGGGCCACATCGGCCAGCCAGCCGCCCAGTGACCCACCGAATTGCGCGATCGGCGCGTTTGGCTTGCCTTTGAACAGCATCCAAAAGAACTGCAGCACCGCACAAGCGGCCAGAACGGTTTCCGCCAGGGCGAACAGCAGTGCAAAGATGATCATGTGAAGTAGGCGCATCCAGATTGCATTGCGCTCTGTATCTGGATCAGGGGTGGGTGCGGTGTCGTCTGTGGTTTCGGCGGTGCCGGGTTCTTCCAGGGTCACCGGCTCTTCTGATGGGGCGGGCGGCGTCGTGTCATCGCGATCGGACATTTTGCACCTTTCAGGTTGGTGGGAACGGAAAGGGTGATTTTACCATGTGTCGCGGTGCGCGCGCTTGATTTGGCGCAATTCAGGGGGTTGGCCAAGGACCCTTGCCTGAAATCCGGGCAAGAAACCGGTCCGTCAAATCCAAGGATCCTGCGTTCAGACAATTTTGCGCAAAATACCAATGCAGGTATTTGGCGTAACGGCGTGCAGACGGTGCCTGCGACAGCAGGGCGGACAGGGCCTCGGGCGTGCGCGCCTCATCCGCTATGTGGTGAAAATCGGTCTGCCCGCACAGGATGACCGGTTTGCGATGCAGGTATGCCTCGATCCCCACGGCAGAGTTGATTGTCACGACACGGGCGGCCACGGCCAAAATGTCGTGAATATTTGCAAAACTGATATGCAAATTCGGATGGTCACTTTGCAAAGCGCTGAGCCGATCAAAGGTCGCGGTATCCAGATCGCGGGGATGCGGTTTGATCACTACCGGGCGCCCCTGCGCGGCCTTTAGACAGGTTTCCACCATGGTCCAGCGGTCAAGCCACAGGGTTTCACCGACTATCCTGTGCCCCTCGCTTTGCAGGAAAATCGCGATACATTCCCGCGGCACGGCCTCAACGTCAGTCGGTTGTTCATAGCGCGATATGCGCTTGTCCAGCATGCGGGCGCGCAGCCGACGAAAGAACGCCTGAGCGGCGGCGTTTTCGACCCGACCGGGGCGAAACACCATATCGCGGATTGACGAAAACGCGCGAATGCCCTGCGGATCAAGATGCCAGAAAGGATAGACATACGCGATGCCGGCGCTGAACACATTGGGATGCGGGAACCGGGCGTGGTTCAGGATGTGAATATGCCCATCACCCACTTGATCGGCCAGCCTGCCACGATCCATCGGGACAAATTCATGGGACATGCCCCGTTCCGTCAATCCGGTATCAAGCCTGCGATAGAACGGCAAAAGCCCGGCGCGATCACCGGTCAGCCAATCGGCCGGAACGTGGAAAACGATGTGGCTTTGTGCCATGACGGCCCCTGGTTTGGGCCGCAAATGGCCAGATCAGATCATGACCCGCAGCGCGCCTTAGCGCAACAGGTCACGAGGCCATCGCTTCGCCGTCAAGCAGCGCGTCAAACCATGTCTGATCGGCCTCATACCCCAGTGAGATCAGAATATCATGCAGCACTGGAAATCGCGTGAATTGATCAATGATCCGTGCGCGGTGTTCCGGTGCGCGCCATTTCGCGCGGCGGGTGGTTTCCAACGCCCGCACACCGTTCATCGCGGCGTCCAATTCTTCGGGGATATGCTGTTTGTCAAAATCGCGGAAACTCCCCTGAAATTCCAAGCCGAACCCTTGGGCCAAAGCGGATTGGATGGCGTCGGGGTTTTCAACCAAATCTTCGTATTTCAGAAAGAAAATGCCGCGCGGAAACAGGCCGGATCGTGTGACATCCATGATTGCCTTATGCACCTGAAGAAAACCCGGCATGGTTGGCGTGGCCGCCTTGGCGGCGATGAAATAGCTGTGGTCGGCGGCGTAGAAATAATCATCCGGCACCCGCCGGTGGCGGCTGGTCAGGATGTCGCGCGGATCACGCAAGGTGATCACCAGATCAAGCATTTTTCCAGCACCCGCGGCGCTGCGCACGATGTTGGGAATATCAAAAATATCGAACGGCCGCTTGGTGCAATAACTGTCAGGCAGGTCGATCACGTGGCCGGCGCGGATTTCATTATGCGGCAGGGAAAACCCCTGCAACGTGTGGCGCAGCATGTTGAAAAACAGCGTGCTGCCTGACCGCCCCTGCCCCGCGATAAGCAAATGTCGCTGCGTCATATGGTGGTTCCCTGCCTGTTATACGCCAGATATTGAAAACCTAGATTTCCCTTTGGTTAAGGGTGGGGGCAAAGGCGCGTGAAAACGAAAACACCCGACGCATCCTTTTCGGGATGCATCGGGCGCGCCGTCATTTCGCGATGTCAGCTTACCGCCAACATACCTTTTTCTTCGGCCAGTTCGCGCATCCGGGCTTGCAGCTTTTCGAATGCGCGCACCTCGATCTGGCGAATGCGTTCGCGGCTGACGCCATATTCCGCCGACAGGTCTTCGAGGGTGATGTTCTCCTCGCTCAGGCGGCGTTTGGTCAGGATGTCCTTTTCGCGGTCGTTCAACACGCCCATCGATTCCGCCAGCATTTCGCGGCGGGCGTCCATCTCATCACGTTCGGCATAGTCGCCGGCCTGATCGGCATCTTCGTCCTCAAGCCAATCCTGCCATTGCATCGTGCCTTCGCCTTCGGAGCCGACAGTGGCGTTCAACGACGCGTCACCGCCCGACATCCGCCGGTTCATCGAAATCACCTCGGTTTCCGTCACGCCCAGATCATGCGCGATCCGCGCGACGTTGTCGGGGTGCATGTCGCCTTCTTCCAGCGCACCGATACGGGCCTTGGCCTTGCGCAGGTTAAAGAACAGCTTTTTCTGGCCGCTGGTTGTCCCCAGTTTGACCAGGCTCCAGGATCGCAGGATATATTCCTGGATCGAGGCGCGGATCCACCACATCGCATAGGTGGCAAGGCGGAAGCCCTTTTCAGGATCAAACCGTTTGACGGCCTGCATCAGGCCCACGTTCGCCTCGGAAATCACCTCGGCCTGGGGAAGGCCGTAGCCGCGATAGCCCATGGCGATCTTGGCCGCCAGCCGCAGGTGCGACGTGACCATTTTATGCGCAGATTCTGTGTCTTGTTCTTCGACCCAGCGTTTGCCCAACATGTATTCTTCTTCAGGTTCCAAAAGGGGGAACTTTCGGATTTCCTGCATATAGCGGTTCAAGCCGCCTTCCGGCGTCGGGGCCGGCAGATTAGCGTAGTTGCTCACACCCTGTCCTTTGCGTTTAGGTGCCCAATGTTTATGGGCTTAACATCCAAATAGGTATCCGATTGCGTCGGTTCAAGACGCGTTGGACAACATTCTTAACGGTTTATGTCCGGGAATTTGTCGCCAAAGCCGCGATATTTCCAAATTCTCACGCGTATTTGTCAGACTGTCACTTACGCATTTGGGCCAACAAACCGGCCATGTCATCCGGTATGTCCGACTGAAATCTAATGATTTCTGATGTCACTGGATGGGTGAACCCAAGTGTCGCGGCATGCAATGCCTGCCGGGGAAAGTGACGCGCGGCATCAATTGCGGATTGGGGCAAATTGCGCGCTGAAAGCCGCCGCGCCCCGCCATAAACCGGGTCACCGACCAATCCGTGGCCGACGTAAGCCATGTGAACGCGAATCTGATGGGTGCGCCCTGTTTCCAGCTGACATTCGACCAAAGATGCGGCGTCGTGAAACGTTTCGACCACCTTTGCGCGCGTGACGGCGTGACGCCCGCCCGCCCATGATACGGCCTGTTTCTGGCGTTCGGTGCGATGGCGGTTTAGCTGCGTCGTGATCTTGAGAACGCTGCCGGATTCGAAACTGACCCCGCGCAATCCGCGCAATCGGGGATCGCCCGCGTCTGGCACACCGTAACACAGCGCCAGATAACGCCGTTCAACGGTATGGGCCGCAAATTGTTCCGACAGGCCATGATGTGCGCGATCGCTTTTCGCCACGACCAGCAGGCCGCTGGTGTCCTTGTCGATCCGGTGCACGATACCGGGGCGTTTTTCGCCGCCCACCCCGGCAAGGTTGTCGCCGCAATGGGCCAACAGCGCGTTGACCAGCGTGCCGCCGGGCGAACCGGGGGCGGGATGCACGACCATGCCCGCGGGTTTGTATACAACCAACAGATCGTCATCCTCGTGCAGGATGTTCAGCGGGATCGCCTCGGGGCGCATTTCGGTTTCAACGGCTGGCTCCAGCGCGATTTCGACGGTGTCGCCTTCTGCCACCCTTGCCTTGGGGTCACCGGCCACTATGCCGCCCACGCGAACGGCCCCTTCACCGATCAGACGGGCAAGCCGGGTGCGTGACAGGGCGGCCGCCTCTGGCACATCGCGGGCCAGCGCCTTATCAAGGCGGGCGGGCGGATCAGCGTTGATCCGAAATGTCAGGGTGTCAGTCATGGCCAGTTCCGAAGATGAAGATCATGGGCCCGAGCCCGCCAATCTGCGCTTTCTGCGGCGACTGGTGACGGGGCTTACCCTTGTGATGATGGCTGGCCTCATACTCATCATCGCGCTGATTGTCATGCGTTTCCGTGACACCGCCCCCCCCCTGCCCGCCGAAATCACCCTGCCGGATGATGCAACCGCCCGCGCGGTGACATTGGCCGAAGGCATGGTGCTGGTGGTGAGCGATGACAATCGGCTGATGGTTTTTGACCGGGTGACCGGACGATTGCGCCAGACTGTTGCACTGGGCGAATAGACGATGGCCCAATCGTGGACGCGCCTTGGGATTGTCATTGCGGCGTTGGGTTTGGCCAGTTTTGCGTGGACGTTGGCGCGGTATCGGTACGGCGGGGCAATCCTGTGGGATCTTGAGGTTTACGTTCAGGCCGCGCGCCTGCAACGCGCGGGCGGCAATGCCTATACGGATCTGGACGGGCTGCGCTTTGTCTATCCCCCAATCGTATTGTGGGGCATGGCGGCCCTTGGTCCCGCGCTGAAACCTGTCCTGTTGGCGATGTATGCCCTGGCCTTGGCGCTTACCTCGCAGCGGTCCCTGCGGGCCATTGTCATCGGATTCGCGCTGTTTTCCGGCCTGACATGGCTAAGTGTGAACCGCGCCGGATTGTCGGTTCTGACTGGCAACATCACCCTTTTCTTGCACCTGGCGTTGGTTTGGGCATGGATGTCAGCGCCCCCTGCCCGCCCTCGGTTCGTATTCTGGGCGCTTGTCATCGTGGCAGCGATCGCCAAGCCATATTTCCTGGCCTACCTTGCCCTGCCTTTGCTGACCCGTCCGCGCGCCAATGCACATTTCGCCCCGGTCGCGGTCACCGCCGCGATTGTTCTGGGGGTCTGGGGCGCGCAGGCGTGGCTGGCCCCCGAAGCGTTCGGAGATTTCATCGCATCGCTGCGCGGGCAGGTTTTCAAGGGGTCTGACATCGCGCACAAGGGCGATGTGGGACATGGGGCGTTCTATTACTTTGCGATGGTGACGGGCAACCGATCACTGGCCCTGTTTCTCCACACGGCGCTTTTCGCCCTGTTCGGCTGGATGATCTGGCGGATACGGGTGCGCGGCGCGCCCGCCGATACAGTTGTGTTCGCCGCGCTGTGTTTTGTGATCGCCTGCAACCCACGGCTGAAAATCTATGACGATGCGATCCTTTCGGCCATCGGCACCGCATGGGTCATCTCTCTGATGCCGCGTGTCCCTGCGCCAGCGCGTTGGCGTGGCCCATTGATCATCCTTGGGGGCTATTGGTTACTGATGCTTGCCGGTATGGCCACCGGCATTGGCACCCTGACCGACATCGCCCGCATTTTCGAAAGCTATGGCCCCGCTTTGGTCGCAATTATTCTGATGCGCCACATCGGCGCCGATACGACCAAAAATGAACCGGGGAAAATGGTACCGCCTCCCCGGCTTGAACGGGGGGCCTCTGGATCCACAATCCAGCGCTCTAACCAACTGAGCTAAGGCGGCACTCCGGGGGCATTTAGCGGCCTGCGCGGGCGATTGCAAGTGCCTTGGCGCGCTCTTAAACGTCGCGGGCCCACACAATTTCCATCAACGCTTGGTCATGGGTGGTCACGGCCGCCATTTCGCCTGCCAACGACCCCGCGCATGCGCAGATCGCACAGGCCGCTGCCCGCGCGCATTCGGCAAATATCGCGTCAAATCCATACTCTGAGGCGTATGGCCGGGCGTGCCTGGCCACGACCCATTCAGGATCGTTTTCGCGGAACGCACCTGAGGCGTCAGTGTCGATCGGTGACCCAAATGCCGGTGCGGCTTGCATTTCAACCGCGTCCGGCGTACCCCCCTCGGCCAATTGGACAGGGCCATTTCGGGGCCAGATGAGGAAGTAGATCATGGGTATCGACACCGAACGCGACATCGAAGCCAACCTTCAGATCGGGCCGACCGACACCGGCATGGTCCGCTTGTTCGTCGAAGCCAAGGGCGCGGAAATCCCGATGGATTTCGACCCTGAAGAAGCGATTGAAATTGCCGAAGAAATCCGCGCAGCGGCCGAGGCTGCGCGCAAATCAGGCGGCCGGGGCGGGCAGCGCCGCTAAGGCAATTGGCCCCGCGCGACAATCCGTGATCAGGTTGGGTGCGCGGCTTGCCTGATTGGGGCGTTTTTATACGCGCGGGTCACGTAACCCCTGCAAACGTCGCGCCGCGTCGCGGGCAAATTTCCGGGTGATGACCTTTCGACGGGCGGCGGCAAGGGGCGATTCCGGTGAATCGCGCTGCAATTCGGCGCCATACCCATCAGCGATGATCAATCCGGTTTCGGGGGGAAGCAGGTCAATCGGGAAATCCACATCGACGGCCCAAAAGAACCGGTCGCACCAGTCCAGATAGCCATCCCATTTGGAATCCGACAGGTAATCGGCGCGGCTGGATTTGCATTCGATCACCCATATTTCGCCCTTTGGCCCGATGGCCATGACATCGACACGCTTGCCGCGTTCGGGAACGAATTCCTCAAGACAGGCGAAATTCAACGCGCTGTTCAGGAAACGACACACACCGCGGGCCAGGATTTGCCCCGGCTGTGGCACCAAGGGCTGTGCATTCAAATCAATCAGATCTGTCATGCGGCCATATTACGAACATTTCATGAACATGCACAAGGTGCCACGCCGCATCGGCAGGCGAAGTTGCACATTTCGGCCAATTCTTCAGAACCGGCGCGGCCCAAGGCCCTGAAAAGGATCACGCGCGAAATACAGCCGAGAGTCACATTCCGCCAACCGCGTTTTTGCAATTCCCTTGCCGTAAGCGTCGCCGCGCCCTAGATGATGGGTCAGGCGGGTTCTGCCCTTCTCGTGTACGGTTTCATTCCGGTGGCCTTAAGCAAATCCGAGGGAGCTGGCTCTGTCCTGGCCCTGGCCTGGTTACCTGGCACCCACCTGTACTAACAGGTCCTCGGGAATGCACAAACCAACGGCTGTGGTGGTCCCGCCGACCTTTCCCACATCTGACAACGCTTTACAGTCCGTCAAACTTTTCCACCGATGATCCGCCCGGATTGCCATTGGAAAGGATTCGCCATGCGCCGCCCGAACGTTCGCCCTTTTGCTTTTGCCGCGTCCCTGTTTCTGGCCGGGTTTGCCGCCGCGCCGGGCATGGCTGGCTCTGCGACCCCGCCCGCCGGGGACGGCGCGATGTGCCAGGGGTATGGCCCGCAGACGCCCCGCGACATCAGGTCGCTCACCGGTAAAAACCCGGTCACCTTTGCCATGGCGCCTGCGGCATCGGACATGAACCTGTGCAACATCCATACCCATACCAATGCGGAACATGCCGGTCCTGGGTTTTCCATCAACGCGGGGCGGCGCGTTCAGGGCGGTTTTCTTTGCGATTCAACCGCTGACCTGACCGCGGCCGATATGGCCCATTTTGATGGTGACATGGCGTTTGGTGGCGTGATGCCCGGCGACACGATCGAGGTGCATTGGGTCTATTCCAGTTGCGACATCACCCCGGGCAAAGGGTTGGGCGCCTGCCTGTCGGAAAGCTGTGCCAACCCGCAATTGCGGGTGGAAACCCAGGTTTTTCTGGTTGTAAACGACCCTACCGCCCTGGATTTCCGCGATTTTGATTACCCCGGAACAGCGGTTGGCGGGCAACATCAGCCAAGCGCCCTGCCAACCGGCACAGGCGATCCGGTTGTCTTTCTCGGGTCAACGACGGGGCCGTCCTATTCGCAGTCAATCTGTTCACCGCTTCACGTCACGTGGAGCGTTCGGCCAAATTGCGCACGGCTGGACATTGCATCACTTCACGCATGGGCCGCTGACGGCAACATTTTCGAAGAGGATCATTCGCACGGGGTCCGCAAATTGGTGACCCTGCCCGCGCTGTTATCCCAGATCAATTGATCTGACCGCACAGCCGGTGTCGCGCCCTGAAGGGGACCAAGGCCGCCCCTGACCTGAATGCGCATCCCATGCGCCGATTGATCGGCGGCATCACGAGGTGCCGTTCGGGGTGGGCAACGCAAAACCCTGTGGCGCCATTGGCCCCCATTCGGGCATCTGTCCCCGACGGATTGCGCCGCGTTAGTCGCGCTGGCGGCCGGTTTCGACCCGGACCGGAGCAAGTCGCGGATGCACCGAGGCAACGGGTGATCCTCGGCGCGGGCCTTTTGGTTTTTCCGCCATGCGCATGATGGCAAAGGCAAATTGCACACCGGAAAACACGATCCCGTTAAAGAACCACAACAGAAAAACCGCCAGCGCCCCGTCCTGCCCGGCCACCAGATGGCGAAGCCCGGCGATATCAAACCCGATCAATGCCGCCGCGAACACAGCGGCCACGGCAAATCCAATAGCGACACTTGTGATATAAAGCCGGATCAATTTGGGCATGGCGGCATCCTTTCAGGCAAATCGGCGCGATCACATAATAATAATGGAATACATTGCCATAGTCACTGGCGCCTTGCCGGCCAAAGCAAATTCGGCGGAAACTGGCGGAACGCAGGGCGGAATACCGTCGCCCCTGCCCCTATTCATGCAATGCTGGGCCACACGGTGTTGCCGACCAACGGGCAGTCAGGCGGGCCATCCGCAATCGTTGGCCAGACATGGCCAACACACCAAGCCCCTGTTGATCAGTATGGTCGCCACCGGCTTAGAACGCCTCTGGCTTCGCCTCGCGCGCCATATGGTCCAGAACGGCGTTCACGAATTTCGATTCCTTGCCGTCAGGAAAGAACGCCTTGGCCACATCGACATATTCGACGATCACCACCTTGGGCGGCGCGGCGCCTTCGTAGAGTTCTGCCCCGGCTGAGCGGAACAGGGCGCGCAGGGTCGGGTCGATCCGGGCGATTGGCCATTTGGCCACCAGCGCGCGGTCGGTCAATTGGTCGATCTTGGCCTGCCAATTCACCGCATCCTTAAGCAATTTGCGAAACAGCGCGACATCGCCTTCGGCCATCTCGTCACCCTCGTAAACCGCGCCGAAACGGTGGTCTTCGAATTCGGTGATCACCTTTTCGACGGTCTGGCCCGCGGCCTCCATCTGAAACAGGGCCTGCACGGCGTAAAGCCTTGCGGCGCTACGCATTTTTCTTTTCTGATTGCCTGAAAGGGCGGGGGCTTGGCCGGTCATGTTCTCAGCTGTCTTGGGTTGTAAGCGCCGCAATCACCGTATCTTCGCCCATAGGCTCGGTCGGGCGGAAACCCACCCCGGCACGCGGTCCGCCCCACTTGCGCGAAAGCGTCAGCAGATGCAAGGCCGCAGCGGCCGCTCCTGCGCCTTTGTTTTGGTCCGACACCCGTGCGCGCGCCAAGGCCTGTTCGCGGTTTTCCACTGTCAGGATGCCGTTCCCGACGCAATGCCCGGACAGACCCAACAGGGTCAACCCGCGCGAACTGTCGTTGCACACAGTGTCGTAATGGGTGGTTTCGCCGCGGATCACACAGCCAAGCGCGACATAGGCGTCATAATTCGACATCCGGCCGGCCATGGAAATCGCGGCGGGCACTTCCAATGCGCCGGGCACTTCGATCAATTCGAATGACGCGCCCCAGGCTTCGATTTCGCCCTTGGCGCCGGCGATCAATTCGTCGGCAATATCGCGGTAATATGGTGCAACGACGATCAGGACCTTGGCGGGGCGGTCAAACGAACCGCGCGCCATGGTGTAGTGGGTTTCAGCGCTGGCCATCAGACATTCCCCGTGATTTTGCGCGTGCCGACGATTTCCAGACCATAGGCATCAAGGCCGACGATCGACGGGCGCGGCGAATTTGTCAGCAGTTCCAGTTTGTGCAACCCGATGGACGACAGGATTTGCGCGCCCAGCCCGTATTGCTTGAGGACCTGCGGGCTGACTTCGGCGCCGGTGGCAAGGCGCATATGGGTATCGCGCAGCAATACCAGCACCCCGCGCCCTTCTTTGGCGATGGCGCGCATCGCGTCACCGAATTCCGCGGCGCGCCCCGGTGCCCCAAGGCCGGCAATATCCTTGAGAGGGTTCAACGCATGCATGCGCACAAGGATTGGATCGTTTCCTTCGACGTCCCCCTTGATCAGGGCGATGTGTTCGCCGCCCTGGGTGGCATCGGTATAGATGCGCAACCGCCATTCACCGCCAAATTCGGATTGAACGATCTCTTCCGAGCGGACGCGCACAAGGTTGTCGTGGCGACGACGATAAGAGATCAGGTCCGAAATCGTTCCGACCTTAAGCCCATGTTTCTGGGCAAAAGCGATGAGTTCGGGCAGCCGCGACATGGTGCCGTCATCATTCATGATTTCACAGATCACGCCGGATGGATTCAGCCCGGCAAGCCGGGATATATCAACAGCCGCCTCGGTGTGGCCCGCCCGGACAAGAACGCCGCCTTCGCGGGCGCGCAACGGAAAGACATGCCCCGGTGTGGCGATGTCCTGAGCACCTTTGCCCGCATCAATGGCGACGGCCACGGTGCGGGCGCGATCATGGGCGGAAATGCCGGTCGAAACGCCTTCGCGGGCTTCGATCGAGACGGTGAAATTGGTTTCGTGGCGCGATGAGTTTTGCGACGACATCAGCGGAAGGCCAAGTTGATCGACCCGTTCGCCGGTCATCGAAAGGCAAATCAATCCGCGTCCGTGGGTCGCCATGAAATTGATCGCATCGGGCGTGCACATCTGGGCCGGTATCACCAGATCGCCTTCGTTTTCGCGGTCTTCGTGATCCACAAGGATGAACATCCGGCCATTTCGGGCGTCTTCGATGATCTCTTCGACCGATGAAATGGCATCGCGCCAGTTTTCTTCGACCGGGCCGGGATTTTCATAGGTGGCTGAATCTGACATGGCCGTGGTCCCATCAATGCGTTGTCTGGGGCAGATAACCCACCGGGACCCGAGTTTCCAGAGGAGCGGCGCGGATTGGCCGTCAATTTCGCCCGGCCAGCAGAGTTGTTTGGGTGGCGCAGGCGCGGCGGGTGTTATGGGGCGTGGGCCGAAGGTGTCCGGGCAATCGGGCGCGCGGTCAGCCTTCGAAATCACGCAGGCGGGCCACGTAGCGCGCCATCGTGTCGACCTCAAGGTTCACGGCATCGCCCACCTTGACATCGCCCCAAGTCGTCACGGTTTTGGTGTGGGGGATAAGGTTCACGCCAAACCGGGTGCCATCGACATCATTGACCGTTAACGAGGCCCCGTTCAGTGCGACCGACCCTTTGGGCGCGATGAAGCGCGCCAGGTCTTTGGGCGCGTCGAACACGATGCGCGTGCTGTCGCCGTCATCCACCATGGACACCACCAGAGCCACACCGTCCACGTGCCCGGACACGATATGCCCGCCCAATTCGTCGCCAACCTTTAGCGCGCGTTCCAGATTGATCCGCTGACCGGTTTCCCAGCCGTTGTGCCCGATTGTCGTTTTGGTGACGGTTTCGGCGCTGATGTCCACATCAAACCAATCGGGGCCAGTTTCAATCGCGGTGAGGCAGACGCCATCGCAGGCGATGGAAGCGCCGATGTCGATGCCGGAGGTGTCATAGGAGGTCGTGACACGGGCCCGCAGGTCGCCGCGTTTTTCCACCGCTGAGATCGTGCCGATGTCGGTGATGATACCTGTGAACATTGGGGCCTCCTTGTTGGCAGTGACGTAGCGGGGAGAGTGGATTTGCGCAAGGGTTCGCGCCGCACGCTTGTGTCCGCGGTTGGATTTGATCCGGCCTGAACGGCCGTATCAAGCCTCCGGCGGAAGTATTTTTGGAAAGATGAAGCGCGTCGGGGCGCGTTGGACAGCGCCCGGTGCCGGGACGGGGTTTTCTTTGGGTGCAAATGCGCGGAGAGTTGCGACAGGGTGCAGAAAAGGGGGCACGAGATGCCGGTTGATCCAGACGCATATCGCCATCATCCGGGGTTGGCGCGATTGATAATTGATCCTGAGACTTCGGGGTTTCGGACTTTTCAGCCGGCGGATTTTGACGCGCGTATGAAGGCGATGGGGCGGCCCGCAGATTGGCGGCGCAGCCAGGCCGAGCGCGAAGCGACGCGGCAAGCGGCGCTGGAATCCAGGCGCGGGCGCGACATCTGGGTGTTTGCCTATGGCAGTCTGATGTGGGATCCGGCGCTGATGTTTTCCGAGGTGCGGCGTTGCGGCGTGGAAGGGTATAGTCGCCGCATGGCGCTTTATGATGAGCATGGGCCGCGCGGCAGCAAGGACGCCCCCGGCGTGATGGCGGCCCTGGCACCGGGCGCGCGGTGTGACGGGGTTGCCTTTCGGATTGAGGCCGACCTTGTCGAGCGTGAAACCGAGATCCTGTGGCGGCGCGAGATGATCGCCCCTGCCTATATCCCGGTTTTCCTGCCGGCTGAAACGGCGCAGGGCACGATCGACGTTCTGGCCTTTGTTGCCGATTTGAACGCCGAGGTGATCCGGATGGATCTGAGCCATGAAGACCAGGTTGCATGTGTCGCCTTTGGTGAGGGGGCTTTGGGGACGAGTTACGATTACTTGAAGAACATGCTGGATCATTTCGCGGAATTGGGGATTGAAGACCAAGGGTTGGAAGCATTGATGTGCGATGTTGACCAGGCGCGGATGGCAAAGGCGGCAATTGACCGGTCGTGATCGTCAAACGGCCATAATTCTGCCCTGCACGGGGGTTATCCCTTTGACAGATCAACCGTGGTAACAGGCAGTCATGGCAACGATAACCGGAGAAAACCGCGTTTTCCTGTTCCTTCAGGGACCGCATGGACCGTTTTTTCACCGACTGGGCAAAATGCTGCGCCTGGCGGGGTCGCAGGTCTGGCGTGTCGGGTTCAATGCGGGCGACCGCGCCTTTTGGTTCGATCCAAAGAGTTACATTCCCTATCGCGGCACGGTCGAGGATTGGCCGGAAACGTTCGACGTGCTTGTGGCGCAAAAGAAGATCACGGACATCGTTCTGTATGGCGACACCCGCGCCATTCACGCCGAAGCCATCCTGCGCGCGCGCGCGCTTGGCCTGCGGGTGCATGTGTTCGAAGAGGGGTATATGCGCCCCTATTGGGTGACCTATGAGCGTGGCGGATCAAACGGGCATTCCCGGCTGATGGCGATGTCGGTCGATGATATGCGCCGCGCCCTGGAAAACTCGGACATGGACACGCCATTGCCGCCTGCGCGTTGGGGCGACATGCGCCATCACATCTTTTACGGTGCGTTGTATCATTGGTTCGTGATGTTTCGGAACGGGGATTATCGCAATTTCCGCCCGCATCGGTCCCTGCCGGTGACCAAGGAATTCCAGCTGTATCTGAAACGGTTGTTGCTGATGCCATTTCAGGCAGCGGAACGTTGGGCCGCGTCATTCCGGATCCGGCATGGCGGATTTCCCTACCACCTTGCGCTTTTGCAATTGGAACATGACAGTTCATTCCAGAAGCATTCGCCCTTCACGACCATGCCCGAATTCCTTGAGGTTGTGATCAAAGGCTTTGCCCAAGGCGCACCGCGCCATCACCACCTGGTTTTCAAGGCCCATCCGCTTGAGGACGGGCGCGTCCCGGTGCGGCGTGACATCAAGCGTCTGACCAAGGCGTTTGGCCTTAAGGGACGGGTGCATTATGTGCGTGGCGGAAAGCTGGCCCAATTGCTGGACGATGCCCGCAGCGCGGTGACCGTGAATTCAACCGCCGCCCAGCAGGTGCTGTTCCGCGGCATTCCGCTTAAGGTGTTCGGGCGCGCGGTCTATGCCAAGCCAGAATTCGTATCGACCCAGCCCCTGCCTGATTTCTTTGCCGGGGCCGAACGCCCGGATCGGCGTGCCTATCAGGATTACCGGCGCTATTTGCTGGAAACCAGCCAGGTTGCGGGCGGATTTTATTCCGCGCGGGCGCGGCGACAGTTGATGCGCATGGTCGTGGATATGATGCTTGTCCCCGAAGACCCCTACGACGCGCTGAAATCCGGCACCGCGGCCCCCCGGCAACAGTTGCGCGCGATCACCTAGCCCTGATTTCACCGTCCTATGGCTTTTCCTGTCGGATTCTCGTAACTTGGCAAAAAAAGCCGAGGCAGAATAACAGGTCGAGGAGACCGGGCAGTGAATTTTCAGGCATATCCATGGGCGAGATCCGTCGCCCTTTTGGCTGTGATCGGAGTCGTGGGCGCATGTAGCCTGCTGCCCCGCGTCGGGCCGAATAAACAGGAAATCTTTGCGGGATCCGTCCAACAAGAGGGCGATGCCTATATCGTTGCGGTCAACGACAGGGTGACGCGGGCAACCGCGGTTGTTCCCGCACTGGGCTTTTCGGAAAGCTTTATCAATGCCGGGCGCGTCGGGTCGGACACGATCCAACCCGGTGACACGCTGGGGCTGACGGTCTGGGAAAATGTCGATGACGGGCTTTTGGCCGGTCAGGGCGCGAATGCCACGGTTCTGGACCAGGTTCAGGTTGATGGCGCGGGCAACATCTTTGTTCCTTATGCGGGACGCATCCGCGCCGCGGGCAACACCCCCGAGGCCGTGCGCCGTATCATCACCAACAAGTTGAAAGACCAAACACCCGATCCACAGGTTCAGGTGCGCCGTTTGGCGGGCGACGGGTCAACCGTTTCTCTGGTCGGATCAATTGGTGGGCAAGGCGTTTATGCCATCGAACGCCCGACACGCACATTGGCGGCGATGATTGCACGGGCCGGGGGCATCACCATTTCGCCGGAAATTGCCAAGGTCATCGTCATTCGGGGCGGTCAGCAATCGACGATCTGGTTCCAGGATCTGTTCGAAAACCCCAAGTATGACATCGCCCTGCGCGGCGGGGATCGCATTCTGATCGAAGAAGACACACGCGCCTTTACCGCTCTTGGTGCCACAGGGTCGCAATCACGGGTTCAGTTCGAAACCCAAACCTTGTCAGGGATCGAGGCCATCGCCCAGGTCGGCGGCCTGCTGGCCAATTCATCGGACCCGACCGGCGTTTTCATCTTTCGCAACGAAGCCCCGGAAATCGCGAATTCCGTGTTGGCGCGCACCGACCTGATCGGCGCACAACGCATGGTGTATGTTTTGGACCTGACACAGCCAAACGGCATGTTCATGGCGCGGGATTTCGTGATCCGCGATGGCGACACGCTTTACGTGACCGAAGCGCCATTCACCCAGTGGAACAAAACGATTTCGGCCCTGACCGGTTCGCTTTCGTCGGCCAACACCATCAGCGACATCGCCACCGGACTCGGCGGCCTCTGACGTGAACCGACCGACCGACGATTTGGCCGCCGGGGGGACATCCCCTCGGCGGCTTTACTATTTCAACGCGGGGTTCCTGCGCCAACGGCGTATCCGGCGCATTCTGTCGTTGGCCGGGTATGACCTCAGGCTTGGCAAACCGGGGCCAGAGGATCAGATCGCCGTCTGGGGGCGGTCCCCCTATGCCGCGCGGGGCGAAGCGATGGCAGATCGCACCGGGGCCGGGATTGTCCGTATCGAAGATGCCTTTTTGCGGTCCTTGCGCCCCGGACGGGCAGGCGATCCGCCCACGGGAGTGTTGATTGATCGCACCGGAGTTCATTTTGATGGCAATGCGCCCAGCGATCTTGAAACATTGCTTGCCACACATCCCTTGGACGATTCCGCCCTGTTGAACCGCGCACGGGGCGTGATTGCCCGGATGAAAGAGGCGCATCTTTGCAAATACACCGGGTTTGATGCCGCCACCCCTGCCCCCGATCCCGGCTATGTTCTGGTGATTGATCAGACGCGCGGCGATGCCTCGGTCACCTATGGTGGCGCGGATATGAACACGTTCCGCGAAATGCTCTATTGGGCGCAAGAGGATCACCCGGCCGCCCGTATCCTGATCAAAACGCATCCTGAAACACAATCGGGGTTTCGGGATGGGCATTTCGGGCCGCAGGATTGCACGGACAGGATCAGCCTGCTGGACACGCCCGTTTCCCCATGGGCCCTGCTCGAAGGCGCAATTGCGGTCTATGTCGTGTCATCGCAACTGGGGTTCGAAGCGATCCTGTCGGGCCATCGCCCCCAGGTTTTCGGCCGCCCCTTTTATGCCGGTTGGGGGCTGAGTGATGATCGCCACCCCCTGGCCTTTGCACGTCGCGGGCGGGCACTGACCCGCGCCCAGATGGTTGCCGCCGCGCTTGTTCTTTACCCGACATGGTATGATCCCGCCCGCGACCGTCTGTGTGACATCGAAGACGCCCTTGAACAGCTTGCCGCTGAAACCCGCGCCTGGCGCGAAGACCGCAATGGCTGGGTCGCCCGCGGCATGCGGCTGTGGAAACGCCCCGTGCTCCAGGGGTTCTTTGGCGCGCAAAAGCGTGTACGTTTTGGGGATGACCCTGCCCCGCCACGCCGGATCATGGGATGGGCGGGCAAGACGCCGCCCGACGCCGATATCGTGCGGGTCGAAGACGGGTTCCTGCGTTCGCGAGGGTTGGGCGCGGCGCTTGTGCCGCCGATGTCGCTCGTCCTCGATGATCTGGGGATTTACTATGATCCCACGCGTGAAAGCCGTCTGGAACGCCTGATCGCCAAACGCGCCGATCTGCGCCCGGATCAGGCCCTGCGGGCGCGGCGGGTGATTGAACGGCTCATTTCCGGCGGGCTTTCAAAATACAACCTCGGCGGTGATGCGCCGGATCTGCCCAAGGGTCATCGCATCCTTGTTCCCGGTCAGGTCGAAGACGATGCCTCGATCCGCACCGGGGCGGGCGCGATCTCGACCAACCTTGGGCTGTTACAGGCCGCGCGGGCCGCCAACCCGGACGCGATCATCGCCTATAAGCCCCACCCCGACGTCGAAGCAGGCCTGCGCGCAGGCGCCGTGGATCCGGCCATACTCGACGGGCTGGCCGATGCCGTGCTGACACAGGCGGACACGGCCGCCCTTCTCGCCACGGTGGACGAGGTTTGGACAATGACATCTCTCATCGGCTTCGAAGCCCTGCTCAGGGGGCGCAAGGTCACTGTCACCGGCGCGCCGTTCTATGCCGGCTGGGGCCTCACCCGCGACACGGGCGAAATACCGTCGCGCCGGCGCCTGCGCCCAACTCTCGAAGGATTGGTGCACGCCACCCTGATCGATTATCCGCGCTACCGTGATCCCGTTTCAGGCCGCCCCTGCCCGGTCGAACTGATCCTTGACCGGTTGGCCGCGGGCAAGGTCGCCCACCCCGGCCCTGCCACAAGGCTGCTGTCAAAACTCCAGGGCCTCTTCGCAAGTCAGGCGCACCTCTGGCGCTGAATGCGGCGGCAATGACCGCACAGCGGCCCGCGCATCAGCTGTTGCGAATGATCTTGGAAAACCCTTCGAACAGGTTGGAATTCCCGCAAACGACTTCGCCATCCGCCAGGACATCGCCGCGCGGATCGATCGGTTCAGCGAACCCGCCCGCCTCACGCAGGATGATCAGACCAGCGGCCAGGTCCCAGGCATTCAACTGCCGTTCCCAAAACCCTTCGTACCGGCCCGCCGCCACATAGGCGATGTCCAAAGCAGCAGCCCCCCAGCGGCGCACACCCGCACAAACCGGTGAAATCCGCGCCAAATCCTGCAGGACATCCGGCAAATCCGACCGCCCGGCAAATGGCAAACCCGTGGCAAACACCGCCTCGATCATCCGGTTGCGCCCTGACACGCGAATGCGGCTGTCGTTCAACCAGGCACCTTCGCCCTTTTCGGCGTAAAACATCTCGTCCTTGGCCGGGTCATAAATCACCCCGGTCACAACCTCGCCCTTGTGTTCCAACGCGATCGACACCGCCCAATGCGGCAACCCATGCAGGAAATTCGTCGTCCCATCCAACGGGTCCACGATCCAACGGCGCGTTGGGTCCTGGCCCTCGATCTCCTTGCCCTCTTCCTCGGCCAACCAGCCATAGGTGGGGCGCGCGCCCAGCAATTCCTCTTTCAGGATCGCTTCGGCCGCCAAATCGGCGCGGCTGACAAAATCGCCCGCCCCTTTCATCGACACCTGAAGGTTTTCAACCTCCCGGAAATCCTTGACAAGGCTGCGACCCGCCTTGCGAGCGGCCTTGAGCATAATGTTAAGATTGGCACTGCCGGGCATCTGGAACTCCTGTCCGTCGAGGGGCGCGTATAGACCCTCGCCCCCCCCTTGCCAAGCCATCGCGCCAATGTTCATGATGTTCCCGCAAAAGGATCCTCCCATACGCGGCATGGTGATCGAACATTTCCCTGCGGGTGACCCGTTGCGCGTCTATCGCGCCTTGAATGACCAAGGCCGGGGCCTGCCCGACGGGCTTAGGTATCTCGACAGTTGGGTCGAGGCCGGGTTCAACCGCTGTTTCCAGATCATGGAATGCGATGACGCCGCCCTTTTTCACACATGGGCCCTGCACTGGGCGGGATGCGCCGTCCGCCCGGAAATCACGCCAATTCTGACAAGCGCTGAAACAAAGGCGATTGTCGCCCCCCACCTCAACGCTGAAACCCGATAAAGCCGCCTGGTCCCCACATCCGCCCCTTCATCTTTCCACCAAATACTTCGGGGGGGCGCGGCTTGCCGCGGCGGGGGCAGCGCCCCCTAAACCCGTTGCAGTTTCACCGCTTCGGTGCGGGCCAGGCGCACCACATGCGCCATATAGGGCTTGGCCACATCGTCGGACCGCATCGCCGCAAACATCCGCCTTGTCAGCCCCTTTTCGGTGATCGGGCGCGTGACGTAATCGCTGTGATACTTCACCTCGCGCAGCACCCAGTCGGGCAGAACGGCCACCCCGCGCCCCGACGCAACCAACAACAGGATCATTTCCGTCAATTCCACCTGCCGGATCGCCGCCGGCTCAACCCCTGCCGGTTCCAGCAACATGGAAAACACATCCAGCCGTGACCGGTCTACAGGATAGGTCAGCAATGTCTCGCCGCGAAAATCCTCGGGCGTGACATAGGCCTTACTGGCCAGCGGATGATTTGCCGCGGCCACGAACACCGGCGAATAATCAAACAGCGGCGCGAATGTGATCCCGTCAGCCTCCTCGGGATCGGACGAGATCACCAGATCAACCGCCTCGCGCTCCAGCGCGTCCAGCGCGGTGAACGCAAGACCAGGGCGAATATCCACATCCACGTCGGCCCAGGCCCGGCGAAACTGCTCCAGCACCGGCAAAAGCCAATCGAAACACGCGTGACATTCGATCGCGATGTGCAGGCGCCCGGCGCTTCCCTCGCGCAATCCATCGAATTCCGCTTCAAGATTGGCGATCTCGGGCAGCACCCGTTCCGCGGTGCGCAAGAACCGTTCCCCCGCCGCCGACAGGCGCAAGGGTTTTGAACGCCGCACGAACAATTCAACCCCGGTCTGGTCTTCCAACCCCTTGATCTGATGGCTTAACGCGGATTGCGTGATGTTCAACTGGTCCGCCGCACGGGCCAACCCGCCCGCGTCATGGATCGCCTTGACCGTCCGCAAATGCCGGAATTCAATATGCATATGTGAGCGCGCCTCATGTTCACATTGAAATTTATGAAGTTGCCTCAAATGACACAGCCTGACACAAGGCGTCAACTGGAGGTTTCCCAATGTCTGTGTCCGCAACCGCCCCTGCCGTGTCGTTTGAATTCTTTCCGCCGCAAAACCTTGAGGCGTCGTTCCGCCTTTGGGACACGGTTCAGGTGCTGTCGCCTCTTAAACCGCGCTTTGTGTCTGTCACCTATGGCGCGGGCGGCACAACACGGGACCTGACGCGCGACGCGGTTGCGACATTGCACAAACATTCCGGCCTTGACGTCGCCGCGCATCTGACCTGCGTGAACGCCACCCGCGAAGAAACCCTGGACATCGCCAATGGCTTTGCTGACGCGGGCGTCAGCCAGATTGTCGCGCTGCGCGGCGACCCGCCCAAGGATGCAGGCGCGTTCAGCGTCCACCCGGGCGGTTTTGCCAATTCGATCGAACTGATCGACGCATTGTCACAAACCGGGCGGTTCAACATCCGCGTTGGCGCCTATCCCGAAAAACACCCCGAAGCGGCGGACAATGCCGCCGATATCGACTGGCTGAAACGCAAGATCGACGCCGGCGCATCCGAGGCATTGACCCAGTTTTTCTTTGAGACAGAACATTTCCTTAGGTTCCGCGACGCCTGTGCAAAGGCCGGGATCGACGCGCCAATCGTGCCGGGCATCCTGCCGATCGAGAACTGGAAAGGCACCCGCCGCTTTGCCGAACGCTGTGGCACCAAAGTGCCCGCATGGCTGGACGATGCATTTGACAAGGCCATTCGTGACGACCGCGAAGACCTGTTTGCAACGGCTTTGTGCACTGAAATGTGCACGACCCTGATCAATGAAGGGGTCCAGAGCCTGCATTTTTACACGATGAACAAACCAGAGTTGACCCGCGACGTCTGCCACGCCATCGGCGTCACCCCCGACCTTCAGTTGGAAAACGTCGCCTGATATCGGCTCCGCGCCCGCCACGGGGCGCCCCCGCCAAAGAACACGGCGCATTTCGCCTGCCTGCTCTGGATACTCCTCGCCGTGCCGATTAACCTGTCGGCAAGGAGGATTCACGAATGAATCAGGTCAAAACAGTTGCCGCCGCCTCAAAAGGGATGAGCGGCGTTGAACGGCAGCGCGAAACCATCGCCGGACGCCGCAATGGTCCCGGCATCTGGACAGTTTTGGGCATTACGCTGGAAACGGTTGAACCGGGCCGCGCCACATTGATCGCCACGCCGGGCGAAGAATTGCGCAACCCCGGTGGCGGCATGCACGGCGGATTTTATGGCACATTTCTGGACAGCTGCATGGCCAGCGCCGTGTCGTCCACGATGGAGGCGGGCCGGGGGTCAACGACCCTGGAATACAAGATCAACATCATCCGCCCCATTATGCCCGGCACCCCGGTCCGTGCCATTGGCGTCGCCCAACACGTGGGCCGGTCAACCGGCATCGCGACAGGCGAAATTCGCGGCATCGACGATGACCGCCTTTATGCAACCGGGTCAACGACTTGCATGGTCTTTTCGCTGCCGGAGAATGCGTAACATGGCCCAAAGTGTCTTTGACAACGTCCCCCCGCCCCCCATTGCGGAATTCCTGGGCTGGGAGTTGATATCAGAATCCCCCGACAAGGGCGAAATCGAAATCGCCTTTCATCCGACCGACGAAATGACCAATGTGCGTGGTGACGTACAGGGTGGGATCGTCGCTGCGATGCTTGACGATACGATGGGCCCTGCCCTGTTTTCGATGACCGGCGGGCAAAGCGTGGCCGCGTCAATTGACATCAACATCAGCTATCTTCGCCCGGTGCACCCCGGCCGGATCACCGCCATCGGCCGCGTGGTGCGCAAGGGACGCACCATCGCGTTTCTTGAGGCCGAATTGTTCAACTCCGAGGGCAAGGTGCTGGCACGCGCCACGTCATCGGCCGTACCGGTGGATATCACATGAAACCCAGTGCTCTGGACACCAAATCCAATATTACCAAATTGTTCGGGATCGAACCGATCAGCGTCGGGCCCGAACCCGGCATGGTCGAAATCGCCTATCACCCGGATCACCGCATGATCAATCCACGCGGCGATGTGCAGGGCGGGATTGTCGCCGCGTTGCTGGACAACGCCATGGCGCGGGCCCTTGCGGCGCTGAACGACGGCAAGGTCATTGCCGCCACGGTCGATATGAACGTCAGCTTTCTGCGCCCGGTGAAACCTGGCCGCGTGACCAGCAAGGGCCGCGTGATCCGACAGGGGCGCACCATCGCATTCCTTGAGGCGGAATTGTTCGATACCGATGGCACGCTTTTGGCACGTGGCACATCCACAGGCATTCCGGTCGAGATTGGCCCCGCCTAAGGCCAACGGGTCAGGATCGCCGGCGCACCCATCGACGCCGTTTGGGCATTTTGACCCCATTGGCGATTGCGGTGTCATGCAGGCGTTCTGACGGATCATGCCCGACAATTCGGCGTGCGCGCAGAAGGAACAGCTTTCCCATGCCTTGCCACGTCCCGGTTGACGGGGCGCTGACATCACATGGGAAACGCTCGCTCCAACCGTCAGGCAGGACCAGGCCACAACTTTCCGCCTGCTCCATCATCCAGACAAGGGGGATGGCCGACAGGGGGCGCGCTTCTTCGCGACCGCTCAGATGGCCGCCGACATCGCCATGGCTTCCGACGAACCAGACCTGTTCCAACCGGGCGTCCAGCGACGGATCGCTGTCCCACATGATCGGAGCATAGGCAGCACGGGTTTCGTGAAAGGCCAATGCGTGAAACCCGGCCCTGGCGCAGCGTGGCATCCGGTGATTGTGAAAATCGTGGCTCTTTTCGGTCAACATCCACAGCAATGGCAACCGAATGCCCAATGCCTTTACGGTGTCCCACGCACCGATCATGTCAATCTGCACATCGGCGTGGCAATTGATCCGCGTGAACGCCGCCGCCGCGATTCCGGCAGCACCGGCGCGATAATGGCGATAGGCCTGTTCGACATTGCGTTCGGTCGCGGCCCCCGTGTGCAAAAGCCCGACACGGTCGATGATCCCCGCCAATGACCGCACCGCATAGGCACCGCGCGAATACCCGATCAGGAATATCCGATCACCGGGCCGATACCGCGAGGCGAGATAGCCATAGGATCGCCGGATCTGTCGGTTCAGCCCCTTGCCAACCAGAACATCCCAGGCGCTGCGCCATGACTTCCACTGAATCCCGGCCTCGTAATATAGCGAAAGGTCCGCACCACCCCGATCCAGCAACAGACGATAGGCCAGCCCGGCATTGGTTTCTTCGCCTTCGTTCAGCGTGGACATCGTGCCGTCAAGGATGATCACATGGGTGATCGGCCCGCGCGTGGCCGTGCCGCCGCTCTCGCGGTGCCGTTGGGCACGCCCCGGCCAAAACCGGGCGAGAAGTCGTTTACTCAGCCGCCTCAGCATCACGTAGCATTGCCCAGACCCGATCCGGGGTAAAAGGCATATCTGCCTGCTGCACGCCCCGTGCGCGCAACGCATCGGCCACCGCGTTGGTCACGGCGGCCATCGACCCTACGGTGCCGGCCTCGCCACAGCCTTTCATCCCCATCGGGTTGGCGGTGGAAGGCACCGGTTCGCTGGTGAACGAAATGAACGGCATGTCCCCGGCACGTGGCATCGCATAATCCATGAATGTCGCGGTCAACAATTGGCCATCCTCGTCAAAGGCGACCTTTTCCATGATCACCTGACCGGCGCCTTGCACCACCCCGCCATGAACCTGACCTTCGGCCAGCATCGGATTGATAAGGTTTCCGAAATCGTCAACCACCGTGTATTTCACCAGATCGACCTTGCCGGTATCGGGGTCCACTTCGACCTCGGCCACATGGGCCCCGTTCGGGTAAGAACGGCCAGGAAGCTTGGCGACACCCTGATGCACCAGAAGGTCGCTGCGCCCACGTTCGCGCGCCCATTCGGCCACGTCCAGCATGGTCGGTGCGGCGTTCGAACCGTCAATCCGGAATGTTTCGTCATCAAAACTGATCTTGTCAGGATCAACTTCCATCACCTCGGCCAGGAAACCGGTGAATGCCTCGGTTATCACCTTGACGGCTGCAAGCGTCGCATTGGACTGATTGGTCACAGACCGCGACCCGCCGGTGCCGCCGCCCTTGGCAATCAGATCACTGTCCCCCTGAATAACACGAATGTTTTCCGGCGGAATCCCGGTCTGATCCGCCAGGAACTGCGCATGGACCGTTTCGTGCCCCTGCCCGTTCGACTGTGTGCCGACATAGATGTTCACAGTCCCATCCGCGTTGAATTCCACCTTTGCGCCTTCGGTAGGATCGCCCAGAATGCTTTCGATATAGTAACACAATCCCGTCCCGCGAAGCAGACCGCGCGCCGCGCTGTCCGCTTTGCGCGCGCCATATCCACTGCGATCGGCCTTGGCCTCGGCCAATGTTAAAACCCGATCGAATTCGCCCACGTCATACAATTCACCGGAAAACGACGTGTAGGGAAACTGCTCCGGCCGGATAAAGCTCTTGCGGCGCAGCTCCCAGGGATCAACACCCAACGCGCCCGCCGCAATCTCCATGCTCCGCTCAAGCAGAAATATCGCCTCGGGCCGCCCGGCCCCACGATAAGCATCCGTCTGGGCGGTGTTGGTGTAATACCCCTCGGCCTCAAGATACACATCCCGAAGATCATAAACCCCCGAACACACCCGCGCAAAAAGATAGGTCTGGATCATCTGGCCAAAGCCGGAATTATGCGCCCCCAGATCGAACCTTGTCTTGACATGATAGGCGATCAACCGGTGATCGGCATCAAATCCCATCTCCACATCATGTTCCAGACCGCGCGCACCATTGTCCGACAACATCGATTCCGTGCGATCCGCAATCCAACGCACCGGGCGCCCCAATTCGCGCGCCGCGAAACAACAGGCCAGATATTCAGGATAGGCCTTCACCTTCATCCCGAACCCGCCGCCCACATCCGGATGCGTCACCCGCACGTTTTCGGCCTCAAGATCAAACAACCGTGCGATATTGGCCTTGGCGCCCCACACGCCCTGCCCGCCAAAACACAGATGCATCCGCGTTCCATCCCATTCCGCGTAACATCCGCGCGGTTCCATCGCATTCACCATGCAACGGCTGTCGATCACCTCGGCGCGCACCACATGCGCCGCCCCCTTGATCGCCGCGGCAACCGCCGCGCCATCCCCTTCGTGCCAATCCACGGCCAGATTGCCGGGCGCCTCGGGATGAATATCAACCGCCCCCGGCGCCAGGGCCATCTGCGCGGGCAATTCGTCAATGTCCAACCCAACCAACTCGGCCGCATCCTTGGCCTGCTCCAACGTCTCGGCCACGATCAAAGCCACCGGCTGGCCAACAAACCGCACCCGCCCTTCGGCCAGAATAGGATGCCGCGGTTCTGCCGACCTGCTCCCGTCACGGTTCTTCTGCGTCGTCGCGGTCAAACCACCGGTCACACCACCTGCCAGAATCTCGGCCGAGGTGATCACCAGATGCACCCCCTCAGCGGCCCGCGCCGCCTCCAGATCAATCGACCTGATCTCGCCATGCGCCATCGGCGAACGCAGGACAAAGCCAAACAACGCGCCCTCAGGGGCCACATCATCCACATAGCCACCCCGCCCGGTGATCAACCGGGGATCCTCAAACCGCTTCACCGATTGGCTTTTGCCGAACTTTTCCATGCCTTGCCCTCTTACGTCGCCTTAACGCGGACCCTAACTTACGCGCGCGCGGTGTCCAGTAGCCTCTCCATTCATCTTTCTCAAAATACTTCGGGGGGCCGGGGCACAGCCCCGGCGGGGGCAGCGCCCCCTCATCCCATCCCCCCCAGAACGCCGCCCGATCACAGGCGCGCGCCGCATCGCCCCTTTCCCTCTCGCGCCCGTTTGGGTATCTCAGCCCGAATGACAGGAGACTTATTCATGGCGATGGACAAAACCTTTGACGCGGCCACGGCCGAAGACCGGATTTACCAGGCCTGGGAACAGGCCGGAGCCTTTGCCGCGGGCGCCAATGCCGCCCCGAATGCCCAGGCGTTTTCCATCGTCATTCCTCCTCCGAACGTCACCGGGTCCCTTCACATGGGCCACGCGTTCAACAACACCCTCCAGGATATCCTGGTCCGCTGGAAACGCATGCAGGGCTATGACACGCTTTGGCAGCCCGGCACCGACCACGCAGGCATCGCCACCCAAATGGTCACCGAACGCGAAATGGCCGAAAATCAGGAACCCTCGCGCGCCGAAATGGGGCGCGAAAAATTCCTTGATCGTGTCTGGCAGCAAAAGGTGAAATCCCGCGGCACAATCATTGGTCAACTCAAACGCATTGGCGCATCATGTGACTGGTCCCGCGAGGCGTTCACCATGGGCGGCGCGCCCGGCGACCCGGACGCCGGCACTGGCCCCAATTTTCATGATGCCGTGATCAAGGTCTTTGTCGACATGTACGACAAGGGGCTGATCTATCGTGGCAAACGCCTGGTCAACTGGGACCCGCATTTCGAAACGGCGATTTCGGATCTCGAGGTCGAGAATTTGGAAGTCGCCGGGCATATGTGGCATTTCAAATACCCATTGGCGGGCGGCGCGACGTATAAGTATTTAGAGAAAGATGAAGACGGGAACGTCGTTTTCAGCGAAGAACGGGATTACATTTCCATCGCGACCACGCGCCCGGAAACCATGCTGGGCGACGGGGCCGTCGCGGTTCACCCATCAGATGAGCGTTACGCCTCAATCGTCGGAAAACTATGTGAAATTCCTGTCGGGCCTAAAGAACACCGTCGTCTGATCCCGATCATCACCGACGATTACCCCGATCCCGATTTCGGGTCCGGCGCGGTCAAGATCACCGGCGCACATGATTTTAACGACTACGGCGTCGCCAGCCGCAATGGCATCCCGATGTACCGCCTTATGGACACCAAGGCCTGCATGAGGGATGACGGCCAAGCCTATGCAGAGTCGGCAAAAATCGCCCTGGAGGTTGCCGAGGGCAAACGCGAGTTGAGCGTCGCCAAAGCTGACGCCATCAACCTTGTCCCGGACGATTTGCGCGGGCTGGATCGCTTTGAGGCGCGCAAGCGCGTCGTGGATCAGATCACGGTCGAAGGTCTGGCTGTCATGGTTCCCAATCCAAAGGCCGGAGAGGACGACGACGCGCCCGCGATGGTGCCCTATGTTGAAAACAAGCCCGTCATGCAGCCCTTTGGCGACCGGTCCAAGGTTGTGATCGAACCAATGCTGACTGACCAATGGTTTGTGGATGCAGAGAAAATCGTCGGCCCGGCGCTGGATGCTGTGCGGGACGGCACCGTCAAGATCCTGCCCGAGAGCGGCGAGAAAACCTATTACCATTGGCTGGATAATATCGAACCCTGGTGCATTTCGCGCCAGTTGTGGTGGGGGCATCAGATTCCGGTTTGGTTTGATGACGATGGAAACCAATACTGCGCCGCGACCGAGCAAGAGGCGCAACTCAAAGCCGGTTCCGGTGTGAAGTTGACCCAAGATCCCGACGTCCTCGACACCTGGTTCTCCTCCGGCCTCTGGCCCATCGGCACATTAGGATGGCCCGACAAGACCCCGGAACTGGACAAGTATTTCCCCACCTCCGTCCTCGTCACCGGGCAGGACATCCTGTTCTTCTGGGTCGCGCGGATGATGATGATGCAGCTTGCCGTCGTGGACGAGTTCCCGTTCCACGAGGTCTATCTGCACGGCCTTGTCCGCGACGCCAAGGGCAAGAAGATGTCGAAATCCGTGGGCAATGTCATCGACCCTCTCGACATCATTGACGAATACGGGGCCGATGCCTTGCGGTTTTCGTCGGCCGCCATGGCCGCGCTTGGCGGTGTTCTGAAACTTGATATGCAACGCATCGCCGGGTACCGGAATTTCGGCACCAAGTTATGGAACGCCGCGCGATTTGCCGAAATGAACGGCGTTTGGGAAGGGCATGCCACACAGGCCGCCCCCCCGGCTGCGACGGCAACGGTCAACCGGTGGATCCTGGGCGAAACCGCCCGCGTGCGCGAAGAGGTGGACACAGCACTGGCCGCTTACCGTTTTGACGACGCCGCGCAGGCGCTTTACCGGTTTGTCTGGGGCAAGGTCTGTGACTGGTATGTCGAATTGTCCAAACCTTTGTTGCAGGACGACGGCGCGGACCGGGCCGAAACGCAAAAGGTCATGGCGTGGGTTCTGGACCAATCCATGATCTTGCTGCACCCGATCATGCCTTTCATCACCGAAGAGCTGTGGCAAACCACAGGCACCCGCACCAAGATGCTGATCCACGCGGATTGGCCAACCTATGCGGCCGATGATCTGACCGATACAGACGCCGACCGCGAAATGGGCTGGGTTATTGCGTTGATCGAAGACATCCGGTCGGCGCGGGCGCAGGTCCATGTGCCTGCCGGGCTTCACCTGCCTGTGGTCACAACCGGCATGGACGCCGCCGCCAAGGCCGCTTGGGATCGCAACGAAACGTTGATCACCCGTCTTGCCCGGCTGGACAGCCTGACCGAGGTCGAAACCTTTCCCAAGGGATGCATCACCGTGCCGTCCGAAGGCGCGACCTTTGGCATTCCATTGGCCGGTGTGATCGACGTGGCCGAAGAAAAGGCGCGTCTGGACAAGGCTTTGCTGAAACTCGGCAAGGAAATCGGTGGGCTTGAGGGGCGATTGAAGAACCCGAAATTCGCGGCCAGCGCCCCAGAAGAGGTGGTGGCCGAAGCGCGCGACAATCTGGCCGCACGGCAGGGCGAAGCGGATCAGATCAAGGCGGCTTTGGCCCGCTTGGCCGAACTGGGTTAAGGCAGCGCGATCCGGCGAACGTGCAGCATACGTTTGCCGTGTCGCCCATCCATGGTAGGCTGCGCGCATTGATTTGATCATTGCGAGAGGCCCGGTATGCGCATTTCTCTTTCCCTGCTCGCGGGGGTGGCTGTCGTCTCGCTGGGCTCTGCGGCGCAGGCCGGCGGGCCAAGTTTCGATTGTGCCAAGGCAAGCACGCCAACCGAGTACGCGATTTGTGACAACCCGAAGCTGGCTGAGTTGGACCTTGCATTGGCCGAAGCCTATCGCGCGGCCCGTGCGCGCAATGTTCCGGGGTTGAAGGCGCGTCAAAAGGC
>JBOEGP010000030.1:0-148827 GCA_050633485.1 Pseudooceanicola sp.
GCCAAGGCACGCGCGGCTTGGTCCGGGTCGGGCGAGGCAGCGGACAGCACGATCTGGTTCGACATTGCCGACCGTCACGGCGCCACCGAATTCCTGGGGTATGACACCGAAGAGGCCGAGGGGCAGATCATCGCCATCATAGCGGACGGCGTTGAATCCGGTGCAAAATCCACGGGCGACGCCTGTCAGATCGTGGTCAACCAGACACCATTTTATGGCGAATCCGGTGGTCAGGTTGGTGACACTGGCGTGATTGAAACCGACACAGGGCGCGCACGGATCAGCGACACGAAAAAGACCGCTGGCGTGTTCATTCACATCGCCACAATCGAAGACGGCACGGTCGAACCCGGTCAGGCCGCGCGTTTGATTGTGGATCATGACCGCCGGTCGCAAATCCGCGCGAACCATTCGGCCACCCACCTGTTGCACGAAGCGCTGCGCGTCGCCCTGGGCGATCATGTGGCACAGCGCGGGTCGTTGAACGCGCCTGATCGGCTGAGGTTCGATTTCAGCCACGCCAAGGCGCTGAGCGCTGAGGAAATCGCGCAGGTAGAGGCAGACGTGAACGCCTTTATCCGTCAGAACACAGCCGTCGAAACCCGGATCATGACCCCGGATGACGCGCGCGGCATTGGCGCGCAGGCGTTGTTCGGTGAAAAATATGGCGACGAGGTGCGCGTCGTGTCCATGGGCCGGGCCGATACCGGCAAGGGGCAGGATGGCAAAACCTATTCGCTGGAATTGTGTGGCGGCACCCATGTGGCGCGCACCGGCGATATCGGGGCCTTTGCGTTGAATGCGGAAACCGCATCAGCCGCAGGTATCCGCCGGATCGAAGCCTTGACCGGGCAGGCGGCGATCGGTGCTCTCAGGGCGCGCGACACGTCGCTAAGCGCGATCGAAGGCATGTTGAAAGTGGCCGGTGACGGCGTTGTCGATCGCGTCAAGGCGTTGATGGATGAGCGCAAGGCATTGTCCAATGAGGTCGCGCAGTTGCGCCGCGAAATGGCCATGTCCGGCGGTGCCGGTCAGGGCGCGGCCCCCGAGGCGGTTGAGGTCAACGGCGTCAAGTTCCTGGCGCAGGTCCTGTCAGGCGTATCAGGGCGGGACCTGCCATCACTGATCGACGATCTTAAGGGCAAATTGGGATCGGGTGCGGTGTTGTTGATTGCCGATAGCGATGGCAAGGCAGCAGTTGCGGCCGGGGTGACGGATGACCTGACCGGCACTTTGTCGGCAGTCGATCTGGTGCGCGCGGCGGTGCCTGCATTGGGCGGCAAGGGCGGCGGTGGCCGCCCGGACATGGCGCAGGGCGGCGGACGCGACGCATCCAACGCAGACGAAGCCATCAAGGCGGCGCAGGCCGTCATCGGAGGATAAGAGATGCCCGCATTGTGGATCGCGCATGTCAGCGTGACGGACGAAGATTCCTATGCCAAATACGCCAAGCTGGCCGGACCGGCGATTGAAAAGCACGGCGGGTATTTCATTGCCCGCGCGGCGCGCTACGTTCAGCTTGAGGGCAAGGACAGGGCGCGCAATGTGGTTGCCAAATTCCCCACGCTTGAGGCCGCCGAGGCCTGCTATCATTCGCCGGAATATCAGGCCGCTCTGGATTTCGCGCGCGGCGCGTCAGAACGCGAGTTGATGGTCGTCGAAACCACCGAATAAGGCGCCCATTGCCGGTTGCCTATTCTTCGGGGATCAAACCGCGCGGACTGAACCGCAGGACGACCAACAGGATCAGCCCCATGGTCAGCAGGCGCATGTGTGCCGCACCCTCTAACAGGTGCGCCTTCACCGGGCCATCGGCCATGCCCGAGGTCGCCAGATCAAGTATCCAGCGCCCGAAAGGTTCCACCTGAACCCAGGCGAACCAAATCAGGAACCCGCCCAGAACCGCGCCAAAGTTGTTCCCCGATCCGCCGACGATCACCATCACCCAGATCAGGAACGTATAGCGCAGCGGCTGGTAGGTGCCCGGCGTCAACTGACCATCCAGCGTGGTCATCATCGCCCCTGCGATCCCGCACACCGCGCTTCCCAGAACAAAAATTTCCAGATGTCGCCCGGTCACGTTCTTGCCCATGGCTTCGGCGGCGGTTTCATTGTCACGAATGGCCCGCATCATGCGCCCCCACGGGCTGTGCAATGCACGCTGCGCAAGGATCAGAAGAACCACAAGGATGACAGCGAACAGCGCCCCATAAAGCCCCTTGGTCCACAGGGTCGATGCGGTGACCGGGTCCAACCCCAAAGTTGCGGCGCGTTCCACGAAATCGGGCGAATTCTGCAAGTCGATCTCATACGGGACAGGGCGCGGCAGGCCGATCACGTTTTTGACCCCGCGCGCCAGCCAGTCTTCGTTCTTCATCACCGCGATGACGATTTCCGCAATGCCGAGCGTTGCAATCGCAAGGTAATCGGACCGCAGCCCAAGCGCCGTCTTGCCGATCACCCAGGCCGCCCCGGCGGCAAGAACCCCGCCCACAGGCCAGGCCAATAACACCGGAAGGCCAAGGCCGCCCAGATAGCCGGTCGAGGCAGGGTTCACCGCCTCAACCGCGATGACACCGCCATCAAACACCCACCGAAACAGAAAGAAGCCCACCACCAGCACTGCGATGGTCGCCACGGCCCTGTACCGTCGCACCCGTTTCAGGGTCAGCGCGGCGGCCACGATCACGCCTGCGCCAGTCAATAGCCCGGCAATCACCCGCGCGCCACCCGCGGCCCATGCCTCGCCCACCGGTGGCATCGACACAAGAACCGTGGCCAAACCGCCAAGCGCGACAAAGCCCATGACACCGACGTTGAACAGCCCTGCGAACCCCCATTGCAGGTTCAGACCCAGCGACATGATCGCAGACACCAGACCCATGTTCAGGATCAAAAGCGCGGTGTTCCAGCTTTGGATGATGCCGGTGCCGATGATCAGAATACCAACCAGCCCGAACAGGGCGAATTTGCGGGTTTGCGCTGTCATACCGATTTCCCCCGGAACAGGCCTGTCGGGCGGAACAACAGGACAATCAACAGGATCACGAAACTGACGGCGAATTTGTAATCCGTCGACAAAAGCTGAACCAGGCTGTCCGGTTCCCATTGTTCAGGCAGCAGGTATCGCAACACCTTTTTCCACGCATAGGTCACCGTCACTTCGGAAAACGCGATGACAAATCCGCCCGCAATCGCCCCAAGCGGCGAGCCAAGCCCGCCGACAATCGCCGCGGCAAAGATTGGCAAAAGGAGTTGGAAATAAGTGAACGGTTTGAATGACTTGTCCAACCCGTACAAAACCCCCGCAACCGTCGCCAATGTCGCCACGATCACCCATGTCACCAGAACGACCCGCTCCGGGTTGATGCCAGACAGCAGCGCCAGGTCTTCGTTGTCGGAATAGGCCCGCATGGATTTCCCGGTGCGCGTGCGATTCAGGAACCAGAACAGCGCCGCCACGACAATGACAGCCGTGACCACGGTCAACACCTGGGTCGATTTCAGGGCCAACCCTTCGTTCAAACCCGACCACACCTTGAATTCACGCGCCGTTATGATGAACCTTTCGCCATCCGCGAACCGTTGGTCTGCGGGGCCGATGACCAGGCGAACGATACCGTTCATCACGAACATGACCCCGATCGACACAATGACCAGGATAACAGGCTTGGCTCGGACCTCGCGGTAGAATTGATAGACGAATCTGTCGGTCAACAGCACCAGCACCGCACAGGCCGCAATTCCCACAGGCAGCGCCAGCAGGGCGGTGGGTAACGGCCCCAGGGAAACCCCGGCCCCCTGCAGCGCCCAGGTCACAAGGATCGTGATCATGGTGCCAAAGGCCATCGTGTCGCCATGGGCGAAATTGGAAAACCTAAGGATTCCATAAACAAGCGTGACGCCAAGCGCCCCAATGGCCAATTGCGCGCCATAGGCGACGCCGGGGATCAGAACAAAATTGGCCAGGGCGACCAGGGCGTTCAGAAAATCTGTCAAAACGTGACCTCGCAGGTCATGATGTCGATATGTCCCGCACCCTGCGCGGAACGGCGTGTCCAAATCGCGGATGCCTCACTGGTCAGGCTCAACACCATGTGTCCGCCTTCCGGCGGGGCCCAGGCAAACGGTCCGGTCCGTGACATGCCGCGCGCGGACAGGGCAGGGCCATCCCCGATCCACATGGTGTAAAACCCCACGCCGTCGCCGTCCACGCCCTCGGGCTCCAACACGAAATGCGTGGCGCCCGCGTGGCCGCTGCAGGCACCGCTTGGATCACACCGGGTCACAGTTTCGCAGAGGAGATCGAACCGCGCGCCCTCTGACAACACCGGCCCCGTGATGCCGATCCAGGCCAATAGCACCGCCGCGCGCCTGGCCCATGCACCCCCAGAGACCCCGCCCCAATTGCCGCGGCACCGGATCACCATCGTCCTGACCATCCCGCCCCGACACGTCCCATGCCGCGAACGGCTGATCGACACCAGCGCCCGGACACGTCGCAAATGCTTGGCAATCCCATAGCTCATCCGCCCAGAAAACTCCGCCGCACGTCCGGATCCGCCAACAAATCCTTGCCCGTCCCGGTATGCGCATTGCCCCCCTGGACAAGGACATACCCCTTGTCCGCGATCTCCAGCGCCTGACGTGCGTTCTGTTCCACCATCAATACCGGCAAACCCGTGCGGGCCACCTCAATGATGCGATCAAACAATTCATCCATCACGATGGGCGACACTCCCGCCGTGGGTTCGTCCAGCATCAACACCTTGGGCTGGGTCATCAACGCGCGCCCCACGGCCACCTGCTGTCTTTGCCCACCGGACAATTCGCCCGCCGCCTGGCGGCGCTTGTCGCGCAGGATCGGAAACAACTCATAAACCTGGTCCATTGTCGCGCTGAAATCATCGCGGCGCAGGAACGCCCCCATCTCCAGGTTTTCCTCAACAGTGAGCGAGGTAAAGATATTCGCAACCTGGGGCACAAACCCCATGCCTTTGGCCACCCGCGCCTGCGGGGTCAGCCCGGTGATATCCTCGCCATCCAACCGCACAGAACCACTGCGCAGGTCCAACATACCAAACAGCGCCTTCATGGCCGTGGATTTGCCCGCCCCATTCGGCCCGACAATCACCGCGATTTCCCCGCGGTTCACAGCCACATTACAGGAATGCAGGATATCCGGCCCCTTGCCGTATCCACCGGTCATCCCCTCGCCAATCAAAAAGGCCTCTGACATTCAGACGCCCCTCCGCTTCATCTTTCCAAAAATACTTCCGCCGGAGGCATCCGCGTTCTCAATCAGCACCGATGGCCTCCTTGTTCTTCAATCCGGTTCCCAAATAGGCCTCAATCACCCGCTCATCGGCCTTGATCTCGGCCAGGGTGCCCTCGGCCAACACGCGGCCCTCGGCCATGCAGATCACCGGATCACACAGGCGCCCAATGAAATCCATGTCATGCTCGATCACCACAAACGTGTACCCGCGTTCCTTGTTCAATCGCAGGATCGCATCGCCGATCGTGTTCAACAGCGTCCGGTTCACCCCGGCGCCGACCTCGTCCAGGAACACAATCCGCGCATCGACCATCATCGTGCGCCCCAGCTCAAGAAGCTTTTTCTGACCGCCGGACAGATTGCCCGCGCGTTCATCAGCCAGATGGGAAATGGTCAGAAACTCCAGAACCTCATCGGCCTTGTCGGCCAACGCGCGTTCTTCCTTGGCGATCTTTTGGCGATGAAACCACGCATCCCACAGCCGTTCGCCGGATTGTCCGCCCGGAACCATCATCAGGTTTTCGCGCACGGACATCGAAGAAAACTCATGCGCGATCTGGAACGTGCGCAGCAAACCCTTGTGAAACAACACATGCGGCGGCAAACCGGTTATGTCTTCTCCGCCCATCGTCACACGGCCCGACGTAGGCTTCAAAACCCCGGCTATCACATTGAATAACGTGGTTTTCCCGGCGCCGTTCGGGCCGATCAATCCGGTGATTGATCCGTCACGTATCGTCAGATCGGCCCCATCAACGGCACGAAAACCGCCAAAGTGCTTGTGCAGGCCTTCGACTGTGATCATCTGATTGTCCCTGTGATCCGTGCACCGTCTGATGGATGCATCAGAAAATGGGCGGCCCGCTATGGGCCGCCCGGTTGTCTTGACTTAGCGATAGGTCACAGTTGTGATTTTGCCGCCTTCCATGACGATTTGGCGGAAATTACCGGCGGATTCACCCGGTCCGATCAACTCAACGGCGGTCGCGCCGACATAGTCGATGTCGCTCCCCGCAGCGATCAGGTCCAGCGCCTTGGCCAATTCACCAGGATAAATCTTTTCGCCCGGTGCGTTGGCCACATCCATGACCTTGCCCGCGTAATCGGCCGAATCCGAAGACTGTGCAGCCTGCATGGCCAGCATGATCAAGGCGGCGGCATCATAGCTTTCTGCGGTAAACGGCGAAGAGCTGTCGAATTGGTCACCGACCAGGTCAACAAACATGCTGGCGCCCGCGCCATCAGACCCGGGAAGCTGCCCGGTTGACCCGTCAATCTCCGAACCAAAGTTGACCTCAAGGTTCGAACCGATCATCCCGTCAGGGAAATGGAACGTGTCAAACGCACCGGAATCAAGCGATGCGCGCACGATCCCCGATCCACCCTGATCGATGTACCCGGCAACCACCAACCGATCACCACCGGCCGAGGCAAGTGCCGCGACTTCGGCGGAATAATCGGCTTTGCCGTCTTCATGCGCTGCCGAGATGGTGATCTTGCCGCCAGCAGCCATATAGGCGGACTGAAAACTGTCGGACAGGCCCTTGCCATAGTCGTTGTTGGTGTATGTCACCGCGACTTCTTTGATGCCCTGTTCCATCAGAACAGCGGCCATAACCTCACCCTGGCGGGCATCCGAGGGCGCCGTGCGAAAGAACAATCCGTTGTCTTCGGCGCTGGTCAACGCGGGCGACGTGGCCGAAGGCGAAATCATCACGATGCCATTGGGCACGGCAACATTGGCCAGAATGGCACCGGTGACGCCGGAACAATCCGCGCCCATGATGCCTTTGATGCCTTCGGCGGTGATCAGGCGTTCCGCGCCTGTGGTCGCAGCGGCCGCGTCAACACATGTGCTGTCGGAACGCACAGGCGTCACCTTGGCCCCGCCCAGCAATTTGCCGCTGTCGCTGACTTCTTTCATCGCCAATTCGGCGCTGGCCGCCATTTGCGGTGTCAGGCTTTCGATCGGGCCGGTATAGCCAAGGATCACGCCGATTTTGATTTCATTGCTGTGGCCCGCTGCAAAGGCCGCGCTTGCGACCAGTGCGGATGCCGCAGATGCCAAAAGTAGTTTTTTCATGTCTCAATCTCCCTGATTGGAACTAGGTCCGAAACGGAGCCTAAGCGCGTGTTCGTCAAAAGAAAAGCACGCAGAACAAAGCCTACGCCACGGAAATCCGGGCGACAGCAGCGGGCCGACACGCGCGGTCACGTCATTGTTGCTTCAATTCGCTGCCCGAACTGGCGCATTCTGTGCGCATCACCCGATCCAACCAAGGGGCATTGTCCAATGCGTCGTCTGTTTCAAATTTCCGTTCTGGCCCTGTTTGGCCTCGCGCTTCCGGTTGGGGCTTTGGACACGAAAACCGGGCCGGTTCGCTTTGAAAAGATGGCCGACGGGTTCGCTTCGCCCTGGTCCTTTGGGTTCTTGCCCGGCGGCGGCATTCTGATCACGGAACGGGCGGGGCGTCTGTGGTTGCTGGATCAATCCAAGGCAACGCCCGTGCGCGGCTTGCCCGACATAGCCGTCGAAGGACAGGGCGGATTGCTGGATGTCATGATCCCCCGCGATTTCGCCCGCACACGCCAGGTCTATCTGACCTTTGCCAAACGCCAGGGCAGTGGCGAAGGCACGGCATTGATGGTCGCGCAATTGTCTGACGATGGTACATCATTGAACAACACGGCGGTCATTTTCGAAATGACCCCAGGATCCTCTGGCGGGCGGCATTTCGGGTCTCGGGTGATCGAAGGCCGCGATGGCAAACTGTACATGAGCATCGGAGAACGCGGCGACAGGCCCGCCGCACAGGATCTGGGGCGCCATAATGGCACGATCATCCGGCTGAACCGCGATGGAACGGTGCCGTCGGACAACCCGTTTGTGGGCAAGCCCGGCGCATTGCCCGAAATCTGGTCCTATGGGCATCGCAACCCCCAAGGCATGTCGCTGGATTCAAAGGGACAGCTTTGGGCCAATGAACACGGCGCGCGCGGCGGGGACGAGGTGAACAAGATCGCGCGTGGTGCGAATTACGGCTGGCCCGTTATCGCCTTTGGCCGCCATTATTCCGGTTTCAAGATCGGTGAAGGCACCGCGAAAACGGGAATGGAGCAACCGGAGTTTTATTGGGACCCATCCATTGCCCCATCGGGAATGATGTTTCATTCCGGGGCCGGGCGGGCGGCCTGGGCCGGAAACGCCTTTGTCGGGTCATTGAAATTTGACTATATCGCACGATTGTCCGGCGATCCGCTGAAGGAAGTTGAACGCATCGCCGCCCCGCAAACCGGGCGCGTGCGCGATGTACGCCAAGGCCCGAAAGGGGCGGTCTGGTTCCTGTCGGAAAATGACGGTGCCTTGTATCGGATGGTGCCGCAGTAACGACGGGATGATCAGATCGACAGCCGCGCCGCCTGCGCGCCGCGTTCACGATACGGGGTGGTGTTGTATTGCGCGCGGTAACATTTGGAAAAATGCGACGGGCTGGCAAACCCACAGGCAAGGGCCACGTTGATCACGCTCATATCCGTTTGCATCAACAGGTTGCGCGCCTTTTGCAGGCGCAGTTCCATGTAATAGCGTTTCGGACTGCGGTTCAGGTAACGGCGGAACAAACGTTCCAACTGGCGCGTGGACATGCCCACATCCTTGGCCAGAACAGCGGGGCTGATCGGTTCTTCGATATTGGCCTCCATCATCTGGATGACCTGACTTAGCTTGGGGTGGCGCACGCCGATCCGGGTGGGGACAGACAACCGCTGTGTGTCCTGATCGGTTCGGATCGACGAATAAATCAACTGATCAGCCACAAGGTTGGCCAATTCCTCGCCCTGTTGATCGGCAATGATTTTCAACATCAAGTCGATCGAAGACGTGCCGCCAGCCGTGGTCCAACGATTGCCATCCATCACAAAGACAGACTTTGTCAGGGTGATTTCCTCAAACTCTTCGGCAAAGCTGTCCTGATTTTCCCAATGGATCGTGGCGCGTTTGCCATCCAACAGCCCGGCCTTGGCCAATGCATAGGCCGCCGTGCACAACCCCCCGACCACCAGCCCCTTGCGGGCCTCTCGGCGCAACCAGTTGATCAGCTTTTTGGTGGTTTCTTCTTTGACGGAAAGGCCGGAACACACAAGGACGGCGTCATCTCGCGACAAATCGCCAAGCGGTTCGTTCACCGTAAACGTGGACCCCGCAGAACAGGTGACCACATCGTCATATTCACTGGCGACGGTCCAGACATAAAGGTCCTTGCCGGACATCCGGTTCGCAATGCGCAGGCATTCCATCGCAGACGCAAAGCTGAGCAACGAAAAATTGTTCAACAGGACAAAGACGAAACGCCTTGGCTTCACCTCACTCTGGGGGTCGTTCATCCCGGACCTTTCTGGTTGCGCGCGCGACTCTTTCGCAAGGATTGAAATAGCCAATCAGGAAAGTTTGTCGCAGGCAAGCATTCGCAGACTTTGGCGACAATTCTTGTCGTTTTCGTTAACCACCAGCCAAAGGGTACAGCAGGAATGGCGCCGCCTTGATTTCTGGTTGTTGCCTAAGTGTTTGCTCTGGTGAACCGCTTCATTATATGGTCAGCACTCCGAACCTGTCGGGAGATGAAAGATGAGCGATTGGACCAAGACAAGCTGGCGTGACTGCGCGCGCATTCAGATGCCGGATTACACCGATGCCGATGCATTGCACGATGTTGAGGCAAAGCTGTCCAAATATCCCCCGCTGGTATTCGCCGGTGAGGCGCGACGGCTCAAGGCCGCTTTGGGCAAGGCATCGCGCGGCGAGGCGTTTCTGCTTCAGGGTGGGGATTGCGCCGAAAGCTTTGACCAATTCAGTGCCGATGCGATCCGCGACACCTTTAAGGTGATGCTGCAAATGGCGATGGTGTTGACCTATGGTGCCAAGGTTCCGGTGATCAAGGTTGGCCGCATGGCCGGGCAATTCGCAAAGCCACGCAGCGCCCCGACCGAGGTGATTGAAGGCGTGGAGCTGCCTTCCTACCGCGGTGACATCATCAACGAATTGGATTTCACATCCCAAGCGCGGATCCCTGATCCCGCCCGGATGCTGCAGGCCTATACCCAATCGGCGGCAACGCTGAACCTTTTGCGTGCGTTTTCCACCGGTGGCTATGCCGATGTGAACGAAGTCCACGGCTGGACGCTGGGGTTCACCGAAAACGAAGAGGCCGAGCGGTTCCGCGACATGGCCAACCGGATTTCCGACACGCTGGATTTCATGCGAGCGGCGGGGATGAACTCCGAACGCCAGCACGCGCTGCGCCAGGTCGATTTCTATACCAGTCACGAGTCGCTGCTGCTGGAATACGAAGAGGCATTGACCCGCGTAGACAGCACCACCGGTCAATGGCTTGCCGGTTCCGGACACATGCTGTGGATCGGTGACCGCACACGTCAGCCTGACGGGGCACATGTTGAATTCCTGCGCGGGGTGCAAAACCCGATCGGAATGAAATGCGGCCCCAGCCTGGAACCAGACGAGCTTAAGACCCTGATGGCGAAGCTTAACCCCGAGAACGAAGCGGGCCGTCTGACATTGATCGCCCGTTTCGGCGCGGGCAAGGTGGCCGAACATTTGCCCCGCCTGATCCAAGCGGTTCAGGAAGAGGGCGCGAACGTCGTTTGGGTCTGTGACCCGATGCATGGCAACACGATCAAATCGAATTCCGGCTATAAAACACGCCCCTTTGATGCGGTTCTGCGCGAGGTTCAGGAATTCTTTGCCGTGCATCGTGACATGGGCACGATACCGGGCGGCGTGCATTTCGAAATGACCGGCCTGGACGTGACCGAATGCGTTGGCGGGGTCAAAGCGGTCAGCTACGAAGACCTGTCAGATCGCTATCACACGGCCTGTGATCCGCGTTTGAACGCGTCACAATCGCTGGAACTGGCGTTTCTTGTGGCCGAAGAATTGACTGCGCTGCGCAATGGGGCCGGTGGCCAACAGGCTGCGGCGGTCTGAACAATCCTGCGACCGCCCCCTGGGATTTGATCCCTCGGGCGGTCGCACACTGCGAATGCCGGTGATTTTGTTGCGGACTGAACGGGCGCAACGCCCCCCAATAAAACCAGGTAGGATCACGGGCGAAAATGGCCGTGCCCGGGGCACGTATCAGTCATCTCTGGATGTGACCAACCGCAGGCTTGCCCGCCCTTTGCTGACGCCTGGCTTGTCGTCTTGAAATGCGGCCCTTGGGTCATTGAAACCGGGGGTGGTGGTGACGGGGTCCGGCGCATCACTGGTGGCCGGATCCGCATGGGCGGTTGGGGCCGGTTCGCCGGGGGTGTCAAGGTTAACCCCATCGTCATGGATCAATCGTTTGACAATTGTGCCGCTGATTTCAAAGCGGCGCGGGCTGCGTCCGATGGCGCCGTGGGTGGACAGGCAGCCAAGCGCACGCGACATATCCCCAAGGTCGCTTTTCATCGGCAATAGGATCATGCGGGCGTCGATGGCCGGTTTTCCAATGCCCCGTTCGGCCGAAAGCGTCAGTTCGGCGGTGGCCGGACTGCGAAAGACCTGTTCGATAAGATCGCCCGCCTCGGACCGGGCCGAGGGCGCAAAGAACGACGACAGCGGCATGCCCCGCACCTCCATCCCCATAAGATCGCTGAGATGGGAACCCGCGATGCGCAACCGGGCGATGCCGGGGGCAATTCGTTCGATGATAAACGCAAATTCCAAGGCCCGTTCGATGCCACGCGGATCAATTTCCGAACGCCGCGGAACAAGACGCCCGCCGCGCAAACCCTGCCAATAGCCTTCGACCTCGCGGATGGCGGGATAACGGTGATCTTGGATGAAAGGCGACATGTCGATGATGTTTCGAATATTGTCCATTGGATCGGCTGCCCCAGCTAGGAATATGCGATTTCCCCAAACGCCTGGCGCAACCGGACGGATATTGTCCGGTGGATTAACCATATTCGGCGCGGGGTTACTGAACCATTAACATCGCAGATTCGGTTCAGAATTTGTGAAAAAGCCACGTGCTTGGTTAATCATGGGCCGGTCGGGTGGCCCGAACTGGCTGGCCGCAAGGCGACAAAAACGTCAGAAAATCACAGGTTTGCTTGCCCCGTGACGTTTGCCACCGTAACACGGTAGGACGTATTTGAGAGGGGTCGCATGATACGGTCAATGACAGGGTTTGCAGCGGGGCGCGGCACATTTGGCGCGTTCGAATGGACGTGGGACCTAAGGTCGGTCAATGGGCGTGGGCTGGATCTGCGCCTGCGGGCCCCTGACTGGGTGCCCGGTCTTGAGGCCGAGTTGCGCAAGGCCGTAACGGCCAAGGCGCAGCGCGGCAACATCACCCTGTCCCTGCGTCTGAACCGGGAATCCGGGGCAGGGGGCGTCGTGTTGGACGCGGGGCAACTGGATGTCATTCTGGACGCGCTTGCCCAGGTTGAGGATCGCGCGCTGGAGCGCGGACTGACGTTGGCCCCATCGAATGCCGCTGATTTGCTGGCACAACGCGGCGTTTTGGAAACCGCGCGCGAAGACACGGACAACGCCCCCCTTGCCGCCGCCTTGATCGCGGATTTTGCGCCGGTTCTGGACAGCTTTTTGGAAACGCGCGAGCGTGAGGGGGCGGCGCTGGCCGAGGTTCTGGCAGGCCAGATTGACCAGATCGAGGCGTTGAGCGCCGAAGCGGGCAGGGCCGCCGAAGCCCGTCGCAAACCAGCCGAAGACGCCATGCGTGCGGCGTTAGACCGGGTTCTGGACAATGCAACCGGTGCCGATCCGGACCGCGTGGCACAGGAATTGGCGATGATCGCCCTTAAGGCGGATGTGACCGAAGAGATTGATCGCCTGGGCGCCCATGTGGGCGCCGCGCGCGATTTGTTGCAAGCCGATGGCGCGGTCGGGCGCAAGCTGGATTTCCTGACACAGGAATTCAACCGCGAGGCCAACACGCTGTGTTCAAAATCGCAGAATGCCGAACTGACGCGGATCGGCCTGGACCTCAAGGCTGTGATCGACCAGCTGCGCGAACAGGTTCAGAACGTCGAATAGCCCGGAAAAGGTAGCGCCCCAGGCCATGCGACGCGCCGGGTTGGGGCCGGGCAAGGGGGCTGTCTGCCCCCTCTGGGCCTGCGGCCCATTCACCCCCGACAGTATTTTGGGCCAGAGGAACCGCATTTTAGGCAAGACTGGCTGCGCGGACTTGTGGTTGGCAGAAAAAGGGTATATCGCGCGCGCACTAACTTCGCTGGCGGGGTTGGGCATGAGGGGGAGACATCCCTGAATGTCCGCCGGTTGACCAACAGGTCGTCACCCCGCCGAGGCATGAAACCGGAAAGGAAATTGCATGGCTCTTCCTGAGTTCACCATGCGCCAGCTGCTTGAAGCGGGCGTTCACTTTGGCCACCAGACGCAACGCTGGAACCCCCGTATGGGCGAGTTCATATATGGCGGGCGCAATGGCATCCACATTCTTGATCTGACGCAGACCGTCCCGATGTTGGACGCTGCGTTGAACGTGATTCGCGACACCGTGGCCAAGAACGGCCGGGTTCTGTTCGTGGGCACCAAGCGTCAGGCGGCACAGCCCGTGGCCGACGCAGCCGAGAAATGTGCGCAGTATTACATGAACCACCGTTGGCTGGGTGGCACGTTGACCAACTGGAAAACCGTGTCCCAGTCCATCAACCGCCTGAAGTCGATTGACGAACAGCTGGAAGGTGGCGCCGAAGGCCTGACCAAGAAAGAGCGTCTTGGCATGGAGCGTGAGCAGGGCAAACTGCAAGCGTCGTTGGGCGGCATTCGTGAAATGGGCGGTCTTCCTGACCTTCTGTTCGTGATCGACGTCAAGAAAGAAGCCCTGGCCATTGCCGAAGCCAACAAGCTGGGCATTCCGGTTGTGGCGGTTGTGGACACCAATTGTTCGCCAGACGGTATCGATTACATCATCCCTGGCAATGACGATGCGGCGCGCGCAATTGCGCTTTACACCGATCTGGCCAGCCGGGCCGCCCTGGACGGGATGACCGCGCAAATGGGCGCAGCCGGTGTTGATCTGGGCGCGATGGAAGAGGCGCTTGTCGAAGAAGCCGTCACTGAGGCCCCCGAGGCTGAGGCTGCTCCGGCCGCTGGCGACGACAAAGGCGCCTGATCCCACGGGCGTCGCGAAACATTTCCCGGCCGTGGCAACAATCACGGCCGGACCAATGATCCAATTCTAAGGAGTGTCACCATGGCGATCACAGCCGCACAGGTGAAAGAACTGCGCGAGATGACTGGCGCGGGCATGATGGATGCCAAAAAGGCGTTGACCGAAACCGATGGCGATATGGAAGCCGCCGTTGATTGGCTGCGCACCAAAGGCCTGGCCAAAGCCGCAAAGAAATCCGGGCGCACCGCCGCCGAGGGCCTGGTCGCTGTGGCCGTGGCTGACGGAAAAGGCGTGGCGATCGAAGTGAATTCGGAAACCGATTTCGTCGGCAAGAACGCCGAATTCCAGGAAATGGTTGGCCAGTTCGCCAGCGCAGCCCTGACTGCCGCAGACCTTGACGCACTGAATGGTACGGATGTTGGCGGCAAGACAGTTGCGGAAACGCTGACCGACAAGATCGCCAAGATCGGTGAGAACATGACCCTGCGCCGCATGGTGGCGATCGAGGGCGCACAGGTTGTGTCCTATGTCCACAACGCCGTCACCGACGGCATGGGCAAGATCGGCGTTCTGGTGGCATTGTCAGGCGACAACGAAGCCTTTGGCAAGCAGGTTGCAATGCACATCGCCGCCGCGAACCCTGCGTCCCTGTCCGAAGCGGACCTGGATCAGGCCCTGGTTGAGCGTGAGCGCAATGTATTGACCGAACAGGCCCGTGAAAGCGGCAAACCGGAAAACATCATTGAAAACATGATCAAAGGACGGATGAAGAAATTCTTGTCCGAAGTCACCCTGTTGGGTCAGGCCTTTGTCGTTGATCCGGACAAGAGCGTGTCTGAGGCGGCAAAAGACGCTGGCGTCGACATCTTGGGCTATGTGCGACTGGAAGTTGGCGAAGGTATCGAGAAAAAAGAAGAAGACTTCGCTGCCGAAGTGGCCAAGGCCGCAAAAGGCTAACCCGTAAGGGCAGGGGGAATACCCCCGGCCACAAGACGATCACCAAGGGCCGCCGGACATGTGTTCGGCGGCCTTTTGCGTGCCCATTTCGTGATTGCCAAGATGGATCCGGGGCGGTGGATGTGAAAGCAGCCCCCGGAATGCATAACGGTGCCGACCTATGGGGATCGACACCGTTCGCATTCGTCCACCCCGTTACATGGGGATGATTGGGGCGGTCCGAAGACGACGACCGGAGGCGGAACAATACGCCCCCAGTCGACCCCGGGAGAACCCGGTCGCATCGAAGAGCCTTGCTTATGCCAAGGGTTCGATCCGAATGTTCCATGGCCTCAAGGCCACCACTCACGGAACATGTTTAGAATGCCTTGTGACGCCGCGTCACGAAAGTATGGGAATCCATACCTTTCGGTCAAAAAACCGGTGCAACATATCGGAAAGTATGGATTTCCTGACCCGAGATCAGTGATTAACCCAGCAGAATCAGACTTCGATAACGAACATCTGGTTCAAGAACGCAGCCTTTAGAACCGCCTGGGCCGTCGTTTCAACGCTCAGGTTTTCGCGCGCAAGCCGCAAGTGTTTTTCAACCGTGGCTGCCGTCAGGCCCATCAACAATGCGATGTCCTGCGTTGTCTTGCCGTCACCAACCCATTGCAGCGCTTCGAGCTGTCGTTTGGTCAATTCCCGTGACGGCCCGGAATAGGGCAGGGACAGGATTTTCAGATGCGCGACGTTGTTAAAGATGACGATATCGCGCCCGTGTTCGTCCCAGACGGCATCGGTGTCGTCCTGTGTCATGCCTTCGGCGGCCGTCAGGGCGATGGCGCCCTTGGTGCGCGGCGAAATGCTTTTGAAGCTGATCGCATAGCCGGCAATCACGCCCATGGACTGGTTGAATTCGATGACCCTGCGTTCGCTGTCGGTCAACGTGCCGCTGTTCATCATATCTGCGACAACGCTCCAGGAACAGGCACCTTCGTGTTCCAGCGCCCATTTGACCATCGGCGCGTGGAAATAAAGCTGCTTGCCCATGAAGACATCGGTGTAAGCGTTTGAATGATTTGTCAGCATCACGAAATCTTCGGGGTCACCCAAGGACGTCGTCGTGCGATACCGCGTGTAGCCATACAAAAGCCGATCAAACCCATAGCTCGCCATCTTGTCACAATGCAGCGCCCAAAGCTCCTCGATGCTTTGGGCGTTTGTCAGAAGCTCAAGATAATCACGACGCGCTTTCATATCGCTCTCGGTAAGTTTGAATTGGGTTTGGGTGCGTTATCCGGTTGAGTTGAACCGAACAGATCGATTTAGATCACGCCACAGCGCATCTGTCGAGACTTCGCAGAGATTTGCACATATCATTCGTTTTTGGGATGGGGTTTTGGAAGTATCCGTTTCTCGGGCGGATGTGATCAGGACTATTGATACATAATACCGATTACACGTATCAGGCGGTCAAACGTTGAAGCATACCATCCCTTCGCGGATATGCAGCAAATTCAGACAGTTAGAGAGCGTCGCTGATAAGGCACCTTAGCGAAAGCCGTCGATGCGCACATGTGCCAGTCCGATGCCGATCGAACTGTGGGTTCCAACCAATTGATAGGAAACGAACCTTTGCACCACGGCGGGTGTTCATGTTCGCAAAACTCACGGCGCAGATTCCGTAACGTTACTTGGTCATTTTGGCAAAGCGTGTGTCCAGCAAACAAAAAGGCAGGACAGCGAAATGCCCTGCCCCCTATGTGCGCCCAAATCTATTCGCTGACTCCAAGAAGCCGCATCGCATTTCCCTTAAGGATCATCGGGCGCACTTCGTCCTTGAATGGCGCGTCTTCAAAATCCTTGAGCCAACGATCCGGCGTGATCGCGGGCCAGTCGGAACCGAACAGCATTTTCTTTTTCAGGATCGAATTCGCATAGCGGACAAAAATCTCGGGGAAGTATTTTGGCGACCAACCGGACATGTCGTAATACACGTTGGGCTTGTGCTGGGCCACGGCCAGGCCTTCTTCGGTCCAGGGGAATGACGGATGCGCCAGAACAATCGGCATATCAGGAAAATCGACCGCGACATCATCCAGGTGCATCGGATTGGAATATTTCAGACGCATGCCCATGCCGCCACGCATTCCAGACCCAACGCCGGTTTGGCCGGTGTGAAACAGGGTGATAACCCCCTCTTCGGCGCAGGCCTCTAACACGGTATAGGCCGCCTCGCGGTCATTGGGGTAAAAGCCCTGCATTGTCGGGTGAAATTTGAATCCGCGCACACCGAATTCACGCACCAGGCGGCGCACCTCGCGGGCCCCTGCCTTGCCCTTGTGCGGGTCAATGGATGCGAACGGGATCAGGATGTCATCGTTTTCCGCACAGATCCCGGCAACTTCTTCGTTTGAATACCGCCGAAAACCGGTTTCGCGTTCCGCATCGACCGGAAAAATCACCGCCGCGATATTGCGTTCACGGTAATAGGCGGCGGTGTCGTGAACCGTGGGCAGCATCCCTTTGGCCCCGGCCGGATTCTTGAAATACGCGGCCATTCCGGCCTGAAATTCGTTGTATCCATCATCACGGTGATCACAGCAGGGTTCCTCTGCATGCGTGTGAAAATCAATGGCACGAACGGCGGAAAAATCGACCAAGACTGAATCCCTCCCAAGGTTGGTAACCGTGTTCTAGCATGAAAACGCTATACTCATAAACGTTTATTACATATAACAGAATTGACCAGTGCAAAAACAGGGAGAGTCCGGTGTCAGGTGAACGTGCCACAAAGAGCGATTTGCGAATTGACCTGCACGATGACGGTGTCGCTGTTTTGACCTTTGATCGCGCTGACAAACGTAACGCGATGAGCGATGCGTTGTTGGGCGAACTTGACGCATTCTTTTCCAACCCGCCGGCACAGGTGCGCGCGGTGGTTTTGACTGGATCTGGCGGGCATTTCTGCGCCGGGCTGGACCTGTCCGAACACAAGCATCGCACACCCGAAGAAACGGTTTTCCATTCGCGCAACTGGCACCGGGTGGTTGATCAGATCGAAACCGGCGGCCTGCCCGTGGTGTCGGCAATGACCGGCGCAGTCATTGGCGGCGGTCTGGAAATTGCAACCGCGACCCATGTGCGCATTGCCGAACCTTCGGTGCGGTTCCAATTGCCCGAAGGACGCCGCGGCATTTTTGTCGGGGGTGGCGCCACGGTGCGTGTCGGGCGCATCATCGGCGCCGACCGAATGCGTGAAATGATGCTGACCGGGCGCAACTATGGCGCGGCCGAAGGCCTGGCACTCGGCCTTGCGCATTATTCGGTTGGCCAAGGCGAAGCGTTGCCAAAGGCGATGGAACTGGCCCGCGAAATTGCAAGCAACGCGCCCTTTTCCAACTACCTTGTCATTCAGGCGATCAGCCGGATCGGGGATATGTCACGATCTGACGGGCTGTTCACGGAAAGCCTTGCTGCGGCGATGTCACAAACATCCGAAGGTGCACAGGAAGGGCTGCGCGCGTTTCTGGAAAAACGGGAACCAAATTTCCACAAGTGACCGGAATGGCGCAGGCGGTCGCAGCGCGCCCTTAACGCTCTTTCCGCAATCAATCGCTGCGCCCGATACGAACCTTTTTCAACAGCGCCAACAACTGGTCCTTTTCGTCGGGCTGCAGCATGTTCAACGCGGCATCCTCATACGTTTTCACGCGGGCGATGGCGTCTGAACAGGCGCGCGCGCCCTCGGGTGTCGGGCTTAGGGCCTGAACCCTGCGATCACCGGGGACGGCAACGCGTTTCAGGTAATCGCGGCCCTCCAATTCATCGATGATGGCCACCAGACCGGATCGTTCAATCCCAAGCAAACGGGCAAGGTCACTTTGCGTCATGTTGGGGATTTCAACGATCAGCGACAATGCGGAAAACACACGCGGTGACATGCCATCATCGCCCATGGCGGCGCGAAATTGTTCCTGAACAATAACATAGGCACGTTTCAGGTTGTATCCGATCAACCCTTCCAATGCGAATTCGCCATTTTCCGGCGGCATTTTGCGTCCGTGCGGGGCAGTCGACGTTCGGGAACGGGAACGCGCCATCACAACCTCACTTTCGAATGTAGCCGTCCAATGGACAGGCGTCTATTCGTTAACTAGGTTCACGGTTACATGATCGAAAGGATCGAGTCTATGCGCATGCCCATCCCTACCCTCGACCATATCTGCACCCTTGATGTCGAACTTGACCCAATCCGAGAGATGGGCACAGGACGCGCGGGCAAGCGGCGGATCATCCCGATTGTCGGCGGAAAGGCGACAGGCAAGCGGATCAACGGGCGCATCCTGAACCTTGGCGCAGACTGGCAAACGATATTTGATTCCGGTCTGTTTGAACTCGACACGCGGTATGCCATTGAAACCGACGACGGCGCGACGATCGAGATCATCAACTATGGCTATCGCTATGCCGAACCGGACGTGTCCGCCGCGTTGGGGCGCGGGGAAACCGTTTCACCCGAAGAATACTACATGCGCACCCACGCACGGCTGGAATCCGGCGATCCCCGCTATGATTGGGTCAACCGCACCTTGTTTGTTGGCGTCGGCGCGCGCAATGCAGGATCTGTCAGGGTTGAAATCTACGCGATCGGGTGACGGATAAGCGATGGTCTGTTGTGGTAAACCGCCACATAACTCCACGCGCAATCCAACCCTGGCCAGCCCGCGTCGTCACAACAGCAAAAGGGCGGATTGGGCAGGCATACGCCCCCTACCCCAAGGCATATCCCGCCCCACGCACGGTGCGAAGCGGATCCCCGCCCCCGTGTTGGGTCAGTGCTTTGCGAAGTCGGCCGACATGCACGTCAACGGTGCGCGTATCGACATAGATATCGCGCCCCCACACCCGGTCCAACAGCTGTTCACGTGACCAGACGCGCCCCGGCTTTTCCATGAACGTGCTGAGCAGGCGAAATTCGGTCGGCCCCAGTTTGAGCGGTTTTTCACTCCGCGTCACCCGATGCGTTTCGCTGTCCAGAACGATGTCTTCGTATTGCAGGCGTTCGCCCACCGTGGCCGGCCGGGATCGGCGCAACTGGCTGCGCACCCGTGCCATCAATTCCACGACCGAATAGGGTTTGACGACATAATCATCGGCACCGGTTTCCAGGCCACGCACCTTGTCCACTTCCTCTGATCGGGCGGACAACATGATGATCGGCACGCCGCGCGTGTCCGCGCGTGTCTTGATCTGACGGCAAACTTCGATTCCCGACACGTTGGGCAGCATCCAATCCAGAACGATGACATCCGGCATTGCCTCGTTCACCATCATCAACGCTTCTTCGCCGTTTTCTGCTGACGATACGGCATAACCTTCGGATTCAAGGTTATAGGTCAGAACCTCGCGCTGTGCGGGTTCATCTTCGACGACCAGGACAAGCGGCTTATCAACCATGGTTTAGGCCCCAGGCTCAATGGTGCTCGCCGGGGGCGCGACATTCGGATCGGTCGAGGTTTTGTCCCCCTTGGGGCGGCTTTCGTCGGGCTTTTCGCCGGTCACGAGGTAAATCACCTGTTCAGCAATCGACGTCACATGATCACCCATACGTTCATTGTTCTTGGCAATGAAATGAAGGTGCATGCAGGCCGTGATATTGCGCGGGTCCTCTAGCATGAAGGTCAGGAATTCGCGGAACAGGGCATTGTACATCTGGTCAATGTCACGGTCGCGATCAATCACATCACGGGCCAGATTGATGTCGCGATGAATATAGGCATCCAGCGCGTCCTTCAGCATCAGCTGAACCTCGCGCGCCATTCGGCGCAGGGCGGCATGGCTGCCTTCGACCGGGGTCATCTGAACCAGAACGCTTGTGCGTTTGGCCATGTTCTTTGCGTAATCGCCAATGCGTTCCAGATTTGCGGCAATCTTCATCACGCTCAGAACGATGCGCAGATCAACCGCCGTTGGGCTGCGCAGGGCGATCACGCGGGCGCAATCCTCGTTGATCAACTCTTCCAGGGCATCAACGGCCTTGTCCCCTGCCCTGACCTCTTCGGCGCGTTCCTCATCGCGTTCCTCAAGCGATTGGGCGGCGTCCAGAATGGCGGCCTCGACCAGTCCGCCCATTTTCATGATCCGCGCCTGAATGCCTTCAAGGTCACGGTCAAAGGCGCTGGTGATATGTTGGTCGCTGTTCATTATCTGCCCCCTCAGCCGATCCGGCCGGTGATATAGCTTTCGGTGCGCGGGTCTTGCGGGTTGGTAAAGATCTGTGCGGTTTCGCCGTATTCCACAAGGTTGCCCAAATGGAAAAACGCGGTGCGCTGGCTGACCCGTGCGGCCTGTTGCATAGAGTGCGTGACAATCACGACTGAAAAGTTTTCGCGCAATTCATCAATCAGTTCTTCGACCTGCCCGGTGGCAATCGGGTCCAGTGCGGAACAGGGTTCGTCCATCAACAGCACCTCGGGTTCGGTCGCAATCGCACGGGCAATGCACAGGCGTTGCTGTTGCCCACCCGAAAGCCCGGTGCCGGGGGCGTTCAACCGATCCTTGACCTCATCCCAAATGGCGCCACGACGCAGGGATTTTTCAACAATCTCATCCAGTTCGCCCTTGGTGCGGGCCAACCCGTGGATGCGCGGCCCATAGGCGATATTGTCGTAAATGGATTTCGGAAACGGGTTTGGTTTCTGAAAAACCATGCCCACCTTGGCCCGCAACTGCACCGGATCGACACGTTTGTCATAGATGTCTTCACCGTCCAGCAGGATCGTGCCCTCAACGCGGCAAATGTCGATCGTGTCGTTCATCCGGTTGATACAGCGAAGAAACGTTGATTTCCCACACCCCGAAGGCCCGATAAACGACGTCACGGTCTTGTCCTCGATCGCCACATCCACATCTTTGATCGCGTGGGTGTCGCCATAATAAACCTGCACGCCTTTGGCAGATATCTTCAGGTTCTTTTCGGTCACTTTTGCCTCGACAAGTGGGGAATCGTACATGTCCATGTCCTTATTACCACCGCCGCTCAAATCGGCGTCGAAGAATGATTGCGATGATGTTCATGCTCATCAAAAAGACGAGCAGAATGATGATCCCGCCCCATGCGCGTTCGTAATAGGCCGGATCGGCCCGTTTGGCCCATTCATAGATCTGCGCGGGCATGGCTGAATTGGGGTCCAGAAACCCGCTGGCGATGCCATCGGGAAAATTCGATGCGATGTAGCCGACCATGCCGATCAACAGCAATGGCGCGGTTTCCCCAAGGGCCTGCGCCAAACCGATGATCGTCCCCGTCAGAATTCCCGGCATGGCCAGCGGCAGAACATGGTGAAACACCGACTGCATCTTGGACGCGCCCACCCCAAGTGCTGCATCCCGGATGGATGGCGGCACAGCCTTAAGCGAGGCGCGCGTTGAAATGATGATCGTCGGAAGGGTCATCAACGTCAGGACCAGCCCACCGACAAGTGGCGCGGATTGGGGCAGCATCGCGAATTGGATGAACACGGCCAGGCCCAGGATCCCAAAGACAATCGAAGGCACGGCGGCAAGGTTGGAAATATTCACCTCGATCAGGTCGGTCCAGCGGTTTTTTGGGGCAAATTCCTCAAGATAGATCGACGCGGCCACGCCTATGGGCAAGGCAAAGGCCAGCACGACCAGCATCATAAAGAATGACCCCAACATCGCGACACCGATCCCCGCCTGTTCGGGGCGTTTTTCAGACGCATCCGCACCCAGAATGAAATCAAGGTTGAAGGACCGTTTCAACATCCCCGCAGCGGCCAGGGCATCGACAATATCCAGATGCGCGGGGCTTAGGTTCTTGTCGCGGGCAAGGCTTTCGCGCGTGACGCGGCCTTTCATATATCCATCCACCCGTGACGCCGCCAAAAGCCGAAATTCGATGGTTTTGCCAATCAGATCCGGGTTTTTCAGAACAGCGTCACGCAATTGCGCGGCGCCGCTGTCAGAAATCAGTTTCCGCAAATCCTTCTTTTTCTTGAAGGGCGAATTTATCCCCTGCCCCTCAAGCGCCGCGACCATCGCGGCGTCGATCAACGGCGCATAGCCAAAGGTCGAAACCTTGGCCAGATCGGCGGGATCACGGTTGCCCTTTTTATCCACCTTGGCTTCGATCAATTCAACTGGGACGGTGATGAACGTCTGCGAAAAGGCCATGGTGCCGTTGCGCACGATCGCAAACAACAACGCCACCAGAAACAGCAGGCCGCAGGCAATCGCGATCACCCCATAGGATTTGAACCGCGTTTCAGCCGCATTGCGTTTGCGCGTGCGCGCATCAACCGTCAGAAGAGAGCTGTGCCTGCGGGGCGGCACCGGGTTTGTCGCGTCGGTCATTCGTATTGCTCCCGGTATGTGCGCACGATCCACAAGGCAAAGACATTCAGGCCCAGGGTGATGACGAACAGGGTCATGCCAAGCGCAAAGGCAACCAATGCCTCGGGGCTGGCGAAATCGGCGTCCCCTGTCAGCTGACTGACGATTTTCGCGGTGACAGTTGTCATCGCGTCAAACGGGTTCATCGACAGGCGCGCGGCCGCCCCGGCGCCCAGAACCACAATCATGGTTTCACCGATGGCCCGGCTGGCCGCCAACAGGATGGCACCGACAATGCCCGGCAAGGCGGCTGGCAAAACAACCTGTTTGACCGTTTCCGATTGCGTCGCCCCCAACCCAAGCGATCCGTCGCGCATGGCTTGGGGCACGGCATTGATGATGTCATCGGACAGCGAACTGACGAATGGGATCAACATGATCCCCATAACCAGACCGGCGGTCATGACAGCCGTCCCGCCGCCCATCCATTCCACCCCTAATGCCCCGTCGCGCCCGAAAACATCGACCAGCATCGGGCCGACAGTCAGCAAGGCGAACATCCCGTAAACAATGGTCGGAATACCGGCCAGAACCTCAAGCAGGGGCTTGGCGATATTGCGCACATTTGGGCCAGCATATTCCGACAGATAGATCGCGGCGAACAGGCCGATCGGCACCGCCACCGCCAAGGCAATGATCGAAATGTAAAACGTACCCCAGAACAGCGGGAGAATACCCAATTCGGATCCCCCACCGAATGAGGGCGCCCAGGTGGTTCCAAAGAAAAAGTCGGCTGCGGGATAAAGTTTGAAAAACTCGACCGTATTGAACAACAGGGACAATACGATCCCTAATGTTGTCAGCACCGCGATACTGGCCGCGCCAATCAAAAGGGACAGCGTGACACGTTCAACCACGTTGCGGGCGCGGTAGTCACGATTGGTGCGGGCCAGCGCAAACATCAGACCGGCGAACGCCACGATCAGAACCGCAAAGGCGCGAAGCGTACGGCCTGTCGCATTCAATGCACGGTACCGTTGGGCGGCGGCCAGAACATCGCCCGTTGGCTTTTTCCCCAGGGCAACCCCGGCCGATTTCAGAATATCACCCAATTCGTTGCCATCTGCCGTCAGGGCATCCGCAGCCGTTTCCGTCAGCGCGCCCTGCCCAATAGCGAAATCCAAACCGTCCGCGACACGCCGAACGTCCGACATGATCAGGGACAGCGCGCCCGTGTCGGCATAGCTGTCCTCAGAGATCAGCGATTGCACGCGCGATTCAATGACCATGGGTTGAACAAACAAAAAGACAAGCAACATCAGGCTTGCCGGAACCACCGTCAGCAACGCGGCGTGCGATCCATAATACCCGATCAGGGAATGCAGCTTGCGCCTGTCACCTTCGGCACTCGCCATCGCGCGGCGGCGCCCAAACACATATCCGACACCAGCCAGACCAAGGACAATCAAGAACAACAGACTGGCAGACATGAAACCTCACCGGGGGCAGTGAATATTGGATGGCATCTGGTCCCCCGCGGGCAGCAACGACCAGACGTGAAAGGCGGGCGGCGCGTATTCAGCGCCGCCCGTCCGTTTGTTACATTGAGGTGCCAATGACCTGTTCGTCGGCCACGGCGTCTTGTGTGTCGGACAATTCGGGATCAGCCACCAGCCCGTATTCGGACAGCGGGCCATCGGGGCCTGCCAGATCATCCGAGACAAAGAATTCAGCAAATTCTTTCAAACCGGGGATCACGCCGATATGCGCCTTTTTGACATAGAAGAAGAGAGGGCGCGACACAGGATATTCACCTGTCGAAATCGTTTCGGTCGATGGTGCGACGCCGGACATTGTCGCAACCTTAAGCTTGTCTGTGTTGTTTTCATAAAACGCCAGGCCAAACACGCCGATGCCGTTTGCATTTGCTTCGATGCGGGCCAGCGTTTCGGTGTAATCACCGTCGATATCGACCGATTTGCCATCTGTGCGCACTTCGTAGCACGCCTTGGATGCTTTCTTTTTGTCGCCCAGTTCAGCCATGTAGACATCATAGGCGCCGGCGTCCTTGCAACCAGCCAAAAGAACCTTGGTTTCAAACACTTCGCGTGTGCCGTGCTTGGTTCCGGGAACAAAGGCCAGGATGTCTTCGCCAGGCAGTGCATTGTTGAAATCGGACCATTTGGCATAGTGGTTTTCGACCAGCTTGCCGTCTTTCAGCACCTTTGCGCCAAGACCGTTGAAAATGTCGATCGGTTCAAAGGCTGTATAGGCGGGGCCGTCCAACTGGCTTGCGAACACGATGCCATCATAACCGATGCGCACTTCGATGATATCCGTCACGCCCGCTTCGGCACAGGCCTTGATTTCCGATTCCTTGATCTGACGCGATGCATTGGCAATGTCGATTGTGTTTTCGCCAACACCTTCGCAGAACCGTTTCAGGCCAGCGGATGAACCGCCCGATTCCACAACCGGTGTCGGAAAGTCAAAGTTTTCGCCGAACGCTTCGGCAACGATCGAAGCATAGGGAAGGACCGTCGAGGACCCTGCGACCTGTACCTGATCACGTGCGGTGGCAGCCGTTGCAGACAATGCGGCGATTGCCGCGGCCGATACGGTGAGTTTTGTCGTTTTCATTGCGGATGTCTCCAGCTCAGAGAAATGTCTCGGCCACCATCCCCGGGTGACCTTGTCTGGCGTGCTAAGCACTTCGCGCTATGCTTTTGTGACAGGAACGTAACAGTTTTATGACGGCGCGCGGCCCAGCCGGATTTTCCCGCGAAACGGCATATTCCGTCGCGTCAGCCCTGGTCAATCGGCAGCACCACGGTAAAGCACGCCCCCTGCCCCGGAACACTGTCCACACGCAGACGGCCGCGGTGGCGATTGACGATGTGTTTCACGATGGCAAGGCCAAGGCCCGTGCCCCCCATTTCGCGCGACCGGTGATTGTCCACGCGGTAAAACCGCTCTGTCAGGCGTGGAATATGAACCTGATCAATTCCCGGCCCCGTGTCACGCACGCTCAACACCGCGCCGGGGCCGCGCAACCCTTGTGATTCGGCCTCTGTGTGTAATGTCACGCGCACCTGACCGCCCGCGCCGCCATATTTGATCGCGTTCTCCAACAGGTTCGTAATCACCTGGCGCAGCTGATCCTCATCCCCCGGCACAATGACCTTATCGTCATTGGGAAAGTCAGTCGTGATTGTTACCTTGTCCTTTGCGGCCACGGGTTCCAACCTTCGCAACACCGAACCAATTACCCCGACCAGATCAATGCGATCCGCCGGTCGGATCCGTTCGCTGCTCTCCACCCGGCTGAGCGACAAAAGATCGGCCACCAAACGTTCCATGCGCCGCGCTTCGGCAGCCATGATTGTCAGAAACCGGTCACGCGCGTCCGGGTCGTCACGGGCCGGACCGCGCAGGGTTTCAATGAACCCCAACAGCGCGGTCAGCGGCGTACGCAATTCGTGGCTGACGTTGGCCACAAAATCCCGGCGCATCTGGCCGGCCTGTTCCACATGGGTCACATCGTTGAACGAAACCAGAATTCCCATATCGCCGGAAACATTCAGGGCCGCGCAATGCACCTCGTAATTGGTGTCGTTGCCGGCCTCTGATGTGGGCATGCGCGTCATCCGGCTCTGCCCGTCGTTCAACGTTGCCTCAACGGCGTCCAAGACAGCCGGATGGCGAATGGCGGTGATGAAATGGCGCCCCTCCATGCCAGTGCCCAACAGTTTCTCGCCGCTTGCGTTCACCCCAAGGATACGTTCATTGCGCCCGATCAGAACACAGGCCAATGGCAATGCATGCAACAGGGCGGTGATGGTTTCAGTCATGGCAGATAGGTCCCGGCATACGTCAGGCCCCTGATATGGCGCGTCTCGGGGCGGGAAACCAGCCTTTGGATCGCCCGCAGATTGGGCGTTGCGCCTTACAACCACGCAAACTCGCCGGTTCTTCCACAAAGCGCAGTGTCAGTTTGCCGCGATCCGCCACCTCCTGTTGACCACAACGCCAACCCGCCCAAACTGAGGATAAGGAAGGACAATGCCGGTGTCTTCCGGGGGAAAGGCCGTGACCATGCCCTGCTATGTTATTGCCACGACGCACTTTCGCGACAAATCAGACTTTCGCGATTTCAAACAAAAGCTCGCTCAGCTTATGAATGATGCGGACAGTCGCGTGGTGCGCGTCGATGATGACGAACCGGGTCAGGGCGACGTGCCGGATCAATCCATCACTCTGGAATTCCCGGATGCGCAGCGCGCCCAAGGGTTCATGTGCTCGGATCAATACAAGGCTTTGGCCCAAACCGCTTTATGACGCCCATGCAGGCCCGCTCACCGTGCCCTGCCCCTCACCCCAAAGGCGTCAGCGTATCGCGAAACCGGCGCATCTTGTCCTGATAGCTTTGCGCTGACTTCGACAGCCGCTCTTTCCATTCCGGTCCCAATTCCTTGACCACCTTGCCGGGCGACCCCAGCACCATGGAATTGTCCGGAATGACCTTGTCTTCGGTGATCAGCGCCCCGGCCCCGATCAGGCAATTCTTGCCGATCACAGCGCGGTTCAACACCGTCGCGCCCATTCCGATCAACGAATTGTCGCCAATCGTGCACCCGTGCAGCATCGCCTTGTGCCCGATCGTGCAATTGCGCCCGACACGCAAAGGACAGCCCATATCGGTGTGCATCACCACATTTTCCTGAACATTGGACCCTTCGCCAATCTCGATCACCTCGTTGTCGCCGCGCAATGTGCTGGCAAACCAGATCGACGACCCCGACCGCAAGACAACCCGCCCAATCACATTGGCATCTGGCGCAACCCAGAAATCTCCATCCTGCGGGGTTTCCGGCGCGATGCCCTCAAATGCATAAAGTGTCATGACATATCCTCAAACTCCAATTGCAGCCTGCGCACGTGATCCAGCAACCCCGGCTGTTGACTGCGCCGCAACCGCGTCGCGGTCAAAATTGCACGCAGCCGCTCTTCGGTCGCATCCAGATCGTCATTGATCAAAACGAAATCATAGCCATCCCAATGGCTTATCTCATCCCAACTTTTCTGCATCCGACGGGTGATCACCTCATCACTGTCCTGCCCACGCTCCTTCAACCGCCGGTGCAACTCGCGGATCGACGGCGGCAACAGGAAAATCGACAAGGTGTGCTTGCCCAAATCCGAATTCCGGATCTGCTGCGCCCCCTGCCAATCAATGTCAAAAAGAACATCTTCGCCGCGCTCGATCGCCTGCTCGACAGCCGATTTCGGAGACCCATAGAAATGCCCGAACACATGCGCATGTTCCAACATGCCGCCTTGTGCCACCTCTGCCTTGAACCCGGCGTCGTCCAGAAAATGATAATCAACCCCGTCAACCTCACCGGGGCGCGGCGCGCGCGTGGTTGCGGACACGGAAAACCGTATGGTCGGATCCCAGGCCACCAACCGGCGCGCCAAGGTCGATTTCCCCGCACCGGACGGCGAAGAAAGAATGATCAACAACCCACGTCTGTCACTCATGATGCCCCCAACACAACCAGCCAAACCTCTGGCCATGTCGCATCATTAGCTGCGCCTGGCAAGTATCCAACACCCCGGACCAATCGCCTCTTGCCGCTTCATCTTTCCAAAAATACTTCCGCCGGCGGCTTCGCGCCCGATACCCCCCAAAGGGGGGATGAGGGCGCGAAACATGTGCCAGGATCTCCGGAACCCCCAAAAGTTCAGGGCCGCACGGTCCCCGCCCCTTCGACCAGGTATTTGAAACTGGTCAATTGCTCGGCCCCGACCGGCCCGCGCGCATGCAATTTGCCCGTTGCTATGCCGATCTCAGCGCCCATGCCAAATTCGCCACCATCAGCAAACTGGGTCGATGCGTTGCGCATCAATATGGCACTGTCCAACCGGGTAAAAAACGTCGCCGCCACCGTGTCATCGGCCGTGATGATCCCATCCGTGTGGTTCGACCCGTACGTACGAATATGTCCGATCGCCGCATCAACCCCATCCACGATTTTCGCCGCGCAGATCATGTCCAGGAATTCGGTGCCAAAATCACTGTCACGCGCAGGCACCACACCCGCAAGCGTGCTCAACTCCCCCGCGCCGCGCACCTCGACCCCCGCCGCAACAAGCGCATCGGTCAGGATCGGCCCGTTCTGCTCATGAAAAACCTGATCAATCAAAAGGCATTCCATGGCCCCGCAAATTCCCGTGCGCCGGGTCTTGGCATTCAACACAACCTCAACCGCCATGGCCGGGTCCGCCTTGGCCCCGACATAGATGTGGCAAATGCCCTCCAGATGGGCAAACACCGGCACCCGTGCCTCGCGTTGCACCAGCCCGACCAACCCCTTGCCGCCGCGCGGGACAATCACGTCGATATGATCGACCATGCCCAGCATTTCGCTGACGGCGGCGCGATCACGGGTTGGCACCCGTTGAATGGCCGCTTCCGGCAGGTTCGCCTGACGCAGCCCCTCGACCAGACATCCATGGATCGCGCCCGAGGAATGAAAACTCTCCGACCCGCCGCGCAGGATCACCGCATTGCCGGATTTCAGACACAGCGCCCCCGCATCCGCGGTCACGTTCGGGCGGCTTTCATAAATCACGCCGATCACCCCCAACGGGGTGCGCACCCGGCGGATATGCAACCCGGATGGCATGTCCCATTCCGCGATCACATCCCCCACGGGATCACGTTGTTCGGCCACAGCGCGCAATCCGGTGACAATATCCGCGATCCGATCTTCGCTCAGCAACAGCCGGTCCAGCATGGCGGCCGACAGCCCCTTTTCCCGACCAAACGCCATGTCCTTGGCATTCGCCTCAAGGATTTCGGCGCGCCGTTTCCACACCGCATCCGCCGCCCCGATCAAGGCCGCATGTTTGCGTTCTCCGCTTGCATTGGCCAAGTCGACCGTGGCCGCGCGGGCCTTTTCGCCGATGTCACGCATCATGGCGGGAATGGTGTCCGTTTCGGTCATGATGTGTCCCTTTCCTTAGTCTAGATCGCCATATCGTCGCGGTGGACCAATGCCGCGCGCCCGGTATAGCCCAATATCGCTTCGAAATCCTGCGATGGATGTCCGGCAATGGCCCGTGCTTCGGCGGCAGTATAACGGGTCAACCCGATCGCCAGAACCGCACCGGACAAATCGGAAATGGCCACCGGGTCGCCGCGTCCAAACTGGCCTTCGACGCCGGTTACCCCCGCAGGCAACAGGGATTTGCCCCGCGACAGTGCCCTTGCGGCCCCATCGTCCAGGATTAACGTGCCCTTGGGTTTCATCGCGCCAATCCAACGCTTGCGCGCCGCCTGGGGGTCTTCATCAGCGGTGAACCAGGTGGATGGCGCCCCTTCCTCAAGCAACATCAGGGGGTTGTCGAGCGCCCCTAAAGTGATGCACAAGGCACAGCCCGCCGCGGTCGCAGTTTTGGCCGCCAGCAATTTGGTCTTCATCCCGCCTTTTGACAGGCCGGATCCGGCATCCCCGGCCATCGCCTCAATCGTGGGGGTGATCGTGTCGATCTGGTCGAACCGTTTGGCGGTGGCGTCATCCACCGGGTTGGCAGAATAGAACCCGTCAACATCCGACAGCAAGATCACCTGATCCGCCCCAATCGTAACGGCAACCTGCGCGGCCAACCTGTCATTGTCGCCATATCGGATTTCGTCCGTGGCTATGGTGTCGTTTTCATTCACAATCGGCACGACCCCAAGCCCCAACAGCGTTTCCAGCGTGGCGCGTGAATTCAGATACCGGCGTCGGTCGGTCGAATCCTCAAGCGTGACAAGAACCTGCGCGATCGTGATCCCGTGGGGGGCCAATGCCCGATCATAGGCCGCTGCCAACCCCACCTGCCCCACGGCGGCGGCCGCCTGCGCCTGTTCCAGCGCAAGAACCCCTTGGCCCAGCCCCAGCACACCGCGCCCAAGCGCAATGGACCCGGACGACACCAGAACGACATCCGTGCCGCGCGCCTTTATCCGGGCGACATCCGCGGCCAGACTGTCCAGCCAACCGGCACGCAGCGCGCCCGTGGCACGGTCCACCAACAGGGCCGACCCGATCTTGACCACAAGGCGGCGGGCCTGCGTGATCTGTGGTCTGCTTAGGGGTGCCATGGCGCGTCGTCCGTTTCGGTGTCTTCGGCGGCCTCTTGCTTGGCGCGCAGACGATCCGCTGAAATATTGGCGCGCAGGGCGCGCAGCACATCCGTCAACCCTTCGCCACTTGCGCCCGACATCATCATGACGCCCGGCCCGGCCACCGCCTCAAGCTCTTCTTTCAGGAACGCGCGTTCTTCTTCGTCCAGCGCGTCGATCTTGTTCAGGGCGACGATGCGCGGCTTGTCGACCAACCCGGCACCATAAGAATCGATCTCGGCGACGATGGTCTGGTAATCTTCGATCAGCGTCCCCGACGTTCCGTCCACAAGGTGCAACAGGACCGCGCAGCGTTCGATATGTCCCAGGAACAGATCGCCCAGCCCCTTGCCCTGACTGGCCCCTTCGATAAGGCCGGGAATGTCAGCGACGACAAATTCCGCATTGTCCACGCCAACAACACCCAGGTTGGGATGCAGCGTGGTGAACGGATAATCCGCCACCTTGGGGCGGGCATTGGACGTTGCGGCCAGAAACGTGGATTTCCCGGCGTTCGGAAGGCCCAGCAACCCGACATCCGCAATCAGTTTCAGGCGCAGCCAGATGGTGCGTTCCACGCCGGGCTGGCCGGGATTGGCGCGCCGTGGTGCCTGATTGGTGGCTGTTTTGAAATGGGCATTGCCAAAGCCGCCATTGCCGCCACGGGCCAGCAACACGCGCTGGCCCACTTCGGTCATATCGGCCAGAACGGTTTCTTCGTCTTCGTCAAGGATTTCGGTGCCGACCGCGACGCGCAACACGATGTCATCACCCGTTGCCCCCGTGCGGTTCTGCCCCATGCCGCCCTGACCATTCTGGGCGAAAAAGTGCTGCTGATACCGAAAATCAATCAGGGTGTTCAGCCCATCGACGGCTTCGGCCCAGACATTGCCGCCATTGCCGCCATCACCGCCATTCGGCCCACCGTATTCGATATACTTTTCGCGACGAAACGAAATCGCCCCGCCACCCCCGGATCCAGAGCGGATATAGACCTTTGCGAGATCGAGAAACTTCATGTTTCAACTCCTGCCGCAAAGGTCGCCTTTCCTTAGGCGTGCCTGACGGCTTAATCCTGTTTTCGGGCCGTCAGCGCGTGGCTGTAGGTCCAGGTGGGGACTTTACCCCCTCGGGCGACGGAAAAGCTTTCCGCGTCCCCGATATAGGTGAAGCCACAATTTGTCAGCACACGGGCCGATGCCGGGTTGTCCTGAAAGACACTGGCAAAGAATGTGCGGTTGTCCATCGGATTGGACTGAACGATCGCCTCGACCGCCGCAGATGCGATGCCGGTGTTCCAGAATGCCGGCGCAACCCAATACGAGATTTCGGACTGGTTGCCCTCCATCCGGGTCAATCCGATCAGCCCGACCACTTCGGGGCCGCCGCGCCGTGTCGCGTCGATGGCCCAGACGTCTTCGTCCCTGTCCGGTCGCTGTGCGCGGCGCACGAAATCCTCTGTCACACCGGGCGGCAAGGGATGCGGAACCGACGTGGTTGCCCGCGCGACACGTTCATCGGCACTGTGCAGGCGGATCAAACCAACGTCAGATCCGCGCAACGGGCGCAAATCGAATTCCGGCGTTTCGATAACCGGCTGCGTGACAATCTGTTCTTGCATCATGGGTTCTTTCCTCCTCAGACCCCCGTTGCAACGGCAAAGGGGACCGGCGCTTTGCCGATCCCCTATCTGTCTCATCAGACCTTAAGGTCGGCTTACTCTGCGGCCTCGACCGCCGGAAGCACGGAAATAAACGTGCGCCCCTTCAGGCCCTTGTGAAATTTCACATTGCCATCTGTTGTCGCGAAAATGGTGTGATCCTTGCCCAGGCCCACGCCTTCGCCCGGCCACCATTTGGTGCCGCGCTGACGCACGATGATGTTGCCCGAGATGACGGATTCGCCACCGTATTTCTTAACACCGAGGCGGCGACCAGCAGAGTCGCGACCGTTGCGGGATGAACCGCCAGCTTTTTTATGTGCCATCTGTCGTGTCTCCTTGTCTTACTTGGCCAAATCTTTGGCCTGTGCGACCCAGCCTTCACGCTCGATCCGGCCCTTAAAGGACAATTTCTCGTCCATCTCGGCGATGTCGTCGGGGCCCCAGGCGGCGATCTGCGCGAAAGTCGTTACGCCATTTTCATGCAGTTTCTTTTCCAGTGCCGGGCCAATGCCTGACAGGATTTTAAGATCGTCTGCACCTGCGGCAGCTTCAGCCTTTTTCGGCGCGGCCTTTTTGGCTTCGGCTTTTGGGGCCTCTGCCTTTGGCTCTGCGGCTTTTTTCGGCGCGGCCTTTTTTGCGGCCTTTGGCGCTGCGGCGGCAACCGCGGCACCGGAAACCGAACCGGCCCCCATCGCGGCCTTGACGCCGGATTTGCCAGCACCATTGGCCAGAATTTCTGTCACACGCAAAAGGGTCAGCTGTTGACGGTGGCCCTTGGTGCGTTTGGACGAATGCTTACGACGGCGACGGACAAAGTTGATCACCTTGTCGCCCTTGATCTGATCGATGACTTCGGCCTGAACGGCGGCATCATCAACCAATGGTGCGCCAACCACGGTTTTGTCACCGCCCAGCATAAGCACATCGTTGAATTGGATTGTTTCGCCAGCATCAGCCGCCAGCTTTTCTACGCGCAGCAAGTCGCCCGATTGGACGCGGTATTGCTTGCCGCCGGTCTTGAGGACCGCAAACATGAGCATTTCCTTCGTATCCCGCGTCCTGTGGCCCCCTTGCGGGTGTTCGCGGGGCCATTGACCCCACCGTCGGACAGCGCGCCCCATTGGGCGTCATTACAACAAACCGCCGGTTCCATGGGACCCGTCGGGAAGCTGGCTTATGCGCGCGAAGCAACGGGCTGTCAAGGGGGCGCAAGGGTGGCGTTTCCGACACCCGCGACCTGCAGGCGCCCCTAAAGCTCCTGCGCGCGCATCTGATCGGCAATGGCAAGGCCAAGGGCGAAATAGATGTCGTCATAAATGACTGCGAAACCTTCGAACAATGCCCGGTTCAAACGCTTGCCATCCCGGCTTCGCGACAGTTCGATATAGGCTGAAAGCTCTTGATCGCTCAGCTTGGCATACGACGCGCTTAGAAAGGCGCGCAACCAATCCTTGGTGTCGCTGCGCGTGGCGTCCTCTTGCGACCAGACCTCGGTCAACATATCGGACTCGCTCAAATCCAACGCGCCGCCTTCGGACAGCCCGCGAAAAAAGTTGTAATTGGAATTCAGGGCACCGGTGACATTCATTTCAACCAGGTCGTTGACCTCGATATACGTGTCAATCAACGCCAGACGCGCCTGATCGAACCCCGGATCCCTGATCGCCTGCTGCGCTGTTTCCTCAACCGCCGGATCCAGAAAATCCAGCCGGGTCGCGATTTCCAAAGCGACGATCTTTTTGCCGACGGCACTGTCAAAAAAGGTGACCAAGGGATCAAGCGGGCCTTCGCCCAATGCGGCCTGGAACGCGGCGTGCATGCCTGTTTCCATCTTGACCGTATCATAGATGCGCGCCGACAGGGCGGCCCACCCCTCGCCCGGCGGATAAGGAAGATAATCAAAGGCCAGCTGTTCCGTCTGGGCAAGGCCCTCGTCCTGCATGATGGCGATCAGCGAAGGCATCCCAAGCGCCTGCCACAGGCGTTCGAACCCTGCCTCATCCGCGCGCAAGGCACTGGCGAAACATGTGGCGTACACCACGATCCCAAGGCACCACGCCCGCATGACGCGCGCCGCCCTCTGCCCCACGATCACGGCGATCACAATTCCTGACCCGGATCCAGTTCGCGCATCTTCAGGGCGACCACCTCATAACGGTTCGCCATGATCTCGTACTGAACCGCATTCATCAGCTCGTAGACTTCCTGCATCTGCGGATTCTCAAGCGCGACAGCATAGGCCTCAAGATCTTCGTTTGAAAAATCGCGATAGGTCACCGCGGCCCCGATCAGACCAGCGGCCCTGATATTGGCAAGCGCCTCGGGCGCGTTTTCGGCCTGCATGGCGCGGATCCCCTCTTCGTCCAGTTTCAGAGTCACAATGCCTGCGGCGGCCGCAGCCATCAGGAACCGTATCTGAACTTCGTTCGAAGACTTCAGCGTGCTTTCCGCTGACCCGATCGCACGCATCATGCGATCATAAAGCGCCACGCGCTCGGGATCGGATTGCTTTTGCTCTTCTATCAGCGCCTCACCCACACCCCGTTTTTCGGCGCGATCCGCCAGATGGGACGTGTTTTCCGCCTCAACCAGGCGCTGCCCCAGATCACTGGCGTAAAATGCGGCGGCATGGCTGAGCGCGTCGTCGGTCAGGGTTTCGACCAGAATATCGGTGCCCATCTGCTGCATCTTTTCAACATCGAACACCTCGCTTGCCAACCGGGTCCAACTGATCCCGAAATCACGCGCATCCACGCCCAGCATGGCGGGCGCATTTTCAGCACTTAGCTTGATGCTTTCCAAGGCGACATCAAAACCGGTGATTGTCAGAAACGCCTCGACCCGGTCCCGGTCAGCCGCGCGCAGTGGCACGGACATCAAAATAAGGCTCAGCGCCAGGGTCAAAACAGCCAACGCCTGCCGGACCGGCATCCATGGGACATATACTTGGGCACGCGAAACAGATGGCATGGTCATTTTCCTGAATGCTGCGCCAGACGGGCTGGCTGAAAACAAGGACGAGAAGGCCGCGATTGGGGCTTGGGTGACAGGTCGCCTTGAACCTAGGCCATTTGCGCGCTCATGCAATGCAAAACCCCTCTTGCGGGCGGGGGCAATCCGCCTTAAACGGGCCACCCAGACCCCCGCGGAGAGGTGCCGGAGTGGTCGAACGGGGCGGTCTCGAAAACCGTTGATCCTTCACGGGATCCCAGGGTTCGAATCCCTGTCTCTCCGCCACTGGCTTTTCTTATTATGAAGGCCCAAACACCCGGATCATCACAAACGTCTTCGGGGCATCCTGCATCACGCGGGAAACCCGGCCTGGGTTGGCGGACGGAGTCTTAGCCTTGCCCGCCAACTTTGCGCCACCGGGGTTTCAAACGTCGCCTTCATTTCATCGTGATCAGTACCGGCACACTGCCTTTGACCCGACAATTCGCGCTTAACCCTGCGCAATTCGCCGCGTTTGCCACCTGCGGCGCGGTCCACCCTGCCCCATTTTCGTGCAAAGTTTTGGGCCAACCGCCACCGCACAAAGAAACCCCGCACGGGTGACGCGCGGGGTTTCAGGACAGGTTGGGCGAAAAGATGGGGCCAGTTCGCCTGACCTGTTTTCGGGATGTGCACGCCCTTTGTGATGGGCGATTAGGTCAGAATAAACATGTCATCGGTCAAATCACTGATCCTGGTTTCATCCAAGACCACCCGGACACCCATTTCATCGAACACCACGTCGCGGCCGACCTGCGTCATGTGCCCACGCACCTCAGCGGCCGAGGTATAGCCAAAGCCCTGAAACTCCAGCCAGTCCCATTGTTCCAGGCCACCAACCCACTGGTTTCCGCCATCGGCCTGGCGGAACACGAACCGATCCGCATTTTCGCCGCCGAACAAGACATTGTCGCCCGCGCCTCCGACCAGCCGGTCATCTTCGCCCTGATCGCGCATCCAATTCTTGATGTCATCCAGCGAATTCCTTTTGAATTCGGTGCTTTCCGAAAACCCAAGAACAGCTTCGGCGCGCGATTTCCGGCCGGTGTCGATTTCAGCAACCCAAGCGTTCAACCCGGCCTCGCCCGGTGCCCGCTCCAGAACATTCTCATACAGCAGGGTCACAAATTCGGCCGTGGTCGTCGCTGATCCATATTTGTTTTGGAATTCCCGTGAATTTACGAGGGCTTCGCTAACGTCCTCAAGTGAGGATACCCCGACCGCCAGCCGACCGGCCCAAAGGTCCAACCCTCCGGCATCAGGCAGACGATCCACCGTGGATTGATACAGACGCGCAACTTCATCGGTCCATTCCCCGCGCAGTGCCTCAAGCGAAACGCTCAACGCCTCACCGGCTGTTTTTTCCTTGAATTCCAGGCTGTCGGCAAAGCCTATGACCACTTCGGCGCGGGTTAGGGTGTTGCTGTCCAATTGCTGAACCCAATTGGCCAGCCCCGCGGCATTGGGCAACCGGTCCAACACGTTTTCAAACAGCAACGTCACGAATTCCGTTGAATTGGTCTGTCCGTATTTTCCCTGAAATTCGCGCGATGCAACAAGGTTCTGCGCCAAATCAACGGCCGTCATGCCTTCGTTGTATTGCCCAAGCACCGTGCTGACCCCGGTGGCTGCGGGGGCACGATCGAGGGTCGCGTTGAAATACCGAAACACCTGCGCAGTGGCCGGATCGGCGTCATCATTCACCGTGCCGCCGTTCAGCGTGTCGTTGCCGATGCCGCCGATCAGAATGTCGCTGCCGTCCTGCCCCAACAGGGAATCGTCGCCAACCAGACCTTCGATCCGGTTGTCGGCAGCATCACCGATCAGGGTGTCGTCATGGGCCGACCCACGCAGGTTTTCGATTGAAACATAGATATCACCGAAACCATCGCCGCTGTTCTTTGTCGTGTCGCCCATGTCCACGAACATCCCCTTGGCCGAGGATTCGTAAGACACCATGTCGCGTCCGGCGCCGCCAATCAGCGAATCCGCACCGGTGCCGCCGTCCAGCGTGTCGTTGCCGCCGCCACCATCCAGCGTGTCATTCCCGTCTTCGCCCTGCAACAGATCGTGCCCGGCTTCTCCGAATTCGGAAACGTGGCCGTTCACGACATTCGAACCGTTTCCGAAATTCGCATAAAGATCGGGCGTTCCTGTGACAAAGCTTTCGATATCGCCGGTTTGCGCATTCGGGCGCCAGTTGGCGACCAGATTGGGCACGTTTTCCGGATCGTTCAGGAAGGTGTCCCAGTTTACGGCAATCTCGCGTTGTGTGCGGATGTCGGAAAAAATGCGAATGTCGCCATACCCGCCACGGAACATCTGGTTTGGATCGAATGCGCCGAAAACGCTGTCCTGTTCCTGACCAAAGACCAGGGCGCCATTGCTGACGATTGGTGCGGCCAGGGCTGGGTCTTGGGTTGCCGCGTACAACGCGCCATCAATATAAACCTCGACAAAGGCCGTGGTGGTGTCCAGCGTGACCGAAATCCGATGCAGACCGCCATCCAGAATCAGTTCTTCGGAAATGCCGGTGTCCCACAGGACAGTGTTGTTGGTGACAAGGCGAATGTTGCCCCCTGATTTCGTTTCGATAATCATCTCGTTGTGGCTGCCTGGCACGGCATAGGACATCAACGTCGTAACGGAACTGGAACGCGACGAGGTTTCATGCTGGATCAGCATTTCAACCGTCATCTGCCCGCCCCCCGGCATCGCGGCAAGCCCGTTCAACCCGATGAATTCGCCGGTGCGGCCATCTTGGTTCACATAGGCAAGGCCAAAGTTTTCGGGCAATTCGTTGTCACCAATGATCAGGTCATTGCCGCCGCCACCTGACAAGGTGTCATCGCCGCCACGTCCAATCAGGGTGTCTTCGCCATCACCAATACCGCCGGACAGCACGTTGTCGCCCCCATCGCCGCGGATCATGTCAGCGTTGGCGGTGCCAACAATGTTTTCAAACCCGGTCACCAGGTTGGAATATGTGGTGTCGGTCGTCCCATGATGAATGAACCGCGCGTCTTGACGCAAAAGATCAGCGTCCAGCGTGCCGTGAATTTCGATGGGCGTCCAATCCGCGGTGCCGTCCCAACGGTCGCCTTCCATCGTCGGGGCAAAGGACGCCGTGTCAGTGCCGGTTCCGCCAAACAGGCGGTTGTTGCCGATGCCGCCAAAGATCAGATCATCCAATGACCCGCCATCCAGAAGATCATCCCCGACATTGCCATAAAGCACATCGTTTCCGTAATTGCCGTACAGGCTGTCATTGCCCTGACCGCCGATGAACTGGTTGGCATCGGACCCGCCATTGATCCTGTCGCTAAAGGTCGCGCCACGGATAATTTCGATCCCGTTGATCACAACGTCAGAATCGGGGAACTGGTTCAGATCGGTTCCGGTGGAAAACCAAAGGCGCCCGACCCAAAGGCTGAAATCGACCTCGTCAACGTCGTCGCCGCCGGAAATCAGATACCGCGCACCTGCCGTGGGGCGAAAGACATCATTGCCCGCATCGCCATAATAGGAATCGTTCCCGCCTGCGTCTCCATGCGCCGAATAATTGCCGATGAACGTGTCGCCATCGTCGCCACCGCGGAAAAAATCGTCCCCCAGGCTACCATAAAATGTATCCGCGCCGTCGTTCCCGTATCCGACATCCCGGTAATGTCCGGTCACGGCCGAACGGGAATAGAACGTGTCGTTTTGTGACCCGCCAAAAAAGTTCGAAGCCTCGCGCAGGCCGCCGATAAAGGTGGTCGCACGGATGTCACTTCCATAGAAATATTCGATGTTCGAAAAGTCGATTGTCCATTCGTCGCCTTCGACGGATTGGTCTACATCAATCCCCGTGGCTGTGCGGGCATCAACATCGATTGTCCACTGGCGGTCTGAATCTGTGAAAATGGCGAAATCGATATCCGCGCCGCCATTCATATGAAACAGGCTGTCGTCGTCGATGACGATTGTATCATTGCCGGCACCACCAACAGCGGCATGCATACCGGTGCCAAGGTTGAAGTGATCGTCCCCTTCGCCGCCCATGAAATAAGAGATGCCGGCCAATTCGTCGCCGCCCGTTTGGTTGCGAGAGGTGAAGACATCATCGCCCTCTCCGCCGTTCAATGTCTCATTTCCGGCGCTGGAGCCGTGTAACGTGTCGTTACCCGCCGACCCGGCAATTTCGAAAATGCCAGTCATGCGATCCACGCCGATGCTGATCCCATCCGCGTTATACTTGCGCACCACGCCGGTTTGCATGTTCACCCGTACGGATTGGGGAACGTCCGATGCATAATCTTCGGGCAGGAACCCAAGGTCAGGCAATCCCACGAAACCGGACCCGATGGATGATCTGGAAACATAAGGATCCGTCCAACGTGACGGAACATCGCCGCCGTACCACAGAATCCCGTTGCCATCATCGCTGTACCGGTCGCGCCCGCGTCCGCCGACAAAGATGTCGAACCCTTCGCCACCGTCCATTGAATCGTTGCCGCGCCCGCCAACCAACTGGTCCGCACCGTCGCCCCCAAGAAGCGTGTCATTGCCCCAAAAGCCGACCAACTTGTCGTTGCCTGCGCGCCCTTCAAGCCGGTTTCGGCCATGATCGCCCCAGAAATAATCGTGGGCGTCGCCACCTGTCAGGTTTTCAATATTGATGACCGTTTCAACAACCGCAAAGGGACGGCGTGCCGGATCGTTCAGCAAATCAACAAAGTTGAAATCGAATTGCGCCCCGTCGCCGGCGTTGAAAATGGCCGTGTCATTGCCCGCGCCGCCATCAATGAAATCGCGCCCTGCCCCGCCGTCGATCCAGTCATTGCCTGCGCCACCGTCCAGGCTGTCGAAACCATCGCGCCCTTCGATATAGTCATCCAAGGCATAGCCATTGATCGTATCGGTCCCGCTACCGCCGAACAGGAAGTCGCGGGTTGGGGTGCCGCCTTCGTCACCTTCCAGCAATTGGGGCGAAGACGGGGTGCTGTTCGACGTCTGAACGTTGCCGAAATCCGCGATGGCCACGGCACGGTCCAGGAACACAACGTGATCCACATTCCGGATCTCATCAACGCCCTGATTGGTCGTCCCGGCACGCACGGTTGTGTGGGTCGTCGTCAGGGTTGATGTCACTTCGTCATAGGTGAACGAAAAATCACCGAATTTGCCCAGCAACACAGCGGCATTCTGCCCCGCGCCGCCGTCAAGCGTGTCATCACCGGCCCCGCCGACCACGATATCATCGCCATCGCCGCCCAGCAGTGAATCGTTGCCCAGACCGCCCGACACCACATCGGCCCCGGCCAAACCGTTCAATACGTTATCAGGATTCGGGTTTGTCCCCGCCGGAAGGTCATCGCCTACCACCAGTTCGCCATCATCCGTACCATCAAGAAGAAGAACGCCCAGATAACCGTTGGGGTTCAACATTTCACCGAAATACTGGTCGATCACCGCCTTGAAATTGTCCAGCGGATTGCCCGGCAGGCTGATCGCGGCCTCAAGATCAGGCAGGGCGATGTCAAGTTTCACCAGAATGTTCACATCCGGCAGATCCAGCTTTTTCAGGATGGATTTGATGAAATTGTTAAACCCAAGCGCCTCAAGGATCGGGTCAAGAATTGGGGACACAACCGCGTTAAAGATAAAGTCGATCGCATCCAGCGCCCATTGAATCGGCTTGAGAATGTCCCCAACCACCTTGAGCGGTGAACGCAGGAAATCGATACTGTCCACCAGTCGGTCCAGTAGGTTGAACAGATCCACCACACCTTTGAGCGGGCCAAGCGTTTTCTTCAACGCGGCCTCAACCTCGGCACCGGCCAGTTCCATCGCATCTAGCGTCGCGCGCAACTTGTCCGTGTCTGCATTCAGGACGGTGTCATAGGCGGCCTCAGCGGCGGCGTGGGCATAGGTTGGCAACCATTCCAAAGCGGTCGCTTGGGCCGCGTCAGCAACAGCCTCAGCGACGGAATCGATTTCGTCAATCGTCTCGTTCAGCAGCACCTTCTTGGCCTTAACCTCGGCCTTTGCGAGGTTAACTTTGGTTTTGAAGTCTTTGACTTCATTCCATTGCTTGTCGATCCCTTTGACTTTGTCCTCGACCTGCTGCGCCCGGTCCCCGATACCATCGACAATCGCCCCCAAGGGCTTCATCAATGGTTTGAGGAACCCGACTTTGCCGACCAATTTAATGACATTTTCCAACCCGTCGGCCGTTTGCCGCAGCTGAGTGGCGTCGTTCTTGATATAGTTCAGATAGGTCAGAACCTTGGATGCGATCCCCAACGCCTCGTCGACGAAATCGGCCTTGGTCAGCGCGACCGATGCGCGCAACCGGGCCAGCGCCAAGGTGTCGCTGTAGATTTCAAGCCGTGACGGCAACGCATCGCTGAAATCAGCGGCCCCAAGGTCGGTCGCAGTGAAATCGCCGTCATTAATGTCTCTGGGCATCGAAATGTCATCCGTTTTGTTCAAACCGGAGACACCGCAAATTGTTCACACACGCAGGCCCCCGAGCGCGACCCTACGAAAGTTTCCCCAGCGGCAGTATCAGGGGATCACCCCATATTCATCCGCACCCGAAATGCGGTGCGGTCTTTACGTGTCGCCCGGCCCCGCAGGCAGGTACACGGCAACCCCAAGCCCCTTGCGCCGCCATCCGACACGTTTCAGATGCCCGCCATGTGCTTTGGCAAACTCATTCGCAATGGCCAGCCCGAACCCTTCCCCTTCAGTCTGTCCGGCGGTTTGGGCCAACCGAACATCGCGGCGCAACGCTGATTGAAAATCCTCTTCGCTCAACCCCGGACCGGTGTCATGCACTTCGATGACAACCTGCCCATCCCTAAGCCGACACCCCATCAATATTCGCCCCTGATCGGTATATTTGATAGCGTTTCCAACAAGGTTTGACACGATCCTCATCACGGCGAGTGGTTCGGCGCTGGACGTCAGGTGCGTGGGCACAAACCGAAATTCCAAACCTTTTCTGGCCGCATCAGGGGCAAACATCTCGTGCGTGGCAGACAGGGTTTCGGCAAGGGACACGGCGTTGTATTGCCCATCCCCCGGGGTGTTGGATCCATTTCCGGCGTTGCGCATCTCATCGAGGTATTGAGAGATCAACGCCTCCATATAGACAAAGCTTTGATCCGTTTCGTGTTGCTCACCCCCGGCGGTTTCCGGTGTCGATGCTTCGGTGCGTACCCTTAAACGCAAAGCATGAAGAGGCTGGCGCAAGTCATGGATTGCATTGGCAAAAACCTCGTCCTTTTGGCGTGATACAGACTCCAATAGATAGATTTGTTGTTCCAACTCGCTCAGTCGGCGGCTCAGGGACAGATTACGTTCCGATGTGGCCAGTGTGGCCCGCAACGCCCTTTGTCCACTGTCGCGCATTTGGGCATAGCGATCCAGAATCGCCAACCCCATCAACCCCGCGTCCACCACCATCACCGCACGCATCGAATTTGTCTGAACGTCCGAGCTTAGGTCGAAACCGAATATGTGGATCAGGTTCATCAAAAGAGACGACGCAACCGCCCCCGTCCACGCCAGAATGTAAAACCGAACCTCGCGAAAATGGGTCCGCGCCACAATCAACCCAGACCCAAGACAGGTGAGCATGCCGATCAAAGCCAATGTAACAAAAGACTTTTTGACGGTCTGAGGGTCTGCAAAGAACATCGCTGCCCCCAGGCTGACCGTGGCCAGCATCACCATCATCAAAGCAATATCCAGTTTCGGAAACCTGGGCCGCGTTTGCAGAAATATCCGCGCATAAAGGGCGCTGAAAAAGATGAAGCCACCGCCCCAAACCACTGACGCATATGAATTAAACCTTGGTGCATTGGGATAGATATATTGAAACCCGGTGCCATCGGCATGCATCACGAACAGCAAAACGATCCCCGAATACGCCGCAAAGGCCACGGCGGTAATGCTCGAAAACACGACGGAACCCGCCAATGCCGCCACAATGAACGCAGCCATCAGACCGTAAAAGACAAAGTTGCGCGCAGCCGCGTTGGCTGTTGTCTCAAGAAAGTCAGGTAATGATTTGATATCAGTCGGTAAAAGCGATGATCCTTCGGACCAGAACCGGACATAGAGGGTCGCCTTTTCACCGGCCTTTAGGACAAATGGCGCGGCCAGATGTGGAAATGACATTGGCCGTTGTGAAAATGTCGTGTCCAGATCCGTGGCCAGGACATGGGCGATCTCTCCGGTGTCATAGACAACGTAGGTGTCGAAAAGCTGTTTGAAGTTATCGTGGAAATGCACAACCCAGTTTTCGCCCTCTGCCCCCGGATTTTCGACCCGAATCCGCAGCCACACCACATCAGGGCGGTATCCAAAATCGGGTTGCTTGCCCTGAACCCGTTCCCATTCGGTTCGGTCTGGATCCGACACATCAGCGATGGTCAGCGTATGGTCCGGATCAAACATCACTTCCATATGCCGGGAAACACTGGCCACGTCGCTGCCCGTTTCATGATCAAGCCGCAGCACATTTTCCGCCCTGCTGGACGCGGCGGCGGCGATGGTTAGGATGGCGGCGACAAGCGCCGTAAGGATCGGTTTCATGCGGGCCTGTCACATTCAGAGGACATGCCGTGACGTTACGCATTGTGTTGTCGGACGACCATACCCTGTTTCTGGAAGGGTTGGCGGCGATGTTGACCATGGATCAAAAACAGGATTTTTCCATCGTCGCCAAGGCGTCGAACGGCATTCAGGCAATTGCGGCGATCAAAACCCACGCGCCCGATGTCGCGGTCATCGATCAGGCGATGCCCGGCGTCAGCGGGCTTGAGGTGTTTCTAGAAGCGCGGCGTTGGTCGCCCGACACGCGGTTTGTTGTCCTGACCGGCACTGTGCGCGCCGATCTGTTGCATGAACTGGAAAAAGCCGGGGTGCAGGGGTTGTTCCTGAAATCCGATCCGTTGGAGGAATTGTGTTCAGGCATCCTGCGGGTTGCCAGTGGTGATCGAGTCTTGTCGAGCGATATTCAACGGCTTTTGAATGATCGCCCCGACACCCCGCGCCTGTCCCCGCGTGAGATCGAAGTGCTTCAGGCCATTGCGCGCGGCCTGTCCAACCCGAAAATCGCGGAAACACTGCATATCAGCCCCAAAACGGTGGACAGTCACCGCACCAGCCTAATGGCCAAGATGGAGGTGCGATCGACCGCAACCCTGTTGGTTGCGGCGATGCGGGCGGGATTGATCGACGTGGATTCCGCCGGATAACCGCCGGTGCCGCGTGATTAGTGCGGGCACGCCCGCCACGACGCCCGCGCCGCACCATAATACCGCATAAGTTCAATGCGTTAAACGCGGCAACGCACCTGTCGTCCGCGTTCTAGTCCACATATGGGCTGGGAAAACCGGCATCAGATTCCGCCGCCTGAATGGCAGCGATCTGCCCCTTGAGGCCCGGCTTTTGCGCCGGAAAAACCGCATCCAGAGCGGCCGTGCCGATTGTGAATCCCCATGCCCCGGCGTGGCGCAGGGCCGCGATTTTTGCGGGGCTGTCAACGGAACCGGCGACGATCACGGGTTTGTCCGTGACCCCGGCAACACGGGCGATCAGGGCTTCGACGTCACCGGCGAAACGCCACGCCAATAGGTCCAGCCCATGCACCCCGTCGATCTGTGACAACCGTTCAGCCGACGCGACGATGGCATCAGCCGGACCGTGCAGCACGCTTGGTATTCCTTCGATGCGCCCGGGAAACGGCATGTACCGCAGGCCATTGTCGGCAATCATCGGCGCAACGTCGTCCGGGTGGGTGCCGCCAAGAAGAACATCAACCCCGATCCGCGCGGCTGCCCGTGCCGATGCCAGTTCGCTGTCGCGATCCTCGGACACGACCTCTAGGTAACATGTGGCCCCGGCGGCTTTGATCCGATTGCGCAATGCGCGCAGGCGGGATTCGGGCAAACCCACATCCTTGAACCCGACGTGCCGTACCCCGGCGTCCAGAACCGTGTCCAAATGATCTTCGGCGTCCGAAACGGTGCGGTCGTTGCGGGTCAGCATAAAGATAAATGCCATTACCCCTGCCCCGCCTTGATTGCACGGGCCGTGACCAGTTGGCGCGCCATCGTCACCGCCGTTATCATGCTCTCTGCCGAAGCGATGCCCTGACCGGCAATATCAAACGCCGTGCCGTGATCGGGCGATGTGCGTACAAACGGCAGGCCAAGTGTGACGTTAACACCCTTTTCCAACCCAAGGTATTTCACCGGGATAAGGCCCTGATCGTGGTATTGCGCCACGACCACGTCGAATTTGCCCTCGCGCGCCTGCATGAACACCGTATCACCTGGCCATGGTCCGGTTGCGTCGATGCCTTCGGCCTGCGCGGCCTTGATCGCGGGGGCGATGATGTCGATTTCTTCGCGCCCGAACAATCCGCCCTCGCCCGCGTGGGGGTTCAACCCGGCAACGGCGACGCGGGGTGACGCGATGCCGAAGGCGCGCGCGCCTTCGTGCGCCAACCGGATCGCGGACATCTGCGCAGCGAAATCCGCATCCTCGATCGCCTGGCGCAGGCTGACGTGAATGGTCACCAGAACCGTGCGGATCACGTCGTTGACCAGCATCATCGCGACACGTTCGGCGCCGCCGTGGTGGGCCAACATTTCGGTATGTCCGGGAAAGGAAATCCCGGCGGCGTTCAGCGCCTCTTTGTGGATCGGGGCGGTGACGATCCCGCTGATTGTCCCGGCACGCGCCAGTTCAATCGCCATCAGGATCGCATCCGCCGCCGCCCGTCCCGCATCTGCTGACACTTTTCCATACGGTGCGGCGGATGTACCGCCCGGTGTCGGCAGCAGGCGCAGGTGTTTTGCGGATACGGCAGGTTCATCCACCGAGTCCACGATTTGCAGCGTACAATCGGGCGCGACCAGCGCTATCGCCCGTTCAAGCGCCGATGCCTGCCCAAGCACGATGACATTCGGATCACCAAGCGCTGCGCGCACGGAAATTTCCGGCCCGATCCCGGCGGGATCACCCATTGTAATGGCAAGGGGGGCAAGTGATGCGTCGGGCATATCGGTGCTTTCTGGGGCCAGTCATGGGCAGGATAGGACGCGCGGCGCATAGGGAAAAGCGGATTGCGCAATCGGTGGGCTGAAACCATTATGGAACCGCCGCAATGGGGGGCACACGCCACCGATTGCGTGCCACCGATGGACTTGCCGCGAAACTGCCCCGTTTTGGCACGAAAACCGCCGCCCGGTGATGGTTTTGATGGCCGTATGAAAACGATGACCAAACTGGCAATGCCCCCGATTGACCTGCAAGACCGGGCCGCCCTGTCTGACCGGCACAACCGGCTTTTCGATCTATTGAAAACCGGCGAGATTCAGGCGAACCGCATCGCCATGGGACAGAACCGCGCCCGTGCTCTTGTTGAATCGCCTTCAGCGCGCGCGTTTCTGGAAACGGCACACCGGTCTTTTGACCCGCCCCGTCGCGCATTCAAACGCGCATAGCGCCGCTATCCGCGGAACCCCGTTGCCACCACGAATTTTTCCGAGGAATCCGACCGTGATGCCGGTGGCTTGACGTTCACGACCTTGGTGAACTTTTGCTTCAACAGTTTTTGCAAATCCCCCTCGGCCCCGCCGGCCAGGACCTTGGCCACGAACGTGCCGCCCTGTTCCAGCACGTCAAAGGCGAAATAGGCCGCGGCCTCGCATAGGGCCATAATGCGGTTGTGATCGGTTTGTTTGTGCCCGCTTGCGGATGCGGCCATATCGGACATCACCACATCGGCCTTGCCGCCCAGCCATTCCTTGACGACCTCGTCGGCGTCGTCTTCCATGAAATCCAATTGATGGATTTCAGCGCCGGGCACCGGGTCCACCTCTTGCAGATCGACACCAATGATGCGCCCGCGCGCCTTGCCCTGTTTTTCGCCAAGCGCGTTGATCCGCGGCACCGCCACCTGAATCCAGCCACCCGGCGCACAGCCAAGGTCAACAACCCGCGCACCCGGAACAAGAAACCGGAATTTGTCGTCCAGTTCCATGATCTTGAATGCCGCGCGTCCGCGATACCCTTCGTTCTGGGCGCGCTGCACATAGGGATCGTTCAACTGCCGCTGCAACCATTTGGTTGACGACATCTTGCGGCCTCGGGCGGTTTTGACCTTGATCGTCAAATCGCGCTGTCCGCGCCCGGATGTGTTTTTACCTGTGGGGGTCTTGGCCATGGGGCACCTTTTGGTTCCGGCGCTGAATACACTGATTTCCGCGGCTATGGAAATGCCTTGCCATGACCAAAGCCATGCCGCGCGACGTGATCGCATTGCAGGCGTTGGATCAGGGCGAATTGGGGTTCAGTCGGTGATGGCACTTTGGCTGACCACCTAGAATGGGCCGTCTTCCAGAACGCCATCCGCAGACATCTGCGCATAAAGCAACCCTTCGCGCAGGCCACGGTCGGCCACGCTTAACCGATCGGTGGGCCAACAGCGCAAAAGCGCCTGAAGGATCGCGCTCCCCGACATGATCAGCGCCTGACGGTCATGCCCGATGCGCGGATCCCTGCGCCGACCTTCGGGACCAAGGGCCAGATACCCGTGGATCACCTTGTCGATCTGGTCGCTGGTCATGCGTAACCCATCAACCTTGGTGCGGTCATAGCGTTTCAACCCCAGATGGCTGGCCGCCACGGTTGTCACAGTCCCCGAGGTGCCGACAATCTGAAACCCGTCGCGGGCCTGTTCATCCTTATAGGGCGCGAATTCGGCCAGGCTTTCTTCGAAGAACCACGACATCAGGGCAAAACGCGCGGCGTCGTCCTGAACATCGCGGAATTGATCCCGCAGAGTGGCCACCCCCAGGGGCACGCTGATCCAGTCCACCACCTTGGCGGCGGCAAATGGGCTTTCTTGCGGGTGGAACCCGGCATGAAGCCGCATGATCGCGCGGGGGCGTTCCACCCAAGGGACCGACGACAGGTCAATCCAGACCAGTTCGGTGGACCCGCCGCCAATATCGACCACCAGCAATTGTTCTGTCTTGGTGGACACCAGCGGCGCACAGGACACCACGGCAAGGCGCGCTTCTTCTTCGGGTTCGATAATGTCCAGCGTCAGGCCGGTTTCGCGCAGCACATCCTTTAGGAACCCATCGGAATTCGCGGCCCGCCGGCAGGCTTCGGTCGCGACAAGGCGCATCCGTTTCACACCGTGGCGATCCAGCTTTTGACGACAGACCTTGATGGCCTGAACGGCGCGCGCCATTGACGCGCGGCTCATCCGGCCGGTGCGTTCCAGACCTGCGCCCAATTGCACAGATTTGGAAAAGCTATCAACCACATGGAACTGATTGCCCTTGGGTTGGGCAACCAACATGCGGCAGGCATTCGTGCCCAAATCCAATGCGGCATATAATGCCGATGGATCGGGTGGGGTCAGTGCGGCGCTCTCTACCGGTTTCGGGAACGCGCCCGCACCTTCGGGACGCTTGGGCGCCATGGTTCACGCCCTCCAATTTTCGAGTTGGGTTGAGCCTAGCCACTCAAACCCGTTCGCGCAACCATTCGCCCAAACAGATATTGCGATTTCAATATGTCTTCAGGCGACCATCGGTTGGGACATGTCCGCTTCTTCCTGGAATGGCGATTCATAAAAATCGGACAATGCCGCGTATTCCGGGGCCAGCCATTCGCACAACCAATCCTGGGTGCGCGGGTTCAGATCGCTCAGGGTCAGCGCTCCGCCGCTGGCATTGCGGGTGACCAGGCTTGGCTTGCGCCCGGTCTTGCGCCGCAGATCGCGGGGAAGAAGATGCAGGTCTTCGATCCGGTAAACGCGCGAATAAACGGAAAAATCCCGCCCAGTGAACAAATGCGTCGGCAGGGCGTGGTGTTTGATGATCGACGACGCATTCATATAGGCACGCAAATTCATGAAAAAGTAATCCGGGTCCGGCGTGATGGGAAGGTTTGCCACCCCGCGCCGGATTTGTTTGGACTTTGCCAGATCACCCCGTCGGGCAACCCTGTCCGTGTAAACCGACAACAAACGCTGTGCCGGATCACGTATGACGGTAAAGCCATAATACCCTTTGTATTCGGCCCAGCGATCGCCACGAAAACGCCTGGTCTGATAGCGATCATGCAACATCGGGTCGGAATAATCGTCCCCGCCATCATCCTTAACGTCAGGGTCCAATTCGGCCAGCATTCCCTTGACCGTTGAACATCCCGCTTTTGGCACCGCCATATAGGCGACGCGCAACGCATCAATTGCGATGACCATCTGACTGCCCTTCTGTCTTGTCCGCCTTGGCCCGATCTTTGCGCCGGGATTGGCGGTTATCCTTGGTGCAATCTGCCAGCGGATAGATGGTGCCGCAATATGGCACGGGAACACGAACCCAAGACGTGATTCCATCGCAACAGCCCGACGACCCCGCTGACATTCATTAAGATTCTGAGAATTTCTACGATTCGTCCCGGTGGTCCTGTACGGCGCGGGCGTGTAGGTTCATTTCGTCTTCTGCGCGGGGGCGATACGTCGCTCAGCGCGCGTCCGATGTCGAAAATGCACCGATCCGACACGCAATCCTGGCGTAGAGAGGATCCAAGCAAACCCAGAAGGAAACGCCAATGCCCGAAGTCACGATTGTCTATTGGCGGGATATTCCCGCACAGGTGATCGTCGGTAAGGGGCGGCGCGGGGCCAAGGTGCAACTCACCGAACGCTTTGAACAGGCCATTGATCGTGCCGCGATGAAATCCGGCGCATCGGAAACGGATGCTTACCTTGCCGATTGGCGCAAGGCGCAGACAGATCCTGTCGATGGTGACCCTTCTGAGATTGCCAAGGCCACAGCCGACCGGCTTGAGGCGGAATTTGATCAGGACCGGCTTAAGGTGCTGATTGGCAACGACGGATGGGCCTGACCGCCCAAAGACTGAAGGAGGCCGTGATGGCCCTGTTGAACTTCAAACGCCGCCAGACGGAACGCCCGGCCACCGGTGATCTTGACGCCTTTCTGTCCGGCTATTCGATCGAAGTCATGCCGCGTACCGCCGAAAAGGTTGACGATTTCCGCAGTCTTTTGCCCAAAGGCACCCGCGTCTACATCGCCCATATCGACGGCACTCCGATCCAGGACATGATCACCACAGCCAAACGGATCGCGGCCGAAGGGTTCGACGTAATGCCGCATTTCCCGGCCCGGTCGATCCCCGATGCAACCACATTGGCCGACTGGATCGCACGGTATCAAGGCGAAGCAGGGATCACGCAGGCGTTGCTTTTGGCGGGCGGCATTTCCGATCCCACCGGCGATTTCGAAAGCTCAATGCAGTTGATCGAAACCGGGCTGTTTGATCGCGCCGGGTTCACGCATCTGCATGTCGCTGGCCACCCCGAAGGCAACCGCGATATTGACCCCGACGGCAGCGACACAATGGTCATGGAAGCCCTGCGTTGGAAACAGGCGTTTAGCGAACGCACCGACGCATCCATGGCTATGGCGACCCAATTCGCCTTTGACGCGGCACCGATTATCAACTGGACGACCCGATTGGCCAGCGAAGGCATCACCCTGCCCGTCCATGTGGGCATTGCCGGCCCCGCCAAGCTTCAGACGTTGATCAGGTTTGCTGTCGCCTGTGGCGTCGGCCCGTCGCTCAAGGTGCTGCAGAAACGTGCGATGGATGTAACAAAGCTTGTCCTGCCTTACGAACCAACCGATGTGATAACCGACCTGGCCCAACACAAGGCGGCCAACCCCGACAGCCTGATCCAACAGGCGCATGTCTTTCCGCTTGGCGGGATCAAGACATCGGCCCAATGGGTGACCCAGAATGGTGGCGCCGCAGGGATCCCTGCGGCCGTGGCCGCGGCCGGATGATCCGGACCAAACCGACGCAACACTGACCCCAAAAAGGGACCGAAATGACTCGTACCGTGCTGGAAAGCAAAACAAAAACCGTGACCATCGGGTTTGATGAACCGTTCTGCGTGATCGGTGAACGCATCAACCCGACAGGCCGCAAAAAACTGGCCGCCGAGCTTGAGTTGGACGATTTTTCGACGGTGGAAAAGGACGCCCTGGAACAGGTCGCATGTGGCGCCATGGTTCTGGATGTGAATTCGGGTGCGGTGTTCACCAACAAGATGGCGACCGACCCGCGCTATGCGGACAACAACTTTGTCGAACCGCCGCTGATGCGGGCGCTTATCGAACGAATTCAAGGGATTGTTGACGTTCCTTTGTGTATCGACAGTTCGGTTCCCGGCGCGCTTGAGGCCGGATTGGAAGCCGCCGAAGGCCGCCCGCTGCTGAATTCGGTCACCGGCGAAGAAGAACGGCTGGAGTTGGTTCTGCCATTGGTCAAAAAATACAACGTCCCCGTGGTGGCCATTTCCAACGATGACACCGGCATTTCCGAAGATCCCGACGTGCGCTTTGCCGTCGCCAAAAAGATCGTCGAACGCGCGGCCGATTTCGGCATCCCCGCGCATGACATCGTGGTTGATCCGTTGGTGATGCCGGTCGGCGCGATGGCGTCCGCAGGACAGCAGGTGTTTGCCCTGGTGCGCAGATTGCGCGACGAACTGGGTGTGAACACCACCTGCGGGGCATCGAACGTGTCGTTTGGATTGCCGCACCGCCACGGAATCAACGCCGCATTCCTGCCGATGGCGATCGGCGCGGGCATGACATCGGCCATCATGAACCCCGTGCGCAAGGTGGAAATGGAGGCGATCAAAGCCGCCAATTTCCTGATGAACCATGACCCCAACGGTGGCGAGTGGATCCGGTTTTCACGGGTACTGGATGCGGTTGACGAAGGCGCGAGCTTTGCAGACGCGGCCAAGGCATCCGCCGAAACCGGTGGGCGCAGCCGTTCGGGGCGCCGCCGGCGCGGGTGATCGCGGCGCAAATGCCCTGATCTGGAAAAACCTGAAAAGACCGGGCTGGATCACTCCAGCCCGGTTTTTTCGTCAATCCCCAACATGATGTTCATGTTTTGCACAGCCGCCCCGGATGCGCCTTTGCCCAAATTGTCCAAAACGGCAACCAGCACGGCATTGCCAGTATCGGCATCCCCATGCACCGCTAGGTCCAGCATATTCGTGCCGTTCAACTTGCAAGGATCAACCCGTTCCTCACCGTTCGGGTGCGGCAAGACCCGGACGAATTGCGCATCTCCATAGGCAGCCTCAAGCGCGGATTGCGCGGCGTCCAGACCGGTTTCAGGGGCAAGGTGCAGCGGCACCTGCACAATCATCCCACGTTCGAAATTCGCCACCGTGGGCGAAAATATCGGCCTGACAGCCAACCCGGAATAAAGCTGCATTTCCGGCACGTGCTTGTGCTTTTGCAGGGTGCCATATTGGAATGCCGCCGGGGCGGTGCCGCCTTCGTATTCCGCGATCAACGCTTTGCCGCCGCCAGAATACCCTGACAATCCAATGACATGCGCGCCGGTGTTTGCGGGAATGACCCCCGCCTGAACCAACGGGCGCAACAGGGCGATGGCCCCGGTCGGATAACAGCCCGGATTGGACACGCGGCGCGCGGTTGACAGGGCCTTGCGTTGATCCGGCGCCATTTCGGCAAAACCATATACCCACGCAGGGTCAACGCGAAACGCTGTGCTTGCGTCGATGATGCGCCCTTCGTCTTGCGCCAACGCCCCGACCAGTTCCAACGCCGCAGCGTCAGGAAGGCACAGGATGGACACATCCGCCGAACGTACCGCGGCAACACGCGCTGACAGATCCTTGCGATTGGTGTCATCCAGGCTGATCAGGGTGATGTCATCGCGTGCGACAAGGCGGTCACGGATCTGAAGCCCGGTTGTCCCCGCTTCGCCGTCGATAAAGATTTTCCAAGTCATATCAAACCTCTTGGGCGGGTATTAGCCCAGTTCATTCAACCGTTTCAACAGGCTGGACGTGTCCCAACGGGCACCCCCCATCTTTTGAACGTCCTTATAAAACTGATCAACCAGGGCGGTCACCGGCAGGCTGGCGCCAATGTCATCGGATGTGGACAAGCAAATCCCAAGGTCCTTGCGCATCCAATCAACCGCAAAGCCGTGATCGAATTCATCGGCCAGCATCGTTTTGTACCGGTTCTGCATCTGCCAGGATCCCGCAGCCCCCTGAGAGATCACTTCGACCACGCTTTCGCCGTCCAGACCGGCCTTTTGCGCGAAATGAAGCGCTTCGGAGAGGCCCTGAACCAGACCGGCAATCGCGATTTGGTTGCACATCTTGGTCATTTGGCCCGCACCACTGTCACCAAGGCGGCGGCAAATCTTTGCATAGGCATCGACAATCGGCGCGGCCTTGTCAAAATCCGACTGATCGCCACCGCACATGACAGACAAGGCACCGTTTTCCGCCCCTGCCTGACCGCCCGAAATCGGCGCATCGACAAAGCCCAGCCCCAAATCCTTGGCGTGTTTATACAATTCATGGGTCACCTTGGCGGATACCGTGGTGTGATCGACAAGGATCGTATGCGCATTCATGCCACCAAACGCCCCATCCGCGCCCAGACATACGCCGCGCAAATCGTCGTCATTGCCTACACATGTGAACACAAACTCGGCCCCTTCGGCGGCGGCACGAGGGGTCAATGCCACCGCACCGCCGTACCGTTTGACCCATGCTTCGGCCTTTGCCGATGTGCGGTTATAGACAGTAACGTCGTGCCCTTTGGCCGCCAGATGCCCGGCCATCGGATATCCCATGACGCCAAGTCCGATGAAACCAACCTTTGCCATGACTTTCCCCTTGTCCTGTGATGCCATAAACGTCATGTCGGGCCGCGGCCGAATTGGCAAGGGTCGTGACGATCGGGAATAGGCGGATGGGATTGGTCTTTCGTTGGCTGCTCAGGATTGCGGGGGGCATGGTTGTCCTGACCGCTCTGGTTGTCGTGGCCATCTATTTCCTCGCCTCCCGGTCTTTGCCCGATTACGATAAATCGCTGAAGGTCAGGGGGTTATCAGGCCCGGTTGATATTGTCCGCGACAATGCCAACGTGCCCCATATTTTCGCAACAACCGATAACGATGTGTTCTTTGCACTTGGCTATGCCCATGCCCAGGACCGGCTGTGGCAGATGATCACGCTGCGGCGCACGGTTCAGGGGCGGTTGTCGGAAATGTTCGGGCTGCGCACCGTCGCCGTGGACAAACTGGTGCGCCGACTTGACCTTTATACCCTTGCCAGACGGTCGGTTGATGCACAGGACTCGATGACGCGCGCGGCGCTTGATGCCTATGCCAAAGGTGTCAACGCGCGCCTGGATGAGGTGAACCAAGGTGCCTTGGGGCGCGGCGCGCCGGAAATGTTCCTGTTCAACACCCCGCTGGCCCCGTGGCAGGCCGCAGATTCCCTGGCCATCGTCAAACTTCTGGCGCTTCAGATGTCCGGACAGGTTCAGAGCGAGGTGCGCCGCGCCCGACTGTCCCTTGCCCTGCCTGAACCCGACTGGATCAGGGATCTGTTGCCCGATGCGCCGGGCAAAGGTGTCGCCGCCCTGCCCGCCTATGCGTCGCTGTTTCCCGGCCTGACCCCGCCCCAGTACGCAAAGGTCACTCAACCGCAATCGCGCAGCCCCTTGTCGCCGGTCATGCCGGCCGGCCTGTCGGGCGCATCCAACGCCTTTGCCGCGGGCACGCTTCGCTCGGCGTCAGGGGGCACATTGCTGGCAAATGATCCCCATCTGGGCCTGACAGCCCCCGCCATCTGGTATCTGGCCCGGCTTGAATTGGGCAGCGGCGGGGTGATTGGCGGCACGATTCCGGGCATTCCCCTTGTGCTGGTCGGGCGCAGTGATCAGTTGGGCTGGGGCATCACGGCGTCTTATCTGGACGATCAGGATGTCTATATCGAACAGCTCAACCCCGAAAACCCCGAGGAATACCGCACCCCGGACGGATGGAAACTGTTCGAAACACGGGATTCCATCGTCACGGTCAAGGATCAGAAATCGGTCACCTTGCGCCTGCGCTGGACAGACAACGGGCCGGTCCTGTCCGGGGCGGATTACAATTTTGCGGACATCACCCCCCCCGGTCACGTCGCGTCGCTGGCCTGGACCGCGTTGTCGGATGCGGACACGACCCTGGCGGCGGGGCTGAAACTGATGCAGGCCCCGGATCGCAACGCCGCCATCGCCGCGATGGAGGGTTATCTCGCCCCGTCTATCAATCTGATGCTGGTGGATTCCGACGGCATCGCGATGAAAACTGTGGGCGCGATGCCACGTCGCGACCCCGAACATGAAACCAAGGGGCGTTTGCCGTCGCGCGGTTGGTTGCGCCAAAACATCTGGCAGGGTGATCTGCCCTATACCGCAAATCCGAACTTTCCCGATCCGATCAGCGGCCTTTTGGCGAATACAAACAACAAGATACTGGATCGCCCCTTTCCGTTGCACGTGTCATACGATTGGGGCGACACCCAGCGAATTCACCGGTTGGAACGGCTGATGGGCACGCGGCGTGTCCACACACGCGACAGCTTTATTGAGGCACAGCTTGATACCGTGTCATACACCGCGCGTTCACTGTTGCCCCTGATCGGCGGTGATTTGTGGTTCACCGGTCAGGCCGCGCCCGAAGGCACACCCGAACGCCTGCGCCAGCGTGCCCTGGAATTGCTGGCCGACTGGAACGGCGAGATGAACGAACATCTGCCCGAACCCCTGATCTATGGCGCATGGCTGCGCGCGTTGCAGGCACGCCTGATTCAGGACGACATCGGCCCATTGGCCCAGACCTTTTCGCGGGTGGAACCGCTGTTCATCGAACGGGTGTTTCGCAATGTGGACGGCGCGTCGGCATGGTGCGATGTGCGCCAATCCACCCCGGTGGAAACCTGTACGGACATCGCGCGCCTTGCGCTGGACGACGCGCTTGTCTGGGTGTCGGAAACCTATGGTACAGCGTTGGAAAGCCTGCGGTGGGGCGACGCCCATCAGGCCGCGCAGGACCATCCGGTTTTGGGCGACGTGCCGATACTGCGGTATTTCGTGAACATCCGCCAATCCACAAGCGGCGGGGACAATACGTTGATGATGGGCGCAACCAAGGGCGGGTTCGGATCGGATGCCTTTTTGAACATTCACGGCGCAGGCTATCGGGGGGTCTATGATTTCGCTGACCCGGACAGTTCGGTATTCGTCATTTCCACCGGTCAATCCGGGCATTTCCTGTCGCGTCACTATGATGACCTTGCCCAGCTATGGCGGCGCGGCGAATACATTCCCATGTCCCTGGACGAAGACCTTGCCCGTGCCGCTTCGGTCGGGGTGACGCGGCTGGATCCGGTTGAATAATCTGCCCGGCCAAGGATTGGCATTTCGCGCAGGTTCGCTAGAGTCTGTGTTCATCCCCAACGGAGGCTGAAAATGACACCCGTGAAACTGGGCCGCAGCGGCCTCATGATCTCTCCGGTTGTGTTTGGGTGCAATGTGTTTGGCTGGACGGCTGACACGGCCATGTCCCACCGGCTGTTGGATCGGATGGTTGAGGCAGGATTGAACACGCTGGACACCGCGGATGTCTATTCCCGCTGGGTGCCTGGCCATATGGGCGGGGAAAGTGAAACGATCATCGGGGATTGGTTTGCCGCCAACCCGGCCAAACGCGATGCCGTGGTGTTGATCACCAAGGTGGGATCGCAGATGGGCGATGGCAACAAAGGGTTAAGCGCAACCTGGATCGAGACTGAGGTCGAGGCATCGCTCAAAAGGTTGAAAACGGATCGCATTGACCTGTATTTTTCGCACCGGCCCGATCCCGACACACCCCATGAGGAAACGCTGACGGCCTATGACAGGTTGCTGGCCGCTGGAAAAATCCGTGCGGTCGGCGCTTCGAATTTCAGCGCCGCACAGATGGCTGATGCCGAAGCCGTGTCAGCCAAAGGGCACATCGCATACGGCGCGCAACAGCCTGAATACAACCTGTTCACCCGCGATGTGTTCGAAGGCGACCTGGCCACCTTTTGCATCAAACATGATATCGGCGTGATTCCATTCTATGGCCTCGCGTCGGGGTTTTTGACCGGGAAATACCGAACAAAGGCCGATTTGAAAGGCGCGCGGGGCGAACGCAGCGTCGGGCGGTTCCTGAATGATCGCGGGTTGCGTATTTTGGCGGCGATGGACGCGGTATCGGCAGACACCGGCGCGCCGCTTGCCGAAATCGCCTTGGCATGGCTGCGTCAGAAACCCGGCGTTACCGCCCCGATTGCCTCAGCAACGAACGAAACGCAATTGCAGGGCCTGATCAACGCGGCAGGGTTGACGCTTTCACCCTCTGCGATGGCGGCATTGGACGCGGCGGGGGCCTGATTGGCGCCGCTAAAGGCGATAAAACCGTGCCTCTTGCACCGGCGACCACAGGACTTGCAGAACGATAGCGTCTTCCTCGCTCGTTTCGCTTTGAACGACGCCTTGCTCGTATAGCCATGCGCGTTGGCGCCCCGCATCCAACGCAAGGCGCAATTCTTGTTGGTTGCGCAACCCGGCAAGGCGATCGCCGATTTCCGCCAACAGCGGGTCCAACCCCTCGCCCGTGATGGCCGAAATGGCCAGCGTGTCGTCTTCGCGCTTGGCGCGCCCCAGAACTTCGTCACGGTCATCCGGCGCGATCAAATCCGTCTTGTTCCAGATCTCCAGAACCGGCACGTCCTCGTTCAGACCCAGATCCGTCAGGATATCGGTGACGTCCTGGGATTGTTCCGCCGTTTCAGGGTGGGAAATGTCGCGCACATGCAAGACCAGATCGGCCTCCAGAACCTCTTCCAGCGTGGCGCGAAACGCGGCCACCAACTGGGTGGGCAATTCACTGATGAACCCCACCGTGTCGGACAGGATCACCTCAACCCCCGAAGGCAGTTTGACGCGCCGCATTGTTGGATCAAGCGTGGCGAACAACATGTCCTTGGCCAGCACATCAGCGCCGGTCAACCGGTTGAACAACGTCGATTTTCCCGCATTCGTATAGCCAACCAAGGCCACGATCGGAAACGGCACCTTGGCACGGGCGGCGCGGTGCAATTCGCGTGTCTTGACCACGCGATCCAACTGACGGCGCAGCCGGGTCAATTGTTCGTCAATGGCGCGGCGGTCGGCTTCGATCTGCGTTTCGCCAGGGCCACCGACAAACCCCAATCCGCCGCGCTGACGTTCCAAGTGGGTCCAGGCCCGCACAAGGCGGGTGCGCTGATAGGATAGCGCGGCCATTTCCACCTGCAACACGCCCTCGCGGGTGCGGGCGCGATCCGAAAAAATCTCAAGGATCAGCCCCGTCCGGTCGAGGAGTTTGACACCCCATTTCTTTTCCAGATTGCGTTGTTGAACCGGCGTCACAGGGCCATCAATCAGGACCAGTTCAACTTCTTCGGCCTCAAACATGGTGCGCAGTTCTTCGATCTTTCCCGACCCGAACAGCGTCGCTGGCACAGGTTTGGCCAGACGCACAACACCCGACCCGACAACAGCCAACCCCGGAAGCGCATGCGCAAGCGAGACAGCTTCGGCCAGGGCATATTCGGGGGCATGACGCCGCTCTTCGCGGGTCAGATCAGGGTGGAGAATCCAGGCACGTGTGTCTGCCTGACCGGTCGCGCTCAAGAGCTTTCTTCGCCCTCATAAAGGCTGATGGGCTGCGAAGGCATAATGGTGGAAATCGCGTGTTTATACACAAGTTGCGATTGTCCGTCGCGGCGCAAAAGCACGCAGAAATTGTCAAACCAAGTGATGACGCCCTGAAGTTTGACGCCATTGATCAAAAAGATCGTCACGGGAACCTTGGTTTTGCGGACATGATTCAGGAAGGCATCCTGAAGGTTCTGTCGATCGGAAGCCATTTTTAGAAAGCCTTTGTTCTTGCAGTGCGCCCTTTGGCGCTTTTCCCTCGTCGTGGCGCGATTATGTCTGGCGGCGCGCAGGTTTTCCAGCCCAATAATGGGCGTTACGAAAGCTGACGCCTTTTTGCGTCAGTCGCGCCACAACTCGGTGTTGAACAAAGCAATAATCGCCAGGAGTTCCAGCCGCCCCAGAACCATAACGCCGCCCAGAACAACCTTAGTGAAATCCGAATGCTGTGCCAGCAGAATGGGCGTTTCCGTGGCCATGTTCATGACGGGGCCAGTCGTTGTCAGCGCCGCCACACTCATCACGATGGAATCCTCGAAACTGACGCCGGTTGCGGACAATAACGCGCTGGAACCGGCCAGTGTCATCGCGAACAGCATGAAAAAGACCCATGCCTGAAAGGCACCGCGCCGCCGCATGCGTCGGTTTCTGATCCCTGCCCCGCTGATCGAATGCGGGTGAACCATGCGTTCCAGTTCCCGCCGCCCCGCAAGATAGAGCGCATAGACCCGCAACAATTTGACCCCACCTGCGGTTGTCGCAACCCCGCCGCCAACCATGGCCAGCCCCATCAGGATCATGCCGGGTGTGCCCAATCCCGACCATGCGCGCGCCGTTTCCCATTCCGCGCTTTCAAAGCCCGTTGTCGTCAAAAACGACAGCACCGTGAAAACGCCCCCCCACAAGGCATAGAGCCCAAGGCCTAGATCGTCGGCTGAATCCACCTCAAGCGCGGCGAGCCAATGGCGCAGGAACAACAGGCACGGCACCGCGATCACCAATGCAAACCCCATTCGGAATTCCGCATCGCGCCAGATGGCCTGCCGCGCCACGGTGGTGTCCGATGAAAACGTCATCCGGGACAGCGCAAACAACAGGAACAGGAACACCACCATCTCGCTTGCGATGCCCGATTGCGCATGCTGAAGCCCGCCAACAGCCGAAATACCGCTGGTCGCCATGGTGGACATGGCGTGGCAAAGCGCAACCAGGGGCTGATCTCCTCCAAGGATCAGAAACAGCCACAAGGCACCCGTCAGCCCGGTGTATATCGGGGTAAGCCGGCGCGCCGTGGTCAGCGAACGGCGCAACACGCCGGCGCGTTCGAAACGATCCAGGCGCGTTTGCCCATCGGTTTCAAAAGTGGCTGTCGTCACTTCGAACCCGCCGAGCGACAAGGGCGCAAGAATGGCCGCCGCGGCAATCCACACCAGCAATCCGCCCATCCACCCCACCTGTGCGCGCCACAGATGAAGCGTGGGCGGCAGACGATCGGCATCAAATACAGTGGCCCCCGTGGTTGTCAGGCTGGACACCATTTCAAAGTAGGCATTGGTAAAGGTCGTGGTTTTCAACGCGTCGTAAAAGGGCACGGCCAGCAGGATCGGCAGAAACACGAACGTCGCCAATAGCGTGCGCACACCTGCCAGATCCTCGTGATGGCGGCGCTGCCGTTTGCCGCGCGCCAGCGCGATGATCAGGGTCAGGAACAACCCAAGGGAGCCACTGTAAACAAAGCTGACGGCAATGCCGTAGGCATCCTGTGACACGGCATGGAGGGCGGGCACCGCCATCGACACCGACGCAAAGCCCGTGATCATCAGGAAGAGCGATTGTCCTTGGAGGCGCGCGCGCATCGGATCAGAAATAGTCGATCGAGACCTGAAGCAGGCGCTCGACTTCGGGGACGTCGGCGGTCAGGGCAAAAATGACGATCACATCGCCCTCTTCTACCTTGGTGGACCCGACAGGTTTGACCACCGTGTCACCCTTTAGGATCGCCCCGATCAACACGCCTTCGGGGAAATCAATGTCCCGGATCGACCGGCCGGAAATCGGGCTGGTTGACAGGACTTCTGCCTCGATCACCTCGGCTTCGGCGTCACCGATGGAATAGACACCGCGCACCCGGCCATGTCGGATATGGCGCAGGATAGAAGACACGGTTGTGCCGCGCGGGTTGATATAGGCATCAATCCCCAATGGCCCCAAAAGCGGCACCATGGTCGGATCGTTGATCAAAACGATGGCCATGGGGCAGCCCTGTTGTTTTGCGCGCACGGCGGCCAACAGGTTGGTCTTGTCGTCATCGGTCACCGCCAGAATGGCGTCGGCGCGGGCAACCCCGGCTTCGGACAGCAATGCGGAATCAAGCCCGTCACCATTCAACACGATGGTGCGTTCCAGCGCATCCGCCGCACGTTCTGCGTGTTTGCGGCTTTTTTCGATGACCTTTGCCCTGATGCGCTTGGCGCGCAATTCAAGGGACCGCGCGACCGAAAGACCGACATTGCCGCCCCCCACGATCACCACGCGTTCCTGGGTTTTCGTCGATTTCCCAAAGACTTCGAGCGTGCGCGGCGCGTCTTCGTTGACCACGAAGATGTAGCAATCATCGCCGGGGAACAATTGGTCATCTGGTTCCGGGGCAAACAGGCGCCCGTCACGGCGGATGCCCACAACAACCGCGCGCAGGGTCGAAAACAGATCGGTCAACTGGCGCAACGGCGTGTTCACCACCGGGCAATCGTCGGTGATATGCAGGCCCAAAAGCTGGGCGCGTTTTTCCAGAAAGGTTTCGATGTCAAAGGCGGCCGGGGCCGACAGGCGTTGCAAGGCGGCCTCGGCCACCTCGCGCTCCGGAGAAATCACCACGTCGATGGGCATGTGATCGCGCCGATAAAGATCGGAATAGATCGCATCAAGATAGGATTTCGCGCGCAGGCGAGCGATCTTGCGCGGGATGGAAAACACCGAATGGGCGACCTGACAGATCACCATGTTGACCTCGTCCGAATAGGTCGCCGCGATGATCATGTCGGCATCACGCGCGCCCGCGCTTTCCAGCACGTCCGGGTACGAGGCGGATCCGGCGATCCCCTGAACGTCAAGTGTGTCGGTGGCGCGTGCGACAAGGTCGGGGTTGTTGTCCACCACCGTCACATCGTTGTTTTCGCCCGAAAGATGTCGCGCGATTTGCCAACCGACCTGGCCTGCGCCGCAGATGATGACCTTCATCAAGCCGTCCTGTAGGAAGCTGTCGTATGGTGCGGGGCCGCAAAGGTGCCGCCCCATGAAGGATGTGCATGACAGATGCCGGAATGACGGTCAATTGAATTGTAAACCCTGCCGGGACAGTCAAAATGCTTTTCAGACAAGGAATATGGGGTTGCAAATGTTCAATCGTCTGGCTGTTGGTTTGGTCGGGATCGTCATGCTTGGGGGGTGTTTGCCCTATACGCTTTATCATCGGGCGGGTGTGACGACCGACATCGCGCGCGGCGATGAAGTTGCCTGTGGGCGCATCGCCCTGGCGCAGGCGCCAGTCGCCATGGAACGTGAGATTATTCCAGGCGACATCGTTCAAGGGCCGGACATTTGCGACGCGCAGGGGCGGTGCAGGCCCGGACCTGTGCGGGAAATCCCGGACAGGTATCGCCTGCGCGACGTGAACGAAGATCTCCGCATCTTGATCGCCCGTCAATGCATGGCAGAGCGTGGGTATGACCGGGTCACCCTGCCCGCCTGTTCGGATACCGTTGCCAGATCGGTGGCGCCTGCGATCACGCGGGTGATGCCAAAGCTGACGTCAAAGGCCTGTGTGATCCGGCGGGGTGGTGAGTCATACCAGATCGTGCCCGGTTGATGGGGCTGGTCGCGGGGGGCTGTCTGCCCCCCTTGCGGGCCCGGGCCCGCACCCCCCCGAAAGTATTTATCGAAAGATGAAGGCGAAAGGTTTTGTCTGGGGTCAGGCGCGCAGGCGTGTTCCGGCGGGATCGAAAGGGGGTTCGGAGAGGATCCGGGCGCGGTGGGGACGCCCCAGGATCATGATGTCAACGGCGTCTCCGGGTTTTGCGTGTTTGACGAAGCCGAGGGCAAGGGATTGGCCGACGCTGTAGCCATAGGCCCCCGAGGTGACACGCCCGATACCCTGGCCGTTCCGGAAGATGGGTTCGCCGCCGGATGCGTCCGCGTTTGAGGCATTTGTGTCCTCTGCGTTGAGTGTCATGAGGACGAGCGTTTCGCGGGCCGGATTTTGCAGGACTTTTTCGACGGCGGCGCGGTTGAGGAAATCCTTGTCCAGTTTGATCAGACGATCGAGCAGGACCTCCTGGGGCCAGTATTCGGGGCTGTATTCCCGCCCCCAGGATCCGTATCCCTTTTCGATGCGCAAGGCCATGAGCGCGCGGCTGCCCACGGGGCCTGCGGCGTGGGGTTCTGCGGCCGTCAGGAGGGCGGAATAGAGGCGTGTCTGATCCGCGCCGGCGCAGTGGAGTTCCCAGCCCAAATCGCCGGTAAAGGACACGCGCAGGGCCAGAACCTCGACCCCGGCGAGGGTGATCTTTTGGGACCGCATGAAGGGGAAGTCAGCGGTGTCCAAAGATGTGTTGGTCAGCGATTGCAGCAGCGCGCGGGCGTTTGGGCCGGCCACGTTGAACCCGCAGATATCGTTGGTGAGCGAGGTAAAGGTGGTGCCCGTTGGCAGAGGCACCTGTTTGAAGGCCCTGAGGTGGGCGCGTTCAGCCATGCCGGAGCCGATGACCCAGAATTCATCCTCGGCCAGCCGGGTGACGGTGAAATCGCCCGCGATGCCGCCGCGCGTGCCGATCAACGGGGTGAGGCAGGAGCGGCCGATCGCCTGGGGCATTCGGTTGGCGAAGACGGCGTTCAGCCAGTCCGACGCGCCCGCCCCCTTGACGCGGTATTTGGCAAAGTTGGAAATGTCGATGATCCCGCCAGTGTCGCGCAGCATCCGGGCCTCCTCTCCGACGGGGTCCCACCAGTTTTGGCGGGTATAGCCCAGGGTTTCGGCGGTGCCCGGGGTCTGCGCGAACCAGAGCGGGTGTTCCCAGCCGTAGTTGAGGCCAAAGACCGCCCCCATGTCGCGTTGCATGTCATAGGCGGGACGGGTGCGCACCGGGCGACCCGCGCTGCGTTCTTCGTTCGGGAAATGGATGGCGAAGCGTTTGGCGTATTGGTCGGCCACGCGCGCCTTGGTGAAATCCTTGCCGGCCCAATGGCCGAAACGGGCGACATCCCAGGCGAACATATCCATTTTGCTTTCGCCGGTTGTTATCCATTCAGCCGCCGCCAGCCCCATGCCACCGGATTGCGAAAACCCCGGAATGATGCCGCAGCAGGCGAAATAGCCGGTGCGTTCGGGAACCGGGCCGAAGAGAACGTTGCTGTCGGGCGACCAGATCATCGGGCCGTTGATCACCCGTTTGATCCCTGCCGCCCCAACCGCGGGGACACGTGCGATGGCGCGCAACATGTTGTCTTCGATCCGGTCAAGATCGTCGGGGAAAAGTTCATGTCCAAAGCCCTGAGGCGTGCCGTCTTCGGCCCAGAAGCGCATGTCCTTTTCGTAGGCACCGACGAGGAGGCCCTGCCCCTCCTGACGCAGGTAATATTCGCCGTCGCGATCCGCGACAGATGGCAGGCGGCGCGACATTGCCGCGATTTCCGGGATGGTTTCGGTAACGAAATATTGGTGTTCGGTCGGGATAAGCGGCAGGGTCACGCCCGCCATGGCGGCCACCTCGCGCGCCCAGAGCCCTGCGGCGTTGATCACCCATGGGGTTGCGATGTCACCCTTGGGGGTGCGCACGACCCAGGTGCCATCAGGCTGTGGGTCAGTCGCAGTGACCGGGGTGAAACGGTGGATTTCGGCGCCCCGCGCCCGCGCCCCGGCCGCATAGGCATTGGTGACACCGGACGGGTCCACATTGCCGCCATCCGGTTCGTACATGATGCAGCGGATGCCGTCGAAATCCACCAGCGGGTGCAGGGTTTCGGCCTCGGACCGGGTGATCTCGTGGAAATTCATGCCATAGAGTTTGGCCTTGGCCGCCTGCAGGCGGAGTTGGTGTTCACGGTCCAGGGTTTGGGCAAGGTAGAGCGAGCCCGGTTGAAAGACGCCGCAGCCCTGACCGGTTTCGGCTTCAAGCTCTTGATAAAGCTGCATTGTGTAATGTTGGATCCGAGAGATGTTGGTGCTGTCGTGCAGGCCGTGGATATTGGCCGCGGCGTGCCAGGTGGATCCGCTGGTGAGTTCGTCGCGTTCCAGCAGCACCACGTCGTGCCAGCCGAGTTTCGCAAGGTGGTAAAGGATAGAGCAGCCAATGACGCCTCCGCCGATCACGACAGCCTGGGCATGGGATTTCATCGGGTGGCTCCTTTGGCGCAGTTGGGGGGTAAGGTGGCGCGAAATTCGGGGTGGGGATAGCCGGAAAGCGACAGATTGCGTCGCTGTCGGGGGATGTGCTTTCGGGTTGGTACTGATGGGGGATCAGCGGGGGCCAGCCCCCGCACCCCCGAAGTATTTTTGGAAAGATGAAGGGGGGGCGGTTTGGTTGCGTGCCTCATTCGGAAGGGGCTGCGGTGATATTGGGTGGGCCATGCCGCCAGGTCGGGATGTTCGGGCTGCGACATTTGGCGTCGCAATCGGGCTGGCCATGGTGTGACGTGCGCGACAGGGTGGAGTGGAGATAGTGAGGGGAGTGACAGGATGAAGACGACCACCCGTGTTGCGGTTATTGGCGGCGGCGTTGTGGGCTGTTCGGTGCTGTATCATTTGACCAAGCTGGGCTGGAGCGACGTCATGCTTTTGGAGCGATCCGAGTTGACCAGCGGGTCCACGTGGCATGCGGCGGGTGGGTTTCACACGATCAATGGCGACACCAATATGGCCGCTTTGCAGGGCTATACCATTCGTCTTTATCGCGAGTTGGAAGAGATCACCGGCATGTCCTGTGGATTGCACCATGTGGGCGGCGTTACCCTGGCAGACACCCAGGACCGATTCGACATGATGCTGGCCGAGCGCGCAAAGCATCGCCACATGGGCCTGGACACGGCGATCGTGACGCCGGAGGAGATCAAGAAGATTGCCCCGGTCACCAATATCGACGGGATTATCGGCGGGCTATACGATCCGCTGGACGGACATTTGGACCCGTCCGGGACCACCCATGCCTATGCGAAGGCAGCGCGCATGGCCGGGGCGCATATCGAAACCCATTGCATGGTGCGCGAAACCAACCAGCGCGCCGATGGCACCTGGGATGTGGTGACGGACAAGGGCATTGTCCATGCCGAGCATATCGTCAATGCCGGGGGGCTTTGGGCACGGGAGGTGGCTTCGATGGCGGGCGTTTACCTTCCGCTGCATCCGATGGAGCATCATTACATCGTCACCGATGACATTCCCGAGATTTATGAGCGCGAAACCGAGCACCCGCATGTGATGGACCCAGCCGGGGAAAGCTATTTGCGCCAGGAAGGGCGCGGGCTGTGCATCGGGTTTTATGAACAGCGGGCGAAACCCTGGGCCGTGGATGGCACGCCGTGGACTTTCGGCCATGAATTGCTGCCCGACGATCTGGACAAGATCAGCGATTCAATCGAATTTTCCTATCGCCGCTTTCCGGTTCTGGCCGATGCCGGGGTGAAAACCGTCATTCATGGGCCATTCACCTTTGCGCCCGACGGCAACCCTCTGGTCGGCCCTGTGCCCGGGTTGCGCAACTATTGGTCCGCCTGTGCCGTGATGGCGGGGTTCAGCCAGGGCGGTGGTGTCGGGCTGATGCTGGCGCAGTGGATGACCCAAGGCGAATGTGAGCGCGACACCGCATCCTTTGACGTGGCCCGGTTCGGGACATGGACAACCCCCGGCTATACCCGCCCCAAGGTCATTGAAAATTACCAGACACGGTTCAGCGTCGCCTATCCGAATGAGGAAAAGCCCGCCGCGCGGCCATTTCGCACCACGCCGATGTACGATCTGTTCGATCAGATGGGGGCTGTCTGGGGACAGCAATACGGGTTGGAGGTTGTCAATTATTTCGCCGCTGACGGCGAGCCACGCTACGAAGACCCATCGTTCCGACGCTCAAACGCATTTGCCCCGACCGCGCGGGAATGTCAGGCCGTGCGCAACGCCGTTGGCATCAACGAAGTGCAGAATTTCGGCAAATACACGGTACGTGGGCCAAACGCACGGGCCTGGCTGGATCGCATCATGGCCGGGCGTGTGCCCAAACCCGGACGCATGTCATTGACGCCGATGCTGTCCCGCGCGGGGCGTATAATTGGCGATCTGACCATGACCTGTCTGGCGGAAGGTGATTTTCGCCTGACCGGAAGCTATGGCGCGCAGGCCTATCACATGCGTTGGTTTGAACAACATCTTGAGGACGGCGTCGAGGTCACCAATATCTCGGATTCCGTCACCGGGTTTCAGATCGCCGGTCCAAGGGCGCGCGATGTCTTGGCCGCCTGCACCCGCGATGACGTCGCCGGGATGAAATTCCTTGATGTGGCCCGGATGAGCATCGGGATGGTTGACTGCATTGTTCAACGGGTCAGCTATACCGGCGATCTGGGCTACGAGATTTACTGCGACGCCATGTGTCAACGCAGCCTGTGGGAAACATTGTGGGCGGCGGGACAGGCCCATGGGATGGTGCCTTTCGGGATGCGCGCGATGATGTCCCTCAGGCTCGACCGGCAGTTCGGATCCTGGCTGAGTGAATTTTCGCCCGATTACACGCCCGCCGAAACCGGATTGGATCGGTTCATGGCATGGTCAAAGGACGCTGATTTTATCGGGCGCGCCGCGGCCGAGGCGGAAAAGGCAACAGGCCCCGCACGCCATCTGGTCGGCTTTGTGGTGGACGCCGACGACACGGACGTTCATGGCTATGAACCCATCTGGCTGGACGGTGAGGTGGTGGGGTTTTGCACCTCGGGCGGGTATTCGCACCATCTGGGCAAAAGCATTGCCATGGGGTTTGTGCCACGGGACGCTGACCGGGCCGGATTGGCGGTAGAGATTGAAATCCTTGGGCGGAAATGTGTGGCCAAACGGATAGATGCCCCCCTGTGGGATGCTGAAGGGACGCGGATGCGCGGGTGACATAGAGCATCTTGCGGCACGGCCCCTGCCCCGCCCGGCACGGCCGCATCCCACATTGCCCCAAGGGAACAAAGGTCAGCGCGCCCTTTTTATCCCGTCCATGATGGCTTTGGCCGCCCGCAACCCCGGATCATCCGCGCCCTGCCCCAGCACTGACATGCATTCAACCAAGGCACCGCGCTGGTTCATGGGGTGATCAAACACCTCCTCCAGCGCGGGTGCGATCAGGTCAGCCCGGCAATCGCGGCCCAGGAATTCGGGAACCGTGCGGCGTTCGGTGATCTTGTTCACCAGGGTCACCGTATCAGTCACCAGCATCTTTTGCAGGGCCATCCGGGTTATCCAATGCATGTCATAGGCAATAACCATCGGCGTAAAGGCCGCCGCCAGTTCCAATGAAACACTCCCCGATGCGGCAAGGGCCACATCAGCGGCGCGAAAGGCGGCACGTTTGTCCGACTGCCACCGCGCATCACCCAATTCGCGCGGATCAAGGACCAAAGGTTTCACCGGCCAATCCGCACAAAGGGCCTGAACCTGACCGACAACCGGTTTCGGGGCCGGAAGTATGGCGCGCAGGCCCGGACGCGCTGCGCTGAGCTGCGCCACGACCGGACCGAAAACAGGCATGAGGCGCGTCACCTCGGCCCGCCGGGACCCCGGAAGAACAAGGAGGAGCGGCGCATCCCCCAACCCATGGGACAGCCGAAAAGCGGCCGCCTGCGCCTCGCTCGCCTGGGGCGCGCAAGCAATCGGATGCCCGACGAAATCACAAGCAACCCCTGCGGCACGTATGAGAGGCGGATCGAACGGGAACAGCGCCAGCACTTGATCAATGTATCCCGCCATTTTTTCAGCCCGTCGTGGCCGCCATGCCCACACGGACGGCGCCACATAATGCACGGTGCGAATGCCCGTCGCCGCCTTGACCGCGCGCGCCACACGCAGGGTGAATTCGGGGCTGTCGATGGTGATCAGAACGTCGGGTCGGGCGGCGATGATCGCCTTGACCGTCTGACGCATTCGCCGTTTCAGGGCGCGATACCGCGGCACGATTTCGGCCAGCCCCATGACCGACAATTCGTCCATGTCAAACAGCGATGTTAATCCGCGTGCCTGCATCAATGGCCCGCCGACCCCGTCAAAACGCACGTCCGGTCGCAGGTTTTGCAATCCGCCCATCAAAGCGGCCCCCAATGCATCGCCCGAAGGCTCTCCGGCGATGACAAAGGCGCGCATCAGAAATCCTCGGCCGTTAGGAACATGCCCGCCGCCTGAACCGCTGACAGAGTCTGTTCGCGGGCCAGAACAAGCACACGATTGGCGCAGATGACGATCCCCGCAAGACCGGCGCGGCGCGCGGTTTCAACCGTGGTCGGCCCGATCGCGGGCATGTCCACACGCAGGTCCTGACCGGGTTTGGGCATTTTCACCAACACCCCACCCACGGCATGACGCCGCGCATCCGGCAGGGCGGCGACCCCGGCCAGCATCGCATCGGTGCCCCCCAAGGTTTCAATGCCCAGACACCGCCCCCCGGCCACCACCGCCGCCTGCCCGATGTCATGCGGGCCAAGCGCGATCAGAACATCGCGCGCGAAATAGGCATCGGCCATCTGCGCGGCATCCGGTTTGCGCCCCGCCAAAATGCCCGCATCGTTCACCAATGCCGGCGCGACCTGATGCGCCCCGACGACGCTCAGCCCGGCCTCCTCGAACACCGCGATAACACAGCGCACCAGCTGATCGTCCCCCACCGCCGGGTTTGCCAATTGTGCGGCGATGCGCGTGGCGGCCACATCACCGGGGCGCGGGGAAAATTCCGGACGCCCCAAGGCACCCGCGAACACCACCCGATCGACACCGGCGGCGCGCAGTTCAGCGATCACCGGATCAAGTGCGTCAAATCGGTGCAGGTGCCCCGTCGATGACCCAAGATCAGCGCCTGCCGTTTCAAACGTCACCACATAGCAATCGGGATTGGCCGATACGATTTCACGAGGAAGCCCGCCGCCAAAGGCCAAAAGACCCAACCGTCCCTGCATCAGGGTTGGCCCGGTGTCAGATAGGACCGATCACTGGCCCCCGTCACGAAATCAACGATCTGGCGGACATAGACGTTGTCGTCATCCTGCCCCAGCCGTTCGGCACGATCCTGAAAACTGCCGTCACCCTGTGCCAATGTGTGAAACGCGGCGCGCAATGCGGTGATGTCTTTTCGCCCCACACCGCGGCGTTTCAACCCGATCAGGTTCAACCCGTCCAACACGCCACGCGGGGCCTGAACCAGGCCATGGGGGATCACATCGTGGCTAACCATTGTGACCGCACCGATGATCGCCCCCTGCCCGACACGCACATGTTGATGCACCCCCGACAACCCGCCGATGATCACGTCATCCCCAATGACGCAATGCCCCGCCACAGCGGATTGGTTCACCAGAACCACGCGGTCAGCGATCTGCGCGTCATGGGCGACATGGCACCCGGCCATCAACAGGCAATTGGCCCCAATACGTGTCACGCCGCCCCCGGCCGCCGTGCCGGTGTTAATGGTGACATGTTCGCGGATGACGGTTCCTGGCCCGATCTCCAGACTGCTGGCTTCGCCCTGAAACTTTTTGTCTTGCGGGGTGCCGCCGACAACCGCGAACGAATGGATCGTGACATCCGATGCGACCGTCGTGTCGCCCGATATCACAACATGCGGGTGCAAAACCGTGCGCGCGCCCAATCGCACACCTGATCCAAGACAACAAAACGGCCCGATCACACAATCCGCGCCAATGACGGCCCCGTCCCCGATCACCGCCGAGGGGTGGATCTGTGCGTCGGGGCTGATCGTCACGGGATCACTCCTTGGGCAGATCCATCATTGCCGTGAATTCGGCTTCGCAGGCCAAATCGCCTTCGACTTCGGCCCGGCCCGAGAATTTCCAGACCTTGCCGCCCGGTTTGCCGCGCGTGGTTGTCAGGTGCATTTCAAGAACATCCCCCGGAACGACCATGCGTCGGAATTTACAGGCATCGATGGCCATGAAATAGACCAGCATATTGCGATCCTGCATATTCAGGGCCGCGCCCACCATCACGGCGGCGGTTTGGGCCATCGCTTCTACGATGGTTACGCCAGGCATGATCGGTTTGCCCGGAAAATGCCCCTGAAAATGGGGTTCGTTCATGGTGACGTTTTTCACACCGCGTGCGCTTTGATAGCCAACGATGTCTTCGACCTTGTCCACCAACAGGAACGGGTAACGATGCGGAATAATCCGCTGGATGAGGTCCAGGTCGGCGCGGGTCGGCGCGTCAGTCATGGAAGAACCTTTCTTACAGGCGCCTATTCTTTGGGCGCGGGATCGTTTTGGGTGGTATCGGGCGGCGTGACTGCGTCCAGGCGCCGGATCACCTCCTGAGTGATATCAACAGTCTTGTCTGCGAAAAAGACCGTTCGGATTTCCAGAATGGCCACGGACCCGGTTTCGCGCATGATCTCTTGCAGGATTGGACGCGCGGCGGTCAGGAAATCGCTGCGCCCATCTTCGCCCTGTTGGCCAATCGCGCGGGCCTTGTTGTCCTGTTCAATGCGGATGCGGCGCACCTTTTCGTCAAAGGCATCCGCAAGGGCGCGAAATTCATCAGGCGGCAAGGTCTTGCGCTGTTCCGTGAGCTGCTTTTCTTCGTCGATCAATTCGGTTTCGATCGTGCGATTTTCGCTGGCCAGCGTGCGGCTTTCATCCTTGAGCTTTGCGGCCATGCGCCGCCCCAGCTCGGACCCGGCATAGGCCGCCTCACTGTCGATCAGCAGGATAGAAACCTGTGCGGATTGCACGCGCGGTTGTGCCTGGGCCGGCAGCGCTTGCATCAGAATCAAGGCAAACGCCAACACCCCCGCACCCGCCACATTGGCGCTGGCCCTCATGAAACTGTGCAGCTTTCCAGCGGCGGGGGGCATGTGATCAGAACCGGGTCGAAATCGTCAGGTCGAATTGCTGAACCTGATCATAGCTCTGTTTCTTAAGCGCACGGGACCAGTTAAAGCGCAGCGGACCGATCGGCGTTGTCCAAAAGATCGACACCCCAACAACATGGCGCAGTTTGGCGGCATCCTGAACGATGCTGTTGCCCGCGCCTGTGTTGCCTTTTCCATCAAGCCCCCAAACCGTGCCCACATCATAGAACACACCGCCCTTGACGCCGTATTCCTCAGGCAGACCCAGTGGGAATTTCGCCTCGAACTGGGCGGTGGCAAAGAATTTACCGCCAAGCGCATCGTTCACGGTGCGCCCGTTTGTACCGGTGTCAATTTCGCGTGGTCCCAATCCGTCAGGCTGGAACCCGCGCATCACCGTATTGCCAAGGATGTGGCGGTCGGTCACGCGGGTGTTGTACCCGCCAAGCGTCGTGATCGCGCCGCCCTGCAACGTCGCCAAAAGCGTGATCTCGTCGTTCAGAATGGTTGTCTGTGCAATCGCCTTGGCGCTGGTCTTGATGTACTTGGCATCTCCCAGGGCGCCGGCGAAATCCTGACCAAAGGTCAGTTGCAGGCTGGAAGTCGGGCTAAGCCCGGCAAGACGGCTGTCATAGGTGAATTCGTATCCGGGTGCCGAAGTGAACAGACCACCACGTCCTGCATCATTGGCGATCATCCCACCAACGGTGCGCCCCGCATCCAACGAAAGCTTGGTCCAGTTCAGATCATATTTGACCTTTAACCGCATGTTTTCATTGATCGGGAACGTCAGCCCGGTGCCGAAACGCGCAACCTGCGTGTCATAGTTGGCAAATTGGTTGTTCGTTTCGACATAGCCGCCGTCGAAATCAAAGGTCACGTTGCGCCCAAGGAACGCCGGTTCGGAAAACGCCAGCGAATAGACGCGGCTGGCGGCAGCGCCGGAAAACGACAGGTTCAGGGTCTGCCCCCGCCCGAGAAAGTTGTTTTCCTGAAAATTCGCGATAAGGCCGATACCGGCGTTGGTGGAATACGTCCCACCAAAGGACAGGGTGCCTGTCGGCGCCTCGCTCACGTCCACATCAACGACGACCTGATCCGGGGATGACCCTTCGCGCGCGTTCACCTCGGCCACTTCGAAATAGCCAAGCGCGCGGATACGTTCCGCCGCCTCGCGGATTTCGCGTGGGTTGAACGGGTCACCTTCCGCGATCTTGAACTGGCGTCGCACCACCTTGTCCAGTGTGGTTGTGTTGCCTTCGATGTCGATGCGTTCCACAAAAATCCGCGGCCCGCGCACCAGCGCGAATTCAATGTCCAGTGTCAGGTCGCGGTCATTGCGTGTGATCCGGGGTTCGACCCGCAGAAAATCAATCCCCTTACGAACCGCCAGGCGTTCCAGTCGGGTGATCGAATTTTCGACCTGCGTTGGCGTATAGACAATTCCCGGCCGCAGCTTAAGGGCCGCCTGGAATTCATCCGCGTCAGCGCCCGGAACCGAAGACGTCGTGGTGATCGTGCCAAAGCGAAACTGCTGACCTTCGACAACATTGAATGTCAGAAAGTAACCGTCGCGTTCACGGGCCAGTTCGGCGCGCACCGCGTTCACCCGAAAATCGACATATCCGCGCGACAGGTAAAAATCACGCAGCACCTGTTTGTCAAAGGCAACGCGTTCTTCGGAATAGGTGTCGCGCTGAATCAACTGACGCAGAAACCCGGCCTGTTTGGAATCAACGACCCGGCGCAAACGACTGTCCGAAAAGACCCTGTTCCCGACGAAACTGACACGTTCCAGTTCGACGTTGCCACCTTCGAACACCTCGAAAATCAGATCGACGCGGTTGCCATCGCGGCGAATGATGCGTGGCGTGACCCGCGCGGCAAGCCGCCCCGATTGTGCATAAGCCTCGGCTATTGCCTGCGCATCGGAATCCGCCTGATTTGCGGAAAACACAAACCGTGATTTTGACCCGATCGTCGCGGCAAGTACGTCGTCCTTGATCCGCCGGTTTCCTTCGAAACTGATGCGGTTGATCGTCGGAAATTCGACAACGCGGATCGACAAGGTGCTGCCGCGTGGCGTCAATTCAACCGTTTCGAACAACCCGGATCCGACGATGCGTTGATACGACGCGTTCAACTGGCCCGCCGTCATGGTCCGCCCGCGTGGAATGGCCGCATAACTTAGGATTGTGCCCGTTTCGATACGTTCGTTGCCCGAAACCCGAACGTTGGAAAACCGATAACTCTGTGCCTCGGCGCGGTTGGCGACACCTGACAAAAGCACCGTCAGACATACCAGCAAAAACACAAGTCCCGCACGGATTTGACCCGTCATCCCGACCGAGCCCGCTACGATGTTCGATTGCATAGTTTTATCCCGCACAGACCACCCGTTCCAATCGTCGTATCGGGTCTAAGGCGGGTTGTCAAAACGCCAAACGCGCAACCGGCGATGGGTTGCGCGTGGTTTGCGGAATTGAAAAGACAGGACCGTGAAGACAGGTCCGTCAGACGTGCCTGATCAGGCCATAAGCGAGCTGAGGAAGGACCCAAACAACAGCGCCATGGCGATCGCGCCCACGTACAGAATGCGGTCCCAGTTCAAAATGAACAAAAGGGACAGGCCTTTATAGCCGCTTTGAATCGCATGAGACATCTTAATCGTCCTTACCTTGCCGACCCTGATTCAGGGTTTCGATTGAGACAATATTGACCGGCGATTGCGGCGACTTTCCGCATTGAAACAAGGCAAGAATGTGGCGGCCGATTTCCCGGCCATGCCACAGATATTTATAGGATCTTGAACGTCCTCAGCCACCGGCCCTAGGGACAGAACAAATCATTGGTCAGGGCAAATGCCATCACCGACAGAATCACAGCCAAACCGATCCCCATCAGGATGCGCAACGCCCGGTCAGACGGACGACGCCCGACAATTGCTTCGTACCCGTAAAAGACAAGGTGCCCGCCATCCAGAACCGGAATCGGGAACAGATTCAACAGACCAACAGCCGTCGACAATGCCGCCACGAACCAGATAAAGCTTTCGGCCCCCTGGCTGGCCATCGCGCCGGATGTTTGGGCAATCCCGATGGGACCGGTCATATTGCAGGTACTAATTGCGCCAGTGATCATGCTCCACAAACCGGAAATCGAACTGCTCATGATCTGTCCGGTCTGGCGTACCCCGTCCTTAAGCGCGGTGATCGGCCCCACGGATTCGGTCGCAGGTTCAAACGCCAGCGCGCCAACGATGCCGATCCGCCATTGGGTGCGAAACCCGCCTTCGGGGTTGGGTTCATCAACGCGGCGCGGGGCAAGGACAAAATCCAGTTCGGCGTTTTCTGACTGGCGCCAGACAGTGATCTTGATGGGGCGGCCTTCGGCGTCTTCGACATGCGTTTTCAATTCACCAAAGACGGCAATCGCAACCCCTTCGACCGAGGTGATCACATCACCCGGCTTTAGCCCGATGTCATAGGCCGCCGATTGCGGCGCAAGTTGCGAGATCAACGGAGGATAAAGGTTCGGCCCGGTCACATTGATTTCGCGGCCTTCACGCAGAACGGTGTAATCCAACGTCGCAGCCGCAGGGATTGCGTCTGAAAACGCCGACAAAGCATCGGAATCATCGAACGACGGCACCTTTAACCCGGCCACAGTCACCAGTTGATCCCCGGCCTGCAGTTCAAACGGCGCGTTCGGCAGGGGGCGCATTTCCCCAACACTTAACGGTTCGGCCACATCGCCACGCGCGATGAACAACATCGCAAAGACGGCGATGGACAGCATGAAATTGAACACGGGTCCAGCGGCAACCGTCGCCGTTCTGGCCCAAAGCGGGGCGCCCAGCATGGTGTGACGCTGATCTGACTTTGACAGGGTTGCGATTTTTTCCTCGTCCGGGCCGGACGATGCGGCGTCTCCGTCCCCCAGGAACCGGACATATCCCCCGAACGGCAGGGCGGCGAATTGCCATTTCGTGCCACGCTTATCAACGCGCGAAAACAACACCGGCCCAAAACCCAGTGAAAACACCTCGGCGTGGATGCCTGACCAGCGGCCAACGATGTAATGACCGTATTCGTGGATCGCGACAATGATCGACAGGGCAACAACAAAAGCCACCAAAGTCATCAAAACGCTGCCAAATTCAGGCAAAAATTCCATTCGGAATTCCTTTTCTTAACTGCTCAATCTTGTCGAGATATAGTCCCTGGCCCATGTCCGGGCCAACCCATCCGCGCAAAGCGTGTTATCCAGCGTGATTTCGGCATCAATAAGGCTGTCGGCGCTGTCCGCCCGATCCAGTGTCGCCGCGACCGCATCGGCCATGGCGGTAAAGGCCAGTTCCCCGGCAATGAACGCATCCAGCGCGGTTTCCTTGGCGGCGTTGAACACCGCCCCCGACAAACCGCCGCGCGCCATGACCTGACGGGCCAGCGCCAGCGCCGGGTAACGCGCCGGATCCGGGTTTGAAAATGTCAGTTTACCCAACGCCGCAAGGTCAAGCCGTGCCACCGGCAAAGCGGTACGATTGGGCCAATGCAAGGCATAGCCAATGGCATGGCGCATGTCCGGTGCGCCCATATGGGCCATCAGCGCCCCGTCAACGTGGCCAACCAATGCGTGAACGGTGGATTCAGGGTGAATAAGCACCTCGATCCTGTCGGGGGGAATTTGAAAGAACTCCCTGGCTTCAATCACCTCAAGCGCCTTGTTGAACATTGACGCGCTGTCGATGGTGATCCGTTGGCCCATATCCCAATTGGGGTGCGTTGCCGCCTGCGCCGGGGTCGCCCTGGCCAGATCCTGAACCGGCCAATCGCGGAATGCCCCGCCCGATGCCGTCAGGATAAGACGGTCAATCTTGGTCACATCCTCACCCACAAGGCATTGGAAGGCGGCGGAATGTTCACTGTCCACCGGCAGGATTTCGGCCGCATTTGCGCGTGCGGTGGCCATGACCAGCGGCCCGGCGGCGACAAGGGTTTCCTTGTTCGCCAACGCCAACGTCGCGCCCTGCCCCAATGCGGTCAGGCCAGGCAGCAGCCCCGCCGCACCAACAATGGCGGACATCACCCAATCGGCGGGCCGCGCGGCGGCTTCGGTCAGGGCATTCGGCCCGGCGGCCACCGCGACCCCACTGCCCGCCAGCGCCGCACGCAGATCATCAAGGCAATCGTCATAGGCGGTCACGGCAATGTCGGCCTTAAGGCGGCGCGCATCATGCGCCAACTGCGCAACATTGCGCCCCCCGCTGAGCGCGACCACATCATAGGCATCCGGCGCACGGGCGATCAGGTCAATCGTGCTTTGCCCGATCGATCCCGTCGCGCCAAAGATCGAAATTCTGCGCATTCTGCCCTTGCCCTGCCTTTGCCGCCCAAGCCGCCAATCAGCCGATCACAGGCGGAAACCCGATATATGGCCCCGCAAGCATCAGGAAAAGCGATCCACCCAACATTCCGTCGAACCGATCCAAAAGGCCGCCATGACCGGGGATAAGGTTCGAACTGTCCTTGACCCCCGCCCGGCGTTTGATCGCGCTTTCAGCGATGTCACCCATTTGCGACGCAAAAGAAACCGCAATCGAAACAACAACCAGACCCGCCCCCGCCCCCAGGACAAGGCCAAAGACCAATCCGATCACCGCCGCGCCGACCCATCCGGCGGCGGTGCCCGACCACGTTTTCTTGGGTGAAATGCGCGGCCAGAATTTTGGCCCGCCGAACATCCGCCCGGCAAAATACCCCGCAACGTCGGTGACGACGATCACCGCGACCAGCCAAAGCAACCAGCTGATCCCGAAATCGACCCGCAGACGCACCATGGCAAAAGCAGCAACCATGATCATCGCGGCAAAGCCGATGAAAACCGGGCGCATTTGCCCCAGCAGCGACGCGATGGCCAGTGACGGGATCACAAGCATCACCAACGCCACCCACTGCGGCATGAATGTCGCGGCGAACAAGGTCAGCGCGGCGATCACCGCCAGCTTTGCGGCCAAGCCGCCCTGCCCCGGTTCCTGCATCCGCGACAATTCCCAGACCATGCCACCGGCAATCAGTGACAGACCCAGTTGAAACCAGATACCGCCAACCCAGATCAGCGTTGCCCCAATCGCGGCCATCACAATCGCGGAAATGACACGCGGGGCCAGATCGGACCAATTGCGACCAGCCGCCTGTTCAGCCCCGTTTTCGGGCCCGCTGTCAGTCATCTAAACTTTAACCCCGCCGAAACGGCGTTCGCGCCCTGCGAAATTGTTGACCAGACCGCTGAAAACGTCACGGGTGAAATCGGGCCACAGCGTGTCAATGAATTCGTATTCCGCATAGGCCGATTGCCACAGAAGGAAATTTGAAATCCGCGCTTCGCCACTGGTGCGGATCACCAGATCAGGGTCAGGAAGAACATGGGTGTCCAGATATCGCGGCAGGGTTTCTTCGTCGATCGCTTCGGGATCCAGACGCCCCTTTGCCACGTCGCCGGCCAACCGTTTGGTGGCGCGGGCCACCTCGTCACGGCCACCGTAATTCAACGCGATGGTCAGGTTGGTGCCAGTGCAATGGGATGTCACCTCTTCCAGCTCGTCCATCATCTGTTGCAGCTTTTCATCCAGACCGGGGCGATCCCCGATGAACCGAACGCGAACGTTTTTTTCCTTTAACGCGCGGGTTTCCTTGCGGATATAGCTGCGAAAAAGGTTCATCAGCCCGGCGACTTCGATCTGGGTGCGTTTCCAGTTCTCGGTCGAAAAACCAAATATCGTCAGGTAATCCACACCCAGATCCGGGCAGGCCTCGACGATCTCGCGCACGCGGCGTGCGCCGGCATGGTGGCCGAACAGGCGCGGGCGTCCGCGTGCTTCGGCCCACCGTCCATTGCCATCCATAATGATGGCAACGTGGCGTGGCCCTCGCAATTGTCTGCCGTCGTCGGGCACGTGGCTCTCCTCTGGCTTTGGTCCGCCGCTCTGGCTCAGACCTGCATGATCTCGGCTTGCTTGGAGTCAAGCGCCTTGTCCACCAGGACGATGAACTTGTCGGTCAATTCCTGCACCTCGGTTTCCCAAATCTTGACGTCATCTTCGGACATGCCGGCGGTTTTCGCCTTTTTGATCTGGTCCATCCCGTCGCGACGGATGTTGCGCACGGCGACGCGGCCATGTTCGGCATATTGTGCCGCGACCTTGGTCAATTCCTTGCGCCGTTCTTCGTTCAATTCGGGGATTGGCAACATGATGATTGTGCCGTTCATCTGCGGATTGATCCCCAGCCCGCTTTCGCGGATCGCCTTTTCGACGACATTGACCAGGCCCTTGTCCCAGACATTGACCGTCACCATCCGGGATTCGGGCACATTCACTGTCCCCACCTGGTTGATCGGCGTCGGCTGGCCATAGGCATCAACCATGATCGGGTCCAGCATCGATGCCGAAGCACGCCCTGTCCGCAGCGATGCAAATTCCGTGCGCAGTGCCCCCATCGCGCCGTCCATCCGGCGTTCCAGGTCGTCAATATCAATGTCTAGATCGTCGTCTGCCATCATGCTCACCTGTCGTCATCTGTCCCGTCTACGCGGGTGGCGCTGTCATATCCGCTTGCGGGCGGGGTGTATAGGGCCGGACCTTAGCCATGCACCCGTGTATAGGTGCCCTTGCCCGCCATAATGGTGCGAAACCCGCCCGGTTCGTCCAGTGAAAACACGATGATGGGCATGTTGTTGTCGCGTGCCAGGGCGATGGCGCTGGCGTCCATCACCTTTAGGTATTGGGACAACACATCGTCATAGGTGATGTCGTCATAGCGCACCGCATCGGCGTGAACCTTGGGGTCTTTGTCGTAAACGCCATCAACCTGTTTGCCCATGAATATCGCCTCGCAGGCCATTTCACTGGCGCGCAGGGTCGCCGCCGTATCCGTTGTGAAATATGGGTTGCCGGTTCCGGCAGCAAAAATCACCACGCGCTTTTTCTCAAGATGGCGCACGGCGCGGCGGCGGATATAGGGCTCACACACCTGATCCATCGGGATCGCACTGACCACCCGCGTATGCACGCCAAGCGTCTCTAATGCCGATTGCACCGCAAGCGCATTCATCACCGTGCCCAACATGCCCATGTAATCGGCGGTTGTCCGCTCCATCCCCTGCGCGCTGCCCTGAAGGCCGCGAAAGATGTTGCCGCCACCGATGACCATGCAAACCTCGACCCCCATATCGTGAACCGATTTCACTTCGGCGGCGATGCGTTCCACTGTCGGCGGGTGAAGGCCATATTGTGTGTCCCCCATCAGCGCTTCGCCCGATATCTTCAAAAGCACGCGGCGAAAGGTTGTTTTGTCGGTGTCTTGGGCCATGTTGCGCTCCGTCCTGTGGGGGGTCTAGGATCGGGGGCAAACTGTCGGAAAATGCCGCGCGGTTCAATGCTCCATCGTCGTCTTGTCCTAATCCCGGTCAACACCCTGTGAAACCACCTGAAAACCTGGACCCTGAGCGCCCGATCCTGATCGCCGGGCCAACCGCGTCGGGCAAATCCGCCCTCGCGATCGAAATCGCGCAGCGCGATGGCGGAATCGTCGTGAACGCGGATGCGATACAGGTCTTTGCCAATTGGCGGGTTCTGACGGCCAGGCCATCGCCCGCGGATGAGGCCAGCGTTCCCCACCACCTGTTCGGTCATATTCCTGGCGACATGCCCTATTCCGTCGGCGCATGGCTGCGCGAGGTCGCAACGCTGTTGAACAAAAACGCGCGACCGATCATCGTTGGCGGCACGGGGCTGTATTTCTCTGCCCTGACGCAAGGGTTGGCAGACATCCCCGAAACGCCACCCGATGTGCGAATAGAGGGCGACGCCCTACGCCTGAACCACGGGTTGCAAGCCATGCTTGATGATCTGGATGCACAAACCCGCAGCCGAATTGATCACCAAAACCCCATGCGGGTACAGCGCGCCTGGGAGGTTCAGCGCGCCACCGGGCGTGGCATCGCGGCCTGGCAGGACGCAACGCCGCCGCCGATTTTGCCGCTGGATCAGGCGCAGCCGATCCTTTTGGACGCACCAAAGGAGTGGCTGAACGACAGGATCGCACGCCGGTTCGACATGATGCTGACCCAGGGCGCGCTTGACGAAGCGCGCGCCAACCTAGCGACGTGGTCACCGGATTGGCCGTCTTCCAAAGCCATCGGCGCCCCGGAACTGATCGCCCACCTGTCGGGCAAGATGACCCTGGACGACGCCCGCGAAGCCGCGACAATTGCCACGCGGCAATTCGCCAAACGCCAAAGAACCTGGTTCCGTGCGCGCATGAAAAACTGGCCAACCCTGTACCCGGATGCTAGTTAGGTTTATCCTTAGCCAGTATTTTTCTGGACTATCGGGACAACAGGGCGCGATTAATTGTCAATTTCGAACAAAACCCAGGCATCGACCGACAAGCCACGGCTGCAACCCATAGGCAGTTTGGTGCGGCGCGGGGCATGGCGGCTGTCCCTGCCCCATGCGCGTACCGAAGACGTGTTCGTCTGGACCACGCGCGGACAAGGCACGCTAAAGCTTTTGGGTCGAAGACGTGGCATGGGCGTCCATAACGCCCTGTTTGTCCCGGCAGGATTTGTCTTTGCCATGGATATCGGCGGAATGGCACAGGCACAGGCGATGACATTGCCCGCCGGATCGATTCGCAGATTTCCACGCGAACCGGTCCTGTTACGGGTGCGCGATGTTCAGATGCAGGGCGCGGTCGGCAGCATTCTGGATGCCCTTCAACGCGAACAAAGCCACGATGACGATTTCACCGAAGAAACCCTTCGGGCCTATGCGACGCTGTTGGCCATCTGGTTCCGGCGAACCCGTGGCCAAATCTTGCCCGACCCGGCGGAACCCACAGCCGCCGAACGCCTTGCCGCCGCGTTCATGGGGCTGGTCGAATTGCATTTTCGCTCGGGCCGCCCGATGGCTGATTATGCCGAAATGCTGGACGTAACCCCAACCCACCTTAGCCGGGTGTGCCGGCACACCGCGGGCCAGACTGCGGCCGAAATTCTGAATGGCCGGGTATTGCACGCCGCCAGGATCGCCCTTGCCGATACGAGTGCCCCAATAGGCCAGATTGCCAGTGATCTGGGGTTTTCCAGCCCCGCCTATTTCACCCGGTTTATGCAGCACCGAACCCGACAGACCCCAAGCGCACTGCGCCGCGCGGGCTAATTCCCAAAAACGAACCGAAAAGTGATCGTCAATGGCCTTTAATAGGTTGCGGCCAGCGGCGATGTCGTTTTTGATAAGGGTCGATGTCGCTTTCAGACCTAAAAATGCCGATTGGGCACGTTGACCGGTGGCCCATGGCGTGCGGAAATACACGCATGATGACCCGCCGGTCGATTTCCAGATCGAATTGCCGGGCCTTACGACAAAAAATGTCAATCAACGGGGCCGCACGCGCGGTCCAATAAATATGATTGTGTCACAGGGAGAACAAGATGACGCATATGACATCCAAAGACCGGGTCCACCCGGCCGCGCAGATGTTTGCCAAGGAATTCAAGGCAGGAAAACTCAGCCGGCGTGAATTCATTGCACGGGCTTCGGCGCTTGGGGTGGCCACGCCGGTGGTTTATGCACTCGGCGGGCTGGATCAGCCTGTCGCCGCTGCGGCACATGCCAAGGCCCAGATGGGCGGCACGCTGCGGGTACAGATGGAATGCAAGGCGCTCAAGGATCCGCGGAATTTTGACTGGTCGCAAATGGCCAACTTTTCGCGCGGATGGTTGGAATATCTGATCCAGTACAACAGCGACGGCACATTCGAAGGCCGCCTGCTGGAAAGCTGGGACGCCAACGAAGACGCCACAGAATACACGCTGCACCTGCGCCCCGGCGTGAAATGGAACAACGGCGATGCCTTCACCGCGCAGGACGTGGTGTTCAACTTTAACCGCTGGTGTGAAAAAGGCGTCGAAGGCAATTCGATGGCGTCGCGCATGACCACGCTGATCGACGAAGCCACCGGCAAAGCCCGTGACGGCGCGATCACCGCACCGGATGATCTGACCGTCGTGCTGAAATGTTCGGCGCCAGACATCACGATCATTCCGGGCATGGCCGATTATCCTGCCCAGGTGGTGCACCAATCCTATACCGGCGGTGACCCGGCCGATAACCCGATCGGCACCGGCCCGTTCAAACCCGAAGAAAACAGCCCCGGTGTCAAACAGGTTCTGGTCAAGAACACCGATCACGAATGGTGGGGCGAAGGCGCATATCTGGACCGGATCGAATTCATCGACTTTGGCACCGATATGGCGGCCTGGGTTGCAGCGGCGGATTCCGATGAGGTTGACATGACCTATCAATCCACCGGTGAATTCGTCGAAGTTCTGGACGCGATGGAATGGACCAAATCCGAAGCGGTAACCGCCGCGACGATCTGTGTGCGCTTTAACCAAAAGCAAGAGCCATACACCGACGTAAAGGTGCGTCAGGCGCTGCAACGCGCCGTGGACAATTCCGTGGTTTTGGAACTTGGCTATTCCGGCCTTGGCACCGTGGCTGAAAACTTCCACGTTTGCCCTATTCACCCGGAATATGCAGAAATCGACACACCGGCGACCGATCCGGCCGCAGCCAAGGCGATGTTAGCCGAAGCAGGCCACGCGGACACCGAATTCACACTGATTTCGATCGATGATGAATGGCAATCCGCCACATGCGACGCGGTCGCGGCTCAGTGCCGTGATGCCGGGATCAACGTGAAACGCGAAATCCTGCCCGGTTCGACATTCTGGAACGACTGGCTGGCCTATCCTTGGTCGTCAACCGAATGGAACATGCGCCCGTTGGGTGTTCAGGTTCTGGCGCTGGCCTATCGGTCGGGTGTTGCGTGGAACGAAACCGCCTTTGCCAACGAAGAATTCGACACCCTTCTATCCGAAGCTATGTCGATCGCGGATGCGGACAAGCGCAAGGTCGTGATGGCCAAGATCGAAAAGATCATGCTGGACGAGGGCGTGCTGATTCAGCCGTACTGGCGCTCGCTCTTCCGCCACTACAAACCAACGGTGCACGGCACCGAGATGCATCCTACCTTTGAGATGCATCACTACAAGTGGTGGGTCGAAAGCTGATCCAACGCGCCGGGGCCGTGCAAACCGCACGGCCCCGTTGCATTTCAAGCCCGTGATCCATCACTTCCAGAGCCGCAAAAGGCCGGGGTCACAGCCAGACAGGGACGTATGATGCTCAGCTTCCTCCTTAAACGGACGGGAACGATGATTCTGACGGCGCTTTGCCTCAGCTTTCTGGTGTTCTTTCTGACCAACCTTCCGCCGAACCTGGAAAAAGTTGCCAAATACGAAGGCAACGCCCGCATGACCGACGAAGAGGTTGCGGGTTGGCTGGCGAACAACGGTTTCGATCAACACTTGCTGGTGCGTTACAGCGAATGGCTGGGCGTTTTACCGGGTTGGACGCGGACAGATGCCGACGGCCAGGTCATCGCGGGGCGGTGTATCCCGAAAGGCGAAGACGCCACCGGCGCGGCGTCCTTCTGTGGCATTCTTCAGGGCGAATGGGGCACGAGCCGTGTGTTTCGGGATGATGTCAGCACGATCATCGGTATCCGCCTTGGCCTGACTGGCAAGCTGATGATGTGGGTGATGATCCTGATGGTCCCCTCGGCGCTGATTGTCGGGGTGCTTGCCGGGATGCGCGAAGGTTCGCGGCTGGATCGCACGTTATCCACCTTTTCCATCGCCACAACCGCAACGCCGGAATATGTCTCAGGGGTGATCCTGATCGCGGTCTTTGCCTCCTCTGCCTTCGGGTTGAAATGGTTCAAAGGCACCGCGACCTCAGCGATGGACGGCGCCAATTTCGAAAACTTCTTCCTCCCCGTGCTGACGATCGCGCTTTATGGCATGGGCTATGTGGCCCGCATGACCCGCGCCTCGATGGCCGAGGTGATGACAGCCCAATATGTCCGCACCGCACGCCTCAAGGGCGTATCGTTCCCCAACATCGTGATGAAACACGCGCTGCGCAACGCGTTGATCGCGCCGTTCACCGTGATCATGTTGCAATTCCCCTGGCTGTTGAACGGCGTCGTGATCGTTGAAACCCTGTTCAACTACAAAGGCTTTGGCTGGGCGCTCGTTCAGGCTGCCGGGAACAATGACATTGACCTGTTGCTGGGGATTTCGGTCGTCTCGGTTATCGTGGTGCTGGTGACCCAGCTGATATCCGACATCGGCTATGTCTACCTCAACCCTCGCATCAGAATTTCATAAGGAGGCCCGCGCATGGAACCGCTCACATGGACTGGCGTGCTTGGCCCTGTCTTGAACCCGATCTTCTTCGCCGCGCTGCTTGTCATGGCGCTGGCCTTTGCCGCCTCCCTCGTGCTCGGCTTTGCGCCGTCCGGCCCGGCATTGGCCCAGGCCGATGGCACCATATCCGCGGCGCGCGGCCCAGCGGCCCTGGCCCGGCGGGTGTTCCACCTTGGGCTCTGGGCCTTGGTGGGCGTGATCGCGGTCTACCTTGTCGGCGGGGTCCTGATCCCCGGCATCCCGAACAAGGGGATCATCGGCGGCGTGTCGGCACGGCTGTTGCCGGTCTGGATTGCCCTGATCGTCACCTTCGTCGTGTCGATCATGTTCAAACGCAAACTTGGCCTTTACGGCAAACTCTTTGACAATCCGATCGGCATGGCCGGTTTCGCGCTGGTGATGTTCTGGGTCTATACCGCCCTTGCGGTCGGCCTGTTTGACTTGATCGTCACCCACGACCCGCTTCAGGCGGTCTCGGGGATGAAAAACAAACTTCCCGGAACGCCCCTGCGCGGCGCCGGTGAGGGCGACTATCCCTACTATCTTTTTGGCGGTGACAACTTGGCACGCGACGTGTTCTCGCGCATGGTGTCAGGCAGCGTCGTTGTCATGCGGATCGCGCCGCTGGCCACGCTGTTTGCCTTTATGGTGGGGATCACCCTCGGCCTGCCCGCGGGCTATGTCGGCGGGCGCCTTGACGTGTTCCTGTCATTCCTTGCCAACCTGATCCTCGCCTTTCCGGTGATCCTTCTGTTCTACCTTCTGGTCACGCCCGAGATCGTGCAAACAGGCATCCCGTCCTATCTGGCGTTGGTGCTGTTCCTGTTCCCGCTGATGTTCCTCATGGTGCTGATCAATTCGCGCTACTTCACGGAACCGGCACGAAGGAACAAGGCAATGGCGATCGTGTTGATCCCGTTGTTCCTGCTCTACCTCATGCTGGTCTCGGACAAAGACACGCCGGTCAGCTTCCTGCCCGAATGGCTTGACCTCTTCAACATCCCCGGCGGCATCCTCGTCGTCTTTGTGTCGGTGATCTTTGTCAACGCCCCCACGGTCTACCGGATTGTGCGCGGCCTCGTGCTCGACATCAAAACCCGTGATTACGTCGCCGCCGCCCAAACCCGCGGCGAAGGGCCATGGTACATCATGCTCTGGGAAATCCTGCCCAATGCACGCGGCCCCCTGATCGTCGATTTTTGCCTGCGGATCGGCTACACCACGATCCTGCTCGGCACGCTTGGCTTCTTTGGCCTCGGCCTGCCACCGGACAGCCCGGACTGGGGCACAACGATCAACGCCGGGCGCAAACTTCTGTCGATCTACCCGCACGCGGCAATTGTACCCGCCCTCGCACTCCTGTCGCTGGTGCTTGGCCTCAACCTCATGGCCGACGGCCTGAGAGAAGAAAGCCTCAAGGATTGATTGCGCCCTGTTGCCCAACCACCAGCGCGGCGCGCCCGCAGGATCGAATGACATGAAACGCACCACGCCCATCCGTCTTTTTCGACCCCCGGTTCATCTTTCCCCAAATACTTCGGGGGAGCCGTGGCAAAGCCATGGCGGGGGCAGCGCCCCCTCCCCGGCCTCAACCAATACCCACCCCTCAGGAGGTTGCGCCAATGGCCGATAAACCCGCCTATGACGGTCCCATCCTTGAGATCGACAAGCTCTCGATCTCCTTCTTTACGCGGTTGCGCGAAATCCCTGCGGTGATGGATTTTTCGGTCAATGTCATGCCCGGCGAAGCGGTCGGGCTGGTTGGGGAATCCGGGTGCGGCAAATCCACCGTGGCCCTTGGGGTCATGCAGGATCTGGGCAAGAACGGCCGTGTCACCGGCGGTTCAATCAAATTCAAGGGCCGCGACCTGTCGGCCATGTCCCCCGAAGACCTGCGCAAGATCCGCGGCAATGAAATCGCGATGATCTATCAGGAACCCATGGCCTCTCTGAACCCGGCCATGCGCATCGGCAAACAGCTGATGGAAGTCCCGATGATCCACGAAGGCATCCCCGAAAAAGAGGCCTACGACCGCGCCCTGCAGGTTGTCACCGATGTCAAACTGCCGGACCCCAAGCGGATCTTGAACTCCTTTCCCCATCAGCTCTCCGGTGGTCAGCAACAGCGCATCGTCATCGCCATGGCCCTGATGTCCAAACCATCGCTGTTGATCCTTGATGAACCAACAACCGCCCTGGACGTGACCGTCGAAGCCGCGATCGTCGAACTGGTCAAGGAACTCGGCGTGAAATACGGCACGTCGATGCTGTTCATCTCGCACAACCTTGGCCTTGTTCTGGAAACCTGTGACCGGTTGTGTGTGATGTATTCCGGCGAAGCGGTCGAACGCGGTTCGATCGAAGACGTGTTCGACAAGATGCGTCATCCCTATACACAGGCCCTTTTCCGCTCGATCCCCCTGCCCGGCGCCGACAAGACATCGCGCCCGCTTGTGGCGATCCCAGGCAACTTTCCCCTGCCCCACGAACGCCCGGACGGCTGCAACTTTGGCCCCCGTTGCGATTATTTCCAGGCCGGGCGCTGTGACGCCGGCGACATCACCATGTCCAACATTCAAGGCGATGATCGTCACACAACCCGCTGCCTGCGCTATGAGGAAATCGACTGGGACGCGCCCGTCGTCGCAGGCGAGGTCAAGGAAAAAGCCGAACCCGGCAAAGTTGTCCTCAAGATGGAAAACCTCAAGAAATACTACGAGGTCGCCGCATCATCGCTTTTTGGCGGCAGCAACAAAAAGGTCGTCAAAGCCAACGAAACCCTGTCATTTGAGGCCCGCGAAAGCGAAACACTGGCGATTGTCGGTGAATCCGGCTGCGGCAAATCCACATTCGCCAAGGTGTTGATGGGGCTTGAGACAGCCACGGATGGCAAGATCATTCTGGATGACCGTGAAATTCAGGACACCGGCATTGATGATCGCGACACCCAGACCGTCGCGGATGTGCAGATGGTGTTTCAGAACCCGTTTGACACGCTGAACCCGTCGATGACCGTCGGGCGTCAGATCATTCGCGCGCTCGAAATCTTCAAAATCGGATCGTCGGACGCCGAACGCCGTGACCGCATGCTGACGCTTCTTGATCTGGTGAAATTGCCCCGTGCCTTTGCAGATCGCATGCCCCGCCAGTTGTCAGGTGGTCAAAAGCAGCGTGTCGGCATTGCGCGGGCCTTTGCGGGTGGGGCACGCATCGTTGTCGCGGATGAACCCGTTTCGGCGCTGGACGTGTCTGTTCAGGCGGCGGTGACCGACCTTTTGATGGACATCCAACGCGAGGAAAAGACAACGCTTTTGTTCATCTCGCACGACCTGTCCATCGTGCGCTATCTCAGCGACCGGGTCATGGTGATGTATCTGGGCCATGTGGTGGAAATGGGCACAACCGACGACGTGTTTTCGCCCCCCTATCACCCCTATACCGAAGCGTTGTTGTCGGCGGTGCCGATCGCGGACACCTCGATCGAAAAGGAACACATCGTTCTTGAGGGCGACATCCCATCCGCGATGAACCCACCGCCTGGCTGTCCGTTCCAGACGCGCTGTCGGTGGAAATCACAGGTCCCGGGCGGACTGTGCGAAAAGGATGTGCCTCCAATGCGGGATTTTGCCGGTCACCAGATCAAATGCCACCTTAGCGACGCACAATTCGCAACGATGACCCCGGTGATCAAAATAGCGGCCGAGTGAGCCTGCCGCCAGTGGCCAAACAGATCCGGCCGCGCCCGATGGGGGTGCGGCGGTCAGCTTATGAATGGGGGTTTTGCCGCCGCAATTGGCGCACAGGCAAGGTTCGAAACCTCAGTGGCCCCAGATCACTTTGACATAGTTTTTGGTTTCCGCATAAGGCGGCACACCACCGTATTTACGCACCGCACCCGGCCCGGCATTATAAGCGGCCAACGCCAGACGCCATGACCCGAATTCCTTGAACTGGCGCGCCAGATACCGCGCCCCGCCGCTTAGGTTCTGGGCCGGATCGTGGGGGTCCACACCCAGTGTCCGGGCCGTTGCCGGCATCAATTGCGCCAGCCCAAGCGCGCCCTTGTGGGATTTGGCCGTGGCCTTCCATCCGCTTTCTTGCTGAACAAGGCGCAGGAAAAGATCCTCGGGCACTCCGTGGCGTCGGGCCGCGTCACGCGCCATGGCAAGGAACGGCCCTCTGTAGCGGCCGCGAAATTTCGGCGCGACGGTGTCCCATTTGGTCGGCGTGTTGACCGCCTCAGGCTTAAGGCGGACAGAATTCTTGTACTGCGACTTTGCGCGGGTATCCAAAACCTTGGTTTGCGAGCGGAACAATTTCACCCGCGATTTTGACGAAAAGGTTTCCGCCGGGGCGGCACCGGTTATCGCGAAAGCCGCAACAAGGGCCGCTGCCGTCAATCGAAAAGTCACTATCCCGAATCCGCCCAGTTATTCTTTGAAAACTTGCGCGCACTTTAGCGGCAATTGCAGATCGTTCCACCCCCCGTCGGCGGGGTTTCGCCACCGGTTTGTTGCACGTCAGACCGACCCGAACGATGCGGTTTCGACCAAACAGATCGCACATTGGCGCCGCGCCGTGCCGGGGCCAATCACCTTGCAGTTTTCGGCCAGTCGCCCCGTCAAAAGCCAATCCGCTGACACCGCCGAAGGACAGCGCCGCGCCTGTACATTTTTCTGGAAACTTTACCTTTCCTTTGTGGTCTGATGTAACCGTTCCAACCACATCTGCGGAATCGAAGGGGGCCCCAATGGCGGGATCGGTCAACAAAGTCATCATCGTCGGAAATCTTGGGCGCGATCCCGAGGTCAGGACGTTTCAGAACGGTGGCAAGGTGTGCAATCTTCGCATCGCCACCTCGGAAAACTGGAAAGACCGCAATACCGGCGAACGCCGCGAACGCACCGAATGGCATTCCGTGGCGATTTTTTCCGAACCCCTGGCCCGCATCGCGGAACAATATCTGCGCAAGGGGTCCAAGGTGTATATCGAAGGCCAATTGGAAACCCGCAAGTGGCAGGACCAATCTGGCCAGGACCGGTATTCAACCGAAGTGGTCCTGCGCCCTTATCGTGGTGAATTGACCCTTCTTGACGCGCGCGGCGAAGGTGGAGGCGGCGGTGGCGGTGGCTACGGCGGCGGGTCTTCCGGCGGTGGCGGCGGCGGATATGATGACCGTGGCGGCGACTTTGGCGGCGGCGGCGGCGGTTACGATGATCGCGGTGGACCTTCGGGCGGGTCCGGTGGTGGATCCGGCGGGGGCGGCGCACCGTCGCGTGATCTGGACGATGAAATTCCGTTTTGATGTAATGCCCGGTGGAGCCCCCACCGAAGTGGAGCATGGGAAAGGCCGCCGGTGGGGACCGGCGGCCTTTTGCGTCACCATCGCGCCCAAATGGGGTCGGGTGATGGGAGGGTCAGGTGACGAAGGTTCCGACGACCCGCTTCACCTAGGTGTCACGGGCCGCCGGTGGGGCCTAAAGTGTTCGCTATAGAAAAGTCATGTTGAGTAACGGTTTCGTAATTGAATGACCGCATATGGCCGCTACCCCGCCTTGCATTCAAAATAATTTTCGTGAAATAAGAAAACGATGCGTGGATATATTGGTTATTCATTTCACGATGCGTGAATTTTTCAGAAATTTCGCAGCGGATCGGCATATCTTGATTGATATCGCCGTTATCTTTCTGCTGACCTTTCTTGGGCCTTTTGGGTCATACGAAGAACTGAACATTGCCGAACGTTTTGTCTTTTGGACCGTTTGCGTCGGTGGCGTGGCCTTGTTCATGGGCGGATTGATACGAATGTGTCTGGCCCATCCACGCCTGTCCACCCTGCCACGCATGGTCAGAATCGCGATCGGCGCCGCACTTGGCGGATTGCCGGGCGCGGGCGTTGTGTTCTTTGTCGCGCTGATCATCTGGCCCGGCGTTGCCGAAGCGTTTCGGTTCCCGATGATCTGGATGCAGGTCACCATCATCGGATTCGCCATCGGGTTGGTGCGCTTTTATGGCTGGTCCCGCCCGGACCGGTCGGAAACGTCATCGCAAGCAGAAACAGGGTCACCCTACCCTGCCGGATCGGACCCGCACGAAGACACGGCCCAAACGACTTTCACGACCAGATTTCACCGCCGATTGCCGCCGGAACTGGGGTCGGACATTGTTTCGTTGTCGATGCAGGATCACTATGTCGAAACAACAACCACCCAAGGCACCCATATGGTTCTGATCCGCCTGTCGGATGCCATGGCCGAACTTGATAAATTGCCCGGTCACCAAATCCACCGCTCTCACTGGGCGGCAAAGGCGCATATGGTTGACGTGTCGCGGGACGGCAGCAGGTTTCAGTTGCTTTTGTCCGATGGCCGCACCCTGCCGGTCAGCCGAACCTATGTTGAACCGCTGCGCGCCCTGATGTCGGAAAAAATCAGCGCGACTTGAACAGCCCCCCCAGAATGCCGCGCACAATGCGCCGCCCTGTGGTTCCTTTCAATTCCTTGATCACAGCCGTCGATATGGCCGACCCGAAACTGTCGTCCTTTTTGCGGCTGCGCTTCGACGTTGACCGTGTGACCCGCGTTCCCGAATACCGCCGGCCCGCCTGATATTCCCGTTCGGCCGTGGACAGCTGGTCTTCCTTTTCCTCAGCGGCGGCGGCTTCTTTCGCCGCTTTTTCGGCGCGCGCCTTAAGGGTTTCATAGGCCGAAACCCGGTCAATCGTGGTTTCGTATTTTCCCGCAACGGGCGACGCGGCCATGACAGCCGCGCGCCGCGCGTCGCTGATCGGACCCAATTGAGAGGACGGAGGGCGGATCAGGGTGCGTTCGACCACGCCCGGCGCGCCTTTTGATTCCAGGAAAGACGTCAGCGCCTCGCCCACGCCGACCTCACGGATCGCATCTTCGGTCGAAAATCGCGGATTGTCGCGATAGGTTTCCGCCGCCTGTCGCAATTCCTTGCGATCCTTGGCCGTAAATGCGCGCAAGGCATGTTGAACCCGGTTGCCAAGCTGACCCAGAACATCCTCGGGGACATCAGCCGGGTTTTGCGTGCAGAAATAAACCCCAACCCCCTTGGATCGGATAAGGCGGGCAACCTGTTCCACCTTGTCCACCAGCGCCTTTGGCGCGTCGTCAAACAACAGATGCGCCTCGTCGAAAAAGAACACCAGACGGGGTTTGTCCGGGTCACCGACCTCGGGCAGTTCTTCGAACAATTCCGACAACAGCCACAGTAGGAATGTCGCATACAGGCGGGGCGATCCCATCAGCTTGTCTGCCGCCAGGATGGAAATCATGCCGCGCCCGTCAGTGTCCGTGCGCATAAGGTCGCTCAACTCAAGTGCGGGTTCACCGAACAGCTTGGTGCCGCCCTGATTTTCCAACACCAAAAGCGATCGCTGAATGGCACCAATCGACTGAACCGCGATGTTGCCATAGCGCAGGCTAAGGGTTTCACGATTTTCCCCGACCCAGACCAACAGAGATTGCAGATCTTTCAGGTCAAGTAATGGAAGCGCCTGTTCGTCGGCCAGGCGGAATGCGATGTTCAGAATGCCTTCTTGTGCGTCGGTCAGTTCCAGCAGCCGGGACAAGAGCAAGGGGCCCATTTCACTGACTGTTGTGCGGATCGGGTGACCGGCCTCACCGAACAGGTCCCAGAACAGAACCGGGAATGCGGCATAGCCATAATCGCTAAACCCGATTGTCGCCGCGCGTTTCGTGAACGCATCGTGCAGTTTGAACCCTTCGGTGCCCGCGTCGGCCAGCCCTGACAGGTCACCTTTGACATCTGACAGGATCACCGGCACCCCGGCGGCCGAAAATTCTTCGGCCATGATTTGCAGGGTAACCGTTTTCCCGGTGCCGGTCGCGCCGGCAATCAATCCGTGACGGTTGGCGTATTTTAGGGGCAGCCCTTGCTGTTCAGCATAATCAACACCACCACCGCCAATGAATATCTTTCCGTCCAAAGGCCCTGCCCCCCGCGCCGTTTTGTCTAGATCTTGTGGCTGACCATACATTCTTAACCAGTTCATGCCAGAGTGAATTGGGTTCGTGCGCCACCTCAGGGTGGTCGCGAATTCACTTCCTCCCTGTCAGACTGGCCGCGCCTTTGGGTGCGGCCTTTTTTGTGTAACGATTTCATGACTCAAAGCACCCGTTAATTGCGAACATTGACTGTTGACGACAGGATTCAAACGCCGTAGCGTCACGGCAATTACAAGTCGGCCAGTCCGACAGGGAGACAACGAAAAGGGGCCGCAAGGCCCCTTTTCTAATGGCCGATTGCCGTCTGCCCCCCACGCGCGTTTCGAATTGGCCGGGCGTCGGCTGGTATGATGCGATTGCTTGTCACCCGCGCTGCCGCCGCCAAATGATCGTGATCAACGCCACAATGGGCACACGTGCGCGTGATCAGGTTTGTGCTCATCCCCGGAACAAGGGCCTGACAAGGTCAGCGCGACATGTTAAATCGCGGATCAACCCGGCCTTGTCGCCGGTTCAAAATGACAGGTTCACGATGACTCGCATTATTTCGCTTTTGTTCGCCCTTGCCTTGACTGCGCCTGCACTGGCCCAGGACAGCGGCACTGCAACCGACACCCCGGCCACTGCTGCAACAGAAACACCGGCACCGGCAGGCGACACAGCCACGGATTCGGCCAAAGATGACAGCGGCCTGACCATGGGCACCGCAGCCGACACCGATATTGGCCAACCCTATACCAAAGAAGAATCCGGTGACTGGTTGTTGCAATGCGTTAAAACGGAATCCGGAGAAGACCCTTGCCAATTGTATCAATTGGTAAAGGACGAAAACGGCAACCCGGTCGCTGAATTCAGCCTGTTCCGCCTTCCGCCCGGCGGCAAGGCCGTTGCCGGCGCCACAATCGTTGTACCGCTGGAAACATCGTTGATTGATGACCTGTTGCTGGGCGTAGATGGCAATCAGGGCAAACGGTATCGTTTTTCGTTCTGTAGCCCGGTTGGCTGTTTCGCCCGTGTCGGTCTGACTCAGGCGGATGTCGATTCCCTGAAACGCGGCAACACTGCGTCACTTACAATTGTGCCCTTTTCGGCACCTGATGTGAAAGTAAAGCTGAACATGTCCCTGATTGGTTTTACCAAGGGATATGGAATGGCAACGGTCGCCGCCGCGCAACAACGCTAAGATCACCGGCGAACGACACCCGACAATAGACACAGCCGCCCAATCGGGCGGCTGTTTTCATTTCGATGGCCTTGTGTGGGTAATTACGCTTTGCGCAGCGCCAAAACGGCATTCAACCCGCCAAAGGCAAACGCATTGCTTAACGCGACCTCGATCTTTGCATCGCGCGCTTCGTTTGGAACAACATCCAGGGCGCATTCCGGGTCGGCTTCTTCGTACCCGATTGTCGGTGCAATAACCCCGTCGCGCAGCGCCATGATACAGGCCAGCAATTCGACAGCCCCCGTCCCCCCGATCAGGTGCCCATGCATCGACTTGGTAGACGAAATCATAAGGCTGTCCGCATGCGGCCCAAACGCATCGGCCACGGCGGCGCATTCCGTTTTGTCATTGGCGGCGGTGCCGGTGCCATGGGCGTTGACATACCCCACCACGGACGGATCAATGCGCGCATCCTGCATCGCGCCGGTGATCGCCCGTGCTGCGCCCTGTTTTGACGGCATCACAATGTCCGACGCGTCCGATGACATGGCAAAGCCGATCACCTCGGCCAGGATGTCCGCACCGCGTTTCTTGGCGTGATCCATGTCTTCGAACACAAAAATGCCCGCGCCTTCGCCCTGAACCATGCCGTTGCGGTTGGCGCTGAACGGGCGGCAGGCATCCTTGGACATCACCCGCAACCCTTCCCAAGCCTTGATCCCGCCAAAGCACAACATCGATTCCGATCCGCCAGTGACCATCGCCGGGGCCATGCCCGTACGCACCATCTGAAACGCCTGTGCCATCGCGTGATTGGACGACGCGCAGGCGGTCGATACCGTAAAGCTGGGGCCTTTCAGATTCCATTCCATGCTCACATGGCTGGCGGCGGCGTTGTTCATCAACTTGGGCACGACAAAGGGATGCACCCGGTTCTTGCCCTCTTCGTAAACGGCGCGGTAATTGTCATCCCAGGTGGACACACCGCCCCCAGCGGTTCCCAGAACCACGCCGGATTTGGCGGCAATTTCGCCGGTGAATTCCAGCCCCGATTGGGCAATCGCCTCTTTCGCCGCGTGCAGGGTGAACATGGTGAACCGGTCATAAAGTACCATCTGCTGGCGATTGAATTCGCCTTCGGCCTCAAACCCTTTGACCTGGCCACCAATGCGGATCGACAGGCGATCAACGTCGCGCATCTCCAGCTCACCGATGCCACAGCGGCCTTCTCGCATCGCTTCGAACGTGTCGGATACGGAATGGCCAAGCGCGTTGATCGTGCCCGCGCCGGTGATCGCAACCCTTTTCACGAAGCCTGATCCGCCACCAGTTTCTGGATGCCTGCAATGATCGTTCCGACATTGGTTATGTCGAAATCGCTTTCACTGGGATCATTGGCGTTGAACGGCACCTGAATGTCGAATGCCTCTTCTATGGCAAAGATGCTTTCCACCAGCCCGAGTGAATCGATCCCCAGGCTTTCCAGTGTCGAATCCAATGTCACGGCAGACGTTTCAAGAACGGCCTGTTCCGCGATGATCGCGATCACTTTGTCTTCGATGCCCATACCGTCGCCTCCCTTCCCGCTTGTGGCTGGATTTAGTCGTTCTTTGGCGGCTTGCAAACCGATTTCTGCCGTCCGGTCCATTCCCGCATCCACCGAGGCAATCGTCGCAAGGCCTTGTAACTTGCCAATTGCCTATCCATCGCCATCGCCGGATATCCAAGAACCACGCGCCCTGCTGGCACACGCGACAGGATCACCGAAGCCCCACCGGCGATGACGTTATCGCCCAATTGTATATGGTCTGTGACACCCACCTGACCAGCCAACACCACATGATTGCCAATCACGCTGGACCCGGCAATGCCGACCATGGCGGCAAACAGACAGTGATCCCCGATCACGACGTTATGCGCGATCTGACACAGGTTATCTATCTTTGTGCCGGTGCCGATACGGGTGGGGCGCAATGTGCCGGAATCCACGCATGTATTTGCCCCCAGTTCCACGTCATCCCCGATGATCACAGACCCAAGCGAATGGATTTTTTCCCAAGGTTGCGGCGTGCCGTGGGTCGGGTCGCCCAAGGTTGCGCGGCTGCTTTCCACGTGGTTGACGGCGGCGGTTGTGAACGAATGCCCGTCAAACCCGATGGTGGCGCCAGGCTGCGCGATGAATCCGGTGCCAATCTGAACCCGCGCGCCGATGCGCACATGCGCGTGCAACACCGCCCCCGCCCCCAGAGTGACACCCGGCCCGATATAGCACCCCGGCCCGATAACGCTTCCGGCGCCGATGCGGGTCCCGGCCCCGATGACACAATGCGCGCCAATGCTGACCTGTTCCGCCAAGGTGGCGTCTGATGCGATCACGGCTGACGGGTCAATCCCATGGCCATAACCCTGACCGGGGTCCAGTGTGCGTGTGGCCCCGGACATGGCCAATCTGGAATGCGGGGTCAGGATCGCGGCACAAAGCCCGTGCGCCTGCCAATCAGATTCCATCGGCAGCAGCGCGGCTTTTGCCTGTCCTTTTGACAGATCCGCCATGAACCTTGGGGTTAGGGCAATGGCCAGATGATCCGGCCCTGCCCCGGCGGGATCAGATGCGCCGGACACGACCAAGGCGGTGTCGCCAACCGCGCGGGCCCCAAGAGCGGCGGCAATATCTGCGATTGTAAACGCCATATCCAGCCCCTTGATGGGTCGCATGGCGACGCGAACCGCAGCTTTGGTCGCCAAGCCTAGGGTCTGTTTACCCTTGAACCGCGTCCAGTGAAACACCCGCACGTTCCAACGCCGACCAGACCTTTGCGTCGCGGCCATAGACATCCGGGCGGAAATTGATCCGGCCCTTGGCCTGCGTGACAGCCGTGCGGTAAATCAGGTGCACCGGAACTTGCGTATCCAAAGGCACAATCGTTTCCCGTCCCGTGCGCAGAATGCTCTGAAAGAACGATTTTGGCTCTGCCTCTTGCTTGGCCAAAAGCGCATAGGCAAAATCAAAAGGGTCCGCCAAACGAATGCAGCCATGACTGAAGGCGCGGGTTTCCCGTTTGAACAGGCTTTTGGCAGGCGTGTCGTGAAGGTAGATGTTGTAACGGTTCGGGAAGATGAACTTGACCAGCCCAAGCGCGTTACGGTTCGAGGGCGGCTGTTTCAGGTCAAACGGAAAATTTCTTTCGTTATAGGCGGAAAAGTCGATTTGCGAACGATCGACAACCTGACCACGCGAATTGATCAGCTTTAGGTGCCGGTTCGAATTCGCGTTGCGTTTGAACGCGGGCAGATATTCCTTGGTCGCGATGGATCGCGGAACGTTCCATGTCGGGTTGACGACCAGATGTTCCATCACATCCGAGAATTCCGGCGTGCGCCGATCCAGATCCTTGTGTCCGACAACCGAACGCGTCTGAAACGTCACAATTCCGAAGTCGATGATGCGGGCGTGGAAATCCGTGATGTTCACCAGAACATGGCGATCCCCCCGCGGAAGGTTCAACCAGCGTTCCCGCTCCATCGCGACAATGACCGATTTCAGCCGCCGTTCCAGCGGAACGTTGATCGCCTGAATTGTCGTGGGTCCGGCGACCCCGTCACTGGTCAGACCGTGGTTTTCCTGAAATGTCTGAACCGCTTTTTGCATCGCTGAATCATAGGTCGCAGAAACCGAGCGCGGCAAATACCCCATAGCAATCAGTCGGTTGCGCAACACAATGACCGATCGCCCGGTTTCGCCGGGTTTCAGCGCCTTGGCCGGCACCGCCTGCCCCCATCCGCCAGCCGCCAGGTCGCGCTGAAGGTCCATTTTGGCCTTGATCAACCGCAGGTATTCCGGCGTTTCCGGCGAAAGCGATTGCACGAAACCGCGCGGATCGTCGCCAGTGATACCTTGCAGATATGCGCCCGCATCCCGCAGCGGCGCGATCCGCTTGATCCCTTCGTCCACGTTCGCGGGTGTCAGAATGCCGGTTTGAATATCACCGGCGAAATCCAGGAACAATTCTGTCAGGGCCACTTCAAGCTGGCCGCGCGCCCGCGCGGTACCGGCCGCGCCAAGCCGGGCGATGATCGTTTCAGGATCATACTTCGCCTCGGGCAGGCCATGGGCCGCAGCGCCACGAAACCCTTCGATCAACGCGATCCGACGCAGGCGCGCCGCGTCATCCGACCCCGTCCAGATCGGTGCGAAATCCTGGGCGCGATAAAAGGCGGCGATCTTGGCGTTGCGTGAAACCCCTTCGGCGACGGCCTGTTTGAACGCGGTCACCTGCGCCGATGCCTGACTTCCCAGCCCCATCACCCCTGAAAGGCAAAGCGCGGCCACAAAATGGCTAAGGCGGAACCGGGGGATCACTGACATGTGCGTTTCCTTTATTCGATCTTTTTGTGTCATCAGGGCAGAGGGTTGCCCAAAGTCGGCTGAGTCCGGCCATGTCATGAACATCGCGCACACCACAAGATGTATACGCCCCGACTCAGTTTCACAAAATGGCGGAAATCCTGACCATGTCAGCAAGAATCTGCCGAGATCACGCGATACTTACAATCTTGTCTAACTTCGTCTTGGTTCGGCATCACAAATATGCGATCTTTCCGATACTTGGGGATGATAAAGGCACGGTTGCGTAACATCGCAACCACGGGCAAGCGACGGGACAGGCGCAGCATGACTGAACTGAACTCAGCGAACATCTCGCGACGTGGGATATTGGGTGCATTCGCGGCAACCGCATTGGTGGCCGCCCCAACATATTCCAAAGCCGCCGGTTTTCTGCGTGGGGGTGGCGACATCCGCAGGTTGAAAATGTATTCGGCACGCACCGGCGAAAAGATCGACATGATCTATTGGATCGAAGGCGAATACATCCGCGAAGCGGTTTCCGAAGTCACCCATTTCATGCGCGACTGGCGCAACAACAAATCCCGCCGTATCGACATGCGCACCATGGATATCATGGCCGCGGCGCACAACCTGATGGACGTGTCGGAACCTTACATGCTGGTGTCAGGCTATCGGTCGCCGGAAACGAACGCATTGCTGCGGTCCCGGTCATCCGGCGTGGCCAAGAATTCCCGCCATCTCAAGGGTCAGGCGGCTGATCTCAGGTTGCAAAGCCGGTCGGTCGGACAAATCGCGCGCGCGGCATCAGCCTGCCATGCCGGCGGCGTCGGGCGGTATTCGCGGTCTGATTTTGTCCATATGGATTGCGGACCTGTGCGCAACTGGGGCCGCTGAATTCGATCGCGCGGCAGGGGCGTTTCCGCCCCGGCCTACCATCAATGGCCACTGCATGACCCAGCCAAATCGGCACACCACCCCTGCCCTGACAATCATTTCTGTTTAAAACCGGGCGCGTTGCGCGGCCCAACCTGCACACATGCCCCCAAAACCCATAGCGTACGAATGCCCATCCGCGCGCGGCGCAGGATGCAATCAGGCCGCCGACACCACCACCGATGCCTTGGATCGTGCAGGAACCGGATCGGCCATTGCCCCCACATGCGGCCATGTCACAAGGACGACAGCACAGCCGGTCACCCCTTTTTCGGCAATCATATCCGCCAGTGTCGCCACGGTGGCGTGAAAATACTGTTCGGTCGGTTTGGACACATCCACCGCAATCGCAACGGGCGCCGACCCCGGCAGGCCCTGTGTCACAAGGGCGTTGGCAATACGATTGGCCTGTCGCACGGACATATAAAACGCCGTGGTCGTGCCTGGGCCGCTCTGGCGTGTGCAATCGGGCAATTCTGCGCCCGCCTGCGCCATGCCCGTCGTCAAGACCAGGGTGTCCGACACACCGCGTTCCGTCAGGCTTTCGCCCATATGGGCGGCGGCGGCGCAGACAGCGGTGACACCGGGAACAATTTCCACTGCGAGTCCAGCGGCTTTTGCGGCGCTCAGTTCTTCTCCCGCGCGGCCAAAAATGCCCGGATCCCCGGATTTGAGCCGCACGACACGCCGACCTTTTTGCGCCTCGCCAACGATCACATCGTTGATCCTGTCCTGGGGCCAGCTATGCGCACCCACATGTTTTCCAACGAACACCCGTTCCGCATCCCGCCGGGCAAGTTCAAGGACATCCTGATCCACCAGCCGATCATAAAAGATCACATCGGCCTCTTGCAGACGTTGGATTGCCCGCATCGTCAAAAGATCCCGCGCCCCCGGCCCCGCCCCGACAAGGGCGATTGATCCCCGGTTGGCCATGTCCCTGCCGCGGTTGGCGATGGCGTCCTTGATCAGACGTGCGGCTTCGCGTTCTCCGCCACGGGCCCATACGTCGCGTGGCGCCCCGCCAAACACCCATGCCCAGAATGCGCGCCGATGGGCACGGGGCACCGCATTGGCGACGGCACCGCGCATGCGACCCGCAAACGCCGCCAACCCGCCCGTGGAAACCGGCAACATCTCTTCGACCTGGGTTTTGATCTGACGTGCCAGAACCGGTGCCGTGCCTTCGGTGCCAATGGCCACGACAACCGGGTCGCGATCCACCAGCGATGGCGTGGTCAGGTCACACAGATCGGGGCGATCGACCACGTTCACCGGACATCTGGCCGCTTGGGCCAGGGCATGGATCGCGCTGTCCATCGCCGGACACCCGGTGGCAACAAAGGCCATTGCCGAACCTTCGAACAGCTTTGCCGTGATTGGCCCGCGGTGCGGCGTCGCGCGGCCTTCTTGGATCAACGCGCTTAACTCGGCGTCAAATTCAGGGGCACAGAGAACAATGTCGGCATCCGTTTTCAACATAAGCCGCGTCTTTTGCGCGGCCTGTTCGCCGCCGCCCACAATGATGACACGGCGGCCGGTTGTGCGGATAAACATCGGAAAGCTTTTCATCTCGTGTCTCCTTTTGGTCCTTGGGCGTCTGGCGTCACGCGGCGATCAAAGTGCCGCGGTCCAGCCACAGGCGCTGTGCGTCCTGTTCGCAATCCGTGTGTCCCAACGTGTCCAGCGCAAGGGCGGCCGTGCTGATGACAATGGCCTGTGCAAACGGATCGGTGTCCGCAGCGTTCCATAACGCCGACAACGCGGCCGGATCGCGCGATCCATCGTCCAGTTGGCGCGTTTCACTGCGTTGCGCTGGCAGGGTTTCGTCCCATGCCGCGCCCCCACGCAGGCCAAAGGCGGTGGCGGATTTGGCCGGGTGACGTTCGAATTCGCCGCCGCCCCCCTTGATCACGCTTAGCCCGTGCCACCCCATCAAGGCGGCAGCATCCGCCTGCAACAACCGGTACGACGGATGAAATACGCCCTGAACGGATGCGCTGGCCTGACCGGGGTTCAACATGCGGCACACGGTGTTGATGCAAGACCGAAGGCCCAGCACCGCGCGCAGCGACAACAGGTCGAACAAGGGGGGCATCAACGTTTCCAAAGGCAAATACGCGATGCCATCACGATCCAGAACCGACGCGACCTCTTGCGGGCCGTCCGCCTGGCGGATCCCGGCGGCGGCCAATCCGCCGCGCACCGCGCCATCGGTCCCGTTCCAGCCATGGATCAGAACCCGGTGACCGGCCTGCGCGACAAGGCGGGCGGACAACAGGAACCATGGCAACCCGCGCGTGCGCCCCGCCGCGTAACTGGGCCAATCCAGATCGACGCGGGGCAATGGCGGCAACGCGGCCTGCGCCCCAAGGGCAAGCCCGGCGATCTCGGGCGCCGTTTCGCCCTTCATCCGCAGCAACATCAACAGCGCGCCGATCGCTTCGGGCGCTGCGGTGCCAGACAGCATTTCGCGCATCGCGTCATAGGATTCCGCTTGGGTCAGGGACCGCGATCGCCCCGGCCCACGCCCCAATGTGCGCACCTGGTTTGACAGGCTCATTCAGCCGCCTCCGCCCGTGTGGAACGCGCCAGAAGGGTGGCGATTTCGGGCCGACACGACCCGCAATTGGTCCCCGCCTGAAGCGCGATCCCAACCGCCTCGACGCTCATCAATCCACCGGTTTCAATCGCTGCCAGAATGGTGTTCACGCCCACGTTGAAACAGGCACACAGCATCGGGCCGGGATCAGGCTGATCCGCCGCGGGACGCCCCGTCAGCACATTCGCGTCCTCCGTGCCCGGCAAAAGGGCAAGGTGATCGCGCATCACGGCAACCGGTGTCGGCGCGACGAACAGGGCCGCCACCAGAATGCCATCGGCATGAAAGGCCAGGCGCGCGATGCCGCGCCGCTGATCAATCACCGATTGCACCACCGCCCCTTCGGGAAGATCGAACAGAGCGCGGGCCTCTGCCTCCCAATCCGTGATTGGGGTCAGACCGGCGAGTTCACAGCGCCACCCGGTCTGGGTGCGTGCGCGTGCCCAATAATCCGATGTCGGCTGCATCGGCCCGGCGGACACGGCAAAGCCGTACCAATCCGCTGAACACTGCTCTACCCCAACCACTGACGCCTTGCTTTCAGGTTGCCCCGACACCGGATCGGTGACAGCGGCGACAAGCGTGTCAATGCGCGCCGACGGCGCGGTTTCACCAGTCCAGTGCATTGGGGCAAAGACCTGTCCCCGACCGACCGCATCGGTGATCCGGGCGCGCAGGATCGCAGTGCCCAATGGATTGTGCAACCGCACCAGATCAGCGGCCCCGATCCCAAGGGTGCTGGCATCGTCGGGATGGATTTCGACAAATGGTTCAGCGAGATGCGCCGACAGGCGGGGTGACAGTGCCGTGCGTGTCATCGTGTGCCATTGGTCCCGGATCCGCCCGGTGTTCAAACGAAACGGAAAGCGCGGCGCGGTGCGGGCCGCCGGGGGTTTGTGACGCACGGCCACCATTTTGCCCCGCCCGTCCGGGTGAAAGAATTGACCGTCGCCAAAGAACCGCCCGCCTTGCCGCGTGGGGGTAACGGGCCAGCGTGTCGGCGCCAGGGCGCCGTAATCACCGTCATCAAGATCGCTTAGCCCCGATATGTCAAAATCCCGCCCGAATGCCCCCGCGATCCCCGACAAGGCCGCGTATTCGCGAAAGATTTCGGCCGGAGATTCGTAATCAAAATGGTCGCGCCACCCCATCCGCTGGCCAACTTCGGCCAGAATCGCCCAATCGGCGCGCGCGTTTTCCGGCGGGCCAAGGGCCGCGCGTTGGCGGCTGACGGTGCGATCGGAATTGGTGACTGTTCCGTCCTTTTCACCCCATGCCGTTGCGGGCAACAGCACATCACCCAGGCGCGCGGTGTCGGTTTCGCCGGTAATGTCGCTGACCACGGTGAAATCGCAGGATGCGATCGCATCGCGCACCGCGCCTGCATCCGGCATCGACACAGCCGGATTGGTGTGGATGATCCACAGCGCCTTGATCCGCCCATCTGCGACCGCACGGAACATATCCACCGCCTTTAACCCCGGTGCATCAGGGACATGCGGCGCATTCCAGAAATCGCGCACAGCGGCACGGTGATCAGGGTTTTCGATATCCAGATGGCAGGCCAGCATGTTGGCCAAACCGCCAACCTCGCGCCCGCCCATGGCATTGGGTTGCCCGGTGACCGACAATGGCCCCATGCCCGGTTTGCCGATCCGGCCCGTGGCCAAATGGCAATTCAGGATGGCGTTCACCTTGTCGGACCCGGATGACGATTGATTGACCCCCTGACTAAAGACCGTGACGACCTTTTCGTGGCGCATCCACATGGCGCAGAACTGATCGACCAACGCAGGGTCCAGCCCGGTTATGGCCGGGTCGTCGGCCGTGGCCGCACTTAGGGTTTCGTGGAACCCGTCAACCGATTGGATATAGTCGAAATCAATAGCCCCGCCTTCGAACAAAACCCCGAACAGGTGGTTGAACAACGCCACGTCGCTGCCCGGTTCCAGCGCAAGGTGAAGATCGGCCATGTCACAACTGGCGGTGCGGCGTGGATCGATGACCACGATCTTGGTGCCATGTGCCTCACGCGCCGCCAAAAGCCGCTGATAAAGCACCGGGTGACACCAGGCCAGGTTTGACCCCACCAAAACCACCAGATCGGCCTCGTCCAAATCCTCGTACGTTCCGGGCACCGTATCTGTGCCAAAGGCGCGTTTGTGCCCCGCCACGGTCGATGCCATGCACAGGCGGGAATTCGTGTCGATATTGGCCGACCCGATGAACCCCTTCATCAATTTGTTGGCGACATAATAATCTTCGGTCAACAACTGACCCGAAACATAAAAGGCAACGCTGTCTGGGCCATGTTCCGCGATTGTTTGGGTGAACCTGTCCGCGACCAATTGCAACGCATCGTCCCAGCCCACGTCACGGCCCTGCACCTGTGGCGCCAAAAGGCGGCCCTGATGGGAAACGGTTTCCCCCAGGGCTGTCCCCTTTGAACACAACCGCCCCTGATTGGCCGGGTGATCAGGATCGCCGCGCACATCCACTCCGCCGTTTCCATCAGGGCGCAACAACACCCCACAACCAACCCCGCAATAAGGACAGGTTGAACGGACCTCAGGCATGCCGCTGCCGTCCATCAGGCAGCGCTCCGTTTACCAAGCGTGGACGCATCCAAAAGAACCCTCCCGGCCTCAATACGCACCGGATAGGTTTCAATGCGCCCATCTTCGCCCTTGGCCTGACCGGTGTTCAGATCAAACACCCAGTTGTGCAAAGGACAGGTGACGCTCTGGCCATGCACGATGCCTTCGGACAGGGGGCCGTTCTTGTGCGGACAGGTGTTGGACACGGCGAACACTTCGGCTTCGTCCGTGCGAAACAACCCGATGCATCCGATCGGCGTTTTGACCACGCGTGCCCCGCGCAGGGGAATGTCGGTGACAGCGGCGATATCGGTCCAGGTCATTCTGCGGCCTCCAGCGTAAGATCAGCAAGCGGCGCATAGGATTGCGCGCGGTTCTTGACGTGATCGGCCCATGGGTCCTTGCGATACACCGATTGCGAAAGCTCAAACGCGGCGACAAGCCTTGCGCGTTCCTCAAGATCGTCCACGACCCGTTCCTTGACCCAATCAAGCCCCACCTTGGCGACCCATTTATAGGGCCGATCCAGGTATTTGGCGTTTTCGCGATAAAGCTGCATGAACGCCGTGACGAGGTCGATCGCCTCTTCTTCGGTGGTGGCTTCGGCCAGACGTTCGGTTTCCTTGACATCCATGCCGGCCGCCCCCGCGACGCCGATCTGATACCCTGAATCCACACAGACGATGCCGATGTCCTTACAGGTCGCTTCGGCACAATTGCGCGGGCAGCCGGAAACACCCAACTTGACCTTGTGCGGTGTCCATGACCCCCAAAGATGTTTCTCCAACTTGACCCCAAGGCCGGTGCTGTCCTGGGTGCCAAACCGGCAGTGATCGGTGCCCACACAGGTTTTCACCGTGCGCAGCCCCTTGGAATACGCATGACCCGACACCATTCCGGCCGCGTTCAGATCGGCCCAGATATCTGGCAAATCTTCGCCCTTAACACCAAGCAGATCAATGCGTTGGCCACCGGTGACATGCACTGTCGGCACCTTGTATTTGTCCGCCGCATCGGCAATTGCGCGCAATTCATCAGGCGTGGTCATTCCGCCCCACATACGCGGCATGACACTGAACGTGCCGTCCTTTTGGATGTTGGCGTGTTTGCGTTCGTTGACAAACCGGCTTTGGGGATCGTCCTGATATTCCACTGGCCAATCCGCCAGCAGGTAAAAGTTGATCGCCGGACGGCAGACATGGCACCCGTTCGGGGTGCTCCATCCCAGTTCCTGCCAAACCGCAGGCTGGCTTTTCAGCTCTTTCGATTTGATCAGGCGGCGCACATCCTCGTGCGGCAGATCGGTGCAGCCGCAGACAGGTTGCGCCGTTGGCATCTGGAATTCATCGCCCAGTGTCACCTGAAGCAATTGTTCCACCAAGCCGGTACATGTCCCGCACGAGGCACTGGCCTTGGTTGTGGCACGCACGGCACCCAGATCGGTCGCGCCCCCCGTGATCGCGTCGGTGATTGTGCTTTTGCAAATGCCGTTGCAACCACAGATCTCTGCCTCAGGCGGCAATGCTGCAACGGCTGACAACGGGTCCGATGAGGCCCCCCCCTGATACGCCGGACCGAAGATCAGCGTTTCGCGCATCTCGTCAATGTCGGTGCCGTCCTTGATCAGGCCAAAGAACCAACTGCCATCAGCCGTGTCGCCATACATGACGCAGCCAATCAATCGGTCCCCTTCGATGACCAGTCTTTTGTAGATGCCGCGCGCCGGATCACGAAACACAATGTCTTCGCGCCCTTCACCTTCGGCGAAATCACCCGCCGAAAACAGATCACATCCCGTAACCTTAAGCTTGGTCGCCAATTCTTTGACAACAAACGCTTCTGGTTCATCCAAAAGGGATTTCGCCACGACCTTGGCCTGTTCGTACAGCGGCGCGACAAGGCCGAAAAGATGCCCGTTGAATTCGACACATTCACCCACCGCGTAAACATCCGGGTCGGTCAGGGTTTGCATCTGCGCGTTCACTTCGATTCCGCGCGCCACCTCAAGCCCGGCGTCGTTCGCAATGCGGGTTTCCGGGCGGATGCCGACGGCCATGACCACCAGATCGGCCTCGATCCCTGTGTTGTCCTCAAGCATGACGCCTTCGACACGATCCTCGCCCAGAATGGCGGCGGTCGAGGCCTGGGTGATGATCTTGATCCCGCGCGATTCAAGATCCTGGCGCAACAGATAGCCGGCGGTTTCATCCAGCTGGCGTTCCATCAGGTGACCCATCAGGTGCAGGACCGTGACGGTCATGCCCCGTTCGGACAATCCCGCCGCGGCCTCAAGCCCCAACAGACCACCACCGATAACCACGGCCGACCCGCCGTTGGCCGCCGCTTCGATCATCGCGTTGGTGTCATCAAGGTCGCGATACGTGATCACCCCCGGCAGGTCCTTGCCCTGCACCGGAATGATAAACGGCGCGGATCCGGTTGCGACGACCAGCTTGTCATAGGGCACCTCGCCCTTTTGGCCGATAACCACCTTGCGGGCGCGATCAATGCCAACAACGTGTTCGCCAAACCGACAGATCACGCCCCTTTCGGCGTACCAATCATCATCATGGGTCACGATATCTTCGTAGGTTTTTTCCCCTGACAGGACCGGGGACAACATGATGCGGTTATAGTTTCCACGCGGTTCGGCGTTGAACAACGTGATTTCATACGCCTCGGGCGCGGTGTCGGTCAGATGTTCGATCACCCGCCCCGACGCCATGCCTGCACCAATAACGACAAGTTTCTGTGTCATACCGTGTCACCCCTTTCCAAGGGATAGGCCGTTGCGATCATCGCCCCGGCCAGCGTTGAATAAGCGGCGGTCCATGCGTCCCGCATTTCCTGGGTAAAATCCGCGCCCAACCCTTTTTCCAGGGTGCGCAGCAACGATGCGCCAACGGCATCGTAATCCTGCGGCTGAACGCCATAATCGACATGGCGCACGGCCAGGGCACCTGCGACAGGAACAATTTTGTCCAGATCGCGCAGGCCGTTCACAACAACGCCAAGCGTCGCCATCAACTTGCCCCCCTGATCGGCCATATCGGCCCCGTCGAAATAGGGTTTCACCTGTGGTGCGGTTTCAAACAGATCGGCATAAAAGATTTCGGCCGCCGCCTCTTTGATCGGCAGAACCTTGGCAAAGCTGTCCTGAACCAGCGTTATGGTGTGCTCATCCATTGGTTCACTCCGCCGCGATGGCTTTGGGGGCCGGTTTCGGTTTTGCGCCGTGTTCATATTCCTCAAGGAAATCAAGAACGTCCTGGCGGTAATTGTAATAATCCGGGTGCTCTAACAGCGCCTTGCGGGTGCGCGGGCGCGGCAGGTCAACATTGGTGATCTTGCCGATTGTCGCTTGTGGCCCATTCGTCATCATCACCACGCGATCGGCCAGCAGGATCGCCTCGTCGACATCATGGGTGACGCAGATCGCGGTCACCTTGGTGCGCGACCAGACCTCCATCAGAACCTCTTGCAATTCCCAGCGGGTCAGGCTGTCAAGCATGCCAAAGGGTTCGTCCAGCAACAGGAGTTTGGGCGACAACGCAAAGGCACGCGCGATGCCGACACGCTGTTTCATCCCGTTGGACAGATCGCAGGCCTGTTTGTCCATCGCATCGGCCAGCCCCACCCGTTCCAGATAATATTCAACAACATCCTGACGTTCGGACTGACTGGCACGGGGGTAAACCTTGTCCACACCAATCGCGACGTTCTCTTTGGCCGACAACCATGGGAACAGGTTGGGCGATTGGAACACCACCGCACGTTCCGGGTCCGCGCCTTCGACGTGGCGGCCATCCAGCTTGATCGCCCCCTTGGAAATACCATTCAACCCGGCGGCCATGGTCAGCACCGTGGATTTCCCACAGCCCGAATGCCCGATCAGCGAAATGAATTCGCCCTTGTTCACCTTTAGGTCAAAATCCTCGACCACGGTCAGCGGGCCCTTGGGCGTCGGGTAAACCTTGTGCAATTGGCTAAAGTCCAGGAACCGGTTGTCGATCATGCCCTCTTGGGCCTTTTTGACAACGGCAGGCACATCGTGGATCGGCGTCACATCGGGCAACACGCGCGTGCCTTCGACCTTGGCCTCGATCCCGACATCCATCAGGTATTTCGTGACCTCGGCGCGCAGGGATTTGAACGTGTCATCATTGTTCATTGCGGTGCGATCGCGCGGGCGCGGGATGGTCACACGGAATTCGTCGCCCAGGGTGCCATCCGGATTCAACGCGATGATGCGGTCCGCCAGAACAATCGCTTCGTCCACATCATTGGTGATCAGGATACAGGTCTTTTTCTCGGCCTCCCAAATGCTTTCGATTTCATCCGCAAGATTGGCGCGGGTCAGCGCATCAAGGGCGGACAAAGGTTCATCCAGCAGCAAGACCTCAGGGTTCATGGCCAAGGCGCGGGCCACGTTCACCCGCTGGCGCATCCCGCCGGACAATTCCGCAGGACGGCGTGCCATGGCGTGCGACAGGCCAACCATTTCAACGTAATGGGATACCTTTGCCGCCTTCTCGGCCTTTGGCATGCCTGGAAAAATCGTGTCAACGGCAATGCTTACGTTGCCCCCCACGGTCAGCCACGGCATCAGGGAATAGTTCTGGAAAATCACGCCGCGTTCCGGGCCCGGCCCGGTGATCGGTTTGCCCTTGAACGTCACTTCGCCCTTGCTGGGCGATTCCAGCCCGGCCATCAGATTGATCAGCGTCGTCTTGCCCGTCCCCGAAAACCCGAGGAGGACAAGGAATTCGCCCTCCTCGACACTCAGGTCGATGTCTTTGAGGATATCGACACGGTTGGTGCCGACCCCAAAGCTTTTCGTGACGTTCTTGAATTCAATAACAGCCATTTTGATCACCGATTGTTCGAGAAGGTGAAGAGCGATTGAAGCGCATACATCACGCGATCAAGAAGGAAGCCGATGATGCCGATGGTCACGACCGCCACCATGATCTTGGCCAGGCTTGAGGACGATCCGTTCTGGAATTCATCCCAGACGAATTTGCCCAGGCCCGGGTTCTGCGCCAGCATTTCAGCGGCAATAAGAACCATCCATCCAACACCCAGCGACAGGCGCAGACCGGTAAAGATCAGCGGCAAGGCAGACGGCAGAACCAGTTTCACGATCTTGGTATAGGTGTTCATCTTGAGCACCTTGGAAACGTTGACCAAATCCTTGTCGATCGAGGCCACGCCAAGCGCGGTGTTGATCAATGTTGGCCACAGGGAACACAAGGTCACGGTGATGGCCGAGATCAGAAATGATTTCGCGAACATCCCGTCGTTGGTCACATAAACCGCACTGACAACCATCGTGACAATGGGCAACCAGGCGAGCGGTGAAACAGGTTTGAAAATCTGGATCAGCGGGTTCAACGCGGCGTTGGCGGTTGGCGACAGACCCGCTGCAATGCCAAGCGGCACAGCAATGGCCGTCGCGATGAGAAATCCGAAAAAGACCGTTTTGATCGACGTCCAGATCTGTTGGTAATAGGTTGGCGCACCGGTATAGGCGACGCTTTTGACCTGATCTTCGCGACCGGCCGCGATCAGGCGTTCGTTACGCTTTTCGACCATTGCTTCGAATTTGGCCTGTTTAACGGCCTTGGCCTGGGCATCCTTGTGCAGGGTCACTGCCTCGGCCCAGACCTGTGCGGGTCCGGGAACCGCGCCAAGCGATGTTTGAACCTTTGGCGCCAACGTGCCCCACATCAACAAAAACGCAGCAATGGCCAGCAGCGGCACCGCCAAAAGACGCCAGATTTCTTTCATCTGGCTGCGCGGGTTGTCACCAGCCACCGCCTTGAGAATCGGAGTGACCCAGGCGAGCCCTAGAACCTGGAACCATTTGTCGGCGGCGTTTATCCGCGTGAACAGCCGCGCGCGGCGGGCTTCGCGTTCTGCGGATTGGGCGAAATTCGGGTCAACGGTTGTCATTCTCGGTCCTTTCGGGATCGCAAGGTCAACCGCCCCTGACACACAGGGGCGGTTGATGGATTAGCCTCGGATTTCGGTGCCAACGACGATCTGTTCGCCCTTCAGCCCGATCGGCAGGCTTTCCAGATAGGCGTTCGGTGCGCGGCCGTCGTAGGGAATGGCGTCAATGATATCGCCCGCCGGTGTTGGCGCCTTGTAACCATCGCTGTCCCAAGGGAAATCGGCCTCGTTCGCCAACCCTTCGTCCACCAGCAGGCGCGCGGCCTCAAGATAGATGGCGGGTTTGTAAACGGACTTGGCGACCTCATCATACCAGCTGTCGGATTTTGGTTCGGCAATCTGGCCCCAACGGCGCATCTGGGTCAGATACCAGATCGCGTCGGAATAGAACGGGTATGTCGCGTGGTAGCGGAAAAAGACGTTGAAATCGGGGATGTCGCGTTTGTCACCCTTTTCGAATTCAAAGAAACCGGTCATCGAATTTGCGATCACTTCGGCGTCCGCACCCACATATTCCGGCCGGCTTAGGATTTCGACCGCTTCGGGACGGTTGGCGTTGTCGTTTTCATCCAACCAGATGGCCGCACGGATCAGCGCCTTGGTCACTGCAAGGGTTGTGTTTGGGTTCTTTTCGGCAAATTCCGCCGAAATTCCGAACACCTTTTCAGGGTTGTTCTTCCACAATTGGTAATCGGTGATCACCGGCACACCGATGCCCTTGAACACGGCCTGTTGGTTCCAGGGTTCGCCCACGCAATACCCATAGATCGTCCCCGCCTCCAGCGTGGCAGGCATCTGAGGAGGAGGCGTCACGCTAAGAAACACGTCAGCGTTGATCTGGCCCGTCACGTTTTCGGGGCTGTAATATCCGGGGTGCAAGCCACCCGCGGCCAACCAGTAGCGCAATTCGTAATTGTGCGTGGACACAGGGAAAACCATGCCCATGTTGAACGGTTTGCCACTGTCATTGTATTCGCTCACCACCGGGGCCAATGCCGATGCGGAAATCGGGTGTTGGGGGCGGCCGTCATCCATCTTGGGAATATGCGGCAACATCTTTTCCCAAACTTCGTTGGACACGGTGATGCCGTTGCCGTTCAGGTCCATCGAAAACGGCGTGACGATATGGGCCTTGGTGCCGAACCCGATTGTCGCCGCCAGCGGCTGACCCGCCAACATATGCGCGCCGTCCAACTGGCCATCGATCACACCGTCCAGCAGCACTTTCCAGTTCGCCTGTGCCTCAAGCGTGACGAAAAGACCTTCGTCCAGGAAATACCCCTGTTCATACGCAACGGCGAGCGGCGCCATATCCGTCAGCTTGATAAAGCCGAATGTCAGTTCGTCTTTTTCAAGTTCCAGCATTTCTGCGAATGCCGGACTCATCAACGCTGTAGACGTTACAAGGCTTAGAAGAAGTCGCTTCATCAGGTATTTCCTTTCGGTAGCCGCCTGCCCGGTTCCCCGAACAAAACGCAAAAAAAGCCGCTGACACACACCGCCAGGAGGATGGCGGAGGGTCGAGCGGCTTTGCTCAGAATTCCCAGCTTAGGGATAACTCGGTCAGCGGACATCGTTGCCTGCTGCTGATTCATTTATGGGCTTTGGTCGCCGGGCGCGACAACGCCAAAGGCGGAAATTTGGCGATATTGCTGCGTCGCGGCATGAGAAATGCTGCCGTTGCACAAAAATTGGGCGCGTTCAGGTCCCAGGTTCGAAGATTCGGCCATCGAAAAAAGCATCACGGCGCAGAATCAACGTGCCTCCGCTGGACGCAGCAGCAGAATCGTTGGTCAGCGCCCCTTCAACCTTGGAAGATGCGCTTGGCAGGTCGGCACCGGTGTTGCGCAATGCGGCGCGGTAAATATCAGACCGATATATGTCGCGCGCCAGTGCCGCGGCCGCATCCGGGTCACGCCCCGTCCGCAACGCCATTTGTCGCCCGATCCAGTCGGCTTGGCTGCGCCAGGGAAAGCCTGCCGCGCCGTTGTGGAATTCCACAAACCCCGGCACGCTGCGTTCTTCGCCAAGCGCCGATATCACCAACCGTCCTGACAATGCCCGGTCCACGATGTCCGGGGCTAGGTCCAGATATGCGGGCCGTGCAAGCATTTCTGCCGCCAGAACCCTAGAGGCAGGATCAGCCAACCACCGCCCTGCCCGCCACACCGCGCGGATCAACCGCCCCGTCAGGGACAATTCCGTTTCGGCCCAATCGCTGCGCACGGCCAGGATTTTTTCAGGTGCACAGGCCCAGATCGCGGATCCGGGCAGCAAAAGCGCCCCAACACCGGATTCCACCGCCTTGGACCCCCATGGTTCACCAACGCAAAACGCATCAATCTCACCGGCGGCCATGGCGTCGGCCATCAACGGCGGCGGTACGGTGCGGATTTCAACCCGGTCGGGCACCGAATAGCCAAGCGACGACAACCAATAAAACACCAATTCGGCATGCATCGAGAACGGGAATGGCACCCCAATACGAATCCTGTCGCCCCCTGCGGCGATCAGGGCTTCTCCGGCGGCTTTTGCATCGTCAAAGCCAAACCCATGCCCCGCGTCGCGCAATTTCGTTTCCAAAGCGCGGCTGACACCGATGACATTTCCATTGATGGATAACATCGACACTGCCGACAACGCCGCCCCGGCCCCGCCCAACCCCAATGCGGCCGCGATCGGAACCGGGGCCAGCATATGCGCCGCATCAACCTGACCGAAACTCAGCATATCGCGCAGGGATGACCAACTTGGCGCGCGCCGCAGTTCCAGTGCGATGCCTTCTTCGGCGGCGAACCCCATTTCTTCGGCTGCGATCAATGGCGCGGCATCCACCAAGGGAATGAACCCAACAGACAGTGTAGCAACCTTCACGACAGCAACTCCGCCGCGGTCACCAACGCCTGGGCAACATCCGCGACCCGCTTGCCCTGATCCATCGCCGCCTTGCGCAAAATGGCATAGGCTTCGTCCTCGCTCACGCCGCGCGCTTTCATCAAAATGCCTTTGGCGCGATCAATCACCTTGCGATGTTCCAGGGCGCGCTTGGCCTCGGACAATTCCTTGCGCATGCGTTGAAACATGCGGAACCGCGCAATCGCCGCATCCAGAATGGGTTTCAACCGATCGGGGCGCAATCCGTCCACGACATAGGCGGACACGCCCGCCTCGATCGCGGCAGTGGACAATCCGGCCGCAGACCGATCCACAAACATCGCCACCGGCCGATCCATCGGAGACGACGCAAGCGCGAGTTCCTCAAGCATATCGCGGGACGGATTTTCGACGTCGATCAACACGACATCGGGTTGGATATTCTGGATCTGGCGCGCCAGGCTTGTGGGTTCGGAAATCACCTTGATGTCAAATTGCCCGGCATCCCGCAGGCTATCGACAATCTGTTCGGCCCGGACTTTGTCGGCCTCAACCACGATGATGGAAATGCTATCCGACATGGAACCGAGGAATGCTGCATAAGCACTGGCAACGTAAAGGCAAATTGACGAATTTGTGTGGGAACCGCGCCCGCTTGCTGAAAATTTATGCAGTGATTTGGCAGGGACCAATCGCTGACCCAACGTCGGCCGGGCCGGTAAGACAGGCGCGCGCAAATTGTGCGGATTGGTGCCACGATGTTCATTCGCAACCCCCGGCGCCGATCAGCCAACACCTTTGTCGCCCGACCGATCCAGTCAAGGTCGGCCACCTGTCTGACGTCCGCCCCAAAAGCAATTGGTCAATCCTGAGGAATGGCGCACCCGAGAGGATTCGAACCTCTGGCCTCTGCCTTCGGAGGGCAGCGCTCTATCCAGCTGAGCTACGGGTGCGTGCGGCGTTGGCTTAGACCAAATGCGACGCTGCCGCAATGGGCCAGATGCGGCGATGGCGGGAAATATCCACGACCTGTGCGCACCGATCTTTTGCACCACAGGGCACGCATTGCGCGCGACATGCGGACCGCGCTTACCCCCTTGCCCCACCCGCGCGCCTTGACCCAGGCGCTGCAACCCGCCACAACTAGACCATTCGGTCTAATCGCAAAGGAAAGCACATGCATCCCTATAACAATCCTGACATCCTAAGCCGGTTGAACGGCAATTCCGCAGCAAACGGGTTCAATAAATGGCTGGGGTTGGAAGGGCTGGCCGCAGGCGACGGCCAGGTCGAAATCCTGTTGCCCCTGCGCGAGGACATGCGCCAACATCACGGCTATGTACATGGCGGTTGTATCGGGGCCCTTGCGGACATGGCCTGTGCCTGGGCCGGTGCGGCGAATGGTGACCGCGATGTCGTTACCCAGAATTTCACGGTTCACTTCCTGCGCCCCGCCATCGGAAACACCCTAAGGGCCAAGGCCCGCACGATCCGGTCCGGGCGAACCGTCGCCACGGTCGAGGCCGAAATCTGGATCGAAGCCGACGGATCAGATCCAAAACTTTGCGCCACGGCCCTTGCGTCCATCGCCGTTCTGCCCGACGCTCGCCCGAGGATATGACAGACACGCAAAACAAACCCAGTACCCGAGACAGATTGATACGTGCCGCGCTGGAACTGTTCCAAATGCGCGGCTATCACGCGACGGGCGTTTCCGAAATCCTGACACGGGCGCACTGCCCGAAGGGATCGCTCTATCACCACTTTCCGGGCGGGAAATCCGAATTGGCCGTCGCGGCGATTGAATGGCTGGAATCCCAGATGATCGCACATTTCGACGCGGGTCGGGACAAGGCCGTTCCAGCACACAAACAGGTGACGCTGTTGTTTCGCCAGACATCTGACTGGGTGTCCGGTGCGGGGTTTGGCGTGGGCGCGCTGCTGTCCGTCATGGCCCAAGAGGTCGTGCCGGATGACGCCGTTCTGACACAACGGCTGGGGGCCGCCTATGCCAAGGCGATCGCACATTTTGATCAGGCGTTGCAGGCCGGGGGCGCATCGGGCGACATGGCCGGGCCCATCATTGCGATGTTGGACGGGGCGGTGGCGCAGGCCCGTGCGCAAACGTCACCTGCGCCGTTTGACATGTCCCTGACCGCTGCGTTGCGATTGCTGGAATAACGCCTTAGGGCGTGTGGTGATCCACCCGCGCCGCCCATGTGCATTCTGTCCCGGCCATCTTTGCCATTTCGGCCAGTTTTTTGGGAAAGGTCACCGTTGCGTTGACATCCTGCGTCATGGTCACCGGGCTGAGAACTGTCAAAACGTGCTGTGTCACAACGCTGATCACACCCATTCCGGTGGCCGAGGATTCCGTGTGCACAGCATGCCACTTGTTTTCGGCCAGCTTCGTCCAGGTGAAATCCCCCTGAAGCGCATCGGGCTGGAACGGGTTGGGAAAGGTGATCGGTTGGGAATAGCTGCGTTCACTGGCCCCCAACTGACTGATCTGCTGAACCATTTGCGGCGGGCAACCCGTATTGCTGATCATCGTCCAGGTCCCGCTCCATTGACCATCGACCGGTTGAATATCGGCCCGCACGGCTGCGGTGGTGATCACAAAGACAGCGGTGGCAAGGCGGAATGGCATGGGCGGGTGTCCTATCATTTTGGCGATGGCGTGGGCGATCAATGTGCCACGCCCTGCCCGTCAGGCAAACAGGTCATGCGCCAATTCCAGCGCATCAATCAGCACGTCCACCTCTTCGACGGTGTTATACAGCCCGAAACTGGCCCGGCAGGTGGCCGTCACACCAAGATGTTCCATCAAAGGCTGGGCGCAATGATGACCTGCCCGCACCGCGACACCCTTCTTGTCCAGAATGGTTGAAATGTCATGCGCATGTGCGGCCCCGTCCAGTGTGAACGAAAATATCGCCGCCTTGCCCGCGGCGTTGCCCTGAACATTCAGCCAGTTCAACCCCTTAAGGCGTTTGTTGGCATAGGTCGCCAGCGAATGTTCATGCGCAGAAATCGCATCCATTCCAAGGCTGTCCAGGTAATCCAACGCCGCCCCAAACCCGATCGTCTGGACGATTCCGGGTGTGCCGGCCTCAAACTTCATTGGTGGATCGTTATAGGTGACAGTGTCCTTGGACACTTCGCGGATCATGTCGCCACCGCCCAGGAACGGGCGCATTTCGGCAAAACGTTCGCGGCGGACATAGATCGCCCCGGATCCCGAAGGACCGTACAGCTTGTGCCCCGTGATCGCGTAGAAATCACAGCCCAGATCTTTGACATCCACCTTCATGTGGACCGCGCCCTGGGATCCATCGACAAGCACGGGAACACCTTTTTCGCGTGCCGCGCCGCAGATTGATTTCACATCAACAACCGTGCCCAAGACATTGGAAAGATGGGTGATTGCGATCAGCCGCGTTTTGGGCCCGATCGCATCAATCACCTTTTGCGGATTCAGGCTTCCGTCTGGGTCCGTGTCCACCCATTTCAGAACAACGCCCAAACGCTCGCGCAGGAAATGCCACGGCACGATATTGGCGTGGTGCTCCATCACACTCAGAACAATCTCGTCCCCTGCCTGAAACCGTGGCGCCGCCCACCCATACGAGATCATGTTGATCCCCTCGGTCGTGCCAGAATTCAGAACAATTTCATCTTCGTCGGCGTTCAGGAAACGTGCAATCTTGCCCCGCACGGCCTCATATTTCTCGGTCGCGAGGTTGGACAGGAAATGCAAACCCCGGTGTACATTCGAATATTCCATCGAATAGGCCAGATTGACCGCATCAATCACGGCGGTCGGCTTTTGCGCCGATGCACCATTATCCAGATATACCAACGGCTTGTCGTTCACCTGTCGCGACAGGATCGGAAAATCAGCCCGGATTTTCGTGACATCAAAGCTCATAATCCAGCCTCCGGAGGTGCCAGCCCAAGAATGGCCAAAAGGAATGACATCGCAAAGGCGAACCCCAACACGCCAACCGCCATCGTCGCGATGCCCTTAAGCGGCGTATCGAACCGATGCGCGGTTGTCAGGAAATTGGCCAGAACGTAAATGCCCCAGACACCGGCCACGAGAGCCAGAAGCGCGCCGATACCCGCCGCAATCGTCGAAATGGCGGTGATCAGGAACTGGGCGGCCAATCGCAGGGATTGCAGCCAACAGGTCACCAAAAGCACGTCTTCCAAGCTGGCCTTGCCGCCCATCAACCGCCCACTCATCACGAAAAACACGCTCATCGCGACCATGATCACGGCAACCACGGCGCTTAGGGCGATCGGGTTGGTCATGAATGCGGGGATCGTGACGCCCATCTGCCCCTGCGAGGCGACGGGCAATGCCTGAGAATAATACATCCCGTTCAGGATCGCGACCAAAGGCAGCCACAGCTTTAACGCCTCCCGCCCCGGGGACGCCGCCAAAAGGCGCGCGGCGGCGCTGCGTGGGTCTGTCACGCTTTCCACGGCCAGATCGCGCAGCCATGCGCTGGTGTAAGGCACGTCGCTCATGGGGTCACTCTCCGTTCTGCGGCGATGGTTCCGGCGATCCAGAACCATGTGAAAACGGCCAACCATACCGCGCCCACGATTGCAAGCTGTGTGCCCTGACCAATGAACCCCGCCACAAGCCCATGAAGCAGTATCAGGGGGATTGATGCCAAAAGCGCCCAGATCAACGCCAGACGGGCCGAATAATAACTGCCCTGCCCGCCCAAAACCCTGGCCACCAGATGAACGATGCCGCCAAGCGCATAAAACAGCAGCGGCGCGATAATGACCCACGCCAAAAGACTGGCACCCAGGATCGGGTTCAGTTCTTCGCCACTCAGGTGGGCTTCGCGGGCAAGGCGCGGCAATTGCGCGACAAAGACCAGGGCGCAGGTGGCCATGGTCAGCGCCAGCGCGCGGTCCTCGCGTTCACCGGCTGTCAAAAGGCGCCTGATCACCCGGCCGGGGCCGCGATAGGTCGCCACGATATCGCGCACCACCGACATCAGTCGCGCCGACGCTCCAACCAGGCATGCAGGCGTTCAACGATTTCATCCCGCAAAGCGTCATCGTCGATTTCCTCGACCGCTTCGGCCAGGAACGCCAACGTCAGCAGATCAATCGCCTGCGCCTTTGGCACCCCGCGCGAACGCAGGTAAAACAACCCGGTTTCATCAATCGCACCGGATGTGGACCCATGCGAACAGGCCACGTCATCGGCATAGATCTCAAGCTCGGGTTTGACCAGAAACTGACTATCGCCATCCAGCAAAAGTGATTGGCTGATCTGATAGCCATCCGTTTTCTGCGCGCCTTCCTTGACCAGGATCTTGCCCTGAAACACGCCCGTCGCGCCGTTGCGCAGCACCTTTTTGAACACCTGACGGCTTTCGCAATTCACCGCGTCATGGGTGACGAACACCGTGTCGTCGTGATGAAAATCCCCATCACCCAGGGCGGCACCGGCCACATGGGCCACCGCGTCATCCCCGGTCAGTTCCAACACACATTCATTACGCGTCATCATGCCATTGGCCGTCAGGGTAAAGCTTTTGAAAACGCTTTCGCGTCCCAGACGGGCAAAGATATGCGTGGCCGCGCGACGTTCATGATCGCGCCCCTGGGCACGGACATGGCGGAATTCAGCGGTGTCCGCGACATCCACCTCAAGCACTTTGTTGAACCGTGCGGCGGCGGGGCCGTTTTCCAGCAAAGTCAGGCTTGCCCCGGCATCCAACTTAACGCAGTGATGCAGAATCGCGTCGGAAGTATCTGAATTATGGTGATAAATCAGGTGAATAGGCTTTGTCGCCTTATCTGTCACACGGATCAGAACACCGTCAGTCGCAAAGGCGGTGTTCAATGCGGCAAGCGGGCGCTGCACCGGTGTCTGGCCGTTGGTTTCCAATGTCCCGTATAGATCACGCGCCCAATGCAGGTCGCCTGTCTGCGCCACTGCAAGCCGTTCGATCGTGACCCCCGCCAAGGTCAGATCGTCGGAGGCCTCCGCGTCGAACACGCCGTCAACGAACACCACTTTGACCCGGTCGATCGCATCGAAAATCGGGGCCTCGTCCGCGCCCGTGAACACCGCCGCCTGGGTCGGCTCAACCGACACGAGCGATTCCGGCCGCGTGTATTTCCAATATTCGTCACGCCGCGATGGCAGCCCCATGGCCACAACCCGCGCGCGCGCCGCGTCGCGTGCGGCGCCGGTCCATCCGGGCGCGTCGGGCGCGGCAAGGGACGCGAGGCGCGCCTCGGTCGCTGTCGCCTTTGCTTGGGCCAACGCCATTATGCGTCCTCCAGAAACTCGGCATAGCCGTTGTTTTCGACCTCAAGCGCCAGTTCGGGACCACCGGACTTCACGATGCGGCCCGCGGACATGATATGGACGACATCGGGTTTGATATGGTCCAAAAGCCGTTGATAATGCGTGATAACCAGAAACGCACGCCCTTCAGATCGCAACGCGTTCACGCCTTCGGCCACCAGTTTCATCGCGTCCACATCCAAGCCTGAATCGGTTTCGTCCAGGATGCACATCTTAGGTTCCAGCATCGCCATTTGCAGGATTTCGTTGCGCTTCTTTTCGCCGCCGGAAAAGCCCACATTGACCGGGCGTTTCAGCATGTCGGCGTCAATTTTCAACGCCTTTGCCTTTTCCCGCACGGTTTTCAGGAAATCTGTGGCGCTCAACTCTTCCTCACCACGCGCCTTGCGCTGTGCGTTCACAGCGGTGCGCAGAAAGGTCATATTGCCCACGCCGGGGATTTCGACAGGGTATTGGAAGGCAAGAAACAGCCCGGCTGCCGCACGTTCTTCGGGATCAAGGTCCAACAGGTCAACACCGTCCAGCGTGGCGGACCCGTCCGTCACCTCATACCCGTCGCGACCGGCCAGAACATAGGACGTGGTCGATTTCCCTGACCCGTTCGGCCCCATAATCGCATGCACTTCGCCGGCTTTCACCGTCAGGTCCACACCTTTGAGGATCTGCTTGTCCTCTTCTTCAAGTTTCACATGCAGGTTCTTGATTTCCAGCATCTTTTTTCCTCATCTTGCCGCGACGCGGCCATTCATGTTCTAGGGCCGCGACAGCAGTTGCACGATCCTGAGCAACCGCTCGGCCGGCACCGCCTGCGGGGTGACTTCGAACCGGGCCAAACGGCCGGTGATTTCGGGCTGGCCCAGGAATTCCTCGACCTCGTGATATTGATCGCGCTGAACATAGTCATCAAACAGCACCACAACAGGTTTCTGCGTGCGATACGCCACTGCCAACGCACAGCCGACGCGGAACCGTCCGTCAACCAGAACCACATCCGGTTGGCGAAACTTGCGGTGGTCCCAAACCCTCAGCGCATAGCCGGGATAGCGTTTCCACCCTTGCGCCGTTTTGGGATGACCCCATTCGCGGGTTGGCCCAATATCGTGATGCACCATACGCACGGGACTTTGCGGCGGGTTGGCGGCAAACCATCCCTCCATCATTTTTGCCCATGCCTTGTCGCTTTCCACGGATGTCACGTGTTTGCCAACCATGTCGCCGGCCATAACGGTTGACCCGCCCGATCCGTATTCCAGGATCACATCGGCCCGCCCGTATTCCGCGCGCACCAAATCCGCCTCTCCCTCGGGAAAGGTCAGCTCGGGCCGCGCGATGGTCGTTGGCGCATTGGTGTCTGACGTGGCGGACATGGATCAGTCGATCACCACCGCAGTGCCCGACGCCGAAACCATCAGCATCGAATTGCCCACGACCTCGTAATCCAGATCAATGCCAACAACGGCATTCGCGCCCTTTTCCGCCGCGCGATCCTGCAATTCACGCAGCGCCGTGTCGCGCGCATCCTGCAACTTGCTTTCATAGGCGCCGGACCGGCCCCCGATAATGTCCGTGATCCCAGCGAACAGGTCACGCACCACGTTGGCGCCCATAATCGCCTCGCCCACGACAATGCCGCGGTAATCGGTGATCTTGTGGCCTTCGACGGAAGAGGTGGTTGTGGTGATCATTTTGATGCCTTTCGCGTTTTAAAGAATGCCCAGATCAGGTTAAAGGCAAACAGCAACCCGCCGAAAATCGCGACTTTCGACAATGTGAAACTGCCGATTGCCCACATCAATCCGCCAAAAATGACAGTTGATACAATGGTCTGGATCAAAGCGGCGATGATCATCCCACCGACCCTTCCAGCGAAATCGCGACCAATTGCTGCGCTTCCATCGCGAATTCCATCGGCAGCGCCTGAAGCACTTCCTTGCAGAACCCGTTGACCACCAGGGCCACCGCCTCTTCCTCATCCATCCCGCGCGAACGGCAATAGAACAGCTGATCGTCATCCACCTTGGATGTCGTCGCCTCATGCTCGACCCGCGCCGAATTGTTGCGCACTTCGATGTAAGGCACCGTATGGGCCCCGCATTTGTCACCGATCAACAGGCTGTCGCATTGGGTATAATTACGCCCGTCCTGCGCCTTGGGATGCATCGAAACAAGCCCGCGATAGGTATTCTGCGCCCGGCCCGCGCTGATCCCCTTGGATACGATGCGCGACTTGGTGCGCTTGCCCAGGTGGATCATCTTGGTGCCGGTATCGGCCTGTTGGTAATTGTTGGCGATGGCGATGGAATAGAACTCTCCCTGGCTGTCGTCGCCGCGCAGGATGCAGCTGGGGTATTTCCAGGTCACCGCCGACCCGGTTTCCACCTGGGTCCACATCACCTTGGCCCGGTCGCCCCGGCAATCGGCCCGCTTGGTGACAAAGTTGTAGATGCCGCCCTTGCCGTTCTCGTCGCCGGGATACCAGTTCTGGACCGTGGAATATTTCACCTCGGCGTCTTCCTCGATGATGATCTCGACCACCGCGGCGTGCAGCTGGCTGGTGTCACGCTTGGGCGCGGTGCACCCTTCTAGGTAACTGACGTATGACCCTTTGTCGGCAATGATCAGCGTGCGCTCAAACTGGCCGGTATTTTCGGCGTTGATGCGGAAATAGGTCGACAGCTCCATCGGGCAGCGCACGCCGGGCGGCACATAGACAAACGACCCGTCCGAAAACACCGCCGAATTCAGCGTGGCATAGAAATTGTCATTCACCGGCACAACCGACCCAAGGTATTTCTTGACCAGTTCAGGATGCTCGCGGATCGCCTCGGAAATCGAACAAAAGATCACCCCGGCCTTTTTCAACTCGGACTGGAACGTGGTCCCGACTGATACGGAATCAAACACGGCATCAACGGCAACTTTGCGCCCCTCGGCCGGCATGTCTTCGGCCCCCTCGACACCCGCAAGGATCATCTGTTCCTTTAGCGGGATGCCCAGCTTTTCATAGGTCGCCAACAATTTCGGATCGACCTCGTCCAGCGATTTCGGCTTCACCTCCATGCTTTTGGGGCGGGCATAATAATACTGGTTCTGGAAATCGATCTTGGGGTAATCCACCATCGCCCAATCCGGTTCTTCCTTGGTCAGCCAGCGGGCATAGGCCTCTAGCCGCCATTCGGTCATCCAGGCGGGTTCTTCGTTCTTGTCACTGATCAGTCGAACGATATCCTCGTTCAATCCAAGCGGGGCGTATTCGGTCTCAATCTCTGTATCCCAGCCGTATTTATAGGTGCTGACATTGGCGACGGCATCGACAGTTTCCTGATCGACACCTTCCTTAACATCCACACGGTCCTGCGTCGGCTTGTCCAAAACACTCATCTCGACCCTCTCGTCGTTCTCATCGCTCACGCCGCGCGGGCGCGATATTTCTTGTGATGCGCCAGCCAAGTGTCGGCAAAGCGCATGATCTCATCATCTGTTGTCTCAGGTCCCAGGCTGACCCGAATGGCACTGGCCGCAGCCATGTCGTCAAATCCCATGGCGCGCAGCACCCGGCTTGCGCGCACCTTGCCGCTGGAACAGGCTGATCCGGCGCTGATCGCGAAACCGGCCAGATCCATCTGCATGACCTGCGTTTCACCCTTCCAGCCCGGCGTCACGACGCAGGACGTGTTGGGCAACCGTGCCGCGCCCTGCCCGGCCACGATCACCCCCGGCGCTGCGTCAAGGATCATCGCCTCGAACCGGTCACGCCGCTCTGCAACCCTGTCCCAAACACCCGCCGCCAAATCCCGTGCCGCCGCTTCGGCCGCCGCGCCAAATCCGGCGATACCGATCACATTCTCCGTGCCCGCACGACGCCCCATTTCCTGGCCGCCGCCCTTGATCCGGGCGGCAACCTCTGTGCCGCGCTTGATGACCAGGGCGCCAACACCCTTGGGCCCGCCCAACTTGTGCGCGGACACCAACGCCATGTCGCACCCCAACCAGTTGAACGCCACAGGCAATTTGCCAAACCCTTGGGTGATGTCACTCACCGCCAACCCTTCGGGCAAAACCTGAATCACCCCGGTCTCGGAATTGGCCAGTTGCAGCGTGGCTGATCGCGGCCGCGAAACCTCCACACGTCCATCCACGCCCACAGGCAAATCCGCCCGGCACCACGCCAACACGGCGTCATGCTCAACCGCGCCGCATTCCAATGCGCGCCCGGCCAATGCCAATGCCGCCGCCTCGGTCGCGCTTGAGGTGAAAACAACATCCGCGCCCTCGGCCCCCAGGGCCGCCGCCACCTGTCCGCGCGCACGCTCGATCAAAGCCTTGGCCGCGCGCCCTTCGGCATGCACGCTCGACGGGTTGCCTACAACATCTATCGCGTCAATCATCGCTGACCGCGCCGCATCGCGCAGCGGACATGTCGCATTATGATCAAGAAAAACGCGCGCCGTCACCGTTCAGCCCCTGTCTTCTCGGACCCTGTCGTCTCGGCCCTTGCCTTCATCTTTCCATAAATACTTCCCCCGGAGGGTCCGAAAACGCCTTCGCATCCCCGCCGGTGGATCGACACCCACGCCATCACGCGTCCTCCTCATCCACCACGGCGAACAAGGTCGGAACAGCGGGGCACGGGGCCAGAGTGTTGCCAACCACATCGGCCAGGCTGGCCTGATGCAGGAACACATACACATGCGCGCTCAACCCCTCCCACAACCGGTTGGTCATGGATTGCGCGCGTGATCCGGACAGACCGCCACTTGCGCCAGCACCTTTGTGCATTGCGTTCACGGTTTCATCCACCGCGGCCAGAACATCCGCCACGCGGATGTCTTTGGGCGCGCGCGACAACCGGTATCCGCCGCCGGGGCCGCGCACCGATTCCACCAGGTCGGCACGCCGCAATTTGACAAACAACTGCTCAAGATAAGGCAGCGAAATCGATTGACGCTTTGAAATCTCGGCCAAGGTCACCAGCCCGTCACCGGTCTGCAAGGCGATATCAGTCAACGCCACCATAGCGTATCGGCCTTTTGTGCTCAGCTTCACGCGAATGGCCCTCCGGTGCCCGGCTGTTCCCCGGTAATGGTTCAGACTTTGTTGACCTTCTGGACCCCAAAGCTTATCTCGCAAGGCAGCCCGATCCGGATCAGACCGGATTTAGAAATGTTCTAATGTGTCTGAGGGAATTCGTCAAGAATACCCTGGCAACCAACAGGAGCCCGCGCAACCGCATGCCCGAGGTGATTTTTCCCGGCCCAGAAGGCCGGTTGGAAGGACGATACCACCCGCAAAAGGAGCGCGACGCGCCAATTGCGATTATCCTGCATCCGCATCCCCAATTCGGGGGTACGATGAACAACAAGGTTGTCTACAACCTGCACTACGCCTTTCACAAAATGGGGTTCACCGTTCTGCGGTTCAACTTCCGTGGCGTCGGGCGCAGCCAGGGCGAATACGATCAGGGCATCGGGGAACTCTCTGATGCGGCGTCGGCTCTGGATTACCTCCAGTCGATGAACAACAATTCCAAGCATTGTTGGGTCGCGGGGTTTTCCTTTGGCGCCTGGATCGGCATGCAATTGCTGATGCGCCGTCCGGAAATCACCGGTTTTATTTCGGTATCCCCGCCGGCGAACATGTATGACTTTTCCTTCCTCGCCCCCTGCCCGTCGTCAGGCCTGATCATCAACGGCACCGCCGACCGGGTCGCGCCGCCTGCGGACACGACCGCCTTGGTGTCAAAGCTTCACGAACAAAAAGGCATCACCGTCACACACGAAGAAATCCCCGGCGCGGGCCATTTCTTTGAGGAACCGCACCTGGACACCATGATCGGCAGCGTCAGTGACTATGTGAAACGGCGCCTCACTGAAAACACACGGTAATACACGATGTCTACGCTTCAGGAACTTTCAGAAAAACTCGGCGCTGACGTGATGAAGGCGATGGATGAAACCGGCGACGACCGCCTGTTCATGGAAATCGCCGGGATCGTCGGCGCCGCGTCACAAACCCTGGAAGAGGCCTTTTTGACCGATGTGCGCGTGCGCCTTGCCGAACGCAAAGGGCGCGATCATCTGGAACGCCACCTGGCCAAACATGCCAAGGCCAAGTCCGGCGAATAAGTCAGATCAACTGTCCAGACGGGCGCGCATCGCCGCCGCGCTTGTCGTGCTTGTCTTGCCCGGCCTTGCCTTGTCGCTGACCTTGGCCTTGGGGGAACGCGACTGGCACCATTGCTTTGTCTACGCAGGCCAGAGCGCACCGCCAATTGCCCCCCTTACGTCCTGGGACGAGGCAAGGATGGTCGCCCTTGAAACGCTGACACCGCCATTTTCCGCCCCATTGCTCGCGCTTCTTCATTTCGGATCCTTTGCCGGATTTGCACTTTTCGTTGCGCTGGCCAGGGAACGTCGCGAAATCTGGCCCCCGCTGATCGCGTTGTCCCTTTTCCTGCTTGTAGGCCTGGCTGTGCTTCTTCCGCCGAACACACAGCATGATTGTGATCAGAACGGGGCGCATTCTGCGTTCCTCCTTGCCATTGCCCTGCCGATAGGATGGGCCATGGCCATTGCCGCGCGTATCCTGACACCGAAAGGACCCCAATGATGACCGACCGTCTGAACGCCCAGATGTCATTTCTGCTTGAGGCGGATCGCCTGAAATCCATCCTGCGCGCCACCCCGATCGCTGACGATTCCCGGCGCGAAAATTCGGCCGAACATTCCTGGCACCTTGCCCTGTTCGCGCTGGTCTTGCAGGAACATGGCGACGACGTGTCGATTGATCGCGTGATCCGAATGCTTCTTTTGCATGACATTGTGGAAATTGATGCGGGCGACAATCCCATCTACGGGGCCAAGGATGATGCCGCCATTGCCCTGCGCGAACAGGCCGCGGCGGATCGGATATTCGGATTGCTGCCCGATGATCAGGCGGCAGAATTCCGCGCCCTTTGGGAAGAATTCGAAGCGAATGAAACCCAGGACGCGCGTTTCGCAAAATCGCTGGACCGGTTTCAACCGCCAAACCTGAACCTTGCGTCGGGCGGCGGATCATGGCGGGATTATTCTGTCACCTTTGACATGTTCGAACAGGCCGTCGGCCGAAAAATTGCCCATGGCGCGCCACGGCTTTGGGATTGGATCGCCCCAAAGGCGCAAGCTTTCCTTGCCAAACTGTCCGGGTGATACCTGCACTGGATTTTGGCGTGCCGATGGGTCAGGCTTGGTAAAACCGTGAACGGGACCGCCATGCATGACGATTATTATGACCTAGGGGCACACAGCCTGCCTGTCACCACATCCTCGCCCGAGGCACAAAAGTGGTTCGACCGCGGGCTAAACTGGACCTACGGGTATAATCACGACGAGGCGGTCGCCTGTTTCCGGCGCGCGTTAACCCATGACCCCGATTGCGCCATGGCGCATTGGGGCGTCGCCTATGCCACCGGCCCAAATTACAATTATCCCTGGGTTTTGATGGACATGGCCACCAAAACCAATGTCCTGAAAACCGCGTATGAGGCCAGCCGCTCCGCCCTTGCCCTTGCCGACACCACGACAGATGCCGAAGCCGCGCTGATCCGCGCCCTGCCCGCCCGTTATCCCCAGCAAACGCCGGTTGATGACACGCGGCCATGGGATGATGCCTTTGCCGATGCGATGCGCGCGGTTCAAAACGCCCATCCCGATCACCTTGATATCCGCACGATCTGTGCCGAGGCGATGCTGAACCGCACACCGTGGAAAATGTGGGACATTCATTCTGGCCAACCCGCGCCCGGTGCCGACACGCTGGAATGCCAGATGCTTTTGGAACATGCGCTGGACCATGACCCCCGCGCCATGCGCCACCCAGGTCTGCTTCACCTGTACATCCACCTGATGGAAATGTCGCCGACACCGGAACGGGCCATGCGCGCCGCAGATGCCCTGCGCCCCCTTGTCCCGGATGCCGGTCACCTTGTGCACATGGCCACCCATATCGACGTGCAATGCGCCGCCTATCAGGACAGCGTGTTCTGGAACCAGCGCGCGGTCGAGGCCGATTTGAAATTTTATGCCCGCGAAGGCGGGATGAATTTTTATACCGGATACCGGCAGCACAATTATCATTTCGTCATCTACGGCGCGCTGTTCCTGGGCCAGATGCAACCGGCGTTGGACGCGGTGCGGGGCATGCGGGACACGACCCCCGAAGATATGCTGCGGATCGAAAGCCCGCCGATGGCGGATTTCTTTGAAAGCTATCTGGCGATGGAACCGCATGTGCTGATCCGGTTTGGCAAATGGCACGATCTGATCGCCATGGACCTGCCGTCTGATCCGGTTCTTTACGCCACGCTGAACGCCACGACGCTTTATGCCAAGTCGCTGGCCCACGCGGCCTTGGGCGACGTTCCGGCGGCGTTGGACATGGAACAACGGTTCCTGTCCGCCGCCGCTGACGTGCCCGAGGGGCGCTACCTGCACAATTGCAAAGTGTCCGACCTTATGAACATCGCCAAGGACATGTTGCGCGGCGAGATCTTGTACCGTCAGGGCGCATTCGACGCCGCCTTTGACGCCCTGCGCAGGTCGGCCGCGCGCGAAGACGCGCTTCCCTATGATGAGCCATGGGGGTGGATGCAACCGACGCGCCACGCGCTTGGTGCGCTATTGTTCGAACAGGGCCGTATTGACGAGGCGGAACAGGTCTATCGTCAGGATTTGGGGTTGATCCCCGGCCTGCCGCGCGCCTGCATCCATCCCGATAATGTATGGTCCCTCAAGGGGTTACATGACTGCCTTACGGCAAGAGGCGAACAGGTTGAAATTGTCGCGCTGAAACAAAAGCTGGATTTTGCATTGGCGCGCGCCGACACGGTTGTTGCGGCATCGTGTTTTTGTGCGCAGGCGGCGATGAGCGATTGTTGTTCGCAATCCTGATACGCCCGGTCAGGCCTTTTTTGTCGCCTTCTTGCCCTCGATCACTTTTTCGGCCAGATCGCGGGCAATCGAAAACGCGCCCTTGATCTTGTCACTGTCCTTTGCCCAATCGCGGCGCACGACGATCTTGTTGTCCTTGACCTTGGCCATGCCGTTTTGAGACTGAACAAACTCCACCAACCCTTTGGGGTTGCTGAATTTATCATTGTGGAACTGGACCGTGGCACCCTTTGGCCCGCCGTCAAGCTTGGCAATTCCGGCGCGTTTGCACATCGCCTTGATCCGCACGACCAGCAACAGGGTGTTCACCTCTTTGGGCAGCGTGCCGAACCGGTCGATCAATTCGGCGGCGAAACCTTCCAGTTCGACCTTGGTTGTCAGGTTCGACAAACGCCGATAAAGCCCAAGACGCAGATCAAGGTCTGGCACGTAATCCTCGGGAATCAGTACAGGAACGCCCAGATTGATTTGCGGCGCCCATTGATCTCCAGTGTCGCTTAGCCCGTCCAGCTCACCGGTCTTGATCTTGGCGATCGCCTCTTCCAGCATCTGCTGGTAAAGTTCATACCCCACATCGCGCATATTGCCCGATTGTTCCTCGCCCAGCAGGTTTCCGGCACCCCGAATATCAAGGTCCTGGGATGCAAGTGTAAACCCAGCCCCAAGCGTGTCCAAACTGCCCAGAACCCTTAGTCGCTTTTCTGCCTGAGGTGTCAGTTTGGCCCGTGGTTTTGTCGTCATATAGGCATAGGCGCGCGTTTTCGACCGCCCGACCCGGCCCCGGATTTGATACAGCTGCGCCAGCCCGAACATATCCGCGCGATAGACGATCATCGTGTTCGCACTGGGAATATCCAGACCGGATTCAACAATCGTCGTGGCCAGCAACACGTCATATTTGCCGTCGTAAAACGCGTTCATCCGTTTATCCAGATCGCCTGCGGCCATTTGTCCGTGTGCCGTCACATGGCGGATTTCCGGCACCTGCGTTTTCAGGAAATCCTCGACCTCAGGGATGTCGGCAACACGGGGCACGACGAAAAAGCTCTGTCCGCCACGGTAATGTTCGCGCAGCAGCGCCTCGCGGATGGTGACGGCATCGAATTCACTGACATAGGTGCGGATCGCCAGACGATCGACCGGCGGCGTCCCGATGATCGACAGATCCCGCACGCCCGACAGGGACAATTGCAGCGTTCGCGGAATTGGCGTCGCGGTCAGTGTCAGAACGTGAATGTCGGTGCGCAATTGTTTCAGCCGTTCCTTGTGCCCGACGCCAAACCGCTGTTCTTCGTCCACGATTAACAGGCCAAGGTTCTTGAACCTGACGCCCTTGGCCAACAGCGCGTGCGTTCCGATGACGATATCGACGGTTCCGTCCTTGATCCCTTCGCGGGTCAGGTTTGATTCCGTTGCATTCACAAACCGTGACAAGGGACTGACCTGAATGGGAAAACCGCGAAACCGTTCAGCGAAACCCTGGTAATGCTGGCGCGCCAAAAGGGTTGTCGGGGCAATCACCGCGACCTGAACCCCGGACATGGCGGCCACAAACGCGGCGCGCAGGGCGACTTCGGTTTTGCCAAAACCCACGTCACCACAGACAAGACGGTCCATCGGGTGGCCCGACTCCATGTCGTTCAGAACGTCTTCGATGGCGGACATCTGATCATCGGTTTCCTGATACGGGAACCGGGCCTGAAACGCGTCCCATGCGCCATCGGGCGGCGAAAGGATTGGCGCGGTGCGCAGGGCACGTTCGGCGGCCACGCGGATCAACCGATCCGCCATCTCGCGGATACGTTCCTTGAGCTTGGCCTTTTTGGCCTGCCATGCCCCGCCGCCCAGACGATCAAGAAGCCCTTCTTCGTGGCCGTATTTTGACAGCAGTTCGACGTTTTCGACAGGCAGATACAGGCGCGAATTTTCGGCGTATTCCAACAGGATACATTCGTGCGCGGCCCCTGCGGCCGTGATCACCTCAAGCCCGTGATACCGCCCGACACCATGATCGACATGTACGACCAGATCACCGGCAGACAGGCTTTGGGTTTCGGTCAGAAAGTTTTCGGCCCGGCGTTTGCGTTTGGGCTGACGGATCAGCCGGTCGCCCAACACATCCTGTTCGGACACGATGGTGATGCCACCACCCTGCCACGGCCCGGCAAACCCATGTTCCAGCGGCCAAACCGCCAGATATAGCCCGTGTTTGCCGATGCCATCCGCGTTGCGCAGGCTGACGGCCCCCACCAGACCCTCATCTTCGATCAGCCCCTCAAGCCGTTCGCGCGCGCCTTCGGAGTAAGAGGCCACAACAACCGGACCATCCGCCATTTTCGCGCGAATATGATCCGCCAAAACGCTGAAAAGGCTTACGTTTTCAAGCTGTCGTTCGGGCGAGAAATTGCGCCCGATCCGCCCACCCGCATCCACGACATTTGGCCCCGAATGCTGCGGAAGCGGTGAAAGCTGAACAACCCGCGTGTCGCGAAGGGCCGTGTTCCACCCGTCATCGTCCAGATACAACAACCCCGGCGGCGCGGGTTTATAAATACTGTCCATCCGCCCGCGATCTTCCAGGGCAAGGCGGCGGGTTTCGTATTGGTCCTGAATGCTGTCCCAGCGGTGAATACGCGCCGTTTCGCTTTGGTCATCCAGCATGACGCTGGCGCCCGGCAGGTAATCAAACAGGGTTTCCAGCCGGTCATGAAAGAACGCCAGCCAATGTTCCATCCCCTGATGTTTGCGCCCCGCGCTCACCGCTTCGTAGAGCGGATCATCCGTGCCTGCCGCGCCAAATTCCAACCGATAGTTTTGGCGAAACCGGGTGATCGCGGCGTCATCCAGAATGATCTCGGACACAGGGGCAAGTTCGACAACATCCAGCTTGGTCGTCGTCAATTGCGTAACCGGATCAAACCGGCGGGCGCCATCCAGAACATCACCGAACATGTCCAGACGCACCGGCCCACCTTCGCCCGGCGGGAAAATGTCGATGATACCGCCCCTCAGGGCATAGTCGCCCGGTTCGGTCACCGAATGGGCCTGAACAAAGCCCATGCGCACCAGAAAGTCGCGCAAGCCCTTTTCGTCAATCCGGTTGCCCACGCGCGCGCTGAACGCCGCCTCTTGCAGGACAGCCCGCGCCGGGACCCGTTGGGTCGCCGCGCCAAGCGTCGTCAGCAGAACAAACTGATCGGGCATCCCGTGGGCCAGCCCGGCCAAAGTGGCCATGCGCGCCGCCGAAATATCGGCATTGGGCGACACCCGGTCATAGGGCGTGCAATCCCACCCCGGAAACATGATGACCGGAAGGCCGGGCGCGAAAAACCCAAGGGCATCGGCCATCGCCGCCATGCGCCGGTCATCGCGGGCCACGTGGATGACAGGGCGCCCGCGTTCTTCGACCTCACGCTTGATCAGCGCGGCGTCAAATCCTTCCGGTGCTCCGCCCAGGGTAATCTGGCCTTTGAGTGCCATCAGATCAGCCCAGCACCCCAATCGAAAGGTTCTGCATCATGCCCCACATTGCGGTGACGAACACCGAAACAACACCGACGATCTGCGTCGAAATACGGTGACGTGTCAAAAGACGGCTAAGGTCGTCACCGGTTGCGGAACTGTCATGGATACGTTTGGCCGACCGCAGCGACAAAAGCCCGACGATGGACAATGGGAACGCCAACAAGAACACCGCCTGCGCGAATTCAACACGATAATAGAACCCCATGACCGCGAGGGTTGTCAGAACAAACGCCACGAATGAAGTCAGCATCAGGCCCGATACTTCAGAAATGTACAAAAGACGGTTCACATTGATGCGCAACAGCGCTTCGAAATCTTCGGCCGCCTGCCCACCTTTGCGACGCGCCCGCAGGACCATATCCCACGGCACGCCCAGCACCCAATGGCTGACCGAAGACCAAACAACCGCCAACGAAATCCAGAACCACAGGTTGGAAAACGATCGCATGTCGATGACTTCGAAAATTGTGTCTGACAGGTCCAGCGGAGGGTCCTTTGCTTTGCGCATGCACTCGGTCTGCACCTCATAACGAGGGGGAGCGGCAATTCCTACCCTTGAGATGCGCCTGCGTCCATGCCACTCAATGCCCGTCAGATCAACAGGAGGAGCCGCCAATGACGCCGCTTCATGCACCCTACCCGCTTGCGCGCTTTCGCAGGGCCCGCCAATCGCCCGCAATTCGCGCGTTGGCACAGGAAAACACGTTGACGGTCGGGGATCTGATCTGGCCCGTATTTGTCCGCGAAGGTGACGGGATCGCGCGCGAAGACATCGCATCCATGCCCAATGTCCAACGCCTGACCGTAGATGCGGTTGTCGAAGCCGCCAAGGAAGCCGCCGATCTGGGCATACCGGCCATTTGCCTGTTTCCCTATACGCCCATGGAAAAACGCACCAAGGATTGCGCCGAGGCATGGAACCCCGAAAACCTGTCCAACCGTGCGACCCGCGCGATCAAGGCCGCGGTGCCGGGCTTGGCCGTGATGACAGATGTGGCGCTGGACCCTTACAACATTGACGGGCACGACGGGTTCGTCGTGGACGGTGAAATCCAGAATGACGAAACCGTCGAAGCCCTGGTCAAGCAAACGCTAAGCCAGGCCGAAGCCGGGGCCGACATCATCGGCCCGTCCGACATGATGGACGGTCGTATCCTTGCCATGCGCAGCGCGCTTGAGGCCGGCGGGCACCAAAACGTGATGATCCTGAGTTATTCGGCGAAATACGCGAGCGCCTTTTACGGCCCTTTCCGCGACGCCGTTGGCGCCACAGGTGCGCTAAAGGGCGACAAGGCGACCTATCAGGCCAATCCCGGCAATTCGGACGAGGCATTGCGCCTTGTCGCGCGTGATCTGGCCGAAGGCGCGGACATGGTCATGGTGAAACCGGGCATGCCCTATCTGGATATTTGCCGCAGGGTAAAGGATGAATTCGGCGTGCCGACATTCGCCTATCAGGTGTCCGGCGAATACGCGATGATCAAGGGCGCGGCGCTGAACGGCTGGATCGACGGCGACAAGGCGATGCTGGAATCCCTGTTGTGTTTCAAACGCGCAGGCTGCGACGGTATCCTGACCTACTTTGCCCCGGATGTGGCGCGGGTGCTGGGCGGCGGTTAGGCATCGGCGCGATCCCGCCACAACCGCCCACAACCCATAGTGACACCACCCCAACAGATGCCTATACTTTGCGCAATGCCGGAAAACCGGCCGGGCCCTGACGGGTCAAACTACGGGCAAATAGGGCAACAGACATGAGCAGTATATCCAGACGCAAGTTTTCTATCGCGGCACTGGCCGCGCTTCCGTTTTTGGCGGCATGTGGCAATGGCATCGGTTCACGCGGGGCCGAAACGATCGATTCCCGGGTCGATGCGACGTTGGCCCACATGTACGAGGAAATCCCACAGGCCAAGGATTTGGCGGCCAAGTCGCACGGCATGCTGATCATGCCGCTGCAAACCGAAATCGGTATCGGCATTGGCGGCGGCTATGGGCGCGGCGCATTGCGTCTTGATGGCGCGACAGTCGATTATTATTCGTCCACAGCGGCCAACATCGGATTGCAGTTCGGCGCGCAGCAATACGCCCACGTGCTGTTTTTCATGACCCCGGAAGCCATGGAAAAATTTCGCCGGTCGCGGGGCTGGGCCCTTGGGGCGGACGTGGAATACGTCTTTAACGATCAGGGAGAGGCATTGCGCGCGGATTCCACCACGGGATTGGCGCCGATCATCGCCGTTGTGTTCAGTCAGGCGGGGCTGAAAATCGGGGCGACGCTTGAAGGATCGAAATATTCGCGTATCATTCCCTGATCACCCCGCATCCAGGTGACATTGACCGGCCGGATCACAACGATCCGGCCGTTTTCACGTTCAGTGCAGTGTCAATTCCCCAACGACATTGCGCCATGATCCCGGTGACATTTCGCGGCGATGCGTAAAGCGCACGGAATGCAGCGGACCGTCCAGTTCGCGCTGCCAGAATTCGATGAATTTGAACAATTTCGGATGGTCCGGCGCGATATCGTAATCCTGCCAGATGTAACTGTTCAGGACATGGGTATAGTCCGGCATGTGGTAAAAGAATTCAGCCGTGGTCAGCCCATATCCTTTCAGCATCAATTCGCTCTCAGTCAGCTCCATTTTTGACCTCGTGTTGTGTCCACTTCCTTGATGATGCCTGATCCGTTTTACTTTTCAATGAAAACAATATGTTATCACTTGATCCGCGCGGCTGCCAATTCCACCGCAGGGGCGCCGTTGCACCCCGGATATTGGCGGTGCTATAGTCGCGACAACAAGATGTAGAAATCCGATCAGGATAAGGCAGATAACGTGAACGACACGCCGGAAACCCCTGAAAACGAAGACGAAAACAAACCTGTTCCCTATACAGGCCCGTCCGTTTCCATCACCGATGAAATGCGCACGTCCTACCTCGACTACGCGATGAGCGTGATCGTCAGCCGTGCGATCCCCGATCTGCGCGATGGCCTAAAACCTGTGCACCGGCGGATCCTCTTCGCCATGAGCGAGGTGAACAACACCTTCGACAAGCCCTATCGCAAGTCATCGCGCCCTGTTGCCGATGCCATGGGCAAATATCACCCGCACGGTGATTCCGCGATCTACGACGCCCTTGTGCGCATGGCTCAGGATTTTTCCATGTCCTTGCCGCTGCTGGATGGTCAGGGCAACTTTGGTTCCATGGATGGCGACAAGGCGGCGGCGTTTCGATACACCGAAGTCCGCATGGCCAAGGCCGCCGGGTATCTACTGGCCGACATCGACAAGGAAACCGTCGATTTCCAACTGAACTATGATGGCAAGGACCGCGAACCGACTGTCCTGCCGGCCCGTTTTCCCAACATGCTGGTCAACGGCGCGGGCGGCATCGCTGTCGGCATGGCCACGAACATTCCTCCACACAACCTGGGCGAGGTGATCGACGCAACGCTGGCGCTGATCGACGATCCTGACATGTCCAGCGAACAGCTGATCGACTATATCCCTGCCCCCGATTTCCCGACCGGCGGGATGATCCTGGGCCGGTCCGGGGCGCGCAAGGCGTATCTGGAAGGACGCGGAAGCGTCATCATCCGATCCAAGACCCACATCGAAGAACTGCGCAAGGATCGCTATGCGATCATCGTGGACGAGATCCCGTATCAGGTGAACAAGGCCGCAATGATCGAAAAGATCGCGGAATATGTCCGCGAGAAAAAGATCGAAGGCATCGCCCACGTGCAGGACGAAAGCGACCGGCACGGCGTCAGGGTTGTTGTCGAACTCAAACGCGACGCAACACCCGAAGTCGTGTTGAACCAGTTGTTCCGGTTCACCCCGATGCAGACGTCCTTTGGGTGCAACATGCTGGCGCTGAACGGTGGCAAACCTGAAACGCTGACGCTTTATGGCTTCCTTTCGGCGTTCATCACCTTCCGAGAAGAGGTGGTTGCCCGGCGCACAGCGTTTGAATTGCGCAAAGCCCGCGAACGCAGCCACATCCTGTGTGGTCTGGCCGTGGCCGTTTCCAACGTGGACGAGGTTGTCGCCACAATCCGTGCATCCGCAGACGCGGCCGAGGCACGCGAAAAACTGATGACACGGGCATGGCCCGCCGCCGACATCGCCGCCTATATCAAACTGATCGACGACCCAAGCCACACGATCAACGAAGACGGCACCTATCACCTGTCCGAAACCCAGGCCCGCGCGATCCTTGAACTGCGCCTGCAACGACTGACGCAGATCGGCGTAAAAGAAGTCACGGACGAGCTTGAGGAACTGGCCGGGAAAATCAAGGAATACCTTGAAATCCTTGGCTCTCGGGATCGGATCATGGGCATCATCAGCGACGAACTGCGCGAGGTGAAAGACCTCTTCGCGGTTCCGCGCAGGACCGAGATTGTCGATTGGTCCGGCGACATGGAAGACGAAGACCTGATCGAGCGTGAAGACATGGTCGTCACGATCACCTCGGGCGGGTATATCAAACGCACACCTCTGGTCGATTTCCGCGCACAGCGGCGCGGCGGCAAGGGTTTGGCCGGGATGGCCACCAAAGACGAAGACGTGGTCACCACGCTGTTCGTCGCCAACACCCATACGCAGCTGTTGTTCTTCACCACCGATGGCATGGTTTACAAGCTTAAGACATGGCGCCTTCCGCTTGGCGGGCGCACGTCCAAAGGCAAGGCGATTGTCAATATCCTGCCCATTCCGGGCGGCGTATCGATTGCCGCCATCATGCCGGTGGACCGCGACGAAGAAGACTGGGCCGACCTTCAGGTCGTTTTCGCCACCTCGGCGGGCGATGTGCGCCGCAACGCGCTGTCCGATTTCACCAATGTCAAATCCAATGGCAAGATCGCGATGAAACTGCCCGACGGCGTGGAACTGGTGAATGCCCGCATCGCATCCGAAGACGATGACATGATGCTGGTGACCAATTCGGGCCGTGCCATCAGGTTCCCGTCCACCGCCGTGCGTGTCTTTAAGGGCCGCGATTCAACCGGGGTAAGGGGCATACGGCTTCAGGGCGATGACAAGGTCGTGTCGATGTCGGTGATTTCCCATTTCGAGGCAAGCGCCGAAGAACGCGCCGCGTATTTGCGGATGCGTCGTGCCATGGCCGGGATTGCCGATGACACCGAATCCGATGAAGACGAAACAGTCACCGCTGATCCGAATTTCAGCCAGGAACGGTATGTTGAAATGTCAGCCGCCGAAGACCTGATCCTGACGATCAGCGCGAATGGTTCCGGCAAGCTGAGTTCGTCGCATGATTACCCTGTGCGGGGCCGTGGCGGCCAGGGCGTTGCCGCGATGGACCGCGCGATGCGTGGTGGGGCGCTGGTCGCGTCCTTTCCTGTCGAAATGGACGATCAGATCATGCTGGCCACGTCGCGCGGACAATCCATCCGTGTGCCCGTTGAGGGGATTTCATTTCGGTCACGTTCGGCCGGAGGGGTCAAGGTGTTTGACACCGGCAAGGGAGAAGAGGTCGTGTCCGTCGCGCGGATTGCTGATCAGGGCGATGAGGACGAAGACGGCGGGGATGGAAATGGCGCAACCACCAGTGATGCGCCTGACGCCGCCCCCGAAGATGGCGGCGAAAGCTAACCATCAGATACAGCAACAAAAACGGGGCGTGCCAGATTGGCGCGCCCCGTTTGGTTTGAGTGCAAGGGGCGGTATTTCAAAGGTCGCCACCCTGCCCGGTCCTGTGCGGATTACAGATCGTAGATCGCGCTGAACTTTGCCTCGATATACTCAAGCAATGGCTCGGCACTCGGCTCCGCTCCGCAGGCGTTGGTGATGACCTCACGCGGGGTGAACAGCCCGCCATGGCGTTGAACCTTGTCGCGCAGCCATGTGGTTGCAGCGCTGGTGTCACCCTGCGCCAAATCCGCGTCCAATTCGGGCAGATCGGCCCGCATCGCCTTGTTCAGGCACCCGGCATACACATTGCCCAGGGAATAGGTCGGGAAATAACCAAACAGGCCGACCGACCAATGCACGTCCTGCAACGCGCCAAAAGACGCGCGTGGCACATCATATCCAAAGTCGCTTTTGAAACGATCGTTCCAGGCGCCTTGCAGATCCCCGGCCGCAAGGTCACCCGAGACAAGCGCGCGTTCAAGATCAAAGCGCAGCATGATGTGAAGGTTATACTGCACCTCATCCGATTCCGTGCGGATGAACCCGTTGTGCACACGATTGACCGCCGCAAAGAACGCATCCGCGTCCGGCACGCCCAGATCGCCAAAGGCGTCCTGCATCTGGCCAAACAACCAGCCGGTAAAGGCCCGTGACCGGCCCAATTGATTTTCGTAAATCCGGCTTTGGCTTTCGTGGACGCCCATCGACACGCCCTGCCCCAAAGGTGTCAGAGCATATTCGGGGTCGATACCCTGTTCATAACAGGCATGACCGACCTCGTGGATCGTGGAATACAGGCAGTTGAACGGATCATCCACGCTGGTGCGCGTGGTGATACGCACATCACTGCCGGACCCGGACGAAAACGGATGCACAGCCTTGTCGATACGCCCACGGGACAGGTCATACCCAAAGGTCGTGGCCAGTTTCGCAGACAGCGCCATTTGCGCGGATTCGTCATACTGTCCGGTGACGTTCGGTTTTTCCGGTTGATCAAGGATTGCCTGACGCAGCGCGACAAGGCGCGGGCGCATGGCGGCGAACATCGCCTCAAGCTCAGCTGCGCGCATGCCTGGTTCGTAATCATCCAACATTGCGTCATAGACGTCACCGCCATTGGCCAATGCCGCACCTTCTTCGCACTTCAATTCTACGACCTGTTCCAGAACCGGCGCAAAGGCAGCGAAATCATCCGCGCCGCGCGCCTCGGCCCATTTGCCCTGGGCAACGGATGTCACACGGGCGATTTCGGCGGCCAATCGTTCGGGCACCTTGCTGGCGCGGTCATGCGTGCGTTTTATATGGCGCAGATTTGCGCGTGCGACCGGGTTCAGATCGGACCCGTCAAGCGCGGCAAGCCAGTCGCCCACCTGCGGATCGGTGCGCCGGGCGTGCAGGACGCCCTCCATGGCGGCCATTTCCTCACCACGCTGATGGGCCGCGCCGCGCGGCATCATGGTTTCCTGGTCCCAGCCAAGACGCCCGGCCACCTGTGCCAGGGCCTCGGTCTTGCGCTGATGCTCCAGCAGGGCGGTCAATGTGTCATTCGGGATCATGTCAGCCCTTTCGGATGGATGTGGCGACCGGATAGGCCGCATAGAACCGCGCGCGCAGGATCAGCACCCAAGTGATGACGCCAAGCAATTGGTGAAGGATAGCGACGTTCCAAGGGGCACCTGTGACAACCGTGTAAATGCCCAAAAGGATCTGCCCCAGAAGGGCAAGGAAGGCGATCGTGAACGCCCCTTGGGTCAGCTTGTGGGCAGATTTACGTCCGCGCAGGAGCGCCATGATCCCATAGCCAAACAGCAGGTATCCCACGATACGGTGAATGAATTGCACAAGGCCCGGGTTTTCAAGAAGGTTGCGCCAGCCGGGTGTCAGCGACCATGGATCAGGCGGCACGAAAGCCCCACCCATCGTGGGCCAGTCGGTGTACGATCGCCCGGCGTCGATCCCTGCGACAAGGGCGCCGATAAGTATTTGGAGAAAGATGAAGTGCATCCACCCTGTTGCGACCCCGAACTGGCGTTTTTCCTTTTGGCGGCGGGCCTGCATCAGGTCGCGCTCTTCGCGCCCTAACATCAGGACATACCACGTCAGCAATCCGAGAATGACAAAGGCAAGGCCAAGGTGGATCGCCAAGCGATAAGACGCCACGTCGAGGTTGGAGCCACCCAGCCCCGATGACACCATCCACCAGCCGATCGCGCCTTGAAGCCCGCCAAGCCCGCCGATCAGCAACAGGCGACCGCGCCATCCCGGTGGAATTTTTCCGGCGGCCCAAAGACCGGCAAATCCTATGGCCCAGACAAGGCCGATCACACGGCCCAACTGGCGGTGGCCCCATTCCCACCAGAAAATGGTTTTGAAATCCGCCAGGGTCATCCAATTGTTTTGCAACTGAAATTCCGGGATTTCTTTGTATTTGTCGAATTCCGCCTGCCAGGCCGCCTCTGACATGGGGGGCAAGGCCCCCGTCAATGGGCGCCATTCCGTGATCGACAATCCGCTGTCGGTCAGCCGGGTCAACCCGCCGACGACAATCATTGTCACGACAAGGGCAAACAAGGCGATCAGCCAGGCGCGCACGGCGCCGCGCGATCCGCGCTTGGCCCTGTCAATCACGCCGGTCTGAAGCTGGGGTTTCTCGGCGCTTTCCACGTCCTGAAAGATGCTGCGTTTCTGACTCATTGGGGCCTCCGTCTGGCGCGCAATCTAGGCATCCGATGCCGGGGCGGCAAGGTCACTCGCCCCGTTCCTTCCAGCGCACCATCTGGCGCATCACACCGTGCAGCATTTGAACATCCGCGCGTGTCAACGCCATGCGTGACCACAGGTTGCGCAGGTTGATCTTCATGCCCTCGGCCTTGGTGTCGGGGAAAAAGAACCCCGCCGTGTCCAATCGCTCTTCGTAATGCTCGGCCAGCTTCTCGACCTCGACTTGACTGGCCCAGTCTGAACCGGCCAACTCCACCCGTTCCGCAACCGCCGCGCCGTCCTGACGCTGCCATTCATAGGCCGTCAACAACACACATTGCGCCAGGTTCAGCGACGCAAAAGCCGGATTGACCGGCACGTTGATAATCACATTGGCCCGCGCGATGTCATCGTTTTCCAACCCGGCACGTTCCGGGCCAAACAACACCGCCACCTTTTGCCCGCCGGCAATCCGCACGCGCGCCATTTCCATCGCCCGTTCTGGTGTGACCACGGGCTTGGTCAATCCCCGCGCGCGGGCCGTCGTGGCAAAAACAAACCCGCAATCCGCGATCGCATCAGCCGTTGCCTCGAAAATCCCCGCCTCGTCAAGCAATCGGCCCGCGCCGCTGGCCATCGCAACGGCTTTTGGGTTCGGCCAACCATCGCGCGGTTGAACGACGCGCATCCGGTCCAACCCGAAATTCCACATGGCCCGCGCCGCGCCGCCAATGTTTTCGCCCATTTGTGGACGCACCAGAACAAATACCGGCTGCACCATCACCCACCTCTCGAAAGTCAGCCCGCGACATACCATGTTCCCCCCCGCAAACAAGGCGGACATCTTGCGCTTCATCTTTCTCAAAGTACTTTCGGGGGTGAATTGCGGCCTGCCGCAAGAGGGGGCAGACAGCCCCCTCCCCCGCTCAACGCATTCGCGCCCAGACCCTTTCGCCTTGCCCCCATCCGCGCTATAGGCGACCAACCCCGACAAAGAAGCGCACACATGTCCGAAGAACAAGAAACCCCACAGCTTTACCTGGTCTCTCCATCGGACTTTGATCTTTCAGTCTTTCCTGCCCAATTGGCATCGGTGCTCGACCACCGTGAAATCGCCTGTGTGCGCCTGTCCCTTGCCTCGCATGACGAAGACAGGATTTGCCGGGCCGCAGATGCCCTGCGCGATGTGACCCATGCACGCGATGTCGCCCTGGTGATCGACACCCATTTCATTCTGGCCGAACGGTTGGGCCTGGACGGCGTTCACCTGAACGACGGGGCCCGTTCGGTGCGCAAGGCCCGCTCCACCCTTGGAGCGGACGCCATCGTGGGCAGCTTTTGTGGCGTTTCGCGCCATGACGGTCTTTCGGCGGGCGAAGCCGGCGCCGACTATATCGCGTTTGGGCCGGTTGGCGCGACATCCCTGGCCGGCGCCGAACAGGTCGAAGACGATCTGTTTGCCTGGTGGTCAGAAGTGATCGAACTGCCCGTTGTCGCCGAAGGTGGCTTGACCGCCGAGTCCATCGCGCGTCTGGCCCCGGTCACGGATTTCTTCGCAATCGGCGACGAGATTTGGCAAAGTGACTCTTCGACAGCGGCTCTGGATGCCCTGCTTATCGGGATCAGCTGATCTGTCTGTCCTCCGGCATGGCCGAGCGAACGGCCAGTTCGGCCTGTCCCGCCATGACCTTGCGGTTTTCAATGTCCGCCGCCGCCAAAGGCGCATGCCAGATCACTTCGACAGACCCTGTCCTGCGCGCGCTTAAGACCTGCACGACATGCGCGCCGAATTCCATATCGCCGAACCAGCCATAATAGCGCGGGTCTTCTCCATCGGGCGCATGATACACCACCGTCACCGGCTGCACATGCAGATGCGCGCGCAACTCCGGGTCATAAAACGCGCCGAACAATGTGGATTTGAACGGCAATACCCGCATCCCGTCTGTTGACGTGCCTTCGGGAAAGAACAGCAACTTGTGCCCCGCCCCCATACGGGTGCGAAACACTTCGGTCTGGGCGCGGGCCTCGCGGCGATCCCGGCGGATGAACACCGTGCCAGTGGCCCGGGCAAGCCAGCCGATGCCCGGCCAATTCGCCACTTCGTCCTTGGACACGAAATAGATCCGTTTGGACGCATTAAGTACAAAGATATCAAGCCAGGTCGAATGATTGGCGACAACCGCGCCCCCCTCGATCATCGGTTGCCCCGTGACCTTCAACCGCAAACCAAGAATCCGCAGGCACAGCACGCAGACCAATTGCACCAACCGCCCCGTGACCGGGCGATGCACCCCGCACAAAGGCCGTTCGACCAATCGGATCAAAAGCAACAGGATCAGCCCGCCAAAATTCAAAATCACCATCGGAATGACCCGCAGGACCAGCCGCGCCCACCCTCCCAAATTTGGCTTGGGCGGGTCAGGCAGGTCCTCGCTTGGTTGCCAGGCCTCAGTCACTTTGGGATTCCACGGGTATAGATCGCGCGCTGCGTTTCGTTCATGCGGGCCGTGTCCAGAATCAGGCAGATATCGACCGTGTTGAACGCATGGTCCACATAGGCCCCTTCGCCAACAAACCCGCCAATACGCAAATATGCCTTGATCAGCGGCGGGATCGCCAGCATCGCGCGGGTACGGTCAATCTGATCTTCGGGCATCAGGTCCATGGATTGGAAATGCGCGGGCTGGGTGCGGACCCGCAATTCCTTGGGGGCAAGATGGCGATGATGCAGCAACGACAGCGGTTCGGCCATGGCGGCAATATCGGTGCCATGGAATGACGCGACACCGAACAGAACCTCGATGTCATTGTGATGCACATAGGCCGCCAGGGCATTCCACAGATGCCACATCGCCATGCCGCCACGATAGTCAGGCAATAGGCAAGAACGGCCTAACTCCAACAACTTACGGCCGGAAGTCTTCAGCGCGCTCAGGTCATATTCGTCTTCGGAATAAAATTGCCCGACATCGGCCACACGATCAGACGGCAGGACACGATACGCCCCCACCACACGATCCCTGGGGTCGGCATCCTCGCGGGCATTGTCCCACAATAGCAAATGGTGAAAGGCCTGATCGAACCGGTCACGCTCAAGACGTTCAACATGATCGACCATGTCGCCGTCGCCGCCCAATTCTTCGACAAAAACACGGTACCGCAACCGCTGCGCGGCTTCGACTTCGGCCTCTGACTGCGCCAGGCGGACCGTGAACCGTTGTGGTTTGTCGCTGCGCGATCGGGACGTCATTTGCTTGTCACGTTGGAACCTGTCCGCCGCTTGTAGGGAGGTCAGTCATTGGGATCAATCCCTTGCGGGTTTTCAAACGGGGTCGAAAGCCCCCCGATATTTGCGCCAACGGTCAAGTCACCCATAAACCGTTAACCTTTTGGCAACCATGTTCATGGATCAAAAACAGGGACAAGAGTGATGCGGGTGCTGTCGATAACGACTTTGCCTGCTTCTGGAAAGTTGACAGTGATCTTGGCGGCGATGTTTGATTGTACCTGCCCCACCCCCCAATCAGGTTGGGTTGGATGGCAAACCCGCGTGCCAGGCACCAAAAGCGCATTCAGGTCGTCCAATATGTGCCCCCCTGATCCCAGGCCGCGAAAGGAAGAATATGTGGCAGTCTAATCATAATTTGGCCGCGCTGATAGGGTCGCGGATATGCCATGACCTGATTTCTCCGATTGGGGCAATCTGCAACGGAATCGAACTTATGTCGTTGAATGGCAAACCAATGTCACCGGAATTTGCCCTGATTTCCGAATCCGTTGACAACGCCAATGCCAGGATCAGGTTTTTGCGGGTCGCCTATGGCATGGCCAGTCCGGGGCAGATGGTCAACAAATCCGAAATCATGTCGATCCTCGAAGCCGTCAGCGCGGGGATGCGCGTTTCATTTGACTGGACCCCGGTCGGTGAAATCTCTCGCGCGCGCGTTCAGGAGGTGTTTCTGGCCTTGCAATGTTTCGAAAGCGCGATGCCCCTTGGCGGCGTGATCAGCGTGGCCCAGTTGGATGCGGATCAATGGGAAATCTCGGGCGCTGCCGAACCCAACCGGCCCGATCCGGCATTGTGGCAGGCGTTAAGTGATCCGGCGTCACACGCCACGATCGTGCCCGCCCACGTGCAATTCGCCATGCTGTCGGCGCTTTTGACGGAACGCGGGCGGCGCATCACCGTGGAAACCCGCACCGACGATACTGTCATTCGGTTCTGACACGCCCCAAGGGCACCTGACCAACGCTGCGCAGATGCGGCGCACAGCGCGCACGTGGCGCAATCAATCGGATTGATCCGGCGTCACGCCATGCAATGTGCCAGTGGCGCTGCCAGCAGGGGTCAGGGGGCTTGGGCACGTCTGTTCGGCGCAGACCGCACAATCTGAAACGCACGCCGCATCGCCAGCCGGCAAGGACCGGCACCTGAATGCCGCTTGTGGACGATAATGCCGCGTTTCCCGCCTTTTTCCCGCGCCACCATGGGCCTATGGTGCCGCGAAACGGACAGGCAGATGCAATAATGACCAAAGACCCACTTGTCATATTCACCCCTTCGGGCAAACGCGGGCGTGTGGCCGCCGGCACCAGTGTCCTGAATGCCGCCCGGCAACTGGGCGTCGATCTGGATTCGGTCTGTGGCGGACGCGGCATTTGTTCGAAATGCCAGATCGCGCCCTCCTTTGGGGATTTTCCCAAGCACGGGGTGTCCGTTGGCAAGGACGCGCTGAGCGATTGGAACGCTGTCGAGGCGCGGTACGACGAAAAACGCGGGTTGCCCACCGGGCGGCGATTGGGATGTCAGGCCACGGTTCTGGCCGATGTCGTGATCGACGTGCCGCCGGAAAGCCAGGTGCATCGCCAGGTCGTGCGCAAGGACGCTGCCGTGCGCGCCATGGTGATGGACCCGGCCACCCGGCGTTACCTTGTCGAAGTGGCGGAACCGGACATGCATGAACCTTCGGGTGATTTTGAACGCCTTGCCGACGCGTTGCGCGCGCAATGGGACATTAGTGGCGTCACGGCCACTCCGTCGCTTTTGGCGCGCCTTCAACCGGTTCTGCGCAAGGGAAACTGGCAGGTCACCGTCGCCGTGTTTGATGACCATACCGATACCCCGCCCCGGATTCTCGATATCTGGCCGGGCCTGCATGAGGACGGGTTGTTTGGCCTGGCCATCGACCTTGGGTCAACCACGATCGCGGCCCATCTGTGCAACCTTGATACCGGTGAAGTGATCGGGTCCGCCGGAATCATGAACCCGCAAATTCGGTTCGGTGAGGACCTGATGAGCCGGGTTTCCTATGCGATGATGAACCCCGGCGGCGAGGTCGAGATGACCAAGGCCGTGCGCGACGCTTTGAACACCCTTGCGGGCGAAATCGCTGACACGGCGGGCATAGACCCAACCCTGATCGTCGAGGCGGTGATCGTGTGCAATCCGGTCATGCACCATTTGTTGCTGGGCTTTGATCCGGTGGAACTGGGTCAGGCGCCGTTTGCCTTGGTCACCTCGTCGGCCATGGCCCTTGGTGCCGGTGAACTGGCGATGGACGTGATCAACCCGCGTGCGCGCGCCTATCTGCTGCCCTGTATTGCGGGACACGTGGGGGCAGACGCCGCCGCCGTGGCCCTGTCAGAACAGCCATCAAAGTCACCGGATTTGGTGTTGATCGTTGATGTCGGCACGAATGCGGAATTGTTGCTGGGCAACACGACACGGGTTCTGGCCTGTTCGTCGCCCACCGGCCCGGCGTTTGAGGGCGCACAGATTTCAAGCGGACAGCGCGCCGCGCCCGGGGCCATTGAACGGGTCGAAATTGATCCGGTGACAAAACACGCGCGGTTCCGGGTGATCGGATGTGACCTGTGGTCGGACGACCCCGGATTCGCCACAGCCACGGCCCAAAGCGGGATCACCGGCATCTGTGGGTCCGGCATAATCGAGGCGGTCGCGGAAATGCGCATGGCCGGACTTGTCGATCCATCGGGGCTGATCGGATCGGCGGCACAGACGGGCACGGATCGTTGCCTGCCTGACGGGCGCACGCATTCCTATCTGATCCACGATGCCACCGCTGATGGCGGGCCTTTGATCACCGTCACCCAGGGCGATATTCGCGCCATCCAACTGGCGAAATCCGCGCTTTATGCCGGGGCACGGTTGTTGATGGATGAAATGGAGGTCGATCACGTCGATCGCGTGGTTCTGGCCGGGGCCTTTGGCGCGCATATTTCCCCCAAACACGCGATGGTTTTGGGCATGATCCCCGATGCGCCGCTGGACAAGGTCACATCGGCGGGCAATGCGGCAGGCACCGGCGCACGTATCGCCCTGTGCAGTCGCGCCGCCCGCGCCCAGATCGAGGGCGAAGTGCGCGAAATTACCAAGGTTGAAACCGCGCTTGCCCCGCGTTTTCAGGAACATTTCGTGGCCGCCAACGCGATCCCCCATGCCAGCGACCCGTTCCCCCACCTGTCCGAATTGCTGACCCTGCCCGACGTGTCATTCAA
>JBOEGP010000031.1:0-25717 GCA_050633485.1 Pseudooceanicola sp.
AATAGTTTTTTGTAACAAGTGGTTGACAGTTTTAGGCGAAGACGGTTTAATACGCGCCACCTGAGTTGCCCGGATAGCTCAGTCGGTAGAGCCGAGGATTGAAAATCCTCGTGTCGGTGGTTCGATTCCGCCCCCGGGCACCATTTAACCAGCTGAAGAAAATTGGTCATTTTCCATCATCAGTATCGGGCTATTGCCTCGACGATGGCTTTGGGTGGCATTCTGCACCTTGAACCGAGACACTGGCGCGGGCAGCTGGATCGCCCCGTCATAGGTTTTCGCCATTGCAGTCAGTGACGCCTTTCCGCACGGATGCGTTCATAGAGTTCTCTGGCCAGGCCTTAGTGAACCGCTGAGCGAAACGGCTGGTCGCTCATCACCTTCGAGAACACATTTGCAGTACAGACCATAAGCTCCTCCTTCGGTCCGTATTATCTGAAGTCAAACATATGCAAGAAATCAGACAAGAATCCTGTGCCGGCAATATGCGGACGCAATCGACACCCGGCTGCGTCCGCAATTGTTTACTTTGCAGTTTCTTCGGCAATCAGCTCGAGCGCCCGGGCATAAAGGCCGGTACCGTCCTTGCCCTTGCTGTCCATTGCCTTGATCCAGGCCCCGGTCGTTGGCTCGGACGCGGCTTTCCACTCCGCGACCTCGGCCGGGGTCAATTCATAAATCGTATTGCCCATCTCGACGGCGGCGGCGCGCGGCCCTGCGTCAGCAGCAACACCCTCACGGGCTGCAAATTCCGAGAAGACCAACCCGGAGTTCTCATCCAAAATTGCCTTAAGGTCTTCCGGCAGGCTGTCATATTTCTGGCGGTTCATCGCGATCACGAAGGTCGCGGTGTAAAGCGCCTGATCCCCGAACTCGGTATGGTTCCTCACCAGTTCGCTGGTCTTGAGGGCCGAGGTGACTTCCCACGGGATCACGGTTGCATCAATAACACCCTTGGACAGCGCCTCGGGCACGGCAGGTACCGGCATGCCCACGGCCGTCGCCCCGAGCGAACTGAACATCTGGTTGGTCACTTGGGTCGGCGCGCGCAGCTTGACCCCGTTAAGATCACCGATCTTGCGGATGGGGTTTTTCGAATGAATGACACCCGCCGCATGCACCCATAGCGCCAAGACCTTCACATCCGCGAAATCCTGATCCAGCATCGTCTCTTCGGCGAGTCTCCAGTATGCGCGCGACGTCGCAACAGCGTCCGTCATGATAAAAGGCAACTCGAATACCTCGGTTCGCGAAAACCGACCCGGCGTATATCCCGGCAACGTCCAGATGATGTCAGCGACGCCATCAACGGCTTGCTGGTAAAGCTCTGGTGGCTTGCCGCCCAATTGCATCGACGGAAAATGATTGAACTTGATGCGTCCGTCCGATGCCGCCTCGACCTTCTCCATCCATGGCACCAGAACATTCTTCGGCGCACTCGCCAGAGGTGGCAGGAAATGATGAAAACTCAGTGTCACCTCTTGCGCAACAGACTGATTCGCCCCCGCCGTTAGACCGGCCACCGCGAAAACGGCCGCGGACAACATCCGACTGAAGTTATGTCCAAAATAGTTCATGAGCTTCCTCCCTCGCCCGAAATTGGTTGACAACTCAACCTGAAACGACCGTAGCGAAAGGAATTGATTAGTCAAGAACTCGCCGGATACCCATGGAATTTCCAGCAAGAGGCGGGAACCGGCGGCAACCCTCGCTGTTTTATTTTGATTTTTGCACAACTCCGCCTATCCGCCCCCGACCTACACAGATCCAACGCAGCCACACGAGGCGCCAAAGGGCTCGATTACGGATTGACAGATCAACATCGACAACCCAGATTGAACGCGTTGAGAAGTCAACACAGCGACTGGTCAGTCTGCCAGGTCGCGAAGGAGGAGAAACATGACTTTGATCGAGGGGCATCGCCCTATTGAACCCGCGTCCGGCGTTCCAGTCTGGGACATCGACCCCTACGATACAGAAACCCTGACCGATCCCGCTGCATATTACACCAAGCTGCGCGAAATGGGCGAACTGACCTACATTCCGCGCTACTCGGTTTTGGCTGTCGGTCGCTTCGAAACGACCCGGCGGGTCTTTGGCGATCACGAGAATTTTGTGTCTTCGCGTGGTGTCGGCCTGGATGACTTCTCGATCTCGAATTCCTGGCGCCCCCCCTCGATCATCCTAGAAACCGACCCCCCCGAACACACCAAGGCCCGAAAGGTCCTGTCACGTGCGCTGTCCCCCAAGGTCGTCAAGGAATACACGGACCTTTTCGAAACCACTGCAACACAGATTGTCGATCAAATCCTTGAGAAAGGTAGCATCGACGTGGTTGCCGATCTGGCGGAACCTTTCCCGACCACCGTCTTTCCCCAGGCCGTGGGCATGACCGAAACCAATCCGCGGCACCTGGTCGACTATGGCGCAATGGTCTTCAACAGTATTGGCCCAGACAATGCGCATCGCCAGCAAGCCATGGTGAACGCCCAGACAATCATCCCCTGGATCAACGCCTCATGCGCGCGCGAACGCCTGGACGACACCGGCCTTGGCGCCATGGTCTACAGCGCGGCGGACGCAGGTGAGATCACCCACGAAGAAGCCGGGCTATTGGTGCGTTCTTTCCTTTCAGCCGGAGTCGACACCACCGTAACCGGCATCGGAAACGCGATGTGGTGTCTGTCTCAGAATCCCGAGCAATGGGACGCACTCAAAGCTGATCCTTCTCTTATCCGTCCAGCCTTCGAAGAAGTCTTGCGCTACACCTCGCCGGTTCACACATTCTGTCGAACCGCCGGTCGTGACACTGAAATCGCAGGCTTCCCTGTGGAAGAAGGCACCAAGGTGCTGTGTGTACTTGGGGCCGCGAATATGGACCCGGATAAATGGGGGGATCCAGAGGTCTTTCGCATCAACCGTCGCCCCGTCGGACACTTGGCATTTGGCACCGGAATCCACGGCTGCGTCGGCCAGAACCTTGCGCGTGCAGAATTGCAGGCGCTTCTGGCCGAGATGATCCGACGTGTCGACCGGATCGAACCCGCCGGCGACCCGGTCTGGCGTCCAAACAATGCCATGCGCGCATTGGAAAAGCTGCCTGTGCGACTGAGCGCGAAGTAAGGAGGACAGCAATGGTCACAGTTGTTTACATTCAGCCCGATGGCACGAGTCACGAATTGCAGGGCGAACCGGGCGACACCGTCATGCGTGTCGCACTCATGAACGGCCTGGATGGGATCGTTGGCGAATGCGGCGGCTCAATGATGTGCGCAACATGCCATTGTCATGTCGATAACGCCTGGACCGGTAGCACCGGCGACCGAAAAGACGGCGAAGACGAAATGCTCGACTGCGCCGCCTCACCAGTTGATAACCGGTCCAGGCTATCCTGTCAGATCACCCTGACCGCCGAAATGGACGGGCTTGTCGTGTATCTGCCAGAACATCAAGTTTGATCCAGATGGGCGCGGCTGACAGGGTCGTTATAATCGGCGCTGGCCAGGGCGGCTTTCAGGCCGCTGTCTCGCTCCGCCAGGAAGGGTACACTGGCCCTATCACCCTGATCAACGGAGAAGCAGCGCTGCCATATCAGCGCCCGCCCCTATCCAAGGCTTTTCTGAAATCCGGCAAAGCGTCGACCCTACTGCTGCGGCCTGAAGTTTTCTATGCGGACAAGGCGATCAACCTGCTCAACAAGACTTGGGTGGAGTCAATTGATCGCACCGAAAAAACCGTGAGGACCGGATCGAAGTCGCTCTCCTATGACCGACTGATCCTGGCAATGGGAACGCGCAATCTGCGCCCGCCAATTCCTGGTATCGAAACCGCGTTGGATCTCCGCAGTCAGACCGACGCGATGCGGCTGCGCAAAGCCCTGACGCGAAAACGCCGTGTTGCCGTGATCGGTGGCGGTTTCATCGGCTTAGAATTCGCAGCCGTCGCCAGTGGCCTTGGTCACGAAGTGGTTCTGGCCGAAGCCGCGCCTCGACTGATGGCGCGGGCCGTTTCGCCCCTTATGTCGAACTATTTCGCATCCTTGCACCAACGCCTGGGAACAAAGCTGCATCTGGGCCAGCCAGTGACCGCAGTTGGCGAAAATGGCCTGACCCTGGCAGATGGTACGGCGATCAACGCAGACCTGATCCTGCTGGCCGCCGGCGTTCGACCGAATACTGAATTGGCCGCGACCGCCGGATTGCCCGCACCAAATGGCGTGCTGGTCGACGCCTTGCTGCGCACGAATGATCCCTACATCCACGCCCTTGGGGATTGCGCATGTTTTCCCAACCCTGCGCAGGGGCCGCATTATCGAAAGCCGATCCGCCTGGAAAGCGTGCAGGCCGCGACCGACCACGCCAGAACGATCGCCAAATGCATCGTTCAGGGTGATGCCCCCGCTTATGGGGCTGTGCCCTGGTTCTGGTCCGACCAGTTTGATTGCAAACTGCAGATCGCCGGTCTCGCCATGCCTGACGACGACAGCCAGCCCGTCGGAGATAATATCGTTCTGCGGTTTGCCGGCCAGCACCTAAGCGCGGTTGAAACAATCAACAACGCGAAAGCGCACATGAAATCCCGTCGGCTCCTCGCCTCGGGCAACATACCGACCCGTGACAACCTCAAAGCGATTGGCTATGACCTGACATCCCCTTGATCAAAACCGAGATCCAAGCAGTGACCGAAAATTCTGCGCCTCAGACCGACAACGACCGGATCTTTCCTCCGATCCAGGACCGAGACGGCAATACGATTTTGGACATCCGAAATTACGCGCCCTTCCTGTTGAATGCCGTTTCAAACGCCTGGCAACGCAAGACGTCTGTCCTCTACCGTCAAGAATTCGATCTGGGCATCATGGACTGGCGCGTTATCGCGATGCTGAACATTGAACCCGACATTTCGGCACAGCGCGTTTGCGAAGTGGTCAGGTTGGACAAAGCTGCCGCCAGCCGATCGCTCAAAGGTCTGTACGATCGCGGATTTGTGGCATTCGAAGCGGCCGAAAGCGACCCCCGCCGCCGGTCTTGGCGTCTGACGGAAGAAGGGTTGAGGGTGCACAACGGCTGCCTTGCAATTGCGTTAGAGTGCGAGGAACAGCTTATCGACGGCGTCGCGCCGGAAAACCTTGAGGTCTTTCTGCGCGTCATGCGCCGCCTTCTGGCCAATCTCGACAAATAATCACGAATGTCCGGCCAAATCCCTATGCGCCCAAGAAGTTGAGTCGCCTCAGTATTCGAAGTGACGGCTGCGCCCGGCAAATATGTTGCCGAAACCAGGAACTGCGCACCCCCTGGCCGCTACATCTTCTGTTTGCGAAATCACAACATCGCGGTCAGGGAAAACTGTTAGGATTGGTAAAATCATATGGGGTCAGCGCATTGTGTGAGCGGGATATTGATAACCCGGATTTGACCCTCGAAGAAATGCTCCGAATCTGGCCCGTGACGGCAAATGTTTTTTTCGACCACAACATGCGTTGTGTAGGTTGCCCAATTGTTGCCTTTCACGGAATTGCGGATGCCTGTGATGCCTACGGCCTTGATGTCCGCGATTTCAAGGCCTTGCTACGCAAGGCGGCAACCGCCCCTTCCCTCTGACTCAATCCGCCTCTGCGATCAAAACCATCTGATGCGGATCCGTCACCGTGATATGTTTGCGTTTGCTTGCGATGACGCCCTTCTTTTCCCAAGCAGACAACAACCGGCTGACAGTGTGTAGGGTGGTGCCCGTCATCTCGGATATCGTGGCACGGGTGATCGGAAAGGTGATTTCGATGCCTTCCTCGACCGTTCGGCCATATTGCCTGACCAAACGCAGGACAACGGCAGCCACCCTTTGTTCGACGGCCTGGGTCGAAAGCTCATCAATACGGGCATGTAGCTCTATCATGCGGGCCCCAATCGTGCGCCAGGATTCAGAGGCGAAGCCATCGTAGCGTTTGACAAATTCGGACCAATGCCGGGACGGCCAACAAAGCGTAATGCAATCAACAGCCGCAACAGCATCCGCCGGATAGGTTGTCCGGCCCAATGCGGGCGCAATTCCAAAAAGCTGGCCTGCCGGGATGTGCAGCGGCACAATCTGGTCACCACCCGGAGTAAGGCGCACCACGCGGATCGAGCCATCCAACAACAGATAAAAACTGTCCGCCGGCGCACCCTGACGAAAGACGGTGTCGCCTTCGTGCCAATTCTTCTTGGTAGACAGGTTCAGAATTTCGGTAATTTCCGATGAGGAAATCAGCGAAAAGGGCGGCAGTTTTCTGAGTAGATTTCCGTCAAGCATGAACACTGATTTTTCGCCGAGTTTGTTGAATGGCAAGGACGATCCCGCTGAACAGAAGATAAGCAATATGGGAACAGCCAAACGCCGACAAGATCATGAGATAGCGCAGCCATGCCCACGGTAACACCCTCTCGCGGCATGTGCAAAAAGGAGTTTTCATGAGTAGAACAAACTATGATGGCCCCGCAGTTCTAAGTGTCGGGTTTCGTCCGTTCTTCCTGGCGGCTGTGGTCTTTGCTACGTTGGTCGTGCCGGTCTGGTGGATGGTTTGGCAGGGCGAATGGACCCTGCCCGCTTCGTTCGTGCCAATAGACTGGCACATTCACGAGTTGATCTTTGGTTACGGTGCGGCGGTGATCGCAGGCTTTTTGTTCACAGCCGTCCCCAACTGGAGCCGACGCATGCCAACCCGCGGCTGGCCACTGCTTGTTCTATCGCTAATGTGGCTGTTCGGGCGGATCGCACTTGCCGGTTTTCTGCCACTGGAGGCCATCGGTGTTGCCGTTGTTGATTGCGCCTTTCTACTGGCGATTGCCGCCATGATCACGTTCGAGATTGTGGCCGGGCGAAACTGGCGAAACCTGAAAGTCGTGGTGCCGGTGGGACTGCTGTGCGTCGCAAACATCATCTTCCACGCCGAGGTGATTGCCTTGGGCCAAGCCGCAATCGGGCGTAGGTTGGGGCTGGCATTGGTCCTGTTTCTGATCACGTTGATTGGCGGGCGGATTATCCCCAGTTTTACCCGCAACTGGCTGGCCAAGCAGGGTGCAGGCCTGATGCCAGCGCCCTTTGGCCGATTTGACGCAGTGTGTGTCGCCGCAGGTGCGGTCGCCCTGTTGATGTGGGTCACACAGCCGAATTCACCTGTCACCGGGGTGCTGTTGATGCTGGGCGGGGTGTTGCATTTCGCCCGGCTTTCACGCTGGCGTACACGGACGACATGGCGTTCGCCGCTATTGTTGATGCTGCATATTGCCTATGCCTTCCTCGCCGTTGGGTTGCTGATGACCGGCGCGGCAGCCATGGGGTGGATACCTGCGGTCGCTGGGCTACACCTGTTGGGGATTGGCGCGATTGGCGGCATGACGGTTGCGGTGATGATGCGTGCAACGCTGGGGCATACCGGGCGCGCGTTGGTCGCGGGGCCGTTGCTTTCGTTGGCTTTCGCCTTGGTTTGCAGCGCCGCGATCTTGCGTGCGGCGACGCCGGGGGTTTTTGTCGCGGGTCTTGACGGCATCGCCATCGCGGCCATTCTTTGGACGGTGGGTTTTGCCATTCTGGCCACCCATATGGTGCCGTGGCTGGCCTTGCCTGCAATCGCAAACAAGGCCGCGTCAAAAACCGGCCCAGGCTGAAATCACTGGTCGATCAGGACGGTGCCATTGTGGCCAGATAGGCCGCCATGTCATCGCCACCCTTTTTAAGCTTAAAGGTCATTTTGGACTTTGCAGATGCATCGCCCAAGGCCTCTTTCAACCAGGCGGTTGGATCAGCGACATAAAGCGCCAGGTTTTCTTCGTCCCAAACGATTCCAGCAGCGCCCGCTGCCGCAATCGACTCCCCATAGGAGAAGCCGTCCTGAGAGCCAACGGCCCGACCAATCAAACCATAAAGGTTCGGGCCGGTCTTGCCTCCCTTAACGATCTTGGTGCCATCAACGGCAGTGATCGCATGGCAGGATTTGCAGCGTTTAAAGCTTTTCTTGCCTGCGGCGGCATCGCCTGCCTGCGCGGTGCCGATCATCAGCGGCACTATCGTCAGAACGCCAAGCATTTTTCCGAGTTTCATGGGTGATTTCCTGTTCTCATGATGCGTCACCGGCTGTGTGCACGCTTTCGACAAGAACGTCTTTGACATTGCGCAACAAGCGCCGCGCGTCGCCACCGCCACTGGCAGAGCACAGCCCGGTTGAAACAGCATCCGCAAGCGCCGCGCTTTTGGCGCTTACAGAGACTTGCCGGATATCAGTTTCCAGGGCTGACCCACTGCGCGGATCAAGGATATGACCGATCCGGCCCGCCCCATCCAGAAGGGTACCAAAGGGCGCAGACGTGGCCAAAGCCCGCCCGGTCAGGGCCCGCGCGCGGATTTCTCCTTTGATTGTGACCGGCCAGGCCGCCTGCCCGTCCGGCGCACCCATCGCAAGGATTTCGCCAGTATCAATCAACACATCCTCTACCCCTTCGGAACGCATCAACAGCGCGACGCGGTCGGCAATATACCCCTGGGCAATTCCATTCAGGGTCAGTTGCTGACCCGTAGACAGCACAATGTCGCTGCTATCAATGGTCACGCGTTCAAACCCGATCCTGGCCCGTGCGGCCGCAATCTCGGCCGGATCCGGCGGTCGACCCGCAACATAAGCATCGGCCAAAACGCGCCAAAGCGGTTGAACCGTCGGGTCGAAACGGCCTTCGGTCATACGATGGACACGGCGGGCGATGGAAAGACATTCCAACATCTCAAACGATGGCGCGCCCAGATATCCCGTGGTGTTCAAACGGACGATTTCGGAATTGCTGCGATAGAGGCTGAAAATAGTCTCCAGCCTGGCGATTTCCCTCAGCGCCCGCTGGGTGATCTGCTCAGCGTTCGGGTGGCCCAGGATGATCCGGGCCTTGGCCCCCATTGCGGTGCCCTGCCATTGAAACGCATGTGCCGCGGGGGCCAGCAGGCAAGAAGCGGAAGCCAGCGAAAGAAAACGACGGCGGGAAAAGGTCATATCAGTTGGTCCTGTTTACGGGTGCCAATGCGCGCAATCGGTTGGCAATATCGGATTGATCTCCGCCAGCCAGTTCCGCACCTGCGTCGGCCAGAACATGCTGCGGTGTGATTTCATCAAATCGCAGCAAGGCACCGCCATGAACGGCGATAAAGGCAAGCGCTGCGGCCTTGTCGGAAAAGGGAACGAATTCGGGCGCACCCATGCCACCCATCTTATCGGAACCGGCCACATAGATGGCGGTGTCGGCGGCAATCCAGTCACCCGGCTCGGCCCAGCTTGCGGCATGCGACATGTCCTGAACATAAGCCACCTGCACCGCGTGGTTCTGTTCGGGCATATGAAGATAGGCAATTGTATCTCGCGCCTGCGAGAAAAAAATTGGTACCGGAAGTCCGGCAAGGTGGATTTGACCTTTTGGGCCATCATGGTTCAAAAGATCCATCTGACAATAAAAGCCAACAGCCTCTGGCGACATCTCTATGGGTTGCGGCAACGCGGCGCTTTCTTCCTTGCAGGCGGACAGGGCCAGCACTCCCAAAGTGATCAGAACAAGCTTTCTCATGGGTTGACCCTTCCAAATGCGAGCCGTGCCAGACCGGCGGCCGCGACCACCCAGATCAGCAGCGACGCCAGCGGTTTCCACAAGGCGATGGATTGCGCGGCACCCGCCAGTCCAGAGGCCGCGCTTACCGCGTCGGATGCTGCCAAATTGTAAATCCGCAAGGCGTCGGCAGGATTGGCGACCAGCAACCACGGGAACACCCGTTGGGTGAAAACACCGCCATCGTCGGCCACAATCGCCGCCAACAATCCCAGATCATACAGAACCACCGCCACCAGCCATAACCCGATGGCCAGGCCTGCCGCCGCAGACGGGCGACGCGACAGGCCGGAAATCATCTGACCCAACGACAGGAACACCGCGCCCAGCAACACCGACGTCCAGACCAGCCGCAGCAAAGCAGGCACGCCGTCCATCGCACCCCATCCGCTGAACCAAAAGGCGACAATTGCCGCCACGCCGTATCCAAGGCAGACGGCGATGACAATCAGCACCAATTGCGCCGCCAGTTTGCCGACCAGCAATTCGCCCCTGCTGACCGGGTAGGCCAGTAAAAGTGGCAGCGTGCCACGTTCGACTTCGCCGGCAATGGCATCAAAAGATATAATCAGCGCCATCAACGGCACCAGATAGACAGACAACGATGTCAGGCTGGCAACGGTGACAGACAGACGGTCGGCCCCCAGCCCCCCGGTCGGGGCGGATCCGGCAATGGCCAGAACCAGCGAAAACAGCACCATCATGACTATCGCGATGGCAAGCCAGCGGTTGCGCAGGGCGATGGCAAATTCGATGTGAAATGTGGACAGGACCCGCAACAGCATCACGCAGCACTCCGGCTGAATTGAACATAGATATCGTCGAGGCTGGGGGGCAGGAAATCAAAATCCTGAATCGTATCGCGCAGCGCCGAGATCCGGGTCAAAATGCGCAGCTTTTCAGCCTGCGTGCAGGCCATTGTCAGGATGTCGCCCGCCTGCTTCGCCTCTGGAAACGCAGCGGCGACTTGTGCCGTGCATCCCGGCCGGGGGCGCAGCTGAACGGTCAAAGGCAGGGCCGCGTCACTGCGCAGCATGCCTAGTGAACCGTCTGCAACCTTGCGGCCTTTGGACAGAATGGCGATGCGATCGGTGCGCACCTCGACCTCGGACAGCGCGTGCGACGACATCAAAATAGCCGTGCCGTGTACCGCCAATTCGTCCAGCAAAGCATAGAATTCGCGGCGCGACACCGGGTCCAACCCGGACGTAGGTTCGTCCAGAACCATCAACGCGGGACTGCCTATTAACGCTTGCGCCAGACCGACCCGCTGACGCATGCCTTTGGAATATGTCCCAATCCGGCGACGCGCGGCATCGGCAAGCCCGACTTTGGCAAGCAGCCCGTCGGCCTCGGCGGCGGGGCGGCCCCGGTATCGCAGGAAATGGCGGATTTGTTCGCGCCCAGTCAGCGAGGGATGAAAGGCGATGTTTTCGGGCAGATAGGCGGTCAGATCACGCGCGGCGCGCGACCCCGGCGCATGTCCGGCAACCGTGATGCCTCCGCCCGAAGGCGCCAGCAGGCCCAGGACCATTTTCATCAACGTTGATTTTCCCGCTCCGTTATGACCCAACAAGGCCACGCGTTCGCCCGGCGCAATGGATAGACCAACGTCGTCCAATGCAGCCTGTCCGCCATAACGCTTAGTCAGATTGGAAATGTGTAGCATCGTCATCGCTTGCTCCGGTTGCCCAATGCGGTATCGCTTGGGCGAGTCGTAATAGGTGCTCGGGCACTGAAAGATTTGGTGCAGCTATCAACGGATGGCTGTCGATCACCCCGCCGGGGGCCGTGGCGGGAAATTGTTCCTGACTCCAGCGAACCATCTGAACGGCAGGTGACCCGATCAGCAGCTTGGCGGCGGGTTGTGACCACAGGATATGATCCATCATGTCGTTGGGGCGATAGGTGCTGTCGGCGCGTGCATCCCCATTCAGATCAAACGACGGATGATCCGACCAGAAATTGCCCCGGCCATCAAAGCTCCATTCCACATCACGGGTGCCTACGTATTTTACCTGTGTGCGATTGCCGACAAACGCGTTGCCGGTGATTGTATTCCGCTCTGATCCGGCGGTGAAATGGATGCCGATCTCACATCCGTCAAAACGGTTTTCGGCCATCAGGTTCCGGTGTGAATTATAGACAAAGGCGCATTTTTCGGCCCCGCCAATCACCTGATTGGAAAAGACATCGGATTTGTTGGTATAGTTAAGCATCACGCCATAATCGCGGTCATTGATGCTGATGTTGTCACGCGCGACGATCCGGTCGGAATACATCATCGCGAACCCTAGGTGATTGCCGATGCTGATGTTGCCCGTGATCTCGCTGTCGTTGGTATACATGTAATGCACCGCAAAACGCAGGTCGCGAAACAAGTTGCCGCGATAGATATTGCGTTTGGAAACGTTGGAAAAAATCCCGTCACGGCCATAGCGGATGTCGTTATCTTCGACGATCGATCCCGGTGCATTCCAGACATAGACACCATTGCCACGATCATTCATGCGCCTTAACTGCAAACCTTCGATCCGGTTGCCTTTGACCAGGGCATCACGGGCCCCGTGAATGTCGACGCCAATCAGATTGCCTTTTAGGTCATTGTCCAGCACCCGCGCGCCACGGGCCTTTTGGGTTAGTTTGATACCGGCGTCGCCAGGTTCATGTACCCGGCCCGAATTGATCAGCGTCAGCGCCTGAACGGTCACATCGGGGGCGTCAACCGTCACAACAGACCCGACGCCGCCAGCGTCGATGACCGCGCCCGCCATTCCGGTCAGGGTCAATGGAATTTCAATGCGCACCGGGCCCTTATACAGGCCCGGTGCAAGAACAATCTCGTCCCCCGCACTTGCCCCCAGCAACGCGCGCGAAAGCGCTCCGCCACCGGGTTGCACATCAATCCGCGCCGCCCATGCAGGCAGGGCAACCAGGATCAATGCAATAGCAAAGGGAACAAGGTGTTTCATCAAGCAGCAGGCTCTACAAACATACGTCCGCGCATTTCCATGTGCAGCGCGTGACAGAACCACTGGCAATAGTACCAGTAAACGCCGGGTTTCGCGGCCGTGAAGGTGACCGAGGCAGTTGCCTGCGGCCCGACTTCCATTGCGACGCCATGGTTGTTCAGCGTGAAGCCGTGCGTCAGATCGTCGATGTCATCAAGGTTGGTGATATATACAGTCACCTCGTCGCCCTGTTTGACGGTAAAATCTGACAGGCTGAACTCAGGTGCTTGGCTGGACATCCATACCCGCACCTTATTTCCATCACGGATGACACTGTCTTGATAGTCATCAATGTCCACCCCGTCGAGTTCGGCTTGCGCCCGCGCATCGGCCCACATCGGATCATTGCGATCCCAGACATTCCGTGGGTTCACCACCGAGCGATGCACAAGGATACTGTCGTGCGGTTCGGCAAAGGTCGGTCCATCGTGCACCAGCTCCATTTCGTCGCCGTTCAGCGCGAAGAGTTGCTCGTTTTCCGGCTTGAGAGGGCCAACATTCAGGAAACGGTCCTTCGAGAACTTGTTCATCGACAGATACCATTTGCCGTCAGCGTCAAGCGTTTCGCCCATGGTGGTCGAGTTGTGGCCCGGTTGGTAATGCACGTCCTTCTTGACGATAATCGGGTCGACATCTTCGCCGTTATAAAGCCGGATCGCTTTTTCGATGTTCCACTTGACCACCTGGCTGTCCAGGAACAGCGTGGTAAAGCAGTTACCCTGTCCATCAAAGCAGGTGTGAAGCGGACCAAGACCCAGTTCGGGTTCCGCCACCAAAACCGCCTCGCGGGCGTCGACTGTGTCGTCCTCAAACAGGATGTCAAACTTGGTCACGTCCAGCACAGACACTGTGGGCGACAGTTTGCCCGCAATGCACAGGTGCTTTTTGTCCGGGGCCATGTTGATGCCATGCGGACTGTTCGGTATCGGAACGTAGCGGGTGTATTTCTTGTTTTGCCCTTTCCGCCCATCGATGACTTTGACGCCGTTCAGCTCAATGTAATCTCCGGCAGCAATACCAGCCTCAATCTCGGCTATGTTGAAGATGACAACGTGGTCCATTTCTGCCTCCATCATCTCGGGCAGGGTCATCCCCATTTCCGAGTTGTAAGAGGTCGAGAAGGCCCATTTTCCTTCGTAATCCGCATCCGTGTTATCAAGGTTGCCCGATACCATCACCTGCCATGCGACCGTCATTTCGTCTGCATTGATCGCCGAAAAGAAGTTCACGTATTTTTCCGGCTCATCCAGGATCTTGCCATCGTTGACCATCGGCACTTCGTCTTCGCCATTGGCAAATACATAGTTGGTGCGTGGCCACTTTTGCGGACGCAGACCATGGATGGCCTTGGCGTTCGGGATATCAATGATCTTGTCGGGCTTCATCACGTCACAACGGACGCGGGCAACGCGGGTATTGGCCTTGTCGTTCATGAACAGAAACCGGCCGTCGTATTTGCCCTCGGTAAAGGACATGTGGACGTGGTGCAGATCGCCTTGATCGTGCACTTTCTTGCCCTGTGCCGCCAGGTATTCTTTGGTCTGGGGCATCATATCCTGTGTCAGGATTTTCAGGCTTTCGTTTGTCTGCCCCCAACCGGTGGCCGAACAGCGGTTGAACACAGGCACACGCATCAATTCACGCATCGACGGGATGCCCAAAATCCGCATCTCGCCCGCCTGGCCAGATGACCAAAAGCCATAGTATTCGTCCAATTCACCCGGTGCGGGCGTGGCGTGATCGCCGGTCTGCGCCCAAGAGGCACTGGTGCTTGCCGCCGTAATGGCCGCCGCACCGCCCAGAAGACCCAGCCTGCCGCCAGCCCCCCCCAGCAATGCCGCCCCTGTGGCAGTGGCCCCCATGAACCCGCGCCGACTAAGGCCTTGTTTGTCTTTATCAGACATCTTGAAACTCCTTTCCTGAGTTCTTCACGTTGGGATGGTTTGAAATGCGTGCGTCCAATGCCGCGCTGGACGAACTGGCTCTGGCGCGCCGTTTCATCTTTTTGATGACAACCGGACATTTTGCGTCAGACTGGTAAAGCACCTGGCAATGCAGACAGTTGATGCATTCGTTCGGGTTGATTTCGCCGGTCGGATGGATCGCATCGACCGGGCATTCATTGGCGCAGGTCTGACATGGGTTGCCGCATTCGTGGTACCGCTTCAGCCAGTCAAACATCCGCAGCCGCGCGGGGATCGCCAGCGCAGCCCCCAGCGGGCACAAATAGCGGCAGAAAAACCGTTCCACGAACAGCCCGGCAACCAGCAGCGCGACGGCATAGGCCACGAAGGGCCACGCGCGCATGAATTTCAACACGATCGCGGTCTTAAAGGGTTCAACCTCGGCCAGATGTTCGGCCTGTTCGATTGAATATAGCGACGCGCCGAATAGCCCCAGAAAGATCATGTACTTGATCGGCCACAACCGTTCATGCAGTCCCCAGGGCAATTGTACCTGCGGGATGTGCAATGCACGGCCAATGCGGTTGGTCAGCTCTTGCAAGGCACCAAATGGGCAAAGCCACCCGCAATAGGCCCCGCGCCCCCAGAACAGCAACGCCGTGGCAACGGCGAACCACAAGATAAAGGTCAGCGGGTCCAGCAGAAACGCCTGCCAACTGAAATCGGTCACCAGGGCGCCGAAAAGCGCCATCAAGTTCACGACAGACAGCTGCGCATTGGCGTACCAGCCTAGAAACACCAGCGTGACCGTCAGAAACGACATCCGAAACCAGAAATAGAACCGGTCCGACCGGGTGAAGAAATGCTGAAAGAAGAATACCAGCGTCAGAATGGCCAGCATCGCCAGCACCCCGATGATTTCGGCTGTTTTATCCTCCCAGATGCGCTTCCAAAGCGCGGATTGCGCGTCTTCTTCGGCCAATTCGTCAGACATCGACGCTGTGTTTTGCACCGCCGGGTCTGGCGCGGTCTTGCGCTGATATTGCGGCGGCAGCTGATAGCCCAACTCGAACGTGGTAAAGACCTTTTCGATGGCCGCGACTTCGCGGTGTACCAACAGTTGAATGCGGAATGGCAACGTCGGGTTGAAACCACTGTCGGCAGGGATTTTAAACAAATCCCGTTCGATGAACTCGGGCGCATCATCAGCCGCAATCTTGCCCATCCGCCGGTGGCCACGGTCCCGAAACCGCACGGTCACGTCATCCTGAATCAACACGATCCGGTCAAAGATACCGCCGCGCACATAGCCCGAACCTTTGAACGAATACAGCCCGCGGCCCACGATCGCGATGGCGCTTTCGCCCGGCTCCAACCAGTCTTGCAAGTTGCGGTTCTCGGCCTCGCCCAGAATGGCCTGCCCAATGCCCGGCACGCTGACCAGCGCGGTTTGCATGTCAATAAACGTTGTGTCGGGCGGCTCTGACAGGGCGCGTTTGGCGACGCGCGGGTCGTCCAAAATGGCAAAGGCAGCGTTGACTTGCCCGACATCCAGCGACATGCGCCGCACGGTCCCGTCGCCCTCCATCTCCATCCAGCTTTCGGGGGCTGTCGCGTCTCGGTTGACCTCAAAACTGTGATCGACAGCGGCGGTGGCCTGGAGCCCACCCAGCCCGAGGGCCCGCGCAACTTTCAGCCCGGCGCGAATGATACCATCGTCAATCACCATCACGGTGACCGTCGCGCCGGAAATGATGTTCAGATCATGGGCCGATCCGCGCGCCTGCGCCTCTGCCACCAGATCGACGCCGCGATAGCCGTGAACCATTTCCTTGATCTTGCTGTCGGGAATGCCGATCAGCACAATCGGTTCGGAATGTTTGACAAGTTCAACGCCCAGAACCCGCGCGTCGCTGTCCACAGCAACCATCGTATGGATTGGCTTGCCGGAATACCCAGTGGTTCCAACGAAATCGGAAGTTATAAAAACATATCCGATTTCAATGCCTTGCGCCAGCAACGGGGCCACGGGCACGTCCTCACGAATGGCACCGAACGCGTCGCTTCCCTCGACAATTTCGTTGGGGGAAATCTTGGAAAGGTATTGGGACAGAACCGATTGCGCGGTTTGTGACAGCGCCGGATTGGCTGCAAAGCTGACCAATATTGCCATGGCCAACGGGACCAACAGGCGCAGGCGTGCCAGAGAGCGAAGTGTGTCGATCATTCTAGGACCCGAACGTGTAAGGAGGGCCGCGCGGCAAATACCGCGGCGCCCCCGAAATCAAGATTATGTCTATGGCAGCGCGTGCGCCGGACCGCGCCTGCGTGGTCTGAGATGCAATCGCGGCCATGACCGGCACGTCGAAGGCGGAAATGAGAGAACAATCGGCACAATGCCCGCAGCCGGTGCTTGCGGGCTGCGCCGGGTTGCCCTTCCGGTCGAGCGTAATAACGCTGGCGCCGTCTTGGCCGCAGATCACCAAAGTGCTTTGCCCGACCCGCGCAAGGTCATGTGTCGTCCCCAAAAAACCGCTTACGGACGTCGCGAGCACAAGGCACGCGATCAGAATGTATCCGGTGGGCAGAATCAGTGAACGTCTCATGTGGCAAGCATTAAGGCCCCCAAAAACGCGCAGTTTGTCCTGCAACAACATTCGGGAAAAAAGGTGAAAGATGGCTGTGGTGAAATGCCAGAACGTCAGGGGGCTTGGCCTCAGAGGCGAACCACGTTCCCATTGGACAGCATCCGCACCTACGCGGCTTTCGGATGCCAAAGCGCCGGCAAATTCGTGATCAAAGTCGCTGGAAGGGTTCACAACCCTGCATCGAGATGCCCCTGGTGCAGCCATTGGCAGCGCCGAAAGCTCAGCTTATTTGCACCTATTGCAGTTCGAACAGGAAACGCCGCAGGTCGGCGCCACTACGTCAGGCTAAAAAACAAAGTCCGGCCCACCATTCCATCCAACCGAACGCTTGCCGACCCACGTCAAAAGCAACCAAAATCAACACACTAAACGAAACAATAACAGATCGCGTTCCGATGATTAAAAAGATGCATGCCGGGGAAACCCATCATGCGATTGGTATCACTCAAAGGTTCGGGCGTTTGACAGCCGTGGCGTTCGGCCCGTCATGAACCCGGCCCCTACCTGACATAAAACATGGCGTGCCTCAGCACTGCGCGACGCGCCCCAAACACGCTGTTTTGGTGGGGCGCGGCCGCGATCATCTGTGAACAAGGCAGGTCAGTGGCGGTCGTCTGGCTCGGCGCGACGGGTTTCGGACGACAGCGCCTCGAACGCGGCTTCTATGTCGTCCGGGTCATTGGAAGGCACAGCGTAATTGCCATTCAGCCATTTCCCCAAATCAAGGTCAGCGCAGCGTTTCGAACAGAACGGGCGCATCTTGGCATCGGTGGGTTTGGCACATATCGGACAGCTCATCTCTTGCCCCCTTTGGCAAGCGGCGCGCGCATGCGTTGGCGTTGCAGTTCCACCAGCCCAAGCGTGGTCCAGCCAACCAAAACAGTTTCAACAGGTTCCCCGCGCAGGGCTGCGCGCAAGGCCCCTTCAAAGGCGCGCCGGTCCTTTTTGGGCATCGGCGCCGGGTCGATCACAATTTGCCCGCCCAGCCCCCTCAGCCGCAATTGACGCGGCAATTCGCGCGCCGCGGCAAGATTGGCCTTAAGACCTGCGGCCGGGCTGGTGTCACCGCCGGTATTGATGTCCACGGCCACAATCGCGCGCGTGGGTTCCACCGCCATATGCCCGCCCCCTGCCAGTGCAATGTCAGGGCGAAACAAGGCGTCGATCATCCCATCGACATCATGTGTGCCAAAACAACCAGCCGTGTCATCCCGATCCGGCGTTGCCGGCCATTCCCGCCAGGCAAGGTCTTGCGGGCCATCCCCATCCACCAGCTTTTCCGGCGGGCCATCGATATCGCCCAGAACCTGCACCGCCAAACCGGCCATCGATTCAATATCCGCATGAATATCGTCCACATGCGCCGCCGCGCAGGACGACCGCAATATCAGGCCCGCTGGCGGATCAAGGTCAAGCGCCGGATGTCCGTCCAGCACCTCATGCGCCAAGGCCAACAGCGCCTCGCGTTGATCATCGTCGCGGATCGCCCGGCTGACATTGATGCCCGGCGCGCCGGGGGTCACAATCGCATAACGGCTTTTGAACAAAAGTCGCTGGGTGACCGGAATGGCCTTGCCCGGCTCGGCGTGGCCGGTGACCTGAACAAGGATCGGCTGACCGGGTCGCAACCCTTTGACCTGACGCAGAAACGCGCTGCCGTCCGGGGTTGTCAGGAACATACCGCCCTGCCCCTTGACCGGGCGATCCGCTTTGGCGCGATAAATCGTGCCGGGGCGCGGATCGTCACTATCTATGATCAGATCGTCAAGCTGCCCGTCGCGGATCAGCGCCGCCGCTTCGGCCCCTTGCCACGTGTCCAAAAGGATTGTCAGACCCTTCATAGCTGCCCCCAGACAGGCCAACCTGCCGCTTGCAAAAGATTGGCCGTTTCCGCAACCGGAAGGCCCATAACGGCTGTAAAACTGCCGGATATCCACGGAATAAACGCGCCCGCAGGTCCCTGAATTCCGTAACCGCCCGCCTTACCCTGCCAATCGCCAGTGGCAAGGTATCCGTTCACCTCGGCGTTTGACATCTGCTTCATGCGCACCGTGGTGACCACGTCACGTTCCCACAACTGGTCACCCCGGCGCAGGGCAACGGCCGTGATCACGCGGTGCCTCCTGCCAGACATGGCATACAGAAATTCCGCCGCCTCGCCCGCATCAACAGGTTTGCCCAAAATGCGCCGACCCAGGGCCACGGTGGTATCCGCGCACAGCACGATATCATCCGCATCGACCTGCACCGCCAATGCCTTTTCTCGTGACATACGGGCGCAATACGGGCGCGGCAATTCACCGGGTTCGGGCGTTTCGTCAATATCGGGGGGGCGTATGTCATCCGGCGTGATGCCGATCTGTGCCAACAGTTCCAGCCGCCGTGGGCTGCCTGAGCCGAGGATGAGTTTCACCTGATGCTCCGCGCCTGTGGGTGGATCGCCGGACTGAACCGGGGCCCCTTGGGGCCCCGTCGCGGCTTACTTAAAGCGATAATTGATCCGACCCTTGGTCAGATCATAAGGGGTCATTTCGACTTGCACCTTGTCGCCGGCCAGAACCCGGATGCGGTTCTTGCGCATCTTGCCTGCCGTATGCGCGATAATCTCATGGCCGTTCTCAAGCTCGACCCGAAATGTCGCATTAGGCAGGAGTTCCTTCACGACGCCGGGGAATTCGAGAATGTCTTCCTTGGCCATGTGTTCTCCTTGGTTACGACCCCCGCCTTGGGGCGTGGGTGCGCGTGATATGGTGTCAATTCAGGCGATTTTCAAGGCAATAATGCGTGCCCCCCGGCCTTTCTACACAGGTATGTGTCGCCAAGTTGCCTTGGGGGGTAAAGTTTCACCCGAACCAAACGCGCGCCCGATTATGCAATCGCCACAGTTCACCGCAGATCGACGCGCTCAATCGGGCCGGGCGGGTCGGCCTCACTCCAGTGCGCATGATTGCGCACCTCACCATGTGTACGCAAGTCGCGTACCGCGCCCAGATCAACGTCGCCAAAGGTCCAGCCCGGCGCATTCAACTGCCCCAGGGCCACGACACCATTTGCGGGAAACCCCTGATCCGGCGGGGCAAAGATCCCCCCCGCCCCCACGCTGGTTTCCATAAGCGGCAATCGCGCGAAATCCCCAACCGTAGAGGCCATGGCGACAATACACTGCCCTTCCAATGCGCGGGCCTGCGCGGCAATGCGCACCCGCCAATATCCCGCCTCGGCCTCGGTCGTTGACGGAACAAGCAGCAAGTCGGCCGCACTCTGCGCGCGCGCCAACAACGGGAATTCGCTGTCATAACAGATGCTTACCGCGATCACGCCCAGGGCCGTGTCAAACACCTTTAACGGCCCCTGCCCCGTGACCCCCATGGGATCACGTTCCCATAAGGTCATGATGGCCTTGTCCTGAAACTCTGTGGCACCCTGCGGCGTGTGAAAATGCGCCCGATTGACGACACGCCCGCCCACATTCATGGCCGCCGACGCGCCCAGAATATGCACCCCGAACCGGCGCGCCAAATCCCGGTGCAAGGCATTCACATCGCCCATCAGGTTTGAAACCGCCTGAATTGACGCAGTGTTTTCGGCGGCGGCGTCAACACCGGCCAACGACACCAATTCCATCGCACCATATTCCGGAAAGACGAGCAGTTCAGCACCCTGCCCCGCAGCGCCCGCAACCCATTCGCTCAGCTTGGCCTCATAATCTGACCAGGTCCTGAACCAGGTTAATGGGTAAGATGCCGTCGCGATCTGCATTTTGCGGGTCACTCCTGATGGCCGGATCAAAGGCTGAAACCGTTTCTCATGATGCCGGTACTGGCAAAGGAACCCACAGCACACGGCCCCGGAATCAGCCCACTTTCGGCGCGCCCCAGCGGTCGGTCAAATGGTTGACGATCTGATCACGTGTCTGGCGATAGGCGTTCAACTTCTGCTCACGGGTTTCTCCGATGCCGGTGGGATCCATGATCGGCCAGAAATCCACCGTCAGATGGTAATAGGTCGTCAGATCCAAAGCACGCCGCTGCGACGCGGGCGAAAGCGCAACGATCAGATCAAAGCTGCCCAGATCGTCGCCCCATTTCTGCATCTCGTCGAAACTGCGCGACCGGTGGCGCGACAATTCCACACCCAATTCGGCACAGACGGCGATCGCAAATCCGTCAATTTCCAGATCGTTGTGCACCCCGGCGGATTGAACATAGGTTTCCGCCCCATAGAAATGCTTCATGATCCCTTCGGCCATGGGCGATCGCACTGCGTTGTGATCGCAACAAAACAGCACCGCCTGAGGAAGGGGTTGCACCAACGATCAACCCCCGAAGTGCAGCACACAGATAAGCGTGAAAAGCCGCCGCGCTGTGTCATTGTCGATTTCGGCCTTACCCTCAAGGCGCTCCATCAGGATGCGCGCACCTTCGTTGTGAATGCCACGCCGGGCCATATCAATGGTTTCGATCTGATGCGGCGGCAGGGATTTCACAGCGTCGAAATAGCTTTTGCAAATGGCGAAATAATCTTTCACGACCTGCCGGAACGGCCCCAGCGAAAGATGAAATTCAGCCGCCGCCGACCCGGATTCGGTTTGAATATCAAACACCAGCCGCTTGTCGCGGATCGACAGGGCCACCGTATAAGGGCCATCCGGAACAACGCGATCATCCCGCTTTGGCAGGGTGAATGTGTTTTCTTCCATCAGATCGAACATGGCGACCTTGCGCTCTTGTTCGATCTCTGGCGTGGGCGGCGGAAGATTCCGGTCGTCCAGTTCGATATGCGCGATATGGGACATGATAATGACCCCTTCTGGCAATGCGTGGGTGCTCCCCCACCCCTAGATATGCTGCATTGCAGCATAAATCCAGAGGCGCACCGCAATTGGTTAATGCGTCGGGTGACTATTCACGAAGCATTCAGCCTGTTCAAGCGTGCCCGCACAGAAAGACCATGCGCCTCAAGGCTTTCTGACTGCGCCAGCGTTTCCGCCGCCGGACCGATGGCGGCCAATGCCTCGGGTGTCATGCGCGCCAATGTCGTGCGCTTCATGAAATCAAGCACCGAAAGCCCGGATGAAAACCGCGCGGAACGGGCTGTTGGCAACACATGGTTCGGCCCGCCGACGTAATCGCCAATCGCCTCTGGCGTCCAATGCCCCAGGAATATCGCGCCTGCATGGATACATTTCGCGCTCAAACCGGCGTGGTCCGCGACACATAACTCCAGATGCTCGGGCGCAATCCGGTTGGATAATTCCGCCGCCTGATCCAGATCGGACACCGTGATCACCGCCCCGAAATCGCGCCACGACGCCCCGGCAATCGCCCGCCGCTCCAAGGTTTGCAACCGCGCCTCCACGGCCTCGGCCACAGCCCGACCAAACGCGGCATCTGTCGTAATCAACAGGGCCTGCGCGCTTTCGTCATGTTCCGCCTGACTCAATAGATCAAGCGCGATCCAATCCGGGTCACTTTCCCCATCCGCGATCACCAGAATCTCGGACGGGCCAGCGATCATGTCTATGCCGACCTTGCCAAACACCCGCCGCTTGGCCGCGGCGACATAGGCATTCCCCGGCCCCGTGATCTTGTCCACCGGGGCAATGGTTTCAGTGCCATAGGCCAGCGCGGCGATCGCCTGTGCCCCACCGATGCGATAAATCTCATCCACCCCGGCGATCTGTGCGGCCATCAAAACCAATGGGTTCACCTGACCATCGGGCGTCGGAACACAGATCGCCAAACGTTCGACACCGGCCACCTTCGCCGGAATGGCATTCATCAACACCGACGACGGATATGACGCCAACCCGCCCGGCACATACAACCCCGCAGCCGACACAGCCGACCACCGCCAACCCAACGTCGCGCCCGTCGCGTCATCCCATTGCGCATCCTGCGGCAATTGTCGCAGGTGATACGCCCGAATCCGCTCGGCGGCCAATTCCAACGCCACGCGCTCAGCCTCAGGCACACGCGCCACATGCATCGCGATCTCTTCGGGCGAAAACCGCAACGTCTGCGCCGTCAGCGCCAACCGGTCAAACTGCGCCGTCAACGCGATAACCGCATCATCCCCGCGCGCACGCACATCGGCAATGATCCCGGCCACAACCTCATCCACATCCGGGCTGTCTTCACGCTTGGCCGCCAACAGGGCGGCAAAACGGGCCTCGAAATCCGCATCCTGGATCGACAAAAACTGGGGCATCGCCACCTCCCTACTCGGGACACCCAATACCCCCAGCACCACCGCCCCTCAACCCTCGCCCGCCCCCCATCTTCATCTTTCCCCAAATACTTCCGCCGGAGGCACCGGCAGTGTCGGTCCAAAGGACAGACACTGCCAAACAATCGTGTGCGCCAAAGGCGCGCATTTCACCCGCGCCGCTGGGAACGTTGCACCCACCCCCAGACACGCTAGACTTCGCCAATGTGTGGCCGTTTCGCAGTGACCCTTCCCCCCGACGCCATGGCTCAGCTGTTTCAGGCGGCACCGGCCAATGATCTTCCGCCCACGCCAAATTACAACGTCTGTCCAACCACAGACATCAGCGTCGTCTCACGGGTGGCCGACGCCCGGCGCCTCAGCCCCATGCGGTGGGGCTTTATCCCCCATTGGTACAAATCCCCCTCTGACGGTCCCCTCCTCATCAACGCGCGTGCGGAAACCATCGCGCAAAAACCCGCCTTCCGCGCCGCGGTTCGCGAACGGCGCTGCCTGATCGCCTGTGATGGGTTCTATGAATGGGTGCGTGGCGGCGAAAAACCTCTTCCGTGGTTCATTCGCCGCGCCGATGGGGCCCCGATGGTCATGGCGGGCATCTGGCAAAACTGGACCCAAGGCGACACCACGCTTACCACCTGTGCAATGGTGACAACCCAATCCGCTGGCAAAATGGCCGAAATTCATCACCGAATTCCCGTCATCCTATCGCCGGATGACTGGCCGCTGTGGCTGGGGGAACGCGGAAAAGGCGCCGCGCGCCTGATGACAGCCGCGCCTGACGCCGAATTGGACATGTTCCGCGTTTCAACCGACGTCAATTCGAACCGGGCGAGCGGCCCAAACCTGATCGCACCCGTCTAAACGATCAAAAACCCAGGTTCACCACATCCGCCAGGGCATCATCAATCGTGCTCTGCGGTATGTTCAGCAACCCGAACAGAGTGTTCAGGGGCACCGACGTCTGCGGGAAATTCACCTCGTTCGGCATCTGGTTGACCATGACCTCACCAATAATGGCTGAACTGTCATCCCACCCCGTGCCCGATGGCCCGCCCGCGTCCCGATATGCCTTTTGCAGGCCCGGCTGAACGAACAACATATACCCATCGTGTTTGGACAAATCACCGGTGGCCCAGGATTTGTCCCATGCCTCGACCCGATATGTCGTTGTGGTCATGTTCACAAACAGGATGCGATCGCCGTCATCGGCATAGATGTTTTCCGGAAACAGCCCGTCACCGGTCAGAATGACCAGATGCGTCTGGCCCGTGTATGGCACCGATTCAACTAGCGTGTGATACACCGGTGCAACCGGCGCACTCCAGTCCCACCAACCGCTCCAATCGCCCCAGCCATCTGCCATGGCGGGTGTCGCCGCAACTGCGGTCACCAAACTTGCGGCCAACGCCGTTTTTCTACTCATCACACGCATCACTGATACCTCTGGCTTGGTCAGTCGGCTGTGTCAGCCAACGCCCTGCGTCACTGTGAAATTGATATGCTCGGAATCCGGCACGAATGTGGCCCATTACACCCGATCCAGAAGCAATCCGTTGACGAAAACGCTTCAATCCATAGGGTTACGGACCACACAGCCGCACTTTCCCCCCGCACCGCATGTGCGGTTTCACCGGTCCGACCGCTTGCGCCGGGCAAAACGGGGCAAATCATCCAACCGCTGTTCGGCATGCTTGCAACGTGGTTGCTTTGCGTCACGGGTGCCGGAAAAAGGGTTGGCGCGACTGATCAACAGCCGCGCCTGATGCAATGGGCCTTTGCGATGGCTTTCGTCACCACCAAAGGCAATCCTTGTCAGTGCCGCCCGGAATCCGGCGCCACCGACGAAATCACGGAATAAGGTCCGTGATATCCTGAAGCGCGTTGCTCACAACATCCGCGGGAACGCTGAACTGCGCCAAAATCGTCGCAAGAGGTGACACAGAGTTCGGGTAGTTCACCTCGCTTGGCAATTGGTTGATTTTGACCTGGCCGATAATGCCATTGTTATTGTCCCATCCATTGCCCGACGGACCACCGGCATCCCGATAATTCTTTTGCATGCCGGGCTGGATGAACAAAAGATACCCTTCATTGGTGTCCAGATCGCCGGTTGACCAGGACACAGCCCCACCATTGAAACCGCCGTTGCCGTTCGCGGATTCCACACGATAGGTTGTCGAACTCTTGTTCACGAACAGGATCCGATCACCGTTGTTCACATAAACATCTTCAGGAAAGATGCCTTTGCCAGTGAACACAACCAGATGGGTTTCACCGGTATAAGGGACAGTTTCGACCAGCGTATAGTAAAC
>JBOEGP010000032.1:0-33599 GCA_050633485.1 Pseudooceanicola sp.
ACGAAATCAACGCCCGCGTCGGTCAACCGTTCCGCCAATGCCCGCCATTCCGGCAAGTGCAGGACAAATCCGAAATGCGGCATCGGCACCATATGATCCCCCACCTTGCCCGTCGGCGCATTGGCAAAGGGCGTGCCCAGATGCAGTGACAATTGGTGCCCGAACAGGCCGAAATCCACCCAGGTTTCGGTTGAACGCCCTTCGTCACCGCCCAAAAGGCCACCGTAAAACGCACGGGCCTGATCCAGGTCGGTCACGTGAAAGGCAAAGTGGAATGGTCGAATCATGCTGCGCCCCGCTGGTTGGATTGGTGCATACGGGCAAATTCGGCCCCCCTTGGCAACTGGCGGCGGGTCGCGGCCCCAACACCTGTCCCCGGCGGATGTGATCAATCCTTGGAACTTTGCGGGCCGGAGAATAAACCGATCCGTTTCCTGGCGTTCCAGCAACGTTGCCCATGTCGCCCGCTTACCGTACCCATATGCCACAGGGATTCAGGAGGAGACATTCCAATGACCTATGGTTTCGACACATTGCAGGTGCACGCAGGCGCGCGGCCTGACCCGGCGACAGGCGCCCGCCAGACACCCATCTATCAGACAACGGGCTATGTTTTTCGTGATGCGGATCACGCGGCGGCCTTGTTCAATCTGCAAGAGGTCGGGTTTATCTATTCCCGCCTGACGAACCCGACAGTGGCGGTTCTGGCCGAACGCGTCGCCACGCTGGAAGGCGGACAGGGCGCGGTTTGCTGTTCGTCCGGTCACGCGGCCCAGATCATGGCTCTTTTCCCGTTGATGCAACCGGGGTGCAACGTTGTGGCATCCACACGGTTGTATGGCGGCACCGTCACCCAGTTTTCCCAAACGATCAAACGGTTCGGTTGGTCGGCCAAATTTGTGGATTTCGACGATCTGGATGCGGTCGCGGCGGCGATTGATGACAACACCCGCGCAGTTTTCTGTGAATCCATTGCCAATCCGGGCGGCTATATCACCGACATCGGGGCCATCGCCAAGGTGACGGACGCGGCGGGTGTTCCGCTGATCGTGGACAACACATCGGCGACGCCATACCTGTGCCGCCCGATTGAACATGGCGCGACGTTGGTTGTTCATTCAGCCACCAAATACCTGACGGGCAATGGCACCGTGACCGGCGGCATCGTGGTGGATTCAGGCAATTTCGACTGGTCCGCCAATGACAAGTTTCCGTCGATGTCACAGCCGGAACCGGCCTATCACGGGTTGAAATTCCACGAAACGTTCGGCCCGCTGGCGTTCACCTTTCACAGCATCGCCATTGGCCTGCGTGATCTGGGAATGACAATGAACCCACAGGGCGCGCATTACACGTTGATGGGGATCGAAACCTTGTCGCTGCGCATGGAACGCCATGTGGCCAACGCCGTCAAAGTCGCAACCTGGCTTGAGAATGACGACCGCGTGGCCGAGGTGACCTATGCGGGTCTTGCCTCGTCTCCTTATGCGTCGCGGGTGCCCACCATATGCCCCAAGGGGGCGGGTGCGCTCTTCACGTTCCGCCTTAAAGCCGGCTACGAAGCCTGTGTAAAGTTTGTCAATTCGGTTGAACTGTTCAGCCTTGTTGCCAACCTTGGCGATACGCGGTCGCTGGTTATTCATTCGGCGTCCACGACGCACCGCCAGTTGACGCCAGAACAGCAAAAGGCCGCCGGCGCAGAGGCCGATGTTGTGCGCGTGTCCATTGGCATCGAAGACGCCGACGATCTGATCGCTGATCTGGACAAGGCGCTGACAGCCGCGACAAGCTGACATTCACCGTTGCGGCCGGGCGGCACAGATCACGCTGCCCGGCCCCATTTCACACATTGGCGTGGTTGGGTGGTGTTTTCCTTTTCCTCACGCCCGCGCTGCTATAGTGTTAACCTCACTCGAACAGCAGCCCGCACAGGGCGCATGGCAGCAAAAACCGACCGGCCCGTATGAAACCTAATTTCGCGCTGTCCCTCTCAATGGACGGGATCGCCCTTTTGCACCGGGCGGCACCGGGGTGGCAGCTTGTGGGCGAGGTGTCCCTGGACAGCCCCGATCTGGCGGGTGATCTGGCCCGTTTGCGCGACACGGCGGCGCGAATCGATCCATCGCCAATGCGCTGCAAGCTGGTCGTGCCAAACGATCAAATCCGTTACATGACGCTCGACACCGGGTCGGTCAGTGATGCGCGCCGTCGGGCATTGGTTGAATCCGCCCTGGAAGGGGCGACACCCTATGAGTTGGATGAATTATCCTACGTCATCGCGGTCAACGGCGATGTCACGCAGATCGCCGCCGTCGCCCGCGAAACCCTGGCCGAAGCAGAAAGCTTTGCCGAAAGCCACGGGTTCGGACCGGTTGCATTCGTCGCCATTCCTGATCGCGCCAAATTTGTTGGCGAACCCTATTTCGGGCGCTGTGCTGTTGCTGATGGGCTGATCGGCGCCACCGAAACCGTCGAACGCGATCTGCTGGTGATTCAGGTAACGGGGCGCGCTGAAATCCCTGCCCCCACGCCCGACCCAATTCCCGAACCTGTTCAGGACCCATCGTTTGCGTCGCATCGCCCCGCGCCGCCCCCGCCCGCCGATGTCGATGTCGATGTCGATGTCGATCTTGATGTCGATGTCGCAAAGACCGATGCGCCTGACACCAGCCCGCAAATGCCCAGCTTTGGGTCGCGGCGCGCCGCGCCGGTTCCTCTTGCGCGCGATGACGCTGCGCATGGGGGTTTCGAAACGGCGGGCCAAGACGACGCCGCGCCATTGGCCCAAGAACCGGACACCGCGCCGGTGTTTGGCACCCGGCGAACGGATCACGATGGCGAAACGCCAAGGGCGACAAGTGATCCCGAAACTCAGGCTGAAATCAGCTTTCGGGCACATCGCGCCGATCCCTCCGCGCCTGCGTCGACGGCGCCGCCGGTGTCTGCGCCGCCCTCGGAACCGATCCGTGATGACGCACCGCTTCCGCGCGCGCGGTTCATGCCACGGGTCACCGCGCAGTCGGAATCCGAACCCGAACCCACATCGTTTTCGACCCTGCGCGCCCGGCGCGACACCCCCCAAAGCGCGGCACCGTCCCTGTCGGGGGTGCGGCGCGACGATGATGAAAGCCCGGCATCGGCTCCAGACGACACGCCAATCGGTGCCGACCCCGTCGCGCAGGCCGAATTTGACAGCCCCGGCCAAGCAGCGCCGGAATACCTGCGCACGACACATGCGCCCGTCGCCCCGGCAGAATTTGCCGGTGAGCGCGCCCGCGTGCCGATCTCGCCCGAAAATGTGCCCACCCCGCCCGAGGACGAAACACGCGGGCTGCTGCAACGCATTGCAAACCGTGGTAAACGACCCGACGCAAAGCAGCCCGCAAAGGCACGCGGCCGGTTGCTGGACAAGCTGCCGCGTCTGTCTTTCCGCCGCGCAAACCCCACCCCGGCAACGCCCCAACCACAGGGCGACAGCCTGACGGCAAGGATCAGCGCCAAGATCGCCCAAGCCCGCGACACCCGCGAGGCGCGGCTTTCGCAAGTGGCCGACGACCGGCGCGACGCCCGCGCCGCCGAAGCCGCGCGCATGACGGTTTTCGGCGCGCGCCCCACCGTGGACGGCCGCGCATCGCTGAATGCCGGGTATCTGGTGACCGGGGTGTTGGTCCTGTTCCTTGTGGCAGTGGCCGCATGGGCGTCGTTGTTCATGACCGACAATATCGCGGCATCATTGAACCCTGAAACCGTGGTGGACGCGCGCGACGTTGTGGCAACCCTGGGCAGTGCGGAACAGGCCGAAGATATGGCTGCGCTGGAAACGCCGGGCAATCCGCGTCAGGTGCTGCGCCAGCCCACTCTGCGAGAGCCGATCCGCCAGCGCAATGCAACCAACCGGCCTCGCGCGCTTCCTCCGGTTCTGGATCGCCCCGATCCCGAGGCCGAGGCACGTTACGCCGCGACGGGGGTTTGGCAAAGCGCGCCGGTGATCGCCCCTGCCCCGCTGCCAGAGACGTTGGACGATCTTTACGTCGCATCGATTGATATCAATGTGCCTGCGTTTGACGCGGTGGCATTGCCTTTTCCGGAAACCGAACGCTCTGACCGCCGCCTGCCGCGTCAGCCAACGCCGGCGCCACCCGGTACGCGGTTCGATCTGGATGGGCGCGGATTGGTGCGCGCCGTGCCGGACGGGGCGTTGTCCCCCGATGGCGTGACGATCTTTGCCGGACGCCCAAGCAGCCTGCCACCAACGCGACCCGGCGCGACCCGGCAGGACAATGTCGATGTGGTTCTGGCCGCATTGGCACAGAAACGCCCGCGCCTGCGTCCCGGAAACCTGGCCGAACGCAACGAAAGGGCGGAATTGGGCGGCTATTCCCGTCAGGAACTGGCAACGAAACGCCCCAAATTGCGCCCCGAATTGCCCGAGGCCAAAAAGCAGGCCGAAGAAACCCAAGCCGAAGACACAGGCACAGCTCTTGCGGTCGCGTCGTCCCGCCGCCCCGCTGTTCGGCCGGGAAACTTTGACGCGCGCGTTGCTGCGGCGCAGGCCGCTGCGATCCGCCCCGTGGCTGTGGTTGCCCCGCGCCAATCCATCGCCCCCGCGATCCCGTCCAATGCGTCAGTCACCCGGCAGGCAACCGTGCGCAATGCGATCAACCTGAACAAAATAAATCTGATCGGCGTTTATGGCCAACCATCCGCGCGGCGTGCATTGGTCCGCCTGTCCGATGGGCGGTATCGCAAGGTCAAGGTTGGCGATGCCATCGACGGTGGCCGTGTGTCGGCCATCGGGGACAGCGAACTGCGCTATAATCGCGGCGGTCGGAACCTGACCCTTAAGATGCCCAAGGGCTGAATCCAGGCGTCACCGCACTTGGCCATCTTGACCGGATTGGTCAGGGTGCGGGAATTGTCCTCATGCTCTGATGTTTTGATGTCCCGCATCACCGGACCGGCCTTGGGACGCGGCGCGCGCCAATTCCGCGCCCGGTGATGGTGAAGGGTCGCGCCGATTATTCGGCGGCGACGTCTTCGCCAATCTCACCATTGTTGATCTGTTCCTGTTCGATGGATTCAAACAGGGCTTTGAAATTCCCCTCTCCGAACCCGTCATCGCCCTTGCGTTGAATGAATTCGAAAAAGATCGGGCCGATCACGGTTTTTGAAAATATCTGAAGAAGGATTCGGGTTTCGCCACCGTCCACCACGCCTTCGCCGTCGATCAGGATGCCATGGGTTTTCATCCGGTCAATCGGTTCATCATGACCGACAACACGATCGTGGCTTAGGTCATAATAGGCATCGGGCGGGCCGGGCATGAATTTCAGGCCCTGCGCGGCAATCGTATCTGTCGCGTCGTAAATGTCGTGGGCACCAACGGCGATATGCTGAATGCCTTCGCCATTGTATTTCTTAAGGTACGCAACGATCTGGCCCGTTTCCCCCCTGTCTTCGTTGATCGGAATCCGAATGCGCCCGCAGGGCGATGTCAGCGCACGCGACAACAGGCCGGTAAATTTGCCTTGAATGTCAAAGAACCGGATTTCGCGAAAATTGAACAGATCGCCATAGAAGCGGAACCACGTGTCCATGTTCCCCTTGTGCACATTGTGGGTCAGGTGATCGAGGTAATAGAACCCAACGCCCGCCGGTTTGGATTGCGCTGTCCATTCGAATTCACGGTTATAGGGCGAGGTGTCATAGTAATCTTCGATAAAGTAGATAAGCGATCCGCCGATGCCGACAATGGCGGGAACGTCCATGGCTTTGCCGGTGCCCTCGTATGGCGTCGCGCCCTTGGCCACGGCGTGATCAAAGGCATGCTGCGCATTCACGACGCGCCAGCCCATCGACGGCGCGCATGGCCCGTGTTCGGAAATGAATTCTGCGGCATGGCTGCCCGGTTCAGCGTTGATCAAATAGGTGATGTCGCCCTGCTGCCAAAGTTCGATCGCCTTGGTTTTGTGGTGGCCAACCTTGGCGTATCCCATTCGAGTGAACAACTGTCGCAGTTCGTCAGGATCAGGGTGAGCGAATTCAACAAATTCAAACCCGTCGGTTCCGGCGGGGTTTTCGGTGGTGATGGCGGATTGCGGTGCATCGTGGGGAAAGGGACCCATTGTTCTGACCTCCTGTTGGCGCAGGGGCATCATATCGGCAAAAAGGCTGGATTTTTGCGCATTCTTGCGCCATTTTGGGCCAATGGACGCGCGGTTCGCGCGCATTGAGATGATTTTTTGCGGGAAATGCGTGCCATGGACGCGATTGACAAACGACTCCTTTCTGCCTTGCAAAAGGACGCGCATCTGACGGCACAGGATTTGGGTGACCGGTTGAACCTATCGCCCAGTCAGGCGGGCCGCAGGCGCCAAAAGCTTGAATCCGATGGCTATATCCAAGGGTATCGCGCCCGTCTGGATGCCGAACGGCTGGGCTTGGCCATTCAGGCATTTGTGCAGGTCCAACTGGGCACGCATGGGGCCGAACAAAGCCGCGCGTTTGCCAGCCTTGTCGCGACATTGCCCGAAATCGTCAGCGCCTGGACCCTTACCGGCGAGGCTGACTATCTTTTGCGGGTGTATTGCCGCGATCTGGCTGCGCTTCATGCGCTGATCCACGACGTTCTTTTGGCCCATGCTTCGGTCACACGGGTGCAAAGCCAGATCGTGATGGATCAATTCAAACAGGACGCGCCATTGCCGTTGTGATCAATGGTTTTTGCGCGTGCATATCGGGCGGCGCGTCGTAAGATGGCCGCGCATCATTCAGGAGTAGGTCGATGAAGATCGCGGTCATGGGCGCGGGCGCGCTTGGCGGTTATTTTGGTGGACGTCTTGCTCAGGCCGGTCACGAGGTGTGGCTGATCGCACGCGGCGCACATCTTGCGGCGCTCAAGGCCAATGGTTTGACGATCCTCAGCCCGCGCGGGGATGCGCATTTGCCCCACATCCACGCAACCGGCGAACCGGCCGAGGTCGGCCCGGCCGAAGTTATCCTGTTCATGGTCAAGAACGGAGATGTGGAAACCGCCGCCGAAGCGATCAAGCCGATGATCGGCCCCGACACATTGATCGTCACATGCCAGAATGGCATATCGGCATGGGAACGGCTGGGGGCGATCGTGGGTGTTCAGCATGTGGTGCCCGGCGTTGCCCGCATTCCCGGTGAAATCGTGGAACCGGGTGTGATCCGCCACACGGCCATGTTCGACCGCCTGATATTTGGCGAACCCGACGGCACAACGTCACAGCGTTGCGCCACACTGGCCAAGGCAATGAACGACGCCGGAACAACCGCGATCATCCCCGACAACATCCTGCACCAACTCTGGAGCAAATTTGTCGGGCAAAGCGCGCTTGCCTCGCTAACCACTCTGACCGGGCTGGACATCGGGCCGTTGCGGGACAACCCGGCCTCGCGCCAGCTGTTTTATGATGCCACCGCCGAAGCCTATGCTGTCGGCAAGGCGGCGGTGCCCGACCTGCCCGAAGACACGGTGGCCGAAAACTGGATGTTCGTGGAAAACCTGCCCCATGACATGCACGCATCCATGCTGGATGATCTGCGACGTGGAAAACCGCTGGAACACGAATACCTGAGCGGCGATGTGGTGCGGATCGGACAGCGTTTGGGCATCGCGACGCCCATTCATTCGGTGCTTTATGCGGCGCTGAAACCAATTGCTGACCGTTTGAGTGAATAAGTCAGCGGTTAACGCGGCCGGGCCGCCGATTGGCACTGTTCGCACCCCGCGCCCGTGTTAGGTTTGCCCATCTAACCCAGAACCGGAGCACCGATGGACGGCATACTTTTCCAAGTCTCGATCTATTTGATGGCCGCGGTGATCGCGGTGCCGATTGCGGCGCGGCTCGGACTTGGGTCGGTCCTGGGGTATTTGCTGGCCGGGGTCGTGATCGGGCCGGTTCTTGGCCTCGTGGGGCACGAAACCGCCGAATTGCAGCATTTTGCAGAATTCGGCGTGGTGATGATGCTGTTCCTCATCGGGCTTGAGCTTGAGCCGCGCGCGCTTTGGGATATGCGCCATCGGCTGATCGGGCTGGGCGGATTGCAGATCACCCTGACAACGCTGGCGGTGATGACCGGGGGCGCTCTTTTGGGGCTGACATGGCAAATCGCGCTGGCGGTCGGGTTGATATTCGCCCTGTCATCCACAGCCATCGTATTGCAAACGCTAAGCGAAAAGGGATTGATGCAGACCCAGGGCGGGCGATCGGCATTTTCCGTTCTGCTGACGCAGGACATCGCCGTCATCCCCATCCTTGCGTTGTTGCCGCTGCTGGCCATCGGCGGGGCCGTTGCGATCCGCCCGGACGGGTCAATTGGCCAGGTCGAAACCGACGCGCATTCCATGTCCCTGGTCGAAGGCCTGCCCGCCTGGGGGGTGACTCTGGTCACACTTGGGGCGGTCGCGGTGGTGATTTTCGCGGGCGTTTACCTTATCCGCCCGTTGTTTCGCTACATCCACGCGGCCCGGCTGCGGGAAATGTACACCGCCCTGGCGCTGTTGATCGTCGCGGGCATTGCCTTTTTGATGATGCTTGTGGGGCTGTCGCCCGCCCTTGGCACGTTCCTGGCTGGCGTCGTCCTTGCCAACAGCGAATTTCGCCACGAACTTGAATCCGATATCGAACCGTTCAAAGGGCTTCTTCTGGGGTTGTTCTTTATCACCGTCGGTGCCGAAATGGATTTTGTTTACTTGTTCGGTGACCCTTGGGTGATCTTCGGAATTGCCTTGGCCGTGATGGTGATCAAAGGGGGCATTCTTTTTGTCCTTGGCTGGTCTTTCAAATTGCGTGGGCGCAACCTCGCGCTCTTTACACTCGCGCTCGCTCAGGCGGGCGAATTCGGCTTTGTGCTTGTGTCGTTTTCGCGCCAAACCGGGGTACTGCCCACCGACATCAGCGAAACGATCCTGCTGGCCATCGCGGTCACCATGCTGCTGACCCCGCTGGGCTTTATCCTCTATGATCAAATTTCCCGCCGGATCAACGAAACCGACGACCCCCGCGAACCGGACGAAATCGACACAGGCGGTCCGGTCATCGTGGCCGGGATCGGGCGTTTTGGACAGGTGGTCAACCGGCTGATCGTGTCCAGCGGGTTCAAAACGGTGGTTCTGGATCACGATCCCAAAACGATTGAACTGATGCGACGGTTCGGAATGAAAGGGTTTTTTGGCGACCCAACCCGGCCCGACATCCTGCGCGCCGCCGGCCTGGACAAGGCAAGGGTTCTCGTCGCCGCGATGGACGACCCGGACAGCGTCACCCGGCTGGTCAAATACGCAAGGACGGAACGCCCCGATCTTCACATCGTGGCGCGGGCATATGACCGCACCCATGTCTACCGTCTCTATCAGGCGGGCGCAGATGACATCGTGCGCGAAATGTTCGACAGCTCTCTTCGGGCGGGGCGCTACGTTCTGGAAAACGTCGGCCTCACCGATTTCGAAGCTTCCGAGGCGGAAAAGACGTTCTACCACCACGACCGCCATACAATGCGCGAACTGGCTGAACTCTGGGATCCGGAAATTCCCACATCCAAGAACCAGGAATACATCGACCGCGCGCGCGAGCTGGAAAAAGAACTGGAAACCCTGCTGTTGTCACAATTGGTGACCGACGATCAGGACGTCGCCTGACCCGCTTTGGCGAATTAGCCTTGCACATCGGCCGATGTTCGCTCTATGTTCCAACGGCTTTTCGTAGACAGCCAAGGTCAGGGCGCGCTATATGTTGGATATGTCTGGTTCCCCTTCGCAAGACCTGCGCAAATTCCTGGATGGCGCCCGTTTCAGCACCATCATGGCCGATCCGCCCTGGCGGTTCGAAAACCGCACCGGCAAGGTCGCCCCGGAACACAAGCGCCTGTCGCGCTATCCGACGATGACCCTCGATGACATCTGCGACCTGCCCGTCGCAGACCACCTTGAGGACCGCGCACATTGCTACATGTGGGTGCCGAATGCGCTCCTGCCCGACGGATTGCGGGTGCTGAACGCCTGGGGGTTTGACTACAAATCCAACATCATCTGGCACAAAATCCGCAAGGACGGCGGCAGCGATGGCCGCGGCGTGGGCTTTTACTTCCGCAATGTCACCGAAATCCTGCTGTTCGGCACGCGCGGCAAAAACGTGCGCACCCTTCAACCGGGCCGCAGCCAGGTGAATATGATGCAGACCCGCAAACGCGAACATTCCCGCAAACCGGACGAACAATACGACCTGATCGAAAGCTGCTCCTGGGGCCCCTACCTGGAACTCTTCGGGCGCGGCAAACGCGAAAACTGGACAGTTTGGGGCAATCAGGCCGACGCCGATTACAAACCGACCTGGAAAACCTACGCCTATAACTCCGGCGTCGCGGCGGAATAACCGCGGCGGCCACAGGCACAAACCCCACTCTACCGCTTCCTCTGGCCCGAAATACTGTGGGGTGAATTGCCTGCGCCCACGCAGGCAAAAGGGGCAAAGCCCCTGCCCTTGACAAAAAATGGCGCATGCCGCCCTGGCGGCATTCCGCTGGATCGGGCCGGCCTAGATCAAACGCGCGTCGGCATCTGACTGGGGCGGGGCATCTGTCATGATCGCCATGGGCAATCCGATCAGCACCAATGGACAGGGGTTGCCCACCCCGCGCGCGACCCGGTCTTCCAACTTGGCCCAATGGGTTGTCGATGGGCCGAATTTGTCTTGCACAAAAGCCCCGGCAAAGGCCTCGTGAAATGCCACGCCGCGCGCCACCTGCGCGGCCACCCGCGCCTTTTGGCGCGCGGTGCGATCCCCGATGCCCAACCGGTCAAGATCGGCCTCGGAATGAAGGTCATTTGCGCGCAGCCAATCGGTGATCCGGGCGCGAAACCCGTCCTGCATGGACGCGCCGCGCGTCACGATCACCCCGACCGAAATCGCGGACAGCGCGTGCAAGCGCTGAAAATTCTCCAGGTCGCGGTCAAAGAACGGATCCTTGTTGTTCCATTCGACCTCAAGCGCGAGGGTGCCGCGGTCGGCAAAACGCACATGGTCCACCTCGTGGCTGACGCCTTCACGTTCCACCCCGTCCACAATTGTCTGAACATGGAACTTATGCTTGCGCCATTTCAGATCGCTCAGCGCGTGGCGCAATCTCTGCGTCTGTCCACTTTCCCCGCCACCGCCGCCAATCAGCTCGGCCATGGAAATGCGGAACGCCGACAGCGCCGAAACAAGCTCTGCGGCCTCAGCCGCGAAATCGTGGTTCAGAATGGCATCCGAATGGTTGCGGGTCAGGACGTCGAACCCCATTTCCCGCAACGCAGTCAGCATCTGATCACTCCTGCGGGATCACCCTGAGAGACAATTCCATCAGCTGATCACTGCTCGGCTCCGAGGGCGCATCCATCATCAAATCCTCGGCGCGCTGGTTCATCGGGAACAACATCACGTCGCGCAGATTGTCCTCTTCGGCCAACAGCATCACGATCCGGTCAACGCCTGCCGCGCAACCGCCATGGGGCGGGGCGCCGTATTGGAACGCGTTGACCATGCCGCCGAACCGCTTGGTCACTTCGTCCGCCGGATACCCGGCAATTTCGAACGCCTTGAACATGATCTCGGGCTTGTGGTTCCGGATCGCGCCGGACACCAATTCATACCCGTTGCAGGACAGGTCATACTGATACCCCAGCACGGCCAGCGGATCGCCTTCCAACGCTTCCAGCCCGCCCTGGGGCATCGAAAACGGGTTGTGTTCGAAATCAATCCGGCCGGTTTCGTCGTCTTGTTCGTAAATCGGGAAATCCACAATCCAGGCAAAGGCGAACCGCGATTGATCGGTCAGGCCCAGTTCTTCGCCGATCACATTGCGTGCGCGCCCTGCAACCGGTTCAAACGCCTTGGGCTTGCCGCCCAGGAAAAACGCCGCGTCACCGACGCCGAGACCAAGCTGCTGGCGGATCGCTTCGGTCCGTTCGGGGCCAATGTTCTTGGCCAGCGGCCCGGCCGCTTCCATGCCGCCGGCGACTTCGCCGGATTTGAGTTTGGCCTGCGCCTCTTTCACCTTGATGCCCAGCTCTTGGGCGACGGAATCGGCCGTCTTTTCGCGCCAAAAGATATAGCCCATGCCGGGCAATCCTTCTTTCTGGGCAAAGGCATTCATGCGGTCACAGAATTTGCGCGATCCGCCGCCCGGTGCAGGAATGGCGCGGATTTGTGTGCCGTCTTGCTCCAGCAACTTGGCAAAAATCGCGAAACCGGATCCGGCGAAGTGTTCCGATACCACCTGCATTTCGATCGGGTTGCGCAGGTCGGGCTTGTCCGACCCGTATTTCAACGCTGCCTCTGCATATGAAATCTGTGGCCAATCCTGATCGACCGCTTTGCCGCCGCCGAATTCCTCAAACACACCTTTCAGGACCGGCTGGATCGTGTCGAACACGTCCTGCTGGGTGACAAAGCTCATCTCAAGGTCAAGCTGGTAGAAATCGGTGGGCGACCGGTCGGCGCGCGGATCCTCATCGCGGAAACATGGGGCGATCTGGAAATATTTGTCGAACCCGGACACCATCAGCAATTGCTTGAACTGCTGGGGGGCCTGCGGCAGGGCATAGAATTTGCCCGGATGCAGGCGCGATGGCACCAGGAAATCGCGCGCGCCTTCTGGGCTGGACGCGGTGATGATCGGCGTCTGGTATTCGCGGAACCCCTTGTCCCACATGCGTTTTCGCATCGAGGCGATGACATCCGACCTTAGCGTCATATTGCGCTGCATCACGTCGCGGCGCAGGTCAAGGTAACGATACCGCAACCGGGTTTCTTCGGGGTATTCCTGATCCCCGAACACCATCAACGGCAGTTCCTTGGATGCGCCCAGCACCTCAAGATCGCGAATGAACACTTCGATTTCACCGGTCGGAATCTTGGAATTGATCAGGCTTTCGTCGCGCGCCTTAACCTCTCCGTCGATGCGGACACACCATTCAGACCGCAGCTTTTCAACCTCGGCAAAGACCGGGCTGTCGGGGTCACACAACACCTGGGTCATGCCATAGTGATCACGCAGGTCAATAAACAGGACGCCGCCGTGATCGCGCACCCGATGGACCCAACCGGCAAGGCGCACGGTGTCACCGACATTCGATTGGTTGAGTGCGGCACAGGAATGGCTGCGATAAGCGTGCATGGGGGCCCCTTCCGGGTTATCGATCTAGGTTCGCGCCGATACACCGCGCCGGGGCCACAAAGTCAAGTCAGAGGCACCCCTTGGGCCCAGTATCTTGACTTTCGCGGTGCCCGGGCACGTCTTTGACCGCCATTTGGTTTTGCACCGGGCCCGGTCGCGCCCAGATCAATGGGTGCAACGGCGGCGGGCGGCAGGTGTTTCCGGCCCGTCAAAATCAGGCGCGGCCAATGCCCCGTCGGTTTACGCCCCGGCCGAGGGACACAATGATGCACCCCGGAAACCGGCATCGGCTTTCGCCCTTGACCTTGCGCGCAGAAAAGAATGGTTTGGCGCCCGAGTGGAACAAAGGCGAATGTGGGGAAGCCTTTAGCGGCATGTGGGAAAAACTGTTCTTTAACTTCGTTGGTCAGGTTGTTCAGGTTGGCCAATTGACGATCGTGTTGGCCAATGGCACGACGCGCAGCTTTGGCGATGGCGTCGGCGGCCCGTCGATCACCATCACCCTCAAGGACCCGGATCTGCCGCGCAAGATGGTGATGAACCCGGACATGGCCATGGGCGAAGCCTATCGCGATGGCCGTTTCGAGATCGAGAATGACGATCTTCATGCCTATTTCGAGCTGGTCTTGCTGAACCTGTCGCAGACCCGCCAGGCATGGTGGCAGGCGCCGCTCCACCTTTCCCAGATGGCGTTGCGCAAGCTTGATCAGTTCAATCCGCTGTCGCGTGCGCGACGCAATGTTGCGCATCACTATGATCTTTCCGCGGAATTGTATGACCTGTTTCTGGACGCGGACCGTCAATATTCCTGCGCCTATTTCGAACGCCCGGACATGACGCTGGAAGAGGCGCAAGAAGCCAAAAAACGCCATATCGCCAAAAAGTTGATGATCGAACCGGGCATGCGGGTGCTGGATATCGGCTGTGGCTGGGGCGGCATGGCGCTGACCCTTGCGCGCGATTACGGGGCCCGCGTGGTTGGCGTGACCCTGTCTGAGGAACAGCACGCCCTGGCAACACGCCGCGCCGCGCAGGAAGGCCTGTCCGACCAGGTTGAATTCCGCCTGATCGATTATCGCAAAGTTAACGAAAGCTTTGATCGCATCGTGTCAGTGGGCATGTTCGAACATGTGGGCGCGCCCCACTACCGCGAATATTTTGACACGGTGGAACGGATGCTGACACCGGACGGGATCGCGTTGATCCACACGATCGGGCGGTTGACGCCACCGGGATACACCAGCCCGTTCATTCGCAAATACATTTTTCCCGGCGGCTATGTCCCTGCCCTTTCGGAAATGTCGGCGGCGATTGAACACACCAGCCTGTGGACCGAAGATGTTGAAATCTGGCGCCTGCATTACGCGGAAACCCTGCTCCACTGGGTCAAACGGTTTGAAGCGCGTCAGGAAGAAGCAAAAGCGATCTATGACGACAAATTCTGCCGGATGTGGCGGTATTACCTGATCGCCTGCGAGATGACATTCCGGTTGGATTATCAGGTGGTATTTCAGGTTCAACTGGCCCGCCGACAGGACGCCGTGCCAATCACGCGTGATTACATGTGCGACAGGTGACGCACCCCAAAGCGGCTGCCGGGATCGTTTCTGCATTCGAAACAATCCGTCAAAATTCAACGGATTGGACAAAACCAACCGGATGATTGCGCTATCAACCGGCCCGGTTTCTGAAAACCGTTAACTTCGATTGGCAAGCGGGTTTCCTGTGCGGATCAAAAATTTATTTTGGGGGAACCTTATGAAAATGAAATCAATTCTCGCCGCAGCGTTCGGCATTTCCATGCTTGCCGGTGGCGCACAGGCCGCATCAACTTCGATCGGGTTTGAAGGCTTGAGCAACGGCAGCTTTACAGGCATGTTCAACGAAGATGGTTATTCGTTGAACGCTGTCGATATGTACGTCGAAACAGGCGCTGACGGGACGGATGGCGTGTCGGAAATGGAACGCCTGTTCGGGACGTCCGGGTACCTTGAGGTCACCCGACCAGGTATGTCATTCATGTTTGAATCGATCGACCTTCAGGTCGAGCGTGACACGGCCAGCGTTTCCGTTCTTGGCTTTTTCAACGGATTGCTGGTTGGAACCGACACATACAATCTGTCGTCGCTTACCTATTCGACATATTCGGCATCGAACCTTGCCGGTGTTACGCTTGACGCCCTGGTCATCAACGCGCAGCGCGACTTTGACGGAACAAGCGCATTTGACGCATTGGTCCTGAGCGATTCCGTTGCAGCGGTTCCGCTGCCAGCCGCAGGCTGGGCATTGATTGCCGCGCTTGGCGGTCTTTATGGCGCACGTCGCCGCAAGGGCTAACCTGTCCGATCTGAACACTGAATTGGGGTCGCAATGTCGCGGCCCCTTTTCTTTGGCCACCCGCCCGGTTCATGCCAAGAACGGCGACACGCGGGGCCGTCCCGGTCAGCCCTTGGGCGCAAGCAAACCAAAGATTGTCTGTTTGCCGGCGCTTTGACACTATGACCGAATTGTTTCGCGCACCCGAACGGCGCGGCAAGCGGATTTGAAAAGGGGGCATTTCATGTGGGACAAACTGGCAGACCGGTTCTTGCGCAAAGTCATTCAAGACGGCGAATTGTCGGTCACATGGCCCAACGGGCATGAAACCCGCTATGGCGATGGCAAAGGCCTGAGCGTTGCCATCGCGATGCATGACAAGGCGCTTCCGCGCAAACTGATGATGAATCCCGAACTCGCCATTGGCGAGGCGTATATGGACCAAGGTCTGACGATCGAACGCGGCGACCTGCACGATTTCCTGACCCTGTCCGCACGCAATGTGCGCGATCACGGGTTTGGGCAATTCAAAACCGCCGCCACAGGGGCGCGCACCGCCTTGCGGCGCCTTGCCCAACACAATCCACTGCATATTTCGCGCCGAAATGTCGAAGTGCACTATGACCTGTCCACGGATATGTACGAGCTGTTTCTCGACAAGGACCTGCAATACACCTGCGGATATTTCCCCGACCCCGACATGACGCTTGAGGCCGCGCAGGATGCGAAAAAGGCCCATATCGCCAAGAAATTGCTGCTGAAACCGGGAATGAGGGTTCTTGATATAGGCTGTGGCTGGGGGGGAATGGCCCTGACATTGGCGCGTGATTATGGTGTGCATGTCACCGCGGTGACCCTGTCCATCGAACAGGTGAAATACGCCCGCAAACGGGCCGAGGCCGAGGGCCTGTCAGACATGATTGATTTCCGGCTTCAGGATTACCGGGAAGTCACGGAAAGCTTTGATCGCATCGTCGTTGTTGGAATGCTGGAACATGTGGGCCAGCCGCAATTCGCGACATTCTTTGGCAAGCTCAAACAGAATCTGGTGCAGGACGGCATCGCCCTTGTCCATGTGATCGGTCGCAGTTCGCCGCCCGGTCGCACCAGCCCGTGGTTACACAAATACATCTTTCCAGGCGGCTATACCCCCGCCATGTCCGAGGTGCTGAGCGAGGTTGAATTGACCCGCCTTGTCGTTACCGATGTCGAAGTCTGGCGCGGCCATTACGCCCGCACCGTGCAGCATTGGATCAAACGGTTCGAGGCGAACCTGGATCCGATCCGCGACATGTATGATGACCGGTTCCTGCGGATGTGGCGGTATTACCTGATCGCAAGCGAGCTGAGCCTGTCCGAGCTGGGCATGTGCATTTTCCAGTTCCAACTGACACATGACCCCATGTCGGCCCCGGTGACGCGCGATTACATGATGGAATAAGGGCAATACCCCCTATCCGCCCTTGCACCCGGTTGACCCACAAGTATAACCCGCTCAATTTGCGCGCACGGGGGACCTATGCCGAAAAGAACCGACATCTCTTCGATCATGATTATCGGGGCTGGCCCCATCGTTATCGGGCAGGCATGCGAATTCGATTATTCCGGCGCTCAGGCCTGCAAGGCCCTGCGCGAGGAAGGGTATCGTGTCATCCTGGTCAATTCGAACCCGGCCACGATCATGACCGACCCGGACATGGCTGACGCGACATATATCGAACCGATCACCCCGGACATCGTTGCCAAGATCATCGAAAAAGAACGCCCCGACGCATTGCTGCCCACGATGGGCGGTCAGACCGGGCTGAACACCTCGCTCGCTTTGGCGGATATGGGTGTGCTGGATAAATTCGGGGTCGAATTGATCGGCGCAAACCGCGAGGCCATCGAAATGGCCGAAGACCGCAAGTTGTTCCGCGAGGCGATGGACCGCATCGGGTTGGAAAACCCCAAGGCCACCATCGTCACCGCCCCTAGGAAAGACGACGGAAAATTCGATATTCAGGCCGGGCTGCAATCGGCCATGGATGTGCTGGATCATGTTGGCCTGCCCGCGATTATCCGCCCTGCCTTTACCCTTGGCGGGACAGGCGGCGGCGTGGCCTATAACCGCGACGATTACGAACATTTCTGCCGCACGGGCATGGAAGCATCCCCAATGGCCCAGATCCTGGTGGATGAATCCCTGCTGGGTTGGAAAGAGTTCGAGATGGAAGTCGTGCGCGACAAAGCGGACAACGCGATTATCGTCTGTGCCATCGAAAACGTGGACCCGATGGGCGTTCACACCGGCGACAGCATCACCGTGGCCCCTGCCCTGACCCTGACAGACAAGGAATATCAGGTGATGCGCAACGGCTCGATCGCTGTGCTGCGCGAAATCGGCGTGGAAACCGGCGGGTCCAACGTGCAATGGGCAATCAACCCGGCAGACGGGCGCATGGTGGTGATCGAAATGAACCCACGGGTGTCGCGTTCGTCGGCCTTGGCGTCCAAGGCGACGGGATTCCCGATTGCCAAGATCGCCGCGAAACTGGCGGTCGGATATACGCTGGATGAGCTGGACAACGACATCACCAAGGTGACCCCGGCCAGTTTTGAACCAACGATTGACTATGTCGTCACCAAAATCCCGCGGTTCGCATTTGAAAAATTCCCCGGTTCCGAACCCTACCTGACCACCGCGATGAAATCGGTGGGCGAGGTGATGGCGATCGGGCGCACGTTTCATGAATCGATGCAAAAGGCGCTCGCTTCGATGGAAACCGGCCTGACCGGGTTTGATGACATCGCCATCGAGGGCGCGCCGGACAAGGCCGCCGTCGTCAAAGCATTGAGCAAACAGACACCGGACCGGATCAGGGTTATCGCACAGGCCATGCGCCACGGCCTAAGCGACGATGACATTGCCGCCGCCACGGCGTATGACCCGTGGTTCCTGGCCCGTATCCGCGAAATCATCGACGCCGAGGCCGACGTGATCGCCAATGGTCTGCCCGTCACCGAAGAAGGCCTGCGCGGGTTGAAAATGCTGGGCTTTTCCGACGCCCGCCTTGCCACCCTGACAGGGCGTGACGAAGACAATGTGCGCCGCGCCCGTCTTAACCTGGGTGTGACGGCGGTGTTCAAACGCATCGACACATGCGCCGCAGAATTCGAAGCCCAAACGCCCTATATGTATTCCACCTATGAGGCCCCGATGATGGGCGAGGTAGAATGCGAAGCGCGCCCGAGCGACAGGAAAAAGGTCGTCATTCTTGGGGGCGGGCCGAACCGGATCGGCCAGGGAATCGAATTCGATTACTGCTGTTGTCACGCCTGCTATGCGCTGACCGACGCGGGTTATGAAACCATCATGATCAATTGCAACCCCGAAACGGTCAGCACGGATTATGACACGTCCGACCGGCTGTATTTCGAACCACTGACGTTTGAACATGTGATGGAAATCCTGCGGATCGAACAATCCAACGGCACCTTGCACGGGGTCATCGTGCAATTCGGCGGGCAAACCCCGCTGAAACTGGCCAACGCGCTGGAACAATCGGGCATTCCAATCCTTGGCACGTCGCCCGACGCGATTGACCTTGCCGAAGATCGCGAGCGTTTTCAGGATCTTGTCAACCGGTTGAACCTGAAACAACCGCGCAACGGCATTGCCCATTCCGACGAAGAAGCATTGGCGATTGCAGGCGACATCGGGTTCCCGCTGGTGATCCGCCCGTCTTATGTGCTTGGCGGACGGGCGATGGAAATCGTGCGCGATATGGACAATCTGCGCCGCTATATCCGTGATGCGGTTGTCGTGTCCGGTGACAGCCCGGTTCTTTTGGACAGCTATCTGTCCGGCGCGATCGAGGTGGATGTTGACGCCCTGAGCGACGGCACATTGGTACATGTCGCTGGCATCATGCAGCACATCGAAGAGGCGGGCGTGCATTCCGGTGACAGCGCCTGTTCGCTGCCACCCTATTCGCTGCCGCCCGAAATCGTGGCCGAGCTGGAAACCCAGACGCGCGCGCTGGCGCTGGAACTGGGCGTGGTTGGGTTGATGAACGTGCAATACGCGGTCAAAGGCGACGACATTTACCTGATCGAGGTGAACCCCCGCGCATCGCGCACCGTGCCATTTGTCGCCAAGGCGGTGAAATCGCCAATCGCGACGATTGCGGCGCGTGTGATGGCCGGCGAACCGTTGGACAACTTTGACCTTGTGGATCCACGGATCGACAGTTTCGCGGTGAAAGAGGCGGTTTTGCCCTTTGCCCGGTTCCCCGGTGTGGACACGATCCTGGGCCCGGAAATGCGATCAACCGGCGAAGTCATGGGATCAGACCGCAGTTTCGCGCGCGCGTTTCTCAAGGCGCAATTGGGCGCGGGCACCGACCTGCCGACCAGCGGGCGTGTGTTCATTTCGATCAAGGACGATGACAAGACCGCAGCGATGCGCGCCGCCGCCAAAAACCTGACCGACCTTGGTTTTGACCTTGTCGGCACGCGCGGCACCGCAGGGTGGCTGGCCGAGGCCGACATCGCCTGCGAGGTGGTCAACAAAGTCTACGAAGGACGGCCAAACATCGTCGATCAGCTGAAAGACGGGACAATTGACCTTGTCTTTAACACAACAGAAGGGTCTCAGTCGGTAGAAGATAGCCGAGAGATACGTTCGGTGGCTTTGTTCGACAGGATCGCCTATTATACCACTGCAGCCGGCGCGCAGGCGGCCGTTCAGGCCATTGTCGCCCGTCAAGAAGGCGAAATCGGTGTGACCGCGTTGCAGGAAAACTAAGACCAATAAACCCAGAGGGTAACATGAGCAGTAAACTGATCCTTCGCGCCGCGGCGCTTCTTTCCCTGTTTGCAATTGCGGGCTGTAGCGTCCCGTTTGTGCCAGTCATCTAAGACCCCGTTCGCGGGCCTGTCCCGTTTCGATGTCGGCGTGGCCTACCCGATGCCCGATGGGCCTCGGGGCTTTTTGCGTGGGAAATGATCGCAGGTCGCCGGTGGTCTGGACAGGCACGACCGTTCGGGACTATCAGCCGGTATGGCAAAACTATACTTCCATTATTCCACCATGAACGCGGGCAAATCGACCATCCTGCTTCAGGCGTCACACAATTATATTGAACGCGGGATGCAGACCTATCTGTTGACCGCGCAGTTGGACGACCGCGCCGGGGCACGGCGCATCGCGTCACGCATCGGGATCGGGGCCGAAGCGGACACCTTTGCGCCGGATGATGATCTGTTTGACCGGTTGCGCGCACGTCTGGCCCAAGGCCCCTGTGCCTGCGTCTTTGTTGACGAGGCACAGTTTTTGTCCCGCGATCAGGTCTGGCAATTGGCCCGCGCGGTGGACGATCTGGACGTGCCTGTCATGTGCTATGGCCTGCGCGTCGATTTCCTTGGAAACCTGTTCGAAGGATCGGCCACGCTGCTGGCCCTGGCCGACGAAATGCGCGAGGTGCGCACAATTTGCCATTGCGGGCGCAAGGCGACGATGGTGGTGCGCCGGGGTGCCGACGGGTCGGCGCAAACGACCGGTGACCAGGTACAGATTGGCGGCAACACCACCTATGTGTCCCTGTGTCGGCGCCATTGGCGCGCGGAAACGGGTGATTTGGTGACCAGTTCACCGGGGGGCTAATTCACCAGGTTTGGCGGTGTTTCCCCGGCAAAATGGGCCCGAAGGTTGTCCACGGCGATCAGCCCCATGGCTTCTCTGACCTCCAGCGCCGCGGTTCCAAGATGCGGAAGAAGCACGACGTTTTCCATTTCGATCAACGCCTTGGGGACCAAGGGTTCGTTTTCATAAACATCCAACCCCGCCGCGCCGATGTGCCCTGACGCCAATGCGGCAATCAACGCGGTTTCGTCCACAACATCGCCGCGTGCGATGTTCACAAAAACCACGCCCGGTTTCATCCCCGCGATAGCGGCCGCGTCGATCAGGTGATGCGTTTCGCCCCCTCCGGGGACCGCAACGATGACGAAATCGGCCTGCCCCAGTTCCGAAAGTTCAACCTGGCGGGCGGGCAGATCGACGGTTTTGCGTGATCGGTTGCAATAAACAACGTCCATCCCGAACCCGTAATGGCACCGCCGCGCCACCGCCTGTCCGATCCGGCCCATGCCGATGATTGCAACGGTTTTTCCTGTAACATGTGTGCCCAGCATTTGCGTCGGGTGCCACCCGTCCCAACCGCCTGCGCGCACCAGCCGTTCGCCTTCGCCCGCGCGGCGTGCGGACATCATGATCAGGGTCATGGCGATATCCGCGGTGGCATCTGTCACAGCGCCGGGCGTGTTTGTTACGGCAATCCCGGCCGCGCGTGCGGCGGCCACATTGATATGGTTAAACCCCACACCAAAATTCGCGATAATCTGGCAGCGTGGCGCATTGAAATCCGCAAAGGCGGTGTCGTCAAAAACGTCGCCCAACGTCGCAAGGACACCGTCATGCAACACCAGCGCCGCGCGTAACTGGGACCGTTTCATTGGCCCGTTGCTGTCCCGCACTTCTATTTCAAAATGCTTTTCCGCTTCGGCCAGAACCCGGTCGGGCAAGGGGCGGGTGATCAAGACGCGGGTCATTGCATCCGCTCTCCCGGCGCGACATCCTGATCCGGCGCGATCAATACGATGGCCCCGTCCGCATCCGCCACGCCCAGAACCAACACCTCGGATCTTACCGGGCCGATCTGGCGCGGGGGGAAATTCACCACCGCCATCACCATGCGCCCGATCAGCGTTTCGGGCGTGTAATGCACCGTGATCTGTGCCGAACTTTTCTTTTCGCCCAATTCGGGTCCGAAATCGATCCACAGTTTGAATGCAGGCTTGCGGGCCTCGGGGAAGGGTTCGGCGCGGGTGATCCGGCCCGCGCGAATATCAACATTCAGAAAGTCATCGAACGTTATTTCAGCCATTTGACAGCTCTTTTGATCGCTGCGCCGCTGCGGCAACCGCGCGTTTAACTAGTGCCGGAAACCCGGATTCAGGATCCATCAAGACCCCAAGCGCGGCCTGCGTTGTGCCGCCCGGGCTGGTCACATTTTTGCGCAATTGGGTCGGGCTTTCCGGGGTATCTTCGGCCAGGACGCCGGCACCGGCGACCGTCGCGCGGGCCAGTTTCAGTGCCAGATCTGCGCTTAACCCTTGATCCTGCCCCGCGGCGGCCAGTGTTTCGATCAGATGGAATACATAGGCCGGGCCCGACCCGGACACAGCCGTCACCGCATCCATCTGGTTTTCATCGTCCAGCCGGACAACCTGACCGATGGCCGACAAAAGCTCTTCGGTCATGGTCAGGTGGGCGTCGGTCACCAACGGGTTGCCGATGATTGCTGTGATCGCGCGCCCAACGGCGGCGGGCGTGTTGGGCATGGCGCGCACGATTGGGGACGTGGGGCCAAAGGCGTTGGCGAATTGGGCCAGCGACGTTCCCGCGGCGATCGACACAAACAATGTGGCGCCCCCGCCCATTTGCCGCAGATTTGGCAAGGCATCCCCCATCATCTGCGGTTTGACGGCGATCAGCGCGATTGCGGGGTTGGAGGGCAGCGGTTCATTGATGTGAACGCCAGTCGATTGCACCCATTCCGATGGCGCCGGATCAATGACATGCACGGACTCCGGCGAAATGCCGCGATCCAGCCACCCGGCCAGCATCGCGCTGCCCATCTTCCCACAGCCCAAAAGAACCAGCCCACGGCGCGAGATTTCTTCGAATGCCATTGCGTCCCTGCCCGTTTTTTCAATCCGTCAGGGACAAGGATTACGCGCGCCCGTAGGCCTCTGCAATGGCGACCTGAAGCGCATCGGCGGGACTCTGATCACCCCAGGCGGTCAGTTGGAATGCCGGATAATAGCGTTCGGCGCTCATCACTGCGGCGCTGATCAGCGTGTCGATCTGTTCCGGGCTGGCCATTTGCCCGCCGGACAGGACCAGGCCATACCGATAAACCATCAATTTTTGTTCGGCCCACCAGGTAAAGCTGCCCGCCCAACATTGATCGTTCACATGGTTCAACAATTCGTAAATGCGCGGCATGCTGTCTGCCGGCGGTTCCATTTCAAATGTGCAGACAAGGCGCAGCGTTTCGTCATAGCCGGACCAGGCCAGCGTGATGGAATACGTGCGCCATTGGCCTTCGACGGCCATCGCGATCTGGTCGTCCCCGATACGGTCGAAATCCCAGTCGTGGTGTTCTGCCAGGTTTTCAACGATGTCGATCGGGTGAAGATCGTCTTGAAGGAACTGCTCGGACAGGGCCATGTCGCCACCTCATTTTGATTAGCGCAAAAGGGCCATCGCCCTTCCAGTGCTAGGGGCCTTATCAAGTGGAAGCGGATTTCATTCCGCCCCTCACTAGATATGGTGGCGGGCGCGTGGGGTCCTGTAAAGCAATTTGTTGTGGAAAACCCCAATAACTTGTGGACACATGGAATGCGGGCACAAACGCTGGGCGTTCACAATGGATTTCACACCAAAGGCTATGTGCCGGGCCGGTGTTAGGTCGCAATGGGGACCGGCCTCGTCACGGATCGCGGCGAGGTCAAAGCGCCCCGGCAAAGGTTTCTGAGGTGAAACGCTGATCTTGGGGGGCATGGAATGGCGGCCAAACACCCCGTTTGGTCACCCGCAAATTGTCACTGACTTAGGGCCGGTTTTGGATCGAATATTGCGATCCGTTCGAAAATTCGGCACCCGGATTTCGCCTGTTTTGCGGCGGGCATTTCTTTGGCCATCGCACCAAAGGCCCCTACCCCTCGGTTGTCGTCCACAGCGCGGCTGTCGCCTGTTTGGTGCCGACACGACTGGGCCACACGCATCTTAGGGCATCGGGTCAAAGGCGTTCACGGCGCAAAAAGGTTCGGGGGGTCGCAAACCGGGTCGTTGCTCTCAGGCGTAAAGACATGTCTTTCCCGCATTGCGGCTGCTCACCGATCAGACAGCGTTCGCGTCGCTTTGGTCTTGCCAGGCATTGCCGCCTGGCGTGTCCCATGTGTCGCCCTTGTCCCAGTCGGCTGCGGCGTGTGCATTGGTGCGGAATCGCGATCCTGCCTCGACCAATTCAGCCGACCGTGACCGAAGGGCGGCTGTTGACGCTGTTGTTTCTTCGAACATGGCCACGTTTTGTTGGGTGACACTGTCCAACTGGTTCATCGCGGCGGTCACCTCTTCCAGTGACATGGATTGCTCCGAGGTCGCTGCCGCCACGGAATCAATCGCTTCGCGCAGCGTCGTTACATAATTTGCGATTTCGCGGATCGAGTCACCGGCTTTGCTGATTTTCTCGGCTCCGGCGCCAATCTCGCCTTCGCTGGTCGCGATCAACCCGTTGATTTCCTTGGCCGCGTCCGATGACCGATGCGCAAGGGCGCGTACCTCGGTGGCGACAACGGCAAATCCACGTCCGCTTTCACCGGCGCGGGCTGCCTCAACCCCCGCGTTCAACGCCAATAGGTTGGTCTGAAAGGCGATATCGTCGATGAGCGCGGTCACTTTTGAAATCTTTGATGATGAGGCGACGATCCGATCCATCGCCGCAACGGCCCCTTCGACAACCGCACCACTTTCGCCTGCCACCTCTCCGGCGCGACCGGCCATGTTCCGCGCTTCGCCGGAATTGTCCGCAACCATTTTGACCGACGCGGCCAGCTGGGTGACCGCCGCCGCCGTTTCTTCGAGCGTGGCAGCCTGCGTTTCAGTACGGCGCGACAGGTCGGAGGAGGCCGACGCGATGGCGCTTGCCTCTCCGTCGATGGACACGGCGTTGCTTAGAACCTCTTCGACCAGACGTGCGATTTCGCCCAAGGCATCGTTGAATGAATTCTGAAGAAGCAAAAACGCGCCCTGAAAATCACCGTCCATCCGCGCCGACAAATCACCGCGTGCCATTTCGTGCGTCACCGCGGCAACGGCGTCAACGCCCCGCCCAACACTGCTGAGCAAGTCATTGAAATGAGAGGCGAGTTGATCCAAATCCTCTGCATCAAAGCTACGATCAATGCGCGCAGAAAAGTCGCCCGCGATCGCGGCGGACACCACCGTCGCGATACGCTCCTGAAGGTCATCCTGAAGCGCCTTTCGCTGCGCAAGGGCATCACTATCCAGGCGCCTTTGCTCTTCCATGGCTTTTTGCTCTTTCAGCAGACTTGCCTGTTGTTCGGCCATGGCCTCGTGCTGTTTGGCCTGCGCTTCGGAGTCTGCGCGCAGCTTTTGGTTCAAACGCAGCGTTTCTCTGAATTGATCGGCAACACCCGCAATGATCCCGATTTCGGTCTGGTCATTCTGATCGGGGAATTCGACATCTGTGTTCCCATCGGCCAGTTGTTCCATCGCGGTGGAAATCCGGCGGGCCGGGCGGACCGCGCCACGGTTCAACGCCAACCCAACGGTGAGAGAGATCGCCACCCCCAACAGGATGACGCCCCCGGCAACCAGGATTGACACAATTTTTGCCTGGTTCAGCTGGGTGGACAGGGTCCCGGCCATGCCTTCCACGTCCAACAGAATTGCACGATCAAGAACCCCAAGGGCCACGATGGCCGGTCCGTCTAATATTTTTATGCCCTGATCAATCTGTTCGGTTGTCGCCCCTTGGCTTGCCAGGGTTTTGGTTTTGTCGATGGCCGCAACATATGCGTCGATCACGTCGCCAAAAGTGTCGAGCGCGGCAGCTTCATCCGTTGTGATGACTCTTGTGCGGTAATCGGCAATTTCTTCACGCGCCTTGGCAAAGCTTTCCATGGCGCGGTTGGCGAATTTCACGTCCTTGCGAAGAACGTAATTCTTGAAATTGTGAATGGCCCCGCCATACCCGATGATCCAGCGCAGTTCGCTTAGAATTTGCGCCTTTGACCGTGGGCCGGGCGCATGACCCACGCGCGCCACGATGGCACCAAGCGCGGTCAATGCGTCCGCGTCCTGTACGGACACTTCGGCATCCACACGCTCGGCCTCGGTTCCGACAGATCGCAGGAATTCGGCCTTGCCGATGTTCTTTTCGTATTCGTGCATCGTCGCGATGATCGTATCCACATCGGCGCGGTTGGCAGTATCGAGTGCTGCGACATCTTCAAGACCGGCCAGAACCGCGCCGATCTTGCGGCGCGCCTCCTCGGCTGGTTGGGCGCCACCGCGGATCACGGCATTCTTGAAACTGTGCACCATCCCGCCATAGCCAAGAGCGGCGACAACCTTGTTGATTGCGGGGTCCATTGGATTGGCAAGTTTGCGCAATTCACCAGACACGTGTTCGGATGAATTCACCTTGAAGACAATAAAGGTGAACGCGGCCCCGATCAAAATTGCGCTGGTCAGGATGATCACGATGATGCCCCGCGCCAGAACACTCAGCGACATTCTTGAAAAATAGGAACTGGTCAAACTGTGCCTCCGACATCTGATCGGGGCAGTTAAGGTGGCAGCGGTAAAGGTTCCGTTGAAATTCGCGATAAAAAAGGGGCAACCGCCGTCGCGTTGCCCCCTTTCCATTTCAAATTGTGCGAGTTGGCCAAAGAACCAGCCAAGGCCGCCAGATCAGTCTTTCGTCGCCTCAAGCGCAGCGATGCGCGCCTCAAGCGCGGCATTCTCTTCGCGGGCTTTTTGCGCCATGGCGCGCACCGCGTCGAATTCCTCGCGGGTGACGAAATCGCGATCCGCAAGCCAGCGTTCAATCATTGAATTGAACGCGGTTTGCGCTTCGTCCTTGGCACCTTGGGCGACGCCCATGGCATTGGTCATCAATTGCGACATGTCGTCCATGAACTTGGAGCGGGTCTGCATCTGTTTCTCCCTATCCGGTTGGGACTTATATGGGTGCACCGCGCCCGGTGCGCAAGCCCGGCGACAGAGGTTGACACCGCGCGATGGCAAAGCGACAGATGCCCCATGCAGGCTGTTCTTCCCTTTCCCGATATTTCGCCCGAGGTGTTTTCGATTTCCCTATTCGGGATGGAATTCGCCCTGCGATGGTATGCCTTGGCCTATATCGGCGGGATCCTTTTGGGTGCATTGCTGGTGCGGCGCGCGTTGAAACGTGCGTCCCTGTGGGCCAATGACACCGCGCCGATGGCGCCGTCCCAGTTGGACGACCTGTTGTTCTGGATCGTGTTGGGGGTGATCCTGGGCGGGCGGCTGGCCTTTGTGTTTGTCTATCAACCCGAATACTACCTGTCCCATCCCGCCGACATTCTAAAGATTTGGCAGGGGGGGATGGCCTTTCACGGTGGATTCGTTGGGGTTTGCCTGGCGACGTTCCTGTGGTGCCGCGCGAACAATGTGCCGCTGGCGTCCACGGCAGATGCGCTGGCACTTGGCACCCCGATCGGATTGTTGTTGGGCCGGATTTCGAATTTCATCAACGCGGAATTGTGGGGGCGGCCAACGGATGTCCCTTGGGGCGTGGTGTTTCCCGGTGCTGCGGCCCAGGATTGTCCGGGCGTCGCTGGGGCATGCGCACGCCACCCCTCGCAATTATACGAAGCCGGGCTAGAAGGGTTGGTTCTGGGGCTGATCCTGATTATCGCCGTTTGGCGTTTTGGCGCGTTGCGGCGGCGGTGGCTGCTGACGGGGATGTTTTTCGCCGGCTATGGCATCGCGCGGTTCATCGTTGAATTCTATCGCCTCGCGGATCGTCAGTTCATCACCCCGGACAACCCCTTTGGCCATGTTCTGCGCCTTGGCGATACGATGGGGATCACCATGGGTCAGGTTTTGTCCCTGCCGATGATCATCGTCGGGGCCGTTATCATTGCGGTTGCGTTGCGCCGCACGGCCCGGTGATGACCCTGCGCGACCATCTTGCCCGCAGGATCGCGGCCGAGGGGCCGCTGTCCCTTGCCGAGTATATGAATGAATGCCTGCTGAACCCGCGCTTTGGGTATTACACAACCCGTGATCCGCTGGGGGCCAAAGGCGATTTCATCACCGCCCCCGACATCAGCCAGATGTTCGGAGAGCTGATCGGTCTCAGCCTTGCCCAAAGCTGGTTGGATCAGGGCGCGCCCAATCCCTTTGTATTGGCCGAGCTTGGGCCAGGGCGCGGCACCTTGATGGCGGACATCCTGCGCGCGACGGCAAAGGTGCCGGGGTTTCACGCGGCGGCGCGATTGCACCTGGTCGAGGTATCGGAACGGATGCGTGCGCAGCAGGGCGTGACACTGGCCCAACACGCCCCGGAATGGGTCGATCAGGTGTCCGACCTGCCGGAACTGCCCCTGTGGCTGGTGGCCAATGAATTCTTTGACGCGCTGGCAATCCGCCAGTTTCGGCGCGATGGCGACATGTGGCGTGAAACGATGGTTGGTGCGCGCAACGGTGAGGACGACAGTAATAGTAGTATAGGGGCAGACACGGCGAGCGCGGACAACGCGCTGATATTCGGCCTTGCCCCGCCTGCCCCGCTGGCGGCCCTTGCCCATCGGCTGAATGACACGTCAGAGGGCGATATTGTCGAACTCTGCCCCTCTGCCGCGCCCATTGCCAAAGCCATCGGCGCGCGGATCGAAACCCACGGCGGCGCGGCGCTGATCATTGATTATGGCGACTGGCGATCCCTGGGCGACACGTTTCAGGCCATGCGCGCCCATGGTGCGACCGACCCGCTGGAAACCCCCGGCGCGGCGGACCTGACCGCGCATGTGGATTTTGAGGTTCTGGCAAAAGCGACCCCTTCGGCGCACAGCCTGTTGACCACACAGGGTGTGTTCCTTGAACGGTTGGGAATTACCGATCGCGCCCAAAAGCTGGCCGCCGGATTAAGCGGCGCGGCACTTGAAACGCTGATCAGCGCGCATCGCCGCTTGACCCACCCGCAGGAAATGGGGACGCTCTTTAAAGTGATCGCATTTCACCCGACGACGACAGCCCCCCCGCCGGGGGTCGAAGCCACAGGGCACCGGACATGACATTGGAAATTCTGACCGCAGACGTGCTTGGCCCGATCCGCCACGGGTTCTTTACCCGACGTGGTGGTGCCTCTTCGGGGGTGTTCGCAGGGTTGAACTGTGGCAATGGATCGTCGGACCAGTCCGATGTCGTGGCGATCAATCGCGCCCGCGTGGCGTCGGCCTTGGCCGCGACACCAGCCGATCTGTGCGGGTTGCATCAGGTCCATTCGGCACGCGCCGTGCGTGCCACCCCCGGTCAGACCCCCCCGCCCGAGGCGGATGGCATCGTCACAGACACGCCCGGTGTCGTGCTTGCCGTGTTGACGGCCGATTGCCAGCCGGTCCTGTTTGCCGACCCGAACGCCGGTGTGATCGGTGCCGCCCATGCCGGGTGGCGCGGTGCGCTTGACGGCGTGCTTGAGGCGACGCTGGACGCGATGGAGGCATTGGGCGCGGATCGATCTGACATTGTGGCGGTGATCGGGCCGTCGATTTCGCAGGCCGCCTATGAGGTCGGCCCCGAATTCCTGGACGACTTTATGGCCGAGGATCCGGACAACACCCGGTTCTTTGCCAATGGTCGGGGCGACCGGATGCAATTCGATCTGCCCGCCTATGGGTTGCATCGGCTGCGGACCGCGGGCGTCGGGCATGCGGAATGGACGCGCCATTGCACCTATGCCGATCCCGACCGGTTCTATTCCTACCGCCGCACGACCCACAACGGCGAAGCGGATTACGGGCGCCTGATGTCTGCGATCCGCCTGTAATCGGGGCATGGGCGGGGCACGGGGTGCCGTGTTTCTGCCCCATTCTGCCGCAGCGCCCCGCAATAGACGCCCAGTTCTCCTTATTCTTATGGATTTGTTAACCTGCCCCATTTGCCCCTGCGCCACGGGCCGAAAATTTCGAGTTTTCCAAAAATGGTCCCTTTCGGCCCAAGGCCTGCCCCAAAGGGCGGGCAAATTAGGATCATCGAACAAGACAGAATGTCACTTGATCTAGGGAAGGAACAGAAAATGCAGGTTAAACAGAAACGCTGGATGAAATCAGTAATCGAAGCATCCAAAGCCGACTATGCCCCACTGCCGTTCCAACGTGGCCATCGCAAGCCTCTCGATTCGCGCCGCAACGTCGTCGCCCTTCGCAAAGCTGCCTAATTCGACCCAAAACGCTGATTAAGGGCCGCCCCCACGGCCCTGATCAAAAACCCAAGCGCCTTGATTCGGCCCCGACTGTGGCCCGAATGTGCCGCAATAAGGCAGGAATGTGGCGCATTCCACACCCCCAGGAAACGAAGCGGATCCGCGGATGCGGATTAGAGGTCATTGTGTGAACAATGCCCATATTTCTTTGACTTTAGGCCTCTTTTTCGGCAAATTCTGACCCAGATAACGCGACTGTCCGTTCGACGTTGCTGGTGGGGGCCAGCGGCGGATGTGACACCCAACAAAGAATGGGTCTTCACATGACGATGTCTCCACGTGCCCTTGGGCAAGATTTGACAACTGCCTCTATTGTTCCAGCCCGCCGCCGCGGCCCGTTGCTGCGTCGTTACACGATTTCTGCACTGGACGCAGACGGTCGCGAAAAGCTGACAGAGCAAATGGCACCTGCCACTGCGGAATTTGAAAATGCGTTCAACGCATTTGCCCGCGGCACCGTCATCATGACAACCGAAGGCCCACGCGCAATCGAAGATCTGCGCCCTGGCATGATGGTTGAAACCCTTGAAAACGGGCCACAGCCCATCACTTGGATCGGGTCGATGACCATGGTTCCCGGTGCGCCGGTTTCTGACCCTGCCCAGGCCCGCATGACACGTATTACCGCCGAACGTTTTGGCCCTGCCCGCCCTGCGGCAGACCTGATGATGGGCCCCGGCGCACGTATTCTGCACCGCCCCGACGTTCTGCGCGAAGACGAAGTTGCCGGTCAGGCGTTCACCGAGATCAGCGAATTCGTCGACGGCGAAAACGTGTTCGAAGTGGTGCCACCTGCGCCGGTGGAAACCTTCCACCTGTGCCTGGAGCAGCATTCGACCATCTTTGCCGAAGGTCTGGCCGTGGAAACATACCACCCCGGTTATCACCTCGACAGCGGCATGGGCCCTAACAAGCTTGCCCTGTTCCTGTCCCTGTTCCCACAAATCGATTGCATCGAAGATTTCGGTGTTCTCGCCCATCCCCGGATGACCCTGCGCACCCTCCTGCGCCTTGACGCGGCCTGACTCTCACTCGCGCGTCAAATAATTCCTTTGAACGATCACTATTTTTACGACGGCACCAATTAAACTATATCACTGTTTTTTCATCACTTTTGCCCCCGTCCGGTTATACCGGGCGGGGGTTTTTCGCAGGCATCCCGGCGCAATTGCACAGGTCGTGTCAATCCGCCAGAACGTTCTGGCGTTGCCGTCCCAGGCCCTGCACGGCAAGGTCCATGACATCGCCCGATTTCAGGAATTGCGGCGGTTTCATCCCATGGCCAACGCCGGGTGGCGTGCCGGTCGCGATGATGTCGCCGGGGCGCAGGCTCATCATATGGCTAAGATAACTGATCACATGCGCGACGGAAAAGATCATGGAAGCGGTGTTGCCCGTCTGTCGGCGCTGACCGTTTACGTCGCATGACAGGTCCAAATTCTGTGGGTCGCCCACCTCGTCCGGCGTGACAAGCCATGGGCCCACGGGGCCGAAGGTGTCGCAGCTTTTGCCCTTTGTCCATTGGCCGCCACGTTCGGATTGCAGGTGGCGTTCGCTGACATCGTTTACGATGGTAAAGCCGGCGACATGATCCATTGCATCCTGTTCGGTCACGTATTTCGCGGTCTTGCCAATGATGATGCCCAGTTCGACCTCCCAATCGCCCTTGGTTGATCCGCGTGGCAAAACGACGGTGTCATTCGGCCCAATCAGCGCCGATGTCGCCTTCATGAACACGATCGGTTCTGCGGGGATCGGGTGGCCCCCTTCGGCGGCGTGATCGGCATAATTCAACCCGATGCAAATCAATTTGCCCACATTTGCGACCGGAACGCCGATCCGGGGGGCCCCGGAAACAAGCGGCAGCTTGGCCGGGTCCACGGATGGAAGATCCTCTAACACGGCGCCGGACAGATCATCGATCACCCCCGACAGGTCGCGAATTTGCCCCTGATCATCCAGAACACCCGGTTTTTCCTGACCGACATTGCCATACCGCAGAAATTTCATATCCACCCTCAATTTTCGATTTCTGTGGCGGAGCCTAGCCATCACGACAGCCCGGACAAGCCCCCTAATTCGGGTGTCCAACCGCCCGCGCTTGCGCGAAACAGCCCTGCGGGGGTATCCTTGGGGCGCATTTGATTATGGACTCTGTTTATGTTGCGGCTTTTCGCCCTTTTGCTGTGCCTGTTTGCGCTGCCCGTGGCGGCGCAGCAACGTGTTGCCCTGGTGGTTGGCAACGGCAGTTACACGAATGCAAAACCGCTTCCCAATGCCACCAATGATGCACGCGACATTGCGCAAAAGCTGCGCAGCCAAGGGTTTCAAGTGTTCGAAGGCATTGATGTCGGGCGGCTTGATACCCTGCGCCTGATCGAAAAATTCAACCGCGCGATCACCCCCGAGGACACGGCGTTGTTCTATTTCGCGGGTCATGGGCTTCAGATCGGTGCAGAAAACTGGCTGATGCCCGTCGATGCGCAACAGGGGGATGAGGTCGCGATCACGAACACGTCGATCCGGTTGCGCACTGTGTTGCGGGGCATGGAACTTAGGGCCGGAAATCGCATCGTCATTCTGGATGCCTGTCGCAACAACCCGTTCCTTGTGGCCGGGGCCAGCCGGTCGGCCGATGGCTCTGCGACGCGCGGGTTAAGCCGGATCGAGGCGGGCGTGGGCAGTTACATCGCCTTTTCGACCCAACCGGGGAACGTCGCCCTTGACGGGCGCGGGCGTAACAGCCCGTTCACCGCGGCGCTTTTGCGCCATTTGGGAAGCGAAGGCGAAGACATTCATGCCGTTATGCGCGCGGTGCGATCCGACGTGGTCAACGCATCCGGTGGCACGCAGGTGCCTTGGGAAAATTCATCGTTGATTGATCCGCTGTATCTGGTTCCCACGGCGGCGGAAACGTCAGGGCGCAAGGGTGTGCGCCTGCCCAAGGCCCAAGCGGGGCTGACGCAACCGCCGGTGACGATCGGCCAGCCGCCA
>JBOEGP010000032.1:33661-36186 GCA_050633485.1 Pseudooceanicola sp.
GGCCAGCCACCCAGCGGAATCGGTGCTGCCCCGCCATCCGGCCCGATGCCCCGTCAGGCCCGCGCCGGTGAAAGCTGCAATGCGCTTGGCGGCGGGGCGCAGCTGTGCGCGTCGTCAGTATTGGCACCACAGGCGGGCAATACCTATGGTCCTGAAAACCTGATCGACAATCGCACCGACACGGCCTGGGTCGAAGGATTGCGGGGGCTGGGCGAAGGTGAATATATCGCGCTGGACCTGCCATCGCCCACGACCTTTGCGGAAATGCAGCTGATCAACGGTTATGCCAAATCCACAGCGGCCCACAGCGCCAATGCGCGGGTGTCTGTTCTGCGGCTCAGCGGGTCCAACGGCAATGTGCAGGACGTAACGCTTGCCCAACACGCCGGCTGGCAGGCGCATGCGCTGAATGGCTTTGACGGTGTGACGTGGATGCAGCTTCAGATCCTGCGCGCCACGCGGGGCACCAAATGGGAAGACACCGCGATTTCCGAATTGCGCCTGACAAGCGCGCGATCATCGTCCAACGCCACGCCGCCCCCATCCGGGGGCGCGGCCAACCCCGCGCCGCCACCCGCCGCGCCCCCGCAACCGACCCACATCGTGTCCGGTCTGGACCCGAACGGCGACGGGTTCCTGGCCCTGCGCGGTGGGGCCTATCCCGGTGCGCAGAGGATCGCGAAAATGGGTGAAGGCACCCCGCTGATTTACCTGGGACGCGACCGCTCCTGGTTTCAGGTGCGCACGATGACCGGGCAAACCGGCTGGGCCCATTCCAACTGGATCCGCCCGTATTCCGGCACCGCCGCCCGCACCCCGACCCCGGCGGGGGCAAGCTGTGATACGCTTTGGTATCAGCGCAACGAAATATTCCATCGCAAGGGATATTGTTTTTCCAGCGCGCGCGGGCGCGCCGCCTTTTCCAACGCAAATTGCATTCCCGGCCTTGCCGCGGGCAGCATCCAGCTGAGCGCAGCCGAACGCGCGAAAATCGCCGCCATCCGTGCGCAAGAGTCGCAAATGGGCTGTCGCTGAACCCTGGCTGTCCGATCCCCCCTACAATTCCCTGTGCGCCCTGCCTATGTTGCGGGCAAATAACCTGCGGAGACTGTCCATGACCCTGCCCATGACCAATACCTTTTCCCTGCCTTTCCCGTTTCGCGACGCCAATGCCACACCGGGCGGGGGTAAGGATTTGGGCGCCCTGCCGGACTGGGATCTGAATGATCTTTACACCGCGCCCGACGCGCCCGAGGTCAAGCGCGATCTGGATTGGCTGGAAGACGCCTGCAAAAGCTTTGCCAACGATTACGAGGGCAAGCTCGACACGCTGGACGCCGCCGGGTTCCTGGATTGTGTGAAACGCAACGAACGGATTTCGACCGTCGCGGGGCGGCTGATGTCCTATGCGGGCTTGCGGTATTACCAGATCACCACCGATGCGGACCGGGCGAAATTCATGTCCGATTGTCAGGACAAGATCACCACATACACCACCCCGCTGGTGTTCTTCACGCTTGAGCTGAACCGCCTGCCCGACGATCACCTGGATGGGTTGTTTGCCGCTGACAGTGATCTGGCCCGCTATAAGCCTGTGTTCGATCGTATTCGCGCGATGAAGCCTTACCAATTGTCGGATGAGCTGGAAAAATTCCTGCATGATTTGGGGGTTGTCGGGGATGCCTGGGAAAAACTGTTCGACGAAACCATCGCAGGCTTGTCATTCGTCGTGGACGGAGAAGAGTTGAACATCGAAGGCACGCTCAACCTGTTGACCGAACCGGCGCGCGATCAGCGCGAGGCAGCGGCGCGCGAACTGGCCGCCGTGTTTGGCGAAAACATCAAAACCTTTGCCCGTGTGCACAACACCCAAGCCAAGGAAAAAGAAATCATTGATCGCTGGCGCGGCATGCCAACCGCGCAATCGTCGCGCCACCTGTCCAACGATGTCGAACCCGAGGTGGTCGAGGCGCTGCGCGACGCCGTTGTCGCCGCCTATCCCAAGCTGTCGCACAGGTATTATGAGCTTAAGCGCAAGTGGCTGGGGCTGGATCGCATGCAGGTCTGGGACCGCAACGCGCCGCTTCCAACCGTGGAATCCCGCACGATCCCTTGGGACGAGGCACGCGAAATGGTCATGTCCGCCTATGGGGAATTTGATCCGCGCATGGCCGACATTGCCGCGCCGTTCTTTGACAAGGGCTGGATCGACGCTGGCGTGAAACCGGGCAAGGCACCGGGCGCATTCGCGCATCCGACAGTGACCGAGGTGCATCCTTATGTGATGCTCAACTACCTTGGGAAACCGCGCGATGTGATGACATTGGCGCATGAGCTGGGCCATGGGGTGCATCAGGTTCTGGCCGCCGGTCAGGGCGAAATGCTGTCATCCACGCCGCTGACATTGGCCGAAACCGCATCGGTGTTCGGTGAAATGCTGACCTTCCGCCGCCTGCTGGACAACGCCAAGGACCAGACCGAGCGTAAGACGCTGTTGGCAGGCAAAGTCGAAGACATGATCAACA
>JBOEGP010000033.1:0-80964 GCA_050633485.1 Pseudooceanicola sp.
GCTCCCTTAGATTATTCAGCACCGCCGAAAATCTCTCAGGAACCGGAAAAGGGGCTGCCGGGCCAGAAAGGGAGTGCATTTAGTGACGGTCAAACGCGCCGCGCAGACACCCCGCAAAGACCGACGACGGACTGGGGGGCGGATCGCAAGATGGCCGACGGTTCGAACCATGCTCCAAGCCAACGGCCCCGGGAAAGTGTGCCGCCCGTCGAAAATGCGCCCGCGGCACAACCACAAAGCAGGGTTATGGTGCGCCCGGCACCTGAACCGGAAAACCCCAGACAGCATTTGACGCCAGACGCCCATCCCGCTGAATCCGCAATGGCCCACAAAAATGGGGAGATGCACCCGGTGAAGGACGGGCGAGGACCTGCAATCAACAGCGCCCTTCCGTCACAGTCTTTGTCGAAACCTGATCTAATGACGCGACGCCCGGTGAAAACCTCTGTTGATGTCGGGGCCAAAAACCGCAAAGAAATGCCAGAAGGCGCGCCGCCACCGCCAACGTTTCGCGGCGTTGAAAACGGCACTAATCCGGCCAAATTGGCACATGTCGTGACAGACACCCAAACCGCGACGCCGCCAACGACACCAAAACGCATCGACAGGTCGGACAGGGATGCGCGGCGACACGACCAGAATGAACCACAGAACGCCACGGACCGCGGCGGGCGGCGGAACACAGGGGTGTCCCGGTTTGAAAATGCTCCGCCACCTATGCGGCCACCTGCCCATACCAAATCCAACGCCCCGATTCTTGATCAGACCATGGTTGAGGCGCCCGCGTTCCCGGATCCCGACAAAGCCCAATTTGACGAGCATTCCGCGCCATCGCGCCTGGGTGCCAGTCATGGAATAGCGCGCGATGTGTTGAGCGGGCCGATGCCCGTTGCGCGGTCAGTTGCGCATCAAATCGCGCAGGCCGCGCCCCAGTCGGCTGACGGGGTCGTGGAGATCACGCTCGACCCCGAAGAATTGGGGCGTTTGCGCATGTCCCTTGTCCCCGGTGAAAATGGCATCACGCTTACTCTGGTGGCCGAACGTGGTGAAACCCTTGACCTGGTCCGCCGCCACGCCGGAGACCTTGTTCGCGCGTTGGAGGATTGCGGCTACGACGAGGTTGATCTGTCATTCGGACGTGACGACGGCAATCAGCATCTCGGCGACGCTCCCACAGGTGCGAACGACATGACGGGTGACTCTGACCATTCGACACCATCGGGCGATACGACACGCCTGACCCTAGCTGCCGCGCGGCACTTGCCGGCGGATGGGCTCGACCTGCGGCTATAACTTAGGACACGCATCATGGACGCCATTCAATCACTCAACCCCGCGACATCGTTTGCGCAGGCGGCAAACGGCGCGGCGGCGCAATCCGCGGTCAGTTCGGATTTCGAAACATTCTTGAAAATGCTGGCTGTGCAGTTGCAGAATCAAGACCCGCTCAACCCGGTGGATTCAGCCGATTACGCCGTGCAACTGGCGACATTTTCTTCCGTCGAACAGCAAGTCTTAACCAACCAATTGCTTGAAGGCCTGATGGCCCAACAGGGCGTCGCGGGCATGACCGGTTTTGCCAGCTGGATCGGGCTTGAAGCGCGATCCTTATCGCCTGCGTTTTTTGACGGGTCCGCTCCGGTCGAATTGGCCCCCAATCCCCTGACCTCAGCCGACGAAACCAAGCTGGTTGTTTTTGACGCCAACGGCGACGAAATGGCCCGGATTGATATTCCTGTTTCGGCCGATCCGTACTTCTGGGATGGCACCGACCAGAACGGAGACACCCTTCCCCCCGGGCTATATTCCTTTGGGTTAGAGAATTTCACAAATGGCGAATTGATGGTGACTGACGCTTTGGAAACCTACGCCCGCGTTGTCGAGGCGCGAAATGAAAACGGTCAGGTGATCCTGGTGTTGGCGGGCGACGTATTGGTGCCCTCAGCCGCGGTTTCCGGCCTGCGCGAACCCAGTGACTGACGCCTATCCGGGGCATCGCCTTGCTGCGCACCACGGCTTGTCATAATCTATGATGCCGAAGGTCGGCGGTTAGGTCTGGATGGGCAAATTTATGCGGGGCAAATTCAAGACACAGGGCCCCGGCACCCCCTTGGACGGCCCGGTTCCACCAGCGATGTCCACGGACAGGTCGCGCGACGCAGAAACGCAAATTGCCCTGCGCCACACTTTGGAAGCGTTGAAGTTGACCGCGCCTTTGGCGGATTGGGCCCCTTTGGCTGGCGGGCGAAGCAATCTCATATGGCGTGTCGGCGAAAAAGACCGGGTGTTGGTCGCCAAGTTGTTCCGCACAGATAAAACCAATCCACTGTTCCCGAACGACCCTTCGGCCGAAGCATTGGTGCTGGATTGGCTTGACGGAACGCAGATTGCGCCGCGCATTCGCGCACGCGCGAACACGGCCCTTGGGATCTGCATTCTATATGATTTGGCCGAAGGTCGCGCCTGGTCTGCCGACAGCGCGCCGGTCGCCCGGCTTTTGTCCCAACTTCACAAGTTTTCCCCGCCACACCCGCTGCGGTCCACGCCGGACGGCAGCGCGGCCCTTGCGGCAGATGCCGAACGTATCATCGACCTGTGCGCCCCCGGCGATATGCGCGATGTCCTACTTGGGGCAAGGCCGGAAACAGACCCTGTTGCGCCCCAAAATGCCCAATGTTTGCTGCACGGCGACCCGGTGCCGGGCAACATAATCGTGACGGACAAAGGGCCCGTCCTGATCGACTGGCAATGCCCGGCCACCGGCGACCCGACCGAAGATATCGCCCTGTTTCTGTCCCCGGCGATGCAAATTCTATATCGTGGATCGGCTTTGGATAATGATGAACGTGATGCGTTCCTGACCGCCTATGGAAATCCGGCCGTCACGCGCCGCTACCGGCTTTTGGCGCCATGGTATCATTGGCGGATGGCGGCGTATTGCCTGTGGCGTGGCGCTGAAAACGACCCGCAGGAAGCCCGCGCGTTCAAGGCGGAACTGGACGCCCTTGCCCGTTAGGACAGTGCCCAAACCAGCAGGCTTTCGATCACAAACCCCAAGGCAAGACCGGCGATCAACCAGGCGATCCGTCCTTTCCATTTGGTCGGTTTGACAGGTTCGGAATTGTCCATCTGATGTATCAATGCCCGTTCCACAAGGTTGGGCAAACGGGGGCCAAAACGCCCCAGAACCAGCGCGGTCTTTCGCAGATCCCGCGCCAAGGCACGCGGGCCAAGGTTTTGGCGAATGTATTCTTCGACAACCGGTTTCGCGACTTCCCAGATGTTGATTTGGGGGCTCAGGGATCTGGCGACGCCTTCGACAACAACCATGGTGCGCTGCAACAGGATCAATTCTGTGCGGGTTTCCATGCCAAATCGCTCGGTCACTTCGAACAGGTACGACAGCAACCGCCCCATCGACATGTGGCTTGCGTCCATGCCGAAAATTGGTTCTCCGACGGCCCGAAGGGCGCGGGCGAATTCGTCAACGTCGCGGTTTGAAGGGACATATCCGGCCTCAAAATGCACCTCAGCGACGCGCTGATAATCGCGTTTGATAAAGCCATACAGGATTTCGGCATACACACGGCGGGTATATTCATCGATGTGGCCCATAATACCGAAATCATAGGCAATGATGTCCCCATCAGCGGCGACCTTCAGGTTGCCCTGGTGCATGTCTGCATGGAAATAACCGTCACGCAGCGCATGGCTTAGGAACAATTGCAAAACCCGTTCACCCAATTCGGCCCGATCGTGCCCCGCAGCGTCCAACGCCGCATTGTCGCCCATCGGTGCGCCTTCGGCCCAGCCAAGCGTCATGATCCGCCGCCCACTTTGATGCCATTTGACGGACGGCAGTACAAACCCGGCGTCCCCTTGGGTGTTGGCGGCAAATTCACTGGCGCTGGCGGCTTCCAGCCGCAGGTCCAATTCGCCTTTCACGACGCCGTCGAAATGGGCAACCACGTCCGAAGGGCGCAGGCGTCGTGACGCGGGCGACAGCAACTCGATGAAAGATGCCGCGAAATAGAACGCGTCGATGTCTTTTCGAAAGGCGCGTTCGATACCGGGACGAAGAACTTTTACCGCCACCTCTTCGCCGGTGTCGGCCAGCCGCGCATGATGCACCTGTGCGATGGATGCTGCGGCAACCGGGTCTGAAAATTCGCTGAAAAGCGCCTCGACAGGCTGACCGAGTTCCTCCTCAACGGCCTTGCGCGCGGCGGCTGTTGGGAACGCGGGCAACTTGTCCTGTAGAACGCGCAATTGAACCGCCAGATCATCGCCGACCAGATCCGGGCGCGTCGAAAGGACCTGACCGAATTTGATATAGGCCGGACCAAGCGCGGTGAGCGCGCGGGTCGCTGGCGGCATCGCAGGATCCCCCCGCATGCCCATCCATTGAATGGGCCAACAGATCGCCCGCGCAGCCGCACGCACCAGTGGCGGCGCCTCATAGGCATCAAGGATCACTTTCATCGCACCGGTGCGTTCAAGCGTGGCGCCGGTTCGTGCCAGCCGCCAAATATTGTGAGGTCCGCGCATCGCCTAGAGTTTCCAACCGGAATGCAGGCAGGCAATGCCAAGCGATAGATTCCGGTATTTCGCCTGTTCAAATCCGGCATCGCGGATCATGGTCAGGAACCGGTCCTGATCTGGAAATTTACGGATGGATTCGACAAGGTATTGATAAGAATCGCGATCATTCGCAATCACCTGCCCCATGGCCGGGATCATGTTAAATGAATATCGATCATACAACCACTGCATCCCCGGATTGGGGATTTGGCTGAATTCAAGAACCATCAATCGTCCGCCGGGTTTCAGAACGCGATATGCCTCGGCCAATGCGTCTTGTGGGCGGGTGACGTTTCTGATCCCAAAGCTGATCGTATATACATCGAATGTGGACTCTTCGAACGGCAGGGCCATTGCGTCCCCAACCACCCAGTCAAGGCTATCGGCGCGCTGCTCGGCCTCTGCCCTTTTGCGCCCTTCGACCAACATGGGTTCAGTAAGGTCCAAAACCGTGGCGTGACCCGACCCTGCCCGTTTCAGGAACCGGAACGAGATATCGCCGGTGCCCCCCGCCACATCCAACAGCTTTTGCCCCGCGCGTGGTGCCAGCCAATCCATCATCGCGTCTTTCCAAACACGGTGGATGCCAAAGCTCATCGCGTCGTTCATCACGTCATATTTTGACGCGACAGACCCAAAAACACCCTGCACGCGGGTGGCTTTTTGATCCTCAGGGATTTCCTGAAATCCGAAATGGGTGGTTTTTTGATCCATCGCTCTTGCGCTTTCGCTTGTCCGCCCTCTCTTATAGGGCGCGGCAGAGCCGCCGCAATGCGGCGCAGACGTCACCCCGAGGAGAACCATGCCAGAATTGCCCGAGGTTGAAACCGTCATGCGTGGATTGGCCCCCGTGATGGAAGGCGCGGTGATCGCCAAGGCGCAGGTGAACCGCCCCGATCTGCGCTGGCCATTTCCACCGGACATGGCGGCGCGCCTGACCGGTCAGACGGTCACGGCGTTGCGACGACGGTCCAAATACATCCTTGTCGATCTGTCAGGTGGGGAAACGCTTTTGATCCATCTGGGCATGTCGGGGCGCATCCTGGTGTCGGGTGATCCGATGGGACGGTTCGTTCACGATCATCCTGCGGCGGAAAAGCATGATCATGTCGTCTTTGACATGGCAAATGGCGCGCGGATCACCTTCAACGACCCGCGCCGTTTTGGGGCAATGGATTTACTGGCAACCGGCACGGGTGATGCGCATAAGTTGATCGCCCATCTGGGGCCCGAACCCTTGGGGAACGGGTTCGATGAAACCTATTTGATTGGCGCATTGTCTGGCAAAGCCACACCCATAAAATCCGCACTATTGGACCAGAAAATCGTTGCGGGCCTGGGGAATATCTATGTCTGCGAGGCGCTCTACCGGGCGCAAATCGGGCCCACACGGTCATGTCAGCGCATCGCCGCCCCACGGATTGCGTCATTGGTTCCGATCATCCGCAATGTCCTGTCCGACGCGATTGCGGCTGGTGGGTCATCGCTCAAGGATTTTCGGCAGGCCGACGGCGAATTGGGCTATTTCCAGCATGCTTTCGACGTCTACGGGCGTGAAGCCGAACCCTGTCACACGCCCGGCTGCAGAGCCCCGATTCGGCGTATCGTGCAATCCGGGCGCTCAACCTTCTATTGTTCGCAATGCCAAAGATAACTTGAACGGGCGGGCGGACGTGCTAGGGACTCGCGTCAAAGTTTGTAGAGGATTTGCCGCATGGCCTATGAGACAATCGTTGTTGAGATTGAGGATCACATCTGTTTGGTCCGGTTGAACCGGCCTGATGCCCTGAACGCGCTGAACGACGTCTTGTTGGGTGAATTGGTGAACGCGCTGGAGGCCGCGCAAGCAAACGACAAGGTTCGCTGCATCGTCGTGACCGGCAGTGAAAAAGCCTTTGCCGCCGGCGCGGACATCAAGATGATGGCGAGCAAAAGCTTTGTCGATGTGTTTTCAGGCGATCTTTTTGCGCCAGAATCCGACGCAATCATGCGCATCCGAAAGCCAATCATTGCCGCCGTGTCGGGCTATGCGCTTGGCGGCGGGTGTGAGTTGGCGATGATGTGTGATTTTATCATTGCGTCGGACACCGCCAAATTTGGACAGCCCGAGATCAACCTTGGGGTCGTTGCCGGAATGGGCGGAACACAGCGCCTGACCCAGGCCGTGGGCAAGGCCAAGGCGATGGACATGAACCTGACAGGGCGCTTCATGGATGCCGAAGAGGCGGAGCGCTCTGGTTTGGTGTCGCGCGTGGTGCCCGCGAAAAAGCTGATGGACGAGGCCATGGCCGCCGCAGCAAAAATCGCCGAAAAGAGCATGATAACGGTCATGGTTGTCAAAGAGGCCGTGAACCGGTCCTTTGAAGTTCCATTGCGTGAGGGTCTTTTGTTTGAGCGCCGCACGTTCCATTCGCTGTTCGCGACCGAAGATCAAAAGGAAGGCATGAACGCCTTTCAGGAAAAACGCGCGGCGCAGTTTCGCGATAAATAACGGACATCGCTGTCGCTGATGGTGCTGAAGTGACGATTTTCCTGCCGGAAAATCGTGATGCCTCCGGCGGAAGTATTTATGGAAAGATGAAGAGGGGAAGGTGTTTTCCTGCTTCCTCTGGCCCGAAAATACTGCGGGGGTGAGGCCAAAGGCCGAGGGGGCGGAGCCCCTTTTCGGCTCCTAAGCCAGGCGGCGCATCAGGATTTCGTTTACCTGATCGACCGCCTGATACTGCACCCAATGTCCAGCGTCCGGGATGATGTGGAATTCGGCCTCTGGTTTGATTTGGGCGACGTTGGCTTGGCGTTCTTCGAGGTGGTTCAGGGCAATCGCGTCACGTGATCCATAGATCACTGTCAGGTCGCCCTGCCATGCTTTGATTTCAGCGGGTACATCAAGTTTTCGAAACAGGCCGCGGAACTTGCCGCGCGCCTTTTCGGCATTCGCCATTTGAATTGCGGTCGCCTCGTCGGTAACGCTTTCATCGCCTGTCAGCATCAACGAACCGACGTTGTTCGCGTGCGCGGCAACCCGATGTTCCGGAACGGGCATGCCGCGCCATTTCAGCATTTTCTTTTCCAGAGGACTGCGCCCTCCAAGGAGTGGCGATCCGACCAGGGCATAGGCATCGACGCCCGCATCCACGTATTTCAGAGCCAGCGAGCCGATAACACTTCCGAAGGAGAATCCAGCGCCGCGAACCGGTTCACCGGGGGCGAGTTCGCCGATCCCTGCGGCGACGAGTCCGGCGTATTCATGCAGATCTTCGGTCTCAAATGACTCACTGTCACCGAAAGAGGGAAGGTCGGCGGCCATCACCCGAAATTTGCCGGACAACGCTTCGATGTTCCGGGCCCAGTGGAGCCAGGATCCATGTCCGCCGTGCAGCAGGAACAGCGGTTTGCCTTCGCCCCAGATGTGCCATTGAATCCCGATGCCCCCGGCGCGGGTCACCGGTGTTTCGGCGCGATCCTTGAGGGCGTGCACCCATTCGGGAATCGAAGGCAGTTCGGGTTCGTCCAGATAGTCGAGGTCGGAAAGCATGTCATCGTCCTGTATACCGTTGCCTGTTTGTAGTAACCGGCCGGAAGGTTGGCAATCACCGGCCCGCAGAATTCACTCATTTGGCACATGCTGCGGATTGCGCTGGCCCTTGGGTGCCCAAACCTTAGTCTGTCGCAAAGCGATCAATGGGGGCGTTATGCGGTTCGACGGAGTTTCTACAATTGTCACAGGTGGCGCGTCGGGGATTGGCGCGGCCCTTGCAAAGGCTTTGGCTCGCGAAGGTGCGAAGGTTACGGTGGCGGACCTGAACATCGAAGGTGCCGAGGCCGTCGCCGCAGCAATCGGCGGGCAGGCAGTGGCCACAGATGTAGGCGACCGGTCAGCTATGGCGGTATTGATTGCGGCGGCCGAGGAGCGGCATGGGCCGGTGGATTTGATGTGTTCAAACGCCGGAATCGCCAATGGCGTGGACACCACATTTGCCAATGCGGCCGAGGCTGATCCTGTCGAATGGCAGCGTGCCTGGGACATCAATGTCATGGCCCATGTCCACGCGGCCGCGTTATTGTTGCCTGGCATGATCGCGCGCGGACGTGGGCAATTCCTACACACGGCCAGTGCCGCCGGATTGCTGAGCCAGATTGGCAGCGCGCCCTATTCAACGACGAAACACGCCGCCATTGGATTTGCCGAAAACCTTGCCATCAGTCACTATTCTGCGGGAATTCGCGTGTCTGTCCTGTGCCCTCAGGGGGTCGACACACCCATGCTGGACGGGATGGGCGGAGATGGACGCAACGGGCCGCAGGCAGGTGACGGATTGTTAAGCCCCGAAGATGTCGCGGCGGCGACCCTGGATGGCTTGGTTGACCAAAAATTCCTGATCCTGCCGCATCCACAAGTGGCCGAATACATGTCCCGCAAGGTTGCGGATTATGATCGTTGGATCAGCGGTATGGCACGGTTTCAGGGTCGTCTTTACGACGTGTAATCCTTGGACGACGGACCGCGGAATTTCGCGGTCGCTTCTTCGGGGACTTCGCTGCCATCCCACAGGAATGGCATAATGCCCACACGGGTCGCGCGACCGCGCATATTGTTCAGATCCGATTCTGATCTGGTAACGCGCTGAGCGTTGCGCAGCGACCATTCGTGAAGATGGGCGTAAAGCCTTGCCACCTCATTCGCCCAGGTTTGATCAGCACCGAGGTCATGAAACTCTTCTGGGTCGGAGTCCAGATCAAACAACATGGGGCGAAATCCGCCAAGGAAATGGATCAGTTTCCAGCGTCCGTCAAAAACCATGAACATGCGCGCATCGTCCGATGTCAGGCCAAGTTTGGCGCGCATTGGGGTGACCGAATAATCGTATTCAGAAATGACGACATCACGCCAGGAGTCAGGCTCTGATCCGTGCAAAAGCGGTTGTAGGGATCTGCCTTCGACGATGTGACCTGGCACCTCGCCTCCTGCGGCTTCGATGAATGTCGCGGTTAGGTCGATTGCCTCGACCAGGATGTCGCAGGTCGTACCCCGTGTCGTGTCAGCTTCGGCGCGGGGATCATAGATGATGAGCGGAATCTTGACCGATGGATCATGGAACATATCCTTTTCACCCAACCAGTGATCCCCCAGGTAATCACCGTGATCCGATGTCAGAACGATCATCGTGTCCTTGATCGCCCCGGTGCTTTCCAGCTGGTCAAGGATGCGCCCAAGCTGATCGTCGCATTGTTTGATCAGGCCCATATAGGCCGGGATCACCTTGTCGCGCACATCGTCGCGCTGGAACGCGCTGGCGATTGCATTGCCCATATACGCATCGAACACGGGGTGCGGGTTATCGCGTTCCACCGGGTTTCGCACGGCCGGTGGCACGTCGTCTGCGCTGAACATGTCATGGTAAGGTGCCGGGACAATATAGGGCCAATGCGGTTTGATGTATGAAACGTGGGCACACCACGGGCCATCGGTTTGGGCAAGAAATTCAAGCGCACGGTCGGTCAGCCAGGGTGTTTCGCTGTCTTCTTCGCGAATGTTCGCCGGGCGATCGGCGTTCTGAAAAAACCAGCCTGACGCCAGTTCACCGTCGTCAACACCGGCATTGGCGTTGTCGTGCCAGGGGTTTTCGGCCTCGTACCCTTTGGATTTCAGGAATTCGTTATAGGGGCTGCGCTTGCGGTCATAAAACCCATCCGGCCCCTCGCCCCAAAGGCCATCGTCGCGCACCACGGCGTCAAAGCCGCATTCGCTTTGGCGGGCGCCGATGACTGTGTCAGGTGCCAGATCAAGCCGTGCCATTCCTTCGGCATCGGCGACCATATGCGTCTTGCCGATCAGGTAACACCCCATACCAAGCCGCCGAAGATGGTCACCAAGAGTTTGTTCACCCACGCGGAGAGGAAACCCGTTCCACTGCGCCCCGTGGCTGGATGCGTAGCGCCCGGTGTAAAACGACATGCGTGACGATCCGCAGACCGGAGATTGCACATAGGCGTTGGTGAATCGCACACCCATGTCAGCCACCCGATCGAAATTCGGTGTTTTCAGGCGTGGGTGACCCGCGCAAGACAAGTAATCGAACCGCAGTTGGTCGTACATCACGAACAGAATATTCATTGCAACGCTTTCACAATTCCAGCCACCACCTTAGGCGGGCATCGCCCTAGGTGCCAAGTGCCCTGCGCCCGCCGCGCCCCAACCAAACCGCCGCGACACAGGCCAGAACGACCAGGGCGAGGGCCACGGGGTGCTGAATCAGGTTTGCCGGGTTTGCGTCAAGGATCACCAAAGATTGGCTTAGGCTGCGTTCGAAACCTTCGCCAAGAAAGAAGGCGATGATGAAAACGATCACGGGAAAGCCAAGTGATGTCATGCCATAGGCAAAGACGGCGGCGATCAGCATAAGGGCAACGCCGAACAGGCCTCCGGTCGATAAATAGACCCCAACAAAGCAGAAAAGCAGCGCAATGGGGAAGATCACGCTTTCTGGTGCGCGGATGACATAGGCCCAGAACCTGAGTGACACCTGCCCGACGATCAGGTTGGACAGGTTGGCCATAAGCATCGCCCCGAACAACCCATAGATCAGCCGCGCCTGGGTTTCGAACAACAATGGACCAGGTTGAATGCCGTGAATCTTGAACGCGGAAATCAACAGGGCGGCGCCGATGCTTCCTGGAATGCCGATACCAAGAAGGGGGATCAGATTGGCCCCCATGACAGCGGAATTCGCGCTTTCTGTTGCGGCGATTCCCTTAAGGTTACCCTCGCCAAAGGGCACGCCGCCATCGTCGCCTTTCTTGGCAGATGCATAGGACATAAAGGCCGCCGCGGTAGAGCCGATGCCAGGGATCGCGCCCAGAAACGTGCCAATCGCCGCCCCCCGCGCGATAACGGAGCGACAGGCCCAATATTCGCTGAGCCGCACCCGGCGGGACGCCGCATCGCCCGAAAGGGTCACGGTGGGTTGCGGACCCATGCGGCGCGCATTGGCAATGCGTCGGAAGATTTCTGAAACGGCCAGCGTACCGACCGCAATGGCCACCAATGATGCGCCATCGAACAGTTGGAAATACCCAAAGTAAAACCGAGGCGTGCCATGTTCAGGGTCCAGACCTACGGTCGCCAAAAGCAGGCCAAGAATGGCGGCAATAAGACCCTTAACAAGCGAATCCCCGATGAGTCCGGCGATGATCGAAAACGCGAATATCATCAGGGCAAGGACTTCGACTGGTCCCATTTTCAAGGCAAGCCCGGCAAGTGGCGCGGCCAGCGTGATCAACACGATGTCGGAAACCGTGTCCCCCGTGACCGAGGCATAGAGGGACATTTTCATCGCCTTGACCGGTTTGCCCTTTTGGGCAAGCGGGTGGCCATCCAGCGTTGTGGCCGCCGCGTCGGGTGTTCCCGGCGTGTTGATCAGGATCGCAGGGATCGCACCGCCGAACAGCCCGCCCTTGTTGATCCCCACCAGAAACGAAATGGCGACCAGCGGATCCAGTGCAAAGGTGAAGGGAATCGCAATGGCCATGGCCATGATCGGCCCGATGCCCGGAATGGCGCCGACCATTTGTCCGGCTGCCACCCCCATCACAACAAACGTCAGGTTGATGAGGGTAAAGGCATCACCGAACCCGGCCAGGATGACGGATAATTCAGGCAAGTTGCGGCATCCCGATCATGGCAGCGGCCGGTTCAAGATGACCTGAACCAAAAGCCAAATCAACGATGGCGCGCCCAAAACCCCAACAAGGATCCATGGCCAACGCCGTTCACCGATCACCATGATGATGGCGGCGGCCAGAATGGGGGCGACATAGGCAAAGCCGAATTTTCCCATGGCCCAGACCGCCACGGCAGACACCAGGGCAACCAACATGACAAGCGCCGCTTCGGTCTTGTCCAGATTGACCGCCCCACCGGGGATCACGGCCATCCACAGGCCCAACAGGATCAACGCAATTGCACAGGCGCGCGGCAAGGTTTGCGGCGTGATCCAGCCGCTGGTAACGGTTTCGGTGTGTGTCGGGATTATCCAAAGCAAAAGCGCCGCACCAAAGGCGGCCACGCCAAGCCCGGAAATCCTGTTTGCCAACGTTTCGTTCACCCGCGCCTCCGAAATCGGTACAGGCCGGGGCGAAATTGTACCGCCCCGGCCTGTTTCATCATTTACCGAACAATGCGCCGACGTTCACAAGCCCGTCTTCGAGCATCTTTTTCGTCGCGTCCCCGGCCTTGTCGCTCGGCTCGGAATGAAAGGCGTTCATGATCGCCTCTTTTGTCGATGCCGCCTTGAGCGCTGCACCGATCGCATCGCTCAGCGCTTTCTTGGCATCGGCAGGCATTCCGGCTGGGCCAGCGATGTAGAAATACGGGTCAACATAGATGTCGAACCCCTGTTCCGGGACTGTTGCCGCGTCTGGTGCATAAGAATGGCGTGTCGCATTGGCGCTTGCCAACATCTTAAGCTTGCCGCTTTCCAGGTATGGAATGTGTGCGCCAGCGTTAAATGCCGCGTCCACGTGCCCGCCAAGCAGCTGTTGCAGCGCTTCGGCAGACGATTTCGTTGAAACGCCTTTCAACCCGGCTTCGCTCTGACCATTGACAAAGTTCATCAGCAGCTCTTGCGGCTTGGCATCAAACGCGACCAAGGCACCGCCCTTTTCCTTGGAATAGGCAACCAGCCCGGCCAGATCGTCGTAAGGCGCATCCGCGGGCGCAACGATCGCAACCTGCGCCAAAGCGACAGTGTGCAGATAGTCAAAGCTGTCCAGGTCAAACGGAATGGCATCGGGACGGATCGTCAGGTTGACCAGCACGGGCATGGTCACACCCATGCCCAGAACCTGCCCGTCCGCTGGCAGTGCCTGAAGTTGGGTGAACATGGCGATCCCGCCACCACCTGGCTTGTTCTCAACAACGATGTTCCAACCGGTCGAGGCTGACATCTCCTTGGCGATCAACCGCCCCAAAGTGTCTGTTTCGCCACCGGCGCCAAACCCGATCCACAGCTTGATTGGCCCCGAAGGCGCCCAATCTGCCAAAGCCACGCCAGCCCCGGCGATCGTCAATGCCGCCGCTGTGATAAGTGATTTCAGTTTCATTGTTCAGTCTCCCTATTTTGTTGAATGTTATACCGCCAGAAACTGTCGCCCCGGCGCGATATCACCAACCGATAGTCCGCTGGCGACAATTTCGTCATCCGGCGTTTCGCCCCGGATCATGCTCGCTGTCAGCCGCGCCATTGCCGGCGCGGTCTGAACCCCATAGCCACCCTGGGCGGCCAACCAAAAGAACCCGTCGATGTCGGGGTCAAAACCACATATCGGCGCGCGATCGCGCACAAAGGTTCTAAGCCCGGACCATGACGAATGAATGCGGCGTACATCAATGTTGAACGCGGTTGTGATTCTGTCGACACAAACCGCGATGTCCATTTCATCAGGGCGTGAATCGCACGGCTCGCTCTCGGTCTCATCCGCGGGCGACGCCATGAGGCGGCCGCCTTCGGGTTTCAGGTAAAACGATTCTTCGGCATCCACGATCATGGGAAGTGTGGATGGGTCAAACCCCTGCGGCGCGTCAAATGTTATGGCCGTTCGGCGCCTTGGGTCCAGTGCCATGGGGGTGGCGCCTGCCATCGCGGCCACCTTGTCGCCCCAGGCCCCGGCCGCGTTGACCACGATACCGGCAGTGATCTTGTTCGACCCGGCGGTGATTGCCCAACCCGACCCAACCCGCCGCAGCGCGCTGACCGTGGCGTTCGTCAGAATGGTTCCGCCTGCTTGTCGGAACACGCGCAGGTATCCCGTCAACAGCGCGTGCACATCTATGTCCTGGGCCGAAGGGTTAAAAAAGCCACCCGCCGCATAACCGGGTCGCAACAAGGGCAATTTGGCCTGAACAGCCTCGCCCGAAAGCCAGGTCAGGAATTTCGTGTCACGCAATTCGTCAAACATCGCCCGCAAACCATCTATCTGGTCACCCGTGCCAATCCGGATAAGCCCCCTTGGGGACAGCAATGGATTTTGGGAAAACCCTTGGGGGGGGTGTTCGAAATGATTGGCTGACGCACGCGTTAATGCGCGGATAACTGAACTGCCATAGGTCTGGGCAAGAATGGCGGCGGACCGCCCGGTGGAATGATACCCCGGCTGGGGTTCGGATTCGATCAGAATGACCCGCGCGAACCGGGCCAATTCCGCCGCGGCAGACGCCCCCGCGATTCCGGCGCCCACGACCGCGATATCGTATGTTTCGCCCTGCGTCATATTCATCCAGATTTCCCAAACTTAGGGCCAGTTTATCATGAGTCTTTCCGATAGGAAAGTTTCGGACCGATGGGAGTTATCGTGGCAAATCATTACTGTTCAGGTAAGATGCATTCATGGCCATTCCACCTGACAAAAACATTGATGATCACACCGACCGCGCGCGTATGGCCACACGCCTGCGTGGACTGCGCGAAGCGCGCGGACTGACAATTCAGGCGGTTGCGGAACGCGGCGGTATTGCGATCTCAACCGTGTCCAAGATTGAACGCAATCTAATGGCGCCCACCTATGATCGTTTCACACGTCTTGCGCGCGGCCTTGGCGTTGATGTGGCGGAATTGTTCGTGGCCGAAGGCGAACGATTTGAACCCGGCGGAGTCGCGATCGCGCGCAAAGGCGAATTCGGATACCACGAAACGGAAAACTATACGTACGAAATGCTGTTTCCCCAAATACAGGGCAAACGCATGGTGCCCATAATGGGCACGCTCAAACCCTTTGAGCAGATGAGCTTTGATCGCATGGTCAGCCACCCCGGAGAGGAATTTCTTTTCGTTATGGAAGGTCGCGTTATTGTCCAGCTTCAGGATCGCGACGACGTTATCCTGAACAAGGGAGAGTCGATTTATTTCGACAGCATGCGCGGACATCTCTACGCCTCTGCCCTCGATGATCCCGCCCGCATTCTGGTGGTTTGCACCCACTTCGAAGCGCCCGAGGACAATCCCTAAAGCCGCGCAACCGCCCAACGGGCCGCGTCGGCCACCGCCGCGTCCGGGTCATCTACCAGGGCTTGGGCCGTGTGTTTCAATCCACCGTCCCCGGAATTGCCAATGGCATAAAGCACATTGCGCACGAAACGGTCGCGCCCGATCCGTTTGATCGGCGATCCCCGAAACCGTTCCCTGAAACCCGCATCATCCAACGCCACAAGATCGGCCAAAGGCGGCAAATGGTTGCCCTCACGCGGGCGATACCGCATCTCGCGCGCCGCGCCTGCGAACTTGTTCCAGGGACAAACCGCCAGACAATCGTCACATCCATAGATCCTGTTGCCCATGGCCGGGCGCAAGGCCTCATCCACCGGGCCCTTGTGCTCAATGGTAAGATAAGAAATGCACCGCCGCGCATCCAACTGGAAAGGGGCGGGAAACGCATCGGTCGGACATATGTCCAAACAACGCCGACAGCTGCCGCAATGTTCCTCCTCGGGCATGTCTTCCGGCAATTCCAGCGTTGTAAAAATCGCGCCCAGAAACACCCAATTGCCAAAATCCCGGCTCAACAGATTGGTGTGCTTGCCCTGCCATCCCAGCCCGGCTGCCTGCGCCAAAGGTTTCTCTGCGACCGGCGCGGTGTCAACGAACACCTTAACCTCTGGCGCGGTTCCCGCCTTGTCGATCAACCAACGCGCCAGCCGTTTCAGCCGCTTTTTGACCAGATCGTGATAATCAGCACCCTGCGCGTAAACCGAAATCACGCCCCGGTCGCGCTCTTTCAACCCCTCAAGCGGATCAATTAACGGCGCATAACTCTCGGCCAGCATGATGACTGAACGCGCTTCCGGCCACAGCCGGGCCGGGTCCGCACGCCAATGGCTGCGCTCGGCCATCCAGCCCATCTGCCCGTGGCGCCCATCGCGCAGAAACTGCTCCAACCGCCCGGCCACCAAGGGCACGGAGTCCGTGCGGCAGACGCGACAGGCGATAAACCCTTCGGCCAATGCCTGATCCACCAGTTGCTGTTTCAGCTCTGGTTTCATGCTTCCTCTGGCTCAAAATACTGTCGGGGGGGCTCGGGCGTATGCCCGAGTGGGGGGCAGACAGCCCCCCTCGGTGGCCGGGGTTCAGAAATCCAGGTCGGCATAATGCGCGGGCGGCAAAAACCCCGGCACCTGATCGGCCAGTATCGCGCGGAACGCAGGGCGCGATTTGATCTTGGCGTACCAATCCTTGACCACGTCACTGCGGTTCCAATCGACATCGCTGATGTAATCCAGGCTCGACAAATGCGCAGCGGCGGCAAAATCTGCCAATGACATGCGATCCCCGGCCAACCACCGGCGATGATCCAAAAGCCACGCCATGTAATCCAGATGAAACTTGATCGCTGCGGCCCCGGATTTAACGTTTCCGCTGTCCGGGTACCCCTGCTTCATCACCTTTTTGTTCACTCGCTCATACAAAAGCTTCGAGGTGACTTCTGAATGAAACTTGTCATCAAACCAGCTGACCAGCCGGCGCACTTCAAATCGTGCATCGGCAGTGTCGGGCAATAGGGGTGGTTCTGGGTAAACCTCTTCCAGCCACTCGCAGATCGCCGCACTTTCCGCCATCGTCTTACCGTCAATGCGCAACACCGGCACTTTGGCAGCAGGATTTCGGCGCAGGAAATCGGCGTCGCGCTCCCAGTATTTTTCTTCGACCAGTTCGCATTCGATTTTCTTTTCCGCAAGGCTCAGGCGAACTTTGCGACAGAACGGCGACAGAGGAACATGATAAAGCTTGGCCATTTCGGGCAATCCATTGAGTTTTCGCATGCGTCAACGCGGGACGGCGCTGGGCAGTCTTGCCGTGAATACCGCCGCTTTTCAACCGCCGAACACATCGACCGGCGAACCGTTGCGTGTCAAATCACGTTGGGATCGGCGTTGTTATGCGCGCTCTTTCGCGATTTTCACAGGTCTTTCAACCTTTGTCGCCCTGGAAACAGGCCGCGCGCCCGTCAGCCTGAATCGTTGCCGCGCCATCAATGATCATCTTGGTACGCTTGCGCACATAATTTGATGGCTTTGACGCTGACCAACTTTGCGGCGCCGGAAGAACGGCGGCCAGGCGCGCCGCCTGAAGGGCGCTCAGATCCTTGGGTGCGACCCTGAAATAATGCATGGCCGCAGCCTCGACCCCAAATACGCCCTCATCGAACTCAGCGACATTCAAATAGACTTCGATGATCCGACGTTTGGTCCAGAACAATTCGACGATCGGGGTCAGCAATGCTTCGAACGCTTTGCGCGTCCATGTGCGCCCGTGCCAAAGATAGACGTTTTTGACCACCTGCTGGGTGATCGTTGAGCCGCCACGTTGCCCGCCCCCGGCCAGCGCGGCGCGGATCGCGACCATGTCAAACCCCCAATGGGCGCAAAAACTTGCGTCCTCGGCTGCGACCGCCGATCTGGCCATGACCGGCGCGATCTGATCGATCGCGACCCATTCCCGGTCAATTTCACCCAGGCGTTGGGTTTCGCTCCACATGTAATACCCCAGCGTCGGGTTGAACCGGCTGTGGGCCAACACCACCAACAGGACGACCACCAGACCAATCGCGATGATCCGAACACACCAGCGAACAAGCCAGCGAAACGGGGCCAATGGCCCGCGTTTAACCCTGCCCTTGGATTTTGCCCCGGATTTTCCGCGACCCTTGGATTTTGCCTGCTTTGCCACAGGTCAACCTATAGGCCAGAGCCAATTGCCGCAAAAGTGCCAGCTGGCCACGATTGCCAAAAAACCGACCCGGTCATCAGTTGCGATGCCTGACCGGCCTTGCCCCGTGATCCGGCGGCCAGAACATAAACCAGTCACCAAAAAAGCGCGGCCAAAACGGCCGCGCCTGACTGAGTGGTGTGACTGAGGGTCACGATCGTCCTGATTTGGGTCGCCCTAGACCTCGGTTGTTTCGATGGCTTGCGCGTCCAAGGTATCGCCATTGGCGATTTCGATCCGGCGTGGTTTCAACGCTTCGGGAATCTCGCGCACCAGATCAATGTGCAGCATGCCGTCAACATGGGTCGCGCCGGTGACTTTCACGTGGTCGGCCAAATGAAACCGGCGTTCGAATGCACGAGTGGCGATGCCGCGGTGCAAATAGGTGCGGGGGCTGTCGTCTTCGACCTTCTTGGCGGAAACAACCAGCGCCTTTTCCTTTACCTCGACCGACAGGTCGGCGTCAGAAAAGCCGGCCACGGCAATCGAAATTCGATACGCGTCTTCGGCGGTTTTTTCGATGTTATATGGGGGATAGCTGGGTTGGGACACGTCGCCCGCAAAGACGCGGTCCATCATATCGGCAAGTTGGTCGAAACCGACCGAGGCACGATAAAGCGGGGCAAGATCAAAATTACGCATGGGGGTCATCCTCCGTTGAGCGATACCTGTTGTGCGCCTTCCCTAAGGGACAGGCAGAACTGAACCGAACCCCGATCTGGCGGTCCGGTTCATTTTATGTGGGCAGGCTCGTAAACAGATTCAAGGGGCGCGCGCCTTGGGCCCAGTCGGGTTCATTTTGCCGGGCGGTGCCAATTCATCAATTGGTTGGTTTGATGAACTTTGCGCCTGACCGGTCACGGCCGCCGCCGATCTTGACCCGTCCACTGCGCGGGGCTGCGCCAACCGAATACCCGTTCCCGGCGTCCAGTTCGCCCCGAAGCAAAGTCAGGGTTCCCTGCAATTGGGTGCCAAGGGCGACGCGCTTGCCGTCCACTTCGGCCTTTGCCGAAACGACGGATACGATCCGCGGCTGCCCATGTTCAAAGCTGAAAACAGGGGCGCCGGATGATCCGAAATCGACGTCGCACGACATGATCAAAACGCCATCCTGTCGTCCCAGAACACCACAGATTTCCTGCAAACTGGGCGCTTCGGCACGATCATGGGCATAGGACACGACGCCGATACGGTCCCCCTTGCGGGGCCGTGCATCGGTATCAAACGGGATCACCGTGGTATTGCGGATCGGCATTTCGAGTTCGAGCAAGGCAACGTCCTGACGCACGCGTTCAGACGAAACATGCGCCGAATAGCGATATTCGGGATGGGTCACCGCCCGGCGTACATTGCGATAGGCCGATGCGCGTCCGTTGCGAAAACCGGCCAGGAATTCAATTGTCGTGGATTCGATCCGCGTGCCCGTGCGTTTGTCGAACAGGCAGTGCGCGGCCGTCAGGACAAGGTTATCTGCCACCAGGGCACCGGTACAAAACCCCTTTCCACCAATGTTCAAACGCCCGACAGCCTCCCATCCGCGACTCTGGTCGCCAGTGTCCAGGCGGGTCAATGCGCCATTGCGTGACAGGTTGTCTGCCAACCCTTGCGCCAATGCTGGCAACGGCACCGAAAGCAATGCAATGCTGATTAAGACGCGGATCATCCGATACCCCTGACACTTTATTCAAGTCCGAGCTATCGGCCCAAGCGGGCGAAAATGCGGCGCCAAACAGGCGTCTTATGTGCGTTTGGTTAATGTCCGTCGATCAACGCGCGCGGCTTGGGCCCGCCGGTTGCCCAGTCCAGCAATTCGACCGTGTGAACAACGGGCAGGCCCGTACCTGACCCGATCTGCATCATACAGCCAATGTTGCCCGCGGCGATGACGTCCGGCTGAATGGCTTCGATCGTCTGAACCTTGCGCGCCTTGAGCTGTCCCGAGATTTCCGGCTGCATCAGGTTATAGGTGCCCGCCGATCCACAGCACAGGTGGCTGTCTGCCGGTTCTGCCACGTCAAAGCCCGCGCGTTTCAACAACATCTTGGGCACGTCCTTGATCTTTTGCCCATGCTGAAGCGAACAGGCCGCATGATATCCCACACGTATGCCCCTGGCCGCGCCTTCGGGTATCTCAAGGCGGGCCAACACTTCGCTTACATCGCAGGCCAATTCGCCAATCACCGCCGCATCCGCCGCCAGCGGCGTTTCACGCAGCATATGGCCATAATCCTTGACCGTTGTTCCACAGCCCGAGGTGTTGATCACAACCGCATCCAACCCGTCACCGCGCTTTTCCCGCATCCAGGCGGCGATGTTGGCCCCGGCGGCGGCATGTGCCTGCGCTTCTTTGCCCATGTGATGGGTCAAGGCGCCACAGCATCCCTGACCCTTGGCAATGACCACATCGCACCCCATCCGGCGCAACAGCCGGATTGTCGCGTCGTTGATGTCTGTGTTCAGCGCCTTTTGGGCGCAGCCCGTCATCAAAGCGACACGCATCCGGCGCGGCGCCGTCGCTGGCAGAACCTGAGGATCATCATTGCGACTGACCGGAGGCACCTGTTTCGGCGCCATTTCGATCATCGCGCGCACCCGTCTGTCGGGGATCATCCCGCGAAACGGGCGCGCAATCTTGGCCCCCAACAATGCGACCCGAAACCGCATCGGATACGGCAGGACCTGTGCCAATACCCACCGCAGGATACGATCGCCAAGCGGGCGCTTGTAATGCGTTTCAATATAGCTGCGCGCGTGGTCCACCAGATGCATGTAATGCACCCCCGACGGACAGGTCGTCATGCAGGCCAGGCATGACAGGCACCGATCCACATGCTTGACGGTGCGCGCGTCGGGCACCCGTTCATTTTCCAGCATGTCCTTGATCAGGTAGATGCGCCCGCGCGGACTGTCCAATTCATCACCCAAAACCTGATAAGTCGGACAGGTCGCGGTGCAGAACCCGCAATGCACACAGGCGCGCAGAATATCATTCGCGTGCTTGGTTGCCGGGTCTTTCAGCTGGGTTTCCGTAAATGTCGTTTGCATTGCGCCTCACTGTAGCCAATTGGCCAGGATCAGACCCGAAACCGGAGCAAGCGTCGCAAGAATACCGCCCCCCATATTCACAACACCCGCAACGGACGGCACCCTGCGCCGCACCGCCTGAACACCAAAGGCGATGATGCCGATCCAGGCGACCCACAGGAAAATCACAGCCGTTATGACCCGGCCGGGGGATCCCACGTCGTTCGGAAGAAGACGCAGAATGGCCAACCCCGCGACCGCACCCAGAACCACGCCCGCCGCAAGAAGGCGGAAATACAGCGGCCCCGGCTCTCCGCGCACCAACACGGCATATATGGCAAACCCCAACAGGACAGCGCCCAGGATCAGGCTAAAGCTCATCGCGGTTCACCCGCAGCCACGCCCATAAGGCCGGGGTTCAACCGCCCGTCAGGGTCGAAACGCGCGCGCAAACCCGCTGCGATCCGCTCTAATGCCGCCTGTTGTGGATGAAACATCGCGACCCGCGCGCGCAAGGCGTCTCCGGCCCGGACCAGGGTCGCGTGGCCCCCATTTTCGTCACAAAACCTGCGGATCTCGGCCTCGCCGCCATCGCCAACCTGCGGCGTGGCCAGCCAGATCAATCCACCGCCCCAATCGAAGACCGCCCGATGGGCAAGCCCGGCCTCGTCCAGCGCGGTGATCAATCCAACCGCCGCCGTGGGTTTCACAACAACCTTCCAAACCGCATCGTCGGACCCGGCGAATGCGCTGACATCGCGTATGTCTCTCCACATCGCCGCACTTTCCGGTCCCTCGATCACATCCCACGCGCCCAGCAGCTTGCGCAACGCGCCGCTGCGATAGGCGACCGATCCGCTCAGCCCTTCAACCCGCACATGCGCCCTGCCGTCAAAACAGGCCGCACCGCTGACGTCAAAAGGTGACCGTAACGCCGATCGCAATGCTGCCAATGACGCGTCCAACGTCGCACCCTGACTGATCAGGGTCGCCTCGGCCTGCGGCACGGCAAGTACCTTGAAACTCACCTCGCTCAACACGCCCAGGGTGCCAAAACTTCCCGCCATCAACTTGACCAGGTCATAACCGGTGACATTCTTCATCACGCGGCCACCGTTTTTGACAATTCGCCCCGCGCCATCGACAAACCGTACACCCAACAGGAAATCGCGTGCGGCGCCCACCTGAACCCGCCGCGGCCCGCTGACATTCGCGGCAAAAACGCTGCCGATTGTCGGCTCGCCCGTTGTCGCCATCACCGTCCGGGCGTCCATCGGCTCAAACGCCAGCCTCTGGCCCTTCTCGCTCAGAACGGCTTCGATGTCCGACACTGGCGTTCCCGCACCCGCAACCAGCGTCAATGCGCCCGGCTCATACAACCGCACGCCGTTTAACCCGCCCGTCTCAATCGCCGCGCCCGAAACCGGGCGCCATGGAACCCGCGTGCCGCCGCCGACCACCCGTAATGGCCCATTTGCGTCCCGGATCGCGTCGGACAGGGCGGATTCGCTGTCAGGCCTCATAATCCCGGATCCCATGCTTCCTCTGGCTCCAAATACTGCGGGGGAGTCGGCCTTTGGCCGACGGGGGCAGCGCCCCCTATTCCGCCGCAACCCCCAAATCGCGTCGCCCCGCGCTTACCTGCAACGGGAATACCTTGGCAGGGTTTAACAACCACGCGGGGTCAAACACATCCTTCACCGCCATTTGCGCGTCCAGATCCACATCACCATATTGATGGGTCATCAGGTCGCGTTTTTCGATTCCAACACCATGCTCGCCGGTCAGGCAGCCCCCCACCTCAACACATAATTTCAAGATTTCCGCGCCAAATGCCTCGCAGGTTTCAAGATCACCGGGCTTGTTCGCATCAAACAGGATAAGCGGATGCATGTTCCCATCCCCGGCGTGAAACACGTTGGCCACGTCCAAGCCAAATTCCTTGGACATCGCGCCAATCCGCCTCAAAACTTCGGGCAATGCGCTCACCGGAATCGTTCCGTCCAGACACATGTAATCGTTGATCTGCCCCATCGCTCCAAACGCTGACTTGCGGCCCAGCCAGATGCGCGCGCTTTCCTCTGCGCTTTGGCTTTCGCGCAATTCTACCGGGTTGTGACGCTGCGCGATGGCAAGGATCACGGCAAGCTGCTCGTCGATTTCCTGATCCGCACCTTCGACCTCGACGATCAACAACGCCTCGCAATCAGGATAGCCCGCCCCGGCAAAAGCTTCGGTCGCGCGGATACAGGGGCGATCCATGAATTCAATCGCCACGGGCAACACACCGGCTTCGATAATGTCGCGCACACAGGCGCCCGCCACTTCGTTGCTGTCAAACCCCATCAGAACCGGGCGCGCGCCTTCTGGCTTGGGCAGTATGCGCAGGCAGGCCTCGGTCACGACACCCAATTGCCCCTCGCTGCCACAGATCACGCCCAACAGGTCCAATGCACCGGGGTCGAGCCATGGGCCACCAATTTCGACCACCTCGCCCTGCATCGTCACCATCGTGACCCCAAGAAGGTTGTTGGTTGTCACCCCATATTTCAAACAATGCGCGCCGCCCGAATTCATCGCGATATTGCCGGCGATGGCGCAGGCCAACTGGCTGCTTGGGTCAGGCGCATAGAAAAATCCATCCGCTTCGACCGCGCCGGTCACACTCAGATTGGTGCGCCCGGTCTGAACCCGAACGAACCGGTTCTCGTAATCCGTCTCGATCACGTCGTTCATTCGGGCGATTCCCAGAATGACGCTATCCGCGGTCGGCAACGCGCCACCGGCCAGGGATGTGCCGGACCCGCGCGGCACGACGGGCACGCCCATGTCATGACAAATTCTCAAAACCGCTGCGACCTCCTGGGTCGTCGCAGGCAACACCGCGACCAGCGGCGCACAGCGATAGGCCGTCAACGCATCACATTCATACGCGCGGGTTTCTTCCGGGGCGTCGATCACCGCATCCAGAGGCAGAACGTCGCGCAAGCGTCGCACAAGGTCCGGCTTGGCGGCCAAAACACGCGGATCGGGAACAGGCATTTCCATCGACTTCCTCCTCTTCCGGATCACTACAGGGATCGCACTTCACAATTGGTAAAATTTTATAACCAATCTTACAGGCTGGCAAGACCCGACGCGCCGCGCTACCAAAGGACATGAACTGGACCGACCGCCTTGCCCTGTTTGCGCCGCTCGATTTTGCGGCTCTCGCCACGTTGATCCTGCTTTGGCTGTTCATTGGCTGGCGGATCGAAAACCCTGGAGCGAACCCTTCGGTGTCGCGCCTGATGGGCCAATACCGCCGCGACTGGATGGTCCAGATGATCACCCGACAACCCCGCATCTTCGATGCACAAACCCTGTCGACGCTGCGGCAGGGCACATCCTTCTTTGCCTCCGCTACAATGATCGCCATTGGCGGATCGTTGGCCTTGATCGGGAATTCAGATCGTCTGACTGGCCTGGCCAATCAACTTACACTGGAAAGCGACCCCACCTTTGTATGGGAGGTCAAAGTCCTTCTGATAACCGCCTTTCTCACCAATGCATTTCTGAAATTCGTCTGGTCGCATCGCCTGTTTGGGTATTGCGCGGTTCTCATGGCCGCCACACCCAACGATCCCGAAGACCCGCTTGCCCATACCCGCGCCGCGCAGGCCGGCGAAATCAACATTTTTGCCGCACGCAGCTTCAATCGTGGCCTGCGGTCCGTCTATTTCTCTCTTGGCTCAGCGGCCTGGATGATCGGCGCATCGGCCCTGATCCTTGCCGCCGCAATCACCTTTGCCGTGCTATGGCGTCGCGAATTCGCGTCCAAATCGCGCCAGGTTCTCATGAACACCGGCTGATAGCAGCCACCGCCGATGTGTTGATCCTGTGCAACGCTCCGGGTGCCGACACAGACTCGTGACATGCCAGGGCCCCCATACAGGCCTATAAGTCACGGCATGATCCGTTCACTCATCCTCAGCCTCGCGGTTTTGCTTCCAACCACACAGGCCTTCGCACAACCACCCGAAATCGTCGCCGCCACCGCCACCAAATCGGGGATGGGCTGGCGCATTGAGGTGACGCTGAAACACCCCGACACTGGCTGGGATCATTTCGCCAGCGGGTGGGAGGTCAGGGACGAATCCGGAACGCTTCTGGGGTTTCGCAAATTGCACCACCCCCATGTCAACGAACAACCCTTTTCCCGGTCTCTTCCCTCGGTGATGATACCGGACGGAATCCGCCGCGTCGTGATCCGCGCCTTTTGCTCCCATGATGATGAGGTCAGCGCGCCTTTCGAAATGACTCTCGTCCCCTGAAAATCTGCCTGGTTCATCTTTCCGAAAATACTTCGGGGGAATCGCGGCTTGCCGCGATGGGGGCAGCGCCCCCTGCCTGTATCCGTTCCCAAACCAAAGGGCGGAACAGTGTCTCCACCGCCCTGCCCGTTGTCTTCGGCCCGGCTATTCACTCTGCGGGAATTGCCTGATCTTCGACCCCCACAGGATAGGGCAGCTTGTTCAGCATCTCTTTCGGTACGACTTGCAGGAAATTGTCTTTCTCGATGTCCCAATGCTGCATGATGTCTGCGGCCTTGCGGCTTCCGGTTTCTTCCAGATGCCGTTCAATCAGGGTTTCCAGTTCATTCTTCCAATGATCCACCGTGACCTTGCAGGTCACCAGGGATTCAAGGTTCATCAGCGTTTCCGCCCGTCCTTCGGGATCATAAAGATAGGCCATCCCCCCGGTCATACCGGCGCCAAAGTTCGGGCCGATGGACCCAAGGATCACCGCTGTTCCGCCGGTCATGTATTCACACCCGTTGGATCCACAGCCTTCGACCACGACTTTCGCGCCCGAATTGCGCACGCAGAACCGTTCTCCGGCACGCCCGGCGGCAAACAGATACCCGTCCGTTGCGCCATAAAGAACCGTGTTGCCGATGATCGTGTTCTGATCCGCCACCAGTGGCGACGCCATAGGTGGGCGCACCACGATCAATCCGCCTGACAGGCCCTTGCCTACGTAATCGTTGGCCTCGCCTGACACTTCCAGTTTCAGCCCCGGCGCGGCAAAGGCGCCCAAGGACTGGCCAGCGCTTCCGGTCAGTTTCACCGTCAGGTGATCCGGTTGCAGCGCATTGCGCATGCCGAATTTGCGCACGATATGGCTTGATGTGCGGGTGCCAACGGTCCGATGGGTGTTTTGCACCGCATAGGACAATTGCATCTTCTCGCCGTCCTTCAGGAACCGTGCCGCATCGCGCACGATTTCCGCATCCAGCGTGTCGGGCACTGCATTGCGATCCTTGTCGCGGTTGTAGACGATATTGTGCGCCCCATCGACGGTGATCAAAAGCGGGTTCAGGTCCAGATCATCCAGATGATCGGCCCCGCGGCTGACCTGATGCAACAGGTCGGCGCGCCCGATCACTTCGTCCAGTGACCGCGCCCCGATCTGCGCCAGAATCTCGCGCACTTCTTGGGCATAGAACGTGATCAGGTTCACAACCTTATCGGCCGAGCCCGAGAATTTCGCCCGCAGATCTTCGTCCTGCGTGCACACTCCCACGGGGCAGGTGTTTGATTGGCACTGACGCACCATGATGCACCCCATGGCGATCAGCGCGGCGGTGCCGATGCCGTATTCCTCGGCCCCCAGCATCGCGGCCATTACGATATCACGTCCGGTGCGCAACCCGCCATCCGTGCGCAGGGTCACGCGCGACCGCAGGTTGTTCATCGACAACACCTGATGGGCCTCGGTCAGGCCCATTTCCCAGGGCAAACCAGCGAATTTGATCGACGTCGCCGGCGACGCGCCCGTGCCCCCGTTGTGACCCGAAATAAGGATAATGTCGGCTTTGGCTTTGGCCACACCCGCGGCAATGGTCCCCACCCCGCTTGAGGCAACCAACTTGACGGTGACTTTCACCTCAGGGTTGATCTGCTTGAGGTCATAGATCAGCTGCGCCAAGTCTTCGATCGAATAAATATCGTGGTGCGGCGGCGGCGAAATCAGGGTCACGCCCTTGGTTGAATGGCGCAGACGCGCGATCAGGTCGGTGACCTTCATCCCCGGCAGTTGCCCACCCTCGCCCGGCTTGGCCCCCTGCGCGACCTTGATCTCAAGCTCTTCGCATTGGTTCAGGTATTCGGCTGTCACGCCGAACCGTCCCGACGCGACCTGCTTGATTTTCGCCGACGGATTGTCACCATTGGGTTCGGGCACGAAATGCGCCGGATCTTCGCCGCCTTCGCCACTGTCTGATTTCGCGCCGATCCGGTTCATTGCAACATTCAGCGTCTTGTGCGCCTCGGGCGACAGCGCGCCAAGGGACATGCCCGGCGTCACGAACCGCTTGCGAATCGAGGTGATGCTTTCCACCTCTTCAATCGCGACGGATTCTCCCAATGGCTTGATCGCCAGAAGGTCACGCAGATGAATCGGCGGGTTGGCCTTCATCCGGGCGCTGTACTGCTTCCACAGCTCATAGGACGCGCGGTTACACGCGGCCTGAAGCATGTGCATTGTCTGGGCTTCCCATGCGTGGGTTTCGCCGGTTTTGCGCGCTTTGTAAAAGCCGCCGATCGGCAGAACATCCTGCCCGCCACGCCACCCTTTGACATGGATGCCTTCGACCTTTTTCTGAATGCCGCTGACACCGATGCCGCTGATCCGGCTGGTCATGCCGGGGAAATATTCCGCGCACATGGCCCGGCTCAGGCCGACTGCCTCAAAGTTCAGACCGCCGCGATAGGATGACACGACAGAAATCCCCATCTTGGACATGATTTTCAACAGACCCTGATCTACGGCCTCACGATATCGCGCGATGGCTGCGGTCAGATTGCCGTCGATCAGGCCTTTTTTGATCCGATCCGCAATCGTGTCTTCGGCCAAATAGGCGTTAACGATGGTCGCGCCACAGCCGATGAGTACCGCAAAATAATGTGGGTCGATGCATTCGGCAGACCGCACCCCAAGGCTACAGAATGTGCGCAGGCCCTTTTTGGTCAGCCATGAATGCACCGCCGATGTCGCAAGGATCATCGGCATTCCCACCCTGTCGGGCCCTTGGTTCTGATCGGTCAGCATGATGTGACCGCCGCCTGAGCGCACGGCTTCTTCTGCCTCGGCGCGGATGCGTTCCAGACCCTGACGCAGGGCATCGCGGTCATCCCCTACCGGGAAGGTGCAATCGATTTCCACCAGGTTCGCGTTGAAGTGGTTCTTCAACTCATCAAACTGCGCATTCGCGACGAACGGGCTTTCCAGCACCAAAATCTCGGTCTGGGCGCTGCTTTCATCCAGAACGTTTTTCAGGTTCCCGAACCGTGTCTTAAGGCTCATCACCCTGTATTCACGCAGGGAATCGATGGGCGGGTTCGTCACCTGGCTAAAGTTTTGCCGGAAGAAATGGCTCAGCGGGCGATACTTGTTCGACAGTACGGCGCTTGGCGTGTCGTCCCCCATGCTGGCCAGGGATTCCTTGGCGTCTTCGACCATTGGGGCAAGGATCTGTTCGATCTCTTCCATGGTATAGCCGGCCGCGATCTGGCGTTGGCGCAGTTCGGCGCCTTCGAACAGGGGCACTTCTGTGACGCCGCCCAGTGCCTCTTCGAGGTTGTTGATCTTGCCAACCCATTCCCCAAACGGCAGCGCGCGCGACAATTTATCCTTGATATCTGTGTCGTGGTACAGCTTGCCCTTGGCCATATCGACCGCGATCAATTGGCCTGGTCCCAACGCACCTTTTTCACGAACCGTGGCTTCGTTGGTCGGAACCATGCCTGCTTCGGATCCGGCGATCAGCAGGCCGTCGCCTGTCACGACATAGCGCATTGGGCGCAATCCGTTGCGGTCCAACCCGCCACAAACCCAGCGGCCGTCAGTCATCGCAAGGGCGGCAGGGCCATCCCATGGTTCCATCACCCCGTTGCAGTATGAATACATATCGCGCCACGCCTGGGGCAATTCCAGCGCCTGTTTCGACCAGCTTTCAGGCACCAGCATTGTCTTGGCCATCGGGGCCGACCGCCCCGCGCGCACCAGCACTTCGAACACGGCGTCAAGCGCCGCGCTGTCCGAAGACCCGCTTGGGATGATTGGTTTGATGTCTTCGGCCAAATCCCCGAACGTGCCGCTCGCCATGCGGATTTCGTGGGATTTCATCCAGTTGATGTTGCCCTTGATCGTGTTGATTTCGCCATTATGGGCCAGCATGCGGAAAGGCTGGGCCAGCCACCATTGCGGGAACGTGTTGGTGGAATAGCGTTGGTGATAAATCGCAAAGGCGCTTTCGAAACGTTCGTCCTTTAGGTCCGGATAGAATTCCGCGACCTGTTCGGCCAGCATCATGCCTTTATAAATAATGCTGCGGCAGCTTAGGCTGGCCATGTAAAGGCCGCCGATTCCGGCAGCACCAGCGGCTTTTTCGATCCGGCGGCGAATGACATAAAGTTCGCGTTCGAATTGTTCTTCGTCCACACCCTTGGCGTTTGAAATAAGGATCTGTTCGATTTCGGGGCGGGTCGCGTTGGCCTTTTCGCCAAGGCAGCCGACATTCACAGGCACATGGCGCCAGCCATAAATGTAATGCCCCATCCGAAGAACTTCGGCCTCAACAATGGTGCGGCAGGTTTCCTGGGCGCCGAAATCCGTGCGGGGCAGAAAAACCTGCCCAACCGCCATCAGTTCATCGGCGCGCGGTTCGTGGCCGGTGCGTTTGATCTGATCATAGAAAAAGGGGACGGGGATTTGCACGTGAATGCCGGCACCATCGCCGGTCTTGCCATCCGCATCAACGGCCCCGCGGTGCCAGATCGCCTTGAGCGCCTGAATCCCGGCATCAACCACTTTGCGGCTTTTCTTGCCGTCGATTGAAACGACAAGGCCAACGCCGCAGGACGACTTTTCTTCGTCATGCGCGAACAGGCCGTTTTCGGCCATCCAGTTGCGCTTTGCTTCTTCGGCACGCGCCCAGTTTTCATCATAGATGGTCATGTCATTCTCCGTCCAAAGAGACGCCGTATTTCTTCAAAACCTCAGCCCGTGTCATCAGGTTGTGGTCGCCGGTGTAGGCAAAGCTGTCTGGCTTTTGGTCAATAAAGATTTCGCTGGTCATGGTCAGGCCGTTCGCATCATCGAAAAGCCCAACCGGAATTTCGTAATCGTCTTTCAACGGGCCATCGGCGGTGACGTGGTAATAGAGCGGCGTGCCGCATCGCCCGCACCATGCGCGTTCAGCCCAATCGCTGGATTGCAGCGTGCGTATCTGCGCTTCGCCTTCCCAGGTCACGCTGTCGCGCGGCACGCTTGTTCCCAGAAAAGCAGACCCGGTCCAACGACGGCACATTTCACAATGGCAGGCACCGAATTCGTCGGGCACCTTGCGCGCGGTAAACCGTACGGCGCCGCACATGCATCCTCCAGTTCGTTCGCTCATCGTCATGTTCTCCGTCGAAAATCGGTCAGGCTGACACCCGAGATTCGTTTCCCTAGTTTCGTTGGGCCTGTTTCCAATCCAGCGCATCCGGATCGGGAAAATCACCCCAAATCAGACTCTATTCCGCAGCAATCGCCGACGCACCGTCCAGGTATTCAAGAATCGCCTCGGCGCTGTCGCGCCCGTCCTTGATCGCCCAGACAACCAGGCTTGCGCCGCGCACGATGTCACCCACGGCATAAACCCCATCAAGGCTGGTCTTGCCTGTGCTGAATTCGGCGCGGATCGTGCCCCAGCGTGTCACCTCAAGCCCGTCCGTGTTCCACAATTGCGGCAGGTCTTCGGGTTCGAAGCCAAGCGCCTTGATCACAAGGTCTGCGTCTTCGACATACTCCGATCCTTCGATCACTTCGGGCGCCTGACGACCGGACGCATCCGGCGCGCCCAAACGCATTTTCTGAACCGTCACACCCGTCACCGGGTCACCCGAAAACCCAACCGGGGCCGAAAGCCAGATGAATTCAACGCCTTCTTCCTCGGCGTTGGCGACCTCGCGTTGCGAGCCGGGCATGTTGGCCCGGTCCCGGCGATAGAGCAACTTGACGCTTTGCGCGCCCTGACGGATCGCGGTGCGCACGCAATCCATGGCCGTGTCACCGCCGCCAATCACGACGACCTTTTTGCCATTCGCGTTCAGTTCCCCGCTTTCGAATTCCGGCACCTCGTCACCGAAATTGCTGACCATGTTGGACACAGTCAGATAGTCGATCGCCCGTACCATGCCCTTGGCATCGGCGCCCGGCCCGTTCAGGTCGCGGGATTTGTAAACCCCTGTGGCGATCAGAACGGCGTCGTGTTTGCCGCGAATGGCGTCGAATGACAGGTCCTGCCCAACCGTGCAATTCATCACGAATTCGACGCCCGAGTGTTCCAACTGGTCGATGCGGCGCATGACCACGTCTTTTTCCAGTTTGAAGCCGGGAATCCCATATGTCAGCAACCCACCGGCCCGATCATAACGATCGTACACCGTCACCTGGACACCATCGCGGCGCAGCATGTCCGCTGCGGCCAAACCGCCGGGTCCGGCGCCGATAATGCCAACCGACTGATCGCGTTCAACCGATGGGGTCACCGGTTTGACCCAGCCCTTTTCCCAGGCCGTGTCAGTGATGTATTTTTCCACCGCGCCAATGGTGACGGTGCCGTGCCCGGATTGTTCGATCACGCAATTGCCTTCGCACAGGCGATCCTGCGGACAGATGCGGCCACAAATTTCCGGGAACGTGTTGGTCGATTGGCTGATGGCATATGCCTCTTCCAGACGGTGGGTCGCCGTCAGGTTCAACCAATCGGGAATGTTGTTGTGCAGCGGACAATGGCTTTGGCAATAAGGGACACCGCATTGGCTGCATCGGCTGGATTGCTCTTCGGCCTTGGCAGCGGCATATTCCGCATAGATTTCATCAAAGTCCTGCTTGCGCACCTCGGCTTCACGCTTGTCAGGCATGCCTCGGGGTACTGTCACGAACTTGAGCATCGGTTGCTTGGCCACGTCGCCGCCTTTCGTTGGAATCGCTACGTCTGGACTGCTTACGCAATCACCAGACGAAATAAAAGTCAGTTTGCGTGACCTATAATATCAAAAATAGAGATGTGGCCACTCCAAGTTGACCAGATCTGCCATTTTTAGGTCAGCTAGAATGACCTAACTGGATTCTTCCCCCCGTTCTTACGACAGTGTAGGGCTGGGCCGAGCGAATTCGGAGCACTATCTACATGTCTCTCCTGCATCTTTTTCTGCTGGCCGTTATTCAGGGCATTACCGAGTTCTTGCCAATATCGTCCTCTGCGCATTTGATCCTGTTCCCGCAGCTTACGGGGTTGCAGGATCAGGGTCAGGTTATTGATGTGGCGGTTCATGTCGGCACCTTGGGCGCGGTGATTCTGTATTTCCGCCGCGATGTGGGCGAAGCCATCGCCGGCGTCCCGGATATGGTGCGCGGCCGATTGGACAGCCCCGGCGCGCGTCTGGCATTTCTGTTGGTTGTGGCAACGATACCGGTGGTTTTGTTTGGTCTTGCCCTCAAACTTACCGGGCTTGACGACATGTTGCGGTCTGCTGCGCTGATCGGGTGGACAATGCTGGGGTTCGGGTTGGTCCTCTGGTGGGCTGATCGGGGCGCACAAGCCGTGCGCACGGCCCCGGAATGGTCCTTGCGGCACGCGATCATAATGGGGCTTTGGCAGGCCATTGCGCTTATCCCCGGCACATCACGATCCGGCGCGACGATCACCGGGGCGTTGTTCCTGGGGTATACCCGTCAGGACGCCGCGAAACTGTCGATGCTGATGTCGATCCCGACGATCATCGCCAGTGGCGTTCTGTTGGGGGCCGAGGTGGCCGCGACAGCCGATGGCGCGGCGGCACGCGACGGGGCCATTGCGGCGGTGTTTGCCTTTGTCTCGGCCCTTGGCGCATTGACGCTGATGATGCGACTGCTGCGGTCGATCAATTACACACCCTACGTGATCTATCGGGTGATCCTGGGGATCATCCTGTTGATCTGGGCCTATGCGTAATCCTCAGGCGCGCAGATTCTTGGCAGAATCCTTGATCGCGGCGTACTGACCGGACGGGCGATAGGGCCACAGGTAATCCGGCAGAACCGATTCCGTCGCGACGGGTTCAATGCCCAGATCGGCAAATGTCTTGACGTCATCGCCAACGACATTGTCGACGCCAAGTTGTTTCACCTGATCACGGGTCAGGATCGTGTTGTGAAACAACCCAAAGGTCGCCGCCTGGGTCATATCCAACATGAACGCGGTGAACCGGCCCGCGAACATCGGTTTGTTCACGATCAACCTGCGGCGCTGAATCACGCCAAGCATTTGCGCGACCAGTTCATGGAACGTGTTAACGTCCGGGCCACCCAGTTCGTAAATGCCGCCGGGGGCCTTGCCTTCGGCGCCCAACTGGGCGGCTGCGGCCACGTCATCGACATAGACGGGCTGGAATTTCGTATGCCCACCGAAGAGCGGGATCACCGGGGTCATCCGGGCCATACTGGCAAATCGGTTAAAGAACTGGTCTTCGGCCCCAAAGATCACCGAAGGACGCAGGATCATCGCATCGGGCATGAATTTCAAAACGCCCGCTTCGCCTTCGGCCTTGGTTTGGGCATATCTGCTTTCGGCATCCGCATCCGCGCCGATGGCCGAAATGTGGACCATTTGCCCGACACTTTGTTCGGCGGCAATGCGTGCAACACGCGCAGCGCCTTCGGCCTGTACGGCGTCGAAATTATTTTTCCCGCCCGCATCAAACGTGCCCACACAATTCACAACGGCGTCAGCCCCGTGGGTCACGCCGCGCACTGAATTGTCGTCACGGATGTTGCAAAAAACCGGTTCGACCTGGCCGACGACACCATAGGTGCGCACGAACATCGCCTCATTCGGGCGGCGCACGGCGACGCGGACACGCCATCCGTCCTTCGCCATTCGGCGCGCAATATATCGGCCCAGAAATCCGGAACCGCCGAAAATGGTGACAAGCTTGGACATATCGCGCCCTCCGACCATGGTCTTTGCCTGCTTTTCCTAGCCCCCCGGCGCGCCTGCGGCAAGGCGATATGCCAGTCCAAGTGAATGTGGTGTGAAAAACAGGCCCGAATCTCGTTGACACGGCAAGGGGCCAAAGTTAAACGCACGCCTCACGACACCTGCCCAGGTGGCGGAATGGTAGACGCGCTGGCTTCAGGTGCCAGTGGCCGCAAGGCCGTGGAGGTTCGAGTCCTCTCCTGGGCACCAATATTCCCAAAATATTTGATATCTACCCCGCGAAACCGCAGCTTGCGGGACGTGCGATGGCGCAAATGCAAATGCGGCGGCGCATGACACGCCGCCGCCTTTTGCACTTGGGTTGATTGGGATCCTAGAAGAAGCCCAGTTTGTTCGGGTTATAGCTCATCAAGATGTTCTTGGTTTGCTGGTAGTGATCCAGCATCATCTTGTGGTTTTCGCGCCCGATGCCGGATTGTTTGTATCCACCAAACGCCGCGTGCGCCGGATAGGCGTGGTAGTTGTTGACCCAGACGCGGCCCGCTTCGATTGCGCGCCCAAAGCGATAGCAGGTGTTCGCGTCCCGCGACCACACACCCGCGCCCAGCCCGTACATCGTATCATTGGCAATCGCCAAGGCTTCGGCTTCGTCCTTGAAGGTTGTGACCGATACGACCGGGCCAAAGATTTCCTCTTGGAACACGCGCATCTTGTTGTGGCCCTTCAGGATCGTCGGCTGGATATAGTTGCCGCCCGCCAATTCCCCGTTGAACCGTGCGGCACCGCCACCTGCCAGAACTTCGGCGCCTTCTTCGCGGCCAATGGTCAGGTAGGACATGATCTTTTCGTGTTGGGCCGTGCTGACCTGCGCGCCGACCATCGTTTCAGGATTGCGCGGATCGCCCTGCTTGATCGCTTTGACCCGTTCGATGCACCGGGCGATGAATTCGTCATAGATGTCTTCTTGAATCAACGCACGGCTTGGGCATGTGCAAACTTCGCCTTGGTTGAACGCGAACAGAACGAACCCTTCGACGGCCTTGTCCAGAAACGCATCGTCTTTGGCCATTACGTCCGAAAAGAAGATGTTCGGGCTTTTCCCGCCCAGTTCCAGCGTGACGGGGATAAGGTTTGCTGTCGCCGCCTCCATGATCTTGCGACCGGTGGCTGTCGATCCGGTGAACGCGATCTTGGCAATACGCGAGGAGCTTGCAAGCGCCGCGCCGACCTCTCCGCCGAACCCATTCACGATGTTCAAGACACCGGCGGGCAGCAGATCATTGATGATTTCGGCCAAGACCATGATGGCCGCTGGCGTTTGTTCCGCCGGTTTCAAAACGATACAATTGCCTGCCGCCAAGGCAGGTGCCAGTTTCCATGCCGCCATGAGGATCGAGAAATTCCAGGGAATAATCTGACCAACCACGCCAAGGGGTTCGTGAAAGTGATAGGCGACGGTGTCGGCATCAATTTCGCTCATGTTGCCTTCTTGGCCGCGCAGGGCACCGGCAAAATACCGAAAATGATCAGCGGCCAAGGGAATGTCAGCGGCAGTGGTTTCGCGGATTGGTTTGCCGTTGTCCCAAGTTTCCGCCTGGGCAAGCCGATCAAGGTTTGCTTCGATTGCGTCGGCAACCTTAAGCAGGATGTTTGACCGTTCTGCGGCCGCGGTTGCGCCCCATGCTTGTTTGGCTGCGTGCGCAGCATCAAGCGCAAGTTCCAGATCGGCCGCGTCTGAACGGGCGCATTCGGTGATTTTTTCGCCGGTGATCGGCGTTACGTTGTCAAAATACCGCCCGTTGACGGGTGGGGTGAATTTGCCACCGATGAAGTTGTCATAGCGATCTTTGAACGGCGAGACATATGTGCCTGCCTCGGTATGGGTCATGTCGTTCACTGGATATCCTCCTCATTCTCCGGGACCTCCTCCCGGAATGATCAGGACATTCTGTATTTGACGCTGTGCTGTCTGCGGCTTGCAAGATTCGGGAACGGGCAGGTGTCTCAGAGGTGAGACAGGTGGGGATCAGATTTTGTCCAAGCCCAGCCGTTTCATGCGCCGATACAGTGTCGCGCGCGCAATTCCCAATTGGCGCGCGGCCTGGGAAACGTTGCCATCTGCCCGTGCAAGTGCGCGAATCACTGCTGCTCTTTCCGCCTTTTCGAAACCTGTCGGACCATCGTTGCGCCCCAGAATATCGGCGGCGGGGCGTGGTGCCAAAGCGCCGGATGACGCAAACCCAAAGACACGGCGGGCTTCGCGCGTGGCACCGATGACAAGGTCGTCATCGTCGATCGCCAGCAGGGTCGCGGCCTCGGCGTCTTCGCTTTCCGCCACGACGATCCGCGCGCGATCAAACGCAGCGCGGAAATTTGCCTCTTCGATGGCACGTGCTGTCTGGGCGACTTGCGCCCCGATCAGACGGTTGAATGCCTCGGTCTGGTCGGCCCGCGCCGAAGACACGTCCAGCGCCGCAAGGATCTGACCATCCGCGCCATATATCGGCGCGTCGATACAGCTCATCCCCGTGTTGCGGGCGTAGAAATGTTCGTCCCGGTGGATAATGACTTTGCGTTCCTCGGTCAGGCAGGTGCCGATCCCGTTGGTCCCTTCGCGTTCTTCGCTCCAGTCGGCCCCGATGCTTAGGCCCCATGATTCAAAAACCGCGGCGTCGGATTCAGCGAATCGCTGGTCCAGAATGACACCGTCCTGATCCGTCAACAGAACCGCACAGCCCGATTGCCCGACCAGCGAAAACAGGTTGTCCAAGCGCGGCGATGCGACGGTCATGAATTTTTCGAACATGCCAAGCCTGTCCCGCAGGGTGGTGTGATCCACGCGCTGAGGATCACGGTGTTCGCCGGGGTCCAGGCCGTGTTTGTCAGCGGAACGCCGCCAGCTTGCCGCCAAACGGGACCTTGCGGCCGCAGAGGATGAATTGGCGACGCCAAGCACCTTTTCGATATGGGCCATATTCCGTGACATCATTTTCCCGCCAGCTGAGTCGTCTGTGCCTGGATGCACCATTTCGGCAACCCACGTGGTCAGCGCAAAGCCGCTGTGCGTGGAACGCCGCCTGATAGAAGACAGGTCATTGTACCCAAGATCGGCCATATCGTCATCATATGTCTACGTTTTTGGTAACCAAAGACCGCTAGGGTACACGCCGCATGGACGCCATTGCGTAAATGACGTCTGCACATGGCATCCGATTCCCGGTATACATCTGTCTTTCCGGGCGTTAGGGGTCTCCACTTCTGCTGCCCCTCACGTGGGCGCGCGGCGCGACACGCGCCTGAAACCGACGGACAGACCTTTCCATGATCACGACACTTGCGGATGCCCTCGCCGATCGAGGCTATGAAACTCTGACAGCGGTGCAAGAGGCCGTGACCGCCCCTGAACTGGCGGACGCCGATCTTTTGGTGTCTGCCCAGACCGGTTCGGGCAAAACGGTTGGGTTTGGCCTTGCCATCGCGCGGACCATGATGGGCGACGAAGCGCGGCTTGGCCCGCCAGCGGCGCCTCTTGCTCTTGTCGTTGCGCCGACGCGGGAACTGGCGCTTCAGGTGACGCGCGAATTGTCATGGCTTTATGCCAAGGCCGGGGCACGGGTCGTGTCTTGTGTTGGCGGGATGGACATGCGCGACGAACGTCGTGCCCTTGATCGTGGTGCGCATATTGTCGTGGGCACGCCGGGTCGCCTGGTTGATCATATTCAACGCAAATCGTTGGACATGGACAGCCTGCGCGCCGTCGTTCTGGACGAGGCGGATGAGATGCTTGACCTTGGGTTCCGCGAGGACCTGGAATTCATGCTGGCCGCCGCGCCCGAAGACCGACGCACCCTTTTGTTTTCGGCCACCGTACCGCCCACAATCGCCGCATTGGCCAAGCAGTTTCAGCGTGACGCCGTACGTGTCACCACGCTGACCGGGGCTACCCAGCATGCCGACATCACCTATCAGGCGCTTCAGGTGGCACATCATGATGCGGAGAACGCGATCATCAACGCGTTGCGCTATCACGATGCCCAGAACGCCATTGTTTTTGCGAACACCCGGGCCGCTGTCAGCCGCCTGACGGCCCGGTTTGCCAATCGCGGGTTTTCCGTTGTCAGCCTGTCCGGAGAGTTGAGCCAGACAGAGCGCACGCACGCGCTTCAGGCGATGCGGGATGGCCGGGCGCGCGTTTGTGTGGCCACCGACGTTGCGGCGCGGGGTATCGACCTTCCCAACCTGGAACTGGTTATCCATGCGGATCTGCCATCCAACGCCGAGGGTCTTTTGCACCGCTCAGGGCGGACCGGCCGCGCGGGTCGCAAGGGTATTTCCGCGCTGATCGTGACACCAAAGACCACCAACAAGGCATCGCGCCTGTTGAAATTCGCCAAGATTCAGGCCGATTGGATCAATGCCCCATCCGCCGAAGAAATCCTGCGCAAGGACGAAGAACGCCTGTTGGCTGACCCGGTCTGGGAGGAAGATTCCACCGAAGAGCAAAAGGCGTTCGCCGCAAAATTGCTGGACCTTCACACCCCCGAGAAAATCGCGGCGGCCTATCTCCGTCTGTACCGGTCCCGACAATCCGCGCCAGAGGATCTGGCCGCGCCCGGCGCGCCGGACACCTCCAAACGCAGGGAAGACCGCAAGCCGTTTGGTCCCAGCATGTGGTTTGCCCTATCCGTAGGACGGAATGACCGCGCCGAAGCGCGGTGGCTATTGCCGCTGCTTTGTCGCGCGGGCGACATGGGCAAAGAAGCGATCGGTGCCATTCGCGTGCAAGACAGCGAAACCTTTGTCGAAATCCAGACGGATGCCGCCAAGGTGTTTATCGACAAGCTGGGTGACGGCGGCACGCTTGAAGATGGCGTGACCGTGCGCAAGGTTGATGGCATTCCTGACGCGGCAACTGCCCCGCGCGCGCCCTCGGCGCCGCGCAAGGGTGGCGCGCCTTACAAGGGTGGTGACCGCAAGGACCGCAGTGACCGCGGAGATCGCCCCGCGCGTCCGGCCCCACGCAAAGAGGGCGGGCAATGGTCCAAACCTGCGGGCAAGCCTGCCAGCAAGCCGGACCATTCAAAGGGCAGCAACGACGCCAAGCCAAAGCGTTGGAAAAAGACCGACGCGCCAAAGGCCGACACCCGCCCCAAACCCCGCACGGATGCCCCTGCGCACAGCAAGGACAGCACCCCCGCCAAGGTACCGGCCAAGGCATCAGGCAAGGGCAAAGGCGTGTGGAGCGCCGACAAGGCGGATCGTCATCGCGACGCAGCCCCTGGCGAACGTGCGCCGGACCGTGGCAAGGGCCCAAAGCGTGACTATGCCGCCAAGGATCGGAGCGACGCGAAATCGACTTCGTTCAAACCACGCACCAAGGGTGGGGCTTCGGAACGCGGTGGCAAACCGGGTGGTAAGCCCGGCGCGAAATACGCCGCGAAACGCCCCAATGCGTCAGACCCATCACAACGGGTGAACCGAAGCGGAAAGCCCGTTGGCAAAAAGGCGGGTGGTGCAAAAACCGGCAAGCCAAAGTCAAACAAGGGCGGCGGGTTCGATTCACCCCGCCGACCCAAATCATAAGGTCAGAAAGATTTTATGCCGTGGCCACGGCACGGTCGCCTGGCCCGCCGATCATGTGCCCGGATTCGGTCGATAACCAACCGATCAGGGCATCCAGATCCGGGGCACATGGCTGGGCCAATCCACCGGCAAAATCCTGAAATGCGGCGGTGTTCAACGCATTCAGGCCGACGACAACGGGAATATCCCGCGCAATGGCGGTGGCGATCACTTGTCGAAACCCCCTGCCCTCTGCCTCGTGCTTGCCGAACTTGTTGATGATCAACACGTCAACATCTTCGGACATCGAATTTTCCACAGCCGCGACGGCGCTTTCCAACGCCGAAGGGTCCAATCGACACCCGCGCGCCGCCGGTCCCAGGTTTTGCGAAATCCGCAGGGTTTGGCCATCAGGCAAGACCCGCACATCCATATCGCACGGGTGATTGGGCGTGGTTTCCGAATTCACCTGAACGACCCCACGCGCCTTGATACCATGAGCAGCCAAATGGCCGGCAAAGCGCGCAAGAACAAGATCCGTATCACCACGTCCGGGCGACGTGATCGTAACAATTCGGCTCATAGTCTCAGTCCTCTTTTCCTTACGTGCGGCCAGATCAATTTCGTGGCCCAACCGTCATTCCGCGGCTGCGTCAATGGCGTGTCCGCGCTAAATCGTGCAATTCAAATCCCGCAGCAATCCGTCCTTTAACCCATAGATCAAACCATGCACCGCAACCGCATCGCCCCGCCGCCAGGCCCGTTGCAGGATTGGCGTTTCCGCTACGCGACTGACCCCTTCGATAACGTTCAGTTCAGCCAGACGATCACGGCGGGATTCAGCATCCTTGGCCTGCGCCAGATCAATCGCATAAGAGCGCGCCAATCTTCGGATCGGTTCCAACCAATGATCGGCCAGCCCGTGCGGCAAGTCTTCGGTCGCGGCACGTACCCCGCCACATCCGTAATGCCCGCACAAGATGATCTCGCGAATGTGCAGCGCATCGACAGCAAATTCCAGCGCACTCAATAGGTTCATGTCCGACGAATGCACCACGTTGGCGACATTGCGATGCACAAAGACCTCTCCGGGATCCAGCCCCGCGACAACATTTGCCGGAACGCGGCTGTCGGAACATCCGATCCAAAAGAACTCTGGCGATTGTTGGCTGGCAAGGCGTTCAAAATAGTCCGGTTGGGCGCCAGTTCGATCCGCCGCCCAACCCCGATTTCGAAGCAATAGGTCTTCGATCATCAGTGTCTATTCCACCTTGTTTTCGTCCTGACCGACAGTGATCCCCGAAATCTTTGCATCGGCAACCAGCGCGTTAACAAAGTCACGCACCCCTTGTGTCCACCCGGCTTTTTCCAGCGCTTCGCCGATCTTGGGGCGCACGGCTTCGAAGGGCAGGACAGCCCCCTCAGCGATTGCGTCAACGCGGATCAGGTGCCAGCCGTGTCGTGTCAGAACGGGGGCTGGCGTTACGTCGCCTTCGGCCAAACCGGCAAGCGCGGCTTCGAATTCCGGAACGGTGTCACCCGGCCCGATCTGGCCAAGGCTTCCGCCCTGTGACCGGGATGGGCAATCGCTGTTGTCGCGCGCTGCGCGTGCGAATGACCTGTGATCGCTCAGGTCAGTTTTGGCCAGTTGGGTGATTTGGTCACCTGCCAGCTTGCAGGCCGCTTCGTCGCGCGGATCACATGCGATCAGAATATGGGACAATTCCCATAATGTCGGCGCGCGAAACCGGCTTGGGTCGCGTTTCCATTCGGCGCGAATGGCGTCTTCGGTCGGCGGCGCTGCGCTGACCGCTTCCTCAAGCAATGTGCGTATGGCGGCCTCGTCCATGGTTTCAACTTTGCCGGGCGCAAGCTCTTGCTGGTCTATGGTCAGTGACCTGCGCGCGCTTTCCTGCAGCAGCAATGCGCGCACAACCAGTGCATTGGCGGCCTTGCGCCATGCGATACCCGGTTTGCCGCGCGGGGCCTCGTGGTTTTGCGCCTCGGCGGCGATGGCCGCCGAGGAAATGGTTTCGCCGTTCACAACAACATCTGGGAAAAGCGGTTTGTTCATAACATTCACTCCGCCGGGGTGCGGTTGGGTTTGCTGTCAGCGGCAGGTAACGGGGCGCTGCGCCGCGACCGCACGATCTGATATCCTGGGCGCACAAAGTAGCGGACCGGCACGGAAAGCATGTGCACAAGCCGCGTGAACGGAAAGACGAGGAAAATCGTCAGCCCCAAAACGATGTGCAGTTTGAACACCAACGCAACATCCGCGATGTGGCTGGCCGCCGCGCCGTCAAACGTCAGGATTCCCTGCGCCCAGGACATGAATTTCACCATTTCGTGGCCATCAAGGTGCCCAAGCGACACAAAGATCGTGAACAGCCCCAAAACAAGCTGCGCCAAAAGCATCGCCAGAATGGCTATGTCCGCAAAGCTGGACGTTTTTCGAATGCGCGGGTCAGTCCAACGGCGATGGAACAGCATTCCCCCGCCGATCAAAGCCATGATCCCGGCGATACCACCGGCGACGACCGCCAAGGTTTGTTTGGCCCCATGGCTGATCCCAAGGGCATCGAAAACCCAGATCGGGGTCAACAGCCCGACAAAGTGACCTGCGAAAATCACCAATACGCCAACGTGAAACAGGATTGACCCCATGATCAGCTGCTTGCGCCGCAACAATTGGGACGACGACGATTTCCAGGTGAATGGATCGCGTTCATACCGCGCGATAGACCCGATAAAACCGACGGTCAGGGCGATATAGGGGAAGGTGCCGAATAGAAACTGGTTCATCTGAGCCTCCGTTATTCTGCCGCGACGCGCGGGTCAGTGGGCGCCGGGTCATCCATGCGCGACAGCATATCGCGCACCTGTGGGCATCCTGCGTTTGGATCGGGGCCAAAAGTCACTTCGGTCTCCTCCCAAACCTTGTCCAGCGCCTCTAGATCGTTGGGATCTGTTTCCGGCTGGTCCAGCAACTCGGCCACGGCTTCTTTGTCTGCGACAACACCGGAAAGCTGCAAAAGGGCGGCGAATGCGGCGGCATAGACACTATCACGACGTTCAAGCCGCGCCTGAAGTGCCCCAAAGATATGCGCCGCATCCGCCAAGGTTTCCTGGACTTCTGCATTGGGACGCGTCGCCAGGAATTCCAGCAATACCGGAAGGTGATCCGGCAATTCCGAAGTGGCGGGTTCAAATCCGCCATCCCGGTAGGTTTCAATCAGCGACACCATCGCGCCGCCCCTGTCACGGCTTTCACCGTGGACATGTTCAAACAGGTTCAGCGACAAGGTCCGCGAGCGGTCGAAAAGCATGACGAACTTTTCCTCCAGCTCGTAAATGTCGGTGCCTGACAGATCCTCGACCAACGGGCGCAGATCGCGTCGCGCCGCTGCGGTCAGGCGGCTGTCCGCCGCCAGAACACCGCCGATTTCGGGCATCGCAGCCTGAAGGTCGCGGGTCGGATAGCTTAGGATAAGGGACAGGGCTTTTAGTGTCCGGTCATGCAATTGCAGGGCCATGTCAGCGCACCTCCTCGGGCATCTTCAGGGGTTTCTTGGAACCGCCGAACAGCGATCCCTTGGAGATTCCGGTGGAACATCCGTTGCCATCCGTGAACCCGCATCCGCCTTTCAGGTCATAGGCTTCTTCGACCTGTTCGCGGTGGGTTGTCGGGATCACAAACCGGTCTTCGTAATCCGCCAGAGCCATGATCTTGTACATGTCTTCGATCATTCGCGGCTCAAGCCCGACACGATCGGCGATACCTTCGTCGATCACCCCATCCACGGTTTTTGAGCGCATATAAGAGCGCATCGCCAACATCCGTTCCAGCGCGCTGACAACAGGTGCCTCGTCCCCTGCTGTCAACATGTTGGCCAGGTATTTGACCGGTATCCTAAGGGATTTGACATCGGGCATCGCGCCGTCCGTGCCGATTGCGCCGGCTTCGGCGGCGTTCTGGATCGGGGAAAGGGGCGGGATGTACCACACCATCGGAAGAGTCCGATACTCAGGGTGGAGTGGGAAGGCGACCTTCCATTCCATCGCCATTTTCCAGATCGGGCTTTGCTGGGCGGATTTGATCCAATCCTGGGGCACGCCATCGCGCGCGGCGGCGGCGATAACCTCGGGATCGTTTGGATCAAGGAACACGCCAAGCTGCGCGTCGTACAGATCGGTTGTTTCCGGCGCATTGGCCGCTTCTTCGATCTTGTCAGCGTCGTACAGCATAACGCCCAGATACCGGATGCGCCCGACGCATGTTTCCGAACAAACGGTGGGATTGCCGGATTCAATGCGTGGATAGCACAGCGTGCATTTTTCCGATTTGCCAGTGGACCAGTTGTAATAGACCTTTTTGTACGGACATCCGGAAACACACATGCGCCAGCCGCGGCATTTCTCCTGATCAATCAGGACAATGCCGTCTTCTTCGCGCTTGTAGATCGCACCGGACGGACACGCCGCCGCACAGGCCGGGTTAAGGCAGTGTTCACACAACCGGGGAAGATACATCATGAAGGTGTTTTCGTATTCCCCGTATATCTCCTTTTGGATGCCTTCAAAGTTGTAGTCAGCCGACCGTTTCGAAAATTCGCCGCCCAGGATTTCCTCCCAGTTTGGGCCTTTTTCGATCTTTTGAATCCGTTCGCCGGTGATTTTCGACCGGGGGCGCGCCGTTGGGAACGCTTTCATCTCGGGTGCGGATTTCAGGTGGTCGTAATCGAAATCGAACGGTTCATAATAATCGTCAATTTCAGGCAGGTCGGGATTGCCAAAGATGTTGGCCGCGATCCGCCATTTTGACCCCTGTTTCGGCTGCAGTTTCCCGGACTTGGTTCGGGTCCAGCCGCCGTTCCAGCGTTTCTGGTTTTCCCAATCTGTCGGATAACCGGTGCCCGGTTTCGTTTCGACGTTGTTAAACCAGGCGTATTCGACCCCATCCCGTGTGGTCCACACGTTCTTGCAGGTCACGGAACAGGTATGACACCCGATACATTTGTCGAGGTTCAGCACCATGCCGATTTGCGCACGAACTCTCATTTCGCGGCCTCCTTTTCGGTCGCTTCCTGGTCGAGCCAATCGACCTTTTTCATTTTTCTGACGACAACGAATTCATCCCGGTTCGACCCAACTGTGCCGTAGTAGTTGAAGCCATATGATTGCTGCGCGTAGCCGCCGATCATATGAGTGGGTTTCAGAACCGCACGGGTGACCGAATTGTGGATCCCGCCCCGGTGGCCTGTCTTTTCCGACCCCGGCGTATTCACGATCTTTTCCTGGGCGTGATACATAAAGACAGTGCCGTCTTTCATCCGCTGGGACACAACCGCCCGCGCCGTCAGCGCACCGTTCACGTTATAGGCTTCGATCCAGTCGTTATCTTCGATCCCGACCTTTTTGGCGTCATTTTCAGACAGCCAGACAACCGGCCCGCCCCGGTTGAGCGTCAGCATCAACAGGTTGTCGGAATAGGTTGAATGGATGCCCCACTTTTGGTGCGGCGTGATAAAGTTCAGAACCAGCGTATCGCCATCGTCCTGCACGTCCTTGGTAATGGTCTTTAGGTCAACTGGCGGGCGATAAGACATCAACCCTTCGCCAAAGACACGCATCCACAGGTGGTCCTGATAAAGCTGCTGACGCCCTGTCAGCGTGCGCCACGGGATCAGTTCGTGAACATTGGTATAGCCCGCGTTGTAGCAGACATGTTCCGATTCAATCCCCGACCACGTGGGCGACGAGATGATCTTGCGTGGCTGCGCGGCAATATCGCGGAACCGGATTTTCTCGTCCTCTTTCGGTTTGGCAAGGTGGGTGTGATCGCGCCCTGTAAACTTGCTCAGCGCGTCCCAAGCCTTGACCGCAACCTCTCCATTCGTTTCCGGCGCCAGCATCAGGATGACCTCGGTTGCGTCGATGTCGGTGACAATTTTCGGACAACCTTTGGCGGTGCCTTCTTCGGTCACGCCATTCAGGTCACGCAGGTGCTGGACTTCGACCTCGGTTTTCCAGGCGATGCCTTTGCCGCCATTGCCAACCTTGTCCATCAACGGGCCAAGGGCGGTGAACCGATCGTGAATCGCTGTATAGTCACGTTCGACTGGCACATAATTTGGTGCCGTCTTACCCGGTATCAGATCACATTCGCCTTTCTTCCAATCCTTGACCTGATCCTGGGCAATTTCACCCGGCGTATCGTGCAGGATGGGAAGGGCGACAATGTCGGTTTCCTTACCCAGATATCCCGGTGCGATCTCTTGCACCTTATGGGCGATCGCTTTGAAGATTTCCCAATCCGATTTGCTTTCGTATGCCGGATCCACCGCCGCCTGAAGCGGATGGATGAACGGGTGCATGTCGGATGTGTTCAGGTCATTCTTTTCGTACCAGCTGGCCGTTGGCAGAACGACATCGGCGTAGACAGCCGTCGTGGACATGCGGAAATCAATTGTCACCAACAGGTCAAGTTTGCCCTGCGGTCCGTCCTTGTGCCACTTCGCTTCCTTGGGAAGCTGGCCGCCTTCTTCGCCCAGATCCTTGCCCATGACACCGTTGTCGGTGCCCAACAGGTGTTTCAGGAAATATTCATGTCCTTTGCCGGACGATCCCAACAGGTTCGACCGCCACACAAACAGGTTGCGGGGCCAGTTTTCAGGTGCATCAGGGTCTTCGCAGGCCATTTCCAGATCACCGGATTTCAGCTGTTCTGCGACATAGGTGGGAATTTCCTTGCCCGCCTTCTTTGCTGCCTTGGCAACCTCAAGCGGGTTGGTCTTCAGCTGGGGCGCAGATGGCAACCAGCCCATCCGCTCTGCACGGATGTTGTAATCAATCATCGACACGTCCCAGTCGCCTTCGGGCGCTGTTGGGCTGATGATTTCACTCGCTTCCAGCGTTTCGTAACGCCATTGATCCGTGTGGGCGTACCATGCACTTGTCGAATTCATGTGCCGTGGCGGGCGGCCCCAATCCAGGGCAAAGGCCAGCGGTTGCCACCCGGTTTGCGGACGCAGTTTTTCCTGGCCGACATAGTGCGCCCAGCCACCGCCAGACTGTCCGACACAACCGCACATCACCAACATGTTGATGACGCCGCGATAGTTCATGTCCATGTGATACCAGTGGTTCATCGCCGCGCCGATGATGACCATCGACTTGCCGTTGGTTTTCTCGGCTGTTTGGGCGAATTCACGGGCAACATGGATGATCTTGTCAGCGCTGACACCGGTGATCTTTTCGGCCCACGCCGGGGTGCCCGGCATGTCATCGGCAAAATCGGATGTGACCCAATCGCCGCCCAATCCCCGATCCAGACCATAGTTGGCGCAAAACAGATCAAACACAGTCGCGACCTGAATGTCGCCATCCGCGGTTTTGACCCGTTTTGTCGGGATGTTGCGCGTCAGGACATCGGGGTGATCGGCGTCTGTTGCAAAGGCTTCGGTGGTTTGGCCACCAAAATACGGGAAATCAACACCGACGACGTCGTCGTGATCTTCCTCAAGCACAAGCGACATCTTCAGATGTGTGTCGGCCTCGCCTGCGCGTTCTTCAAGGTTCCATTCACCCTGTTCCCCCCAGCGGTATCCAATCGACCCGTTCGGAGCGACCAGACCCTTGGATTTTTCGTCGATCGCGACGGTTTTCCATTCGGGGTTGTTGTCTTCGCCAAGCTTACCGTCCAGATCGTCAGCACGCAGGAACCGGCCCGGCACAAGTCGGCCGTTCTTTTCCTCAAGCTTTACCAACATGGGAAAGTCGGAATATTTGCGGGTGTATTCTTCGAAATATTCAGCCTGACGGTCCAGGTGGAATTCACGCAGGATCACGTGACCGAACGCCATGGCCAGGGCCGCATCAGTGCCCTGTTTGACGTTCAGCCAGACATCACCGAATTTCGCGGCTTCGGAATAATCCGGGCTGACGACCGCAGACTTGGTGCCGCGATAGCGTGCTTCGGTATAGAAATGGGCGTCGGGTGTGCGCGTCTGGGGCACGTTCGACCCCCAAAGAAGAAGGTAGCCGGCGTTGTACCAATCGGCGCTTTCCGGCACGTCCGTTTGTTCACCCCATGTCATTGGCGACGCGGGCGGCAGATCGCAGTACCAATCGTAAAACGACATGCAGACCCCGCCCAGCAGGCTAAGGTACCGTGACCCCGCCGCGTAGCTGACCATCGACATCGCCGGAATGGGAGAGAAGCCAAAGACGCGGTCAGGACCGTGGGTTTTCGCGGTATAGAGATTGGCCGCCGCGACGATTTCTGTCGCCTCATCCCAATTGGCGCGCACGAACCCGCCCTTGCCACGCGTTTCCACATAGGACGCCCGCAGGATCGGATCAGACTGAAGCTTGGTCCAGGCCTCGATCGGTTCCATCGTTTCGCGCATCTTGCGCCAGACCTTCATCAGGCGGCCACGCACCAGCGGGTTCTTCACCCGGTTGGCGGAATAGAGATACCAGGAATACGACGCGCCACGGGCACAACCGCGTGGTTCATGGTTGGGCAATCCGGCGCGGGTGCGCGGGTAATCGGTTTGCTGGGTTTCCCAGGTCACGATGCCCGATTTGACATAGATTTTCCACGAACAGGACCCGGTGCAATTCACACCATGGGTCGAGCGGACGACCTTGTCGTGCCGCCAGCGGTTTCTGTAAGTGTCTTCCCAGTCGCGGTTTTCGCGGGTGACCTGACCATGACCGTCCGAGAACGTTTCCAGTTCTTTTGACTGGAGAAAGTTCAATCTGTCTAGCAGATGGCTCATCTGTATTCCTCACGTTTCAGGGGGGCCGCCCGATCAAGCCGTCGGGCGGCCCGAAGCTGGATCAAGGGTTTTTCACATAGGCGCCGGGGCGCATGTAGAACCACCAGTTGATGGCGATGCAGACGCCATAGAAGATCGCAAATCCATAGAGCGCGTATTCCGGCGTTCCGGCCTTGAGCTGTTCCCCGAACACTTTGGGGATGATGAACGCGCCATAGGCGGCCACAGCGGCGGTCCAACCCAGTGCGGGGCCGGCCTGTTCCTTGTTAAAGACCACGGCGATTGTGCGGAACGTAGACCCGTTGCCGATACCGGTGGCCGCGAACAGGATCAGGAACAGACCAAGGAACGGATAGAAGTAATCCTCAGGTGTGGCCGAGGCATAGGCCTGCTGGATGAAGTAAGCGACCCCAAGGGCGCTGATGACCATGACGATGGAAATCCACTGCGTCACACGTGCGCCACCCAGTTTGTCCGCCATCATCCCGCCGATAGGCCGGATAAGCGCGCCAATGAATGGCCCCATCCATGCGAACATCAGGGCCGATGGGCCGTTGGGGTTCACCGTATCGTGGGTCAGAATTCCGTCTGCACCTGCGATGTGGCTGAACCCGAAGACCACTTTGATGGTCAGGGCGAGTGCGGCGGAATACCCGATAAAGCTGCCAAAGGTCATGGTGTAAATGACCGTCATCGCCCAGGTGTGTTTGTTGCCAAAAATCTTGTACTGACGCGACAGGTTCTGCCCCACGGCGCCGGGGATGATTTTCAGCCCAAGAACAGTCAGCGCGATGACGATCGGCAGAACGATCCATTTCGACACCATAAACCCGGACCCACCGACAGAAGCAGGCAACAGCAGCCACAGGCCAAAGGCCGCGGTGACAAAGCCGATAAACAACATGCCTGTGATCGTCGCGAATGCGCCAATCGGGTTTGGAATGTCAGGTGAAACGTGTTCGTCCCGAATGTTGTTCATCCCAAACCATCCAAGAAAGGCCAGCGGGATCAATGCCAACAGCCAAACGAAGCCGGCGTTCTGAATATATGTCTCTGTTCCGGCTGGAATCTTGCCAATCAGCGTTCCAGACGTGTTGACCAGCGTGCGGCTTTCGCCACCAAACAGGCCAAAGGTCATCACCAGCGGGATCACGATCTGCATCGTGGTCACCCCAAAGTTGCCCAGACCGGCATTCATCCCCAAAGCATAGCCTTGGATTTTCTTTGGAAAGAAAAAGCTGATGTTGGACATGGACGACGAAAAGTTGCCGCCGCCGATCCCGCTCAGGAATGCGAGAACCTGAAAATGCCACAGGGGCGTTTCCGGGTTCTGAAGCGCGATACCTGCCCCCACTGCGGGGATGATCAACAGGGCCGTGGTGAAAAAGATCGTGTTCCGTCCACCGGCGATCCGGATAAAGAACGTGGACGGAATGCGAAGCGTTGCTCCGGTCAGACCGGCGATGGCCGCCAAGGTAAAGAGTTCCGATTTCTCGAATGCGAACCCAAGGTTCAACATCTGAACAGTGATGATGCCCCAGTAGAGCCACACAGCGAACCCGCACAACAGGCTTGGGATCGAAATCCAAAGGTTCCTGTTGGCAATCGCCTTGCCGGTTGACGCCCAGTAGGATTCGTCGTCCGGCGTGTAATTTCTTAGGTCTTGCCCCATCTTGAGGTCCTCCGATGTATTGTTCGGTGGGCGGGTCGCGCCGTTGCGGCCCGCCAAGTGTCAGGTGTTATTGTGTCGGCGCGCCATCCGGGGCCTTTGGCCGGTGGGCGATGGCTTCCAATCCTTCGTCCAGCGCGGCATTGGCCTTTTCTGCGCGACGGCGCAGGGACTCGATGTTCGCGGCGGCGAAATTGGCGCGTTCTTCGTCTTCTTGCCGCGTCGAAAAGCGCACAAAGAAGGCCAGGAAGGATGCGCAGGTCACGACGATCCCAAGGATCATGAACGCTTCGGACCAGTCGATCATGTTCTTGAACAGGAACCCGGCCAGAACCGCCCCGGCGTTGCCTCCGGCACCCACGACACCCGCAACGGCGCCTAGCGCCTTTTTGTTGATGAAAGGCACGACCGAATAGGTGGCGCCTTCGGCCATCTGGGTGAACAGGGAAAAGACGATCAGCGACGGCAGGGCCAGGAACAGCACATGCATCTGGCTAAAGACCATCAGCGCGCAGCCTTCGAAGAACAGACAGATGAAGAGCCAAAAACTACGACCCTTGAGGCCCCAGAGCGACCCGAAGTTGTCCCCGAAAATACCGCCGAGCGTCCGGGCGAACATGTTCATCAGACCAAAGGACGCGGCGACAAAACCAGCCGCCACCAGCGAAAGGTCAAAGTAGTCGATGAAGTAGAGCGCGGCGACGTTGTTGACCGTAAGTTCGATGCCAAAGCACGCCCCGTAGATCACGAACAACACCCAGACCCGTGGGTCCTTGAGGGCCTGCATGTAATTGCCGGTCACGTTCTTTTTCTCGGCCATCATTCCTTTGGCGCGAAGTTCGTCAAAGTTTCCGTCTGGCGCGTCCTGCGTCAGGAAATAATAGGCGATACCGATGAGAAAGATGATGACACCGACAACGACCATGGCCAGCCGCCAGCCAATCGCTTCGGAAAATCCAAAGCCAATGACAAACACCGAAAACAACAGTGGCATGACAAACTGTGTGACACCGCCACCCAGGTTCCCCCAGCCAGCCGAAGTCGCGTTTGCCTGGCCCACCACGTTTGGCGCGAACATGACGCTGGTGTGGTATTGCGTGATAACAAAGGATCCGCCGATACAGCCGATCAGAACCCGGAACAGCAGGAAGCTTTCAAAATTCCAGGACAGCCCGATGCCCATCACCGGAAAGGCACCAAGGATCAAAAGCCAGGTATAGGTTTTGCGCGGGCCGATCCGGTCACAAAGCCAACCGATGAACAACCGCGCAAAGATCGTCATCGAAACAGAACCGATGATCGCCCAACCGATCTGATCTTTGGTCAGTTGCAATTCGTCGCGAACGACGCTCATCAGCGGGGCGATACCAAACCACGCAAAGAAACAGGCGAAAAAGGCGAACCACGTCATGTGGAACGTCCTGATCTGGACCATTCTTACATTGAAAAAATTGTGCCACAGAGCGGTGGCCTTGTTTTGAAGCTCCATGTGTCCCTCCACGATCTTTGTCGGCCCCCTGGCCTTGGACTTGGCCTTGGCATGCGCCTTTGTGGGACGTGGATGGTTGATGCAGATCAAGGGATCGCGGAGTTGGCCGCGAAATAAACATGCGTCAGACATACGTTTGGTGAAAGATTGCGAAACGTCGGATCAGTGGTGCGCATTTTCAGCCGACACACTTGACAAATATCAAGTGTCTGCGCTTTGTCATAACCGGGGGATTTCACTATGCCACTACGCGACAAAGCCAACGAATCGAATGAATTGCGGGGCCTTGCTCTCTTCTCTCATATGCAAGAAAAGCATTTTGAAACGCTCATGCGGGGCGCTTATGTCCAGAACTTCCCGCCTGCCATTGAACTGATCACCGAAGGCGATCCGTGCGATTTTCTGCATGTGGTCATTGACGGGGCGGTTGAATTGTTCGCGTCCTGGAATGGGCGCGAAACGACAATGGCGACGGTGACCCCGGTTACCACATTCATCCTTGCCGCGACGATCAAGGACGCGCCGTATCTGATGTCGGCGCGCACGTTGGAAAAATCCCGGATCGTTTTGCTGCCCTCAACAGATGTGAGGGACATTTTTGACAGCGATCCACATTTCGCGCGTGCCGTGGTCAGCGAATTGGCACAGTGCTATCGCTCGGTCGTCAAGAACACCAAAGGGCTCAAGCTGCGCACGTCTATCGAACGGCTTGCAAACTATATCCTTCGGCAAAACGCCAAGTCCGGCGGAACCGGAGCGTTTCACCTGCCCATCGAAAAGCGGCTGTTGGCATCATACCTTGGGATGACGCCGGAAAACCTAAGCCGGGCGATCAAGGCGTTGCAGCCATATGGTGTCACGTTCAATGGCGCGCAGGTCGAAATCGCTGATATTTCCGACCTTGCCGGGCTTGCCAAACCCACGCCTTTGATCGACGACCCCACGCACTAAGAATTGGGCCATTCCGCCGGATCCTGCCCAAGGATGGGGGATTGTCGCGCCCATTCTGTTGGCGTGGCCGACATTTTCAGAACAGGACCGATGTGGCGCATGACACCGCGTGGCCCGGTGCTTTCGACCATCACCTCGCTCAGGTCTGCGGCTGTCGGCAGGGTTCCTTTTTCCGCCCAAAGCCCCTGATCCTGCAGAAACATGGCCGACCGGCACAGCGATACCTGAACATGCCAGCTTCCGCCCTCTTGGGCGCGGCGTTCAAGCGCGATCAAAGTGCCCAGAGCGCCAAGGTATCCTGTCATATAGTCACAGGCCGGCAGGGCAACCAATTCCGGTGCCCCCGGTGCGCCCTGTTCATGGCAAATGCCGGTCACTGTCTGCGCAACCTGTTCCCAACCGGCGCGGTCGGACAACGGGCCGCCATGGCCGTAACAACTGACGGACAGATAGACGATGCCTGGACGCATTTCGGCCAGATCGCCCGGTCCGAACCCGCGCGCCTCAAGCCGCCCCGGCCGGTATCCTTGCGAAAAGACATCGGCGTCCTTCGCAAGCCTGCGCAGCGTTTCCGCATCTTCGGCCTGATCAAGGTCCAGAAAACAGGAATGCTTGCCATGGCTGGTGTCACGGACGAATTCATCAACCTGGGGTGTGTTTTTGGCGGCAACCATCAAAACATCCGCGCCGTGTTCGGCAAGGGTCCGCGCGGCCACCGGCCCGGCAAGAATGCGGGTCAAATCCAGCACCTTTAGCCCGGAAAGCGGACGGTCGCCGCCGGGCACGGGTTCGGCCGGCGCATCACCGATCCGTTCAATCGTAATGACAGGACGCGCGGCCAGAATTGCGCCATGCGGATGGGCGCGCCATTCCGACTGCGTGCGGGATTTGCCGCCGCATACCCGGTTGTCGGCTATGGCCTGCTCCAGTTCGTCGGCGTCCCGTCTGGCGACGGCGGCGCCAACGGCTTCGGGGGTCAGTTCACAATCCAGAACCTTTAGCATCCGTTCCTGAAGGTTCGGCAGGCTGAGATGCGGCAACACATGGCCCCCGTCACGCGTTGGCCAAGGGCGAATGGCCTGACGCGCGATAACGCGGTTGGGTGGGTTTTTCGGCGTCAACCAGTCACCGTTCGGCCCCTGTTCCCGCGTCAGGTGCGACATGGCCAAGGCACCGATAGCGTGGCGCGGATCACACGACACGTTTTGGTCTGTTCCATCGCGGTCCCGCTGAATATCCGCCACGACGCTTCCGATGGTTCCCAGAATGGCCGCGACCGTGTCGCCAACGCGGAATCGGGTGATCGCTGTCGGCCCAACCTCGGGCACTGTGATCTTTGTTTGGCTGGGATGATCGCGCAAAGCGGCAAGTTCGGCCAATGCGCCGGCGGCAATAGGGGCCTCGATATTCATGCTGTCTCCTCCTGCGCGCTGTCGCGCTGCAAGATCATAGAACACAATCCCGAGTCGCGCCTAACGCGCCTTGGCATTCTAAATGGATGTGTCCGCGATGACCCCGCCTGATGGCAAATCCAACAGGACAGTTTCGCCCGGATCAAGGATGTGAAGGCGGAATAGACCCTCATGTTGCCGCTGCCAAAAACCGCTGCTTGGAACGTTGGCGGCAAATGGCCAAAGACAGCGCGCGCAAGTGGAGTGCGTCGGACTGCAGGGCGCGCCTGCGCTGGATGATGGATTGAAGAAAAGTGGTGCCTCAAGAGGGACTCGAACCCCCGACCTTGTCCTTACGAAGGACCTGCTCTACCAGCTGAGCTATTGAGGCCCCTGTTCATTGAGTGGCCGTATCGGTTACCGCGCTTTCTTTAGCTTACTGGCGCAAAACGTCAATCGCCCCGGCACCGAAAATCATTCCAGACGACGTGCGGCCACCATCCGCGGCGCATCGATCAGCGATAGGCGCTATTTCTTGTCGGATTCGTCGTCGTCGGCGGCGGCCTGGTCTGGCCCTGCCTCAGGTGTGCCGCCCGGCGGCAGGATTTCCGCTTCGACCACGTCATTTGGTTCAACGACGACCGGCAGGGCGGCGGGATCAGTTGCAACCTCTGGCTCTTCCGGGGGGGCGGCGTCTTCGATCTTGCCAACCAATAGCGGCACCATCGCGCTGGACATAAGGTTCGTCAGTTCACCCGCCGGGGCGGCGCGCCAGGACAACGTGTCAAAGGCCCCACAGCTTTCACAGACGGGCGCCCATTCGGCATGGATGTGCTGACATTTATCACATGTCCATTGCGGACCACGTGACGCGGACACCGCGCGCGTCAACCATCCCCGTACAACGGCGTCAGGCTTGCCTTCGCCACGTTCAATCGCGGCCATAATTGTCAGGGTGCGGGCGTCCGGGCTTTCCATAGCCAATTCGCCCAAGGCGCGACGCGCTTCGGGGAAATCTTCGGCCCCGATATGCATTTCGGCCAACAACAGGCGCGTTTCGCGGTGCTCTGGGTGCAGTTTGGTCAGGGGACGGAACCGTTTCAGGCGGGCCTTTGCGTCTTCGTCAGGGGCGATCGCGGCAAACGCAGCGGCCAGATCGGGATGAGGGGACACCTCCCATGCCTTTTTCAGAACGCGGGTGGCATATTTGGGCTTGTCCTGTTCGACATAGCTGCGCGCGGCCATAACGGCGGCGGGAACCAGATCCGGGGACAACCGGTTGGCTTCAATCGCGGCCTCGCGCGATTCAATCGAATTGCCTTCCTCCAGCACACCTTTGGCTTCGGACAGGGCAAGAACGGCGTCGCGACGTTTGTGAACATCACGCGGCATCGACCCGTGCCGCAGTTTGGCGTTCAGGGTAGCGCGCGCGCCTTTCCAATCGGATTTCTGCGCCTGCAGTTGCAGAAGCGTGTCCTGCACTTCGCGATGTGCAGGCTTAAGGGCAAATGCCTTTTCGGCCAGTTTCATCGCGGTTTCCGTGTCACCGTCGGCCAGCTTTTGCTTCATGATGCCGCGCACACCGACAAAGCGGGTGCGATCGTCTGTCAGCAACATCTTGTATGCCTCTTCGGCTTTGCGCCGGTCGCCCACCATTTCGGCCGCCTGCGCGGTGACAAGATTGGTCAGTTCCGGGCTGTCGAGAAGCTTTTGCGCCCGCGTTGCCTTGGCCATAGCCAAACGCGCCTCTCCGGATGCAAGGGCGATCATCCCCTCGCGCAGGGCCTGAAACCCTTTGCGTTCTCGGTTGCGGTCAAAGTATCGGGACAACGCCGTTTCATCCCCGTTGATAAACCGCAAAAGGGCGATCAATAGGGCAAACAGTTTCAGGAATACCCAAACGGCAAAGATCAGGACGATGATCGCGATGACCGATTTTATGGGCGTCAGGTTGAATTCCATGCCGCCAAAGGCGATGCGGACACCCCCGTCCATTTCCAACAGGTAACTCGCGCCAAGTGTGGCCGCAGCCACGATGACAACGAAAAGAATGATTTTCACGAGCGACCAAAGCATGTGCCGGTATTCCTAATGTCTTTGTCATACGTCCGGGCCACAGGCCCGAACATTTGTTTCATTCAGCTGGCGTCAAGCGCAGCAGATAAGTCTTCGGCGGCCTGAACGGCAGACTGGCGGGTTTGCGCATCTGCAATCCATCCGGCCATTTCTGCGCGGGCGCCGTCTGGCAATGTATCAAGTTCCGCCAGCGTATCGCCCAAACGCCCCGCCTTGAGCGAGGATTCAGCCCGCGACAGGATCGCATCGGCATCATCGCCATCGCGCGGTTCAAGCGACCTTGCGCCCAATTGGTCACGCAAGAAATCCCGGATCGAACCGCCCGTGTCCCCATTGTTTGATCGCGCGGCGGCCAATGCCCTGCGCGCGGCCGCTGGAAAGGCGTTTCTTAGATCGCTGAGTGACGGCGCGCCGGTTTCCGCTGACGCGGCCAGCGCTTCGGGCACTTGCTGTCCTGCCGCCCGTAGGTCGGCCAAGGCCGCGCCATAGGGTGATCCGCTGTCAAGCGCCGACAAAATCCGTGTCAAAGCGGCCCGACGCAGGGTCGCCTCGGCGGTTGCGCTCGCGTCGCTTTCCATCTTGCGGGCTTCGTCAACCAAGGCTTCGACTTCTTCGCGTTGTTCGGCCATTGCGTTTCGCAAACGCTCCAACTCAGCCTCGTAGGCGGCGATGGCCTCTTTCGAAACACTGTCAGTGATTGGGCGTTTTTCGATTTCAGTGATCCTGTCGGACAGGCCCGAAATGTCGCCTGCGATCACGTCGATCCGATCTGACAATCCGCCAAGCTGGGCAATGGCCGCTTCAATCTGGCCGGTAACCGCGGACAGGTCCGGGCCCGCGCTTACAACATCGCTAAGTTCTGCAAGCGCGGTGCCTTGTTCCGTTTGACGGTTCGCAAGCGCCGCAAGCTGGTCCGCCGCGCCGTCTGATTGGTTTCCAAAGTAATAATATGCACCGGCCAGAATAACACCGGCCGAAATCACGCCGCCAATCAGTCCGGGAAAAAACCCGCCACGTTGACGGACCGGTTCCGATGCCGCGGCGACTGCGACCGCCTCGGGGATCGGTTCCGCGTATTCGGGATCTGGAACAACGTCGTCTTCGACGTATTCCGCGTATTCGACATCGTCCAGGTGTTCGGTTTCTTCCAGGTCTTCGATGTATTCATCAGCGTCAAAGTCTGCTTCCGGGTCGCTTGACCCGGTTTCGCCGGGGTCGATCAGCTCTTCGTTGGACAATTCTTCTTCTGCCGGAACGTCACTTTCTTCTGCGTCGTCAGATCCGGAATTCAGCGAATCATCCTGGACTTCCGAATCGATTGCGGTTTCAGCGGCCTCAATCTGTTCGGTTACGGCTTCATCCGCCTCGTCCACAGCCGTTTCGACCTTGTTCTTAACGGTTTTTGAGGAAGAACTTTTGTCCGCCACAGCGTGACCCCTTCGATTCTAAAATATTCATCGACAGCGTTTCGATACTACTTTGCGTCTCCGCCGCCCTCAACCCGCACTACACTGCGCCAAACCGTCTCGACTGCATCCAACATGGACGTCGAATCCGGCGACTTGGCAATGACACATGTCATTTGCGGCCAATCGTCGAATTCTCGTGCGACTGCGGCGCTCATCGCGACGATATATGTTGGTGCGGTGGGTTGTGCATCCCCCGCCAGGAGTTTTCCGGAGCGTGGTGAAAAAACAGGCAGAATTACCGGATCCGTGCCGCGCAAACAGGTGTGCGCCAATTCACTGATCGGTTGGGCAATCTGGCGGTAAATCAGGTGCCCTTGGGCATTGATTCCATCGCGCAGCAACATGGCCGACACATCGACCCGCAGATGTTCACCATGAACGTGAATCCACAGCCCGGCTGGGCGATCCGCGAGAACCTGTTTGACAAGCGTTTTGGCATCAACGGCCACCGCATGCACCGCCATTCCCATGGCGCGCGCGGCCAGCGCGGTGACCTGTCCGACACAGTAACACGGCAAGGAAGGCCCGCCATTATCACGATAAGCCCGCACCGCATTGCGCGAGGTAAAGATCACACCGCGCACCCCGCCCATTGGCGGCAATCCGTCGGCGTTTTCGATCGAGATAACGGGCGATATGACAATTCTGGGTGCAGGCAATCGGGCGGTCAGTTCGGCGGCGAACCTGTCCGCATCCGGCGCGGGCCGGGTCAAAATGATGACAGGGGTCATCAGGGCATCGCAGTTGTTTGCATAACGCGGTGGTGTTACCTGCCGGGCAGAGCTTATGCAACGGATGCGGCAATGACAGCACAGCAAATGACCGATCAGCTTTCGGCCCGGATGTCGGAAACACTGGTGCTTGGATTGGAAAGCAGTTGTGACGACACCGCCGCCGCCGTCATCAAGGGCATTCCGGGGCGGGCCAATATTCTGTCGTCTGTCGTTGCCGGGCAAAACGATCTGCATGCGCCGTTTGGCGGGGTCGTGCCGGAAATTGCCGCACGCGCGCATGCCGAAAAGCTGGATGGTTGCGTGTCCGAGGCGTTGCGACAGGCTAACGTCAATCTTGGCGACATCGACGCCGTCGCGGTTACCGCCGGACCGGGATTGATCGGTGGTGTCCTGTCGGGTGTGATGTGCGCCAAAGGTATAGCGGCTGGCGCGGGCCTGCCGCTGATCGGGGTCAATCACCTGGCCGGGCATGCCCTGACCCCGCGACTGACGGACGGGGCGGCATTCCCGTATCTGATGTTGTTGGTGTCAGGCGGTCACTGCCAGTTTCTGATCGTATCGGGGCCTGATGATTTCACGCGGCTTGGCGGCACCATTGACGACGCGCCGGGCGAAGCGTTCGACAAAACCGCGCGGTTGCTGGCCCTGCCCCAGCCCGGCGGCCCTTCGGTTGAATCCGAAGCCGCCCTGGGACATGCGACGCGGTTCGCTTTTCCGCGCCCGATGCTGGACCGGCCCGGGTGCGATCTCAGCTTTTCGGGATTGAAAACTGCTCTGCTTAGAACCAGGGATTCCGTGATGCGTGACGGGCGGCTGCTGCGCCGGGACCGGGCGGACATGTGCGCAGGGTTCCAAGCCGCCGTTGTTGATGTCCTGGCGGAAAAAACCCGCCGGGCCATGGCGATCTATCTGGATGCAGAGCCTGATCAACCCCTGCTTGCCGTTGCTGGTGGCGTGGCCGCCAATTCCGCGATACGCGCAGCGTTAGAGGACGTGGCGGAGGAGGCAGAAAGCACATTTCTTGCCCCGCCTCTCAGCCTTTGTACGGACAACGCCGCAATGATTGCCTATGCCGGGCTTGAACGGTTTGCGTCAGGTTCGGTGGATGACATGACGCTTATGGCACGCCCCCGGTGGCCGTTGGATAATAGAAGCCCGGCTTTGTTGGGAAGCGGCAAAAAGGGGGCCAAGGCATGATCGGAATTATGGGCGCCGGGGCTTTTGGAACCGCATTGGCCGTATCTTTGGCCAAGGATGGCACAGCCGTGCATTTGTGGGCGCGGAATGCCGGGTTGGCGAATGACATGCAATCAGCCCGCGAAAACAGCGTCCGCCTGCCCGGCGTGACCCTACCGGAAAGCCTGTCGGTTTCTGCCGATATCGGCTCTATTGCAGGCGATTTTCCTGTTTTGCTTGCCGTTCCTATGCAGCAATTGCGCGCGGTCGCACAGACATACAATGACGCGCTGCAACACCGGACGCTTGTGGCGTGTTGCAAAGGGATCGAACTTGCCACAGGTCTGGGACCGGCCCAGGTATTGAACGAGGTTGTGCCAAACGCGACCGTGGCACTGTTGACCGGGCCAAGCTTTGCGGCAGACATTGCGCGGGGCCTGCCCACGGCCCTGACCCTCGCATGCGCTGATCAGGCTGAGGCAGAGCATCTGCAACAGGCGCTGACGGCGCCCAATTTGCGACTGTACCGAACCGATGATGTGATTGGCGCAGAAACCGGCGGGGCCATGAAAAACGTTATCGCGATCGCCTGCGGCGCCGCCATCGGGGCCGGATTTGGTGAAAGTGCCCGCGCGGCCGTCATGACGCGGGGCTATGCTGAAATGCAGCGTCTGGCGACGGCGCGCGGCGCGCGGGCGGCGACGCTGGCGGGGTTGTCCGGTTTGGGCGATCTTGCCTTGACCTGCACGTCGGACGGATCGCGCAATTATGCTTTTGGCCGTTCGCTTGGGTCGGCTGCGCGTTTTGACCCAACGATAACTGTCGAAGGCGCAGCAACAGCCCGCGCCGTCAGCCAGGCATCGCGCCAGATTGGTGTCGATATGCCGATCACGGATGTGGTCGTTGCGCTGATTGACGGTAAAATCGATATGCAAAGCGCGCTCGGGATGCTGTTGTCCCGGCCGCTAAAGGAGGAATGACATGCTGATCGCCCTTATCGCCCGTGACAAACCCGGTGCCCTGCAAATCCGTAAGGACACGCGCGACGCCCATCTGGCCTATATCGACAAAACCAGCGTGGTTTCTCAGGCCGGGCCGCTGCTGGATGACAGCGGCGACATGTGCGGTTCACTGATCATTCTTGATGTCGACGACATGGACGCGGCGCAGACATGGGCGAATGGCGATCCCTATGCCGCCGCCGGTCTGTTTTCATCGGTCGAACTGATCGCGTGGAAAAAGGTCATCGGGTGATGCGCTATTGGTTGTTCAAATCCGAACCATCCACCTGGGGCTGGGATGATCAGGTGGCCAAGGGTGCGACTGGCGAAGAATGGGATGGCGTGCGCAACTACCAGGCCCGCAATTTCATGCGCGAGATGGCGATCGGTGATCTTGGGTTCTTTTACCATTCGCAAAAGGATCGCGAAATCGTTGGCATCGTTGAAGTCTGCGCGACATCACACCCGGACAGCACAACCGAAGATGACCGCTGGGACTGTGTTGACATACGGGCGGTGCGGCCGATGGAAACGCCCGTGACCTTGCAGCAGTGCAAGGACGATCTGCGGTTGAGTGATATGGTGCTTGTCAACAACACCCGCCTGTCTGTTCAGCCAGTGACGGAAAAGGAATGGCAGATAATTTGTGAATTGGGCCATACACTGCCCGCGCCCGCCGGACAAAAATAAAAATGCGCAGACAATCCCCGGCGAAGGACAGGAGAAATACAGTGAGTTACACAGCAGTATTGGTCGCCGCGGCGGCTGGTTTCGGTGCCGGGGCAATCTGGTATCTGACATTTGCAGGCATTTGGCTACGGTCGACCGGGCTTGAGCTTAACGAACACGGCAAGCCGGTCAAAGACGGATCCTATTGGCCGTTTGTTGTTGGCATCGTTTGCATGATCCTGGTTGCAGGCATGATGCGCCACATCTTTTCGATGGCCGGTATCGAAGGGTCGGGAAAATCGTTCCTGGGTGGTCTTGGGATCGGCGCGTTCTTTATTACCCCGTGGATGGCCATGAATTATGCATACGCCATGCGGCCCGCGCGACTGTCATTCATTGATGGCGGATACGCGATTGTCGGCTGTGGCGTGATCGGGCTTGTCCTTGGGATGTTTTGATAGGCGCGCCTTGGCCGCATTGCGAAACACCTGACACCTATCCAACAAAAACGGAGGGTCCGGTCACATCCGAAACCCTCCGCCACCCCACGTGCTCCCTACACACCACACGTGAAACTGAATTTGGTTCCGGTCGTTCTGACCATCGCCACAGGCATAGCCCGACGCGCAGGCATCGGGCAAATCTATTATGTTTAGGATTGTCCGGTTCACACACCGGAAAGCGGGACGGGCAGCGCCAGTTGATCAGCGCCGCCCGTCAATCGTTTGATCAGCCGTAGACCGACTCTTTGCCGAAATGCTTGGCCAGCATGTAGTAGATGACAGCGCGGTATTTGTTCCGTTCGGATTTGCCATAGGTTTCAATAACCGATGCAATCGCTTCGTCCAGCGCAGGACCATCCTTCAGTCCAAGCTTCTTGATCAAGAAATTGTTCTTGACCGTCTCCAGCTCTCCGGGTTGGGACCCGGCAACAGTGCTGGCGTCAGCGTCATAAATTGACGGACCACAGCCAATCGTCACTTTGCGAAGAAGCTCCATGTCCGGCGTCATGCCGCACTTGTTCTTCAGGTCGTCCGCGTATTTCGCGATCAGGTCGTCGCGTTTTCCCATAATTCTACTCCACTTTTCGGACTGCGATGCAGCCCGCTATCCCCGTTATGTGTGACAGCACGTTATCCGGCGAAACGCACCGAACAAAGGAAAAAATTCGCTTTTTGGATTGTGTGGCGTGGCTCCGCCATCCGGGCCACACCAAACCTTTTTCAAACCACGGAATTAGTAACGGTAATGTTCAGGTTTGAATGGACCATCCGGGCTGACACCGATGTATTCGGCCTGTTCGGTGGCAAGCTTGCTCAGCTTGACGCCGATACGATCCAAATGCAGGCGCGCAACTTTTTCATCCAGATGCTTGGGCAAAATATAAACTTGGTTGTCGTATTCGTCGCCCTTCAACCACAATTCCATCTGCGCCAGAACCTGGTTTGTAAAGCTGGCCGACATGACAAAGGACGGGTGGCCTGTTGCGTTGCCAAGGTTCAAAAGGCGGCCTTCGGACAGCAGGATCAAACGATTGCCGGACGGCATTTCGATCATGTCCACCTGTTCTTTGATGTTGGTCCACTTGTGGTTCTTTAGGTTCGCGACCTGAATTTCATTGTCGAAATGGCCGATGTTGCCAACAATCGCCATGTCCTTCATCTCGCGCATATGCTCGATCCGGATGACATCTTTGTTGCCGGTGGTGGTGATGAAAATGTCAGCGCTGGAAACAGCGTCTTCCAGGGTGACAACCTCGAACCCGTCCATGGCGGCCTGAAGCGCGCAGATCGGGTCAACTTCGGTCACTTTCACACGGGCGCCGGCACCTGACAGTGACGCGGCGCTGCCTTTGCCGACATCGCCGTAACCGCACACAACCGCGACCTTGCCGGCCATCATCGTGTCGGTGGCCCGGCGAATGCCATCAACCAGGGATTCCTTACAGCCGTATTTGTTGTCGAATTTCGATTTGGTCACGCTGTCATTCACGTTGATGGCGGGAAATGGCAACTGGCCCTTTTTGTGCAGGTCATAGAGCCTGTGAACACCTGTTGTCGTTTCCTCGGACACGCCTTTGATCGCGTCACGGGTTTTGGTGAACCAGCCGGGGCTTGCGGCCATGCGCTTTTTGATTTGCGCAAAAATGGCCTCTTCCTCTTCCGAGGTCGGCACCTCAATCAAACCGGTTTCACCGGCTTCGACCCGCGCGCCAAGAAGGACATACAAGGTCGCGTCGCCACCATCGTCCAGGATCATGTTCGCGCCTTCGGGGAACATGAAGGACCGGTCAAGGTAATCCCAATGTTCAACCAATGTCTGGCCTTTGATCGCAAAAACGGGCGTGCCGCCTGCTGCAATCGCTGCTGCGGCGTGGTCTTGCGTTGAAAAAATGTTGCACGATGCCCAACGGACGTCGGCGCCCAGCGCGACAAGGGTTTCGATCAGAACGGCTGTCTGAATCGTCATGTGAAGGGATCCGACGATCCGCGCGCCTGCCAGTGGCTTGCTGTCTCCGTATTCCTCGCGCAGGGCCATTAGGCCCGGCATTTCGGTTTCGGCGATATCCAGCTCCTTGCGCCCGAAAGCGGCAAGATTGATGTCCTTAACGATGTAATCTGTGGCCATTTGGTAATCCATCCCGATTAGCTTTGGTCGGCGGCGTATCAGGTCTTGCCTAACGCATCAACTGCGGGGAACATTTGGGTTATCAAGCGAATAATGACCCGGAAATCCGGGCAAGCCGAGGCAGTCAGATGAGCAACGCAGCAATTGCGACCAATATCTATGGAAAGTACTCTGTTCCGGAAGGGTTGGACCACCGCCCCGCCGTCCGGTTGGTCAAATCCGGTAAGGTTTACGAACCACGCACAATCGCATTCATGATGCGCCACGCAGGCAAGGGCGACATCATCCACGCGGGCACCTTCTTTGGAGATTTCCTGCCCGCGCTGTCCAGCGCCATGGGCGAGGGCCGCAAGGTTTGGGCGTTTGAGCCGAACCCAGATTCCCATGAAAACGCCGCCAGAACCATTGATCTGAACGATCTGAAAAATGTCACGTTGCGCCGGGCGGCTGTGTCGGCAGACACGGGCACGGTTCATTTTCGCACCCACGATGACAAGGGCAAGCCATTGGGCGGGCACAGCCATTTTGTGCCCCTTGGCGGCGCGCCTGGAATCGAAGCGGTTGAATCAATCCGCCTTGATGATGCCGTGCCGGTCCACCGGCCCGTGTCGATCCTTCAGCTGGATGTCGAAGGACACGAGATTTCCGCCCTGTCCGGTGCACGCGACCTTATTCACCGTTGGCGCCCGATCCTGATCCTGGAAGGGTTTCGTCGACCGAGATGGATCAGGCGCACATTTCGCGGCCTTGGCTATCAGCTGCGCGGAGAGATGCACCACAACAAAGTGTTTTCCGTGGACCCGGTTGAATTCTGACATCGCTTTGCGCCAGATTGCACCGTCACTGAACAACGGGGGCTGCAATGGCCAAACAACCGCGCGCATGGCAACGCATGCTGTCTGGTCGCAGGCTTGACCTGCTGGATCCCACTCCGATGGACATCGAGATCGAGGACATCGCGCATGGCCTTGCCTTTGTTGCCCGTTGGAATGGACAGACATTGGGCGATTTCGCGTATTCGGTGGCCGAACATTCGCTTTTGGTTGAAGTGATCTATGGCCGGATTGACCCGAATGCACCGGTAAAGTGGCGGTTGGCCGCCCTTCTTCATGATGCGCCGGAATATGTGATCGGTGACATGATTTCACCCGTCAAGGCGGCCGTTGGTCCGGGATATGGCGCGTTGGACGATCGCCTGACGGCGGCAATTCATTTGCGGTTTGGCCTTCCGGCGGCGACACCTAAAACGATCAAGCAAAAGATCAAAAAGGCCGACAAAATCAGCGCCTGGATGGAGGCCGTTCAGATCGCCGGTTTCACGGAAACCGAAGCGACCAAGCTTTTCGGGCGGCCGGATCAAAATGTTGTCGATGGCCTGACCATTCGCCTGCGGCCACCGTTGGAAACCCGGGGCGATTTCACGCGTCGGCATGCCGAGTTGATGAGGGGATTGTCGTGATTCATATTCGCAGGGCCGGGGCGGGTGATTGTTCTGCAATCGCTGATCTGTTGAACGAGGTGATCGCAGAGGGCGGTACGACAGCGATGACCACGCCTGTAACTGCCGAAGACATACGGACCAACATGAATCGCGACCCACGCGGCATCTGGCACCTGGCCGAAGATGATGACGGCACGCTAATGGGGTACCAGTTTGTCGATCAATGGGATCAGAACGAACATGACATCGCGATCATCGCCACCTTTGCGCGGGTTGGGCGCACCGGGCTTGGCATCGGGTCGGCCCTGTTCGATGCGTCGCGAAAGGCAGCCGTCACCGCCGGATTCAAGATGATCGAGGCAGAGATCCGCGCCGACAACACCGGTGGGCTGGCCTATTACCAGTCACGCGGGTTCGAGGATCACCACCGAATTGAGGGCGTGCGCCTGAATGACGGCGCTGTGGTGGACAAGGTCGTCAAGTATTACCAGCTGTGATCCACCCGCTAAGGCATAAAGCCTAGCGCGGGCTGCGTTTGGCAAGGATGCGCTGCAAGGTACGCCGATGCATGTTCAACCGTCGGGCTGTTTCGCTGACGTTGCGATCACACAATTCATAAACACGCTGGATGTGTTCCCAGCGAACACGGTCCGCGCTCATCGGGTTTTCCGGCGGCGGGGGAAGCTGATCGCCATTTGCCAAAAGCGCGTTGGTGATGTCGGTCGCATCCGCGGGTTTGGACAGGTAATCTGTCGCGCCAATCTTGACCGCCGCAACGGCTGTCGCGATGGCGCCATATCCCGTAAGGACGACTATGCGGGCATCTGGGCGGCGCTCGCGGATCGCTTCGACAACGTCCAGACCATTGCCATCCTCAAGCCTGAGGTCGCAAACGGCGTAGGCCGGCGGGCGGGCTGTCGCAATTGCATTGCCAGCGGCCACAGACCCGGCCGTTTCCACGTCAAACCCGCGCTTTTCCATCGCCTTGGCCAATCGACGCAGGAACGGTTCGTCGTCATCAACAAGTAGTAGAGAGCGGTCTTCGCCCAATTCGGCCAAATCCTGCATCGCGCGCTCTCCTGATCTTTCGGTGACATATTCAGTAAGTCGGATGGTTCTAGCCCGCGCGCGCGCCTGCGTCAAACTTTCGCAGACCTATTGGACATCCATAAAGCACTGAACCCTGTCAGCCATTTGTTCAGGTTCAACATCACGGCGAAAGTATTCGACAAAGCCGGACTCGGGCAGGGTCAGGTAGGTAAAGGTGGAATGATCCACCAGATAGTATTCCGCATCCCCCGCGTCCGGCTTTTGTTTGCGATAATAGGTCCGATAGGCTTCACTTGCCGCCTTAACCTGTTCTGGTGTTCCCGTCAGGCCCACCATGCGCGGATGAAGATAGTCGGTGAATTCCGCCAATTGTTCCGGCGTGTCACGATCAGGGTCGATCGAGATGAAAACCGGCTTGATCCGATACCCGCGTTCTTCAAGAATCGTAACCGCTTCGGCGTTGCGGGCCGTGTCCATTGGGCAAACGTCCGGGCAATAGGTGTACCCGAAATAGATCAGCGCGGGTTGATCCAGAACGTCTTTGTCTGTCACCGTTTTGCCGGTTTCATCGACAAGCGTGAAGGGCCCGCCGATCTGATCCGACCCGCCCGCAATGGCCGTTTCGCGGCACGCGGCATAGCGATCATCGCCACCTCGGCCCAGCGTCAAAACCCATAGGGCTGCCAGCAACACGGCAATGGCGGTGGCGGCGGCGATTGCATAAATACGGGTCATTGTCCGGGCCTTCCTTGCGATCTGGCCGCGCGACAGCATTGCCTGCGACACACGGCACATCTAACCTTCGGTTCGATCAATGCAACCGGTCAAAGGCGCACGGTCATGAGCCATACGGAAATCGACCCGCTTCAGGGGCGCCAACGCGGCAACTGGATCCGCCTGCGCACCACCATCCTTTTGCGTTGGGGTGCCATCGTCGGGCAATTGTCTGCCCTGTTCGTCGCAGGAGAGCTGTACGGGCTGTCGCTGGAATACGGGTATTGCTACCTGGTGGTCGCCGTTTCCATCGTCGGGAACCTGGTCGCAACACTGACTTTTCCGGAAAGCAAACGGTTGACCGAAGCCGAGAACCTGATGATGGTTCTCTTCGATCTCCTCCAGCTTGCGTTGTTGCTGTATTTGACCGGCGGTTTGAACAACCCGTTTTCGATCCTTGTTGTGGGTCCGGTTACCGTTTCGGCCGCCGCGCTGACAACACGGTCCACCGTCTTCACCGGTATTGTTGCAATCTCGGTCGTGTCGCTGCTGGCGCAATTTCACCTGCCTCTCAGAAATGACTCTGGCAACGTTTTGCAAATTGGGCAGATATTTCTGTTTGGCAATTGGCTGGCTATTGTGATTGCGGTCATTTTCCTTGGCATCTATTCCCGCTGGATCGCATCCGAGATGCATAATATGTCCGATGCGCTTCAGGCGACCCAAATGGCCCTGGCGCGGGAACAAAAGCTAACGGACTTGGGCGGCGTCGTGGCGGCGGCGGCGCATGAACTGGGCACGCCACTTGCGACGATCAAGTTGACGTCTTCGGAGTTGATCGAAGAATTGGCCGGTCGCGACGAGTTGAGAGAAGATGCGCTTCTGATCCGCGAACAGGCAGATCGGTGCCGCGACATTCTGCGCGCGATGGGACGGGCGGGGAATGACGACCTCCACCTGCGGCAGGCGCCTCTGTCCGCCGTCATAGAAGAGGCCGCAGAACCCCACCGGGACCGTGGCAAGGATGTCCATTTTGAAACCGGCCCGGACCAGGGATTTGATGAACACCAGCCTGCCATCTTGCGCCGCCCCGAGGTCATTCACGGCCTGCGGAACCTGATTCAGAATGCGGTTGATTTCGCCAAAGCTAACGTTTGGGTCGAAAGCCATTGGAGCGATAGTCAGGTCACCATCCGCATCATGGACGATGGCCGGGGGTATTCGCCACAGGTGATTGGTCGGATCGGCGATCCGTTCATGCGCCGTCGTCGTGCAACAAGTGACCACCAGGAACGACCGGAATACGAGGGGATGGGCCTGGGGTTATTCATCGCGAAAACACTTCTTGAACGGTCTGGTGCGGAATTAACCTTTTCGAATGGGACAGAACGGCATTTTCCAAAAGGAAATAAGCCCGTTCGAACCGGCGCCGTCATCGAGGTGATCTGGCCACGCGAAAAGATTGACGCCCGTTTGGGGGAATTCGCGATCCCAACAGGAAAGAATTTGCCCTTAAAAATCTAGCTAAATCTATCGTTCCTAATTCTACATTTCTATTTGCATATTTGCGTTAACTCTTTATTCACAGTTTTACTGCAATTTTAACTACGTTCTGTTTTCGCGTGTGCCATGCTGAGTCTCGACCTCGTTCAAATAGTGACGCTCGCGTTCGTGTGCACGCTGGCGGCTTTCCTGGCACTTTTTGCGACAGCCCGGTTTTTGCAATTGAGGTCCGATCGGCGCAATTCCGGGCGGGACTCACTTCAGGATAACGTTGAACAATCCCCGGTCAGTTTCTTGTTGTTGAACGGCCAGCTTAACAATGCGTCACCGTCCGGGCAGAAGGTATTTGAAACGACAGATGCAGATCTGCCTGACTGGTCTAGACTACAGCAGGCTTTGATATCGCGGTTTCACGACTTTCCATCAGAACAACCAGACTCGGAAACGACGACACTTAATTCCACCCACGGCGACGATGCGGGCATTGTCGAAATCAATGTCGCCGGATCGGTTGTAAGCGTCACAATTCATGAGAATGGCCCGCTTGACGCGGCAGATCAGCATTTGCTGTTGTCACAAAATGGCGCGTTGGACAATTTCAGGGGTGCGGCACAACGCGCGCCTTACCCCGTTTGGGCCACTAACACCGAAAACAATTTGATTTGGTCGAACCGGGCCTATCAGCACCTAGAGGATGCATTTGGCGCCCCGGATCAGGGCACGTTGCTTCAAACTGGCCTGCCGCTCCCACGGGATGAGCGACAGGTATCTGCCCGAGTCGAGCTTTCGAAACCCGACGGCACGCGCGAAGACTCCCGGTGGTTTGATGTGTCCGTCGTGGAATCCGACCGCGTTTGGCTTCACTACGGCACCGATGTCACTCAGGTGATCCGGGCCGAGGTTGCCCAGCGCGGGTTCGTCCAAACGCTCACCAAGACATTCGCTCTCTTGTCGATTGGTCTGGCGATATTCAGCCGCGACCGCCGCTTGACCTTGTTTAATCCCGCTCTGATTGACCTCACGGACCTTTCGCCCGAATTTCTGAGCGGCCGGCCCGACCTTCCGTCCTTTTTCGACGCCCTGCGTGACTGTAGAATCATGCCAGAGCCCAAGGATTACGCAAGCTGGCGAAGCGCGTTGACCGAGCTTGCCGACCGGGCCGCCGAGGGGAGGTATCTTGAAACATGGAACCTCCCGTCCGGCGTAACCTATCGGGTGATCGGGCGACCCTACCCAAACGGAGCGATCGCGTTCCTGTTTGAGGACATCAGCTCGGAAATGTCCATTTCGCGACAATTCCACCATGTGGCGGAACTGGGCCAATCTGTGCTGGACAGTATGGACGAAGGAATTGCGTTATTTTCACGCCAGGGGCGCATGACCATGTGCAACTCTTCCTACACGACCCTTTGGGGCGTGGAGCCCGAAGGCAGCGCAAGTGACATTTCGACAAAGGACGCCACAATCATGTGGCAAGAGAAAACGCAGAGCAGCCCGGTATGGGGCGACGCCCGCGACTTTGCGCAGGATCTCGGGCCCAGATGTGAATGGTTTGCCGAGGTGACCATGAAAAACGGTCAAAAGCTCGACTGTCGGTTCGTGCCGCTGTCCGGCGGGGCGACGTTGGTTGGATTCCTGCCCCGATTGACGCCCGATGCAGCCGACACCCCGCCCGACGCATAAGCGACCTTGCAGCGCTCTGGTTGCCGCGTAATGTGGTGGTATGGGGCAAATATCCGTCAGGCATTTTCTTTCTACTCCCGATGACACCTGCGCAGCGGCGTGTCGGCTCGGGCCGCTGTTGCGGCCGGGCGACGTCCTGTTGTTTCAGGGTGGTATTGGGGCCGGAAAAACCCATTTTGCGCGCTGTTTGATCAAATCGATCCTGACAGAACCCGAGGACGTGCCATCGCCGACCTTCACCCTTGTTCAAACATATGACACGATCAGAGGCCCGGTTTGGCATGCGGATTTGTACCGCCTTTCACACCCAGACGAGGTTGAGGAATTGGGACTGTCCGAGGCGTTTGACACAGCCATTTGCCTTGTGGAATGGCCCGACCGGCTGGGCGACCTTGCTCCGGCTTCGGCGCTAGAACTTTCATTCTCGGTCGAAGGGGAAACCGCGCGCGCGATGACCATTCGCGGGGACGCCGCGCATTGGCATGACATCCTGAGGGAGGCCAAACTTGACTGACAGGACCGACGCCAGTGCAAAATTCGTCGCAAAATCGGGCTTTGGTGGTGCCGCCCGTGTGCCTATTTCCGGGGACGCGTCGAACCGTAAATATGATCGGCTGACCCAAGGCCGCGAAAGCGTGATCCTGATGGACGCGCCCCCGGACAAAGGCGAAGATGTTCGCCCCTTTATCCGCATTGCACAGCACCTGCGTGACATTGGCCTGTCGGCCCCCAGGATTTTGGCCGCAGACACCGAACAGGGCTTCCTTATTCTGGAAGATCTGGGTGACGATTTATTTGCGAGGGTCTTGGCGCACAATGGCAGTGCGGCTGACCTGGAAATGCGGCTCTATTCCGGGGCAATTGACGTTCTGAACGCCCTGCATCAGGCACCGGTCCCTAGGTCAGTAGAGCGGTACACTTCAGCGTTGATGACTGAGGTCGCCGCGCTGGCCTTTGACTGGTACCTTTTGGCCGCCCACGGGGCGAACCCCGATGCCCGTGCTGACTTTGCCAGTGCAATGCGCCCATTGCTTGACGCGGTTGATGCCACACCCGATGTCCTGATCCTGCGAGATTATCACGCCGAGAATCTGTTGTGGTTGTCTGATCGGGACGGCGTCGCGCAGGTTGGTCTGCTGGATTTCCAGGATGCGATGGCGGGGCATCCCGCTTATGATCTGGTTTCGTTGCTGCAGGATGCGCGGCGCGATGTGCCCGCGGTGATCGAACGGGATATGATCGATCGGTTCTGCACGATCTCTGGGCGGGAACGCACAGGGTTTGAGGTGGCCTATCATGTCCTTGGCGCTCAGCGAAATCTCAGAATTCTTGGCGTTTTCGCGCGCCTATGCGTAAGGGATGGAAAGATACATTATCCGGATCTGATCCCACGCGTTTGGGGGCATCTTGTGCGTGATCTGGCCCACCCCGCGCTTGCCGCGATTGCGCCCTTGGTATTGGACGTTCTACCCGAACCAACCCCTGACACACTTGATCGGATCAAAAGCCAATGCGGGACACACCGGAAAGCGTGATGATTTTTGCGGCCGGGTTTGGCACGCGCATGGGCGCGTTGACCGCGGAGCGCCCCAAGCCGTTGATCCCTGTCGCGGGCCGTCCATTGATTGATCACGCGATTGATATTGTCCGGGCCTTGGGTACGCAGCGTATTGTCGCAAACACCCATTATCTGGCCGACATGATTGAGGCGCACCTGGTGCCCAAGGGCATCCAGATTTCGCGGGAAGACCCGGAAATACTGGAAACCGGTGGCGGCCTGCGAAAGGCCCTGCCCCTGCTGGGCAGCGCGCCGGTCATGACACTTAACCCCGATGTTGTTTGGACGGGTCCAAATCCGTTGAAGCTGTTGAATGACGCCTGGGATGCGACAAGAATGGATGCGCTTTTGCTTTGTTTAGAGCCTGAGAACGCGATCGGCCGGACCGGTGGGGGCGACTTTTCCATCACCCAGGGCGGGCTATTGTCGCGCGGTGGGCCGCTCATTTTTGGCGGGGCGCAAATCCTCCAGACAGGTGGGCTTGCCGAAATCAAGGAAACGTCGTTCTCTCTCAACCTGTTATGGGATCGGATGATAGCAAAGGGGCGGCTTTTCGGTCTGTCATATCCGGGCAAATGGTGCGACGTGGGGCGGCCAGAGGGCATCGTTTTGGCGGAAACGCTGTTGGGTGACCACCATGTTTGATCCCCTGCCCCACCCACGGGTTTTCGGGATGGAACCCGGCGTTGATTTCCCGGCGGCATTGGTCGCGGGGTTGCGCGACATGTACAAGGATCGCCCGCCACAGGACATGGCGCGGGTCAGGCTGATCGTGAACACGCGGCGCATGGCACGGCGCATTCGCGATTTGTTTGATCAGGGCGCGCCGACGCTTCTGCCGCGCATCGATTTGATCACTGATCTTGGTCAGTCCCTTCATCTCGGTGGAATTCCGAATGCCGTTCCGGCCCTGCGCCGCAGGCTTGAATTGGTTGAACTGATCGCGGCTTTGCTGGAATCCCAACCCGACCTCGCGCCGCGAACCGCGCTTTATGATCTTGCCGATTCTCTGGCCAAAGTGCTGGACGAAATGCAAGGCGAAGGCGTGTCGCCCGAGGCGCTAGAGGCGCTGGATGTCAGCGATTTGTCCGGGCATTGGGCGCGGGCGTTGACGTTTTTGACCATTGCGCGGCGGTATTCATCCAGCGACCCGGACGGGATAGACCCCGAAGCCCGGCAACGGTTGGTGATCGAACGCACCGTCGCGGATTGGGTCAAATCGCCCCCCGCCCATCCGGTGATTTTGGCGGGTTCGACCGGCTCTCGTGGCTCGACGCATTTGCTGATGAATGCGGTTGCGCGGTTGCCCCAAGGGGCTGTCATCCTGCCGGGGTATGATTTTGGAATGCCAGACGCCGCTTGGGCGACCCTGTCAGACGCGCTCACCGGTGAAGATCACCCACAGTTCCGTTTTGCACGGCTTTTGAACGAGCTTGGCCTGGCGCATGGCGATGTCAAAACATGGTCTGATGCAAAACCACCCGCCAAAGGGCGAAATGAACTGGTTTCGCTTGCCTTGCGGCCCGCGCCCGTCACGCACCAATGGATGACCGAAGGGCCAAACCTGACCGATCTTGAGTCTTCGACGGCGAACATGACCTTGGTCGAAGCGCCATCGGGCCGGGCCGAGGCATTGGCAATTGCCATGCGGTTGCGTCAGGCGGCCCATGACGGGGTGACGGCGGCACTGATTACCCCGGACAGGATGCTGACGCGTCAGGTGTCTGCGGCGTTGGACCGCTGGGATATTGTGCCTGACGATTCCGCGGGACAGCCGCTTCAGCTTTCGCCTCCGGGTCGGTTTTTGCGCCATGTGTCCGGGCTGTTTACACGGCGGTGTTCAACCGAAGCGCTTTTGACAATCCTAAAGCACCCCCTTGCGCATTCTGGTGCCGAACGTGGCCCGCATCTGTTGCTGACCCGCGCGCTGGAACTTCGGTTGCGCCGCAATGGTCCGCCGTTTCCGTCGGGCGATGATCTGCGGGAATTTGCCGCCAGCCGAACCGAAGATATTGCACCCGCTTGGGCGAACTGGGTGGCCGAAACGATCCTTAGTGGCCCGGCGCCGGATGCCATGGATCTGACTGTGCGCGTCAAAACCCACCTAGACCTGAGCGGTCGAATTGCCCAAGGCCATATCGGGGACGGCACCGGAGAGCTGTGGGCAGGCCCAGCAGGGCGCAGCGCAAGCGAAACGATCGCAGAGCTGGAGCGCGAAGCGGGATATGGCGGCGCGTTGACGGCGCATGATTATGAGACTCTGTTCAACGCCGTTCTGGCCGGTGGTGAGGTGCGCGAACGCGACGCGGGTCATTCCGGGATCTTGATCTGGGGCACGTTGGAGGCGCGCGTTCAGGGCGCCGATCTTGTCATCCTTGGTGGGTTGAACGAAGGATCCTGGCCCGAGGTTCCGCCCCCCGATCCATGGTTGAACCGTGAAATGCGACACAAGGCCGGTCTTCTTCTGCCAGAGCGTAAAATCGGGTTGTCCGCGCACGATTTTCAACAGGCGGTTGCCGCACCTGAGGTGTGGTTGACACGTTCGGTACGATCGCAGGATTCCGAAACAGTGCCGTCCCGGTGGGTCAGTCGATTGATGAACCTTCTTGACGGATTGCCTGGCGCGGGCAAAGCCGCCCTTGCGTCGATGCGCGACCGGGGGCAGCAATCGCTTGCCGCGGCAACGACGCTGGAACAGATCCAGCCAACCGCCGCGGCCCCAAGGCCAGCCCCCTGCCCGCCTGTCTCTGCGCGCCCGCGCAAGCTTTCCGTCACTGAAATTCAGCGGCTCGTCCGGGATCCATATGCGATTTATGCCCGGCGGGTGCTGCGGCTGGAGCCGTTGGACCCCCTGATGTCGGTGCCCGACGCCTTGTTGCGCGGCATCGTTTTGCATCGTGTCCTTGAACTGTTTATTCGCAAATCCCGCGATACCGACCTAAGCCGTGACGTCCTGTTGGCGATCTGTGACGAGGTTCTGGACTCCGAAGTGCCTTGGGCCGAGGCGCGCCACCTATGGCGCGCGCGTTTGGCCCGTGTTTGTGACGCTTTTCTGCACGACGAGGAAGGGCGCAGGACGCTGGGCAACCCCATCGCGTTTGAGGTCAAAGGCCATTCGGAAATCACCGACCTTGGTTTTACCCTGACGGCCAAGGCGGACCGGATCGACATTGATCCGTCGGGCAATGCGCTGATTTATGATTACAAGACGGGCGCGCCACCCTCAAAAGATAAACAGATCTTCTTTGACCGTCAGCTATTGCTGTCTGCGGCCCTTGCCGACCGCAACGGATTCGACGGGGTTGATCCGAAATCGGTCGTCCGCGCCGCCTATATCGGGCTTGGAAGCAAAAGCGGCGAGGTCCTCGCGCCGCTGGACGCCGTGCCGCCCGGCAAGGCATGGAGCGATTTTGACAAGCTGATACGCGCGTTTTTCGACGACTCCATGCCTTACACATCTCGGCGCGCGATGTTCAAAACGGCCGAAACAGGAAATTATGACCAATTGGCCCGGTTCGGTGAATGGGATGCAACAACGCCACCGCATCGGAGTGATGTCAGATGACCGTCCAGCGCGACGAAGCAACTGAACGTCAGGTTCGCGCAGCGGCCCCCGATCGTTCGACATGGCTGTCAGCGAACGCCGGGTCTGGCAAAACTCGCGTGTTGACTGACCGGGTGGCCCGGCTTTTGCTGTCAGGGGTTCAACCACAACACATTCTTTGCCTGACCTACACCAAGGCCGCAGCGAGCGAGATGCAGAACCGCCTGTTTCAAAGGCTTGGCGCTTGGGCAATGTTGGAGGATGCCGATCTTGGCGATCAGCTTGCTGCACTTGGCGCCGATGGCCCGTTTGACCTTGCCGGCGCGCGAACGCTTTTTGCCCGCGCCATCGAAACGCCCGGTGGGTTGAAAATTCAGACAATCCATTCGTTCTGTGCCGCCCTGTTGCGCCGCTTTCCGCTTGAGGCCGGGGTCAGCCCGCAGTTTGCCGAGGCCGAGGACCGCGCCACTGCGTTGCTGCGCGCTGATATTGTTGAGGCACTGGCCGACGGCCCCGATAAGGCGCGCGTTGCTGCCGTCGCGGGATACCTAAGCGATGAAACGTTTGCCAACATAACAAATGACATCGCGCACAACGCCCATGCCTTTCGGCGCAATCTGAACGATGCCGAATTGATGACGCTGTTCGATCTGCCCCAGGATTGCGATGAAGCCCGGCTAACGGATCTGGCCATCCCCCCGGATGGCGCAGAAATACTCGCGGCCGTGATCCCGGTTCTTAGAACAGGGTCTTCGACAGACATCAAAACGGCGGAAAAGCTTGGCTCGATCACTTCGCTGGACATCGGCGCGCTCGAGGTGCTCGAAGATATTTTTCTGTACAAGAAGGGGGCCAAGAGCCCGTTTTCCGCCAAAGTAGGGTCTTTTTCAAGCAAAGGTATCCGTGCGGCTATTGGCCCTGACCTTGGGCGGTTCGAAGACTGGATGCGCCGCGTGGAGGCAACGCGAAGTCTCCGGATGGGATTGGCGGCAGCGCGGCGTACGCGTGCGCTTTTGGACTTTGCCGAAGTGTTCCTGCGCGACTATAGCCTTGCCAAGCAGCAGCGCGGCTGGCTGGATTTTGACGACCTGATCTTGCGCGCGCGCAATCTATTGTCGGATCCCGCTGTGGCGGCTTGGGTGTTGTACCGGCTGGACGGCGGTATCGACCACATTCTGGTTGACGAGGCCCAAGACACCAGCCCGGTCCAGTGGGATGTGATCGAACGGCTCGCCCGCGAATTCACAAGCGGCGAAGGCGCCAAGACGGACAAGACGCGCACGATATTTGTTGTCGGAGACAAAAAGCAGTCGATCTATTCCTTTCAGGGTGCCGACCCGCGAGAGTTCGACAGAATGCGCGAAGATTTTGCCGACCGTCTGAAACAGGCGCCCAAGCCATTGCAGGTCCTTGATCTGGCGTTTTCATTCAGGTCGGCCGCGACGATCCTGTCGCTTGTCGATGCGGTTTTTGTCGGGCGCGAGGACGCCGGATTTGGCGGAAGGGAACCGCATCACGCCTATAAGTCAGACATGCCGGGCAGGGTCGATCTGTGGCCCGTAGTCCCAAAATCTGAATCGCCAGAAAAACGCGAATGGTCCGATCCCGTTGATCAGTTGAGCCAATCCGATGAGCGCGTCCAACTGGCCAAGGCCATCGCCGCGCGCATCAAAGACATGATCACCGGAACCGAAAGAATTCCGGTAGAAAAGGGTCATTCTGGCCAATACGGGATGCGGCCCATAAGGCCGGGCGATTTTTTGATCCTGGTTCAGCGGCGTTCGGAACTGTTTCATGAAATCATCCGGGCCTGCAAGGATGAGGGCCTGCCGATCGCCGGGGCGGACAGGCTTAAGGTAGGCGCCGAATTGGCGGTGCGCGACATCGCGGCGTTGCTGAATTTCCTGGCAACGCCTGAGGATGATTTGTCACTGGCGGTGGCACTAAAATCCCCCCTGTTTGGGTGGGATGAACAGGCTTTGTTCGACCTTGCCCACAAACGCACATCCGGACAGCTTTGGCCCGCCTTGCGCGAGAGGCGCGAAGAATACCCCGAAGTATTGGCCGTTCTGGATGACTTGCGTCGCCAAACCGATTTTCTGCGCCCGTATGAATTGATTGAACGCATCCTGACACGCCACGGTGGCCGGGAATCTCTATTGGCCCGGCTGGGCGAAGAGGCAGAAGACGGAATCGATGCCCTGTTGGATCAGGCCCTGGCGTTTGAGCGTGCGGCAGTGCCGTCGCTGACCGGATTCCTGGTCTGGATGGAAACCGACGATCTTGAAATCAAGCGACAGCTTGACACGGCGGGGGACCGGATTCGTGTCATGACTGTTCATGGCGCAAAGGGGCTGGAGTCACCCATCGTCATTTTGCCGGATACCGGTCAGCGTGACATCCGAATGCAGGACAGCCTGATTGAGATGGGTGGGCGGATGGTCTGGGCAACAAAATCTGACGACACCCCCGAGGGAATGCAAAACGCCCGAGACGCGCTTCGCAAGGCGCGCGAACAGGAACGGGATCGTCTGCTTTATGTTGCGCTAACCCGCGCTGAAAAGTGGTTGATCGTGGCCGCCGCCGGTGACCTTGGCAAGGATGATACTGCCTGGCACGACAGGGTACGCGTCACTATGGAACATCTCGGCGCCGCGCCGCTGGAGACCGAACTGGGCCAGGGCCTTCGGCTTCAGAATGGCAATTGGGCCGCATCAGAGACTGAACTGGTGACAAGAGTGGCAGCGCCACACGCATCTTTGCCGGGTTATTTCGCTGAACCGGCGGGCCAGCCACCGGAGAAGCCAAAAACAATCAGCCCGTCAGATCTGGGCGCGGCCAAGGCCCTTCCCGGTGAGGCGGGGCTGGACGAAGATCAGGCCAAAAGGCGCGGACGGCAAATTCACTTGCTGTTGGAACACCTGCCCAGCCACGACCCAGCAGCATGGGAGGAGCTTGCCGGCAGACTGCTAAGCACCGGCGGAGACGCAGCCGCCGGAGACGAGTTGGCATTGCTTTTGGATGAGGCGCGGAGGGTTTTGGAAAAGCCTTCGTTGGCACATTTGTTTGATGCCGCGGCGCTGGCCGAGGTGCCCATTTCCACTGACCTGCCGCAGCCTGGTGCGGCGCGGCTCCATGGAATAATTGACCGGCTTGTGGTTGGCGATGACAAGATCCTGGCCGTGGATTTCAAGACCAATGCGGTCGTCCCGGACGATGTTGATCAGGTGCCCGACGGTGTGCTTGCCCAAATGGGCGCCTATCTGGTTGCGCTTAGGGCGGTTTTTCCGGGCCACCAAATCGACGTGGCAATTCTCTGGACGCGCAATGCAACCTTGATGAACTTACCTCACGATCTTGTGGTCGACGCATTTACCACAACAACCTGTCCTTGACGGTGGTCGCACTCGGGCCTACCTTCCTCTCGTCTTTCATCCATCCGGGGAGCAATCCGATGGCAACAGTAGCTGCAACGGACGACACGTTCGAAAGCGAAGTAATCAACTCTGATCTGCCGGTTCTGGTAGACGTATGGGCCGAATGGTGTGGCCCATGTAAGCAGATCGGCCCAGCGCTTGAGGAAATCTCGGAAGAGATGGCCGGCAAGGTAAAGATCGTAAAGGTCGATGCCGATACGAACCCGAATTCTGTCATGTCCATGGGTGTGCGCGGCATTCCGGCGCTGTTCATCTATAAGGACGGTCAGATCGTTTCGAACCGCACTGGCGCGGCGCCCAAGGCCGCGCTGCAAAGCTGGATCACTGAATCCATCTGATTTGTGGTCAAACGAATTAGTATCGGGGCGCCCAGGTCGGGCGCCCTTTTTTTGTTCGTGTCAGACCGGCCAGCCATTGCGCCCTAGCGCCTGTGCAATTTGGTCTTCGGCCTCGGGACGGCCAGCGTTGATCGACATTATTTGCCAGAACCAATGGATGTACCCTGCATAATCCGGGCGCATCTGCATCACCCGGCGGAACGCTTCAGCCTCGCCTATGTTAGAAACATTCGCCGCTATGTGGTGAAAATCAATCCGGGCGAACAGGATTGCGGGCTTGCCAAAGAAGAACCCGTTGAACGCTGCGGACGAGTTTTCCGTGACGACGTAATCGCACGTGGACAGGTGTTTTTGCATCTCACCCTTTGCGATTGTCAGCCTCGGGTGGCGGTGTTCCAGCCGTTCTAACGCCGCAAGGTCGTCGGCATCATAGATTTCGTTTGGGTGAAGGGTCGCGACGATCGGACGGGACGCATCGTTTTTCAGAACCGCTGTCAGCATGTCGATCGGGGCAAAGGTCTGAAACGATCTGTGATCGCGAATTCTTCCCTGAAGCGGGACATAGACGTATCCCTCGCTTCGGGGGGTGACATCCCCGAACAATCGTTTACGCCAAAACCGCATGAACCGACGCGCTTCGGCCTTGTCGTTGGATCCTGGAAATTCGGCCTGTGCAACGCGCCAATTCCAGCGCCGTCCGGTGGGCTCAATGGCCCAAAACGGGTAATGATAGACACGCCTCACAGTCAACGCGCGTGGATGTGTCGGCTCGTCCATATGAAACAGGTCATGGCCGTCCAGTTCGGCTGAACCTTCGCGCGTTAGCGGGTCGTTCGGAACCAATTCCACAGACAGCCCGGCGGCCTCGACAACCGACTGTACCTTGGCGAAAAAGTTGTGCTGGCCCTTGGCGACGCTCGCCAAGAGATCGGGATCAAGGTGAAATCGAACGGGCGCGGCCTGCATGAAAGGGACGCTAATCGCCCACGCCGGGCCGGGCAAGGGCTGCGGTGCGGTCCTGCCCTTGTCGCCCGAAGTCACAGCGCGCATATAGACAGGACGAACGCAGGAGAGAGCAATGGCAGACGACACATTCCCAGGTTGGCATGGAACGACGATCATCGGGGTGCGCAAGGGTGGTCAGGTTGTGATTGCCGGGGATGGGCAAGTGTCGATTGGCCAGACAGTCATGAAAGGCACGGCGCGCAAGGTCCGCCGCCTTTCACCCGGCGGGCACGAGGTTGTCGCGGGGTTCGCAGGATCAACTGCCGACGCATTCACCCTGTTGGAACGCCTTGAAGTCAAGCTTGAGGCGACACCGGGCCAATTGGCGCGGGCAAGCGTTGAATTGGCCAAGGATTGGCGCACCGACAAATACCTGCAAAAACTTGAGGCGATGCTGATCGTTACTGATGGTACGGATATTTTTGTAATCACCGGCGCCGGCGATGTTCTAGAGCCGGAGCACGATGTAACCGCGATTGGATCCGGTGGAAATTACGCTCTGGCCGCCGCGCGCGGGATGATGGACAGCGACAAATCGGCCGAAGAGGTCGCACGCGCTGCCATGGCGATCGCCGCCGACATCTGTGTCTATACCAACGGAAATCTGACGGTGGAGACAATCGGTGGCTAATGCGGCCACCGCCGCGCCTGTGATCGGGTTCCGCCCGATGGTGTCGGCGGACATGGGCATGATGGCCGACTGGCTGGCCCGCCCGCAC
>JBOEGP010000033.1:80996-84286 GCA_050633485.1 Pseudooceanicola sp.
TACACCAAGGCGGGGTTTCGCCCCGTTCCCGAACTTCTGAACCGCACGGGCGACAGCCTGATCATGCGGCATTGCAAGGACTAAAGCAGAATGACCGACCTGACCCCCCGCGAAATCGTTTCGGAGCTCGACCGGTTTATTATTGGCCAAAACGATGCAAAGCGCGCCGTTGCCGTGGCCCTGCGCAACCGTTGGCGGCGCAAACAATTGGGCGATGATCTGCGCGACGAAGTGTACCCCAAGAACATCCTGATGATCGGCCCCACCGGCGTCGGCAAGACGGAAATCAGCCGCCGTTTGGCCAAATTGGCGCGCGCGCCCTTCATCAAGGTTGAGGCGACCAAGTTCACCGAGGTCGGGTATGTCGGGCGCGACGTGGAACAGATTGTCCGTGATCTGGTGGATTCCGCGATGGCGACAACGCGCGATTACATGCGCGAAGATGTGAAGGCCGCCGCGTACAAGGCCGCCGAAGACCGTGTGATCGAAGCGATCGCCGGTGAGGATGCCCGCGAAGCGACACGTGAAATGTTCCGCAAGAAACTGCGCGACGGTGTCCTGGACGATCAGGAGATCGAGCTTGAAATCGCGGACACGTCCGGCGGCGGGATGCCGATGATGGATATTCCCGGCCAACCCGGTGGCCAGATGGGCATGATGAACCTGGGCGACATTTTCGGCAAAGCTTTTGGCGGGCGCAAAGTGACCAAAAAATTCAAGGTGCGCGAAAGCTATGACATCCTGATCGGAGAAGAGGCCGACAAGCTTTTGGATGATGATCTGGTCAAGACCGCCGCGCTTAAGGCGGTTGAGGAAAACGGGATCGTATTTCTGGACGAGATTGACAAGGTGTGTGCCCGCGCCGATGCCCGTGGCGGCGATGTTAGCCGCGAAGGCGTGCAGCGTGATCTGTTGCCGCTGATCGAAGGCACGACAGTTTCGACAAAATACGGCCCGGTGAAGACCGACCATATACTGTTCATCGCTTCAGGCGCGTTTCACATTGCCAAACCATCCGATCTTTTGCCGGAACTTCAGGGGCGTTTGCCCATTCGTGTCGAATTGCGTGCGCTGACCGAGGCCGATTTTGTGCGCATCCTGACCGAAACGGACAATGCCCTGACCTTGCAATATTCCGCCCTGATGGGGACCGAACAGGTCGCCGTAACGTTCACCGAAGACGGGATCGCGGCATTGGCCAAAATTGCCGCCGACGTGAATGTGAGTGTTGAAAACATTGGCGCGCGGCGGCTTTACACCGTAATTGAGCGGGTGTTCGAGGAGTTGTCGTTTAACGCCCCGGACCGCGCGGGCGATGAGATCACAGTGGATGCCACGTTTGTTCAGGAAAACGTTGGCAAGCTGGCCGAAGACACGGACATAAGCCGCTACGTTCTCTGACGCTCTGGCTTAGGCCGTGGGTTCACGATAGGGCTGGGTCAGACCAACGGGATGATCCGGCCAATGTCGTTCTTGACCTTTCTTCGCGACAACGCGCAATGGTTGATGGCCGGCGTTCTACTGTCATTCCTATCAAGCTTTGGCCAAACCTTTTTCATTTCGATTTTCGCGGGGGAGATCCGGGATGAGTTCGGGTTAAGCAACGGCCAGTGGGGCGGGATTTACACCCTCGGCACCGGCCTTTCTGCGGTGGTGATGGTGTGGGCCGGTGCCCTGACTGACAGGTTTCGTGCGCGCGCACTTGGCTTCGTTGTTCTTGTTCTATTGGCGCTGGCATGTGTGGCCATGTCTGTGTCGCGCGGCGTTGTCATGTTGATCATCACCGTGTTCCTTTTGCGCTTTGCCGGTCAGGGAATGACAAGTCACATCGCGATTGTCGCGATGTCGCGCTGGTTCGTTGCCGCGCGGGGGCGCGCTCTTTCGATTGCGGTTCTGGGGTTTGCCCTGGGCGAAGCCATGCTTCCACTGGCGTTTGTCGCCCTAAAGCGATCGCAGGATTGGCGCGATCTTTGGCTTGCCGCCGCCGGGATCGTAATGATTGGAATGCTTGTTCTGATGATGCTTTTGCGGCGGGAAAGAACGCCGAAATCCATCGCTGAAACAAGCGCATCGCCCGGCATGGAGGGCCGCCATTGGACCCGGAGCCAAGCGCTGCACCATTGGCTGTTTTGGCTGATGATTCCGGTCATCATGGGCCCGCCCGCCTTTGTGACGACGTTCTTTTTCCATCAGGTCCATTTTGCGCAAACCAAGGGGTGGGATCACGTCGCGCTTGTCGCGCTTTATCCGGCTTACACGGCAATCGGCATGGCGTTTGTCTTTGCCTGGGGCGCTTTGCTGGACCGGGTGGGCACCGGGCGGCTTTTGCCGTTCGCGCATCTGCCCGCAGCGGCGGCGTTTGCGATTTTCGGAATGGTGGATACGGTGACAGGAACGGCGGTCGGTCTGGTTTGTCTTGCCGTCACAATCGGCGCTCAATCGACCCTACCTATGGCATTTTGGGCTGAATACTTTGGCACCCGCAACATCGGGTCGATCAAGGCGATGGCGGCGGGCGCCATGGTTCTTGGATCGGCTCTTGGACCTGGAATTGCCGGTACGCTGATCGACGCAGGCATCGACATCCAAGTGCAATACCTGGGCATCGCTGCATGGTTTCTTGCAGGAAGCCTTGCCATGGCCGTCGGCTTGCATCGTGCGCGCGGGTTACTGGCGACTGCGCCTTAGATAAACGTAATACGCGCCGCCGCCGCCATGGCGGTTGTGGGCCGGAGTCACCTGAAGAACCAGCGCGGAGAGCGGCGGCACGCCAAGCCAATGCGGAACCTGATGGCGCAACACGCCGCGCCGTACCGGTATCGGATCACCATCATCGCGGTCACGACCTTTGCCGGTGATAACCAGAACCAGGCGGCGGCCTTCGCGGTGCGACCGCAGGATGAACCCGGTTAGAACCCCATGCGCGCGATCCATTGTCATGCCATGCAGATCCACGCGGGATTCCGGAGCCAGTTTGCCACGGGTCATTTTGGAATGCGCCTTGCGATCCATGCGCAGCGGGGCGTTTTTCAGGTTTTCCTGCACCGGGCGCAACAGATCATGGGCCGGGCCGCGATCGTGGGCCGATTGGCCCAATTGGAAATCGGGAATGTTGGCTTTTGGTTTGGGCTTTTTGGTTTGCAGCAGGGTCGGCTCAGCGATCTTTTTGCGCCGGTCCCGGTGCATGGCTTCGGTCGATTCCGTCACCTTTCGCCAAAGCTCGGCCTCTTCTGGCCTGATTTTCCGGGTCATTCCGTGCCCTCGGGCAAGGTGGCATAGGCCCGCTGAAT
>JBOEGP010000034.1:0-27290 GCA_050633485.1 Pseudooceanicola sp.
TGGCGCACCGGGGAGGATTCGAACCCCCGACCCCTTGATTCGTAGTCAAGTACTCTATCCAGCTGAGCTACCGGTGCGTGAGGGCGGGAATTACCCCCGCACCTGAAATAGTGCAAGTGGAAAAACCCGATTTTTCCGCTGACACAGACAATTCTTGGCCCGGCTTTGCCTTATTGCGCCGCCGCCTCAAGCGCGAAGGTGGATTTGGGAAGGACAATGCGGAAACGCGTGCCATCGGCCCCGGTTTCATCCAACAGCAATTGCCCACCGTGGCCGCGTATCAACTCGGCCGCGATGACAAGCCCCAAGCCCGTGCCGCCTTTGCTTGCGTTGCCCTGAAACGGGGTGAACAGGTTCTCTTTGGCCTTGGGTGGCAGGCCGGGGCCGGTGTCAGCGACCGTGATGACCCATGTGGTGTCATCCTCGCTGCCCGCGACGGAAATCTCGCCTTCCTCTCCGCTGGCGACTATGGCCTGGCGCGCGTTACGCACAAGGTTGGACAACACGCGGTAAAGCTGTTCGGAATCCGCCCGCAACGTGAACGAAGCGGGGATATCCTCGGAAAAGCTGACCTCATTTTCGCCAACGGCAAGGCGTTCGCCATCTATGACATCGGACACCACATCAAGCAGGCGCACCTGGGTCAGTTTCGGCGCCGGTTCTTCGACCCGCCCAAAGGCAAGCGTGGATTCGCACAGGTTCACCGCCCGCGTGATCGAATTCACCAACTTGGGCGCCAATCGCCGCACCGTCGGATCCTCGGACGCCTCGATCCGATCGGTGAACAACTGCGCCGAGGTCAGGATGTTGCGCAAATCGTGGCTGATCTTTGCGACCGCCCCGCCCAATTGCGCCAACCGTTCCTTTTGCTTCAACGCGGCGGTCAACTGCGTTTCCAGCGACATCAGCGCCTCTTCGGCGTCGCGCAATTCGCGGATACCCGCATGGGGTTCAATGATCCGGCGGGCGTCTTCCGGCGCTTCGGCATAAAGCTTCATGCCCTGGATCACGCCCTTGATCGGTTTGACCAGAAATGCCCGAACAGCCAGGAACAACAGGATCGCGGTAAAGATCGAAATGACCGCCGACAACAGCAAGATGCGCAATCCATATTCGATCATCGCGCGGCGCAACGGGTCGGTTTCCATTGACACTTCGATCAACAGCCCGGCTTCGTTCACCGGGTTGCCGATGACGCGGATCACCCGTTCTTCGGGATCGACCAAACAGGCAAACGCATCGCGGATCAATTCCCAAGCGGTCACATCGCGCAGGTCGTAGGTGGCATAGATCGGACGGGGCACTGGCGACGACAGGATCAGTTCGCGGGCCTCATTGCGGCGCAGAACAACGTTGAACACCTCGGCGTTGCGCAGCAGTTCCTCTTCCAGGTCCATGTCGATCATGTCGTCGGCCAACAGGGCCAGCGATGCGATCTGGGCACGTTCAAGCCGGGATTTCAGGTAATCCTCGCGAAAGCGCGCGACCGACGGCGCGAAGATAAGCACTTCGGCCAGCATGACGAAGGCAATCGTCAGGATCAAAAATCGACCGGAAAGTGAATTCAGCATCGGACCTTCGCGCGACGGGCCTAGGGCAACAGGCGCTGAACCGCGCCGACCGCCCGTTTGACCCAAGGGTTATCAAATAACTTAGGCGAGAAATAGGCCCCCGCCACCCGTTTGCCTAGCTCTGACATCGTTGGATAGGGCGCGACCATGCCCGCGACATCCCCCAGCTTAAGCCCTTTGGACAATGCAAGCGCCCAGATCGTGATCAATTCGCCCGCGTCGGCCCCCACGATTGTCACGCCGACGGGGCGGCCTTTGACGGCCATGACCTTGATCCAACCCGTTGTTTTCCCGCTGGCAATCGCCCGGTCATTTCCTGCGTAGTCCGCGGTGACAATGCCCATGGCATCGCCATATTTCTCACGCGCTTCGGATTCTGTCAGGCCCACCTGGGCCAGTTCGGGGCTGGTATAGGTCGCGCGTGGGATATGATCATAACGCGCCTTGGCAGGCAGACCGAAAAGGGCCGAACGGATCACGATCCCCGCCTCGTACCCCGCAAGGTGGGTGAATTGCAGCCCGCCGGTCACATCGCCAATGGCATAGACCTTGCGGTTTGATGTTTTCAGGCGCGTATCGACCGTAATCGCTCCGCGTTCGGTGGTGATGCCAGCCTTTTCAAGGTCCAGGTCGGCAGTATTCGGCCGCCGCCCAAGGGCCACCAAAAGATGCGTGCCTTCGAAAACACGGCCATCCTCGGCCTCGACCCGGATCGCGCCCGCCTGCCCTGACAGCCGCGCCGCGCGGGCACCATCCGCGATCGCGACCCCTTCGCCGCGCAACTTGTCCAACACGATTGCCGCCGCATCCGGATCGTCACGGTTAAGCGCGCTGTCGGCTTCGATGACCGTCACCCTTGACCCAAGGCGCGCATGCGCCTGCGCCATTTCCATTCCGATCGGCCCGCCCCCAAGAATGATCAGGTGTTCCGGGCGGCTGCGCAATTCAAACAGGGTTTCGTTTGTCAGGAATGGCACCTGATCCAACCCGTCGATTGGCGGCACCAGGGGGGACGCCCCCGTGGCCACGACGATCCGGCGCGCGGCAATCGTCAGCCCGCCCGCCTGCACCCTTGTCGGGCCAATGAACCGGCCATGGGCACGGATCACCTTTACACCCAACCCTTCGAACCGGTCCTGACTGTCATGCGGGGCGATAGTCGCGATGGCCCCTGCGACATGGTCCATGACGGCTGCGTAATTGATCTCCGGTTCCACGGGCGCGATGCCAAAACGGCCCGCATCCCGCATTGCCTGTGCCTGCGTGGCGGCCGACAACAGCGCCTTGGACGGCACGCAGCCGTAGTTTAGGCAATCACCGCCCATTTCACCCTTTTCCAACAGGACGACCTTGGCCCCCATCTGCGCCGCGCCAGCAGCAACGGAAAGGCCGCCGGACCCGGCCCCGATCACCAAAAGATCGCATGTCACGTCCTGTGTCATATCGCTGTTCCTTTGCGCAGTGGTTTCAACAGGATTGGCAACAGGGCCAGCGCGCACAGCCCCAGCAATGGCAACAATATCCGCGGTTCAAATATGATCCCAAGGTTTGGCGTTTCGCCGCGCGCAAACACCGCGCCCAGCCCCGCGCCGACCGATGTGTAAACAACCCCACCCGGAATAATCCCCAAAAAGGTGGACACGACAAAGCGCCGCAATGGCACCCCGACAAGCGCGGGCAACAGGTTTGCCACAAAGAAGGGAACAACCGGAACCAACCGGATCAGGAACAGCATCGGCCATTGATTGGCGTCGATCCCTTCCTTGATCTTGCCCACCCGCCCCTGAGAGGCGTTCATGCGTGCGGCAAGGCGTTCACCCAAGCCCCAGCGGGCCGCCATAAAGATAAGTGTCGCGCCAATCGTTGCCGCCGTCACGTTGAACAGCGCCCCCGGCCAGGTTGCAAACAAGAACCCGCCGGTCAGCGTTGCCGCCGTCGCACCGGGCAGGGAAAACGCGACAATGGCGATATAGGCCAGCATAAACACCAGAACCGTCACCGGGTAATGCGCGTCCCGGAACGCGATCAGCGCCTCACGATGGGCGCGCAATGTCTCAAAGCTCAGCGTGTCGCGCAGGAACACGGCGCCAAGAACCGCGGCGATCGCAATCGCGATCAACGGCAAATAGCGCGCGGCTTTTGCGCGCGGCGGCTGGCTGACTTGGTTGGTCATTGTGGCGTGTCCCTGATTAGGTCGGGCCAAGATGCGGGAATGTTACCGCCCTGAATACCCCGATCACGCGTCGTTGAACCGGAGTGACGCAACCGTGCCGATTGCCCGTTCCATGCCACCCCAAACCATGGAATCCGTAACAAATGCCGCTGATAGCACAAAAAAGGTTTCAGACGGGGCCGCACGGGTTTGACTTGGTTCTGGCACGGGGGTATAGCGCGGCCTCTGATACGAATTTGCGGGCAGCGGGGCGATTCCCGAATTGCACCCGCTTTGCCCACAGCCCCGCACCGCAGCAGGGGCATAATTGACGGAGACGGCGCGATGAAACGCACCTTTCAACCTTCGAACCTGGTCCGCAAGCGGCGCCACGGGTTCCGTTCGCGTATGGCCACCAAAGCCGGTCGCAAAATCCTGAACGCACGCCGCGCACGCGGCCGGAAGTCGCTGAGCGCGTAATTCCGGCGTCTAAGGACACCAATATGAAGCCGCCAGAGGCCCCCGAAAAGGATGCGGATGCATCTTTGGGGACTGCGCCTCTGGCGGCTTCCGTTTGCGGTGATGGCTGCGCAAATTCCGTTTCAGCGCCAAAGCCCACGATAATGCGGATCCGCAAAGACTTTCTGGCCGCATCCCGCGCGGGGCGTCAGGCGACCCCGTCGATGAACGTTCAGGCGCGCAAACGTGGCGATGGCGAAGCCACGGGAATGCGCGTCGGGTTCACCTGTTCCAAAAAGGTCGGCAATGCGGTCGCACGCAACCGCGCCAAACGCCGCCTGCGCGAAGCCGCCCGCGCGGTCCTGCCTGAAATGGGCCGGGACGGATGGGATTACGTTCTTGTCGGGCGGCCAGACGTGACCGCCAATCGTCCGTTCGACGCGTTAAAAGACGATCTGCGCCAGGCATTGGTGCGCCTTCACAAGGCCCGCAAATGACCCCCCTTGCCCGCATATTCGCCCTTCCGGTGCGCGCTTATCGGATGATCTTTTCGCCGTGGGTCGGGCACAATTGCCGATATGACCCGACCTGTTCGGCCTATGCGCTTCAGGCGTTGGAAAAACATGGCGGGATCAAGGGCGCGTGGCTAACCGCAAAGCGGGTCGCGCGGTGCCATCCCTGGGGTGGCAAAGGGGTGGATGACGTCCCCGACTGACCCGCAACGCCGTGTCATGGCGCGGCCCCTTCCCTTGGCCCCGAATGTCTGGCATCACCCGGCCATGTTGGACGAAAACGACGATATTCATCCGCTGTTCGCGGGCGCCCCTTCTTCCACCGAATTCCGCAAACTGCGCAAACGGATCGTGCGCCAGGTACGCGAAGCGGTGGATCATTTCGCAATGGTCGATCGGACCCCGATAAAAGACGGCGCGAAACCCGCGAAATGGCTGGTCTGCCTGTCCGGCGGCAAGGACAGCTACACCCTTCTTGCGGTCTTGCAGGAATTGAAATGGCGCGGGCTTTTGCCTGTCGATATCCTTGCCTGCAATCTGGATCAGGGTCAGCCGGGGTTTCCTGCGACCGTCCTGCCGGAATTTCTGGAAAAGATGGGTGTGCCGCACCGGATCGAATATCAGGACACATATTCCATCGTAATGGACAAGGTGCCCGCCGGGCGCACCTATTGTGCCCTGTGTTCGCGTCTGCGGCGCGGCAACCTGTACCGCATTGCACGCGAAGAAGGGTGTAGCGCCGTGGTGCTGGGGCATCATCGTGACGACATCTTGGAAACGTTCTTTATGAACCTGTTTCACGGTTCGCGCCTGGCGACCATGCCGCCCAAATTGGTGAACGAAGAAGGCGACCTATTCGTCTATCGCCCCCTTGCCTTTGTTGCCGAAGCTGATTGCGAAAAGTTCGCCCGTGACATGAATTATCCGATCATCCCCTGCGATCTGTGCGGATCCCAGGATGGGCTGCAACGTCAACAGGTCAAACAAATGCTGGATGTCTGGGAACGAAATGCGCCCGGCCGTCGGCAAAAGATGTTCCGCGCATTGATGAACACAAGGCCATCGCACCTACTGGATCAGGCTCTTTTCGATTTTGCCGGCTTGTCCATCGACCAAGACAATTTGAAAGAAGAACCTGACGGAATTCCCCGGCTGCGTTAAGGGCACATTGAAACATCGGGTCTAGCCTCTCCTGAATGAAGTGTTGGGGAGTCCGATTTACATGGCCCGCTTGTCCACCCGTCAGATCCGGCAATTTCGTTCCGCGCTGCGCCAGACCATGCTGGGGCCGCAGGTGCTTGCCTTTCTTCCTGCCGTTGTCCTGACATCCTTTTGGTTGGGCGGTGAGGTATGGTTGATCATATGCGCACTGGCAATTCCGGCGCTGTATTCGATCACCGGCACGTTCAGATTGGCCGCCGAACACGGCGATTCCGGCCCGGTTGACAGCGTGACCGGCCTCCCCCTGCGCAAGGGGCTGGAATTCGCGATGAACGACAGGCTGGACCTGTCCGTAACCCGTGGGCGGGCGACGGCCTGTTTCATGATCGCGATCGACGATTTCGATGTGGTCGAAGACCGGTACGGGCGCAATGCCGCTGACGAAATTCTGGCCCGCACCGCCGATCGGCTCCGCTCTGCTATGCGCGATGGCGATATTGTGTGCCGAATTGGCGACGAAGGTTTTGGCATCGGCCTTGGCTCTGTCGCGCACCTGGATCTTGAGGTCGCCATTCAAGTGGCCGCGCGCCTGCAATCGACAGTCGAAGAACCCATTTCGATGGGCGCGACGGTCATCTATATATCCTGTTCGATTGGTTTTTGTCTGGCAACCCGCGCGCCTGAACGCACCGGTTTGGGTGTCATTCTGGCGGCCGAACACGCCTTGGAAGAAGCGAAACGCAACGCGCCGTCCGCCATCAGAAGCTTTTCCGCCGAGATGGACAAAAAGGCCCCCGCGATCGCAATCCCCCCTGCCGAACTGGAAACAGCCTTGGAAACGGGGCAGATCCTTCCGTTTTTCCAGCCCCAGGTATCAACAGACACAGGCCGCGTCACCGGGTTTGAGGCATTGGCGCGCTGGTGCCACCCCCAACGCGGGGTCATTTCGCCGGCAGAATTCCTACCGGTCCTGTCCCGCATCGGGCAGATGGAACGCCTGGGTGAGGTGATGCTCACCCGGTCCCTGACAGCCATGCAAGGATGGGATCGCGCCGGTCTGGACATCCCGCATGTCGGCGTGAACTTTGCCGGTGATGAACTGCGTGATCCAAAATTGATCGACAAAATCCGCTGGCAGTTGGATCGCTTCGAATTGGCCGCACATCGGTTGACCGTCGAAGTGCTGGAAACGGTCGTGGCCGCATCCCCGGATGACGTGGTGTCACGCAATATCAACGGGCTCGCCAAGCTTGGATGTCAAATCGACCTTGATGATTTTGGAACCGGTCACGCCTCAATCTCGTCGATCCGCCGTTTTGCCGTGGCGCGGATAAAAATTGATCGCAGCTTTGTCATGAAAGTGGATCGCGACCCGGAACAGCAAAAAATGGTTTCGGCCATTTTGATGATGGCAGAACGCCTGGGGCTGGACACCCTTGCCGAAGGTGTCGAAACCAAGGGCGAACACGCGATGTTATCCCAACTGGGATGTGGCCATGTTCAGGGGTTTGGCATCGCACGGCCCATGCCCGTGGAACAAACCATTGACTGGGTAAAGGCCCACGAAAGCGGTTTGTCCGGTGGCCTGAAGTTTGGACGCAACGTGGGATAGCCGGGCATGCCCCTTCCCCGGTTGGGTGACATGCTCTACACCGTTTCCGGCCCTGCTGCGGTTCTGCGCCGCCCGAAACCTCGTGTTTTCTGGCGAATAGGCGCGACCGCACGCCACATGTGTCCGAGAATACCCTTGACCTTTGCCGCCCCGATCTGTTGAACCGCCCTGACTCTCACGCGACAGGTGGCTCTGCTTCATGGATGACCAGAACAAGAACCTTCTTTTGGCAACGGTGCTTAGCTTCGTTGTAATTGTGATTTGGTTCGTGCTCTTTCCGCCGCCCGAACCAACGGTCGACCCCAACGCCGGGGCCGAAACCGCATCGGGCGAAACCAATCCGGGCAATGGCACAGTAGGTGACCCTGCCCTGTTGCCGTCAACCGATGCAGGGGGCGCTGGAACCGGCGACGCCACAGCAGCCGGCACAGATGAGCCGACAAGCAAGGCCGCGCGGATCGCCATCGACACGCCGCGCTTGTCTGGATCCATCTCGCTTCTTGGCGGGCGTTTGGATGACCTGAAACTGAAAGATTACCGAACGGTTCAGGCGCCCGATGCGCCCAACGTCACGATGCTGCGCCCGGTCGGCGCAACTGACCCGTATTATGCCTTGTATGGCTGGGCCGCCGGTGCAGGTGTCGTCGCCGAAGACGTCCCCGGTCCCGACACGATCTGGACGGCCCCGGCCGGGGCGACCCTGACAGTTGAAACACCGATAATTCTGACATGGGACAATAACGCTGGCCTGACCTTTCGCCGTGAAATCGCGGTCGACAAGGATTACATGTTCACCGTCACCCAATCGGTCGAAAACAAAGGCCAATCCACAGTCAGCCTGCGCCCCTATGGGTTGATCCGACGCCATGGCGTGCCGTCGGATTTGGAAAAATTCTTTGTCCTGCACGAAGGCATGGTGCGCATGTCCGACGGCGAATTGCAGGAAGAAAACTATAAGAAAATCGCAAAATTCGATGTGGATGACCGCGAACGCGTGCCTGCGGAACGCATTGACGTGACAACCGATGGCTGGGTCGGGTTCACCGATCACTATTGGATGGCGACGCTGATTTCGTCTGGCCCGTTTCGTTCAACGGTGAAACACTTCCCCGGCCCTGATATCTTTCAGACCGAAGCCGTGATGCCCCTGACCGAAGTCGCCGCCGGAGCCACCCAAAGCGTGACAACCCGCGTCTTTGCCGGTGCAAAGGAATGGGAAACCATCCGGGCCTATCAGGAACAGGGCGGTGTCACCAATTTCATCGACGCGATTGACTGGGGCTGGTTCTTTTACCTGACCAAGCCGATCTTCAAGGTGCTGCACTGGTTGAACAGCTTTATCGGAAACATGGGCTGGTCGATCATCGCGTTGACCTTCCTGCTCAAGATCCTGTTGTTCCCGCTGGCCTATAAATCCTACGCGTCCATGGCCCGCATGAAAGAGCTTCAGCCAGAAATGGAAAAGCTTAAGGAACGCGCGGGCGACGATCGCCAAAAGCTCCAGAAAGAAATGATGGAGCTTTACCGCAAGAACAAGGTCAACCCGGCCTCAGGGTGTTTGCCGATCCTGTTGCAAATCCCGATCTTCTTCTCGCTCTACAAGGTGATTTTTGTCACGCTTGAACTGCGTCACGCGCCGTGGATCGGCTGGATTCGCGACCTCAGCGCGCCGGACCCATCATCGATCCTGAACCTGTTCGGCTTGCTGCCCTTTGCAGCGCCTGATCCCAATTCGTTCGTCGCGATCCTCAGCCTTGGTATCCTGCCAATCCTGCTGGGCATTTCGATGTGGTTGCAGCAAAAGCTGAATCCGGCACCCACAGACCCGACCCAGGCGATGATCTTTGCCTGGATGCCTTGGGTGTTCATGTTCATGCTGGGCACATTTGCAAGCGGGCTTGTGATCTACTGGATCACGAACAACACGATCACGTTCATCCAGCAATACACGATCATGCGCAGCCACGGCTATCGCCCTGACGTGTTCGGCAATATCCGAAAGAGTTTCCAGCGCAAGAAGACCGCCGGGGACAAGAAGTGATATGGCAGGGATTGCGCAGATCTGGCGCCACCCGGTCAAGGGCGTTGGGGCCGAAACGCTTGACGCCGTAACGCTTGACGCCGGGCGCCCTATGCCCGGCGATCGCGCCTTTGCGATCCTGACCGGCGATGCCGAGGATACCGGCGCGTGGCAGCCATGCCGCAATTTCGCACGCGGCTGTTATGGCCCGTCCCTGATGGCGGTGACCGCACAGACCGGTCAGGCGGGCATCACGTTTCGCCACCCCGATCGCCCTGAAATCACGCTCGACCCGGCCCGGGACGGCGCGCGCCTGGTCGAATGGATCACGCCGATTTATCCGCCAGAACGCCCCGCGCCACACACAGTGATCCCCGCCCCTGACGAAGGCATGGCCGATGCCGATTATGCCTCAATCTCGATCCTTGGGGTATCGGGGCTTGCGCAATTGTCAAAGATTGCCGGGACAGACATGGACCCACGACGGTTTCGCGGAAATCTGTGGATCGACGGCCTGACCCCATTTGAAGAATTTGATTGGGTCGGTCGTTCGCTGCGGATCGGTGAGGCCGAATTCGACGTTATCGAACGCATCGGGCGGTGCCGCGCAACCGAAGCAAACCCCAATGACGGAACCCGCGACATCGACACGCTGGCCCTGTTGCGCCAGAATTTCGGTCATACGGATTTCGGGGTCAAGGCCCGCGTCACGCGATCGGGCCGGATCGCCACTGGCGACACAGTGACCCTGCTATGACGACGCTGCCGTTCCTTGAAACCGAAGTCACCGATGACGAGATCGAAGTCGGCCGTCGCCTGTTCGCCGGGGAAACCGATTTCCTAAAGGGTGTCGTGGCGATGGACGGCCTGCCGCCCGACGACCGGATCGAAGTGTGTTTTGCCGGGCGATCCAATGTCGGAAAATCCACGCTGATCAACGCCTTGACCGGACGCAAGGGGCTGGCGCGCGCGTCAAACACCCCCGGCCGCACCCAAGAGATCAACTTTTTCACAATGGCCGACACCCACTATCTTGTGGATTTACCCGGCTATGGCTTTGCCAATGCGCCCCTTAAGGTGGTTGAGAAATGGCAGCGCCTTCTCAAGAAATACCTGTCCGGGCGCGCCACCTTGCGGCGTGCCTTTGTCCTGATTGACGCGCGCCATGGCGTCAAAAAGGTGGACGAAGAAATCCTGTCCCTACTCGATTCCGCCGCCGTGACATTTCAATGCGTTTTGACCAAGGCCGACAAGGTAAAGGCCCATGAACGCGACAAGGTTCTGGAACAGGTCCGCGGCGCATTGTCCAAACACCCCGCCGCCTTTCCCGAAATCATCCTGACGTCCAGCGAAAAGGGTGACGGAATCGCCACCCTTCGCGCCGTGATCGCGGGGCTTGTCTGAAACAAGCGCCGCCCGCCTTTATGCCTTAGAACCGGAAATTGATACGCGCGGCAAAGGTTCCGCCTGTCAGATCAGACCCTGACCCGTTGAAGTTGTCAAAGTTATGGTAAAGGTATTCCCCGCCCACGCTGACACGTTCCATAACGCGGTATTCGACACCGGCACCGGCCACCCAACCGTTGTCATTCCCGGTTGATGTCATCGCCCGTGCGCCGCCGCCGACGGCATAGATCAACGCATCGCCGGCGTCATAGCCAACCCTCAGTTTCAAACGCGCCAACTGGTCAATGTCGGTCCCGCCAAGGCTGATGTTTGACATGTTGTAATCCAGTTCGGCACCAACAACGATGTTGCCCATGTCGTAATCATACCCCAACTGGGCACCACCGATGATCCCGTCGCCCGACGCTGCACCGAATTCCAGATCGCCATAGCCAAGCTGAACACCGGCATAGGCACCCGTCCAGTCAGACACCGAAATCGCGACCGGAGCCATCGGAACCGGGTCCGCCGGTGCCGGGCTTGTGTTGCCCGCGAATGCCGGAACAGCCAGGATCGTTGTCGCGCTCACCGCCAATGCAATCTTGCGGATCATATTATCACTCCTTCACTAGGCTTTTCGCCAATGGTTTGCCTGTGGCCTTTGGCCAATCAGGTTTGTCTTGATGCGCCTGCCGGCATCTGTTTTCAGGTCCGGCAAACATTTAACAAAGCGTAAGATGGTGATTGTTCCGGCCCGGTGCATCCCCCCGCCAACCGGGCGGCCAATTCCCGCGCAGTGACCGGGCGGCATCCGGCCCAATTCCGCGAGGGGTGTTTCAAACCCCTCACGAAATCACGGAAACACAGGTAAAATTTGGGATTTTGATGGACAATAGGTCGCGCCTGATAGGCGAAAATCCCCGCGATCCCCGGTGATGACACTGCGCGCCCCCTTGGCACTGCGCGGCTTTGCGCTTATCCGTGCGATCAGATTTGGGATATCAGCATGAGAAAACAAACCGCCATGGACCGCGACTGGATCGCCACCGCCAGCACCCTTAGCCAGGCTTTGCCGTATTTGCAGCGCTATGAGGGGGCCATCGTTGTCGTCAAATTCGGCGGGCACGCCATGGGCGACGCCGAAGCGATGGAAAATTTTGCCCGCGACATCGTTTTGATGCGTCAGGTCGGCGTGAACCCTGTGATCGTGCACGGCGGCGGCCCGATGATCAACGACATGCTGGACAAGCTGGCGATCAAATCGGACTTCGTGAACGGCAAACGCGTGACGGACAGCGCCACCGTCGAAGTTGTGGAAATGGTTCTGTCCGGTCAGGTGAACAAGCGCATCGTTCAGGCCATCGGCAGTCAGGGCGGCAAAGGCGTTGGCCTGTCCGGCAAGGATGCCAACCTGATGATCTGCAAGATGACCGATCCCGCGCTTGGCCTTGTCGGCACGCCGGTCGATTGTGACACGACGATCCTGCATGCGATGTTTGCGGCCGACATTATTCCCGTGATCGCCCCCATCGGGATGGGGCGTGACGGGGAAACCTTCAATGTGAATGGCGACACGGCAGCGGGCGCAATAGCCGCCGCTCTCAAGGCTGATCGGCTTTTGTTGCTGACGGATGTGGCGGGTGTCAAAAACGCGTCGGGCGAAATTGTTACCGAACTGACCGCAGCGCAGATCCGGGAAATGACAGCCGACGGCACCATCGCCGGGGGCATGATCCCAAAGACCGAAACGGCCCTGATGGCGATCGAAGGCGGGGTGCGTGCGGCTGTCATCCTTGACGGGCGCGCACCGAACGCAACCCTTCTGGAACTGTTCACCGAACATGGCGCGGGATCGATCATCCGTAAGTGATCGCGCAGCGGCCGCGCGCCCCTTGCCAAACGCGCGCCTTTTGCCGCTTTAATGTGCCATGGAACACGAAACCCTGATCCGCCTTGGCGTTTTCCTTGGCCTGTTTGCGCTGTTCGCGGTGGCCGAAGCCGCGCTGCCGCGCCGGAACCGCGTTGTCGGGCGCTGGCGACGTTGGGGCACCAATTGGGCGATCACCGTTCTGGACAGCGTTTTGCTGCGCGCGATGGCGCTGGTGATGCCTCTGTTGTCTGTGGGCGCGGCGCTGGATGCAGATGTACACGGATGGGGGCTGTTCAATCAGATCGGCTGGCCCTTGTGGGTTGAATTTGCGTTGACCATTGTTGCGCTGGATTTCGCGATCTGGTTTCAACACCTGATCACCCACAAGGTGCCGTTTCTATGGCGGTTCCACCGGGTTCACCACGCGGACCGCGACATGGATGTGACCACCGCGATCCGGTTCCACCCGGTTGAAATCGGCCTGTCGATGCTGCTGAAAATCGTGTTGATCTATGCCCTTGGCCCCGCCGCTGTCGCGGTCATCGCGTTTGAAATCATGCTGAACGGTTGCGCCATGTTCAACCACGCCAACATCGCCCTGCCCCAAGGCGTGGATCGTATTCTGCGCCGGGTGATCGTAACGCCTGACATGCACCGGGTGCATCATTCGACACGCCGCGCCGAACATGACAGCAACTATGGCTTTACCCTCGCGATTTGGGACCGGATTTTCCAAACCTATATTCCCGCCCCCAGGGATGGGCATGATGGCATGCAGGTCGGCCTGCAATGGCAGGACGATCGCCCGCAAAAGCTGGGGTGGAGCCTTCTTCTTCCGTTTCGCAAATGACATTTGAGGATCTGTCCAAAGCGGCGGCGAAACGGCATTTGACGATCTTTGCCGCATCCCACCCCGCGCCCTTTGCGGACCTGCCGGATGGTACGCGCACCCTGCTGATGCTGGGGCCACATGAACCGGGGTTCTGGGCCACATTTACCCAAAGCCCGGAATGGAAGGACGGGGATGGTGACGCCATGGACCGTTGGTCAACGCGTGTGATTGGGGATTTGGCAGGCGCACTTGGCGCAACCGCAGTGTTCCCGTTCGGCGGCCCGCCCTTTGCCCCATTCATACGCTGGGCCACCGACAGCGGCTGGGTGCAGGCTTCGCCGGTGTCGTTGTTGGTACATGCCAATGCGGGATTGTGGGTTTCGTTTCGCGGTGCACTGGCCCTGCCATATCATATTGACCTTCCCCCGCCCGCGCCTGCCCCCTGTTCGTCCTGTGTCGAAAAACCCTGCCTGACGGCCTGTCCTGTCGGTGCGCTTGGCGCTGCGGGCTATGACGTGCCCGCATGTAAGGCGTTTTTGGCAACAGACAGGGGCGCATCCTGCATGTCCACCGGATGTCAGGTCAGAACCGCTTGCCCTGTCGGGCAGGCCCATGGCAGGGTCGCATCACATTCAGCCTATCACATGGCCCATTTCATTTAGCACCGCACATTTTGACCATGACCAAACGCCTGATCCTGATCCGTCATGCCAAATCCAGTTGGGCCGAGCCCGAGATGGAAGACATTGACCGCGTTCTTAACGCGCGCGGCAGGGCCGCAGCAGATGCCATTGGCAATTGGCTGCGCGATCAATCCTATATTCCCGACGAAATCCTGTGTTCAACCGCCGCGCGCACCCGCGAAACCTGTGGCCGTCTGGCCCTGGACGCCCCTGTGACGCACCTTGACCGGCTTTACCTGGCCGGGCCGGATACCATGCTGAACGTCTTGCAAGGCGCATCGGGCGACACGGTCGCAATGATCGCGCATAACCCCGGAATTGCATCGCTGGCAGGTCTGCTGGTGCGCATGGCCCCGCCCCACGGTCGATTTGCCGATTTTCCCACCTGCGCGACATTGGTTGCGGATTTTCCCATTGATGACTGGAAAGACGCCCGTTTCAATATGGCCGATGTCATCAATTTCATCACGCCGCGCGAATTGACCGGCACCTGAACGCCGACAGGTCCCCACCCCGCCCTGACCAAATGAAAGCCCCACACGGGTTCATCAGTGCGGGGCCAGTTTTTGGTGCATAAATTGCGCGCCGCTTACGCTGCGCGCTAAAGCCAGGTTTAGTGACCCAGAATTTGGGACAGGAACAACTTGGTCCGTTCTGAACGTGGGTTGTTAAAGAATTCTTCCGGCTCGTTCTGTTCCACGATCTGCCCCTGATCCATAAAGATCACGCGGTTGGCGACCTGACGGGCAAAGCCCATTTCGTGGGTCACACACAGCATGGTCATGCCTTCTTCGGCAAGCTCGATCATGGTGTCCAGAACCTCTTTGATCATCTCGGGGTCAAGCGCCGAGGTGGGTTCGTCAAACAGCATGATCCGTGGCTTCATGCACAGCGACCGGGCGATGGCGACACGCTGTTGCTGACCGCCCGAAAGCTGACCGGGGTATTTGTCGGCCTGTTCGGGGATCTTTACCTTTTCCAGGAAATGCATCGCGGTATCGATCGCTTCTTTGCGGGGCGTTTTGCGCACCCAGATCGGGGCCAGCGTACAATTTTCAAGGATCGTCAGATGCGGGAAAAGGTTAAAGTGCTGAAAGCACATGCCAACCTCTGACCGGATCTTGTCGATGTTTTTCAGATCATTGGTCAGCTCTGTGCCATCCACGATGATCCGCCCCGCCTGATGTTCCTCAAGCCGGTTGATACAGCGGATCAGCGTCGATTTACCCGACCCGGACGGGCCAGCAATAACGATGCGTTCCCCCCGGTTCACCGTCAGATCAATGTCGCGCAACACATGAAACGTGCCGTACCACTTGTTCATGTTCGTGATCTCGATGGCCACCTCGTCAGAGACTTGCATCTGAGAGCGATCAATAGTGCGTTCTGCTGAAACGTCAGACATGTGCATATACCTCTTAGTGGTGCCCGGTCTGAAGCTTGCGCTCCAGATACATCGAGTAGCGGGACATTGAGAAACAGAAGATAAAGAAGACAACGCCGATAAAGATGAACAGTTCCCAGTAGACACCGTTCCAGTTGCCGTCAGCCCGGATCGCATTGGCAAGGCCAAGCGGATCGAACATCGAAATGATCGACACCAGCGTCGTATCCTTAAAGACGCCGATAAAGGTCGAAACGATACCGGGGATCGAGATCTTGAGTGCCTGCGGCATGATGATCAACCGCTGTGCCTGCCAGTAGTTCAGGCCAAGGCTATCGCCGCCTTCGTATTGCCCCTTGGGCAGCGCCGCGAGGCCGCCGCGGATCACTTCGGCCATATAGGCCGCAGCAAACAGCGTCACCATGATCATCACCCGCAGGATGATGTCAAAATTGGTGCCCGGCGGAAGAAAGATGTTGAGCAGGGTCGATGCGACAAACAACAGCGTGATCAGCGGAACGCCACGAATGAATTCGATGAACCCGACACAAATCGCTTTGACCAGCGGCAGGTCCGATTGACGGCCAAGCGCCAGAAGGATCCCGATGGGCAGCGAACACATGATCGCGGTCACACCGATGGTGATCGACAACATGAACCCACCGAATTGGCGGGATTGAACCGGTTCAAGACCAATGGGAATCGCGCCGGACAACCCGGGAACGATCGCCGGGGAAATCACACCCCACCACAGCAACGCCGCAACAACAGCAGCCCCAAGCGCCAAGGCAGGCGCAATCGCATCGGAGGCATAGCGAAAGACGGCGCCCCCCACAACGAACCCCAAAAGCGCCATCAACGGGCCCCAGATCGCGCCGCCCCACAAGAGCCAAACCGCGATAAAGGGGAACAACCCCGTAAAGATCAGCAGCTTGGATGGAACGTATTGCCCGAACAGAACCGGTGCAATCGCAACGAACATCATCAGAAAGACGACAACTGGGCGCCAATACAATTCGGATGGATAAAATCCGAACATCAGCTGTTGCCAGCGTTCCCGGATCACGCCCCAACAGGCGCCCTCATGACCGCCCAGAATCTCGCGGCATTCCGCCAGCGACGCGGCCTGCCAAGTGGGCGAGATCAGCCAGGGCAAAAGCTCTGCCAACAGGAAAATGACAAAAGCCAGCGAAACCAGTGTCACCAACGAATTGACCCAACCAGAGAACAGGTTTTCCTTGGACCAACCGATCGCGCCGATGGTGGATGATGGCGGATCCTGTTGTGGCAACATGGTGTCGCGGACGAACAGGACCGTGTCTGCATGTGTGTTTGACATCTTACCGCTCCACCAGTTTTACGCGAGTATTGTACCAGTTCATCACCGCAGAAATGCTGAGCGAGATGATGAGATAGACAACCATCCCAAGCAGAACCGTTTCAAGCTCTTTGCCGGTCTGGTTCAGGGTGATCCCCATCAACGTGCCGGTGATGTCCATGTACCCAACCGCAATCGCCAGGGACGAGTTCTTGGTCAGGTTCAGGTATTGCGAAATCAGGGGTGGAACGATGATCCGCATCGCCTGTGGCAACACGACAAGCGACATGATGCGCCGGGGCCGAACGCCCAGGGCGGCGGCCGCTTCGGTCTGGCCTTTGGAAATGGCCAAAATGCCGGCGCGCACGATTTCAGCGACAAAGGCAGCGGTATAGAGCGACAACGCCAGCCAAAGCGCGATCAAGGAATTGCGCATATGCGTGCCGCCCTGAAAGTTGAACCCTTTCAGCGCCGGATACCCAAGGTGAAAGCCAAGCGCGACCAGCAAGACGATCAAAGGCCCAAAGATGACCCCAAGGCGTTTATGCCATGTCCGTGGGCGATCACCGGTCGCGTCCTGCACGACATCGGCGGCCCTCTTGATCCGCATGGACGCATAAATGCCTGCACCCAGGACCAGAACGATCGCGATCAGATCAAGGCTGATTTCAAACAGACCGCCAACAGAAAAATCGCCCAACCCGCGCGAAAACAAGGGTTCGGGAATATAGACGCCGCGATTGGTGATCGCGACACTGTCGAACAGTTTCATCGTTGCTTCGGGCGTGTCCCCGCGAAACGCCCGCGGCGCGGGCAGTGTTTCGATCAGGATGGCCATACACAGCACGATCCACATCAACACCGGAACGTTGCGGAACATCTCCACATAGATTGTCATCAACCGTGCGATCATCCAGTTCTTGGACAATCGCGCCACACCGACAATCACCCCGATAACGGTCGCGGTTAAGCAGCCCAGCACCGCCACCAAAAGCGTGTTCAACAGGCCAACAAAGGCCGCGCGCAAATGGGTGCTTTGAGAGGTGTATTCGATAAGTCGTTGGTTGATGTCATATCCGGCCGCTTCGCCCATGAACCCGAACGAGGGTTCTTTGCCAAGGTCGGCAAGGTTCTGCGCCGTATTGTTAACGAGCCAGCCAATCAGTGTCAGAAACGCAATCAGCGCGATGACCTGGAATGTGATCGAACGATAGCGCGTATCGTAGATCAACATTGACAGCTTGAAAGACTCCGCCGGTGGATCGGTGAGTGTAGTCATCCAGAATGTTCCCCGTTGGCCCGGCCTTGTGATGTGTGGCGTCTTGGTGCGCCAATGGCCGGATCGTCCCCGCCCCGGCACTGTCGCCGGGATCAGTCAGAAATGCGAAGGGCGCGAGGTTATCCTCGCGCCCTTGCTTAGGTCTTAGCGGAAAGGAGGCGAATAGATCAGTCCGCCTTCGGTCCATTGTGCGTTCAGGCCGCGTGCCAGACCGATGGTGGTGTTTTCACCGATGTTGTTTTCAAACACCTCACCATAGTTGCCGACAGCCATGATCGCTTTTTTGGCCCAGTCAGCCGACAATCCCAGCATTTCGCCAAGGTTGCCTTCGGTGCCCAGCAGGCGGTTGACCTCAGGGTTGTCACCAGCCTTCATCGACATATCACCAGCATTGGTCGAGGTGACGCCAAGTTCTTCGGCAGTGATCAGCGCGTTCAAAGTCCAACGGACAATGTCGCCCCATTCGTCATCGCCATGACGCACGAGAGGGCCAAGTGGCTCTTTCGAAACGATTTCTGGCAGAACAACGTGGGCTTTGGGGTCTTCAAACGTGGCGCGTGTCGCGGCCAGACCCGAAGCGTCAGTTGTGTAAACGTCGCAGGCACCAGCCAGATATTGCTGTTGGCCTTCGGCGTTCGTTTCGATTGGCACTGGCTCATAGCTGATGTTGTTCTTGCGGAAGAAGTCCGCAAGGTTCAGCTCGGTCGTGGTGCCGGTTTGAATGCAGACGGTTGCGCCGTCCAGTTCCTTGGCAGACGACACGCCCAGGTCTTTTGGCGCAAGGAAGCCCTGACCATCGTAGTAGTTCACGCCAACGAACGTGAACTTAAGGTCAACGTCGCGCGACAAAGTCCATGTTGTGTTACGGGCCAGCATGTCAACTTCGCCGGACGCCAGCGCCGTGAAACGGGTTTTGCCGGTTGTCGGAACGAATTCTACTGCGTCAGCATCGCCAAGCACTGCGGCGGCAACGGCGCGACATACGTCAACATCAAAGCCTTCCCAACGCCCATTTGCATCCGGGGCCGCAAAGCCCACAAGACCGGTGGTAACGCCACAGTTCAGCTTGCCGCGCGCTTTGACATCGTCAAGCGTTGCAGCCGCAGCCGCTCCGGCTGTAAGCCCGGCAACCGTCAGCGCTCCTAGAATAACGGATTTCTTCATTTTTACCTCTTCCTGATTGCCCGCTATTGAGTCCTAGCGGGTATCTCCCGACCATTTTTTGGCCGAAACTACAGCGCGAACAAGGGTCCTCCCCCGTCGCCATAGAAGAGTGTGGGCGGAATCATTTCGATTGGTCAAGTGTATCATCACGGAAAAAGATGCCCAAACGCCTGACTTTCCCTTTGGTTAAGCAAAGGGAAGTCAATTCGCCCGTCAAAAAGGCACCTTGAATAATATCTGTGTGACCTCCGGTTCAACAAATTGAATACGCATTCAGCGTTACTTTTCAGGCGCTTCTGGTCAGATTAAAGAAGTGATTTGCATTAAGGAATGACGCCCGCTTGCTATTCGCCAATTGCGTGGCTTCGTCATCTTCGCCCCATTGTTCCTCTTGCCAGTCTTCGTCGATCCGCGACAGGCGCCATAGCGTTTCCACCGGCGCAACGTCATGAATCGCAGCCAAACCAATGACAAGTGAACCGGAAAGACTCACCAAATCGTGGAACGCCGCCAATTGAAACGCCGTTTGTTTGTGCACTTGTGCGCTGAGTCGTGACAGTGATGTTGTCTCCTGTGGCACATGGATCAACCCGGTGCGCGGCAACAGCCGGGCCTTGAACGTTTTGTCGGCCCAATCCAACAGCGGATCCCAGGCTTCGGCCTGTCGGGCAACCAACTCAACCGGGCTGTCGGCGCGGTAACACAACAGGTCGCTGTCCCCATAGGCGGCCAACATTTCAGCGACCTCATCGAATTGCACGGCGACCTTGTCGATCGCGGCATTGGCCGCACGGGTCACGGGCATCGACAGAGGTTTCACCTCATCCTCTTGGGCCATCCATTCGTCGGCCACAGCCTGCGCCATTGCGCGGGTCGGCAGGCGCAATTCGGATTTTGCAGGTGTGCGCAATACGCGATGATCCAGACGCACGCCAAAGCCGTCTGCGGTTTCATCTACGGATGCATTGCTCCAAAATCGTTTGGCTTTCCATTCGCTCATGCCACCCCCTGATCTTAACCTCTGCCAACCGCTGCGGTGATCGCATCTGGCAACTCGTCCGCACGGCGCACGATCACATCCGCCGCGCCCAATTCTGCGTCGCGGTGATATCCCCAGCCAACGCCGATTGCCGCAATGCCCGCCGCCTTGGCCATGTCCATATCAAACGATGTGTCCCCGATCATGACCGCCCGGTCCGGTCCCACGCCTGTTTCATCCATCGCGGCAATCACCATCGACGGATGCGGTTTGGACGGATGATGATCCGCCACCTGCAATGTCGCGAAATGGTGGCGCAGATCGTGCCCCTCAAGCAATGCATCAAGACCCCGTTTGGATTTGCCCGTGGCAATTCCCAGAATCGTGGATCCTTCGGCCGAAAGGGTTTCGATCACCTGTTTGACGCCGGGATAAAGCGGTGTGGCTGCGGCGCCGCCCGCCCGCCTGCGGCGCTGAAACCCGGCCCTGTATCCGTCGGCCATCGCTGCGTGATCACCCGCTGTCAATTCCGGTGCAAGGCGCACGAATGCCACCTCAAGTGACAGGCCGACAATCCCCAGAACAACCTCGCGCGGGGGGAGCGGATGGCCAACCGCACCAAATGCGTCTTCCATCGCGGCAAGGATTTGCGCCTGACTGTCCGAAATGGTGCCGTCCACGTCAAATATCACCAGACGCGGGGCGCTCATTCCTCATCCTCGAACGGATCTGTCGGTACGTCTTCCTCGCGCCACTGCATCGCCTCCCATGTCCGGGCCATGTGCTCGGGCAGGGGCGCGGTCAGTTCCAGCGGCTTGCCGGTGATCGGATGCTGAAGCCTGAGCGTGCGCGCATGCAAATGCAGCTTTCGGCTGAGCTCACCGCCCAGTTGCGCGCCCCAGCCATCGCCCAGATTTTCCTGACCAGACCCGCCGTATTTGCCATCCCCGATAATCGGGTGGCCCAGTTCAGCCATATGCGCCCTTAGCTGATGGGTGCGCCCGGTAATCGGCACCAATGCACACCATGCCAACCGCTGTCCAAGGGCGGACAGAACCGCGTAATCCGTTGTCGCGCGTTTGGCACCGGGGGTCGCGGCCACGGCATCGGGATGCAGGCAATGCATCTTTTCGCCTTCGCCACCTTTGCCGTGCCCCGGGGCCTTGACCAACCCATATTTGATTGTGCCCATGCGTGGCGTCGGCACACCGCCGACAACCGCCCAATAGATCTTGCGCGTGTTGCGATGGCGAAACGCTTCGGTCAACCCGGCGGCGGCGGCGCGGGTGCGCGCCAACAACAACAGCCCCGATGTGTCCTTGTCCAGCCGGTGCACCAATCGCGGCTTTTCGTCGAGGCCGAATTTCAACCCCTCGGCCAACCCATCCACATGGCGGGTCAGCTTGCTGCCGCCCTGCACCGGCAGGCCGGGCGGTTTGTTCAGCGCAATGATGTGATCGTCTTTCCACAACACGCAGGACTGGATGAACCGCGCGTCAGCCTCTGTCACCCGCGGTTTGCGCACACCCAATGATGGCCCCGGATCGGGCAGCGGCGGGATACGCACATCCTGCCCCGGTTCCAGCCGGGTGTTCGCCTTGACCCGTCCGCCATCCACGCGCAATTCGCCCTTGCGGCACATTTTTTCGATGCGGCCCTGCGGGACATGCGGGAACATCCGGCGCAGCCAGCGATCCAGCCTTTGATCCGCGTCGCCCGGCCCCACGGTGATCGTTTGAACCTTGGTCATGCCAATAGCGCCCTCATCAAATGGATGCCCGCAACCAACGCCGCCAGCGATACAAAAACCGACACACCGACATAGATCGCGGCCTGCCCGACCTGCCCCCGTTCCCAAAGCGTATACGCCTCAAGCGAAAAGGCGGAAAACGTGGTGAACCCGCCCAGAACGCCAGTCATCAAAAACGGGTTCCAATGGGTCAGTCCCCGGTGGGCCAGCCAAACGAACAACGCGCCCATCAGACCCGAACCGATGACATTCACGAAGATCACGCCCAACGGGAATCCTGCGGCGCCGAACAAACGGGCCACAGCCACGCCGGACATATACCGAAGAGAGGCGCCAATCGCGCCGCCGATGGCAACCTTGATGAGGGTGGTGAACATGGCGCGTAAGTCGCGCGGGCCATGCCGTTTGTCAAGGTGGCGGCACAGGTTCGCGCCCCGCAAACCCCCGGCTTAGTCGCGTTTGTCACGCAGACGGTCAAACCATTCCAACCGCTTTTTCAGATCCCGTTCGAATCCGCGTTCCACCGGCTGATAAAACCCTGGCCGGTCCATCCCGTCCGGGAAATAATTCTGGCCGGAAAACCCATCCTCGGCATCGTGGTCATAGGCGTATCCCGCGCCATAGCCCTGATCCTTCATCAACGTGGTGGGCGCGTTCAGGATATGCTTGGGGGGGGGCGCGCTGCCTGTGGCCTTGGCCGCGTTCATCGCCGCCTTGTAGGCCACGTATCCCGCGTTCGACTTCGGGGCCAGCGCAAGGTAAACGACAGCTTCGGCCAGCGCCAATTCCCCTTCGGGCGATCCCAGGCGTTCATAGATTTGCCACGCCTCAAGACACATCGTCTGGGCCTTGGGATCGGCAAGGCCAATATCCTCGACCGCCATGCGGGTGATCCGGCGGGCCAGAAACCGCGGGTCTTCGCCCCCGGCCAACATCCGCGCAAACCAATAGAGCGCCGCATCCGGATCACTGCCCCGCACCGATTTGTGCAAGGCCGAGATCAGGTTGTAATGTTCATCCCCCGACTTGTCGTATTTTGCCGCCCGTTTCATCAACCGCGTTGTCAGCGCGTCGGTGTCCAAATCTTTTTCCACCTGCCAGGCCGCGATCTGTTCGATCAGGTTCAACAGGGCGCGCCCGTCCCCATCCGCCATGGAATGCAGCGCCACCCGCGCCGTGGGGTCCAATGGCAGGTCACGACCCAGTTCAGCTTCTGCCCGCTTTGTCAGTGCCTCAAGATCAGCATCCGTCAACCGCTCAAGCACCAGCACCTGGGACCGGGACAAAAGCGCCGCGTTCAATTCAAATGATGGGTTTTCGGTGGTGGCACCGACCAACAGGATCGTGCCGTCCTCCATATGCGGCAGGAATCCGTCCTGCTGCGCCTTGTTGAAACGGTGGATTTCATCGACGAACAACAATGTGCCCTTACCGTTCGCGCGCCGGATCCTGGCCGCTTCGAACACCTTACGCAATTCCGGAACGCCGGTGAAAATCGCGCTGATCTGGACGAAATGCAAATCCGTTTCCTGGGCCAACAGCCGGGCGATTGTCGTCTTGCCCACGCCGGGCGGCCCCCAGAACACCAGTGACGATAACGACCCGGATGCCAGCATGACACCCAGAGGTGCCTCGGGGCCCAACACCTGTGCCTGCCCGATCACGTCGCCCAACACCTTTGGGCGCAGCCGGTCGGCCAAGGGGCGCGGCGCGCCGCCGGATGGCTCTGCGGTGCCGGGCGCGGGGTCAGATCCGAAAAGATCGCTCATGCCCTTACAGCCGGAACCGCAGCGAAAGCCGTTCCAGCCCCCGCATGACATCTAGGGCCAGCCATTTGCCTGTCGCCTCTAACGCGTCATTGGCGGACTGGCTGTCGCTGACAATGGTTCCGTTCACCGCAATGATCACATCGCCGCGCCGCAACCCGGCCCGCGTGCCGACCGCACCGGGATCGGTTATCACAACCCCGGTCGCGGACATCGGCAACCCGAATTCCGCCAGGACCGCCGGATTGATCCCGGCCAGCCCAAGCCCCGGTATCGGCGTCTTTGTGCCCGTCACGATTGCCATGCGCGGCGGGCGTTCAGGCGCCGCCGTCAGACGCACGGTAACGTTTTTCATTCCGCCATCGCTGAATACGGTGACCGGCACCTCGGCGCCCTCACCTGCCACGGACATGCGATAGACCATCTCGGCGGGTATGTTCACGCCCTGCCCCGACACGCTCAGGATAACATCCCCCGGCTTGATCCCCGCGACGCGAAACGGGCTGTCATCATGCACACTTGAAATGACGATCCCGCCGGGGCGATCCATGCCCAGACTTTCCGCCATTTCCGCATCCACCGGCTGGCCGTTCAGCCCGGCCCATGGCCTGCGAAACACTGTGCCCCCGGCCCGCGCTTGCGCCACGAACTGACGCACCAATGACGCGGGGATCGCAAATCCGATCCCGTTTGACCCGCCAGAGCGTGACAGGATCGACGTGTTCACCCCGATCAACGCGCCGGTCAGATCAATCAAAGCACCGCCGGAATTGCCCGGATTGATCGGCGCGTCGGTCTGAATGAAATAGCCGCGTGCATTGCCCGTCGCCGTGCCGGACCGCGCCAATCCGGAAACGATGCCGCTGCTGACGGTTTGACCAATGCCAAACGGATTGCCGATGGCCAGCACCAATTCGCCAACCTCGACCCCATCGCTGTCACGCAGGGGCAGAAATGGCATGTCCACCGCATCAGTGATCTGAAGAATGGCTATGTCCGCTTCTTCGTCCGCCAACAACACCGCCGCATCGAATTGCCGCCGGTCATTCAACACGACGCGAATGTCATCGGCCTGTCCAACCACGTGGTAATTGGTCACTGCGATGCCATCGCCCGAAAGGATCACCCCCGACCCAAGCGAATTTTGCACCTGCGGGCGGGTCGATCCGAAATCGCGAAAGAAATCCTGAAAGAACGGATCGGCGGCAAAGGGCGATTGCCGCGCCTCGACCACACGGCGCGCATAGATGTTGACGACCGCAGGCGCCGCCTGTTTCACCAGTGGCGCAAAGCTTAACGCGATTTCGGCCCGGCTTTGCGGCACTGTTGCCTCAGCATGGGCCGCGCTGCCATACATCAGCGGCATGCCGGCGCACAGCGCCAGGGCAAACATCAATCGCACCTTCGTCATCATCAAAATACCACCAAAGCCAAGGCCAAGGCGGCCGGAACCGCCTGAACATACAAAATGCGCCGCGACGCGGTCATCGCGCCATATATCCCGGCAACCAGAACAAACAGCAGGAAACATATGGCCACGTTGGCCGCCCACACCGGATCCCCGATGAACAATGCCCAGATCAGACCGGCCGACAGAAACGCATTATAAAGCCCCTGATTGCCCGCCAAAACCTTGGTCGGCGCAAACAAATCACGCGGGAAATCACGAAACACCTTTGGCCCGCGGCTTTCCCAAGCGAACATTTCGAACCACGCGATATACAGATGCAACACCGCGATCAGCCCGACAACGACCATGGCCAAACCTGACATTCCAACATTCCCTTACATGACGTGAAAAGAGCCTACGCCTTTGGCCCATCGGTTCAAGCACACACTTGCCAAAGCAAAACCCCCGCCCAATCGGACGGGGGTTGAAACCTGATACCGGCGCTGGCCGATCACTCTTCGGCGGCGTCTTCCTCGGCGACGCGGGCCTTGTCGGCCGCGCCTTTGGCGTTCGGATCACGATCAACGAATTCGATGATCGCCATCGGTGCCATGTCGCCATACCGGAAACCGGCCTTGAGGATACGGACATAGCCGCCCTGACGGTCCTTGTAACGGGGGCCAAGCACTTCGAACAGTTTCGCAACATAGGCGTCCTGCTTAAGTTGGCTTCCCGCCTGACGGCGCGCATGCAAATCGCCGCGCTTGCCCAATGTGATCAGCTTTTCGATGATCGGGCGAAGCTCTTTGGCTTTCGGCAGGGTCGTCTTGATCTGTTCATGTTCGATGAGAGAGCCAGCCATGTTCGCCCAAAGCGCCTTGCGGTGCTCATGGGTGCGGTTCAGGCGGCGGTAACCTCGTGCGTGACGCATATTTCTTACTCCATTTGCCCTCTACGGGCGGTTTTGCTTTGTCCGGCGACCCTGCGTAGGGGGCGCTCTCCTTGGGGCGGAATGCCCGTTCGTGGTTAGGCGTGGTCGTGTGCCTTGGTCGTCTTGTCACCCCGTCGCTGCTTTGGGCGTGGCGGGGTTGGACGGGTGGGGCACGCTCAACAGCGCGGCCCACCCGAATGGCTTAGAACTGGTCTTCGAACTTCTTGGCCAGGTCTTCGATGTTGTCCGGCGGCCAATCCTCGACATCCATGCCAAGGTGCAGCCCCATGCCCGACAACACTTCCTTGATCTCGTTCAAGGATTTGCGGCCAAAGTTCGGGGTGCGCAGCATTTCGGCTTCGGTCTTTTGGATCAGATCGCCAATATAAACGATATTGTCGTTCTTCAGACAGTTTGCCGACCGCACGGAAAGCTCCAGCTCGTCCACTTTCTTAAGCAGCAGCGGGTTGAATTCCAGACCGTCATCATCGTCCTGACGATTTGCGCTTTCCGGTTCGTCAAAGTTGACAAAGATCGACAGCTGATCCTGAAGGATACGTGCGGCAAATGCCACCGCGTCATCCGGGGTCAGCGATCCGTCGGTTTCCACCTTCATCGTCAGTTTGTCGTAATCCAGAACCTGACCTTCGCGGGTCGGTTGCACGTCATAAGACACTTTCTTGATCGGCGAATAGATCGCGTCGATCGGGATAAGGCCAATTGGCGCATCTTCTGGCTTGTTCTTGTCAGCCGCGACATAACCTTTGCCGGTGTTGACGGTCAGTTCCATGAACACGTCCGCACCTTCGTCGAGGTGACAGATGATGTGATCCTTGTTCAGAACTTCGATACCGGCGGTTTCCGCAATATCAGCGGCGGTGACAACACCTGGCCCCTTGGCATTGATCGACAGGCGTTTTGGCCCTTCGACTTCCATGCGGATCGACACGCCCTTAAGGTTCAGAACGATGTCGGTGACATCTTCGCGAACCCCGGCAACGGACGAAAATTCGTGCAGTACGTTGTCAATTTGTACGCTTGTGATGGCCGCGCCCTGAAGCGAGCTCATCA
>JBOEGP010000035.1:0-7561 GCA_050633485.1 Pseudooceanicola sp.
TTGCGGGGCAGGGTCCTTCCGGTGAGTGGCGACTGGGTGATCGTCGAAAAGGGATATGCCCGCGTTGATGTGCGTCTGTTGTTGCAAACCGAAGACGATGTGCTGATCTATATGACGTATCGCGGCATCCACACATTGGGCGCGGCGCATCGCGAACGTTTGGCCGCGGGGCAGGCGCTTGACCCTGCCAGCTATTATTTCCGCACCGCACCAATGTTTGAAACCGCCGCGCCCGCCTATGATTGGTTGAATCGCGTGGTGTCCGTGGGCGTCGGTGAGCGGACATTGACCCATGTGGAATACAATGTATTCGAAGTGCTGTGAGACACGAAATCAGGTAGGCAACCGGCCCCGGTGATCACCGTGCCGACCGGTTGGCGCGTTGGCCCTGTGCCGGAATGCGGGGCGGCATGAAAACAAGGGTTGCCATGCCCCACATTCCCGTCTAAACGGCCCCTTCATCCACGTACTCCATCGGAATCAGGGTGACCCTGCAAGGGGCCTGCCGATGATGTTGAAAAAGGAATAGAGCATGAACGCTCAAGAGCTCCGGGAAAAAACCCCGGATCAACTCCGTGAGGAGTTGGCGAACCTGAAGAAAGAGCAGTTCAACCTGCGGTTTCAGCAAGCCACCAGCCAGATTGAGAACCCCGCGCGGATGCGCCAGGCCCGTCGCGAAGCGGCACGTGTCCTGACCATCCTGAACGAAAAAGCCAAAGCGGCTGCGGAATAAGGGGAGCAATCATGCCCAAACGCATTCTTAACGGTGTCGTCACATCCGATGCCAACGCCCAAACCGTGACCGTGTCGGTGGAACGCCGTTTTACACATCCGGTTCTTAAGAAAACCATTCGTAAGTCCAAGAAGTACCGGGCGCACGATGAACAGAACACCTTTAAGGTGGGGGACGCCGTCCGTATCCAGGAATGCGCACCCAAGTCGAAATCGAAACGCTGGGAAGTGTTGGCCGAATAAGCCGCACTTTTCAGTGGAAACGAAACCCTGGGGAAAAGGCAATGACGCCCCCCAAAGGTCGGGAGAAACCATATGATCCAGATGCAGACCAATCTGGATGTCGCTGACAACTCCGGTGCTCGCCGGGTTCAGTGCATCAAGGTCCTCGGCGGTTCCCACCGCCGTTACGCGTCGGTCGGTGACGTCATCGTAGTATCGGTGAAAGAAGCCATTCCGCGCGGCCGTGTTAAGAAGGGGGATGTCCGCAAGGCCGTCGTCGTTCGCACCGCCAAAGAAGTCCGCCGCGATGATGGCACCGCGATCCGTTTTGATCGCAACGCCGCCGTCATCCTGAACAACAACAACGAACCAATCGGCACCCGCATCTTTGGGCCAGTGGTACGTGAGTTGCGTGCGAAGAACTTCATGAAGATCATCTCGCTTGCTCCGGAGGTGCTGTAATGGCTGCTAAGCTCCGCAAAGGTGACAAGGTCGTCGTGCTGACCGGCAAGGACAAGGGCCAAACCGGTGAGATCGAAACGCTTGATCCGAAATCCGGCAAAGCTGTTGTGTCGGGCCTGAACATGGCCATCCGTCACACACGCCAATCGCAAACATCGCAGGGTGGGCGCGTGCCCGTCGCGATGCCGATCAACCTGAGCAACCTTGCTCTGGTCGATGCCAATGGCAAAGCAACCCGTGTTGGTTTCCGCATGGAAGGCGACAAGAAGGTTCGTTACGCCAAGACCACGGGGGATGTGATCGATGCTTGATTCCGCAACCTATACCCCGCGTCTGCGCAAGCTGTATGTCGACAGCATCCGCGCCGCGATGAAAGAAGAATTCGGTTACAAGAACGACATGCAGATCCCGCGTCTGGACAAGATCGTTCTGAACATCGGCTGTGGTGCCGAAGCCGTCAAAGACACCAAGAAAGCGAAATCAGCCCAAGAAGACCTGACGCTGATTGCTGGCCAAAAGGCTGTTGTCACCAAGGCCAAGAATTCCATCGCCGGTTTCCGCGTTCGCGAAGACATGCCGTTGGGAACCAAGGTCACCCTGCGTGGCGACCGGATGTATGATTTCCTGGATCGCATGATCACGATTGCCATGCCCCGTATCCGCGATTTTCGCGGCGTGTCGGGATCATCGTTTGATGGCCGTGGCAACTATGCGCTTGGTATCAAGGAACACATCGTTTTCCCCGAGATCAACTTCGACAAGGTCGATGAGGTCTGGGGCATGGATGTGATCATCTGCACCAATGCAAAGTCGGACGCAGAGGCAAAGTCGCTGCTGAAACACTTTAACATGCCGTTCAACAGCTGATCGCGCGAAGGAGAAACCGAAATGGCTAAGAAATCCATGGTTGAGCGCGAAAAGAAACGCGAACGGCTGGTACAGAAATACGCCGCCAAGCGTGCTGCGCTTAAAGAAATCATCAACGACCAGTCCAAGCCGATGGAGGAGCGTTTTCGCGCCTCGATGAAGCTGGCCGAGCTGCCCCGCAACTCGTCCGCGACTCGTCTTCACAACCGTTGTCAGCTGACCGGCCGTCCTCACGCTTACTATCGTAAGCTCAAGGTCTCTCGGATCATGCTGCGGGAACTTGGCTCTCAGGGCCTTATCCCCGGCCTCGTGAAATCCAGCTGGTAAGGAGGGCAGAGATATGAACGATCCTATCGGCGATATGCTGACCCGCATCCGCAACAGCCAGTTGCGCGGCAAATCCATCGTGTCCACGCCAGCCTCAAAGCTGCGCGCCTGGGTTCTGGATGTGCTTGCGGACGAAGGTTACATCCGCGGCTATGAAAAAGGCACCGATGCCAACGGTCACCCGACCCTTGAGATCAGCCTGAAATATTTCGATGGCACCCCCGTCATTCGCGAGCTGAAGCGGGTTTCGACCCCCGGCCGCCGCGTTTACGTCGGTGTCAAAGACATCCCGTCGGTCCGTCAGGGCCTGGGTGTGTCGATTGTCAGCACGCCCCGCGGCGTGATGTCGGATGCAGCAGCCCGCTCCGCCAATGTTGGTGGTGAAGTGCTCTGCACGGTCTTCTGAGGAGGGGCATATGTCTCGTATTGGGAAACAACCGATCGATCTGCCATCGGGTGTCACTGCGTCGCTCTCGGGTCAGACCGTCGAGGTGAAGGGGCCAAAGGGCACCCACGCATTCACCGCATCCGACGATGTGACGATCGCGATCGAAGAAAACACCGTGACGGTTACGCCACGCGGCAAATCCAAGCGCGCGCGCCAGCAGTGGGGCATGTCCCGCACTATGGTCGCGAACATGGTTCAGGGTGTCAGCGCCGGTTTCAAGAAAGAGCTTGAGATCAACGGTGTTGGTTACCGGGCCGCAGCCCAGGGCAACACCCTGAAGCTGAACCTTGGCTACAGCCACGAGGTTGCGTTTGACGTGCCGACGGGTGTCACAGTCACCACACCCAAGCCGACCGAAGTGGTCGTCGAAGGGACTGATGCGCAACTCGTCGGTCAGGTCGCGGCAAACATTCGCGAATGGCGTCGCCCCGAGCCCTACAAGGGCAAAGGGATCAAGTACAAAGACGAGTATATCTTCCGTAAGGAAGGCAAGAAGAAGTAAGGACGGCGAAAATGGCAAACAGCAAACGTGTTCTGTTCCAGAAACGCCGCATGCGCGTTCGGAACAAACTCCGCAAGGTGAATGCAGGGCGCGTGCGCCTTTCGGTTCACCGCAGCAACAAAAACATCAGCGTCCAGCTGATCGACGATGTGAATGGTGTGACGCTTGCGTCGGCCTCCACGTTGGAGAAAGACCTGGGCGTTGTCGGCACAAACAACATCGCTGCCGCCCAGAAAGTGGGCGCCGCGATTGCCGAACGGGCCAAGAAGGCCGGCGTCGAAGAAGCGTATTTCGATCGCGGCGGTTTTCTTTTTCACGGCAAGGTCAAGGCATTGGCCGACGCTGCGCGTGAAGGCGGCTTGAAAATCTAAGGGCAGGGCGGGGGCAACCCCGCCTTTTCCTGTCACCGCCCTTGGGCGGGGCGCGTCGGATAGGCGGGCCAAAGTGGAGGCGGCGATAATCCGCCTCGATGATCCGGGGCCATCAGGGTCACCGCGATTGGGACAAACGGGCATATGCCCATGACGAAAAGGACAGCCACATGGCTCGTGATGACAACCGGGGACGCCGCGACCGCGACGAAGCACCGGAATTTGCAGATCGCCTAGTTGCGATCAACCGCGTTTCCAAAACCGTGAAAGGTGGTAAGCGTTTCGGCTTTGCCGCTCTTGTGGTTGTTGGTGACCAAAAAGGCCGCGTCGGTTTCGGCAAGGGTAAAGCCAAAGAGGTGCCCGAGGCGATCCGCAAGGCAACGGAACAGGCCAAGCGCCAGATGATCCGTGTGCCCCTGCGCGAAGGCCGCACATTGCACCACGACATGGAAGGTCGCCACGGCGCCGGCAAGGTCGTGATGCGCACAGCCCCACAAGGTACCGGGATCATCGCCGGTGGTCCGATGCGTGCTGTGTTCGAAATGCTGGGCATTCAGGACGTGGTTGCCAAGTCGATCGGTTCGCAGAACCCTTACAACATGATCCGGGCCACGCTGAACGGCCTGACAAAAGGATCCAGCCCCCGTATGGTCGCGCAGCGTCGCGGCAAGAAAGTGGCCGACATCCTGCCCAAACGTGACGAGGCCCCTGCGGAATCGTCCCAAGTCGCTGAGGAGGCCTGATCCATGGCAACCATCGTCGTCAAACAGATCGGTAGCCCGATCCGCCGCCCCGAAAAACAGCGTCAGACGCTGATTGGTCTGGGCCTGAACAAGATGCACAAAACCCGCGAGCTTGAAGATACACCTTCGGTTCGTGGCATGATCCGCAAGATCCCGCATCTGGTTGAGATCGTAGAAGAAAAAGCCTGAGCATCGGAAATTTCCGACACTCATTAGCCAAAGCAAAGCCCCGGTTCATTTGACCGGGGCTTTCTTTTTGCGCCCTTTGCGTTGGTGTTGTGCCCTGCGCTTGGCCGGGGCCTTGGTTCGCGGATGGGTTTAGGGGCGCTTGCGATGGGGCGTTTCGCGCGCCTCGGCGGTTCGTGTGGGTATTGCCCTGTCCGGCATCGGTCATGCGGGCGTCGCGTCGTGCCGTTCGCGGCTTACCCGTGAAACGGCCATTTGCCGTCCGGTGCCCACCCCAACAGAGGGCACCCAAAGGTTTTTTCCAGCGCCTTGGACAATTCGTCAACGTTATCCGTTGAAACGAACATACCGCCGGTGCGATCCGACAGGCAGCGCGCCACCGTGTCGGTGCCGGAATAGGCGGCCTGTTCGGGGTTGTCCCAGGCCCAGTAGTCCACCTCGGCCTTGAACCCAATCACATGGATGGTCAGGTCGCGGGCCGTCGCGGCAAGGTTGGCACCCAGGGTGCAGGGGCCGCCGCCGCAGGTTTCGTTGCCATCGGTGACAAGAACGATAACCCCCGGTTTGGCGCGATAATCCAATGCCTCGGCGGCGGCGCGTACAGACGCGGTTAGCGGCGTCAATCCGCCGGGGATCAGGGTGTTCACGGCATCAATGATTGGCGGGGCCGCATTGTGAATGGGGCCAAAGCGCAGGTCGATGTTGCCGCAGGACCCATTCGGGCCGGGGCCATAGATCACCAGGCCGACACGGCGCAATGGTGCGATGCGGGGTAGGGCGCGGGTGATGGCGGTGCGGGCGTCTTCGATCCGGGTGGCGTCGCGGATGTCGAAACCGATTTCGGACATGGAGCCGGAGCCGTCAAAGACCAGCATCGCGTCTTCGACACATCCCGCGGCCTTGGCCGGGGGCAGGGGCGGCGCGATCAACAGCGCAGCCAAAGTCAGGGGGAGCAGAGCAAAAGCACGTGTCATGTCTTGATGTCACACCGGGCAGACAGGAAAATCAATCCGCCCGGTGCTGTTTGGTATGTCATCTCGCGAAGATGTCAGATGTGGGGTCAGGCGGCCTTGGACCGGTTGCGCGACCGGCGGCGACCACCACCGGGTTTTCCAGCGCCCTGCGCACCGCCGCCGCCGCCACCGCCGCCCGGTTTGCCGCGCCGTCCTTTGCCACCGCCGCCGCCGCCGGGGCGTCCGCCTGGCTTGCCGCCACGGCCGGGCTTGCCACGCGCGGGTGGTTCGCCTTCCCAGGGAGAGCCGCCCGCAACGGGGATTTGACGGCCCATGACCTTTTGAATATCGCGCAGTTCCGACATTTCGGCGGGCGAACAATAGGCAATTGCTGTGCCGTCGCGGCCAGCGCGTGCGGTGCGGCCAATCCGGTGCACGTAATTGTCGGGAACGTTGGGCAGGTCATAGTTATAGACATAGCGCACGCCGGGAATGTCGATCCCGCGTGCGGCAACATCGGTGGCGACCAGCACCATGATTTCGCCGTCACGGAATGATTTCAACGCGCGGTCACGCTGGCCTTGGCTTTTGTTGCCGTGGATCGACGCTGCCTTGAACCCGGCGGACACCAGCGATTTCATCAGTTTTTCCGCCCCGTGCTTGGTGCGCGAAAAGACCAGTGCTGCGTCAGAGCGGTGCTCGCCTAGGTGTTCGATCAACTGGCCGGATTTGGCGGCCTGGGCTACGAAGTGAATGTATTGATCAATCTTGTCGATGGGTTTGCCGGGGGGCGCTGTTTCAACCCGGATCGGGTTGGTCAGATAGGCCTGGGACAATTCGTTCATCTGTTTTGGCATCGTGGCCGAAAACAGCATTGTCTGGCGATCCTTTGGCAACAGCGGCGCAATACGGCGCAATGCATGGATGAACCCAAGGTCAAGCATTTGATCGGCTTCGTCCAGCACAAGGAACCCGGTACGGTCCAGGCGCACGGCGCGTCGGTCGAGCAGGTCAATGAGGCGGCCGGGGGTGGCGACCAGCAGGTCGGTGCCACGTGCAAGACGCTGAATCTGGGCGTTGATCGAAACGCCACCCACAACAAGGTCGGCGCGCACGCCTGTCCCCTTGGCATAGTTGCGCAGATTGTCGAGGATTTGCTTGGCCAGTTCGCGGGTCGGGGCAAGGATAAGCGCGCGGGCTGTCTTGGCCTCGGGTTTGCCTTCCATCCGCATGATCGCGCTAAGAAGGGGCAGGCCAAAGGCGGCGGTCTTGCCTGTTCCGGTCTGGGCAAGGCCCATAACGTCACGTCCGTTCAGGGCATGCGGGATCGCCTGCGTCTGAATCGGGGTAGGGTCGGTGATGCCCAGGTCGGTCAGGTTGGTGGAAAGGCGGGCCGGAAGGCCCAGCATGTCGAAATCCAAAGTTATATCCTTTGTCAGCGGGCGGCCCATGCCACCCGCAAAAAGCGGGCACGACGCCATTTCGGGCGTTGTGCATCACTCGTGGGTTACGCCCGTGATCCAACCGCCGGGGCCGAATGCCGCGGCAAGTGTCAAGGCGCCAGACCCCCCGCGTGAATTGGGAACCAATGTGGAAAGGTGTCGCCGTGCGGGCCGTTCGGGCCGGGCAGGCCTGCTCACGCGGCAGGATCAGCGACTGGGGTGCATATGGGCGAGCGTGCCCGCAAAGTCAACAGCGTGTGTTCCGCGGTTTCGCAGGTTTGCACCTTTGCGCTGCGCAAATGTCGG
>JBOEGP010000035.1:7629-11601 GCA_050633485.1 Pseudooceanicola sp.
TTGTCGCCTATACGCCCCCGGTGGCCCGGTATGGGTCCGACTCAACCAATCAAGAAATGCCGTGTTCGCCCAATTCGCTTCGGGGGCGTTTCCGGCTAAGGAGAAGCGATATGAAACTGAATGAACTACGCGACAATCCCGGCGCAACCCAACGCAAGAAACGCGTGGCCCGTGGCCCCGGTTCGGGCAAGGGTAAAATGGCCGGCCGCGGTATCAAAGGTCAGAAATCCCGTTCGGGTGTGGCGATCGCCGGTTACGAGGGCGGCCAGATGCCGCTCTATCAACGCCTGCCAAAGCGCGGGTTCAACAAGCCGAACCGCAAGAAATTCGCCGTGATCAACCTTGGGATCATTGCCAAGTATATCGAAAGCGGCAAGCTGGACGCCAAAGCGACCATCACCGAAGACGCCCTGGTTGCATCGGGCGCCGTGCGCCGCAAACTGGATGGCATTCGCGTTCTGGCCAAGGGCGATCTGGGCTCCAAGGTCACGCTTGAGGTGACCGGCGCATCCAAATCCGCCATCGAAGCCGTCGAAAAAGCGGGCGGTTCACTGACTGTCACAGCAGCGACAGCGGCAGAATAAGTCCTGAATAAGAGGTTGTGGGCGGCGTCCTTGCCGCTTACATAACTTCAAGTTTTCCTGAAACGCCGCCGGACCGGGGAACGGACCCGGCGGCGTTATCGCATTGAGAAAGACCTGTGCATGGTATCTGCAGCTGAACAGATGGCGGCCAACACCAGCTGGGCCGCGCTCGGCAAGGCCACTGAACTTCGCCAACGTATCCTGTTCACGATCGGGCTATTGATCGTTTACCGCCTTGGCACCTATATCCCGGTTCCCGGAATTGACGGGGCATCGCTTCGTGAATTCATGGAAAGCGCGGGCGCCGGACTCGGCGGAATTCTGTCGGTGTTTACCGGTGGTGCGCTTGGCCGGATGGGGATTTTTGCCCTTGGCATCATGCCTTACATCTCGGCTTCGATCATCGTTCAGCTTCTTGGCTCGATGGTTCCAGCGATGGAACAGCTCAAGAAAGAGGGTGATGCCGGTCGCAAGAAGATGAACCAATACACCCGCTACGGCACTGTCGCACTGGCAACGGTACAGGCCTATGGCCTGGCGGTGTCGCTTGAGGCGGGCGAATTGGTGACCGATCCGGGCATGTTCTTTCGGATTTCGTGCCTGATCACACTGGTCGGGGGCACAATGTTCCTGATGTGGCTGGGCGAACAGATCACCGCGCGCGGGGTCGGCAACGGCATCTCGCTGATCATCTTTGTCGGCATCATCGCTGAAATGCCCGCCGCTTTGGCGCAATTCTTTGCCCAGGGTCGGTCAGGCGCAATCAGCCCTGCTGTTATCATCGGCGTGATGATCATGGTCGTGGCCGTGATTGCATTCGTCGTGTTCATGGAACGCGCGCTGCGCAAGATCCACATTCAGTATCCGCGCCGTCAGGTGGGGATGAAGGTTTATGATGGCGGGTCGTCGCACCTGCCGGTCAAGGTGAACCCGGCGGGGGTTATCCCGGCGATCTTTGCTTCGTCGCTGTTGTTGTTGCCTGTCACGATCTCGACCTTTTCGGGCAGCCAGACCGGGCCGGTCATGTCGACCCTGCTGGCGTACTTCGGCCCTGGTCAGCCGCTCTATCTGTTGTTCTTTGTGTCGCTGATCGTTTTCTTTGCGTATTTTTATACGTTCAACGTGTCGTTCAAACCGGAAGAAGTCGCCGAAAACCTAAAGAATCAAAATGGGTTTGTGCCGGGTATCCGGCCTGGCAAAAAGACGGCCGAGTATCTGGAATATGTGGTCAATCGCGTGCTGGTTCTTGGCGCGGCTTATCTGGCGGCGGTGTGTCTGTTGCCCGAAATCCTGCGCACCCAGCTTGCGATCCCATTCTATTTTGGCGGGACATCGGTTCTGATTGTTGTGTCCGTGACGATGGATACGATTGAACAGGTGCACAGCCATCTTCAGGCGCATCAATACGAAAGCCTGATCGAAAAAACCCGCCTGCGTGGCAAAGGCAAGCGGCGCGGACGCAAGGGGACGGCACGTCGATGAACATCATTCTTCTTGGACCGCCCGGTGCCGGCAAAGGCACGCAGGCGCGCATGCTTGTCGAAAAACGCAACATGATCCAATTGTCCACCGGTGACATGCTGCGCGATGCGCGCACATCGGGCACCGACATGGGGCGCAAGGTTGCCGCGATCATGGATGCGGGCGAATTGGTCACCGACGAGATCGTGATCGGGTTGATCCGCGAAAAGCTGGACGGCGACAAGCAGGGCGGTTTCATCTTTGACGGTTTCCCCCGCACCTTGGCGCAGGCGGATGCACTTGGTGCCTTGCTGGCCGAAAATGGTGAAACATTGGATGCCGTTGTGGAAATGCAGGTTGACGATGCCGCCCTTGTTGCGCGTATTGCGGGGCGGTCCACATGCGGGTCCTGTGGTGAGGTGTATAACGACACCACCAAACCAATTCCCGCTGACGGCAAGTGTACGGAATGTGGCGGAACAGAATTCAAACGTCGCGGCGATGACAATGAGGAAAGCCTCAAGATCCGCCTGATGGAGTACTATAAGAAGACATCGCCCCTGATTGGCTATTACTATGCCAAGGGTCAGTTGAAATCGGTCGATGGTCTGGCGGAAATCGACATTGTCGAAGCGTCGATTGCCACGGCTCTGGATAAAAGCTGATTGGCATCAGATTTCCGGTCTGTGCTCTTGACGATCTGATCAATCTTACATAGTCAGCGCTATCTCGGACCCTGGCGGCGATTCCCATTGCCGCCTGGTTCCGTTTGGTTCGTCGCCTGCCCGGAACGTGGGCAGGAACGGCAAATAATTCGACAAGGCACTCGGGCAAGACGCCCAAGGGTCTGATGTTGTGAAAAAAGGTTCTGGAGCTACGGAACCGCAACCAAAGGAATGTGACACGTGGCACGTATCGCCGGCGTAAATATCCCCACTGCAAAACGGGTGCCAATCGCCCTGACTTATATCACCGGAATCGGAAATTCTTCGGCCGAAGCCATCTGCGACGCTGTCGGAATTGACCGCGCCCGTCGCGTGAATGAGCTTTCCGACGCCGAAGTGCTGTCGATCCGTGAGCATATTGATGCGAATTTCACCGTCGAAGGTGATCTGCGTCGTGAAACACAGATGAACATCAAGCGTCTGATGGACCTTGGCTGCTATCGCGGTCTGCGCCATCGCCGCAACCTTCCTGTTCGCGGTCAGCGCACGCATACCAATGCGCGCACCCGCAAAGGCCCGGCAAAAGCCATTGCCGGCAAGAAGAAATAAGGGAGGGCATTAGATATGGCACGTGAAGCTAAACGGACCAAGAAAAAGGTCTCAAAGAACATTGCCGCCGGTGTGGCGCATGTGAATTCGTCCTTCAACAACACCAAAATCCTGATTTCGGATGTGCAGGGCAATGCGATTGCATGGTCCTCCGCTGGGACAATGGGCTTTAAGGGGTCGCGGAAATCCACGCCCTATGCCGCCCAGATGGCCGCCGAAGATGCCGGTAAAAAGGCACAGGAACACGGTGTCAAAACGCTCGAAGTCGAAGTGCAGGGCCCCGGTTCGGGTCGTGAATCGGCATTGCGTGCGCTGGCCGCTGCCGGTTTCAACATCACGTCGATCCGTGATGTGACGCCAATGGCGCACAACGGGTGCCGCCCGCCAAAGCGGCGTCGCGTCTGATCATTTTAAAAAGTGACGGGGGCTGCGCGGGGGCGCGGCCTCTTATTCGTCATTCACCCTCGGGCGTTGCGGTTTAGGGACATGGAACCGCAACAGGAATTGAGGAGACACGCATGATCCACAAAAACTGGGCAGAACTGATCAAGCCTACTCAGCTTGACGTGAAGCCGGGCAACAACCCGCAAAAACAGGCCACCGTCGTTGCCGAACCGCTGGAACGCGGCTTTGGTCTGACGTTGGGCAACGCG
>JBOEGP010000036.1:0-7037 GCA_050633485.1 Pseudooceanicola sp.
GAGGCAGGCTGGGGCGGGGTCGTGTGGAAAACCCTTGGGTCAGAAGGCCCGGCAGTGGTCAACGTGAACGGCCCCCGCTATGGCGCGATTTTCGGGGCCGACCGCCGGTTGCTGGGCCTGAACAACATCGAACTGATCACCGACCGCGACCTTTTCACCAACCTGGAAGAAATCAAACGGGTCAAGGCGGATTACCCCGACCGGGCGATCATCGTGTCCATCATGGTTCCCTGCGACGAGGCAAGCTGGAAGGCGATCCTGCCGCTGGTCGAAGACACCGGCGCGGATGGTATCGAACTGAACTTTGGCTGTCCCCACGGGATGAGCGAACGGGGCATGGGCGCGGCTGTTGGCCAGGTGCCGGAATACATCCAGATGGTCACGCAATGGTGCAAGCAGTATTATTCCAAACCCGTGATCGTAAAGCTGACCCCGAACATCACCGATATCCGGTATCCTGCGCGCGCCGCGGCGGCGGGCGGGGCGGATGCGGTCAGCCTGATCAACACTGTCTCTTCGATCACCTCGGTCAACCTTGACACGCTCAGCCCCGAACCGTCGATTGACGGCAAGGGAAGCCACGGCGGCTATTGCGGCCCGGCGGTGAAACCCATCGCACTGAATATGGTGGCTGAAATCGCGCGCGATTCCGATTGCGGCGGCATTCCGATTTCCGGCATCGGCGGCGTGACCACGTGGCGCGACGCGGCGGAATTCATGGTGCTTGGCGCAGGAAATGTGCAGGTTTGTACCGCCGCGATGACCTATGGGTTCAAGGTGGTTCAGGAAATGATTTCGGGCCTTAGCGAATGGATGGACGAAAAGGGCTATGCCTCGACCGCGGATTTCGTCGGCTCGGCGGTGCCCAATGTGACGGATTGGCAATTCCTGAACCTGAATTACGTGTCCAAGGCAAAGATTGATCAGGACGCCTGTATCAAATGTGGGCGCTGTTATGCGGCCTGCGAAGACACAAGCCACCAAGCCATTTCAATGAGCACGGATCGCACATTCGAAGTGATTGATGCCGAATGCGTGGCCTGCAATCTGTGTGTCAATGTCTGCCCGGTTGATGATTGCATTACGATGGTCGAACTGGACAAGGGCGCAACCGATCCACGCACCGGGCGCAAAGTGGGCGATTACGCCAACTGGACAACCCACCCGAATAATCCGGGCGCCGTCAACGCGGCTGAGTGAACAGTTCCGCAGGCCCCGGGGATTCATCCCGCCCGTCAGGGGCCGTGGCAAGGCGGCGCCGTCCCAGGAACGCCTGGGACGGCGTCGATCCATTCGCGACCCGGTGACGGGATAATCATGCGATACACTTGACAGAGCGTTTCGTCCAATTGAGGGTCATTGGATTATTTCAAAGAAACTTACGATCCAATCTCAATGGAGAATTAAGATGCTGAACGATTTTCGACAGCCGCGCAGGGGTTTGGCGTGGACGATGTCACTCTGCCTGACACCGCTTATTGCCGCCACACCTTTGTATTCCGCGACCGTGAACATTGGCGCGACGGGCACAACAATCGCGCATTTGGAAATTGGCGGAGGCAATCCGCCGACGGATATCGACATTCCGCCCGGTGTACCAACCACGCTCGCAGGCGTGAACACCAGCAGTGTGGATGACCCCACGGCCTTGAATACGAATGGCGCATTCGTTCAGGTCGGGAACCCCTTTACCGATCCGCCAACGCCCTACATCTCGACACGTTTTGATCAAACAACCCAGCCGGATGGGGATTCTGCACGTGGATTTTACAGCGTGGAATCAACCATTTCGCCAGCCACCGACAACGACCATCGGCCGGTTCATCTCGAACGACGGCTGATCGCGGATGCGGCAATGACCTTTGCCGATATTTCCACGAATGCCGAAGCATCGGGGGGATATTCCATTGCGCGCGATCTGGTTCTTACCAACACAAGCGCAACCACAGCTTACGCTTTTTCCTTTACCACCGGATTTGATATGAACCTTAGCGCGTCGGCGGATGCGCTTGGTTCGTCTTCGACCACCACAGGGGTATTCAGCCTTTCGTTCATTTCATCAGGGACTGTCCTGTTGGGTGATCCGACGCAATTGGCGTGGTCCACAAGCATGGATGACACCGATCCGGGAACGCTGGCCACGGGCAACCTTGTCACCAGCAATGGCCTGTTTGACGGTGTGAATTATCAGGCAAGCGTCACAGCGGATGGCACCGGCGCATCGACCGCCGCCGGACTGCAATCCAGCGGCCTGTTCCAGTTCAGCGTTCTTATGGGGGCGGGTTCGTCATTGCGGCTTAGCTTTTTCCAATCGCAATACGCCCAATCGACCTATGTCGTTCCTGTCGGCGCGCAGGTTCCCTTGCCCGCATCCGCGGTGTTGCTTGTTGCAGGGCTTGGCATGCTTGGCGCCGGGGCCAAACGCCGTAAACGGCGGTAATCCACGCGCCCTAAGCCGGTACAACGGCTTAGGGTTGCAACATACGCGTGAACAGGGTTTCCAGATATTCTTCGGCCGCTGGAAAAGGGTCTGAAACCGCATTGCCCAAAACCGCGCGCACCTGAATATCGAAATCCGCATAATGCTGTGTCAGCGACCAGATTGAAAAAATCAGGTGATGCGGGTCCGTCGGCTTGAGCTGTCCCGCGCGCATCCAATCGCGGATCACCCCGGCCTTGCGATCGACCAGAGCCTTAAGGTCCGTTTCCAGATCCGACAGGATATGCGGTGCGCCCTGAACGATTTCATTCGCAAACAGGCGGCTTTCGCGCGGGTGATCGCGGCTCATCTCAAGCTTGCGGCGCACATAGGTCAGGATTTCATCCAGCGGTGAACCGTCAGGATCAAGTTCGCGCAACGGGTCCAGCCAAGTGTCCATCAACGTGGACAGCAAATGGCTGTGAATCGCCTCTTTTGACGGGAAGTAATAAAGTAGGTTGGGTTTTGACAAGCCAGCCTGACTGGCAATCTGATCCACGGTCGCACCGCGAAACCCGTGTGAAGAGAACACTTCGAGGGCGGCATCGGCGATAAGGGCAACGTTGCGTTTTTGAATGCGCGTGGTGGCAAGGGGTTTGTTCATCGTTAAATCAGGCCTTTGCGGGAAAAATCCTTGGGGTCAATGTTTGACGATGGGGCGGACATGTCCAGCCCTGATGAAAAAATGATCACCTAAATATGCTGAACAGGTGCATCAATTTCAAAGTGGTGATTTTCTTGACTGCCTTGGGCTGAGTGATAGCGTGGCTTTGACCTTTTGGTCAAATGACGGCCCGACGTGAAAGGAAGCCCAATGTCTGCACCCGGCGAAAACCTAAAGATCAACGGTGACAGATTGTGGGACAGCCTGATGGAAATGGCCAAGATCGGCCCGGGTGTCGCGGGCGGGAACAACCGGCAGACCCTGACAGACGAAGACGGTGAAGGGCGCGCGCTGTTCCAGCGCTGGTGCCAAGACGCGGGCTGTTCCATGGGGCTTGATACCATGGGCAATATGTTCGCCCGGCGCGAGGGGACGGACCCGGACGCGCTTCCGGTGTATGTGGGCAGCCATTTGGACACGCAGCCCACCGGTGGGAAATATGATGGCGTGCTTGGTGTTCTTGGCGCGCTTGAGATCATTCGGACGCTGAATGATCTGGGGATCAGGACCAAGCACCCGATCGTGGCGACCAACTGGACCAACGAAGAAGGCACGCGATATGCGCCTGCGATGCTGTCCTCGGGCGTGTTCGCCGGGGTTCACACGGAAAGCTGGGCCAAGGATCGGGTGGATGCCGAGGGCAAGGCTTTTGGTGCCGAATTGAGGCGCATCGGATGGGAAGGCGATGAACCCGTCGGCGCCCGAAAGATGCATGCGTTTTTTGAGCTTCACATTGAACAGGGCCCGATCCTTGAGGCCGAGGGCAAGGACGTGGGCATTGTGACCCACGGCCAGGGGTTGAGTTGGACGCAACTGACCATCACCGGAAAGGACAGCCACACAGGGTCAACCCCGATGCCGATGCGTAAAAACGCCGGGTTGGGCATGGCGCGGGTTCTGGAATTGGTGGATCAGATCGCCTGGGGCCACGCGCCGTCTGCTCTTGGCGCGGCGGGGCATATTGATGTCTATCCCAATTCGCGCAACGTCATTCCGGGCAAGGCGGTGTTCACCGTTGATTTCCGGTCGCCTGATCTGTCGGTCATGGAAGATATGGAGGCGCAGCTGGAGGCCGGTGCACAGAAAATTTGTGACGAAATGGGTCTGAATGTGGCGTTCGAAAAGGTCGGTGGGTTCGACCCGGTGGAATTCGATGCGGGCTGTGTCGGGGCATTGCGGGATGCGGCGGAAAGATTGGGGTATTCCCACCGCGACATCATTTCGGGCGCCGGCCATGACGCCTGTTGGATCAACCAGGTGGCACCGACCGCGATGGTCATGTGCCCCTGTGTGGACGGGTTGAGCCACAATGAGGCGGAAGAGATTTCAAAGGAGTGGGCATGTGCGGGGACGGATGTCTTGCTGCACGCGGTCGTTGAGACAGCGGGGATTGTCGAGTAGCACCCGCGGTCCGGCGGGGGCCAGCCCCCGCACCCCCGAAGTATTTTTGGAAAGATGAAGCACAAGGGCGGGCGCGCCGCCGTGAAAGGGAGAATTGGGATGAGCAAGGTCATCAAGGGCGGGATTGTTGTCACGGCGGATCGTCAGTTCGAGGCGGATATTCTGATCGAGGGGGATGTGATCGCCGAGATCGGGGTTGGCTTGAGCGGGGATGAGGTGATTGACGCCGAGGGCGCCTATGTCATTCCCGGCGGGATTGATCCGCACACCCATCTTGAGATGCCATTCATGGGCACGACGGCGGCCGAGACGTTTGAGACGGGCACCTGGGCGGCGGCCGTGGGTGGCACGACGATGTTGATTGATTTCTGCCTGCCGGGCGAGGATGGGTCGATCAAGAACGCGATTGCCGAGTGGCACCGAAAATCCGCGCCGCAGATCTGTTCCGACATCGGGTATCACATGGCGATTACCGGTTGGAATGAAAGCGTTTTCAATGAGATGAAGGACGCTGTTGATGCAGGTGTGAATTCTTTCAAGCATTTCATGGCCTATAAGGGCGCGCTGATGGTCGAGGATGACGAAATGTTCGCATCCTTTGCACGGTGCAAGGAATTGGGCGCCCTTCCGATGGTGCATGCGGAGAATGGCGATCTGGTCGATCTGATGCAGAAAAAGTTCCTGGCCGAAGGCAAGACGGGCCCGGAATGGCACGCGCGATCACGCCCGCCGGAATTCGAGGGCGAGGCGGCGAACCGGGCGATCACCATTGCCGATGCGGCAGGAACGCCGCTTTATATTGTGCATGTGTCCTGTGAGCAGGCGCATGAGGCGATCCGACGTGCCCGGCAAAAGGGGATGCGGGTTTATGGCGAGCCGCTGGCGCAATTTCTGACCCTGGATGATGACGAGTATCTGAGCGAGGATTGGCTGCATTCTGCGAGGCGGGTGATGTCGCCGCCGTTCCGTGGCAAGGAACATCAGGACGGGTTGTGGGCCGGTTTACAATCCGGATCATTGCAGGTTGTCGCAACGGATCACGCGGCGTTTTCGTCCGATCAAAAGAAGATGGGATTGAACGATTTCACCCAGATTCCCAATGGTACCAACGGGTTGGAAGAACGCCTTGCGGTGCTGTGGACACATGGGGTGGAAACCGGGCGCCTGACGCCCGAGGAATTTGTCGCCGTTACTTCAACCAATATCGCCAAGATATTGAATATATATCCGAAAAAGGGTGCCCTCGTGCCTGGCGCGGATGCGGATATCGTGGTTTGGGATCCGAAGATTTCCAAGACGATCAGCGCGAGCAATCATCATTCCATCCTTGATTACAACGTGTTCGAAGGCATGGAGGTGAGCGCGCAGGCCCGCTACACGATCAGCCGGGGTGAGGTGATCTGGGCCTGGGGGCAGAACAGCCAGCCACAACCGGGACGCGGACGGTTCGTGCCACGGCCCGCGTTTTCCTCGGCTGCCAAGGCGCTGTCGAAGTGGAAAGAGCTGAATTCGCCACGCTCAGTGCAGCGTGATCCAATGAATATTCCGGCGGGGATTTGATGCCGGGATATTCAAAAAAGGCGCGGCCTTATCTTGATGCGATTGCGGATCAAGTATTCAGTGATCAGGATTTTCGTGACTGGTTACTTAAGGGAACGCATGTCGAAGCCGAATACCTGGGTTCTGAAGTTTTAATCGATGAACAGAGGTCAGTTCGATGGGCAAAAAAACGGACTATTGGGCCTTTTTGGGCGACTTATTGGTGTGGTCGGGAGAAGCGATGCTCTTGTCGACCACTCGATAGCGATTGTCTGGAATCCGACGCCATATTTTTCTTCAAGAGCGTGACGCATCGTGTTTTGGCCGTGCATGTTGAATTCAAGCGCGTGCGCGAAGAATTCGAACCAGGCCAACCAGAAGCCTATCCACTGCGAGCAGCATGCTTTGCCAAAACACATGCCGAGCGCGCAACCTTAAATGCACACGATGACTGGACTACAGTCATATTTTGTGGGTCGGAGGCACTCGACGACACGCGTCTTGATTGCTTTGAACGTATTGTGACGCACCGCGAAGCAGCGGACAAAATTGAGGCGTGGCCAACGTGAATTTATCCGTGATCTCTGCCGATGCGCTTGATCTGACGTTTCAGACGAATGACGGCCCGATTCATGCGCTCAAGGATGTGTCACTCAGTATCGGGGCGGGCGAATTCGTCAGCTTTATCGGCCCGTCCGGGTGTGGCAAAACGACATTTTTGCGCTGTATCGCCGCGCTGGAAGAGCCGACAGGCGGCAGCCTGAGCGTCAACGGAATGACGCCCGAGGAGGCGCGCAAGGCCCGTGCCTATGGCTATGTGTTTCAGGCCGCCGGGCTTTATCCATGGCGTACGATCGCGGGGAATATTCGGCTTCCGCTGGAAATCATGGGGTTTTCCAAGGCCGAGCAGGCAGCCCGCGTCGAAAAGGTGTTGGAGCTGGTGGACCTGGCGGG
>JBOEGP010000036.1:7045-55598 GCA_050633485.1 Pseudooceanicola sp.
GGCGGCAAGTTTCCGTGGCAATTGTCCGGCGGTATGCAGCAACGCGCCAGCATCGCGCGCGCGTTAAGCTTTGATGCTGACATATTGTTGATGGACGAACCGTTTGGTGCGCTGGATGAAATTGTGCGTGACCACCTGAACGAAGAACTGCTGAAACTTTGGGCGCGGACCGGCAAGACCATTGGCTTTGTCACCCATTCGATCCCCGAAGCCGTGTATCTGAGCACAAAAATCGTCGTCATGTCCCCTCGGCCGGGGCGGATCACGGATGTGATCGACAGCCCCTTGCCAAGAGAGCGCCCGCTGGACATCCGCGATAGCCCGGAATTTCTGGCCGTGGCGCATCGTGTGCGCGAAGGGTTGCGGGCGGGGCATGCCTATGACTGATGCAGAGCGCATCCGATCGGCCAAACCGGCCGTGCAAGGGGTGCCAGCCTGCGCAGGGTGGCGTGGATTCGGCCCAGCCTTGGCGGAACTACCTGAAATCGCGACCAAAAACTATTCAGGGTGGCGGCGATGAGGGGCGTTATCCCGGTTCTGAGCGTTGTGGCCGCGATTGCCCTGATCTGGTACGTCGCCTGCGTGCCCATGAACATCAAGACGGCATTGACCAACGCGGAACGGGCCGGGGCCGTGATCAGCACCCAAGGCGCCAAGGCGCGCAGAGACATGAGCGCGATTGGCCTTGCGATCAACAACACGCGCCAGTGGGGCGACACATGGGCCCAGGCCAAACCGCGCCTGCCGGCCCCGCATCAGGTGATCAAGGAATTGTGGAAGACCACGGTTCAAAAGAAGATCACCAGCAAACGGTCATTGGTGTTTCATGGCTGGATCACCCTGTCCGCGACCTTGCTTGGCTTTGCCATCGGAACCGTGGGGGGGGTCATCCTGGCCGTGGGGATCGTGCATTCGCGCGCCATGGACATGAGCGTGATGCCATGGGCCATTGCCAGTCAGACGATCCCGATCCTTGCCATCGCACCGATGATCATCGTCGTGCTGAATTCCGTGGGTGTTCAGGGCCTTGTGCCCAAGGCGATCATTTCGGCCTATCTGTCGTTCTTTCCGGTTGTCGTGGGCATGGTCAAAGGATTGCGCAGCCCCGATGCGATGCAGCTTGACCTGCTGCGAACCTATAACGCCAGCCGGGGACAGGTGTTTTGGACCCTGCGGATGCCGGCCTCGGTGCCGTATTTGTTTGCCTCTCTCAAGGTGGGGATCGCCGCGTCTTTGATCGGGGCGATCGTGGGTGAATTGCCGACAGGGGCGGTGCGCGGTCTGGGCGCGCGGTTGCTGACAGGAAGCTATTACGGCCAGACGATCCAGATTTGGTCAGCACTCTTTGCCACGGCCATTCTGGCGGCGGCGCTGGTGGCGATCATTGCCGGGGCCGAACGGGTAACGCTAAAGCGGATGGGGCTGGCGCGATGATGTTGGTGTTTTCGGCCTTAGTGCTTTGGGCTGCGGCGTGGCGGCTGAACGTACAGCTTGCCAACGGGCCGGGCGCGTCAACCCGGTTGGTCCAATTGGCGGTGCCGTTGATATTTGGCCTGACAGTGCTGGCAATGTGGGAATTGATCGTGCGCGGGTTGGCGGTGTCAATGGTGATCCTGCCAGCGCCGTCTGTGATTGCGATGCGCTTTACCCAGGAAATTCCAACCCTTTGGGCCGACTTTGTTCAAACCTTTGTCAAAGGCGCCTTGTCGGGCTATGTCATCGGCTGTTCAGCGGCCTTTGCCACCGCGATCCTTGTGGATCGGAACGATTTCCTGCGCCGGGGGCTGTTGCCGGTGGGGAATTTCGTGGCCGCCCTGCCGATTGTTGGAACGGCGCCCATTCTGGTCATGTGGTTCGGGTTCGATTGGCAATCAAAGGCGGCTGTGGTCGTGGTGATGGTGTTCTTTCCGATGCTGGTGAACATTGTCGCCGGGTTGAACGAAACCACCCAGATGCAGCGTGACCAGATGAAGACATGGGCGGCCGGATACTGGCCCGGCTTTTGGAAGCTGCGCCTGCCTGCCGCCATGCCCTTTGTCTTTAATGGGCTTAAGATTTCATCGACGCTGGCGCTGATCGGGGCCATCGTGGCGGAATTCTTTGGCTCTCCGGTTGTGGGGATGGGGTTCCGCATATCAACATCTGTCGGGCAGCTCGCGCTCGATATGGTCTGGGCCGAAATCGTCGTCGCCGCTTTGGCGGGATCGGCATTTTACGGCTTGGTGGCCTTGATCGAACGATGGGTCACATTTTGGCATCCGTCCCAACGGCGGACATAATCACAAGCAACATGGGAGTTGTGAACATGAAGAAACTATTGACCGGGGCCGCGATGGCCCTTGCCCTGGCCGCAGGGTCCGTATCGGCGGCTTCGCATGCGGATAATTCGGTGAAACTTCAGCTGCAGTGGGTCACGCAGGCCCAATTCGCGGGCTATTACGTGGCGCTGGAAAAAGGGTTCTATGCTGACGAAGGGCTGGACGTGACGGTTTTGCCGGGCGGGCCGGACATCGCCCCGCCACAGGTTCTGGCCGGCGGTGGTGCCGATGTGATGCTGAACTGGATGCCATCGGCCCTGGCCGCGCGTGAAAAAGGGTTGCCAGTTGTCAACATTGCCCAGCCGTTCAAATCATCCGGCCTGATGCTGACCTGTTGGAAAGACACCGGCATCACATCGCCACAGGACTTCAAGGGCAAGACGATTGGCGTCTGGTTCTTTGGCAACGAATATCCATTCCTAAGCTGGATGAGCCAGGAAGGCATTTCCACCGATGGTGGCGCGGATGGTGTGACCGTGCTGAAGCAAGGGTTCAACGTCGATCCGCTGATCCAGCGTCAGGCCGATTGCATCAGCACGATGACCTATAACGAATATGGTCAGGTGTTGGATGCCGGTGTTGGCGAAGACGAACTTGTGACCTTCAAGTACGAAGATCAGGGCGTCGCCACGCTTGAGGACGGGATGTACGTGCTTGAGGACAACCTCAAGGATGCCGCGTTCAAGGACAAGATGGTCAAGTTTGTGCGCGCGTCAATGAAAGGGTGGAAATACGCCGAGGCAAACCCGGATGAAGCCGCTGAAATCGTGCTGGAATTTGACGAAACCGGCGCGCAGACCGAAGCGCACCAGAAACGCATGATGGGTGAGATCGCCAAGCTGACAGCCGGGTCAAACGGCACCTTGGATGAGGCTGATTTCAATCGCACGGTCGAAACCTTGCTGGCCGGTGGGTCCGATCCTGTGATTTCCAAGGTGCCCCAAGGTGCCTGGACGCATGACATCACCGACGCCGCGCTTAAGTAAGGCGCGCGCATTGCAATTGGGCCGGGGCAAACTGTCCCGGCCTTTTGCGTCGCGTGGTCTTGCCTCTGCCTATTTATCGTGATCAATTTCACTCACACGCATGCGGTGTGATCCGGCATTTTGACTGGGGGAAACCCACTGAAAGACGACGTAAAATCCGACGCACCGCGCCAATCGCGCCCGGTCCGCGTGGCCGAAGCGATCAAGGCGTTTGTGGTCGATGAGGGCCTGCGCAAGGGCGACCGCCTGCCGGGTGAGGCGGCGTTGATCGAACGTTTTGGCATGTCCAAGGGCACAATCCGCGAAGCGATGCGGATCCTCGAAGCTCAGGGCCTTGTGGCGACCCGCACCGGTCCGGGCGGGGGCACGTTTGTACATGAGGTGTCCAAGGAACGCACGCAGGCGTTGTTGGGCAATTATTTCTATTTCCGCGACCTGAAATTGCCCGACATTTACCAATTGCGCCGCCTGCTGGAACCGGAACTGGCCGCGTCACTCGCCGGGCAATTGGACGAAACGCAACTGCGCGACCTTGAGGCGTTGATCGCCACCTATGATCACCCCGCAACGACCGCCGAAGAAGAACGTGAACAACATGTCGCGTCCCTTAGGTTCCACCAGACATTGGCGGAATTTGCGGGCAACGAATTGCTGGGGTTCTTTATCGGGTTCATGGCTCAGGTCTTGGCAGATGTGACCGTTTCGCGAAAGCTGTACGAACCACCCAACGTTGAACTTTGGGCCAAGGGGCGGGCATATCAAATCCAGTTGGTCGAAGCGCTGCGCATGGGCGATGCGGATCGCGCCCGCCTGATTATGTCCGATCACATGGCCACAGCCGAAGCCCTGATGGCTGGCCAAGAGGCCGAAGTCCTGAAACGGTTTATGGCGCAATAAATCGCGTGGTCATTGCGCGGAAATACCCGTGCACCTGCAGAATGAATGCGCCCAACCAAACTGCCGAAAAATCTGGCAAATTGGGCGCGGAATGCGACTTTACCCTTGGTCACTTTCGAAAAACCGCCGTGAAGGGGAAATAATTCCTCATTTCACGGGCGCCGTAGACAAATTTAATGTTTCGCAAAGCGGAACTTGGCGCTAGCGTCCTCCCACTTGCAACGATCCGTGCGGGCCAACGTGCCGCAGCATGGGAATATCGGGAGGATATAATATGGATCGTCGTTCATTTTTGAAAACATCCGCACTGGGCGGTGGCGCTGCTGCGGCCACCACGCTGGCGGCCCCTGCGATCGCACAGGGCAAAACCACTCTGACAATGGTCACCACGTGGCCGCGCGGCCTTGCCGGTGTCTGGGATTCGGTTGAACGTTTCGCCAACAACGTGAACACCATGTCCGGCGGTTCGCTGGTCGTCGAACCGAAAGCAGCTGGCGAACTGGTTGGCGCGTTCGAAGTGTTTGACGCTGTCGCATCCGGCCAGGCCGACATGTACCATGGCGCGGATTACTATTTTGTCGGTCAGCACCCTGGCCTTGCGTATTTCACCGCTGTGCCCTTTGGCATGACCGCGCCTGAAATGATGACATGGTACTATGCCGGCGAAGGCATGTCGCTGCACCACGAGCTGGGCGAAGTGTTCGGCCTTAAGCACTTCATCGCTGGTCAGACTGCCGCGCAAGGCGGTGGCTGGTTCCGCAACCCGGTGAATTCGCCAGACGATTTCAAGGGACTCAAATTCCGCATGCCCGGCCTTGGCGGTCAGGCGTTGTCCAAACTGGGCGCGTCGGTTCAGGTTCTTCCGGGCGGGGAAATCTATCAGGCGTTGTCCACTGGCGCGCTTGATGGCACCGAATGGATCGGCCCATGGTCGGACGAAAAACTGGGCCTGCAGGAAGTCTGCAAAAACTACTATCCCGCCGGTTTCCACGAGCCCGGCGCGGCCCTGTCGGTTGCGTCCAACCTTGAGGTGTTCAACAACCTCAGCCCCGCACACCAGAAGATCATCGAAGTGTCGGCGGCAGACGCGCACCAGCACAACTATGCTCTGTTCATCTCTAACAACGGCCCTGCGCTGCAGCGTCTGAAGACCACTGGTATTCAGGTTCAGCAATTCTCGGACGCTGTTTGGGATGCCTTCGGCGCGGCCTCCAAAGAAGTTCTGGATGGCTTCATGGATGACGAACTGTTCGCCAAAATCCGTGCCTCGGCCGAAGCGTCGATGAACAACACGGCTGGCTGGGTATCGGTTTCCGACAGCACCTACATGGCACAGCGTAGCCGCGTTAACGGCTGATCCGCCGGAACGACGGATGAAAACGGGCTGCGCATTTCGGTGCGCAGCCCTTTGACAAAGGTTACCCGCACCACCGGGGCCTTGTGACTAGGGGGGAATTGCAAGCGATGCTGGACGGGATTACCTGGCTTGCGACGCAGATCGGTCTCGGGTTTTACCACATGGGTTTCGCGCTAAGCCATCCGGGCCTTTGGCTGGATTGGTCGGACAAGCAGAACCTGATGCGGTTTATCTATTTCGGCGGATCGGTCGAACTGTTCTTTGTCGTCTTCGACATTTTCCTTGTCGTCACCGTGATCGGGTTGGTGTGGCGCAAATTCATGTGGGGCTGTGTGCGGTTCCTGGAAGGGGTCGCCAACACCGTCGGTCGTGCCGCGGCATGGGCCGGGTTGATCATGGTGGCCCAGCAGACATTGGTTGTGTTCCTGCAATCCATTTTCCGCCTGGGTGAGATCAGCATCGCGCCGCTTGGCATCGGGTTGACCTATTCCGTGGGGTGGTGGGCCGAAGGCCTGAAGCTGTGGAACGCGGTCGTTGTCGCCCTGTGCGTAAGCTATGCGTTCGTGCAGGGCAGCCATGTGCGGGTCGATCTGATCTATGCGCCGCTGAAACACCGCGCCAAGCGGGCGGTGGACATGTTTGGTGCCGCATTCCTGATGATCCCGGCGGCGATGCTGATGTGGATGTATGCGTGGTTTTTCCTGTGGCGGCATTTGATCACCCCCAAGGTTTCGGCCAGCGACAAGATCGAACTGATGCTGCGCAAATCGAAAATCGTGAAATGGAATGTCGAAACCATCGGGTTCAGCCCGGATGGGTTCAACGCCTATTTCCTATTCAAAATCCTGATGCTGTGCTTTGTCGCCTTGGTGATCCTGCAGGCGGTCGCCTTTTTCTATCGTTCGTTCCTTGAACTGGTGGAAGGCGAAGCATCGGCTGGCAAATACCTGGACCGGGACACGCTCGGTGAAGGTGAAGAAGCCTATGAAGGCACGCATTAAAAGGGTGAAGGCAGATGCTTTTCGGACTTGATGGAGTCGAAGTCGGGCTGATTATCGTATTCCTTAGCCTGTTTGCGGGGATCCTTTCGGGGTTTCCGGTCGCTTTTGCGATTTCGGGCGCGGGGATCTTTGCCTTTGCGGTGATTGCCTATCTGGATACCCAAGGGTTGTTGATCCACAATGTGATCGACACAGGAAGCACGGCATACCGCGATCTTGTCGGCAGCGGCGTCAGGCCGGACGTGATATCAACGTTCCGCTATCCTGACCTGCCCACCTTGGGCGTGCCGCTGTTTGAACGGGGTTGGGAGGTCGCGATTGATCGCAACCTGTCCTTTATCGTCAACCGCATGAACGAACGGGTCTTTGCGGGGCAATCAATTGAAACCCTGCTGGCGGTTTTGATGTTCGTCCTGATGGGCATCACGCTGGAACGCTCCAAGATCGCCAATGATCTTCTGACCACGATGGCGCGGATTTTCGGGCCGCTGCCCGGTGGCCTTGCGGTATCAGTTGTGGTCGTGGGCGCATTCCTGGCGGCATCGACGGGGATCGTCGGGGCCACGGTTGTGACCATGGGCCTGTTGTCGCTGCCCACAATGCTGCGCAATGGATATTCGCCAGAATTGTCCACCGGGGTCATCGCGGCATCGGGAACATTGGGTCAGATCATTCCGCCGTCTATCGTGATTGTCCTGTTGGGCACGCTGGCAGGGGATCTGTATTCCGCCGCACAGGAGGCACGCGCACAGACCTTTGGGTGTACCGATGCGTTGACCTACCTTGGGCGGCCTGCGGTTGTGTCCGTGGGGACATTGTTTCAGGCGGCCATGTTGCCGGGGATCATGCTGGCGGCTCTCTATGCTGCTTATGCCTTTGGTTATGCGCTGTTGAACCCGTCCAAGGCCCCGGCAGTCCATATCGATCATCAGGGCGAAAAGGTCGTGACCCGCAGCGAAGGGATCACATGGTTTCTTGTCGTTCCGGCCATGTTGTTCGGCGCGGTCTTTGCCCTTGCCGAAATGCGGGTGATCGGATCGCAGGATCTGCGCGTTGACAGTTATTCCGCGGTAAGCAAGGGCGCGGTGTTGCGCACCAATGTCAAAGACAGCTGCAAGGCGGCGATGATCGACCTGCATGGGCAGGAGAAATGGGATCTGGCCGTTGCACAACAAGAACAGATTGCCGCATCCGGCGGGGCGCAGGAAAGTGTGCGGCTGACCGACGAACAGCTTGAGACATTGCGCCAGGCCAAACTGGACGCCGCCCCGCCGATCGGTGTTGGCGTGACCGTCATGGTGGTCATGCTTTTGCTCACACTTGTGGCCGGGCGCGGGGTGAACCCGTTGGCTGAAAGTGAACCGTTGATCATCGGTGCGGCGGGGGCCGTCATGATGTTATTGGTCGATGTGTTCTTTATTCAGGCGGACACTTCGGCGTTGAACACGGTGCTGATATTGGCCGCGCCGGCGGCCGTGGCCATCTGGGGGGTGCGCCACGCGGCGGCCAGGTTGGCGCAGAACGATCTGATCCGGGTGGTGTTTCCACCCTTGATGCTGATCGTTGCGGTTCTGGGGTCAATCCTGGGCGGGATCACCAACCCGACACCGGCGGCGGCACTGGGCGCGGCAGGTGCGATCATGCTGGCGGCCTATCGCAAGTTGCAGGACGAAGGCGGCACCGGGCGGATCATCATCCGCGCGACCTTGGCCGTGGCGGTCATGATCCTTGTCGGGGCGAATTTCGATCTTAGGATCAATCAGAGCGAAGTCGGCTTTGAGGTCTGGCTGGCCTTTTTCGTGGCCTACGGCGCGTTTCTTTATGCGGCGTTCGGATTGGCCTATGCCGGGTGGACATTGTACCGCAGCGGCGTGTTGCGCCCCGTGGTGCGCGAAACGGCCAAGGTCACATCGATGGTGTTCACCATTCTGATCGGGTCACAATTGCTGAACCTCGTGGTGATTTCGTTCGGAGGAGAGCATTACATCCAGCAATTCCTGCGCAGTTTTGACAGCGAATTCCAGGTATTCCTGATCGTGATGTTGGTGCTGTTCGTGTTGGGGTTTGTCCTTGATTTCCTGGAAATCATTTACATCGTGATCCCGATCGTCGGGCCGGTGATCTATGGCGGCACGTTTGACCCCAAATGGGTGACGATCATGATCGCGGTGAACCTTCAGACATCGTTCCTGACACCGCCATTCGGGTTTGCGTTGTTCTATCTGCGTGGGGTGGCGCCGCCGTCGGTGACAACCGGGCATATCTATCGCGGGATCGTGCCCTTTGTGTTGATTCAGGTCGTCGGGCTGGCATTGCTGTGGTTCGTGCCAAGCATTGTGACCATCGTTCCCGATCTGATGCCGAATTGATGTCGAACTGACCCCGAGGGGGCATGTTCCAAAGGAAAAGCCGCGCCCAAGGGTGCGGCTTTGCGTGTTCACGGGCACAGGTGGCCGGGCCACCTGTGGGGCCTATGATCGATCGGTGGTTTCAGGGGGCGGGGTAAGATAGCTACGCAGGTCAGCGATGAACCCGTCCACGTCCATTGCCAGCGGGCTGTCGGCAAAACCGGCAAAGGTGGTTTGTGTCATGTCATCGCGCCACAGGGCCTGTTGCAACTGCAGGCAGAGGGTCTTGTGGCTGTCTGACAGGGGCAGGGTCATTGCGGCAGCCAACAGGTCAAGGCGTTTGTGCACGGCGCGCAGATCAGCGAATGCGGCCATCATCGGTGCTGTCAGGGCCGGGTCGTCCCGCCAGGATTGGCCGGCAAAAAGCGATTGAGTCACCCGTTGTCCGGCCCCAAGGCAGGAATAGCGCACACAGCCCGAATAGCCCGACGTCGAGAGGGCGTCGTGGATCGTACAATCATGGCGGCCCAGGTTGGGGCAGGGCGTGCCGGCGGGTTTGTCCAGAGCAAAATCCGGACCGTCGTCAAAGGCCAGAGAAAGGCAGCACAGGGCCGCGCATTGCCCACAATCGGGGATAAGGTCCGCGGCGCGGGGGGCTGTCTGGGCCACAGGTGTCATGGCGCGAGCGCCTCAAGCGCTGTGGCAAGGTCACCGTAGCCTGTGAAGCGGCGTTCAAAGGCAAGGCCAAGGCGGGCTGCCGCAGCTTGTGCGCGTGCTGTCAGCGCGGCGTCATCGGTTTGGGCGAGGTAGACCAGGGTTTCGTAATTGCCGAAATAGGCGTCGCGCAGGTCCGGGTGACGATCAAGGCCAAGGGGTTTGTACACGCAGGAGTCAAATTGCCGGGTGAGGAAATCGGTGAGGTAGAATGCGGTGACTTCGCCCCGGTCGGCAAAGACTGCGTTGCCGTCAAAGAAACTGTAGCAATGCGGGCCGGGCAGCATGTCGATGCCCAGCCTGTCACAGGCCGCCGCAAGCAAGCCGCCGGTGCCGCAATCGGCATATAGAACGACGACGGAGTCATATTTGGCGCGGTGGCGCGCGACCGCCTCTTCGACCGCGTTGGGGATACGGTCAGGGTGATTGTGCAGCGACGCGGGCAGGCAATGCAGATCGAAATGGTCCCAGCCGTTCATGCGGATAAGGGCCAGAACCTCGCGGGCGAGGGCGCCGCAGGCCAGCAGCAGGATACTGCCCGTGCCATTGGCTGTCAGGCCGGTTTCCGTGAGCGTTGTGTCATCCGGGAGCGTCATTGGACGAATGTGCCTGTGGTGAGGGGGGCGGGGGGCTGTCTGCCCCCCACACGGGCCAGGGCCCGTGCCCCCCCGACAGTATTTTGGGCCAGAGGAAGCCGCAAGGGGCGTGGCCGGTCAGGTGGCAACGCCCTGATTGTGTTTGCGCGCCACGTAGAGTTTGGCCGTTTCCACGGCCACGGCCGCGTCACGGCAATAGGCATCTGCACCGATGGCCTTGCCGAATTCTTCGTTCAGTGGCGCGCCGCCGACCAGGACGATGTAATCGTCGCGGATGCCCTTTTCGGACAGGGTATCGATCACGACTTTCATATAGGGCATCGTCGTCGTCAAAAGAGCGGACATGCCCAGAATGTCGGGCTGTTCGGATTCCAGCGCATCGAGGTAGGACTCAACGGCGTTGTTGATGCCTAGATCGACGACTTCGAAGCCCGCGCCTTCCATCATCATGGCAACGAGGTTCTTGCCGATGTCATGAATGTCGCCTTTGACCGTGCCGATCACCATTTTGCCCATGCGGGGGGCGCCGGTTTCAATCAACAGGGGTTTGAGAATGGCCATGCCGCCCTTCATCGCATTGGCGGCCAAGAGCACCTCGGGGACGAAGAGGATGCCGTCGCGAAAATCATTGCCGACAATTGTCATGCCACCGACCAAGGCCTTGGTCAGAATGTCATAGGGCGCCCATTCCCGTTCCAGGAGGATGTTGACGCTTTCCTCAATCTCTTCCTTGAGGCCATCGTAGAGGTCGTCGAACATCTGTTGGACGAGGTCGTCGTCGTTCAGGTCAGACAGGATGATGTCGTCTTCTTCTTCTGACATGGGGATGTCATCCTTTTGGGTCGGTTGCGTCGGCTTGGCGAATGCCTGACCCCACCCTTCGGGCAAAAGCCGGGTTTGCACTGGCCGAATTGCGACATGGGCGGTGGTTCAACCGACCTATAGCCGAATTCCTGGGATTTGCGTGATGAAAAATCCTCATGCAGATCATGGGGCTGGTTGCAATTGTTCCCTGTTTGTTCCATATTGTGCAGTGAAATGGCATGAGAACAGGCGCGGGGCGGGCGATGCGATCGGGTGACAGGCAGATCAACGGGTCGTCGGTGGCCATGGATGCACCCCAGGCGGGAGCCGGGGCGGCGGCGGATCCCGCCCCGGTCAACCGGGTCAGGCGACCGGGGCGCGGAGCGGGGAGCAATGCGGCCGGGCGGTTTGAACGCTATGACACGGTGGCCGAGCATGACGGCTGGGACCTGGAAGAGGATCTGGCCGTGTTGCGCACAGAGGTGCGCCAAGAACGCGCGCGCAAGATCATCACCTATAACAAATCCCCGGACCTGCCATTTGATCGGTCGGTGAATGTGTACCGTGGCTGCGAACATGGCTGTGTCTACTGCTTTGCACGCCCGACCCACGCGTGGTTCGGCCTGTCGCCGGGGCTTGATTTCGAAACACGTCTGGTGGCGCGGCCAAACGCGCCGGACGCCCTGGCGCGGGAATTGGCGGCAAAATCCTATAGCGTGGCACCGATCGCCATGGGGACGAACACGGATCCCTATCAACCAATTGAAAAGGCCCATGGATTGACGCGCGCCGTGCTTGAGGTGTTGCAGGCCAGTCACCACCCGGTCGCGATCGTCACCAAGGGCAAACTGATCCTGCGCGACATTGATATCCTGAGTGACATGGCCGCAAAAGGGTTGGTGCGGGTCGGCATTTCGCTGACAACGCTGGATGCGGACCTGTCGCGGCGGATGGAACCACGCGTGCCCGCGCCCGCCAAACGGTTGCAGGTGATCCGAAACCTGTCCGCGGCGGGGATCCCTGTGCGGGTGATGACATCGCCTGTGGTGCCGGGGTTGAGCGATCACGAGGTTGAGGCGCTTTTGGAGGCCGCCGCCGATGCGGGCGCCGTGGCGGCAAGTTGGATCATGCTGCGATTGCCCAGAGAGGTCGCGCCGCTGTTTCGCGCCTGGCTGGAGGAGCATTACCCGGACCGCGCCGCGCGGGTCATGGCGCGCGTGCGCGAGATGCATGGCGGCAAGGAGTATGACGCACGGTTCGGGCACCGGATGCGTGGCGACGGCGTCTATGCCCAGATGATCGGACAGCGCTTTGCCAAGGCCGCTCGGCGGCTAGGTCTGGACGGTGAACAACCGCAGTTGCGCTGCGATCTGTTCTGCCCACCACGTGGCGACGGGCGGCAAGGGGACTTGTTCGGTTAATGGGCGGGGGTGTCCTGTGCAGCGGCGGACAGCCGGGCACGTTTGCGGGTCCACCGGGCCAGCCAGACCAGAATGAACAGGGCCGCGCCAGGGGCCAGAAACCATTTGGACAGGGAACTGGCACCAAGGTTCCAGGGCCAGGCGGCTGAACAGCCGTCGGGGTTCATCAGGGAAATGCCGCAGGCCAAGTCCATAAGGGTGAAATAGGCCAGGGTTCAGATCAGTGCCAGGGCGATTGCCGCGAGGGTAGGGCACGGGACGCGATGCGCCAACGGCCCAAGGTCAGCCGCGGCGGCGACGTGTGCTGCGGCGGGCCGGTTCGCTGTCCCCGGTGCCATCGCTTGCCGATGAAAACCCACCAAGTTTTTGGGCGATCTCGTCCAGCGTAGGGCGTGGCCCGCGCGGGCGGGTGGACAGGGCTTCGTGCATCATTTCAAGGTGTTCGGGCATCGTCCCGCAGCATCCGCCGATGATCTTGGCGCCGCAATCACGGGCCAGAACGGCATATTCACCCATCAGCTCGGGTGTGCCATCATAATGGATATGCCCATCGACGTATTTCGGAATACCGGCATTGCCCTTTGAGATGATCGGGCGTTCGGTGCCTTGGGCGGCAAAGCCCAGAACCGTGCGCAACAGATCGGACGCGCCGACACCGCAATTTGCGCCAAACGCCAGCGGAGGATTGGCCAGCTTTTCCACCATCGTGACAAAATCGGCCGATGTGACCCCCATCATGGTGCGCCCGGCGGTGTCAAAGCTCATCGTGCCGCACCATGGCATGTCGGCTAGGGCGAAGGCTTCGGCGGCGGCGATGTATTCTTCGGGCGCTGAGATGGTTTCAAGCCACAGAACGTCTGCACCGCCTTCTTTCAAACCTTCGGCCTGTTCGTGGAACATTTCGACGGCGGATTCGTGGGTGAGCGTGCCCATGGGCGCCATGATGTCACCAGTTGGCCCGACCGACCCGGCAACCACCACGGGGCGGCCCGCCTTGTCGGCAACGTCACGGCCCAGTTCGGCGGCGGCGCGGTTCAATTCGCGCACCCGCGATTGCGCATCGTGCAGTTTCAACCGCGACGCGTTGCCGCCAAAGCTGTTGGTCAGGAAAATGTCGCTGCCTGCATTCACCGCATAACTGTAAAGCGTGCGGATCTTTTCGGGTTCGTCCGTGTTCCACAATTCGGGGGCATCGCCCGCGCCAAGGCCCATGTTGAACAGATTGGTGCCGGTCGCACCATCGGCCATCAGCCAGTCACGCTCGTTCAGCAGACGGGAAAGGAGATCGGTCATGGGGCGCTCCATCAGGCGAGTGTTGGTTGCGCGTCCTCTCTCATGTCTCGGCGGCAAAGGCAATGCTTTGGGGGGTATCAGCAGCGTCCGACGGGCGGCGGATTTCCAGCGCGATGTCCCCAAGAGCGAGCGCCAGCCCGGCACGTGTCGGGGACGCCGCATAAAGCGGTTCCAGACGTGGCGCGAATGCCGATTTGAACCGGATCAGGCCGGTGCCACCGCTGTTGCGCGCGGTAAAGGCGCGCAGGCGGGCGGGCAAAGCGGGTTCATTCTTTGGGCGCGCCGGAAGTGCGGACAGGGACAGGCGGTGGATACCAGCGGTGTGGGCATCGGTCAGCGCGGCGGTGATCAGGCTTTGCATGGTGCCATCGGGCAGGTCGGGCAGGTGGCGCATCAGGTCCAGGGTCCATTCTCTCTGACCTGTGTGAAAACTGACATAGGCGACGACACGCCCCTGAATTTCCGCAAGATAAACGCGCTGTCCGGCAACGTAGTCAGGGCAGAAGCGGCCCATGGTCAACCCGCGCGCCTGTCCGTGTTTGGACCGCCACGCGGCGTCAACGTCGGCCATCTGGGACAGGGGCAGGTCGGTCGTGCAGCGCCCGACGACACCCGCCTTGACCGCATGACGGAGTTTGCGGCGCAACTGACGATGGGTGGACCCGTCCAGCGTAAAGGTCTGGGGGTTGATCACTGCCTCGTCCGCGATGCGCACAACAGCCCAGCCTGCGCTGCGTGCCGCTGCCGCGTCACGGGCGTTGATTTTGTATAGGCAGGCGATCCTGTTGCTTTCCTTGGATTTGACCCGCAGCGGACGCAGCAATTCGGTCAGGCGACCCTGCAACGGGGCGAACATCAAGGTCAGGCTTTGCGGGGTGCTGACAACTGCTGCATGGCTTGCGCGTGCGTTTAGCGACAGGGCCCCATTCTGGCGGGCCACACCCAGTTCAGCGCGATCGGCGGCGAACAAGGCGGCCGGCGAAATCTGGCCCAAAGGATTTGGCTCTTCGATCCGGCGGACATTGCGGGGCCGGGCAAGTGGCACCAGGGCAATAACCGCAGGCAATGCGTAATAGACTAGGCGAAAGGCGATGATCGCGCCGATCAGGTCGGCCTCAGGGACCATTGGCAACAGGGCAAGCAGGGCCAGTTCGAACGGCCCGACGCCACCAGGTGTCCCGGTCAAAAGAGCGGCCCCAAGTGCCAGAAGGTAGGCCGGCAGGATCATGTCAAAGCCGAGGGTCAGGCCCGCGGGCATCAGGATATAAAGCGCAAAGGCCGCGAAAAGCGTGTCCAACGCCGTGAGCGCCAGGATCGACACCATCGCCCGCAGTGTCGGCAATTGAATTGCGCGACCGAAAACACTGATCCTGGGGCGCAAAAGCGCCGTTACGACCAAACCCACCGCAAGGATCAACATCAGCGGGGCAACCCCGGCGGGCAGGGCATTCAACGGAAGAGCGATGTCGGCCAGCGCGGTCACAACCGCCCATCCGGCCAGAAAGGACATTGCGACAACGGCAGATACGCGGGCAGCGTCAATCGCGCTTAGGCCCGGCAACATGCGCCAGCGGGCCAATGCGCCGGTAACGACACCCATGCCCAACACCTGGGCAATTGCGATCGAGGCCGCGCCGGAATGCAATGCTTCGCGCCGCTGCACGCCGGTGCCAAGATGGCGGTGCACCACTGCGTCATATCGCCCGACGGCCCAGAAACTGGCGGCGGTGGCAAGGATGGCCATCCCCCATTGCGCTGCCGTGACATTGCGCATCGTGCCCAAAACCGTGGCCGCATCCACCCCTTCGAGTCGATTGCCAAGAAGGACAAGGCAAATGACCCCAAAGCCGATGGGGGCAGCAATTCGAATGGCGCGTTGCGCAAGATCCGCGCGGTCAGTTGTGATTGGCACAATGTCCCCTTTCAGTCGCTCGTAAAAAGGAGATAGGCAGCGTATGTTAAGCGTGGCTTAATAAATTGGGGCATTATCGTGGCATTTGGTTCTGGCCGCTCCGACCCACCGAAAAGGGGGGCGCAATACGCACCCCCCAATTGTCGGATTTGGATCGTTAAGTGGCGTTAAGTGGTTGATTTATCAGCCTTCGCTGACCATCTGGCCCTTGGCCACACTTAGCATTTCGTCCATTTTGCCACGGATCGTAACTTCGTCAGCCAAATCGCCCAGATCGGCGCTCAACTTGCGCACGACATCGTCAATTCCGGCTTCTTCGAAATCGGATTTGATAACTTCCTTGGCATAGGCCTCGGCGTCGTCACCGGTTTTGCCCAAAAGTTCGGCGGCCCACAGGCCGACAAGCTTGTTGCGGCGCACTTCGGCCTTGAACTTCATCTCTTCGTCGTGGGCGAATTTGTTTTCGAATGCGCTTTCGCGGTCGTCAAAGGCGGTCATGGTTTGTCCCCTTGCGGCATGGTTTCACCTGATATGCCGCGCGCGCACTCGTTACGCAAGTCACAAGGCTGCGGCATCGCTTGCGACAATCCCGCCCATGCCATATGAGGGCGCCAAAGGCGGGACTCGGCCCGCCGGTGACGCGGAGAGCCAATGGCACGGCGTAAAAAGATTTACGAAGGCAAAGCAAAGATCATCTACGAAGGCCCAGAGCCGGATACGATCGTTCAGTATTTCAAAGATGATGCGACAGCCTTTAACGCGGAAAAGAAGGCCACGATTGAAGGCAAGGGCGTGTTGAACAACCGCCTGAGCGAATATTTCATGAATGGCTTGAACCAGATCGGGGTGCCGACGCATTTCCTGCGGCGTCTGAATATGCGTGAACAGCTTTGCCGGTCATGTGAAATCATTCCGCTGGAAATCATCGTGCGCAATTATGCGGCCGGGTCCCTTTCCAAACGTCTGGGACTGGAAGAGGGGACGGCCCTGCCGCGCCCGATTGTCGAATATTGCTATAAAGACGACAAGCTGGGCGACCCGCTGGTCACCGAGGAACATATCGCCGCGTTCAACTGGGCCAGCCAGCAGGACATGGATGATATCCTTGCCCTTGCCTTGCGGGTCAACGATTTCATGTCGGGCGTGATGATGGCCGTTGGCATCCGTCTGGTCGATTTCAAGATCGAGGTCGGTCGCGTCTTTGACGGCGATTTCCAGCGATTGGTCGTTGCCGATGAAATCAGCCCCGATTCCTGCCGCCTGTGGGACATCGAGACGGGTCAAAAGCTGGACAAGGACGTGTTCCGCCGCGATCTGGGATCATTGACCGACGCCTATACCGAGGTCGCGCGCCGATTGGGCGTTATTCAAAGCGGCCCGACCAACATCACCAAACCGACGCTGATCAACTAAGAGGCCCCGACATGAAAGCACGAGTGCATGTGATGCTGAAATCCGGCGTTCTTGATCCGCAGGGCGAGGCGGTGCGCCATGCGCTTGGGTCACTGGGGTTTGACAGTGTTCTTGGTGTACGTCAGGGCAAAGTCATTGAGCTGGACCTTGCCGATGGCACAAGCGAGAGCCAGGTCAAGGACATGTGCGAGAAACTGTTGGCGAACACGGTGATCGAAAGCTATTCCGTCGAATTGGGTTAAGCGCGCGCGACCCCGGCGGTTTTTCAGTGATCCGGTGGCCGCATTGGCAAAGTGCGACGGTTTTTGAGTCTGCAGGGTTCTGACGGCTTTTCGGTCTGTCTGGGGCTTTGATCGCTTGCGATCCCTGAGCTGGATGGATTGGTTGGCATGGGGCGGTGGCGTTGCCTCGCCGCGTGTTGTTTCGTGGCTTCATCACTGACTGGGCCGGTCCTTCGTGGATGGGCAGGGAAGGGGGGCTGTCTGCCCCCCTCCGCGGCTGGCGCCGCGCCCCCCGACAGTATTTCGGGCCAGAGGAAGCAAGGGGCGCAAGCGGTTTTCGGGTGGATCGGGTTGAACTGTGGGAACAGAGCGGGCCATATGGCCGGGAAACGCACGTGAGGAGACACCGAGATGAAAGCCGCCGTTCTGAGAACATATAACGAAGATCTGGTGATCGAGGATGTGCCACATCCTGACTGCCCCAAGGATGGCGTGGTTTTGAAGGTGATCGCTTGTGGCGTGTGCCGCAGTGATTGGCATGGCTGGACGGGCGAGCATCCGCGGGTGAAGCCGGGGCAGATTGGCGGCCATGAATATTGCGGCGAGGTCGTTGAGGCGGGCGCCGATAGCAATTGGGCCGTGGGTGATGTTCTGGTCGCGCCGTTTATCCTGGCATGTGGGTCGTGTCCGCAATGTCAGATGGGGGCACAGAACACCTGTTTGGATCAGCGTCTGCCCGGGTTCCTTGAGCCGGGGGCGTTTGCGGAATACGTGGCCGTGCCGCGTGATCATAATCTGGCGCGCCTGCCCGAGGGGATGTCGCCGACATTGGCCGCCGGGCTGGGGTGCCGGGTGACGACAAGCTGGCATGCCCTGACCGGGCGCGCGGCCCTGCAGGGGGGCGAATGGCTGGCCGTGCATGGCACCGGAGGCATCGGGTTGTCGGCGGCGTTGCTGGGGCGTGCCCTGGGGGCGCATGTCATCGTGGTCGATGTCGTGCAGGAAAAACTGGATCATGCTCTTGGCCTTGGGATTGATGCGGCGGTGAATGCGCGCGATGGCGACGTGGGGGCACAGATCAAGGAAATCACCGGAGGCGGCGCGCATGTGTCGGTGGAAGCCCTGGGGATTGAGCAGACGGTGAACGGGTCTTTGGAATGTCTGCGGCCACTGGGGCGGCATGTTCAGGTGGGTATGCCGGTGGGACACACGGCGCAGATGAACGTGAACATGTCTGCGATATATCAGGGCAACCTGAATGTGATCGGGACACGCGGAATGCCTGCGTGGCGCTATCCGTCGCTGCTTGGATTGATCACCGCCGGAAAGGTGGATATGTCCCCGCTTATCGCGCGCGAGATTCCCCTGAGCCAGACCGGCGCGGAATTGGCCGCGTTCAACGGCCCGACGCCCCCCGGCGTTGCGGTCATCACGGATTTCACCCGCTAGGGAGCCTTTGCCATGAAAGCCGCCGTCCTTGTTTTCCCCGGATCCAATTGTGACCGTGATCTGAAGGTTGCGTTTGAAAACGCCGGGGCCGAGGTGGCGATGGTCTGGCACAAGGACACGGCCCTGCCAACTGGCGTGGATATTGTCGGGATTCCGGGTGGGTTTTCTTACGGTGATTATCTGCGCTGCGGGGCGATCGCGGCGAATTCACCGATCTGTGCGGAATTGAAACGGCATGTGGAACGGGGGGGCTATGCCCTTGGGATCTGTAACGGATTTCAGATCCTGACGGAAACCCGGCTGTTGCCGGGGGCCTTGTTACGCAATGCCAACCTGAAATACGTCTGCAAGACGGTTCCGTTGACAATGCGCACATCGGAATCGGTTTTCACGCGGAGTTGGGACGCCGGCACGCAATTGCAGATCCCCGTGGCGCATCATGACGGAAATTATCAGGCAGATGACGCATTGCTTGCCCGGCTTGAAGGGGAGGATCGCGTGGCGTTTACCTATGATGACAATCCCAATGGGTCAGCCGGGGATATCGCCGGGGTGCTGAGTGAGAACCGGCGGGTTCTGGGAATGATGCCGCACCCAGAACGGGCTGCGGATACCGGGCATGGCGGCACAGACGGGCGGGCGATGTTTGACGGTCTTGTTGGTGCGGTGATCCCTGCCTGAGGCCTGGTTGCCTGGGGAACCGGGTTTGGGGGCGCTGCCCCCGTCGCGGCAGGCCGCGACCCCCCCGAAGTATTTGTTGGAAAGATGAAGGGCAGGCAGGCGGAGCTTTGCCGTTACGTGGGGATTTGAACCGGGCGGGCTTGAAGCCTGGCGCATGGGCGTCATAGGGTCAGATCTAACGTGGCGGGGATGTGAATGACGGCGACGGACGACAGCGGGCAAGGCGAGAACAAACCGATTGGCTGGCGCGCGCGCGTTGGCCTGTTGGTGTTTGTGGCCATCGCCTGTGGTGTTGTCCTTGTCACCAATTGGGCGCTGACCGAGCGGTTCACTTTGAACACCCGCAACCGAGCCGAATTGCGATTGGCGCTTTATGGCGGCAACCTGCACAGCGAATTGCAGCGAAATTCGATTGTTCCGCAATTGCTTGCGCGGGATCCGGCATTGATCGGGGCGTTGAATTCGCAGGATTATTCGCAATCCACCCAACGGCTGATTTCCTTTGTGGACGAGATCGGGGCGGCATCGTTGATGTTGCTGGACCGCGAGGGGCGGGTTGTGGCGGCGACGGATCGCAATCGGCTGGGGGAAATGCATCGCGGGCAAACATTCCATGTGGATGCGTTGCGCTCTAACGGGACGGTGTTTTCGGTGCTTGAGCGGGAGTCGGGTGGATATCGGTTCACCTATGCGCGCAAGGTCGAAGCGCAGGCGCAGGCGCTTGGCGTTGTTCTGGTTGAGGTTGACCTCCAGAAATTTGAACGGGCCTGGGCCGGGTTTTCCGAAGCGGTTCTGGTGACGGACAGCACGGGGCGCATCATCCTGGCGACCGAACCACGATGGCGCGGCAAATCAGAGGCCGACGCATTGTCGGCGGAACCACCGGCCAGTGCCATTCAGCGGGCCATTCAGGCGACAGCGGATTGGACGGCCTTGCCCGCCGATGCCTATCTGGGCGGTGAGGCCGTGATGCGTATGGCGACCCGAATTCCGTTCCGTGGGTGGCAGATCACCAGTTTCACCACCTATGCCAGCGTGCGCGAACGGGTGAATGGGGTCATCGCCTCTGAGATCATGGCGTTCGCGATCCTTTTGGCGTTGGCGTTTTATTTCCTGAGCCGCAAAAACGCCCTGAGGATGATGATTTTCCAGCAGGAATCTGTTGAACTTCGGGCCCTGAATGAACGGCTTCAGCGCGAGATTGCCGAACGCGAACGGGTTCAGGAAAACCTGGCCGTGGCGGAACAAACCCTGGCGCAGAGTTCCAAGCTGGCCGCGCTTGGGGAAATGTCCGCCGCTGTCAGCCACGAGTTGAACCAGCCGTTGGCTGCGATGAAAACATATCTGGCGGGGGCCGGGTTGTTGTTGCGGCGCAATCGGCCCGAAGAGGCGCTATCGTCATTTCAGCGGATCGATGATCTGATTGAACGCATGGGCGCGATCACCCGGCAATTGAAAAGCTATGCGCGCAAGGGGGGCGACGACCTTGCCCCGGTTTACATGGGCGATGCGGTCCATTCCGCGCTGTCCATGATGGAACCACAGTTGAAGCGCCGACAGGTGCGCATGAACGTGGCGGTGCCTGAACGCCCCGTCGTGGTCATGGGCGATCGCGTGCGCATCGAACAAGTGATCATCAACCTGATGCGCAATGCCATTGACGCAACCCAATCGGTATCGACCCCGGAAATCGATGTCCTGTTGTCGGCAGGTGAAACCGCGACGCTTACGGTGCGCGACAACGGCCATGGAATCGACGACCTGACGTCGCTGTTCGAACCGTTTTACACCACAAAAAAGGCCGGTGACGGTGTCGGGCTGGGCCTGGCGATTTCATCGGGGATTGTAAATGACCTTGGCGGGCGCCTGACAGCGCGCAATGCATCCGCCGGGGGGGCCGTGTTTGAGATGCAACTGCCGATCCTGGCAGAAGATATTGAAGCCGCAGAATAAAAGGGCGGAGTGAGAGCTATGCAAAAGGGTATGAAAATTGCCATCGTGGACGACGAGCAGGACATGCGTCAGTCCATCAGCCAATGGCTGGCCCTGTCGGGCTATGACACCGAAACCTTTCCAAGCGCCGAAGACGCGCTCAAGGTGTTGGGGCCTGAATACCCCGGAATCGTGATTTCCGACATTCGAATGCCGGGGATGGACGGGATGCAATTCCTGAAAAAACTGATGGGCAATGATTCCGCCCTGCCTGTGATCATGATCACGGGCCACGGCGATGTGCCCATGGCGGTTGAGGCGATGCGCATCGGGGCGTTCGATTTCCTTGAAAAACCGTTCAACCCGGATCGGATGACCGAGCTGGCCAAAAAGGCGGCGAATGCGCGCCGGTTGACAATGGACAGTCGTCAGCTGCGCCGCGAGCTGAGCGATGGAAGCCAGTTGATGAAGAAATTCATCGGCAATTCGCCCGCGATGGAACGCCTGCGCGAGGATATTCTGGATCTGGGGCAGGCGGATGGCCATGTTCTGATCGATGGTGAAACCGGGACTGGCAAAACACTTGTCGCGCACGCCTTGCATGCGGTCGGCGCACGGGCCGGCAAGAAATTCGTTCTGGTGTCCTGTGGCGCGATGGATGAGGAACGGCTTGAAAAACGGTTGTTCGGCCCGATGTTACCCGAAGACAGCCAATTGCCCGGCATCGAAGAGGCGCGCGGAGGAACACTGGTTCTGGAAGACATCGAAAAGCTGAGCGAAACGCTACAAGCGCGTCTGTTGAGCGTGATCAATGAACAGGGCACCCCGGCCGAAACGCGGATTGTCGCGATCAGCAACCTTCAGGAACAGGACAAGACGAGCGAGGACGCCCTGCGCCCCGATCTGTTTTATCGCCTGTCCGCGCTGCGTATCACGGTGCCGCCTCTGCGCCAGCGCGGTGAGGATATCCTGGCCATGTTCACCCAGCTTAGCGAAACCTTTGCCGATGAATATGGCTGTGATGCGCCGCAAGTGACCGCGCAAGAGGCCGCGCAATTGTTGCAGGCACCCTGGCCCGGAAACGTGCGCCAACTGATCAACATCGCGGAACGTGCCGTCCTTCAATCACGGCGTGGATCGGGCAGCATTGCATCGCTTTTGATGAGCGATCACGACGAAATGCAGCCCGTGATGACAACCGAGGGCAAGCCGCTGAAAGAATACGTCGAGGCATTTGAGAAGATGCTGATCGACAACACGATGCGTCGGCACAAAGGGTCCATTGCATCGGTTATGGATGAATTGTGCCTGCCGCGGCGCACGCTGAACGAAAAGATGGCGAAATACGGTCTTCAGCGGCACGATTATCTTTAGGGTGGTTGCGGGTCACGAACACCCCTTAACGCACTAAAAATGAACAGAAATTACGGTCGCCGCGATGGTTGTCGTCGCGGCCGTTGTGCATTTGCGCGCCTGACCCTTGCCTGTGCGTTGGTTCAAGGTGCCCCGCTGGGTGTGATTGACGTTGTGTGAATCCAGTTGTATCCACCCGTATACACGACGCGATGACCGGGGGGACCATGACAGAAGAAGCGCTCAAGAAATCCAGTGCGCCGCAGGGGCAGGAGGCCTATGACCGGTTGATCGATGCGATCCGCGCGGGCGAACTGGCCCCCGGTGACAGGGTGACAGAAACCGATCTGGCGGCCCGTTTGGGGATCAGCCGCACCCCCGTGCGCGAGGCCATTCGCCTGCTTGAGGCGGACGGCCTGGTGACCCATGTTCCACGGGTGGGGGCGGTGATCCGGCGGTTGGATTATTCCGAAGTGACCGAACTTTATGACATGCGCACCATGCTTGAGGCGACGGCCGCCGGCCTTGCCGCGCGCGCCGCGTCCGAGGTTGAGATAGACGAGATCGCCGCGATCAATGCGGAAATGGCGCAAACTGATGATCCGGTATTGCGCGCCGAATTGAACCGTCAGTTTCACTTTGCGCTGCTGGATGCGGCCAAGAACCGGTATCTGACGCGTGCGGTCAGCACCCTGCAAAAATCCATGCTGATCCTTGGGCCAACGACGATGACGGAAACCAAGCGTGCGGAACAGGCCATTGATGAACACGAATGGATCGTCGCCGCCCTGCGCGCCCGCGACATTGTCGAGGCCGAGCACGGCATGCGCACGCATATGCAGGGCGCACAGCGGATGCGATTGCGCCAATTGCGCCTGCGCGAACGTATGACGGAGGAGGCGGGATGACTGATCTTGCTGCTGTGGAATGGGACCTTGTGGTGGTTGGCGGAGGCAATGCCGCCCTGTGCGCCGCGATCGAGGCCGCCGAGGCCGGCGCGCGTGTCGTCGTCCTAGAAGGTGCGCCAAAAAGCTATCGCGGTGGCAATTCACGCCACACCCGCAATTTCCGCTGTATGCATCGCGGCCCGCTTTCGGTTCTGACAGATGCCTACGGTGAGGATGAATATTACGACGATCTGATCCGTGTCACCAAGGGGCAGACGGATGAAACCCTGGCCCGTCTTGCCATCACATCATCCGAAGAATGCCTTCCTTGGATGGAGGCCCATGGCGTACGGTTTCAGCCTTCGCTGTCGGGAACCTTGTCGCTAAGTCGAACAAACGCGTTCTTTCTGGGCGGGGGCAAGGCATTGGTGAATGCCTATTACGCAACAGCCGAAGATTTGGGGATTACAATCGCTTACGAGGCGCAAGTGACCCATATCGAGATCGAAAAAGCAACCTTTCGCGCGGTGGACGTGGATATTGCCGGGCAATCTTTGCGCATCAGCGGGCGTGCGGTTGTTTTGGCGTCGGGCGGGTTTCAATCCGATATTGACTGGTTGGCGCGGGCCTGGGGGCCTGCGGCGCGCAATTTCCTGATCCGGGGCACGCCTTACAACCGGGGCGTGGTGCTTAAGGACATGCTGGATCAAGGCGCGGAAAGTGTTGGCGACCCCACCCAATGCCACGCGGTGGCCATTGACGGGCGTGCGCCGAAATTTGACGGCGGGATCGTGACGCGGCTGGATTGTGTGCCGTTTTCGGTGGTCGTGAACAAGGACGGTGAACGGTTCTACGACGAAGGCGAAGATGTCTGGCCGAAACGCTATGCGATTTGGGGGCGGCTTGTCGCCGCGCAACCCGATCAGGTCGGATTTTCCCTGATTGATGCGAAAAGCCGGGATCTGTTTATGCCATCGGTTTTCCCGCCGATCCAGGCGGACAGCATCGGTGATCTGGCTGACAAGATGGGCCTGCCACGAGATAAGGTCGAGGCAACCGTCGCAGCCTTTAACGCGGCCTGCCGCGCGGGTGATTTCCGGCCAACCGAACTGGACGGGTTGGCAACGGATGGCGCGGATCCACCGAAAACGAACTGGGCGCGGCCATTGGATACGCCGCCCTATTACGGCTATTCGCTGCGCCCCGGCGTGACATTCACCTATCTGGGGCTGAGCGTGGATAAAACCGCGCGCGTAAAGGGGCCCGAGGGGCGATATGACAATGTGTGGGCAGCAGGCGAAATGATGGCGGGATCAATTTTGGGGCAGGGGTATCTGGCCGGGTTCGGCATGACGATTGGCACGGTCTTTGGCCGCATCGCAGGACAGGAGGCCGCCGCCCATGTCGCTTGATCAGACCACACCCGTCATGCCGCAATTGTCCCCCGTGGACGAGGCACGCCGACAGCTCGAAATCTGCAACGCCTGCCGGTATTGCGAGGGGTATTGCGCGGTGTTCCCGGCGATGACCCGGCAAAAGGCCTTTGCTGATGGTGATATCAGCCAGATGGCGAACCTGTGTCACAATTGCCGGGGGTGTTATTACGCCTGCCAATACACCGCGCCACATGAATTCGATCTGAACCTGCCACAGGCCCTTGCCGAGGTGCGCGTTGACTCCTGGCAGGAACACGCATGGCCCGCCGGTCTGGCAAAGGTGTTCCAACGCAACGGGCTGGCTGTGGCCGCCGCATTCGTGCTGGGCTTTGCGTTGGTGTTTCTGGCGATTGGTGCGTTGAAACCTGCGGGCGGGGACGGATTTTATGCCTATCTGGCGCATGGGGCGATGGTGGCGATCTTTCTTCCTGCCTTTGTGCTGCCGCTGGGGGCGATATGGATCGCGCTGCGCCGGTACTGGCGGGCGATTGGCGGCGCGCCGGTCAAGGTGGCGCATCTGCGCGACGCGTTTGGCGCAGCGGCCCGGATGAAGAACCTGGATGGTGGCCAGGGACAGGGGTGCAATTTTGAGGACAAAGATCGGTTTTCAGATGCACGGCGCAAGGCGCATCAACTGGTGCTGTATGGATTTTTGTTATGCTTTGCATCGACTTCTGTCGCGACCCTCATGCATTACCTGTTGGGGTGGCACGCGCCCTATGGGCTGTTGACCCCGCCCAAACTGCTGGGAATTCCCGGCGGTGTGATGCTGATGATCGGGACGGTCTGGCTCGCCCGGTTGAAACGGCAGGCGGATCCCGCATTGGGCGCACAGGGTCGCGGCGGGGCAGAGATGGGCTTTGTCGCGCTGTTGTTCACGGTCGCCGCGACCGGGTTGGCCCTGTACCTGCTGCGGGGCACCGGGGCGGTTGGCGTGATGCTGGCGCTGCATCTTGGCGCGGTGCTCAGCTTTTTCCTGCTGATGCCCTATTCCAAGATGGTGCATGGGTTTTTCCGCCTCGCCGCGTTGACGCGGGATGCGCAAGACAAATCCGCCTAAGGGCAAAGGCAAAGGATCATTCGGCCGGTGCAAACCCGGCAATCAATTGACGCAGCCCAAACGCCGCGCCAGCAAAGATCGCAAGAAACGTGACCGGCGCGCTGAACGCCAACAGGGAAAAGGCCGAAATACCCTGGCCCACGCTGCATCCGACGGCCAGAATTGCGCCCGGTCCCATGATGGCCGCGCCCAGGATTTGGCGGCGCAATTCGCGCGGGTCTTCGCAGGCTTCCCAGCGGAAATGGCCATTGGAATATGACCCCAGAGCGGCACCGATCAAAACCCCGGCCACCGATCCCGCACTGAATGAAAGCGCCGTGCCCGATGCCGTCATGAGGTAAATGATCGTGTCGCCCACAGGCGCGGCAAATGTGTGGGTTTGGGTCGGTTCAGCGTCAAACCCAGTGGTTGCGACCCAATAGGTGCCGATCCACCCCGAAACTACCGAAAGCCCCACAATTGCGCCCCAGAAGACATGTTTGGGCGACCTGAGCATTTTTGCGGAACTGAGAGAAAACGCAATGATCGCGGCGCCGACAATACACCCGACCAGCCATTGCGACACGCCGAAATTCCGCGCGGCGAATTGGCTGAACCCCTGGGGGGATTCGGCGCCTGTTTCCACCGGGAACAGCCACACGCGGATATGGGCCAGCGGGCCGGACATGACCACATAGGCCGAAATCCCCATCACCAAAACGATCACAAAGGACCGCAGGTCGCCGCCACCCAACCGCGCCAACGCGCCATAGCCACAGTTCCCTGACAAGGCCATCCCATAGCCAAACAACAACCCGCCAACGATCGAACCGAGCGGCGTCCAGACCTGATCAAGATAGGCGGTTTCATCGAAATCCAGCACGCCGACCGCAGCGGCGATATGGGTGCCGATAATGGCAATGCCGATGGCGATCCCCCACATGCGCATGCGTCGATCATCGGATGAATAAAGGATGTCTTCGATCGCGCCCAGGGTGCAGAACCGCCCGATACGCGCGGCCAGCCCAAGGGCGATCCCGCCGATCAACCCGATCAACGCGACGGCGTTTGCATCGCTAACATAGTCCAGCAGCATGACGGCCTTCCGCTCTCCGATCCGCGCCGGAGCGAGCGCCGATCATTCCTCCCGACAGAACAGGTCGTAGACCACTTCCATGATTTGACGCGGACGTTCATCTGTCAAGGAATAGTAGATCGTCTTGCCGTCACGACGTGGTGTGACCAGCCCCTCAAGCCGCAATCGCGAAAGCTGTTGGGACACAGCCGCCTGGCGCGCGGCCAGCAGGTCTTCGAGTTCGGTGACAGATTTTTCGCCGGTGGCCAGATGGCACAGGATCATCATCCGGCCTTCGTGGCTGATCGCCTTAAGAAAGTTGGATGCCCGCGTGGCGTTCGTCATCAGCCGTTCTATGTCGTCCGCGCACATGTTTTCGTGAAAGACGGGCAGGCGGGAAACGCTCTGCTCTTCTTCGGTTGTGTCGGTATCTTCGGTGTTAACCTGCAACGTCATTCGTCATCATCCAGCATTGTCTGTGGACTCCATCGCGATCCCGGCCCGGTCAAGCATCATGCCCAACAGCCCCCAAAAGAAGTCTTCGCCAGGATAGCCTTCGATACGGCCCATTTCCACATCGTTGTTAATTAAGATGAATGTCGGTGTGAATGCGACAGGACGCGCGAGTGAAATTTCAACAGGCGCACCATCGCTTTTGTCGAACCGGCGCAGCGGTGCCGCGCGCCCTTCGGGCGTTTTCGGGTATATTTCGGCAATCTCCCGGTTCCAACGTTCACACCAGGCGCATCCGGTTTCTTCGGCCATTAACAGATACGTGTCTGCAAGGGCCGTCATGGGCAAAAAGCCCAGCAGGGTGGTGGCAAGGATTTTCAACATGCTCATGAACTGTTGGATTGACGGGACCGTGTTTGCACACATAATCTAATATTTGAATTCTTACAAGGTTGGGCAGCGCGGCAGATGTTTGATGTGACATATATAGGCGCTTTGATCGCCGGTCTGCTGTCATTCCTGTCGCCCTGTATCCTGCCGATCGTTCCGTTCTACCTAAGTTATCTGGCGGGCGCGGGCGTGCACCAGGTCGCGGCCGGCGGCGCCGTTCCGGCAGGGATGCGTCGGCGCGCGGTCATGTCGGCCACGATGTTCGCCCTGGGGGTGATCACCGTCTTTATGGGGTTGGGCGCCACCGCGACGATATTTGGCCAGATGGTGCGCGACTATTTTGATGTGCTTCGCTGGGTGGCGGCCGCGATCATCATTGCCATGGGGCTGCATTTCCTTGGGATCATTCGGATCGGCATTCTGTACCGCCAGTTCCGCGCCGATGCGGGCGACACCAAGGATGTCAGCCTGATCGGCGCCTTTGTCATTGGTCTGGCCTTTGCATTCGGGTGGACACCCTGCGTGGGGCCGGTGTTGGCCGCGATCCTTTTCACCGCCGCGGGTGCAGAATCTGCGGCGCGGGGGGCGGGGTTGCTGTTTGTTTACGGCGTTGGAATGACCCTGCCGTTCATCATCGCCGCTTTGTTCGTTGGTCCGTTCATGCGCTGGATGGCATCTTTCCGCCGACACCTGGGTCTGATCGAAAAGCTGATGGGCGGGCTGTTAATTCTGTTTGGCATTCTGATCGCGACCAATTCTGTAAATGTCATCGCGCAATGGATGATTGAACATGTGCCGTGGTTTACGACGATAGGCTAAATCCGGCACGCAAGAGAAGTGAATCTGGGGCCGGTCAGTCCGGTCCCTGGGAGGGAAGACTATGCAACGTATGATTGGATTGATTGCCGTGACATGCATGGCATTCGCGGCGTTTTCCGCGGAACCGCAGGCCGCCGAGATGGGCGATGACGGGCTGCACAAGGCGGCGTGGATGCGCGACACGTTCAAGGACCTTGCCGAGGATCTGGAAGAGGCCAACGCCGAAGGCAAACGGCTTATGCTTATAATCGAACAACGTGGCTGTATTTACTGCAAGAAAATGCACGAACAGGTCTTTGTCGTTCCGGAAATCGACACGCTTTTGAACGAAGAATTCTTTGTTGTGCAGATCAATATGTTTGGCGACGTTGAGGTCACGGATTTCGACGGAACCGCGTTGCCGGAAAAGGACATGGTGAAACACTGGGGCGCGATGTTCACGCCGACACTGATGTTTTTCCCCAAGGACGTGCCCGGCGATGTGTCCGCCGCACGGGCCGCCGCGGTGACAATGCCGGGGGCCTTTGGGAAATGGACAACGCTTAACCTTTTGACCTGGGTTCTTGAGGAAGGATACAGCGGTGACGAACCGTTTCAGAAATACCATGCCCGTAAATTCGCCGAGCAGGGCGGATGACCACACAGGTATTGAATTCACGTAACTGAATTTGTTGTTGCGTCCGGTGGGGTCTGTGCCCTACGGTATGCATCAGCCCATAGCGCCAACACGGCGCCTGAGCTTAGGGAGGTAAGATGAGGCTTACAGCAACTGCAATCGCCGCAGCGCTCGTCGCGGGTGTGGCTTATGCGAATCCGATCGCACCGATGGATGTGTCGTATTCGGACGGGGCGGTGGACGAATCGCTTACCGGTGTCGCCGGTGACGCCGCCAATGGCGCGAACATCGTGTCATCCAAGAAAAAGGGCAATTGCATCGCCTGCCACGAGGTATCGGCGCTGAAAGACTTCCCATTCCATGGCGAAGTTGGTCCTAATCTGGATGCGGTTGGTGACACCTGGTCCGAAGCGGAACTGCGCGGAATCGTGTCGAACGCCAAGATGACGTTCGATGGCACCGTGATGCCCGCGTTCTATAAAACCAGCGGCTATATCCGTCCCGGCGACGGCTATACCGGCAAAGCCCCAAAGGGCGACCTGCCGCCGATCCTTTCGGCCCAGGATATCGAAGATGTGGTCGCGTTTCTGAAAACGCTCAAAGAATGACCGCCACAGGCAAGGAGTAAAGACGATGGATTTCACACGTCGCGAAACGTTGGCCCTTGGTGCCAGTGCCGCGCTTTTGACTGTCCTGCCCCTTGGCGTTAACGCCAAAGGGACTGACGAAGCGATTGCCGCCTTTACCGGCGGGGCCGCAATGGCCGATGCGGGGATTGACCTTACCGCGCCCGAGATCGCGGAAAACGGCAATACCGTGCCAATCGAAGTGTCCGCAGAAGGCGCAAGCGCCATCATGGTTCTGGCGACAGGCAACCCGACCCCGGCCGTGGCCACCTTTAACTTTGGCCCTGCGGCAGCTGCACAGCGCGCATCCACACGCGTCCGCCTGGCGGGCACGCAGGATGTTGTTGCCATCGCCAAGCTGGCTGACGGCAGCTTTGCCAAGGCATCCAAGACCGTAAAGGTCACCATTGGCGGCTGCGGCGGCTAACCTAGAGGAGATTTGAGAAATGGCATCTGGTGTAAAACCTCGCGTCAAGGTCCCGAAAAAAGCCTCAGCAGGTGAGGCGATTACGATCAAGACCCTGATCAGCCACAAAATGGAAAGCGGTCAGCGCAAGGGCAAGGACGGCAACCTTATTCCGCGTTCGATCATCAACCGGTTCACATGCGATCTGAACGGCGAAAACGTGATCGACATCACGCTTGAACCTGCGATCTCGACCAATCCGTATTTCGAATTCGAAGCGATGGTCAAAGAATCCGGTGAATTCACGTTCACCTGGTACGACGACGACGGCTCGGTCTACGAAGAAACCAAGTCGATCGCGGTCGCCTAAGCCGGTTTCCCTGTTCCGCAGGTGCGGGGCAGGGACCTTCAGGGGAGGAATCACATGAAATTCAAGGCACTGACAGCAATCGCTGTTGCGCTGGCGACCACGGCTTCGATGTCTGTCGCGGGCGGGGCCGACGATGACAAACTTGTCATCAATGGCGATCTTGAGATCGTCACGAAAACTGCCGCACCGGACCATCTGTCCGAAGTACTGGACGAGGTGATATCGGGTTGGCATTTCCGCGCTGATGAAACGCAGGCGCTGGAAATGGACGATTTCGACAACCCCGGCATGATCTTTGTTGATCAGGGGCGCGATACCTGGGCCGCCGTTGACGGATCCCAAGGCAAATCCTGTGCCTCCTGCCATGGTGAACCAGAGGACATGGCCGGTGTCAAAGCCGTCTATCCCAAATGGAACGCCGCCGCGGGCGAGGTGCGCACACTGCAAATGCAGATGAACGATTGTCGCACCGAACGGATGGGGGCGGATGCGTGGAAATACGACGCCGGTACAGCCATCAACGTCGAGGCATTGCTCGCTTCGGTGTCGCGCGGCATGCCGGTGAACGTGGCCATCGACGGCAACGCGCAATCGACATGGGAACAGGGCAAAGAGCTTTACTATGCCCGCACCGGGCAGCTTGAATTGTCCTGTGCCAATTGCCACGAAGACAATTACGGCAATTACATCCGTGCCGACCACCTGAGTCAGGGCCAGATCAACGGCTTTCCAGCGTATCGTTTGAAAAACGCGAAACTGAACGGGGTGCATTCCCGGTTCAAGGGCTGCGTTCGCGACACGCGGGCGGAAACCTACGCACCGGGCAGCGCAGAATTTGTCGCGCTTGAGCTTTACGTGACATCGCGTGGCAACGGACTTTCCGTAGAAGGCCCGTCTGTCCGAAACTAAACCAAATGCCCCGCGTCGGTTTTACTGGCGCGGGGTTTCTTACCTCCAAAGCATTCACACATGCGCATGTGTTAAAGATCAGAAAGCAGGCACAATGATTTCGAGGCGTGATTTCTTGCAAGTGTCGATGGCGGCATCAGCACTTTATGGCAGCTCTGGTTTTGGCCAATGGGCCCGGCTGGCCGCGCAACAAAAGCTGACACAGGATCAATTGTTGGATTTCGACACCTTCGGCAATGTGTCATTGATCCACGTAACCGACATTCACGGACAGCTGAAACCGATCTATTTCCGCGAGCCGGAAGTCAACATCGGTGTTGGGGGAAACAAGGGGGCGGTGCCCCATGTGACCGGCGCGGATTTCCGAAAGCTTTACGGTGTGGATGACGGAAGCCCGTCCCATTACGCGTTGACGCACAACGATTTTTCATCGCTTGCCCAGGCCTATGGCAAGGTGGGCGGGATGGACCGCGTGGCAACTGTGGTGAATGCGATCCGGGCCGATCGCCCTGACGCGTTGCTGTTGGATGGCGGCGACACCTGGCATGGGTCCTATACCTGCTATCACACCCAGGGCCAGGACATGGTCAACGTGATGAACGCGCTGAAACCGGACGCGATGACATTCCATTGGGAATTCACCCTTGGGTCCGACCGCGTGAACGAAATTGTCGAAGGGTTGCCGTTTGCGGCCCTTGGTCAGAACATTTTCGATGCGGAATGGGATGAACCCGCCGAATTGTTCCCGCCCTACAAATTCTTTGAACGTGGTGGCGTCAAGGTCGCGGTGATCGGACAGGCGTTCCCCTATATGCCAATCGCCAACCCCGGCTGGATGTTCCCGGAATACAGCTTTGGTATTCGCGATGAACATATGCAATCCATGGTTGATGAGGTCCGCAGCCAGGGCGCCGAATTGGTCGTGTGCCTGTCCCACAACGGGTTCGACGTGGACAAGAAAATGGCCGGTGTTGTCAAAGGCATCGACGTAATCCTGTCGGGCCACACTCATGATGCCTTGCCTGAACCCGTGGTTGTGGGCGAAACGATTGTCATCGCCTCAGGGTCCAACGGGAAATTCGTCTCTCGGGTCGATCTGGATGTACGTGACGGCCGGATGATGGGGTTCCGCCACAAGCTGATCCCGGTGTTTTCCGACGTGATCACGCCCGACGCCGAAATGTCCAAGCTGATCGACGACCAGCGCGCGCCATACAAGTCCGATCTGGAAGAGGTCATCGGCAAAACGGACAGCCTTTTGTACCGACGCGGAAATTTCAACGGATCCTGGGACGATCTGATCTGTGACGCGCTGATCAGCGAACGGGACGCCGACATTGCCATGTCACCCGGCGTGCGTTGGGGGCCAAGCCTGATCCCCGGCGACGACATCACCCGCGAAGACCTGTGGAACGTCACATCCATGACCTATGGCAAGGCGTACCGGTCTGAAATGACAGGTGATTTCATCAAGCTGATCCTCGAAGACGTGGCTGACAACATCTTTAATCCCGACCCGTATTACCAACAGGGCGGTGACATGGTGCGCATCGGCGGCATGGGCTATCGCATCGACATCACCAAACCACAGGGCAGCCGGGTGACCGATATGACTCTGCTCAGGACCGGTGCGGCGATCGAGGCGAACAAAAGTTACGTCGTCGCTGGCTGGGCCAGCGTCAACGAAGGCACCGAAGGGCCGCAAATCTGGGACGTGGTGGAAAATCACATCCGCAAGATGGGCACGGTCACAGTCAAACCAAACACAAGTGTCGAGGTGGTGGGCGCCTAAGCCCTCCATCAAAAAGAGGAGACTTCTCATGAGCAGAGAAAGCAAAGGGACCTCGCGCCGCGATTTCCTGACCGGGGCCGCCGCAGTCGGGGCCGGAACCGTTGCGGCATCGGTCGCACAAGCGGCAGGCCCGGACCCGCTGATCACCGAAGTGCAACCCTGGGCCGCCGGTCTGGGCGACGGTGTGGATGCCACGCCCTATGGCGCACCAATCCGTTTTGAAGGCGATGTGATCCGGCGCAATGTGCCCTGGTTGACCGCGGATGTGATCAGTTCGATCAACTTTACCCCGATCCATGCGCTGGACGGGACGATCACGCCACAGGGCTGTGCGTTTGAACGCCACCATTCCGGCGCGATCGAGCTAAGCAAAGAGGATTATCGGTTGATGATCAATGGTTTGGTTGATCAACCTCTGGTGTTTTCCTATGCCGACCTGGAACGTTTTCCCCGCGTGAACCACACCTATTTCCTGGAATGCGCCGCCAACACCGGCATGGAATGGGCGGGCGCGCAGCTGAACGGTGCGCAATTCACCCATGGGATGATCCACAACATGGAATATTCCGGCGTGTCCCTGCGCACCCTTCTAGAAGAAGCAGGTCTGGGCGCCGCTGGCGATCTCAAGGACAAATGGGTCTATGTTGAAGGCGCGGATGCGTCATCGAACGGGCGATCCATTCCGATGGAAAAAGCGTTGGATGATGTCATCATCGCGTTCAAAGCCAACGGTGAGGCTTTGCGCATGGAACACGGCTATCCCGTCCGGCTGGTTGTGCCGGGTTGGGAAGGCAACATGTGGGTCAAATGGCTGCGTCGGATCGAGGTGACGAACCAAGCCGTCGAAAGCCGCGAGGAAACGTCAAAGTACACCGACACGCTTGAGGATGGTACAGCCCGCAAATGGACATGGGTGATGGATGCGAAATCCGTCGTCACCAGCCCCAGCCCGCAATCCCCCATCACCCATGGCAAGGGCCCGCTGGTGATCACCGGGCTGGCCTGGTCCGGTCATGGCAAAATCACCCGCGTCGATGTGTCAAAGGATGGCGGCAAGACATGGGAAACCGCGCGTCTTGGGGCCGAAGGACAGGACAAGGCGCTGACACGGTTCTATCTTGATACCGATTGGGACGGCGGCGACATGCTGCTGCAATCCCGCGCGATAGATGAAACCGGATACGTCCAGCCGACAAAGGCGCAATTGCGCGCGGTGCGTGGGTTGAACTCGGTTTATCACAACAACTGCATTCAAACATGGCACGTAAAACCAAACGGGGAGGCGGAAAATGTCGAAGTTTCCTAAGCTTATAGGTGCAACTGCGCTGATCGCACTCACCGCTGGCCCCGCATTGGCGAATAAGATGGGGTTGGGCCGTCCGGCCCTGCCGGAAGAGGTTGCAGCCTGGGACCTTGACGTTAGCCCGGATGGCACCGGGCTTCCGGTGGGGTCCGGCTCTGTCGAAGATGGCGAACCGCTGTTTTCGGACAATTGCGCGTCTTGCCACGGTGAATTCGCCGAAGGCGTGGACAATTGGCCCAAGCTTGCCGGGGGCGACGGCACCTTGGCGGATGAGGACCCGCTGAAAACGGTGGGAAGCTATTGGCCGTTCCTGTCCACGACCTTCGATTATGTCCATCGTTCCATGCCGTTCGGAAACGCGCAGTCGCTATCTGCCGACGAAACCTATGCCATCGTCGCCTATATCCTGTTTTCCAACTATATTGTTGAGGACGATTTCGTTCTGTCGAACGAGAATTTCCTTGATGTTGAAATGCCCAATGCCGGTGGTTTCATCATCGATGATCGCCCCGAAACGGAATACAGCCAATGGCGCGTTGACCCTTGTATGGTTGATTGCAAGGACAGCGTCGAAATCACCATGCGGGCAACCGTGTTGGATGTAACACCTGAAGAAACCGCCGAAAAAGCGGCCGAGACCGAGGTAAAAGCCGAAGCCCCGGTCAAGGAAGAGACCAAGGCCGAGCAAGCACCCGAACCCGCACCCAAAGTCGAAGCGGCCGCGCCAGACCCCGAAATGGTCGAAGCGGGCAAGAAGGTGTTCAAGAAATGCAAAGCCTGCCATCAGGTTGGTGACACAGCCAAGAACAAGACCGGGCCAGAGTTGAATGGCATTTTCGGCCGGGTTATCGGCGGGGTTGATGGGTTCAAATACTCCAAAGTCTTTAAGGCCGCCGCCGAGGAAGGGCGCGTGTGGGACAAGGCATTCATGGCCGAATTCCTGGCAAAGCCCAAAAAGGCGATGAAAGGCACCCGCATGTCGTTTGCCGGGCTGAAAAAGCCATCCGATATCGAAGCGATCCTTGTTTACCTTTCGACCTTTGACGAGTGAGCCGATGCAGGGTCTGAGGTTCCTCGCAATGGTGGCCGCGTCCGTGATTTGCACGGGCGCGGCAGCCAGTGACATAGGCGACGCCGAACGCGGCAAGGCGGCGTTTTCAAAATGCAAAGGCTGTCATCAGGTCGGGCAGGGTGCGAAAAACCGCATTGGACCACATCTGAATGGCCTGTTCGGGCGCAAGGCCGCCGGGCTTGACGGGTTTCGGTATTCCAAAAGCCTTAAGCGCGCAGGCGCGGGTGGTTTGGAATGGCACGCCGAAACCATCGACACGTTTATTGAAAACCCAAGGCTGATCTCCAGCGGAACAAGAATGAGCTTTCCAGGCATTAAAGACGCCGGAAAACGTGCCGATCTGATCGCATATCTCAGGACGTTTTCGGACAATCCACGCGACATTCCCGAGGCCGATCCGACCTTTAGCGGCACAGACCACGATGTCGATCCCGCGATCCTGGCCATTCAGGGTGACCCTGAATACGGCGAATACCTGTCGGGGGAATGCACCACCTGCCATTTGTCCGCCGGTGGCGATGACGGAATTCCGTCCATCGTTTTATGGCCCGAAGAAGATTTTGTAATCGCGATGCACGCATACAAATCAAAACAACGAAAACACCCGGTTATGCAAATGATCGCCGGTCGGCTGAGCGATGAGGAGATCGCGGCACTGGCAGCATATTTCGGGGCGCTCGAAGAATAGGCTAATACTTAGGGAGGAAGACAATGAAACTTAACAGACGCACGTTTATCGGCAGCGGCGCCGCGGTGGCGGCAACGCTGTCTGCGCCAATGGTCATGGGGCAGGGCAAGCCACGTGTGGTTGTCATCGGCGGTGGTGCCGGTGGGGCAACCGTCGCGCGGTATCTGGCCAAGGACAGCAAGGGCGCGATTGACGTCACCCTTGTCGAACCAACCCGGACCTATTTCACCTGTTTCTTCTCCAACCTCTATATCGGAGGCTTTCAACAGATTTCCGATATCGGGCACACCTATGGCAAACTGGCCTCGGATTACGGGATCAATGTTGTGCATGACTGGGCTGTTGGCGTGGACCGTGACGCCAAAACCGTGACCCTGGCGAGTGGGCACACGTTGCCCTATGACAAGCTGATCCTGTCGCCGGGCATTGATTTCGTCGAAGGCGCGGTGCCTGGCTGGGACGTTTCGGCGCAAAACAAGATGCCTCACGCCTACAAGGCCGGGTCGCAATCCGAACTTCTCAAGGCGCAGATCATGGCGATGCCCCAGGGCGGGACCTATGCCATGGTCGCCCCGCCGAACCCGTTTCGTTGCCCTCCGGGTCCGTATGAACGGATTTCGATGGTCGCGCATGCGCTTAAGGAAAATAACCCAACGGCCAAGATCCTGATCCTGGATCCCAAGCCCAAGTTTTCCAAACAGGCCCTGTTCGAAGAAGGCTGGCAAAACCATTACGATGGCATGATCGAACGCATCGGCCCCGATTTCGGCGGCGACAAAGTGTCAGTGGACCCGGACGCCATGACCGTCACCGTGGATGGTGACGTCACCAAGGTGGACGTTTGCAACGTCATCCCGGCAATGAAGGCCGGCCGGATTGCGCAAATCGCAGGCGTGACCAAGGGCAATTGGGCCCCCGTCAACGCCGCCGACATGAGCACGAAAGCCGACCCGGATGTCTATGTTCTGGGCGACGCAAGCGCACAGGGCGATATGCCGAAATCAGGCTTTTCCGCGAATTCACAGGCCAAGGTCTGTGCAAACGCGGTGCGTGGCGCATTGACCGGGTCCAAGGTGTTCCCGGCGAAATTCGCCAACACCTGCTGGTCGTTGATCGACACGGACGACGGCGTAAAAGTTGGTGCCACCTACGAGGCGACGGCAGAAAAGATCGCCAAGGTCGATGGGTTCATCAGCCAAACCGGCGAAAGCGCAGATGTGCGCGCGGCAACCTATCGTGAATCGGTGGGTTGGTACGCGGGGATCACATCCGACATGTTCGGCTGATCCAAAACGTCCCGGGCTTGACCTGAGTCATGGTCCGGGACCGTTTGCCTGTGCACAGTGCTAAAAATATGTGGAGGATGCTTCTATGAAACGCATTTTACTGGCCACCGTTCTGGCAATGCCACTTCCGGTTGTTGCGCAGGACATCGTCGCGGTTCCGTTCGACGGGGCCTATGACGATGCAACTTTTGCGGTGGAAAACGCCATCATTGGACGCGGGTTGGTCATCGACTATGTCAGCCATGTGGGCGACATGTTGAACCGCACCGGCGGTGATGTCGGAAGTGGCGTAAAGCTGTTTGAAAACGCATCTGTCCAACTGTTCTGTTCCGCCGTCACATCGCGTCAGGTGATGGAGGCCGATCCCATGAACATCGGTTACTGCCCTTATGGAATCTTTGTTACGCAAACCGCTGATGGCGTTCAGGTCGGGTATCGCACCTATCCTGACGGGCCGATGGATGCCGTCGAAGACCTGTTGAAAAGCATTGTAGACGAAGCCGTAGGGGGCTGAAGATGAACTATTCCGCGTTTTTTCAGGATGCGTTGGACACGCTGCGCGACGAAGGCAATTACCGCGTGTTCGCGGATCTTGAGCGTCATCGCGGCGCCTATCCGTCGGCAACGTATCGCGGCGGGAAAACCGATCAGGATGTCACGATCTGGTGTTCCAATGACTATCTTGGGATGGGTCAGCACCCGGTCGTCGTCGCGGCCATGCACGACGCGCTTGACCGGTATGGCGCCGGTGCCGGCGGGACGCGGAATATTTCGGGCACCACGCACGAACATGTGCTGCTTGAGGGCGAATTGGCCGATCTGCATGGCAAGGAAGATGCCCTGTTGTTTACATCCGGTTACGTGTCGAACTGGGCGGCCCTCGGCACTCTGGCGTCCAAGGTGCCCGACATGGTCGTTTTGTCGGATGCATTGAACCATGCATCCATGATCGAAGGCATTCGCCATTCACGCGCCAAGTGCATTGTGTGGAAGCACAATGATCTTAACGACTTAGAGGGCAAACTTGCATCACTCCCTGCGGGGTGCCCCAAGCTGATCGCGTTTGAAAGCGTCTATTCGATGGACGGTGACATCGCCCCGATCGCGGAAATCTGCGATCTTGCCGAACGTTATGGCGCGATGACCTATATCGACGAAGTGCACGCGGTCGGGCTTTATGGGCCGCGCGGTGGCGGCGTGGCCGAACGCGAAGGATTGATGCACCGGATCGACATCATCGAAGGAACATTGGGCAAGGCGTTTGGTGTTGTCGGTGGCTATATCGCGGCCAGCACCGAAATTTGTGATTTCATCAGGTCCTTTGCCAGCGGTTTCATCTTTACCACGGCCCTTCCGCCCGCTGTCGCGGCGGGGGCGGCGGCGTCGATCAAACACCTAAAGGCAAGTGCAAGTGAACGCGAAAGCCAACAGGCCAAAGTGGCCGAGGTGCGCGAACGTCTGGACGACATCGGCATTCCCCATATCCCCAATCCCAGCCATATCATTCCGGTGATGGTGGGCGATCCGGTCAAATGCAAATACATCTCGGATGTCTTGATGCGTGACTATGGGGTCTACATCCAGCCGATCAATTACCCGACGGTGCCAAAGGGCACAGAACGCCTGCGGATCACACCGTCACCGGTGCATTCACAGGCCGATATTGATCACCTGATCGGCGCGTTGTCCGACCTTTGGGCGCAATGCGAATTGGCAAGGATGCCCATGGCCGCGCAATAGGCGCAGCACGTAACCACACGCGATGACCAGGGCGCGCAAAAGCGTACGCGCCGGATTAGGCACGTCACATGGAATGGCTTATCACGACATTTGGGGATTCCGGCGCGTTGGCCTTGATCGGGGCCGGTGTGGGGGTTTTGTTCGGGATCACCGCGCAGCAATCGCAATTCTGTTTGCGCGCCTCGACCGTCGAAGTCGCGCAAAGGCAACCGGGACCGCGCCTGTCCGTGTGGTTGCTGGCGTTTTTCACGGCTTTGACGCTGGTTCAATTCGCGACCGCGTTTGGCATGCTGGACCTGTCGCAATCGCGGGCGTTGTCCTCCGCCGGATCGATGAGTGGCGCCATGATCGGTGGATTGATGTTCGGGGCGGGCATGATTTTGGCGCGCGGCTGTGCATCGCGTCTGTTGGTGCTGGCCTCCTGTGGAAACCTGCGCGCCCTGGTCTCTGGTCTGGTTGTGACGCTGGTTGCCCAATCGGCCTATCGCGGTGTCCTTAGCCCCACGCGCGAGGCCATCGCGGGGCTTTGGACGATCCCGGGCGGGGTTGATCGCGATCTGACGGCTGGCCTGGGGCTGTCTCCGATGATCGTTGCGGTTGCCGCTCTGCTGGGCCTTGGCGCATCGGTCCTGTTCGCGCTGCGCAACCGTGTCGCCCTGTGGCGGATCGCAACCGGTGCGGGCGTCGGAATTGCGGTGATGTTGGGCTGGGCGTTGACCTATTGGATCGCCCAGACCTCGTTCGAAGTGGTGCCCATCTCTTCTGTGACATTCACCGGGCCGTCCACCGACACATTGATGGTTCTGGTAACGCAACCAAGGGTCACACCGTCGTTCGGCATCGGCCTTGTGCCGGGGGTGGCCGTTGGGGCAGGGGGCGCGGCCCTAGTGGCGCGGCAGTGGAAACTGGAACGTTTCGGCGCGGATACCCCGATGGAACGCTACCTGGTCGGGGCCTTTCTGATGGGGTTCGGCGCGATGTTGGCCGGTGGATGCGCTGTTGGCGCGGGCCTTTCGGGTGGCGCGGCAATGTCGGTCACCGCTTGGGTCGCGGTGTTTTGCATGTGGGTCGGTGCCCTTGTCACTCAGCGCATGATGGGGCCACGCGCCGTTCCCGTCGGCGCCTAGGCATCCGCAGGCACGAAACGAAACGCGCCGTCCTTGGCCTCGACCCGGCCAATCCCGCCGCCCGGCAAATGGAACCCGATCACCGCCAGCTTTTCCTGCGCCATACGCTCCATCAGCCTGACCCGCGTAGAGGCACCGGTTTCAGGGTCCTGATCCGACCCGCTGGCCCATTCAGGGTGTTCAAACGCCACGTGGTGATTGCCAACCGCATCCCCCAGAACAAGGGCCGCCGCGCCGCCCTTGCGCACTTCGAACGCCATATGGCCGGGCGTGTGCCCATAGCTTGCCACAGCCGAAACGCCTGGCACCACCTCTTGACCATCATCAAAGAATTCGAACAGGTCTTCGGCCATTTCCATGCGGCGCCTGGCTCCGACAGCAAAGGATTGGCGGGTGGCACCGATTGTGTTGACGGTTTCGGGGTTCCACCAATAATCCCATTCCACGCGGCCAATCTGATGGCGCGCTTCGGGGAACAGCGGATCGTCGAAATCGTCAAGCAACCCCCATAGGTGATCGGGATGGGCATGGGTGAAAATCACATCCGTCACGTCCTCGGGGGCGACCCCGGCTGCGTCAAGGCTGTCGATCAAATCGCCCGCGCTCGGTTGGAAATTTGGCCCCGCGCCGACGTCAAACAGGATCGTGCGATCCCCGTCGCGCAACAGGGTGACATTGCATTCCGGGGCCATCCTTTCGGGTGAAAGGCCATAATTGCCAAGGATGGTCTTAAGCTCTTCCTGAGGAAGGCCGGAAAACAGCATGTCGCCGGGCAAAACCAGGTTTCCGTCGCTGACTGTGCGCAGGGTCGCGCCACCCAGGTCGATTTCGGCAACGGCAAAGCGCGGCAATGCGGTCGCGGCGGCGGCTGTCGCCAAAAACGCGCGACGGGACATCTGGGAATGGGATTTACGCATGCTACACCTTTACATATTCAGTTGCGTGAATAATTGGGGCTTTGTGGGGTCGGGGGCAACCTCTTTTTGCCCTCATGCGGTACGCAGGCTAATCAATGCTTATGACACCAGCAGCACGAATCGCCGCCGCCGCCGAAATTCTGGACCAGATCCGGGACGGGACCCCCGCAACCAAGGCCCTAGTGATTTGGGGGCGTTCCAGCCGGTTTGCCGGATCGGGGGACCGTCGCGCCATTCGGGATCTGGTCTATGACGCCCTGCGGTGCCGTCGTTCGGCCGCGTGCCTTGGCGGCGGGGAAACCGGCCGTGCGCTGATGCTTGGCCTCTTGCGTGCCTCGGGAACAAACCCGGACACGGTTTTTACCGGTTCAGGTCACGCTCCGGCCCTGTTAACCGCGGATGAAGCCCTTGGCGGAGGCCGGCCCGAAACCCCGGGCGAAAGGACAGACCTGCCCGATTGGCTGGTCCCGCTATTTGAGGATGCCTTTGGCACCGGCTGGGAACAAGCGGCCAACACTCTGCGCGAAAGGGCACCGGTCTTTTTACGAGTGAATGCCTTGAAAACGACTTTGGAACAAGCGATTACCGACCTTAGTTCAAGTGAAATTTCGGCATCCGCGCATTCCGGCGCCGAAACGGCCCTGAAGGTGGTGCAGGGCGCCCGCAAAATTGCCCAAAGTGCGGCTTATCTGAATGGGCTGGTTGAGCTTCAGGATGTGTCGAGTCAGGCCGCAGTTGCATCAATATCAATTCGTAATGGTATGAAAGTGCTTGATTATTGTGCAGGTGGCGGTGGCAAGACGCTCGCAATGGCCGCGCGTGTGGACGCGAATTACTTTTGTCACGACATTGCACCGGCGCGCATGGCGGATATGCCGGCCCGTGCCGAACGTGCGGGTGCAACCGTCACACTCCTGTCAACGGATCAGGTCGGGTCTTTGGCGCCTTTCGATATCGTTTTGTGCGACGCCCCCTGTTCGGGCAGCGGATCGTGGCGGCGCGACCCCGAAGGCAAGTGGGCCCTGACCGAAGAGAGGCTAGAAGCGCTCTGCGCCACACAGGATGAAATCCTGGATCAGGCCGCTCTTTTGGTGGGGCCAAAGGGGGTGCTGGCCTATGCAACATGTTCGGTGCTACGTGCCGAAAACGAAGCCCGTATCGCTGCGTTCATTGAACGAAATGCGGGCTGGATTGTCACGTTGGAACAAAGGTTTGGCATGGACGGTGAAGGTGATGGTTTCTTTGTCGCCCACTTGACCCGTTGCGACATGGGTTCATAATCCTTCGCAGGCTGTCTGTCGGACATTAAGTCGGGGTTAACTCATTTCGCGCGATAACTACGCGCAGCTGTTGTTTCGTTGGTTTTACAAGGGGGCGTGCAAGTGACTGAACTGACGGGCCCATCTGGCACCCTCACACGGCTTTCCGTGGCCCTTGCGCCTGCAATTCTGATCGTGCCTGCGATTGCGATTGGCTTTTTGGCCCTGTCGATCATTTCGCGAAACGTCACTCTGGCGCTTGGTCTGGCGGGCGTGGGCACAACTTTGTTGATTGCCTTTGTGATCCTTCGAATGGTTCTTGGGCGGTACCGTTTGCGCTCTGACGCGGCCGTTGGCGCGGTCGCGGCGTTTGTCGCCGACGATGCGGCCCCGTCCTTTGTCACCGGCGCCGAAGGGGATTTCTTGCACTGCAACGCCGCGGCCGAAAAATACTTTGGAAAACCGGGCATCGGCGGGGTGAGTGAGGCATTGTCTTCGGTCCTGTCAAATCCCGGTGCGGTCCTGCGCCGATTGCGCAGGCGCGCCGAAACGTCGGGCGCGGCGACCGAAGATGTCGTGACACGGCGCGGGCAAGCGCGCCTGTCGGTCCACAGGCTTCCACAAGGGCAGTTTCTGTGGCGGTATGAGGAGTTCTCTGCCGCGCCAAAAGGTGCAAAAAACGCGGATGTTGCGGTTTTGACAGTCGGGCGCTCGAACTCCGTTCTGTTCATGAACGAAGCGGCCCGCCGCCTTGTCGGGGACAGGCCGAAATCGTTGGACGCAATTTTTGATACCCTTCCCCTGCGGCCTGGGGAAATGCATGACCTGCGTGCGCACAACGGGGTCGTTTCGGTTCGTGTGGTGGAATTGGGTGAATCCGGGGGGCGGCGTGAATTGATGCTGTTGCCAGCCGGTGAGGGCGCCAGCGACGCCGATGAAAACGCATCCGTTATGCGTGGCGATTTCAATGGTTTGCCGGTGCCCTTGTTGATGGTGGCCCCGGACGGCATGATCGAAGGCGTCAATGTCTCGGCGGGCGACCTCCTCGGGGCGGAATGTCATCCCGGTGCGCGGCTCACTGATCTGATGGAGGGGTTGGGGCGCTCAATAACCGATTGGCTGTCCGAAGCCGCGGTGGGGCGCAAGCCGACCTATTCAGAATTCCTGATGTTGAGCAAAACCGAAGGCGAAACCTTTGTTCAGGTAACTTTGAAACCAATCAAGCATAAGGACCGCACATCGCTGATCGCTGTCCTGAGCGATGCGACAGAACTCAAAACCCTTGAGGCGCAGTTCGTCCAAAGCCAGAAAATGCAGGCGATCGGGCAGCTTGCCGGTGGCGTCGCGCATGATTTCAACAACCTTTTGACAGCGATTTCAGGGCATTGTGACCTGTTGTTGTTGCGCCACGATCCCGGCGATCTGGATTATTCCGACCTTATGCAAATCAATCAGAACGCCAATCGCGCGGCGTCATTGGTTGGGCAATTGCTGGCGTTTTCCCGACAGCAAACTCTGCGCCCCGAGGTGTTGGATCTGCGCGACACCTTGAGCGACCTCATCCACCTTTTGAACCGTTTGGTCGGTGAAAAAGTGACGCTAAGCCTGCAACATGACCCGCTTTTGCGTGACGTTCGCGCGGACAAACGGCAACTGGAACAGGTGATCATGAACCTTGTGGTAAATTCGCGCGATGCGATGCCGGACGGCGGCGAAATTCGCATCGTGACGGAAAGCCTGCGCCTGACCGAACCAATGATCCGCGACCGGGCAGAGGTCGCGCCGGGCGAATACGTTTCGGTCAAGGTGATCGATACCGGCAGCGGGATCTCCTCAGACAAGCTGACGAAAGTGTTCGAACCGTTTTTCACCACCAAACGCATAGGAGAGGGCACCGGCCTTGGCTTGTCCACGGCGTATGGCATCGTAAAACAGACAGGCGGTTTCATCTTTGCGGATAGTGAACAGGGCGTTGGCACATGCTTTACCCTGCTTTTCCCCGTGTACGAGGCCGACTTGGCCGATCTAAAAGCCGAAGAGATCCAGGCGCCAATAGAAAAACCGGTTTCGCAGCGCAGCGAACAATTCGCAGAAGGCGTTGTTCTGTTGGTCGAAGACGAAGCCCCGGTGCGCGCCTTCGCCAGCCAGGCGCTGCGCCTGCGCGGATACACGGTGCTAGAGGCCGATTGTGCCGAGGCTGCCCTGGAAACGCTTTCCGACGATGACCTTAAGGTCGATATTTTCGTCACGGACGTCGTTATGCCGGGGATGGACGGGCCAAGTTGGGTGCGCAAGGCGTTGGAAAAACGCCCCGGCGTCCACGTGGTGTTCGTATCCGGATATGCAGAGGCCAACTTTGGTGAGGATCAAGGCAGAATCCCGAATTCCGTGTTCCTTCCCAAACCGTTTTCACTGACGCAGCTGACGGAAATGGTGCAACGCCAGCTGCACTAAGGCCGGTTGAACCACCTGCGTTCAGATCACTTGATCGACTCGTAAAGTTCAAATTCTGCCGCGCATTTGCGCCGGTATTTCGCAGCGATCTCTTCAGACAGCTCCATCGCAATCTCGGGTGAGACATTCTTGCGTTCCAACGCAATTTTTTCGTCCAGTTCATTTTCAAGAAAATCGAGCAAGGTTGCTTGATCCTCGTATCGAAACAACCGCGTGACCTTTGTTCCGTTCGGCTGTGGTTCCAGGAATTTCGCTTGGGATCCGACCTCGGCGAAACCGGGGCGCTTCCCGCGGCAATAGGCATCCACGAAATCATCAAAGCTGACACCGTGGGTGGCATTCGCCTTGCCCGACATGAAAGGACGTTGGCGAAACCGCCACCAGGACCCGAGCCAGGAAACCGGTTCGCGCATCACGGCGATCACTTGCATTTCGGGGGCAACGAATCTCTCCAACACGGGGCGGAAAAACCGATTATAGCGATACACCGGCGCGTGCTTGAGGTCGGGCGGGTTCTGCACCCAGATATCCGCACGGGGACCAAGAGCGGCCTCAATCGCTGTCGTTCCGGTTTTTGGCACCGACAGGATCACCAGGCGAGCCTTTGAAAAAACTAACATTTTCCTGCCCCTCTGGGAAATCCGACCACGAAAGATGGGCGTAAACTACTCATTAACCGTGTTGCCGGACAGTGGAAATGCAAAGAATCTGATTGAAATGTTCTACTTTTGGTCCTATCCATTATGGAACAAGAGGCGAACACAGGCGGAACCACCACCCGATTGCCACATGGCAGAGGGTATGAAACAAGGACGTCAGGCATGGCAACGGCAGATCTACTTTCAATGGACAGCAAACGCGACGCGAACAAACAAAAGGCGCTGGATTCCGCGCTTTCCCAGATCGAACGCCAGTTCGGCAAAGGGTCGATCATGAAACTGGGCGGCGACAATGCCATCCGCGACATCGAGGCGACATCGACCGGTTCCCTGGGGCTTGATATCGCTCTTGGGATTGGCGGATTGCCCAAGGGCCGGATCATCGAAATCTATGGCCCGGAAAGTTCGGGTAAAACGACGCTGACACTGCACTGCGTGGCCGAAGAACAGAAAAAGGGCGGCGTGTGCGCTTTCGTCGATGCGGAACACGCGCTGGACCCGCTTTATGCGAAAAAGTTGGGCGTCGATCTGGACGAATTGCTGATTTCCCAGCCCGACAACGGCGAACAGGCGTTGGAGATTACGGACACTTTGGTGCGCTCGGGCGCTGTCAGCATGGTCGTGGTGGATTCAGTTGCCGCACTGACACCGCGCAGCGAGCTGGAAGGTGACATGGGCGACGCATCGGTGGGTGTTCACGCCCGATTGATGAGCCAGGCAATGCGCAAACTGACCGGGTCGATTGCGCGGTCGAATTGCATGGTTATCTTCATCAACCAGATCCGGATGAAGATCGGCGTGATGTTCGGGAACCCCGAAACCACCACTGGCGGCAATGCGCTGAAATTCTATTCCTCGGTCCGGCTGGACATCCGCCGCATCGGATCGGTCAAGGACCGTGACGAAGTTGTCGGAAACTCAACCCGGGTCAAGGTTGTCAAGAACAAGGTCGCCCCGCCGTTCAAACAGGTTGAATTCGACATCATGTATGGCGAAGGCATCTCGAAAATGGGCGAGCTTTTGGACCTTGGCGTCAAGGCGGGGGTTGTTGAAAAATCGGGGTCCTGGTTCTCCTACGGTGATGAACGCATAGGGCAGGGGCGCGAAAACGCCAAAACTTTCCTGCGTGAAAACACTGCCATGGCGATTGAGATCGAAGACAAGATCCGCGCCTCGCACGGGTTGGAGTTCGAAGAGACAGCGGGCGATGCCGAGGATGACGCCGCCGCAGTTCTAGACGAATAGAGCCGGCACAGCGCACCACGCAGACATCTGTAACCAAGAAACGCGAATATGGGGCGGCCGATCGGGCCGCCCTTTTTCGTTTCGATCCGCCCGCCGGCAAGCGCGTGGAAATCACCACTTGCGTGTCCCATCGGTTGGGCGAAGGTGGTGAACCTGTGGACACCGAACGCAGGCACCGCTAAATCGGGCCGGACGCGACGCCCCCGAGACTGAAAGTGCAGGCCCATGCAAACGCTGAACGACATCCGTTCGACATTCCTTAACTACTTTGCCAAGCAGGGGCACACGATTGTGCCGTCCAGCCCGCTTGTCCCGCGCAATGATCCGACGCTGATGTTCACGAATTCGGGCATGGTGCAGTTCAAGAACCTGTTCACCGGCGTCGAACATCGCGATTACACCCGTGCGACGAGTGCGCAGAAATGCGTGCGCGCCGGGGGAAAGCACAACGATCTGGACAACGTCGGTTACACGGCGCGCCACCACACCTTCTTTGAAATGCTTGGGAATTTCAGCTTTGGGGATTATTTCAAATCCGAAGCCATCCCTTTTGCCTGGGAATTGATCACCAAGGAATTGGGGATCCCCAAGGAAAAGCTGTTGGTCACCGTGTATCACACGGACGACGAAGCGGCTGACATGTGGAAGAAGGTCGCCGGGCTGAGCGACGACAAGATCATTCGCATCGCAACCAATGACAATTTCTGGATGATGGGGCCAACCGGGCCATGTGGGCCTTGCACGGAAATCTTCTTTGATCACGGTGACAAATTCTGGGGCGGCCCTCCGGGCAGCCCAGACGAGGACGGCGACCGGTTCATCGAGATCTGGAACCTTGTCTTCATGCAGAACGAACAATTCGAAGACGGGTCTATGAAGGCTCTCGACATGCAGTCGATCGACACCGGTATGGGCATCGAACGGGTCGCGGCGCTGTTGCAGGGCACGAATGACAATTATGCGACCGACCTGATGCGCGCGTTGATCGAAGCATCGGCACATGCGTCCAGTTCCGATCCCGACGGGCCGGGCAAGACGCATCACCGGGTGATCGCGGATCACCTGCGTTCGACGTCGTTCCTGATTGCGGACGGGGTGATGCCCAGCAACGATGGGCGTGGCTATGTGTTGCGCCGGATCATGCGCCGCGCAATGCGTCATGCGCATTTGCTGGGCACCAAGGACCCGATGATGCATCGGCTGGTGCCCGAATTGGTGCGCCAGATGGGGGCGGCCTATCCCGAATTGCACGCGGCCCAGGCGTTGATCGAAGAAACCCTTCAGCTTGA
>JBOEGP010000037.1:0-1297 GCA_050633485.1 Pseudooceanicola sp.
ACGTGATGCGCGGTATCAAGGCGCTGTTTTATCCCAACGGGATTATGCCCCCCGGTGCTGTTCTGCCCGACGCATGAACGCAGTGTGGCAGGGGTAATGCACCCGGCACACAGGCCGGGCGCATCACTTATTCAGGCTGCTTTACGCTTGCGGCGGGCAACGCCCACGACGCCAATCGCGGAAATCAGCAATGGCAGGCTGGCTGGCAGCGGAACCGCCGAAACAGCAACACCATTGATGTCAGCCGTGATTTCCAATGCGTTGATTGAAACATAGCTGCCGGGGCCGCCGCCCAACGACGTCTGAACAAACACCGAGAGTGTGGAGCCGACAATGTAATTGTCGGTATCAGCAAAACCGGAGCCGAGCGCCGTGGTCGCCAGCGAGGTCGAGAATTGCTGGTCAATCGGTGTGTTGACATTAGTGTAGTTAAAGTAGGGGTTGGCACCAAAGCGCAAGGATTGGAACGCTGAGTTGTCCGAAGAATAGACGCCCGTAAAGTTGAACGTGAACGAGTCAACGCTGGAATAGCCCGAAATGTCGAAATCGTACTGAACGAAAAAACCCTGGGCCTGCGCGTTGGTGTTGGTCACAAGGTAGCCAGTCCCCAGATTGCCATCGAAAGCATCCGCGAGATTGCCTTGGGTGATTCCGGGCAGATTTTGAGGCGTCGCCGAGATCGGCGTGATTGACGCAGCCGAAGCGGCCAGCGGGGCAATCGCGAAAGCCATCGCAACGGCAATTTTTGAAAGAGTAGATGAGAGGGTCATATTTGGCTCCGAATAGGTAACGAATTTTGGGTGTCCGACCCGACGAAATTTCCCGAAGGGGCGCCGGTGCGGTCGAAATAGTCAAACGGTCACAAATTGACGCTAAGTAATTGATTCCGCTCAAACAAGCACAAAATCCGGTCGGTTCATTGATACCCGCCGAATTGCGAAACAATCATTCCGCAATCGCCAGATTATTTCGATATTGGAAATAGTGTCGGGTAGGACGCGGATTAATATCGAAAATTCATAGGCTTCTGCGTGTCAGGCCCCATCGAACGCACACAGCGCATGAACACCCATTCCCAACCCCTCTAGCCGTTTGCGTCCGCCCAGTTCAGGCAGGTCAACAACAAAGGCGCATCCGACGATGTCGCCGCCCAGCTGTTCGATCAGGGTGATCGCGGCGGCGCAGGTGCCCCCGGTGGCAAGCAGGTCATCGACGATCAGAATACGTTCGCCGGGCGTTATCGCGTCGTCGTGGATTTCAACCTCGGCCTCGGCGTATTCCAACGTATATTTCTGTG
>JBOEGP010000037.1:1391-27400 GCA_050633485.1 Pseudooceanicola sp.
CGGAACATGATCCCGGCATGGGGGAAATCGGGAATGGTGCGGATGTAATCGCGAATTGTCTTGGTCATGTTGTCCTCGGAAGGGATGCGGTCAGCGCCGCCATTCTCATTTGTGCAGTGTGCCCGGCCCGGTGCGGCCGCGGGCCGGGTGTTATGTCAGAATTCGCCCGGCCACAGCATCAAGTCGCGCAACCAACGCCGGGTCGCGTGCATCCGGTGCGGTCAAAATGGCGTATTCCAATGCGCGGTCACACCCGGCTTTACAGGGCGCGCGGGTCCCCCCCAAAAGGGCGGGCAGGCCGGCGACCATGTCGCGCGCTTTGTTGGCGTTGCCGGTCAGGGTTGCGATGATCTGTGTCACGTCCACTTCGCCGTGATCGGGGTGCCAACTGTCATAATCGGTGACCATCGCCACACTTGCGTAACAAAGCTCGGCTTCACGGGCGAGTTTGGCCTCAGGCATGTTCGTCATGCCGATCACATCCGCGCCCCAGTGTTCGCGGTACATACGGCTTTCCGCCAGGGTCGAAAACTGTGGGCCTTCCATCGCCAGGTAAGTGCCGCCATCGTGAACGGTCACGCCCGCGTCGCGCGCCGCAGTGGCGCAGGCCGCCGACAGGCGCGGGCAGGTGGGATGGGCCATTGAAACATGTGCCACGCAGCCCGACGAGAAAAAGGATTTGTCGCGATTTACGGTGCGATCAATGAACTGATCCACGATCACGAAATGCCCCGGTTCCATCGCCTCGCGGAAGGAACCACAGGCCGAAACCGAAATGACATCCGTGACGCCAAGCCGTTTCAACGCGTCGATATTGGCGCGGTAGGGCACATCGGTCGGGGCATGCACATGGCCGCGCCCATGGCGGGGCAGAAAGGCCATCGGGGTGCCATTAAGGCTCCCCCTTAGAATGTCGTCTGAAGGCGCACCCCATGGCGTGTCCACAGACACCCATTCAGGGTTTTCCAACCCCGCGATATCATAAAGCCCTGACCCGCCGATAATTCCCAGAAATGCACCCATGCCATGCGCCCCTATACTGCCACCTGCTGGCCAACAAACCGGCGTGGCAGCGAAATGGCAAGGGGTGGCCCGGCCGGGCGCATCACTTCACATGGCGGTCAGATCAAAATGTCGCCCAAATCTGCCTGAAGAACGATGGTGTCCAACAATAGAACCGACGACCCGGTAGCAGTAACCAGTGTGTGCACACCGTTGTTGGTGGCGACAACCGGGCCAGCCTGAAGGAACTGAAGACTGTCTTCGGCCACTGAAAACCCAAGGATCGTGTCATCCCCGTCGCCGATGTCGAACCGGAACACGTCAGACCCGTTTCCGCCGACCAGCCGGTCGTTGTCCGCGCCGCCAATCAACAGATCGTCCTGCGCCCCGCCAACAAGGCGATCGCGCCCGGTGCCGCCGGTCAACTTGTCCGCGCCGCCGCCCGCAATCAGGGTGTCGTTGTCCGCATCGCCAAACAGGAAATCGTCGCCAAAGCTTCCGCGCAGGCTGTCATCGCCCGTGTTGCCATAAAGCGTGTCATTGCCTTCACCACCGCGCAACGTGTCCTTGCCAGACCCGCCATGCGCGCTGTCATTCCCGGTGTCGCCGTTGATCACATCGTCATCGCCGCCGCCGAACAATGCGTCGTCGTCCGCGCCGCCACGCAGCGTGTCGTTGCCTGTCCCGCCTTGCAAGGTGTCATTGCCTTCTTCGCCGGACCCGACATCGTCGCCGTCACCGCCCACGATTGAATCGATGCCGGCACCGCCCAGGAACGTGTCATTGCCGGCCGCGCCAACGATGGTATCGTCGCCGTCGCCGCCGAACAGGCTGTCACCGCCGCCGCCGCCAAACAGGAAATCGTTGCCTGCTTCGCCTTTGAGGGTGTCGCTGAAATCGAACACGTCATCGCCGATCAGCGTGTCATCTCCGGTGCCGCCCAAAAGGGAATCGTTGCCATCACCGCCATAAAGCACGTCGTTCTGTGCATTTCCCTTGAGCGTGTCGTTGCCTTCTTCGCCATGCAGGCGATCCTCGCCTGTGCCACCTTCGACAGTGTCGTCGCCCGTGCCGGCATAGACCGTATCATCACCGAAATGGGTCATGATTGAATCGTTCCCCGTCAACGTGGCGACATATGCGCCGTCGCCAAGGTGCGACTGGATGTAATCGTTGGTCGAATTGCCCTGAACAGTCCAGTCATAGGCCTCAAAGAGGGTTTCAACCGCGATACTGGCCAACGGGTTGGCCAATTCGCTGTCGTGGATCGCCAAAAGCTCGGCCGCGCTAAGGGCAAGCCCGGAGACAGTGATCGTGTAGCCGGGGGAAAGTTCGTATTCGAACCCGGTTATTGTTCCGCCGGTGATCCAACTGGAATCATAGGTCAGGCCCACACCCGAAAACCGAAGCTGCGCCGAAGAACTGGGGGGCAGATAGAAAATGCCGGTCGTCGATGTTGAATCGCCCGTATCAAGCACACCGGTTTCAATCACCGTTTCAAGAACGTTGATAAAGTCGAATGGATCGGCCGCAAGGCCTTCCGAAATCTGGATATTCGCCATTGGTTTCGCCTCAATCTGCTCAAAGCGCCGGTCTGTGCCAGCGTCTTTAATTTTGGTGAAACCTTAGGGGTAGCGGGTGTTCGGCGTCAAACGGCACCGTGCGTTTGGGCCGAAACCGGTCGATTAATCGTCAGGGCGTGACAACTCGAACACATCTTGGACAGTGGAATAATCGCGATATCCCAAGCGAGACAGGGGCTGAAAGGTGGTCACATCGAACCGTCCGTCGCGCAGGCAGTCGTCGCGCATGTGCACGCCTGTCACCTCGCCCAGAACCAACATGTTGGCGGCGCCGGGCAATTTGACGATCTGGGTCAGCTTGCATTCCAGCGCCGCGGGGGCGGCGGCGACCCGTGGGCAATTGATCGTTTCGCATTCCGCCTTGTCCAATCCGGCCACAACGAATTCATCTTCGCCCGCAGGCAGGGCCGCCGAAGACGCATTCATCGCATCGCGCATCGCGAATTCCACGATATTCACGCAAAAGACCCCTGTGTCGCGGATCGCGGCAACGCTGTCCTTGGTGTCGCCCTGGTCCTCTTTGGCCGAGGTCGAAGAAAACATGACCTGCGGCGGGACATAAGCGACGGCGTTGAAAAAGGAATACGGCGCAAGGTTATCGCGGCCCTGCGCGTCACGGGTCGAGATCCAGCCAATGGGGCGTGGCGTGACAATTGCGTTGAACGGATTATGCGGCAGGCCGTGGCCATCTTTTGGTTCGTAGAACATTGTCGCTCCCTTGGCGGTTTGATCTGGAAATAGCGCCATGCTAGGGGCCATTCCAGCGAAACTTGAGGGGCGCGGTGTATCATCTTGCACAGGAACAGGCGGACGACTGGTGGGAGGTCGAAGCGCTTTTCGACCTGAGCTTTGCTCCGGGGCGGGGGGCGTTGTCGTCCTATCGCCTGCGCGAGGATGTCGCCCAGGTGTCCGAGCTTTGCCTGGTTGCACGCGACGGTGAGGGTATTCTGGCGGGGGCGATCCGCTATTGGCCGGTGACAATTGGCGGCACTTCCGCGCTGTTGCTGGGGCCGGTCGCGGTTCACCCGACACGGCAAGGCGAAGGTCTGGCGGCGCTGTTGATCCGCCAGTCGTTGGAATTGGCCAGCGATCGTGGCTGGGATCGGGTGATGTTGGTCGGTGATGCGCCGTATTACGGCCGATATGGGTTTGCCCGGCTTGACGGTGTGCAAATGCCCCCGCCAACCAACCCGGAAAGGGTTTTGGGGCTGGAATTGACCCCCGGCGCATGGCGCGGCGTGCGCGGAGAGGTGTGCCGCCTCTCTTGAAACCGGCGCGGGTGACCCGATGTTATGGGGATGCAACCCATGAGCCCGCGATGACAGATGCCCCCGATGTGACCCAGGATGTGACCCGCGAACTGGATTTGATTGCCCAGAGGTATCGCCGCGCCGGTGGGGTCGGCATGCAGGTTTTGAACCTGATCGGCGGCACGGCAGACGGGTTGATTGACCGACTGCCGGAACCGGTACGCAACCGGCTGGATGGTGCAACCGAAGCGGCCTTGGGCGTGGCGATGCGCGCAGCCCACGGGTCACGCCGTGTTGTCGGCGATCAGCCCGAATGGCTGAACATCGCGGCAACAACGGCCATGGGGGCCGCGGGTGGGTTTGGCGGCTTGCCATCTGCCTTGGCGGAATTGCCGGTCACCACGACGGTGCTGCTGCGTTCGATCCAGGGTGTCGCGGTTGAATACGGGTTTGATCCGGATGCGGAAAACGTTCAGTTCGACTGTATTCAGGTGTTTGCCGCCGCGGGGCCATTGGAAGGCGATGACGGGGTTGATCTGGCTTTTTTAAGCGCGCGCGCCGCGCTGAGCGGGGCCACTCTCCAGTCGTTGATCGCGCGGATCGCACCGCGTTTTGCCACGGTGCTTGGGCAAAAGCTGGCGGCGCAGACGGTGCCGGTTCTGGGGGCGGTCGCCGGTGCGGCCACGAATTATGCGTTCACCAGCTATTACACCGAAATCGCCCACGTGCATTTTGGATTGCGCAAATTGGCGATTGAGGCGGACATGCCGCATGGCGAATTGATTGGCCAATTGCGCGACAGGGTCGAGAGGCGGCCCGTCAAGACCGCCTGACCCGCGTGGCGCGGACGCCAACAGCGGGGGCCAGCCCCCGCACCCCCGCAGTATTTTTGGCCAGAGGAAGGGGGAAAACGGGCCCTATGGCTGTGTCTTGAGCCAGTCCATCACGGCGGGACGCACGGATTGGTGGCCGTCTTCGCGGGCTTTGTGGATGACGTTGCGAAGGGCGTCGAGATCGGTGCGCATAAGCAGCGATTTGACCGGGCCGATGGATGCCGGGCGCATTGACAGGGCGCGCAGGCCCATGGCCGCAAGGCAAATGGCCTCGACCGGGCGGCCGGCGTCTTCGCCGCAGAAAGAGAGCGGTGTTTGCGTTTCGGTGCAGCGATCCACGATGTTTTCAAGGAAGGTCAGGAATGACACGTTCAGCGTGTCATAGCGGCGGCGCACCCGTTCGTTTTCGCGGTCAGCCGCAAAGAAGAATTGTTTGAGGTCGTTGCCGCCGATGGACAGGAAATCGACGTCCTGAAAGAACTTTCGCGGGGCAAAGGCCAGCGATGGCGTTTCCAGCATCGCGCCGATTTCGAGGTTTTCGGGCAGGGGGTGGCCGAGAATACGCTCGCGGTCCATCGCTTTGTCCACCTCGGCGCGGGCGGCGGTGTATTCTTCGTATTGAGCAACGAAGGGGAACATCACGGTCAGGGGCCGTCCGGCGGCGGCGCGGATCAGGGCCTGAAGCTGCATGCGCATGACGCCGGGTTTGTCCAGGCCCACGCGGATCGCCCGCCAGCCGAGCGCCGGGTTGGGTTCGTCATTTGGTTTCATGTAGCTGAGGACTTTGTCCGAGCCGATGTCGAGCGTGCGAAAGACCACGCGCTTGCCCTTGGCCGATTCAAGAACGCGGGAATAGAGCGCGGACAGTTCCGAGCGTTTGGGCATCTTGTTGCGCACGAGAAACTGAAGTTCGGTGCGAAACAGGCCCACACCTTCGGCGCCTGACCCTTCGAGCGAGGGAAGGTCGGCCATCAGCCCGGCGTTCATCGTCAACGCTATAGTCTTGCCACAGGATGTGATCGCGGGTTTGTCACGGATAGAGGTATAGCGTTCCTGCGCTTCGGCCTGCATGGCGATCTTGTCGCGGAATGCGGTGACGACGGTTTCTTCGGGGCGCAGGTGCACCACGCCAGCATCGCCATCGACGATGATGTGATCGCCGTTCAGGGCCTCGGTCGTGATCCGTTTGGAATGGATCACCAGCGGGATCGCCAGCGAGCGGGCCACAATTGCGGCGTGCGAGCCGACGGAACCTTCTTCGAGGACAACACCGCGCAGGGACCGGCCGTAATCCAACAATTCGGCAGGGCCGATATTGCGGGCGACAAGGATCGGATCGGCGGGCATTTCCGCCCCGGTTTCGCGGCCCTGTCCGGTCAGAATGCGCAACAGGCGGTTGGACAGGTCATCAAGATCATGCAGCCGTTCACGCAGGTAGCTGTCCGAGGCGGTTTCCATCCGGGCGCGGGCTGTCGATTGTTCCTTTTCCACCGCGGCCTCTGCGGACAGGCCGCGCGCGATGTCTTCTTCCATGCGGCGCATCCAGCCGCGTGAATTGGCAAACATGCGATAGGCTTCGAGAACCTCGCGCTGTTCATTGTCGCCCTGGCCCACGCCTTCGAGCATTTGATCGACAGACACGCGCAGGCTTTCAACGGCTTCGCGCAAGCGATCGGATTCGCGATGCGGATCTTCGGCGATGGGGTTGGTGATGACGACGCGCGGCTCATGAAGCCAAACATGTCCTTCGGCCGTGCCTTCCTGACCGGTGGCACCGCGTATCGCCACGGCGTGTTTGTGGCGTGCGGACAGGGCGGCGCCTTCGCCGATGAAGACACCCAGTTCCGTCATTTCGGCCAGAACCATCGCCACAACTTCGAGCGCGTAAATCTCGTCATCTGAATATTGGCGCGCGGTTTTGGATTGAACCACCAGAACGCCCAGATTTTCGCCAAGCCGTTGCACCGGCACGCCTGCAAAGGAGGAATAAATCTCTTCTCCGGTTTCCGGCATATAGCGGAAACCCTGTTCGTTTGGCGCATTGGCGGTGTTGATCACCTTGCCCGTGCGGGCAACCCTGCCCACAAGGCCTTCGCCCAGGCGCATCCGGGTCTGGTGGACCGCTTCGGGTTTCAGGCCTTCGGTGGCGCAGAGTTCCAAGGTTTCGGAATCCCGGAACAGATAAATGGAACACACCTCGGTGCGCATTTCGCTGGCGATCAGCTGCGTGATGCGGTCAAGGCGGGTCTGGCCTGTCGCCTCTTCTGCCATGACCGCGCGCAGGTGGCCCAGCATCTGCCGAGAATCGGTTTGAAAGTCTTCGGTCATAGGGCGCGAGGTCGCTTTTCCGGTGAAATTACCGCCGGTGACTAGAACACATGTGACGCCAAAGCGAAACGGGTAAGACAGGGTGCCGGGTTGGAAATTATTGCCCGATTTCAGGCAGATTGTTTAACTTTTGAACACAATCGCCGCGCCGGGCCTGATTGGGTGGGATCAGGTCGGGAAAACCGATTTTGAAAAACCGCTTAGACGGTTTCCAGGTCAAACGCGTCGTGCAGCGCCTGAACCGCCAGTTCGAGGTATTTGCGATCAATCAGAACCGAAATCTTGATCTCGGATGTGGCGATGACTTTGATGTTGATGCCCTCATCCGAGAGGACCTTGAACATCTTGGCGGCAACCCCGGATTGCGAGCGCATACCGATACCAACTGCGGAAACCTTTGCAACGTCCTTGTCCGCGACCAGATCGTGGTAATTGATGTCACCAGCGTCCTTGGCGGCCTGAAGCGCCTTTTCCGCCCGCAGAACCTGATCGACCGGGCACGAGAAGGTCATATCAGTGCGCCCTTCTTCGGCGATGTTCTGCACGATCATATCGACGTTGACGCCGCCATCGGCGAGGGGGCCAAAAATCGCCGCGGCGATGCCGGGGCGGTCCGCGACCGAAATCAGCGTCATCTTTGCCTCGTCCCGTGAAAAGGCGATGCCATTGACCACTTTGGATTCCATGATGTCCTCCTCGGCACAGACAAGTGTGCCGGCGTTGTCGTCCATTTCTTCGAAACTGGAAAGCACCCGCAGTTTCACATTATAGCGCATCGCCAGTTCGACCGAGCGGGTCTGCAGGACCTTGGCACCCAGACTGGCGAGTTCGAGCATTTCTTCAAACGCGATACGATCGAGTTTGCGGGCCTTTGGGCTGATGCGCGGATCGGTCGTGTAAACACCGTCCACGTCAGTGTATATGTCGCAGCGTTCCGCGTCGAATGCGGCGGCAAAGGCCACGGCGGTGGTGTCGGACCCGCCCCGGCCAAGCGTTGTGATCCGCCCTTCGGACGAAAGGCCCTGAAAGCCCGCGACGACGGCGACTTTCATGCCCTCGGCGAATTTTGCGCGAATGTTTTCCGGCGGGATAGCTTCGATCCGGGCCTGGGAATGGGCCGATGTGGTTTGCACCGGCACCTGCCACCCTTGCCAAGACCGTGCGGGCACATCCATTTCCTGAAGTGTCAGCGCCATGAGGCCAGCGGTGATGTTTTCGCCCGAGCTGACGACCGCATCATATTCGCGCGCATCCGAAAGCGGCGAGATTTCGTTGACCCATCCGACAAGTTCGTTGGTTTTGCCGGACATGGCCGACACGATGACGATCACGTCATAGCCTTTTGCAACCTCAACGCCGACGCGTTTGGCCGCCCGCCGGATGCGGTCGATATTGGCAACAGAGGTGCCGCCGAATTTCATCACGAGCACGGGCATGGGCGTGTCCAGATTGGCAGAATTGCCGGGCGGTTTACGCGTGGATGGCGCGGCGCGCAAGATGGTGTTGTTGCGCCGAGGCGCGCAAGGGGGGTGTTTGGTGGCCAAGGCCGGGGCTCTGCCCCGGACCCCGCAGTATTTTGGGCCAGAGGAAGAGGGGGCGGGGTTAGATCGGGTGTTGGGTGCCGTCCCAGGTTTCAAAGCAGGCCGTGTTGGCCAGGCTGAGCGCGTCGAAACGTGATTTGAGGCCTTTGGCGGCCTCATCCGGGGCGATGCTGGCCGTTGCGCCGCCCATATCGGTGCGCACCCATCCGGGATGGTAGATGCCGACGGGGATATTGTCGTCCTTGAGCGCGGTGGCGAGGTTCAGCCCGACATTCAGCACGGCGGCCTTGCTGGCGCGGTAGATGATGGCATTGCCTTTGGCCAATGTGGAGGAAGCCATCTGTGACGACAGGATCGCCACTTTGCCATGTGCCGCGCGCAGGTTCGCCAAAAGCGCCTGGACGCACAGGAAGGGGGCCGTGACATTCACCGACAATTGTTCGGCCCACATGGCGGCGGGGTATCCGGTTTCAAGGTCGCCTTCGCCCTTATCAAGGTAGACGCCCGCATTGCAGATCAAAAGGTCCACCGGGCGGCCATTCAGCCCGGCAGCAAAGGCGGTGATCGCCGCAGCATCGGTCATTTCGACTGCTTGTAACCCGTCACCACCGGCGCGCGATGTGCCGGTGACATCCCAACCGGCCGACATATAAGCCTGACGCAGGGCGGCGCCGACGCCGCGGCTTGCCCCGGTTATTACCACATGGGGCGCCATCAATTTGCCTTTCGTCCGGGTGAGAAGGGGAGCGGCACGACAGGCACGCCGTCTTCGAGCAACGCCTTGGCATCTTCCGGGCGCGCCTCTCCTCTTATGGGGCGGTCAGGGGCATCGCCATCATGGATCGCGCGGGCCTCGCGGGCGAAATCGCGGCCCACGTCTTCGGTATTTGCTTCGATCTTTTTGCGCAGGTCCTGAAGGGCCTGTTCCGCCGCAGTCCGGGGTTGGGACAAGGGGCCGGGTTTTGATCCTGCGTTGGCTGCGCCCGCGGGCATTGTGGTATCGGAGTCCGCCCGTGGCGCCTTGGGCGCCTTTGTGCGTGATGTCGCAACCCTTGGCGCCATGATCGCCTTTTTCACATCGCTTGATCCGCAGATGGCACAGGTCACATGACCCGCCTTGGCGAGTTTTTCAAAAGCATCAGCCGACTGGAACCAGCTTTCGAACCGGTGGCCATCGGGGCATTTCAGAGAAAACTGGATCATTCCAACCCTGCACAACACACATCATCAAAGATAGCCATTGCCGGTCAGAGATCAAGGCGCGCAACAATGCCATGTCTGAGGTCACACCGACTGATCAAACCCCGTAGGCCAAAGCGCCACGCGACAAGGGGCAAGTCGTAAGGGTGGCCCGGATCACATGCGGAAGTGTTTGGGATTGAACCGCAATATCAGATCGGACAAAGCCGGTTCATCAACCTTGCTGGCCGCCTTTTTGGGTGAAAACCATTTGCGACGCCTTTGCCCGGCCTCGGGGTATTCGGCCTTGAGAGCGGTGACGCGCAACGGGAATATCAGCCCGGCGCAGGGCACCTCTTTGCCATTATCCAGCAGTTTCATATAGGGATAGATGCCCAATGGCCGGTCGGCCACGCGCCCGATAACGCCCGCCTCTTCGTAGGCTTCGCGTTGTGCGCAGGCGCCGGGGGTTTTGTTGGCCATCGGCCATCCCTTGGGCACGATCCAACGTTTGGTGCCGCGCGACGTGATCAGCAAAACCTGTGGCTTGTCCTTGACGATGCGATAACACAGCGCCGCGTATTGCGGACGCACATCGCCGCTGGTGGCGTCGCGAAACTGCTTGGTCAGATGCTTGTCAGTCTGAAGGGTCATCACCGCCCCTCCGTCCGGGTGTGAAAATGAATTTCGTAGATATATATAAGAATTCCTAATTTTTTACCATGCTTATGCGGCTTTTAACAGGGGCGCGGGGGATAAGCTGCAACCTGTTGCACGTGGGACTCGGCCCGATCCTGTGATCACGTCCGCCCTGTTGCGCGCATGTGTAAGGCGCGTGAAACTTGTCTGGTCCTACGTTCCTGCGCTGTTAGGGTGTGCCTGATCCGGCGATCCACCTGTCGACCGGACCGCAGGAGGAGAACGACATGGCCCGCACCCGTACCCACAATTATTCTGACGGAACGACGACGTTTATCGGTTATATTGCTGAACCCGACGACGCAGATGCAACACCCCGCCCGGCTGTTTTGATCGCGCCGGCCTTTATGGGGTTGCGTGATTTCGAAATGGAACAGGCGCGGCGTCTGGCCGATCTTGGATACACGGCCTTTGCGATTGATTTCTATGGCAACGGATACCGGACGGAAATTCGCGAAGAAGCGGCGGTTCAGATGAAAACCGTCAACGATGATCGCCGGATGCTGGCCGATCGCATGGTGTGTGCGTTGGACGAAATGCGCGCCCTGCCGGGGGTGGACCCGTCGCGGTTGGCGGCAATGGGATATTGCCTGGGCGGCAAGGCCGTTCTGGATTTGGCGCGCACCGGCGCGGATTTCAAAGTGGCGATGCCGCTGCACGGGATTTTTGACCGGCCCAATTTTCCCACCGAGCAGATGAAATCGGCGGTGGTATTGTTGCATGGGTGGGACGATCCATTGGCAAAACCCGACGCGGTAGTCTCAATCGCCGAGGAGCTGAGCGAATATTGCCCGGATTGGGAGATTTTGGGCTTTGGTCACACCGACCACGCATTCACAAACCCCGCCGGCGCCAATTACCGCGAACCTTCGGCGCGGCGCAGTTGGCGGTGGCTAACGGCCACGCTGGAAGAACATTTTGCATAGATAAGCGGCTGAAATAGCGCCGAATTTCACGTTGCTTTCGCAATGACAGCTTTTGTCACGGGATCCGCGCGCCCCGGTATCGCATAGTCGATTTGTCCGGGGCGTGACCGTCTCCCTTCACGCTCCGCCGGATCACAGGAGTGTGCCATGAGCCTGACCAAAACATCCTTTGTGGTGATGATCGCCGCCTTGCTGATTGTGCTGGGTGTGGTCGTGGCATTCAACGGTCCGGCCCTCGCTGGTGAGCAGGGCGAGGGCAGGGGGACGGTGGCGTGGCCGGGGGCGGGAAAGCTTCCTGATGCTGGCGTGTCGATTGACGACCTGCCCGGCCGGTGCGCCACCGTCCGCTCTTGCCAGTTGGGGTTGGATGCGGGCAAACTCGGCCCATGACCAGACTTCTGTTTGCCCTTTTTCTGATGACCCTGGCCGTGACACGCGCCGATGCCCAGGACACGCGCGATTCCATTCGCGACCGGGTGTTCCTGACTGCGCAATCAGCGCAGAGTTCGACCGCGGGCGAGGCGTTGGCCCAGGCCGCGACGCGCATCGCGGCGGGCAGCACTGAACTGGCCGACCTGTTGCGTGAACGACAGGACACCGCCGATTTACTGGATGTTCTGAACGATCGGCTGGCTGATGCCGCCATTGCCACCGGCGCGGCCAGCGAACGCACCATCGCGACCCTGCGCAGCGAAATCGCCACGGCCCGCGCGCGCCTTGGCGCTTTGGACAATGACCTGGATGCGCGGTTCCCGGATTTTCGTGAATTGACCAACCCGCGCCCGCTGACACGCGTGGAACTTCAGGCGCTGTTGCGGCCGGACGAAGCAATGGTGATGACCTTTACCGACCAGAATTTCTTTTATGCTTGGGCGTTTAGCAAAACCAAGGCCGATTGGTATCGGCTGGAAATAGCAAGCACCGAGATTTCGTCGCGTGTTCAGACACTGCGCGGGCAATTGTCTGTCACCGCCGGAAACCGGGCAGGCAAATCGTTAAAAGGCACCAAGCGCGCCGAGGTGCGCCCGTTTGACCGCGCGATTGCCCATGGGCTTTACGCCGAGTTGTTTGAACCGCTGGATCACGTTTTTCGCGACGCTGAACATGTAATGATGGTTCTTGACGGCCCGCTGACATCACTTCCCCCCGCCGTTCTGGTGACCTCGCCTCCGGTGGGGGCTGACGACAGCGCACAATCCCTGCGCCAGACCGATTGGTTGCTGCGCCGACATGCCCTGACGACCCTGCCCAGTGTGTCCGCACTCAAGGCGCTGCGCCGTGGCGGGGCCGCGGCGGCGGAACGCGCGGCAGACAATTCCGCACCCTTTGTCGGGTTTGGCAACCCATTGCTGGGCTATCGCCTGATGGCGGCGGCCGACACGGCAAACGGCAACGACACCGTTGTCACACGCGGCATCTACGAAGACGTCACACAGGTTGCCGATCTGGCCCCATTGCCCAACACCGACACGGAATTGCGCGCATTGGCCAAGACGATGGGCGTGGGTGACGAGGCGCTCTACCTCACCTCGGCGGCTACCGAACGCAACGTGAAAGAGGCCGATCTGTCAAACGCCCGCATTCTGGCCTTTGCCACCCATGGGTTGCTGGCTGATGGCCTTCCCGGTCTGAACGAACCTGCGCTGGTTTTCACGCCCCCCGAAACACCTTCCGCAATTGACGATGCGCTGCTGACCGCATCCGAAGCCGCACAGCTGAACCTGTCGGCGTCTCTTGTTATCCTGTCGGCCTGTGACACCGCAGGCAGCGATGGAACACCGGGGTCCGAGGGCCTGTCAGGCCTTGCGCGCGCCTTTATCTATGCAGGCGCGCGCGCGATCCTGGTGTCACACTGGCCGGTGGATGATTACGCGGCATCGGTTTTGACCACGGGCATGTTGGACCGGATGCAGGCGGACGATCCCCAAAGCCGCGCGCAGGCCCTGCGCCATTCCGCCCTATCCATTCTGGATGATGAAAGCGCGGCGCGGTTTGCTCATCCGCGCATATGGGCCCCCTTCGTTGTTGTGGGCGAGGGCGCGCTTGACGGCGCGTGATTGGGCCGGTGCCCCCTTGTCAGATTGCCGGTCAGTCAGTGCCCGTGTCAGTTCGCCGGTGACAGAATGGCATTGTCGGGTGAATAGGTGTCGAAATGCTGACAGATCCGGCGGGTCAACGGGCGCATGTCAGTCGGAATTTCCAACCCATCGTTACTGACCAGCAATCGGTTTTCAAACAGGGCGTTTGCGGTTTCAAACATCTGGACCAATTCGGGCCGGGTCGCTGAATGCTCAGATTCCAACCTGTCGGATTTGACGGCAAAGTCACACATCAGCGCCTCGATGATACGTCCGCGCAGGGCGTCATCGTCATCGAACACATGCCCGCGTGCCGTTGCGAATTGGTCATCACCTATCGCGGTCATATAGTCGGACGTCGACGGCGCGTTTTGTGCGTATCCTCCGGGGAACCGGGATATGGCCGATGCCCCCATGCCAATCAGAACATCATTCTGATCGTCGGAATACCCCTGGAAATTTCGGCGCACGCCGCCGGTTTCCTGGGCCGCGGCAAGGCTGTCGCCGGGCAGGGCAAAATGGTCGATCCCAATCGGGCGATACCCATCCCAAACGAACAAATCCCGCGCGGTTTCAAACAGTTTCAACCGTTCTTGTGGCGTAGGAAGCGCGTCTGAAGGCAACAGCGATTGCCGCCGTGCCATCCATGGCACATGCGCATATCCCAGCACCGCGACCCTGTCCGGCGATAGTGAAATCAACCTCTGAATGGTGTCCGCGATCCGTTCCGGGGTCTGATGCGGCAACCCAAACAGGATTTCGGCATTCAGGCGGTCAACCCCGTGCGCGCGCAACAGGTCGATCGTATCCCGCGTCGATTCAAAGCTTTGCAATCGGCCGATGGATTGTTGAATGCCTTCGTCGAAATCCTGAACACCGACAAGGGCGCGATTCATTCCGGCCGCGCGCAGGGCGATGATGCGGGGTTCGTCCACGTCGTTGGGGTCGATTTCGACAGAAAACTCATAATCCTCGGTAAAGGGAAGGGTGTTGGCAATCGCTCCGGCCAAATCCCGGATCATGTCCGCCGGCAACAATGTCGGCGTGCCACCACCCCAATGCATACGGGACAGGCACACATCTTTGGGCAGATGGCTGGCCAACATGGCCAATTCCGCCTTAAGGGCCGTCACGTAATCCGCCACTGGCCGTTCGTTTCGGGTGCCTTGCGTGCGGCAGGCGCAAAACCAGCACAGCCTGCGGCAGAACGGCACATGAAGGTACACAGACAGCCGCGCACCTTTGGGTACAGCGCCAAGAAAACCAGCGTATTGTGATGATTTCACAGACCCTGTGAAATTTGGGGCGGTAGGATAACTGGTGTATCTTGGGACTTTCGCATCGAAAAGCCCAAGTCGTTCAAGTTGCCTTTCGCTGTTCATAAGCGTAAATATGAATGTGCGAAAGGACGGCGCTTTGATGTAGATCAAGTGCGCCTGAGGAGACGAAATTGCTCGAAACGCTTAGTGCTGGCCCGCAAGATTGCGGCGATTGTCCGATCCGCCACCGCGCCGTTTGCGCGCGGTGCGATTCGGATGAGCTTGAGCGGTTGGAAGACATGAAATACTATCGCTCGTACGAGGCCGGTCAGACGGTTGTATGGGCGGGCGACAAGATGGATTTTGTCGCGTCGGTGGTGTCCGGCGTCGCCACGTTGACCCAAACGATGGAAGACGGCCGCACCCAGATGGTCGGCCTGTTGCTTCCCAGCGATTTCGTTGGGCGGCCGGGGCGCAATGGCGCGGCCTATAACGTTGTCGCCACGACAGATATCGTGATGTGCTGTTTCCGCAAGAAACCGTTCGAACAGATGATGGAACGCACGCCCCACATCGCGCAGCGCCTTTTGCAGATGACGTTGGACGAACTGGATGCGGCACGGGAATGGATGCTGGTGCTGGGCCGCAAAACCGCGCGCGAAAAGATCGCAAGCCTTTTGTCGATCATTGCCCGTCGCGACGCCACCTTGAACATGATGTCCGTGCAAGGCGAATTGGTTTTTGATCTGCCCCTCACGCGTGAGGCGATGGCGGATTACCTTGGGCTGACTTTGGAAACCGTCAGCCGCCAGATTTCGGCGTTGAAACGCGATGGCGTGATCGCCTTGCAGGGCAAGCGCCACATCATCGTGCCGGATTTCGACCGGCTTTTGGATGAGGCGGGCGATGACAGCGACGGCGGCATGTTAAGCTGACCATCACGCCGTTTGTCGGTGCGCGGCGATGTGCATCGACGGCCAGCCCGCCGCGCAAGGTTTTCCAACGCCTCCGGACTATCCAGTCAGGGCAAATCCCGGCCCCTTCCAAAGGAAGGAACCGGGCATATGGACCGGCCCCGTCAATGGGCCAGAAACACCGGCACCGGCGCTTCTTCGAGCATATTGCGCGTTGCCCCGCCCAGGATCGCCTCGCGGAAACGGGAATGGCCATAGGCCCCCATCACGATCATCTCGGCGCCCGTATCTGTCGCATGTCGTTTCAGGATGTCGGACACGCGCGGCATGGTTTTTGACAGAACGTCAATTTCCGCATGTACACCGTGACGGGCCAGATATTGCGCCAGCATCCCGCCCGGATCAGACCGGTTCCGCCCGTGAACAGGCGGGTCAACAACGACGATCTGCACCAATTCGGCATGGGTCAGCAACGGCAGGGCGGCGCGTACCGCTGTCAGTGCCTCGGCGCTTTCGTTCCAGGCCAACATGACGCGTTTGGGTTTTGGAATGAACGCGGCATCATCCGGCACAACGATGACTGGCGCGTGGCCTTCGAACAGCGCGGCTTCGACGACAGGTTCCATTTCCGGCCCTTTTCCGTCGCCATAGGGCATCGGCAAAACCACCAGATCGCTGAACCGCGCCCGTTCGGCCACGTGGCGGCCTAGTTCGGATATTTGGGCAACCTCGGCGTCGGTGCCATAGGCCAGCCCAGACACCCTTAGAATATCGGTCGCGGCCTTTTCGATGTCGTCAGCTTCGCCTTTGGCGCGGTCGATCGCCTCCTGAAGCGCGATCGCGCTGGCCCCCTCATAGTAATAGCCAAGGTTGGTGCGATCTACCCCTAGGCACAGGGCCTCCAGATGCGCGCCATACGCATTCGCGGCCACCATTGCCTGTTCCAGTGTCGGGCGCACGGCCGCCTTGTCTGTAAGGGTCGTAAATACCGTTCGGAAAGTCATCTTTGGTCCTTCCTGGGAATGAGTTCCATGAGGCTTAGAGCTTAGGACCAAAAGATTTTGCCTGACATTGATGCTGGTCAATTCGCGCAAGCCGATCCTTTGACGCAGATCAAGGCGTGGCGCCGCCCGGCGACCCATTAACCCTAGTAGTCAACCATCCGCGGCGTGAGGGGATTCGTCCCCTTGCGAAGGACATGACGAAGGGACGCGAAATGACAAACTACTTCAAGCTGATCGTGCTTGGCGTGATTGCCCTACTGGCGGCAATCGCGGCTCAATATGCACGCGATCTGGCTTACATGGTGAATGCGCTTACGGTGATGTTGGTCGCCGCAGGCATGTTCCTGTGGACGCTGCGCCGTACTGGCGAACCTGTTAAAAAGGTCGATCTTTCAAATGAATACATGGACGGTGTTGTACGCGCCGGGGTAATTGCAACATCGCTTTGGGGCGTTGTTGGTTTCCTCGTCGGGATCATCATCGCTTTCCAACTGGCCTTTCCGGTGCTCAACTTTGAATGGGCCGAAGGGTATCTCAACTTTGGGCGGCTTCGTCCGTTGCACACCTCGGCGGTTATTTTTGCCTTTGGTGGCAACGCACTGATCTGCACATCGTTTTACATCGTACAGCGCACAAGCGCGGCACGCCTTTGGGGTGGCAACCTGGCCTGGTTCGTTTTCTGGGGCTATCAGCTAATGATCGTTCTGGCCGCGACGGGCTATTTGCTGGGCGCCACACAATCCAAAGAATACGCTGAACCCGAATGGTACGTGGATATCTGGCTGACAATCGTCTGGGTGGCCTATCTGGCAGTGTTCCTGGGCACGATCATCAAACGCAAAGAGCCACATATCTATGTGGCCAACTGGTTTTATCTGTCGTTCATCGTCACGATTGCGATGCTGCACCTGGTGAATAACCTGTCGATCCCGGTGTCGGTCTTTGGGTCCAAATCGGTTCAGGTCTTTTCCGGCGTACAGGATGCCATGACGCAATGGTGGTACGGCCACAACGCTGTTGGCTTCTTCTTGACCGCTGGTTTCCTTGGGATGATGTACTACTTTATCCCGAAACAGGCCGAACGTCCTGTCTATAGCTATAAACTGTCGATCATCCACTTCTGGGCACTGATCTTCCTTTATATCTGGGCCGGTCCACACCACCTGCACTACACCGCGCTGCCTGACTGGGCGTCGACCCTTGGCATGGTGTTCTCAATCGTGCTGTGGATGCCGTCCTGGGGTGGCATGATCAACGGTCTGATGACGCTTTCGGGCGCGTGGGACAAACTGCGCACTGACCCTGTGATCCGTATGATGGTGATCGCGGTTGGTTTCTATGGCATGTCGACCTTCGAAGGTCCGATGATGTCGATCCGCGCCGTGAACTCTCTGTCGCACTATACCGACTGGACCATCGGTCACGTCCATTCCGGCGCACTTGGCTGGAACGGCATGATCACCTTTGGCGCGCTGTATTACCTGGTGCCGAAACTGTGGAACCGTGAACGGCTTTACAGCCTGTCGATGGTGTCCTGGCACTTCTGGCTCGCAACAATCGGCATCGTGCTTTACGCCGCGTCGATGTGGGTCACCGGTATCATGGAAGGCCTGATGTGGCGCGAGGTGGATGCCAACGGCTTCCTCGTCAACTCCTTCGCTGACACCGTGGGTGCCAAGTTCCCGATGTATGTTGTGCGTGGTCTGGGCGGGGTGATGTTTATCGCCGGCGCGATCATCATGTGCATCAACCTTTACCTGACGGTAAAGCGCCAACCGGCGATCGAGACCTCCAACGGCCTCGTGCCCGCCGAATAAGGAAACAGGATAATGGCAATACTTGATAAGCATAAGGTCCTGGAAAAGAACGCCACGCTTCTGCTGGTTTTCTCCTTCCTTGTGGTCACAATTGGCGGCATCGTTGAAATCGCGCCTCTCTTCTACCTTCAGAACACGATCGAGAAGGTAGACGGGATGCGCCCCTACACGCCGCTGGAACTGACGGGGCGCGACGTCTATCTGCGCGAAGGCTGCTATGTCTGCCACAGCCAGATGATCCGCCCGATGCGCGATGAGGTCGAACGTTACGGCCACTATTCGCTGGCGGCGGAATCGATGTACGACCATCCGTTCCAGTGGGGATCCAAGCGGACCGGGCCTGATCTGGCCCGCGTCGGTGGCCGCTATTCGGACGAATGGCATGTCGATCACCTGCGTGACCCGCAATCGGTTGTGCCTGAATCGGTGATGCCAAAATATGGCTTCCTCGAGGACAAGCTGATCGAAGGCGAATACGTCGCGGACCTGTTGAAAACGCACGCCCTGGTTGGGGTGCCCTATACGGCGGAAATGATCGAAAACGCACAGGCTGACTTTGCCGTGCAGGCCGATCCCGATGCCGATTACGACGGGCTGTTGGAACGGTACGGCGAAGACAGCGTTCAGGTGCGTAACTATGACGGGCAACCGGGTGTGTCTGAGGCTGACGCCCTGATCGCCTATCTGCAAATGCTCGGGACGTTGGTCGATTTTTCGACCTTCACACCCGAAGCAAGCCGGTAAGAGAGGAACACGACTATGGACCTTTATTCCCTGCTTCGCGAATTCGCAGACAGCTGGATGTTGCTGACGCTGTTCATCTTCTTTGTCGGAATGATCTTTTGGGTCTTCCGGCCGGGAAGCAAAAAGTCGCACAGCGATTCCGCTTCTATCCCGTTCCGTCACGAAGAGGCCCCCGGGCAAGTCACAACAAATGCCCGGCCAAACGCCGCTAAGGAGGCGTGAGATGACCGATCTGAAAGACAAACACGGCACAACCGGCCACGAATGGGACGGCATCGAAGAACTGAACACACCGCTTCCGCGGTGGTGGCTCTGGACCTTTTATGCCTGCATCGTCTGGGGCGTGATTTACACGATCGCCTATCCGGCATGGCCCATGATCAAGGGCGCAACGCCCGGACTCCTTGGGTTTTCGACCCGCGCACAGGTGGCCGAAGATATCGCGGCCGTAGAAACCGCACAGGCCGGCATCAACGCAAAACTCGCGTCGGTTGAACTGACCGAAATTGCGAATGATGCCGAATTGACCCAATACGCCACCTCGCAGGGTGGTGCGGTGTTCCGCACATGGTGTGCGCAATGCCACGGGTCAGGTGCGGCGGGTGCCAAAGGCTATCCCAACCTGCTGGACGATGATTGGCTTTGGGGTGGGGACATCGAAGCGATCCACGCAACCATCGCGCATGGTATCCGGAACGAGGACGATGACGACGCCCGTTATTCCGAAATGCCTGCCTTTGGCCGTGACGAACTGCTTGAAGAAGAGCAGATCGATCAGGTCGTGAACTTTGTCATGTCCCTGTCCGGCGATCCGATGGATGCCGGAATGGTCGAAGCCGGCGCAGTGGTTTACGAGGAAAACTGCGCGTCCTGCCACATGGAAGACGGCACCGGTGACCGTGATCAGGGTGCGCCCAACCTGAGCGATGCGATCTGGCTCTATGGGGGTGACTTTGCCACCCTCAAGAACACGGTCGCAAATGCCCGCTACGGCGTGATGCCCGAATGGACCAGCCGCCTGTCCGAAGCGCAAATTCGCGCGGTGGCGACCTATGTGCACCAACTTGGCGGCGGTGAATAACCCCGTCCACTGCGTCCCTGCCCCGAAAGGGGCGGGGATGGCGTCGGCGTGTTCGTCCTGTTCGCGCGTTTCCTGAACCGCCGACGCCTCTTTCGCTCAAAACCTCAAGACGGGTCAAGCCCGGTGCCAAGGCATCGGGTTTTTCGCTGTTTGCCGCGTCGTTCATGTTTGGATTGGGCGGCGCGTCATTATGTGCATCATGTGCGGCCAAATTGCGCATCGCGGTCCTTTCCCAATGGCGCGTCAGGGGATAGACAGGTTTCATGATCTGGACCTTGCCGAACATTTTGACCTTCATGCGCCTTTTGGCAGCCCCTGGGCTGGTTTTGGTGTTCGCTTTCCTGCCGCGCCCAATGGCGGATTGGACGGCCCTGATCCTGTTTGTCGGCGCTTCGCTGACCGATTATGTGGATGGCTGGATCGCCCGTGCCTGGAAACAACAAAGCAAGCTGGGAACAATGCTGGATCCCATCGCGGACAAGGCGATGGTGGTGATCGCGATCATGGTGCTGGCCGCCTATTCCGACCTGGTCCTGTTCATCACCATTCCCGCTGGTCTGATCCTGTTCCGTGAGGTGTTCGTGTCCGGCCTGCGCGAATTCCTTGGGGATGTGGCCGGCACGCTCAAGGTCACGAAACTGGCCAAGTGGAAAACGGCATCGCAGATGGTCGCTATCACCGCGCTGTTGGCGCACGGCATTCTGGAACACAATCTGGGCATGGCTGTGTTCGGCATGGATCAGGCGATTGTCGATGACATCCTGAACGGCGTCGTCGCGGACGAGGTCGGCCTGAACCTTAAGGTCACGGCAACGGAATGGACAGCCAATGGCGGCGTCGTCCTGTTTTGGATCGCGGCGGTTCTGACCCTTGTCACCGGCGCGGATTATTTCCTCAAGGCGCGCCCACATCTGAAGGACTGACAATGCTGGATGTACTTTATTTCGCTTGGGTCCGCGAACGCATCGGCCTGCCGAGGGAGCAGGTTGAAACATCAGCAGCCACCGTGTCTGACCTGATCGCCGAACTTAGCGCGCGCGAAGAACGCTATGCCCTGGCGTTCAGCGATTTGACGGCGCTGCGGGTCGCGATTGATCAGGAATTATCTGATTTCGATGCCCCGCTGAACGGCGTGCGCGAGGTCGCGTTTTTCCCGCCGATGACCGGGGGCTGACGATGCATATTGCGGTTCAGGCCGATCCATTCGACATCGGCGCGCAAACCGCCGATTTCGGCAAGGGGCGCACCAATATCGGGGCTGTTGTCACGTTCACCGGCCTTGTGCGCGATGACACCGGCACCCTGGCGCATATGCAGATCGAACATTATCCGGGCATGACCGAACGTGCGATTGGCGATATCGCGCAGCAGGCCAAGGACCGTTGGAACCTTGGCGACGTCCTTGTCATCCACCGCTTTGGCGCCCTGAAACCGGGCGAGGCGATCATGATGGTCGCCACCGCCGCGCCACACCGCGCCGATGCCTTTGAGGCCGCGGAATTCCTGATGGATTACCTGAAATCCCGCGCGCCATTCTGGAAGAAAGAAGTCACGCAGGACGGCGCATCATGGGTCGCGGCCAAGGATGCGGACGAAGACGCGCTCAACCGCTGGCAGGATTGAACGCCCAATCCCGCCCAATGCGCGCAGATTCCGGTTGATCCACAGGCATTCCCGCCCTATACGGCGCTTTCTATCGCGTGGCCGGCCCGAAGTGGCATGCCGAGTCGCGCGCAATCGACCGACTTGAAGGAGACGGAAATGCCCAAGATGAAGACAAAGTCGAGCTGCAAAAAGCGGTTCAAGGTGACGGCCAATGGCCGGATCAAGACAGGTCAGGCTGGCAAGCGCCACGGGATGATCAAGCGTTCGAACAAGTTCATTCGCACCGCCCGCGGAACCACAGTTATGTCCAAGGCTGATGAAGGTATCATCAAGCCAATGATGCCCTACGCGCGTTAAGGAGGCTTGATCAATGTCCAGAGTTAAAGGTGGCACGACCACTCACGCCCGTCACAAAAAGGTTCTCGATCAGGCAAAAGGCTATTACGGCCGCCGCAAGAGCACCTTTAAAGTTGCCCGCCAAGCGGTCGACAAGGCCAACCAATACGCGACCCGTGACCGCAAGAACCGCAAGCGGAATTTCCGCGCCCTGTGGATTCAGCGGATCAACGCGGCTGTGCGCGCCCACGACGAAGCGCTGACATATTCGCGCTTTATCAATGGTCTGTCGCTTGCCGGTATCGAAGTGGACCGCAAGGTTCTGGCCGATTTGGCCGTACACGAACCTGCTGCGTTCAGCGCGATTGTGGATCAGGCGAAAGCGGCTCTGCCCGCGTAACGCCATGTGCGCCCAACCGGTGCGCCAAAAAATCAGCCGCGTTCCTGGAACAGGAGCGCGGCTTTTTCGTTTCGCTCTGCCCATGGGGCGGCAAAACCTGTTATGATGGCGCGGATCTGCGCCGCGGCGATGTCAGATCCGCCAACATCCCCTAATTGCGAAGCGATCCGGGGCAACCGCGATGCGCCGCTGGCCTGCCGATGTGGTGCGGGTTCAGCACCAGATGCCATGTGGGCGCGTATCCCGGTGCCTGCGCGCGCCGATAGGTGCATCCGTTTTCCGTGGTGAAATAGGCCTGGCTGGCACTGTCAGGCGGCGGCGCAAAGGCCGATTTGCCCTTCATCGATACCGCAGTTGCGATTTGTTGGGCGCTGACTGGCCCGGCAATCGCAGTGATTGCAAGGGCGGCGGCAAGGGTGGTGGCGTGGCGGATCATTCTGTGTCTCCTGATCGGGCATGGGTCATAAGCAGCAAAAGCCGATGACCAATATCTGGTGGCGCGGCGGGGCGGCGACCGGGCCGGAATTGGGCGAAAACCTGAAGAATAAGAAGACTTAACAAAGCTTTTTCAGTTGATTTTTGCGACCGATCGCATCCCCCAGCCCCCGAGCACCACGGTGCAGACACATGCCATTTTCGCGCCGCGTCGCTTGCCTTTGCGGGCGTGTCTCGCTAGCACAACGTGGCATGAACATAGGGGCCCAAGACATGGCAGACCTGCGCGAAAAATACCTTGCTGCGATTGCTGCTGCCTCGGATGAGGCGGCTCTCGAAGACCTGCGGGTTCAGGCCGTCGGGAAAAAGGGCGAAATCAGCCTCAAGATGCGCGAACTGGGCAAGATGACGCCCGAAGAACGCCAGATCGCCGGCCCGGCGCTGAACGCTCTCAAGGACGAGATCAATTCAGCACTGGCCGCGAAAAAGGCGGGCCTGGCCGATGCGGCGCTGGACGAACGGTTGCGCACCGAATGGCTGGACGTAACCCTGCCCGGTCGCGGCACCCGTCAGGGCAGCATCCACCCCGTCAGCCAGGTTTGGGAAGAATGCACCGCGATCTTTGCCGACATGGGGTTCGCCGTCGCCGAAGGGCCACAGGTCGAAGATGACTGGTACAATTTCGACGCGCTGAACATTCCCGGCCACCACCCTGCGCGGGCGGAAATGGACACGTTCTATATGCACAGGGCCGAAGGCGATAATCGCCCGCCCCATGTTCTGCGCACCCACACCAGCCCGGTTCAGATCCGCGCGATGCAGGCGCAGGGCGCACCGATCCGAACGATTTCACCGGGGCGGGTGTATCGTGCCGATTATGACCAGACGCACACGCCCATGTTTCATCAGGTCGAAGGCCTGGCAATTGATCGCGACATCAGCATGGCAAACCTGAAATGGTGCCTTGAGGAATTCTTTAGCGCCTATTTTGGAACCAAAGTGAAAACCCGGTTCCGCGCCTCCCATTTCCCGTTCACCGAACCATCGGCCGAGGTCGATATTCAATGTTCCTGGGAAGGCGGCACCGTGAAGGTCGGCGAAGGCGACGACTGGCTGGAAGTGCTGGGGTCCGGCATGGTGCACCCCAAGGTGTTGCAGGCTGGTGGGATCGACCCGTCGGAATGGCAGGGCTTTGCCTTTGGCGTGGGGATCGACCGGATCGCGATGCTGAAATACGGCATTCCGGATTTGCGCGCTTTCTTTGACAGCGATCTGCGCTGGTTGCGGCATTACGGATTTTCGGCGCTTCAGGTGCCGACGCTTAGGGGCGGGGTGTAATCCCGATGTCAGCCGAACCGAACCCAATGGGCGGCCGGGCACGTACGCAGCGGCGGAACTTGCGGCGGCGTGGCCACGTGACTGCCAGACATGCGCATGTCTGGCACCTGCGGCGACAGGGCATGCGGATCGGCAATTGTTTCAGCGAGGCGATGCCATGAGCCCGGTCACTTTCAAATTCGGAGACATCGAACGCGACAGTCTGTGGCTGACCGAACTTGCCCGTTTGGGCAAGAAAACCGCCACCTGCGACCGGATCGAAAGGTTCGGTGACGGACCCGGTCAGGATCCGATGCCTGTGGTCGGTCGCCGCGACATTGCGCTTAATTGGGATGGCACGCCTGCCCTTGAAATCGAAACGCTGTCAGTCACCTTTCACCGGTTCGACGAGGTGCCCGAGGACTTTGCCCTGGCCGAAGGGGAAAACGAGACACTTGAGGGGTGGCGCCGAGATCACCGCAAGTATTTCGAACGCACCGGCGGCTGGTCGTCCGACATGATATTGATGTGTGAACGGTTTCGAGTCGTGCAGGACCTTACAAACAAAACGAAAACCGGAGACTCGACATGAAATTCACCCTCTCCTGGTTGAAAGACCATCTGGACACCACCGCCCCCCTGGACGACATCCTGGAAACCCTCACCGACATCGGGCTTGAGGTCGAAGGCGTTGAAAATCCGGCCGCCAAACTGTCGGGTTTTACCCTGGCCAAGGTGAAAACCGCCGAACAGCACCCGGATGCGGACCGTTTGCGTGTCTGCACCGTGCAAACGGACGAAGGCGACAAACAGATCGTCTGTGGCGCGCCCAATGCCCGCGAAGGCATCACCGTCGTTCTGGCCAAACCGGGGATGTATATTCCGGGTCTGGATATCACCATTTCGGTCGGCAACATTCGCGGCGTTGAAAGCCATGGAATGATGGCATCCGAACGCGAATTGGAACTGTCGGATGAACACGACGGGATTATCGAGCTTCCCTCTGGCGACGTCGGTCAGAGCTTTGTTGACTGGTTGGCGCAGAACCGTCCGGAAACCGTGGACCCGGTGATTGAAATCGCCATCACCCCCAACCGGCCCGATGCCCTGGGTGTGCGTGGTGTGGCGCGGGATTTGGCGGCGCGTGGACTAGGCACGTTGAAACCCTTGCCCGAGGCGACGATCACCCCCAATGGCGCATGCCCGGTTGAGGTGACGATTGATGCCAATGCCACGGATGGGTGTTATGTCTTTGCCGGGCGTCTGATCAAAGGCGTGAAAAACGGCCCCAGCCCGGAATGGTTGCAGCGCAAGTTGAAGAGCATCGGGTTGCGCCCGATTTCCGCGCTTGTTGATGTGACGAACCTGTTCACCCATGACCTGAACCGCCCGCTGCATGTGTTTGATGCGGCCAAGGTTTCCGGCGCTCTTCATGTGCACCGCGCGGCGGGGGGCGAGACCTTTGTCGGGTTGGACGAAAAAGACTATGTCGTTCCAGCGGACGCCTTGGTGATTTCCGATGACAATGGCGTGGAAAGCGTCGGCGGCATCATGGGGGGCCTGTCCACCGGATGTACCGAAGAGACCACGGATGTGTTCGTGGAATCCGCGTTCTGGGATTTCGTGTCGATTGCCCATGCGGGTCGGGCGCTGAAAATCAATTCGGACGCGCGGTATC
>JBOEGP010000038.1:0-89464 GCA_050633485.1 Pseudooceanicola sp.
GAATCGAACCACCGACACGAGGATTTTCAATCCACTGCTCTACCCCTGAGCTACCCGGGCACGGGAGAAGGCCTTGGCCTTCGGGTTGCAGCGTTCTAGGCGGGCGGCTTGCGGGTGTCCAGAGGGAAAGTGTCGCTTTCTTTTCATTCGTTTTGTCCCGTGCCGGGGCGGAAACGATGGTTGGGAAACCTTTCAACTCTTTGACCGGGTTGGGGAACGGAGGCGTGTGCCGGGCAGGACCGAAACGCCGGGGTGATAGGGATCGGGCCGGGGGTGCTTTTTATTTGGGTCAGGGCAATGACTGACAGGTCCGGTGGGCTTTTTCGGCGATGGCTTTTGGCGTGGCGTGGCGCGGTGTGGGTGCGGGGGGTCGGCATTGAAACCACAGTGGGTGCGATGGCCAAGGTGAAACGCCTTGGGTCGCCGCGAAATGGGGGGGGGCAATGGCCGGGCTGGCGTTGGGGGGCAAAGCAGCGTGTTCAAAATGCCTTAGCCCGCAAGGGCGCGGGCCATGTCGGGCAGGGCGGAAGGTGCGGATTACTGGCACTGGAAGCAAAAAGCTGGACGAGTGTTCAGATTTACTGTCTAACAAATGAACAAATTGCTTCGGTGCGCCGAAAGCAAGGCCGACGAAAAGGTTTCGGCCATCCAGGGGAGGGGGAAATATGAACTTCGATTATGTGATCGTCGGGGGCGGTTCTGCGGGATCGACCATGGCCGCGCGCCTGAGTGAGGACCCAAACACCAAGGTTTGCCTGCTTGAGGCCGGGGGCGGGGGCAACAGCATCCTTGTGCGCGCACCGGCCGGTGTGGTTGCGGTGCTGCCGGGCCATGGCAAGCTGTTCAATTGGGCATTCAACACAGTACCGCAACCGGGGCTGAATGGGCGCAAAGGGTATCAGCCGCGCGGCAAGGCATTGGGCGGGTCCAGCGCGATCAACGCGATGCTGTACATTCGCGGGCACAAATCAGATTACGACGGCTGGGCCGAAAACGGGTGCGAGGGCTGGTCCTGGGATGATTGCCTGCCGTATTTCCAACGCTCGGAAAACAACGAACGGGGCGAGGACGCCTTTCACGGCGATAGAGGCCCGTTGCAGGTGTCGGATCAGAAAAGCCCACGCCCGATCACCCAGGCCTTTATCGAGGCGGGAACCCAGCTTCAGTATCGTCAAAGCGACGATTTCAACACCGGCGACAACGAAGGTATCGGCCTTTATCAGGTCACGCAGTTTCACGACGCGGCCAAGAATGGCGAACGGTGTTCGGCGGCGGCGGGGTATTTGTTCCCTGTGATGGATCGCCCGAACCTGACCGTGATTACCAAGGCACGCGCCACCAAGATCCTGTTCGAGGGCAAACGCGCAACCGGAATCGCCTATCGCGTTGGCAAGAAAGATAAAACTGTGATGGCCGCCAAGGAGGTGATCCTGTGCGGCGGGGCGTTCAATTCGCCCCAGTTGTTGCAATTGTCCGGGGTCGGGCGGCCCGATGACATTCGTCGGCACGGCATCGACATGGTGCATGAATTGCCCGGTGTGGGGCAGAACCTTCAGGATCACCTGGATTTCATCCTGGCCTATAAGACCCGTGATACGGACAATTTCGGCATTGGCCTGGCTGGTACGATTGGCCTGATCAAACACATCCTGAAATGGCGCAAGGACGGCACCGGCATGGTCGCGACGCCTTTTGCCGAAGGGGCGGCGTTCCTGAAAACCGATCCGGGGTTGGATCGCCCCGATGTTCAGCTGCATTTTGTGATTTCCGTGGTCGATAACCACGCCAAGAAACTGCACCTTGGCTATGGCTATTCCTGTCATGTCTGCGCGGTGCGCCCCTATAGCCGGGGCGAGGTGTTCCTGCAAAGCGGGGACCCGATGGCCGATCCGGGCATTGATCCCAAATTCCTGTCCGATCCGCGTGATCTTGCCACCACGATCAAGGGGGCCAAAATGACCCGCCAAATCATGAACGCGCCGGCAATGGCCAAATACAAAAAGCGCGAGCTGTTCGGCGTTAAGGACGACATGAGCGATGCGGATTGGGAGGCCCATATCCGCGCCCGCGCCGACACGATTTATCACCCGATTGGAACCTGCAAGATGGGGGTTGATGACATGGCTGTGGTGGATCCGGAACTTAGGGTGCATGGTCTTGAAGGTCTGCGGGTTGTCGATGCGTCAATCATGCCGACCCTGATCGGCGGAAACACGAATGCGCCGACCATTATGATCGCGGAAAAGGCGGCGGACATGATCCGTGGGCGGGCGGCCCCCGTCGCCACCGCATAATAACAAGTTGAAATAAAAGGGAGATCGACCTGATGTCAGGCACGATGATGCACAAGCAACTGACAATCGGTTCGCTGATTGATCACGCCGAAATCTATCACGCAGCGGCCGAGGTGGTGTCGGTTGAAACAACTGGCGGCATCACACGGTCCACCTGGGGCGATGTGGCGCGCAATGCGCGCAGGCTTGGCTCTGCTCTGGAAAAGCTTGGGGTTGAAGCTAGTGCGCGCTGTGCGACGATTGCATGGAACAACCGGCGCCACCTTGAGATTTATTTTGGCGTGGCGGGCAGCGGACGGGTGACGCACACGATCAACCCGCGCCTGTTTCCCGAACAGCTGATCTACATCATCAACCACGCCGAAGACGAAGTGCTTTTCCTGGACAAGACCTTTCTTCCGGTCGCGGCCAAGTTGGGGGCCCATCTGAAAACGGTCAAGCATGTGGTGCTGATGGGCCCGCGCGATGAAGAGGCCGCCGCGATGGTTGAGGGGCTGAAATTCTATGACGAACTGATCGAAACGGGGGACCCGACCTACCGCTGGCCCGAGATTGACGAAACCCAGCCCGCAAGCCTTTGTTATACATCGGGCACGACGGGCAACCCCAAGGGCGTGCAATATACCCATCGGTCAACCGTGCTGCATTCCATTGCGGGCAACCAGCCTGACGGGCTGGCGTTGTCTGCGACCGACACGGTTCTGCCGGTGGTGCCCATGTTCCACGTTGCCGCGTGGGGCGTGCCCTATATCACCGCCGCGACCGGGTCCAAACTGGTCCTGCCAGGGCCGGGGCTGGATGGCGAAAGCCTTGTCAAATTGATCGACGGCGAAAAGGTCACCATTGCGCTTGGGGTTCCGACGATCTGGCTTGGGCTTTTGGCCGCGCTTGAAGCGACCGGGTCCAAGGCGGCGACGATGACGCGTACGATTGTGGGTGGGTCTGCGCTTCCGCCATCGATGATCGCTGAATTCCGCGACAAATATGATGTCGAATTGATTCATGCATGGGGTATGACCGAAACCAGCCCGCTGGGAACGCTGAACCAATTGCTGCAAAAGCACAACGACCTCAGCCCGCAGGAACAGGGCGAAATCCGACTGGGGCAGGGGCGGCCGCCATGGGGGGTCGAACTGCGCCTGGTGGACAGCGAAGGTGCGCTGCTGCCCAACGACGGGCAAACCCAGGGCGATCTGCAAATTCGCGGCCATTGGATCGTGGACAGCTATTTCGGCATGGGGGAAACCGCGCTGACCGATGATGGCTGGTTTGATACCGGCGATGTGGCCACGATTGACGCGGATGGCTATATGATCATCCGCGACCGGTCCAAGGATATCATCAAATCGGGCGGGGAATGGATTTCCACGGTCGAACTGGAAAACATCGCCATCGCACATCCCGGTATCGCCAACGCCGCGGCAATCGCCGCGCGGCACAAGAAATGGGATGAACGCCCAATCCTCATCGCCATCAAGGCACCGGGCCAAGACCCAAGCGCCGAGGATATTCTGGCATTCTACGACGGCAAGATCGCATCGTGGCAGGTGCCGGATGCGGTGTTGTTTGTGGATGACCTGCCATTGGGGGCCACGGGCAAAGTGTTGAAAAACAAATTGCGCGATGAATTCGGTGATTACCTGATCGAGAAAGGCTAACCAATGGACAGCACTGCAAAAGTGATGCTTGGCGCAGATGATCCGACGCTTGACCGGGTTGTCGTTGACCTTAAGGCGGGCAAGGATGCCTGGGCACGCACCACGGTTGGCGAACGTATCGCCATTCTGGCTGATATCAAGGATCGGCTTTTGCAGGTGTCCGAAGGCTGGGCCGAAACCGCCGCCCGCAAAAAGCTGATCCCAGAAGGGTCAGCTCTGGTGGGGGAAGAATGGATTTCCGGGCCCAATGCCGTTATGGCCGCGTGCAACGGGTTGATGGAAACTCTGTCCCAAATGGATGGCAAGGCGTTTCTGAAACATCTGAAAAGCCGGGAAACCGTATCGGGTAGAACGGCGGTGACGGTCCTTCCGCATTCGATCTGGGAACATCTTTTGTTTTCGGGGATCAAGGCCGAGGTCTGGATGGCTGAAGGGGTGACCAAGGCCAACCTGCCGCAGCACACGGCGCGGGCCTATGACGTGCCTGCAAATCAGCGCACGGGCAAGATCGCCCTTGTGCTTGGCGCGGGCAACATCGCGGCCATTTCACCGCTGGATGCCTTGCAAAAACTGTTCAGCGAACATCAGGTCGTCGTTTTGAAAATGAACCCGGTCAACGATTATCTGACCGATTACCTGACGGCCGCCCTGAAACCGCTGATCGACCGCGATGCCCTGCGCATTGTCAAAGGCGGGGCGGATGTGGGCGCCTATCTGTGCCACCACCCGGATGTGGATGAAATCCATATCACGGGGGCGGAAGCATCACATGATGCGATCGTTTGGGGGCCGGGCGCCGAAGGTGTGCAGAACAAAAAGGCGGGTATGCCCAAACTGACCAAACGGGTCACTTCTGAATTGGGCGCGGTCTGTCCCACGATTGTCGTGCCCGGCCCGTGGTCGCAGGCGGATCTTCGGTATCAGGCCGAACATATTGCCACGCAAAAGCTGCATAATTCAGGGTTCAACTGTGTGGCGTGCCAGATGTTGATCCTGCCGGCGGATTGGGCGCCCAAGGCGCAATTGATGCAAAACGTGCAGAACGTGATGCGCAACATGGACCCGCGACAGGCCTATTACCCCGGTGCCGAAACCCGCATGGCAGAATTTGAATCCCATGGCGATAACGTGGTCAGGTTCGATCGCGGGGCCGCGCCGGATTGTGTGGTTGTGCCGTATGTTGACGGGGCGGATGCATGGGTGCGCCAGACCGAGGTGTTCGCCCCGGCCATGACGCTTCATGAAATCGCCAACCCCGACGCGGAAACCTATCTGCGCAACGCCGTCACCTTTGCCAACAATGACCTTCACGGCACCCTGGGCGCGAATATTCTGATCCATCCGGCCACGATCCGTCAGATCGGGGCGAAACGATTTGAGGAAATCATCGCAGACCTTCGCTATGGCACCATTGCGATCAATGCCTGGACGGGCTTTGGGTTTCTGGCGACGGCCTGCCCGTGGGGCGCATATCCGGGCCATACATTGGACGATGTTCAAAGCGGGATCGGCTTCGCCCACAACACCTTTATGTTCGACAGTGTTGAACGGGTGGTGATCACGGCCCCTTGGCGGCCTTTTCCGCGCAATGTCCTGTCTGGCGGCGTCAGCACGTTCCCCAAACCACCTTGGTTCGTGACGCACAAAAAGCAGCACAAGGTGGGCAAACTGTTGACCCATTTTCATCACAGCCCGGGTTGGTTGAAACTGCCCCGGATATTCCTTAATGCTCTGCTTGGGTGAGGAATGTTGACCCTTTGCCCAAGTCGGCAATGCATATCGTCTGGAAGGCCACGCCGTGTCACGTCTGGAAAAAATTGACCGCCTGAACGACAAGGCCCGGCAACGCACAACCAAGCGGTCCAAACGCAAGGAAGAGCTGGCCGATTTCGCGATAGATGCTCTGAAACAGCTTGGCTATGCCCGCACCAGCCTGCGCGACATTGCTGAACATTCCGGCGTATCGGTTGGGATGCTGCATTATTACTTTGAAGACAAGGTAGACCTCATCAGCTTTTGTGTACGCCGTTACAAGGCCACGTTCATTGATGAAATGGACAAGGTTATTCTCGGCTCGACCGAGTTGGGGTCACTGGCCGAAAACTTTGCCGATAGCCTGAGCAGGGCGATCCGGGATGATGCCGAAACCCACCGACTTTGGTATGACATCCGCACCCAGGCCTTGTTCGAAGACAGCTTTCAGGATGTCGTGTCCGAGATCGAGGCAGGGCTGATCGAACTGGTCGAGCGGTTGTTGGACAAAATCAACCTGCCCAAGGATGTCGCGCGGTCCGTTTACCTAAATCTGGACGGGTCGTTCCGTTACTACCTGCAACGCCACATATTTGGCGATGCGACGGCCGTTGAAACGTTTCGCCAATCGGTCCTTGGTCAGTTGCGCGGTACAATTGAACGAAGCATGTCGCAATCTGGCGCCAAGACCGACGGTTAAGCGGCGGGGATCCCTTTGCCACGCGACACACGCTTTTGTGCCGCGATGCGGAACGGCGCGTTCGGGGCGCCATAGCCATCATAGGCGTTGCGGCGTTGCAGTATTTCAAAGAACGCCCCACCGGCAAAAGCGCGTGAATACAGCTGGAAAAATTCCGTATCGCCAACCCTGTCGTAGAATATGTTCGCATCGCTGAGTTTGGTGAGCATCGCGTCGTCAATGTCAAAGCGTGCGGCCAGGTCTGCGAAATAATTGGTCGGCACGGCAAGGGGCGCAAAGCCAAGATCGGACAGCCGCGCGGCGGTGGCAAAGATATCGTCACTTGCAAAGGCAATATGCTGAACCGATGCGCCGAATGTGTCAGCCAGAAATCGGCCCGCAAGGGTGCGGTGTGTTTCTGCGCCGTTCAACGTGACCCGCACCGCGCCGTCCGGGGTTTGCACCGCAAGGCTGCGCACCAACCCGTCGGGGTCGATCACGTCGACCATCGGCGCCTTGGCCATGTCAAAGATCGACGTATAGAACAAAGACCAGCTGAGCATGTCCTCGTAACTCATTGTTTGGGCTATGTGATCTATGCGGGTTAACGTGCCTTTCGCATCGGCTTCGGGCGGGGCGGTCAGGTTGAATTCAACGTCCCAAACCTTGTCCGCGCCGTCCAGATCATCAATGAAATGCAGGACAGACCCGCCCAGGCCACGGATCGCGGGGATGTCCAATTCGCCCGGTCCAATAGGTTGCCCAAAGGTTTCCGCCCCCAATGCGTTTGCCCGCGCCACCGTGTCACGCGACGAAGGCACCTTTAGCCCGATGTCACAGACACTTGTGCCCCGCGCATTCCAGGTTGTCGCCGCGTGCCCTGTGGTTTCCGAATTGACGACGATCCGAATATCCCCTTGATCGTATAGGGTTATGTCCTTGTTTCGATGGTGCCCGGCCATGCGAAACCCCATTTGCTTAAGGAGTGTTCCAAGCGCATCGGCGTCCGCGCCACGGGCCGCAAATTCGATGAACGACACGCCTTCGGGGCGTTGACGCGCGGGGAAAGGGGGCAGGTCGATATGGGTTTCGGGTTCTGTCCTGCGAACGTCATCCATCAGGGCGATCAGGGATCGGTGCCCGTCTGCGGCGACGGCGGCGGGGTTTGATCCACGAAAGTGATCGTTGAAAATTTCAAGCGATATCGGACCGTTATAACCCGAAGCTGTGATAGCCCGCATAAAGGATGTGACATCCAGATCGCCCTCTCCGGGCATATTGCGGAAATGGCGTGACCAATACAGCAGATCCATGGTGATCAGCGGCGCGTCGGCCAGTTGGACAAAGAAAATCTTGTCCCCCGGTATGGCGCGGATCGTTTCAGGTGAAATATTGCGGCCAAGCGTATGAAAACTATCAAGGATCAGGCCAATGTTGGGGTGATCGGCACGGCGCACGACCTCCCATGCGTCGCGGTGATCATTGATATGACGGCCCCAGGCCAATGCCTCGTAACCCACGCGCAAACCACGGCTTTTCGCCCGTTCGCCCAATTCGTTGAAATCTGCTGCGGCACGTTCGATCCCGCCAAGTGACGCGGGATGCACCGAAGAACACACAAGAACAAGGTCGGTTCCCAGGTCCTGCATCAGGTCGAATTTGCGTTCGGCGCGATCGAAAGCTTTGGCGCGCAACCCATTGGGAAGGCATTCAAAATCGCGAAACGGTTGAAACAACGTGATCTCAAGCCCATGATCGCGTACCATTGCGCCCACTTCGGACGGGGTGCCGTCATGGGCGATGAAATCCTGTTCAAAGATTTCGATCCCGTCAAAGCCCGCTTTTGCAATCGCGTCCAGTTTTTCACGCAGGTTGCCCGAAATGGACACGGTGGCGATGGATGTTTTCATTGGGCTTGGACCTTTTGTCAGTATCCCAGCACGCGGGGCAGCCAAAGCACCGTTTCCGGCACGAATGTCAGGATCAGCAGCACCAGGACTTCGACCAGAAAGAACGGAAGGATCGCACGGGTGATCCGGGCCATGCCAACCTGCGCGATACCTTCGGCCACGAAAAGGCACAGCCCAAGGGGCGGGGTGATCAGGCCGATCATCAGGTTAAAGATGACAAGGATGCCGAAATGCACCGGATCCACCCCCATCGACACGGCGATCGGGTGCAGGATTGGCACCAGCACCAGCATCGCGGCGATCCCTTCCAGAAACAGGCCGACAAACAGGAACAGGATGATGACGGCGATCAGGAATGTCGTCTTGCTGTCCACATTGCCCAGCACCCAATCGGTCAACATGTTGGGCACACGGTTATAGGTCAAAAGCCAGTTGCCAGCCGTCACCGCCGCAATGATCACAAGGATCACGGCGCTGTCGCGCATGGAATCGATCAGCAACCGGGGCAGGGACGCCAGGGTGATTTTGCGATATACGAACACGCCCAGTACCAGCGCATAGGCGACGGCAAAGGCGGCCGCCTCGGTCGGGGTGACGACCCCCATCAGGATTGAGCCGACAACGAATACCGGCATCAACAGCGGCAGGATCCCGTTGAACAGGGCCTGGGCATTGGGTTGGGACACCAGATCGCCGGCCTGATCGCCGTGATCCACCTTGACCGTCATCATCACATAGGCCGACAGGAACAGCGCCAGCAACAATCCGGGGACAACCCCCGCGATGAACAATGCAGGCACAGACACCCCGGTGACGATCAGCGCATAGATTATGACCGGGATCGACGGGGGAATGATCGGCCCGATAACGGATGACGCGGCAGTCAGCGCGGCGGCATAAGCGCGGGTATACCCGTGGCGCTCCATCTCGGGGATGAACACGCGGCCAAGGGCCGAGGTGTCCGCGACGGCGGATCCCGACAGCCCGGCAAAGATCACCGATGCCCAGATATTGACCAGTGCCAGCCCCGCGCGCATGCGGCCCACCAACACATTCGCAAAGGCGATGATGCGGCTGGTGATCCCGCTTTCGTTCATGACCTCACCGGCAAGAACAAACAGGGGGATCGCCAAAAGCGGGAATGAATTCAGTCCTTTGAACATCTCGGTCGCGACGATGCGGGTCGCGTATGGCGCGTCGTTCAGGGCCATGAAAGACAAAAGCGATGCGATGATCGCGATGGCAATTGGTGCGCCAATCAGAAGGGTGACGATCAGGATTGCATAAACCACGTCAGATGCTCCGCATGGATGAAAGGCGTTCAATCAGGCGCAACAGGGCGGCGATGGCCAGCAACGCGCCACCGATGGCTATGGCGTATTGCCATGTGCCGACCTTGCCGACCCATAGCAGCGTGTCGATCCCTGTGGTGTCGGCCAGCCAACGCGCGGCAGATTTCAACCCCGACGCATCAATATGACCGCGCCGCATGGCAAAGGCATGTCCGGCCATAGACAGGGCGAGACCAGAGATGATCGTGATCACATCAACCGCCACAAACAGGCGTTCGCGCGTGCGATTTGCGATCATGTCCGTCAGGACGGTAAAGCGGATATGGCGATCCTGCATATAGGCCAATGCGATGCCGAACATCACACCATAGATCGTCAGATAGATCGGAAGTTCTTCGCCCCAGGGCACGGATCGTCCCATGGTGTACCGGCGAAGTGCATTCAAAAAGATGATCACAAAGACCAAGGCCATGGACAGCCCAGCCCCAAATGCAAGGACCCTTTGGGCGGCTCGGTTCAGGCTGTTCATGGCGTTAGGCTCCGCTGGAAAAACCCGGACCGCTGGAGGGCGCGGTCCGGGTGAAAGCTCACTTCGATGCGGCGGTGACGGCCGATTGCAGGCGGTCAATCCACTGGGCGTCGGCCCCAAGTTCGCCACGGAGGTATTCCACCACAGCGGGTTGAGCTTTGTCAGCAAAAGCTTTGATTTCGTCGGATGTCGGCGAATAAACCTGCATGCCTTCGGCCTGAACCTTGGTTACACCTTCGGCGGTGCCCCATTGCTGGATTGACCGGCCCATGTTGCCCGCAACGCGCGCGGCCTTTTGGACGACCTGCTGTTCGGCAGGCGACAAGGACTGAAAGAATTCGTCCGAGATCAACAGGAAATCGGCGGCATAGACATGGCCATCAAGGGTCATGTATTTTTGAAGCTTGTGCAGCTTGTTGTTGTAAATCACGCCAACAGGGTTTTCCTGACCGTCAACAACACCGGTGGACAGCGCATTGGGCAGTTCGGTCCATGCGATCGGGGTGGGTTCACCGCCCAGACCTTTGACCATTTCCACATAGAGAGGGATGGGTTGAACCCGGAATTTAAGGCCCTTCATATCGTCGGGCGTGCGGATTTCGCGGGTGTTGTTGGTAAAGTTACGGAACCCCGTTTCGCCATAGGCCAGCGTGCGCAGGCCGGTTTGATCCAGGCAATGGGCCGCCAAGGCATCGCCAAATTCACCGTCCAGAACATCCCAGGCGACTGTCGCGGATGAGAAGGTGTAAGGGATGTCCAGCACCGATGCGGCGGGGCAGGCCTTGGACATTGCGCCGGATACGATGACAACCTGTGTCAGCCCTTCTTGCGCCTGACCGACCAACTCGGTCTCGTTGCCCAGGGCACCGGCCGGGAACAGTTCAACCTTTAGGCCGGTTTCGCCTTCGACGATGTTCTTAAAAATATGCGCGGCGGCGCCTTTTTTGGATGCGGTCCAATCATCCGGGTCCACATGTGCCACGCGCAGCGTTTGTGCCTGTGCGCTGGCCGCAAGGCCCAGCGTCAATGCCGCGGTGGCGGCCAGTTTGGTGAAATTGAAAGTCATTGGAGTTCCTCCCTTAGGTATTTTTCGGTCCCGCAGCGGCGGGCGTTTTGTCAAAGGCCTCGAAGGTGGCCTTCATTCTGTCAGGGTCGGCGGGCCGACCGGTGAAAAGTTCAAAGGCACGCACGGCTTGGAATACGGCCATGCCAGAGCCGGGCAAAACCCGGCAGCCCCTGTGCCGCGCAGCGCGCAACAATTCGGTTTCCAGTGGGAAATAGACGATATCGGCAACCCACATCTCCGGGCGCAACAGGTCCAACGGAAAGGCTGATCCGGGCATTTTCGCCATTCCGACCGGCGTTGCATTCACAATGCCATCCGGGGTTTCGCTGGCAATGAATTCCGCAAGATCCGGGATCATGCGCGCCTTTATGCCGGGGCGGTTTTCGCCAACCCGGCGGCACAAGGCGGCCGCGCGGGCCGGGTCTTCGTCGTGAATGGAAATGATGGACGCGCCCGTGTCCGCAAGGGCATGGGCCACCGCGGCGCCAGCCCCGCCAGCCCCGATCAACAGCACGTTTGTGCGCGTCGCACCGGCCAACCCCTGTCGCACGCTTTCGGCAAATCCCCACAAGTCCGTGTTGTGTCCATGTCGTTTGCCATCGCGAAAAACGATTGTATTGACCGCGCCAACCGCGCGGGCATTCCCTGAAATGTCATCTAGCATTGGAATGACTTCGGATTTGAACGGGTAGGTCACGTTCAATCCGCGAAACGTCGCCGTTTCGGCAAACAGCAACAGATCGCTCAGGCTTTGTTCGCAGGTTTCGGCATCCAGAAGGCGATAGACGCTGCGCAAGCCCTGGGCTTCGGCCTCGGCCATATGCATGGCAGGCGAACGTGACTGGGCAATGCCGCGGCCGATCAATCCAGTCAGCATAACGGGGTCTTTTTGAACGGGTCCGAGCGTCATGATTAAGCACGCCTCCCCACGCACTTTGATTCGATTTTGCCCACAATGAACCGTGTGGTTAAATGCGTCAAGGTAATTGAACCGTCCGGTTAAAAGGCGTAGTGTGAAGGGAATGGAAGAGGGCAGGATATGGTCGCAAAAGAACCCAACAAGCGTGAGCGGACATGGAAACAGGATCCCGAAGCGGTGCGCGCGGACATCTTGCGGGCGGCGCGGAACGCATTTTCAGAACACGGGCTATCGGGCGCACGCGTTCAAGAGATCGCGAACCAGATCAAGACCTCTAAGCGTATGATTTTCTATTACTTTGGCGACAAAGAGGGATTGTATCGCGCGGTTCTGGAAGACGAATACGCCCGAGTTCGAAAGGCGGAATCCGAACTCGATCTTGATGGGATGGCCCCGGACGCGGCGTTGCGAAAGCTTGTGGAATTCACCTTTGATCACCACCGGTCAAACCCGGATTTCATCCGACTCGTCATGATCGAAAACGTTCACCATGCCAAACATATGAAGGACATGGATGCCCTGGCGGCGACAAACACCGCGGCGATCCATCAATTGGAACGTATCTGTGCGGCGGGGCGCGACTCGGGTGTGTTCCGCGCGGATATCTCGCCGCTGGCATTGCACTGGCAGATCAGCGCGGTGTCCTTCTTTAACGTTTCAAACCGCGATACGTTCTCGCACAACTTTGGCGACGCCTTGTTTGATGAAGCCGCGCAAATTGATCTTCGCCGCCGTCTGGTGGACAGCATCCTTGCCGGGGTTCTGCGGTAACGAATTCGCCATCCTCATCCTGCCCATGCGCCACGCATAAGGTCGGCTTCACAACCGGCCACGTTACGCGGCTGACATGCGCACGGTGCCACAGACGCTGCGGGCTAACACGGTTGTGGCGGGTTTCGCCGTCGTGTTGACTGTTTTTGCCAATGGCGGTCCGATTTGCCCAACGACGATCCGCGTGGCGCGGGTTCGGGAAACGGCGGGGCGACGACAGACCATGACATATGAATTTGCCAAGGTTTCGCGTGATGGTCATGTTTTGACGGTCACGATGAACCGGCCCGAGGTTATGAACGCGGGCCATCCGCCCATGCATTCGGAAATGGCCAAAATCTGGGACGAATTTGATGGCGATCCCGATCTTTGGGTGGCGATCATCACCGGGGCAGGCGACCGGGCGTTTTCGGCGGGAAATGACCTGAAGGCGACAGCCGCGGGGGGCAAACGGTCGGCGGAACCCACGGGGTTTGCCGGTCTGACAACGCGATGGACCCGTGAAAAGCCGGTGATCGCAGCGGTCAACGGCGTGGCCATGGGCGGCGGTTTTGAAACCGCATTGGCCTGTGACATCATTCTGGCGGCGGATCACGCGCGGTTCGCCTTGCCCGAAGTGCGGGTTGGCCTGTTTGCCGGGGCCGGAGGCGTGCAACGCCTGTCACGTCAGATCGGGCGCAAGCCCGCCGTGGAAATGATGTTGACCGGGCGGAGCGTTTACGCGGACGAGGCGCTGTCGCTTGGCATCGTGAACGAAGTGGTTCCGGCCGATCAATTGATGGATCGCGCCCGCGCCAAAGCGGCGGAAATCGTCGCGGTGTCCCCGTCTTCGGTCAAGGCGACCAAGCGGGTGTTGAACGCGATGGACGATTTGGAAAACATGGCCGCCAGCATGGCCTTTAGCCGCATGACAAGTGTTGAGCTGCGCGAGACATATGATTTTGCCGAAGGGGTGAAGGCCTTTGTCGAAAAGCGCAAACCCGACTGGAAAAACCGTTAAGCCGTGCCGCCGCGATCGCCCGGACAGTGACAAGGATTGAACCCGATGACCACCAAAGCCAACCATACGGATGTCACACCCCATGTCGGGTTCACGTTCAAACCCCGCCGCACCATGTTTGATCGCGCCGCCGAAGACCGGATGCTGGCCGTGGTTGGTGTGGACACTGCCTTGTTCGACGGATGCATCGACCCTGCCGCGTTCATTCCCCATGCGATCCGCGAAAGCGGGCTGAACGGGATCAGTTCGAATGGCATGGTCAACATGATGCAAAAGATCGTGGTCGAAGCGCCGCTGAAGCTGGACGAAGAGATCGAAGTGACGGGCGAGGTGATCGAGGTGACCCATACGCCGCGCGGCATCGTTTGGGTCTGCGACACGCGTTATACCCCTGTCGCGGGCGGGCCAGGGGTTTTGACCCGGCGCACCGCGTTGATGACAGACCCCAATGTCACCGCCGATCCGTCGCAGCGCGGCACCGTGCCCCGCCCGGAACCGGCCGTGCAGGACCCCGCGCCATTGCGCACGATCACCGAAATCACCATGACGCCCGAGGATTGCGTGACCTATTGCGGGGACACGACGAACCTGATCCATACCGATCTGGCCTTTGCCCAGAACGCCGGATACCGCGCGCCAATCGTGGGCGGATCGCACGGGGTGCGTTACATGACGGCGGCCATTTGGCAGGCCTTTGCCCCGCAACAGATTGACGTGGATATCATGTTCCGCCGTCCTATTTTCTGGGACGACACCTTTGACGTTCGTGTGGCCGAAGATGGCGATGCGTGGACCGCTTTGTGCACCGTGCGCGACGGCAAGGTGATGGGCGACATGCGCATCAATGCGATTGGCTGACCCGTTCGCGGCCCATCAACATCCCTGATCACGATCGTCGCAACGATGTCCGTCACGCGATCACAGCCTTGGTCGCGTCGCGATCTGTGGCCGGGCCCGTGGTGGCGGACCGGGTCTTGGACCTCAGGTGTTGCGCGGTCCGATTGTTCCGGGGCCGATGACGCCGTCTTTGCGCAGCTTTGCAATGCGGGCGGGGGACAGGCCCAGGACATCTTCCAGCACTTCGGCGCTGTCCTGACCCACCCAAGGTGCAGGGCGGGTCACCGGGGCGCGGGCACCATCTATCCGATAGGGGGGCGTCGGAATTTTCATTTCACCGGTGACCGGGCGATCCATCACTGTCCAGAAACCGCGCGATTCAAGCACCGGATCATTCACTGGGCCGGAAACGCCTGACGTGTTGCTGGCCGGTATCCCAAGGTCAAGCAGGTGTCGCGCCGCCACAACGGCGTCTTGACGGGCCAGATATTCCGCGATCGCGGCGTCAATTTCCGCCGCGCGGTCGTGGCGTCCGGTGGCCGTGGCAAGGGATGGGTCATCGCCAAGGTCTGGCCGACCGATGGCCTTGGCCAACACCGGCCATTGCGCATCCTGGGTCACGGTCAGAACCAGCCAGGTGTCCGGTTTGTCACAGGCATAACACCCTTGGGGCGCATAGAAATGATGCCGGTTTCCTGTCCGCTCCGGCGGAGCGCCCGTCACCGCCTGAAACAGCGGCCCGTGAATGCCAAGCTGCATGATTGCTTCGACCTGTGACAGATCAATCCGCTGGCCTTCGCCGGTCTTGCGCTGGTGATAAAGCGCGACAAGCAGGGCCGAGACCGAAGTCAACCCGCCCACAGGATCCCCAAAGGCAAGATGAAGCTGGACAGGTGGATCATTCGGCCCGCCGCTGAGATGGGGCAGGCCCGCGCCCTGTTCAAAGGTTGATCCATAGCCGCGAAAGGCGGACCAAGGTCCTTCGGCGCCAAATCCGGGCAGCGAAATGAATGTGATGCCGGGGTTGGCCGATTTCAGGCTGTCGTAATCAAGCCCCAGCTTGGTCATCACACCCGTCGCCTGATTTTCCACCACGGCATCCGCCTTGGCCACAATGGACAGCACCAATTCGCGCCCTTCGGGGCGGGTCAGGTCGATCGACATGCCGCGTTTGTTGCGGTTCATAAACAGGTAGTTCGTGGTGCGTTCATGCGCCCCGGCGGCGATCTCTTCCGGGGTATGGCTTGCGCCGCGCCACCAGTCGAATTTCACCTCGTCTTCGATTTTGATGACATCGGCACCCATATCGGCCAGATGGCGCGTGCACAGCGGGCCGGCCCATCCCATTGTCAGATCGACAATACGAAAGCCTTTTAGCGGAAGGGGATGACCACTCATGATTGCTCCTTTGCCGGGACGATGGTGCCGGTTTTGACAAGGTCCGCGATTTCGTCCTTTTGAAATCCGTAATCGGCCAATACTTCCTGGCTTTGGGCGCCAAGTCTGGGCGCGATACCGCCTGAATGCAGCGGCGTTTTTTCCATTTTCCAAGGAATGACAGGCGCGTCGAAACTATAGTCCTGGCCATGGGCATAGCGGCCGAACACACCGCGCGCGCGAAAATGGTCAAGCCCGGCCAATTCGTCCATCCGGGGAACCGGTGCCAGCGGAATGCGTCGTTTCTGTCCCTCAAGGAACAGGTCCATCACCTTTCGCTTTTTCAATTCGGGGATCAAAAGAGCATCGACCGTGTCCGCAATGTCGGACCTGTCATAGGCCGAGCGGAACCTGGGATCTGCCCCAAGATCGTGCAGGCCCAACAATTCGCACAGGCTTGTCCATTGGGGGGGCGTCAGGGTGGTGACCCCGATCCAACCGTCGGCAGCGGGGTAAAGCGTTTGCGGATGCACGGGCTGGAAGCGGTTGATGCCAGTCCGCTGGGGTTCATACCCTTCAAAGGCATTGCGCACCGATGCCTGTTCGGTAAAGGCCATGTTCGCCTCGTAAACCGATAGGTCGATCATACACCCCGGCCCACCGGCAAGCCGCCCGATGCAGGTGGCCATGGCCGGAACGAACCCGGACAATCCGGCGACGATCTGCGCATAATACCCGCCCGGCACAATTGGCGGGCCATCTATGGGGCCGACTTGGTGCACGAACCCGGTGCGCGACAGGATGACGGCATCGCTTCCGGTGTGGTCACGCCCCGGACCTGTTCGGCCAAACCAACTCAGGCTTAGGACAACACAGGGCGGCGCTGTCGGGTCAATGCCGATTGAATTCACAAACCCCGGATCGCGGGCTTCGATCACGACATCGGCCTGCGCGCACAGGCGCGCGGCTGTCTTGCACCCCTCGGGCGTTGTCAGATCAAGCGCGAGGCTTTGCTTGCCCGCGTCCAGAAAGGTTTGCATCGCGCTGGATTCAGGGGGCGTTTCAGCGGGCGAAAAGGGGGGAAGCCTGCGAATATCATCGCCGCATTCAGGTGGTTCAACCTTGATCACTTGGGCACCGGCGGCGGCGAACAAAACGCCCGCATAGGCCGCCGAAATGCTACCGCCAAAATCCAGAACCCGCAGTCCGTCCAATGCTCCTGCCGCCACGATCCCGTCTCCCTCATCCTGTCGTTCGGCCCTGTTATGGGGGGAATTTCCCGCCCGGCCAACGTGCAACTATCCTATGCTGGCGATCCGGCGCGGGCGAGCGGTCTTCTCATTTGTAAAATGGGTGGGGTATGGCTTGAAACGTTTCAACGCCACTTTACGCTTGCCCCCAAAGGCTCCGCGGTTGCGGCTGACCGGGTTCTTGGGAGGGAAAACATGACTGAATCACTGACAAAGGAAATGCGTGGCGGATTGCTGATCCTGACGATGAACCGCCCCGAACGGCGCAACGCCATGGATCCCAGCATGACCCAAGGTCTGCGCGAAGCGACCGCCGAGGCGGCATCGGATCCGGCGGTGCGCGCTGTCATGCTGACCGGCGCGGGCGGACATTTCTGCGTTGGCGGCGACGTCAAGGCGATGAACGAAGGTCGCGGGCGGGACGCCCCGTTGGGCGAAAAGAAGCACCAGCTTTTGGACCGGATGAGCACATCGCGATATCTGCACGAAATGCCCAAACCCACGATCGCCGCGATCGAAGGGTCGGCGGCAGGGGCGGGGTTGTCGTTGGCCATGGCCTGTGATTTCCGCATCTGCGCCGAAGATTCCAAGCTGACAACAGCCTTTGCCAAGGTGGGGCTGTCGGGCGATTACGGCGGTACGTATTTCCTGACGCAACTGTTGGGTGCCGCCAAGGCGCGCGAACTATACCTGCTGTCGCCCGTCCTGTCAGGGCGCGAGGCGGCCGATATCGGGCTTGTGACACGCGCGGTTCCCGCCGGTGATGTGATGGGCGAAGCGATGGCATTGGCCGAACAACTGGCCGGCGGACCGACCGTGACACTGGGCAAAATCAAACAGAACCTTGCTCTGTCAGCATCGGGCGGTGGGCTGTTGGAAAGCTTTGCCCAGGAGGCGCGCAATCACATCGAATGCACGCTGACCGATGATCACAAAGAGGCCGCCGCCGCCTTTGTTGAAAAACGCAAACCCGCCTTTAAAGGGAGCTGAACCGCCATGAGCGCAGAAAACACAGTATTGTCCGCGACCGTTGATCGCATCACCACGATCACCCTGAATCGCCCTGAGCGGATGAATGGGTGGACCCGCGAAATGGCCGCCGAATTGCATGCGGCGGTGATCAAGGCGGGCAACGATCCGGCCTGTCGTGTCATTGTCATCACCGGTGCCGGGCGCGGGTTTTGTGCCGGGGTGGATATGGCCGGGCTTCAGAACACTGCGGCGTCCGGTGAATCCACGACACGCTCGAACCCCAATCCATCAGCCGAGGCATTTGACAACGCGGCCTGGCCCGATCTTGAGGGGCAGTATCCGGGGCGGTTTGGCTATTTCATGGCCTGTCCCAAACCGATCATCGCGGCGATCAACGGGGCCTGTGCGGGCATGGGCCTGTCTCTTGTCCTGCATTGTGACCTGCGGTACGCGGCGGCCGAAGCCAAGTTTTCAACGGCTTTTGCCGCGCGCGGGTTGATTGCGGAACACGGGTTGGCATGGCTGTTGCCGCGCCTGATCGGAGAGGCGAACGCGCTGGACATCCTGATGACCGCCCGCAAATTCGACGGGGTCGAGGCGGCGGACATGGGCCTGCTGAACGCCGCCGTCGCACGCGAAGATCTGATGGATCGGGTGGGGGAAATGGCGCGCGCCTTGGCCTGCGATGTGTCCCCACGTTCGGTCGCCGTGATCAAACGTCAGGTGCGCGCAGGCTATCACCAGACATTCCGCGACTCCCTTGCGCTTGCAGATCGGGAAATGGACGCAAGCATCGGACACCCCGACATAAAAGAGGGCGTGAGCAGCTATGTTGAACGCCGTCCTCCCAATTTTTCCGACATCTGAAAGGGCACGGGGATGACCATTTATTTACGCCAGATCTGCCTTGTTGCGGCTGATTTGAAACCGGCGATCGACGACCTGTCGAACGTGCTTGGGCTTGCCTCGGTCTTTGTTGATCCGGCTGTTGGAAAATACGGGCTGGAAAACACATTGCTGGGCATTGGCACCCAGTTTCTTGAGGTGGTCGCGCCCACACAGGACGGCACGGCGGCGGGGCGGTATCTGGATCGGCGCGGCGGGGACGGTGGTTATATGGTGATCTGTCAGGCGGGGTCATCGGGCCAACAGGACGCGGTGCGCGCGAATGCGGCGGCCAATAATGTGCGTGTGGCGATGGAACGCGACGGGGGCAGTTACAAGATGATGCAGCTGCACCCCGGCGACATGCAGGCGGCGTTCTTTTCGGTGCCATGGGTGCAGGGTGATGACCCCACCGGCACATGGCCCTTTGCCGGCGGTGATGGTTGGCAGGACAAGGTGCGCGATGACCGCGCCACGTCCATTGTCGCGGCCGAGCTTCAGTCAGATGACCCCGCAGCCCTGGCCGCCCACTGGTCGGCTGTGTCCGGGATCGCGGTGGACATGCGTGATGGCGTGCCGCATGTACCGCTGACCAACGCGGACCTGCGGTTCGTCGCAGCGACGGACGGGCGCGGCGCGGGTCTGGGGGCGCTGGACCTTGCCGTTCGTGACCGTGACGCGGTTCTTGCCGCGGCGAGGGCGGCAGGTTGTCCGGTCGATGGCAATTGCGTCACCATCTGCGGAACCCGGTTCAACATTTTGGGTTAATTCCCTGATGTTAAACGCTGAAAGGTGGTTCAGGACAGGTGCCATCGCGACGCATGGCGCGGCGGCCTTTCCGACGCCAGCGCCGGAAACGGGTGTCGCCTTTCGCTGTTCGCCTTTTCATTACCTTGCAAACTATTATCTTGCTATGTAGTGTCCGACTGGACGGTGCCAACGCCGTGGGAGGACCAGCATGATTGATTATGACGCGCTGATGGCGCGCCCGTTTGCCCCGATCGAACACAGCTATACTGAGCGTGATACGATCCTTTATGCGCTTGGGCTTGGCCTTGGGGCCGATCCGTTAAACCCGGCGCATTTGCGCGCGACCTATGAGCGGGCCGAAGGGTTCTGCGCGTTGCCATCGATGGTCAATGTGCTTGCCTATCCCGGTTTTTGGGCGATGGAGCCTGACACCGGCCTGACGTGGCAAAAAATCCTGCACGGCGAACAAAGCTTTACCTTGCACGCGCCATTGCCAGCCAAAGGCACGCTGATTGGCAATCTGAAAATCACCGGGATCGTGGACAAGGGTGCCGACAAAGGCGCGCTGATCTATTCCGAACGCGCCCTGACGGACAAGGCAACGGGGGCGTTGATCGCCACTGTTGCAGGCACCAGTTTTGCCCGCGGCGACGGTGGTTTCGGTGGCCCGGAGGGGCCGGTGAAACCGGTGCATCCCATGCCCGACACGGCGCCCGAACATGTGTTCGATCACGCGACCCAGCCGGGCGGCGCGCTGATCTATCGGCTAAGTGGTGACCTGAACCCCCTGCACGCAGACCCCGATGTGGCGCGGCAGGCGGGGTTTGATCGCCCAATTCTACATGGTCTAAGCACGCTTGGCGTTGCGGCGTGGTCGATCACCGCTGCTTTGGCGGATGGCGACCCGGCGGCGTTAAAGCATCTTCAACTGCGGTTTTCGTCCCCGGTGTTCCCCGGTGAAACCATCCGAACCGAGATGTGGCGCAATGGCGATGAGGTGACATTCCGCGCCCGCGTTGTTGAGCGTGATATCGTCGTATTGAATAACGGATTGGCCCGCCTGGGCTAAGGCAAGTCGGCCCGTTGGGCATATAAGAGGTGACTATGAGCGATCGTCAAACTCCGAAAATCTACCCCGAAACGCAGTTCTATTGGGACGGGGCAAGGCAGGGCAAACTGTTGTTGAACGCCTGTCCGTCCTGCGACAAACCGTTTTTCCCGCCACGGCCGTTCTGCCCACGTTGCGGCGCGCGCGATGTCAAAGTGGTTGAGGCAAGCGGCAAGGGGCGGCTTTATTCCTATGTTATCAATCATATGGCCGCGCCGGGGTATGAACCGCCGTTTGCCATTGCGGTGGTGGAATTGGACGAAGGCCCGCGCATGGTGACCAATATCGTTGATTGCCCGGCCGAAGCTGACAAGCTGGTGCTGGATATGCCGCTTGAGGTGGTGTTTGAGGAACGCGGCGATATCTCGGTGCCGCAGTTTCGCCCGGCGAAAGGGGGTGCGCTATGACCCGCGCTGAGGTTGCGATCGTTGGGGCGGCGGAAACCACCCGAATGGGCAAAGTCCCCGAGTTGAGCCAAACAGGCCTGCATGCCGATGCGGCGCTGAACGCGCTGGCCGATTGCGGGTTGACGATCCAGGATATCGACGGGGTTGCCACGGGGGGGCATGACGCCGCCGAAATCGCGCAATATCTGGGAATCACGCCGACATGGCTGGATGGCACGTCGGTCGGGGGATGTTCGTTCATCACCCATGTGCGCCACGCGGCTGCGGCCATCCGGTCTGGGCTGTGCACCACGGTTCTGGTCACCCACGGCGAAAGCGGGCGGTCCGGGCATCGCGACCATATGGCGATTTTCCCGTCGATGCAGCAGCGCGAGTTTGAATCGATTTATGGCCCGCTTGCGCCGCCATCACGGTTCACTTTGCCCGTATTGCGCAAAATGAAAGACGACGGGCTGACCGAGGAACAATTGGCCATGGTCGCTGTCGTCCAACGCGAATGGGCGGCATTCCATCCCCGCGCGACGGCCCGTGATCCGATCACGGTGGATGATGTTCTTGGGTCAAAGATGATCGCCTATCCGTTTCGCAAGCTGATGTGCTGCCTTGTGTCAGACGGCGGCGGGGCGCTGATCCTGACAAGTGCCGAACGGGCCAAGGATTTTCCGACCAAGCCTGTGTATCTGCGCGGTGTCGGCGGCGAAAGCGCCGAAGGCCCGATGGTCAGCCAGATGGAGGATTTCACCAGTTCAAAGGCGTTCCGCGTGTCCGGCAAAATGGCGTTTGAAAGCGCCGGGATCACCCATTCGGATGTGGATCACCTGATGATCTATGACGCTTTCGCGCATTTGCCGATCTATGGGCTTGAGGATCTGGGCTTTGTTGGCAAGGGCGAGGCGGGCGCGTTTATCGCCGAAGGACATACCCGGCCGGGTGGGTCGCTGCCGTTGAACACCAATGGTGGCGGGCTGAGTTATATGCATTCCGGAATGTACGGGATGTATGCACTGCAAGAGGGCGTGCGCCAGATGCGCGGCATCTCTCCGGCGCAGGTTAAGGATGCAAAACTGTCGATGGTTCACGGTGTTGGGGGAATGTTCTCGGCCTCGGCCACCGTGGTGATGACCAACGAAGATTCATGGTAAGGGATTGAAAACATGACGGATACGGAAACAGGCACAGGCATGCTTGATGGCAAAACAGTCATCGTGACAGGCGCGGGCCGTGGCATCGGGCGCGATATCGCGTTGATGATGGCATCGCGCGGGGCGAATGTGATCGTCAACGATCTGGGCGGCGCGGCCAGCGGCGAAGGCAGCGATCAGACCCCCGCCCAAGAGGTGGTGAACGAGATCGAAGCGGCTGGTGGCCGCGCGGTGGCCAATTTCGGCAACGTCGCCAAACCGGCCGATGCAAACGCGATGTTCGAACAGGCGATGGATGAATTCGACGGGATCGACGTTGTCGTCAACAACGCGGGCATCCTGCGCGACGTGATTTTCCACAAGATGACCGAAGACGACTGGGATTCGGTGATTGCCGTGCACCTTAAGGGCAGTTTCAACATGGCCCACGCGGTGGCCGCGCAATTCAAGATGCAGGCGTCGGGCTGTTTCATCAACTTTACCTCGACATCCGGATTGATCGGGAACTTTGGTCAGGCGAATTATTCCGCCGCCAAGATGGGCATCGTGGGGCTGTCGAAATCGCTTGCCCTGGACATGGCGCGGTTCAATGTGCGGTCAAACTGTATTGCGCCATTTGCCTGGTCGCGTCTGATCGGCACAATCCCGGCCAAGACCGAGGCCGAAAAGGCGCGGGTGGAACGGATCAAGGACATGACCCCGGCCAAGATCGCACCAATGTGCGTGGCATTGGCCGATCCAACCTGTGACGTGACGGGCCAGATATTCGGCGTGCGCAACAACGAAATCTTCCTGTTCAGTCAGCCGCGCCCAATCCGGTCTGCACATCGCGGCGAAGGGTGGACACCGGAAACCGTGCGGGATCACGCCATTCCGGCGATGAAGTCTGATTTCTATGATCTGGACAGGTCCGGCGACATCTTTACCTGGGATCCCGTCTGAATCTGGCAACACCAAGCGGGGCGCTTGCGTAAAAGCGCCCCACTTCGTAGGTGAGTGCCGCAACGCTCTGACTGGCAGGGCAGGGGGCGACCGTGGCTGAAACCAATAAACCCGACCAGCAAGATCTGCACATGCCTGTGTTTCAGGATATCGCGCGGTTCCGGGCGATCCTGTTCGATGCCATTCTGAAACCGCATGACATGACGATGTCCCAGGGGTGGGTTCTGTTCCATTTGCTGCGCGAAGACGGGTTAAGCCAATCGGAACTGGCCCATCGGATGGATATCGCAACCGTGACCACCAGCAAGTTGATCGACCGGCTTGAGGCGCGCGGATATGTCGAACGCCGCGCCGACCCGCAAGATCGCAGGTCCAATCGGATTTACGCGACCAAGGCGGGCAAGGCGGTTGTGCGGATCATGACGCAAACCGTGCAAGAGGTCGAAGCCGTGTCCAACAAGGGCATCGCGCCTGAACGTCTGGCCGAAGTGCACGACGTTTTGCTTCGGATGCGCGAAAACCTGAAATCCGCCATCGCCCGCCGCTAAGGCGGCCACGTCACATTCACAAACCGATTTTTGGGGATATTGCCCGCGCTTTGGCGCGGGCTTTTGCGTTGTGCCGGCAAAGGAAAACGAAAAACGGCGACGCCAGGGAGGAGGAGAGGCGCCGCCGTTCATTTCCCGATCACCCAGGGAGGAGGAGAGAGTGACCGAACTGTTCGGGCCATTTGGCCCTGATATCCGCAAGGTCCGCAGGTGCCAGGGAGGAGGAGAGGCACCTGCGGTCTTGCAGCACCCAGCCAAGGGAGGATGGCCGGAGCATTCCTTGGATGCGTCCCGGCGGTGTCAGGGAGGAGGAAAGACACCGCCGGTTCTGCATTCACCGGTCGAGGGAGGAGAGACCGGTTCGTTCTGTTGGGGCCAAACCGAACATTGGCGGGCCCCGGAATTAGGGTGCGGCGATACCAGGGAGGAGGAGAGGTATCGCCGCAGTTTCACAGAGGGCCCAGGGAGGAGGAGAGGGCCATCTGATTCCGAAATTACATCGAGCGGTAGGCTTCTTCGTGCGCCATCGACCGGATCATCGAGCGGTGCAAGCCAAGGTCGCGCAGGTCACGGGAGGAAAGTGCGGACATTTCAGCCACGGTGCGGCGGTACGCTGCATAGCGGGTGTAACGGTCTGCGATAACGTTCCAAGCGCGCACGAGCAGGTTGCGTGTTGCGCCCTGTGCCGGGATTGCGACTGTGTTTGTGTCTGACATCATAGTCATGGTCGTCTAGCCTTTCGTCGTCTGCGCTGAGCGGTTATGTCGGTGCCAGCGCTGCTCTGTTGGTATCAAGATACGCTTATGCTGCAGTTGCACAATACCCGGTTGAACAATGCTGCTATGCAGCAAATGCATACGCATTGTTGACCTAACGACAATTGTAATCGTTGGCTTTTTTCGTTTCGAAGACGAAAACAATCCCGCCAAGCCGCACACAAGCGCAGAGAGCCAGAGGGCAAATGACCGTCACAAAAGAATTGATTTCCGCAGCGCTGTCGCGCGTTCAACTGCCTGATGGCGGTGATCTTGTCTCGCGCGATATGATCCGGGCGCTGGTCATAGAGGGCGAGCGTGTGCGCTTTGTGATCGAGGCCCCGTCGCCCGAATTGGCCCGACGGATGGAGCCTATGCGCGAGGCCGCAGAACAGGTGGTGCGCGAAGTGCCCGGTGTGAAAGAGGTGACATCGGTCCTGACTGCCCATGGCCCCGCAGACAAAGGGCCGCCGCCGCAGGGGCTAAAGATCGGCGGGCATCCCACCCCGCAGGCGGCGCCGATGCGCCCGGCCGGGGTGGATCGGATTTTGGCCGTTGCATCGGGCAAGGGGGGCGTCGGGAAATCCACCGTCAGCGCCAATCTGGCCGTGGCGCTGGCCCGCGCCGGGCGCAAGGTTGGCCTGCTGGATGCCGATATATACGGCCCGTCCCAACCGCGCATGATGGGCGTGACCAAACGCGCCGCGTCGCCAGATGGCAAGATCATCGAACCCCAGCACGCGCATGGCGTCACGATGATGTCCATCGGCCTGATGATGGAAGAAGGCAAAGCCGTCGTCTGGCGTGGGCCCATGTTGATGGGCGCCTTGCAGCAAATGCTGGGGCAGGTGGCCTGGGGCGATTTGGATGTGCTGATCGTTGATCTGCCGCCGGGGACAGGGGATGTGCAACTGACGCTGTGCCAACGTGCGCAGATGACGGGCGCTTTGGTCGTGTCCACGCCACAGGACGTTGCCCTGCTGGATGCGCGCAAGGCGATCGACATGTTCAACACCTTGAAAACCCCGGTTCTGGGGCTGATCGAAAACATGAGCAGCTTTGTCTGTCCCAAATGTGGCCACGAAAGCCACCCCTTCGGCCATGGCGGTGTCGCCGCCGAGGCGGAAAAGATAGGTGTGCCGTTTCTGGGGGAACTGCCGCTTGACCTTGATACCCGGCTGGCCGGAGACGCGGGCACGCCAATTGCGGCGGGCGACAGCGCCATGGCCGATGCCTATGCGCGGTTGGCCGACAGGCTGGTCAAGGGCGGTCTGGCGTAAATTTCCGACTTTTCCTGCGGCGGGCGGGGGCAACTGACCTGCCCGCACGCGGGGCAGTTGCCGTTCCGGGGCAATTCCACCCAATTCCTGTGGGTTTGCCCCCCAAACCCGGACAAACGACGCCCAAAGCGCAAAATCCACGGATCTTTCGCGGATTTGGGAACGGCCCCCACCGGGCCCATGGCGCACACCCCAATTCATTGGAGTCCAGAAAACCCGAATCACGGACCCGTGATTCGCCGGGAAAAGGCGTGATCAGCCTTGGGAACCGCTGGGATCAGGCCCCATTTCGGGGGTCATTTGAAAATAATTGGGATCGTACGGGTTTTCGTGGGAATTTTGTCGAGGCGGCAGCCGACACTACATTTAGTAGCACATCCTTTGTCGCCCGCTACCCAGTGTGGACTGCTTGCGCCGTGTCGAAATGCCGTCATCTCTAATCCCGGTTGGCGGTGTAATTTCCCAAAAAAATCCATTGCCGCCCATGCTGTCCCATGCCATACCTATTCACACAGATGAAGACGGGACAACGGGGCGAGACGATAACGACCCCATAAAAACTTCCCTAGGCAGTGTTTCATACAGGCAACCCGCTTTCATCGTACCAAGAGTTCCGTAGCGCGGGCGAGCAGACATCCCCCCAGGTGGCGCGCGTAAACGGACCAACCCCGGAGACGGGACGAGGGCGGCGAATAGGGCAGTGGCAGCAGCACCTATTCGCCGTTTTCCGTTTCAGGATGCCGCAGGTGGCCAATTTTATCAAGTGGGGGGAAGGGACCGGTAAGAGCAGTGAGCCGCGCAAGGTTCAGAGGCGAAAACCATCTGAAGATGGACGGGAAGGGTCGCGTGTCGATCCCGGCCGAATTTCGCCGTGTTCTGGAAGGTAATGATCCCGATTGGTCGTCCGAGACCAACCCCCGCATGCATGTTCATTACGGCAGTCACCTAAAGGGTGGTCTGGAAGTTTTCACAGTGGACGGCCAGAACGAACTGGAAGCCCTGGTCGAAGCGATGCCGCTTGGATCGGTTCAGCGCAAGGTCGCGACCGATTGTTACATGACCAAAACCCTTGAGGTGCGCCTGGATGACACGGGCCGTGCCGTCCTGCCGCAGATGTTGCGGGACAAGATGGCGCTAGGGGACGGAATGCAAATTCTGGCGCGCGGAATGGGCGCGTCGTTCGAGATGTGGAATCCGAACGTTTACAACGATATCCACGGCGACGACGTGGCGGATTTCCTGGCCTCTCAGGCGCCCGACTTCGATCCGAAATCACTTCTCAACCCATCCAAGGTTCAGCTGGACGATCACCGCCAGCGCGACCCTCGGGACTGACCGATGGGGCAGGGTGCGGAGATGATCAGCCAACCCCATATCCCGGTTCTGCTGCGCCCGCTTTTGGCGGCGGTGGCCCCTGTGGGGGGCGTCTGGCTTGACGGGACGTTTGGCGCGGGCGGGTACACACGCGGGTTGCTTGACGCAGGCGCCGACAAGGTGATTGGCGTGGATCGTGATCCGATGGTGTTCGCCATGGCCAGGGAATGGGCTGGCGATTATGGCGACCGGCTGGCACTGGTCGAAGGCGTGTTTTCGGCGCTTGATACCTATAGTGACACGGCGCTTGACGGCATCGTGCTGGATCTGGGCGTGTCGTCGATGCAGCTTGACCTGGCCGAACGCGGGTTTTCATTCATGCGCGACGGCCCGCTGGACATGCGCATGGGCGCGACGGGCATGTCCGCCGCCGATCTGGTGAACGACGCGCAAGAGGCCGACCTGGCCGACATTCTGTTCCTGTTCGGAGAAGAGCGCGCAAGCCGGCGGATCGCCCGCGCCATCGTCAAGGCACGCACGGAAAAGCCGTTTGAAACGACGCTGGAACTGGCCCGCGTGATCGAAGGCTGCCTGCCGCGATCCAAACCCGGCCAAAGCCATCCCGCCACACGCAGTTTTCAGGCGATCCGTATCGCGGTGAATGACGAATACGGTGAATTGGCCGCCGGGCTTGAGGCCGCGGAACGGGCGCTGAAACCCGGTGGGTTGCTGGCTGTCGTGACCTTTCATTCGGTCGAGGATCGGATGGTCAAACGGTTCTTGCAACTGCGTTCAGGCGGCATGGGCCGGGCGAACCGCTATGCGCCGGAAACAGACGAGGACGCGCCAGCCTTTGCGGTTTTGAACCGCAAGGCGATTGGCCCGGATGACGAAGAATTGGCCCAGAATCCCAGGTCGCGGTCCGCGCGCCTGCGGGTCGCGCGACGCACCGATGCCCCAGCCGGCCCGGTCGATCGCAAGGCATTGGGGATGCCGCAACTTAGGGGGAAACGATGAAAAGCCTGCTTTATGTGATGTCGGCCATGGCGGTCATTGGTCTTGCCTTTTGGGCCTACCGAGAGAATTACGAGACCCAGAGCGCGTTGAGCCAAACCGAAGATCTGCAATTGGAAATCGGTGAGGCACGGGCCAAGCTGGCCATGCTTAGGGCGGAATGGGCCTATTTGAACCGACCTGATCGTCTGCGCGATCTGGCCGAGATCAACTTTGGCGATCTGGGCCTGTTGCCGCTGCGCCCCGATCAGTTCGGGCGGATTGATCAGGTGGCCTTTCCACAGGACGAGGCGCGCATCGTTTTCAACGCGCCAGTCGATGTTTCCAGCGATGGCGCAAATGCGGGGGCAGGCCAATGATCCGTACACCACTTCGTCCGCTGGCCCGCATCATTCAGGCCCGTGCCAAGGGGGAAAACCCCGACGCGATCGAACGCGAAAACCTGCGCCTGCGCCACGAGGAAATGCGCGACAGTGATCGCACCCGCGCCGAGGGCCGATTGCTGGTACTGGGTGTTGCGTTCTTTTGCGCGTTTACGGTTATCGGGTTCCGCATGGGCGCGATGGCGGGGTCGGAACCCCAGGAACCACGCACTTCAGCCAGCGGTGCGGCAATTGCTGCGGATCGCGGCGATATCGTGGATCGCAACGGGCGCATTCTGGCGACCAATCTGGAAACGCATGCGCTTTATGCCCATCCCCACCAGTTGATTGATCCTGTCGGTTCGGTCGAAAAGCTGATGGTCATCTTTCCCGACCTTGACCCGGATCGCCTGCTGAAAGACATGACCGGATCGCGCAAGTTTTTGTGGATCAAGAAACGTATCAGCCCGGAACAACAACAGGCTGTCATGGATATCGGTGATCCCGGCCTTTTGTTCGGGACACGTGAAATGCGCCTATACCCCAACGGTCAAATCGCCTCGCATGTGCTGGGCGGGGCCGGGTTCGGGCAAGAGGGTGTCGCATCGGCCGAAGTGATCGGTGTTGCCGGTGTTGAACGTCAATTCGATGGTTTCCTGCGGGATCCGGCCAATGCCGACACCCCGTTGACCCTGTCGCTGGATCTGGGTGTGCAGGCGGCGGCGGAACGTGTGTTGCATGGTGGCATGAAACTGATGAAGGCCAAGGGCGCCGCGGCGGTCTTGATGAAGGTGAAAACAGGCGAGATCATATCGCTTGTTTCGTTGCCGGATTTTGACCCCAACGACCGGCCTCATGCGCCAACGTCCGGGCATCCGGACGACAGCCCTTTGTTCAACCGCGCGGCCCAGGGTTTGTACGAGCTTGGATCGACCTTCAAGATCTTCACAGCCGCGCAGGCCATGGACCTTGGGCTGGTCAACCCGCAGACCGTGATCGACATTCGTGGGCCGATCAAGTTCGGCAAACATCGCATTCGGGATTTCCACAATTACGGCAAAGAGTTGAGCGTTGAAAAGATCATCGTGAAAAGTTCGAATATCGGCACGGCGCGCCTGTCGCAGATGATCGGCGTCAAACGCCAGAAGGAATTCCTGGGCGGTCTTGGCGTTCTCAGCGCGTCCAGCGTTGAATTGCCCGAAGCCAAGGCCAAGCCATTGCTGCCGCCCAAGTGGACCGAGCTTTCCGCGATGACGATTTCCTATGGCCACGGGCTTTCGGCCAGCCCTCTGCATCTGGCCGCGGCCTATGCGACGATTGCCAATGACGGCATCCAGGTGCGCCCGACGTTGATGAAAAAGGACGCACCACAGGGGGGCGACCGGGTGATGTCGTCCGGTTCCGCGATGCGGGCGCGTTCAATGCTGCGCAAGGTGGTGACCGAAGGCACGGCAAGCTTTGGCGAAGTCGAAGGTTACGCGGTTGGCGGGAAAACCGGCACGGCGGACAAGCCCAAGCCAACGGGCGGGTATTATGATGACAAGGTCATCGCGACATTCGCGTCGATGTTTCCCGCACATGACCCTGAATATGTGCTGATCGTCACGTTGGATGAACCGGTGGAAACCAGCGGTGCAAAACCACGCCGCACGGCAGGCTGGACAGCAGTGCCTGTCGCGGCTGAAATGATCCGTCGCGTCGCCCCGCTTCTTGGGCTGCGACCACAGATTGAACCCGGCAGGCTGGCTGATATAACGCTCACATCGCAGTAGGCGCATGGGGGCGGCAAATATGGCGGCACGGCAGGCAGGTGAGGCGGCGACACTGGCACAACTGGGCCTGACTGCCGCGAACGGGCGCAGCGCGCGGATCACAGGCCTTTGCGTGGACAGCCGGTATATCGAAGCAGGCAATCTTTTTGCGGCGTTGCCCGGAACACAGGTGCATGGCGCGCGGTTCATTCCCCAGGCGATCGAAATGGGCGCGGCGGCAATCCTGACGGATCCTGCCGGTGCGCAGATGTTTGCGGACGTTCTGCGCGAAAGCGAAACAGCGGTGGTCATTGCGCAGGACCCGCGCCAGGTTCTGGCCTATACCGCCGCCCTGTGGTGGGGGGCGCAGCCGGAAACCATGGTGGCGGTCACCGGTACGAACGGCAAGACATCCGTGGCCACATTCGCGCGCCAAATCTGGACGATGCTGGGTCATGCCGCCTGTAATTTCGGCACCACCGGTGTTGAGGGCGCTTATGAGGCACCGCTGGCGCACACCACGCCGGAACCGATCACACTGCACCGGGTTTTGGCCGCTGCGGCGCGGTCCGGCGTGACCCATGGCTGCATGGAGGCATCAAGCCACGGTTTGGAGCAGCGCCGTCTGGACGGGGTTCAGATCGTCGCGGCGGCTTTCACGAATTTCTCTCAGGATCATCTGGATTACCACGCAACGTTTGAGGATTATTTCAACGCCAAGGCGGGCCTTTTCCGCCGGTTGCTGCCGCCAGAAGGCACGGCGGTGATCAACCTTGATGGCCATCGCGGCGCGGATATGGCTCTGATCGCTGCGGATCGCGGTATTCAGGTGCTGGGCGTGGGGCGGGGCGAAGCCGCGGCGTTGCGTATTCTGGCGCATCGCTATGACATTGATGGCCAGACCTTGCGATTCAGTTGGGAGGGTGAGCTGCATCAGGTTCAGCTTCCTCTTATCGGAGGGTTTCAGGCAGAAAATGTTCTGGTTGCCGCAGGTCTAGTTCTGGCCACGGGCGAAAGCCCGGAGGCCGTGTTCGGCACATTGTCGGCTTTGGAGCCGGTGCGCGGACGGATGCAGCTGGTTGCGCAGCGTGACAATGGTGCCAGCGTTTTTGTTGATTTCGCCCATACCCCCGATGCGATTTCCACGGCCCTTGCGGCAATGCGCCCGCATGTCATGGGCCGGCTTGTCGCCATTATCGGGGCTGGCGGGGATCGCGACGCCACCAAACGCCCCTTGATGGGGCAGGCGGCTGCGGAACACGCGGATCTGGTGATTGTCAGCGACGACAACCCCCGCACCGAAGACCCCGGCGCGATCCGTCAGGCCGTGATGCTGGGCTGCCCCGACGCGATTGAGGTTGGCGACCGTGCCGAAGCGATCCTGCGCGGGGTGGATGCGCTTGGTCCCGGCGACACGCTGTTGATCACCGGCAAGGGGCACGAAACCGGTCAGATCGTGGGCGGGGACATTTACCCGTTTGACGATGCGGAACAGGCAAGCGTGGCGGTCGCCGCACTTGACGGGCGGCTCGCGTGACCCTGTGGGCAGGGGCCGAAGCCGCCGCTGCGACCGGGGGGCAATTGCGCGGCGATTGGGCTGTGACCGGCGTGTCGATCGACACCCGCACGATTGCACCCGGCGATCTGTTTGTCGCCCTTAGCGCCGCGCGGGACGGGCACGATTTCGTCGCGCAGGCATTGGACAAGGGGGCGGGCGCGGCACTGGTGACCCATGTGCCGGATGGCGTGGATGATGACGCGCCGCTGCTGATCGTCCCCGATGTTCTGACCGCGCTTGAGGATATGGGCCGCGCCGCGCGGGCGCGCATGGACGGGCGGGTTGTGGCCGTCACCGGTTCCGTGGGCAAGACATCGACCAAGGAAATGCTACGTGTCGTTCTGGGCCATCAGCGTAAAACCCATGTGGCCGAGGCGAGTTATAACAACCATTGGGGCGTCCCGCTGACCCTTGCACGCATGCCCCGCGACGCGGAACTGGCGGTGATTGAAATCGGGATGAACCATCCCGGCGAAATCGCCCCGCTGGCGCGGATGGCGCGGCCCCACGTGGCCATGATCACCACCGTCGCCCCCGCACATCTGGAAGCGTTCGAAGACCTGGCCGGGATCGCCCGCGAAAAGGCGGATATCTTTCAGGGATTGGAACCTGGCGGGGTCGCCGTGGTGAACGGTGACCTTGAAACATCCCCCATCCTGATGGATGCGGCCCGTGCGCGCGGCGCCAGGATCATGACCTTTGGAGAGGGAGTGGGCAACCATCACCGGCTTTTGTCAGTCAGCTTTGCCGATGATACCACGATTTCACAGGCGCGCGCCTGGCGCAGCCCCGTGCTTTACAAGGTCGGCGCCGCGGGACGGCATTTTGCCCTGAATGCGCTTGGCGTTTTGGCCGTGGCGGCCGCGCTTGGGCTGGACCGGGCATTGGCCGCGACCGATTTGGCACGCTGGGTGCCCCCGGCGGGGCGCGGCATGCGCGAGGTCCTGTTACTTGACCCGCTTGACGAGGATCTGAGCTTTGAGTTGATCGACGATGCGTTCAACGCGAACCCGACATCCATGGCCGCCGCGCTTGAGGTGTTGGCGGCCGCCCACCCAAGGGATGATGTCGGGCGCCTGTCGCATGGGCGGCGTGTCGCAATTCTGGGTGAAATGTTGGAACTTGGCCCGGACGAGGCCGCGATGCACAGCAATCTGGCGGATTTGCCCGCTATGGCGTCAATGGACATCGTGCATTGCGTGGGCGACCGGATGCAGGCGTTATATGAAACCCTTCCCGAGGCGCAGCGCGGACGTTTTGCCCGCAGCGCGGAGCAGTTGGCCGACCGCGCGGGGCGGTTGGTGGATGCGGGGGATGTGGTTCTGGTTAAGGGGTCAAAAGGCAGCCGTGTCAGCCTTGTGGTTGACGCGCTGCGGAAATTGGGACATCCCGCCGCGGAATGACAAAGGAACAAGCATGCTTTATTGGCTGACTGCATTGTCAGATGGCGGTGATTTTTTCAACCTTTTCAGGTATATAACCTTTCGTGCGGGTGGGGCTTTCATGACCGCCCTGCTGTTTGGTTTCCTGTTCGGTCAGCCGTTGATCAACGTGTTGCGCCGCCGTCAGGGCAAGGGGCAGCCGATCCGGTCTGATGGCCCTGAAACGCATTTTGCCAAGGCGGGAACGCCAACGATGGGCGGTTTGCTGATCGTGGGGGCCTTGGTCACGTCAACGTTGCTTTGGGCGCGGTTGGACAATCCGTTTGTGTGGCTGGTGTTGTTTGTCACGCTGTCCTTTGGAATGATCGGGTTTGCCGATGATTATGCCAAAGTGTCCAAACAGAATGTCGCTGGCGTGTCGGGCAAGGTGCGCCTGTTGATCGGGTTTGTCATCGCGGCGATTGCGGCTGGCTGGGCCAGTTATTTCCACCCGGAACCGTTGCAATACCAGGTGGCTTTTCCGGTATTCAAGGACGCATTGTTGAACCTGGGGTTCCTGTTCATCCCCTTTGCCATGTTCGTGATCGTGGGGGCGGCCAATGCGGTGAACCTGACCGATGGGTTGGATGGGCTGGCGATCATGCCCGCGATGATTGCCGCATCGGCGCTTGGGATCATCGCATATACCGTGGGGCGGGTCGATTTTTCGGAATACCTTGATGTGCATTACGTGCCGGGCACCGGGGAAATCCTGATTTTTGTCGCGGGCCTTGTTGGCGGCGGATTGGGGTTCTTGTGGTACAACGCCCCGCCCGCTGCGGTGTTCATGGGCGACACCGGCAGCCTGGCTCTGGGTGGTGCGCTTGGCGCGATTGCGGTGGCAACGAAACACGAATTGGTGCTGGCCATCATCGGCGGGCTGTTCGTCGTCGAGGCATTGTCAGTGATCATCCAGGTTCTGTATTTCAAACGCACAGGCAAGCGCGTGTTCCTGATGGCCCCGATCCATCACCATTACGAGAAAAAGGGCTGGGCCGAACCGCAGATCGTGATCCGGTTCTGGATTATCTCTCTTATCCTCGCGATGATCGGTCTGGCGACACTGAAACTGCGCTGATCCGCGACACCCGGTTTCGCGGCGCGTGCAAAAGCGATTGGCACTGTCGGTTGCGTGCGGCACCCCCATGATCGGGGCCGCGATGTAGGAGGGCACAGGATGATTCCGGTCACAGGATTTGACGGCGCGAAGGTGGGTGTTCTTGGCCTTGGCCGGTCCGGGTTGGCAGCGGCGCGGGCGCTGGCGGCGGGCGGCGCCGTGCCGGTGTGTTGGGACGACAACCCCGACGCGCGCGCGGTGGCGACCGCTGAGGGGTTTGCCTGTGTCGATCTGGGCCGGAGTGGCGCGATGGACGATGTGGCACGGCTGATCGTCAGTCCCGGCATCGCGCATTTGTACCCCGCCCCGAACCCGGTGGTCATGGCGGCCTTGGCGGCCGGGGTGCCGGTGGACAATGACATCGGTTTGTTTTTCCGATCGGTCGCGACGCCACAGTGGAATGCGTTCGAAAAGGCGCCCAAGATCATCGCAGTGACGGGCAGTAACGGGAAATCCACCACATCCGCATTGATCCATCACGTATTGGATGTCGCGGGAAAGGACGTTCAGTTGGCGGGCAATATCGGGCGCGGGGTGCTGGACATTGATCCGCCCGGAGACGGTGGCGTCGTTGTGCTGGAATTGTCCAGCTATCAGACCGATCTGGCCCGTGCGATGACGCCGGACGTGGCGGTGTTCACCAACTTTTCCCCCGATCATCTGGACCGTCACGGCGGCATCGGCGGGTATTTCGCGGCCAAGCGCAGGCTGTTCGCCGAGGGCGGGCCGGACCGAGCGGTGATCGGTGTGGATGAGGCAGAAGGCGCCTATCTGGCCAATCAGATGGGCGAAGCGGCGGCCGATGACCGGGTGATCCGGGTGTCTGTCGCACGCAAGGCGCAGGGGCCGGGGTGGCAGGTTGTTGCGCGCAAGGGGTTTCTGGCGGAATGGCGCAAGGGGCGACAGGTCGGGTCGATCGATCTGCGCAAGGTGCAGGGATTGCCCGGCGCGCATAACCATCAGAACGCCTGTGCGGCCTATGCGGCGATCCGCAGTCTGGGGATTGCGCCACGGATGATCGAGGACGGGTTTGAAAGCTTTGCCGGCCTTCCGCATCGGTCGCAAACCGTGGCTGAACATGCCGGCATTCGGTTCGTGAATGACAGCAAGGCCACGAATGTGGACAGTGCGTCCAAGGCATTGCAGGCGTTCGATAAAGTGCGCTGGATCTGTGGCGGCCTGGAAAAAGAGGGCGGGTTGGAACCGGTGATCGCGGCGTCGGGTTCGGTGATCAAGGCCTATGTGATCGGGCGCGAGGCGGCGGCGTTCGCGGTAAAGCTGCGCGGGGTCGATGCCGAGGTCTGCGGTGATATGGGCACCGCCGTGCGGCGCGCGTTCGAGGATGGCGGGCCGGGGGAAACGGTGTTGCTGGCACCGGCGGCAGCGAGTTTCGATCAATATGACAGTTTTGAACGGCGCGGCGAGGATTTTGCAGCCTGTGTGGCCGCGCTGATCGGGTGAAGCACGGTTTGGGGGCCGGGCAGGGGGCTGTCTGCCCCCTCTGCCGCGGGCGGCATTCACCCCCGAAAGTATTTTTGGAAAGATGAAGCGCAAAAGGCGCGTTTGGCGAATGTGCGCCGCGGTGTTCAACCGGAGCGCAAGTGACTGTGTCGGTGGCTTTTTTCTGGCCCTTGCGGCGATTTCGGGCTAAAATGATAGCCAGACCCCGAAAAGGGGCGAGGCAGAGGCAGTGATCGGCGGTTTTCAATGACGGACATGGTCCATGGCGCGGTTCCCGTAAGTGCGGGTGAACCGGTGCTTCCGAAGTGGTGGCAAACTCTTGATAAGTGGACGATGTCCTGCATCCTGATGTTGTTCGGGGTTGGGATATTGCTGGGCCTTGCGTCGTCACCGCCGCTGGCCGCGAAGAACGGGTTCGCGCCGTTTCATTATGTGCAGCGTCAGATGGTGTTCGGGTCGATGGCCATGGTGGCGATGTTTGCCGTGTCGATGATGTCGCCCGTTCTGGTGCGTCGGTTGGCTGTCCTGGGATTTGTCGGGGCCTTTGTCGCCCTGGCGTTGTTGCCGATATTCGGCACGGATTTCGGGAAGGGTGCCGTGCGGTGGTATTCGCTGGGGTTTGCCAGTGTGCAGCCGTCAGAATTCCTAAAGCCGGTTTTCGTGGTGACGGCGGCGTGGATGATGGCGGCGTCGCAGGACCTGAATGGTCCGCCGGGCAAGTTCTGGAGCTTTGCCATGACCGTCACGATCGTGTTGTTTCTGGCCATGCAGCCGGATTTCGGGCAGGCCAGTTTGGTTTTGTTCGGTTGGGGTGTGATGTATTTCGTGGCCGGGGCGCCGATGGTGTTGATGGTGGGCATGGCCGGGTTGACGGTGTTGGCGGGCAGTGTTGCCTATAATTCGTCCGAACATTTCGCGCGCCGGATTGACGGGTTTCTAAGCCCGGACGTGGATCCGACGACACAGATCGGTTATGCGACCAACGCGATACGCGAGGGCGGCATTTTCGGGGCCGGTGTGGGCGAGGGGCAGGTCAAGATGAACCTGCCGGATGCGCATACGGATTTCATCATTGCGGTGGCGGCCGAGGAATATGGGCTGGTTCTGGTTTTGTGTGTGATCGCTCTTTATGCGACGATCGTGATCCGGTCCTTTCTGCGGCTGATGCGCGAACGGGAGCCGTTCATACGCCTTGCGGGCACGGGGCTGGCCGCGATGCTGGGGGTTCAGGCGATGATCAACATGGGGGTGGCTGTCAGGTTGCTTCCGGCGAAGGGGATGACATTGCCGTTTGTCAGCTATGGCGGATCATCGGTGATTGCCAGCGGCGTGGCGGTCGGGATGTTGTTGGCGTTCACCCGGATGCGTCCGCAGGGCGGGATCGGTGATATCCTTGGGCGTGGGCGATGAACGATGACGCGCCCCTGCTGGTGATTGCCGCCGGTGGGACCGGTGGGCACATGTTCCCGGCCCAGGCTTTGGCCGAGGTGATGCTGCGCCGGGGGTGGCGCGTTAAGCTGTCAACAGACGCACGCGGCGCGCGCTATACCGGCGGCTTTCCCCATTCGGTCGAGATCGAGAAAGTGTCGAGCGCAACATTCGCGCGTGGTGGTGTGATCGCCAGGGCCATGGTGCCGTTGCGGATCGCGGGTGGCGTTATGGCGACGATGGTGCGGATGCGGCGGGATCGGCCGGCGGCGGTTATCGGGTTTGGCGGATATCCGGCCATCCCGGCGGTTGCGGCGGCGCGGGTGCTGGGCCTTCCACGGATGATCCACGAACAAAATGGCGTTATGGGGCGGGTGAATGAACTGTTCGCCAAGCGGGTGGATCGGATCGCCTGTGGCACCTGGCCGACGGAATTGCCCGAGGGGGTGACAGGTGTGCATGTGGGCAACCCGGTGCGCATGGCCATTCATGAACGCGCCGGGGCCGGGTATATCCCGCCGGGCGATTATCCGATGTCCATCCTGGTGATGGGGGGGTCGCAAGGCGCGCGGATCCTGTCGGATGTGGTGCCGGGGGCCATTGCCGCATTGCCCGAAGGTTTGCGCCACAACCTGCGTGTCAGCCATCAGGCCCGCGATGAGGATATCGCCCGTGTCGTTGCCGCCTATGGCGATGCCGGGATTGATGCGGATGTAGAGCCGTTTTTCCACGATGTTCCGCGCCGGATGAGTGAGGCGCAATTGGTGATCACCCGGTCAGGTGCGTCCACCATGGCCGATTTGACGGTTGTGGGGCGGCCTTCGATCCTGATCCCGCTGGCCAGCGCGGTGCGCGATGAACAAAGCGCAAATGCACGCGGATTGGTTGAGGTCGGCGCAGCGATCCTGATGCCGGAAAGCCAATTCACGCCCGAGGCATTGACCGATCAAATCACGTTGGTGTTGTCCGATCCGGACGGCGCAGCCCAAATGGCGCGTGCGGCCCTGACATTGGGCAAGCCCGACGCGGCACAGGCATTGGCGGATATGGTTGAAGAATTGGCCGGCGTTGCGACGCCAGCCCAGGCATGACGGGGGTCATATGAACGCGGCTACGAAACTTCCTGGTGACGTCGGGCCGATCCACTTTGTCGGGATCGGTGGGATTGGCATGTCCGGCATCGCCGAGGTTCTGTTGAACCATGGCTATGTGGTGCAGGGGTCGGATTTGAAATCCACCAAGATCACCGATCGTCTGGCCAAACAGGGCGCGCATATTTTCGAAGGCCAGCGGGCCGAGAATCTGGAACACGCCGAGGTTGTCGTGATTTCGTCTGCCATCAAGCCGGGCAATGCCGAATTGGACGAGGCCCGCCGCAGGGGTCTGCCCGTTGTGCGCCGCGCCGAGATGCTGGCCGAGTTGATGCGCCTGAAATCCAACATCGCGATTGCCGGAACCCATGGCAAAACCACCACCACAACGATGATGGCTGAGGTCATGGTGGCTGGCGGGTTTGACCCCACGGTCGTCAACGGCGGGATCATCCACGCCTATGGGTCAAACGCGCGAATGGGCGAAGGCGAATGGATGGTGGTCGAGGCAGACGAAAGCGACGGAACGTTCAACCGCCTGCCAGCGACGATCGCGGTGGTCACGAATATTGATCCCGAACATATGGATCACTGGCACGATTTTGATGCGTTGCGTCAGGGATTTCTGGATTTCGTGTCCAAAATTCCGTTCTATGGTTTGGCCGTCTGTTGCACCGACCACCCCGAGGTTCAGGCGCTTGTGGGCAAGATCACCGATCGCCGCATAACGACCTATGGGTTCAACGCACAGGCAGATGTGCGCGCCGTCAACCTGACCTATGAAAAGGGCGTTGCGCATTTTGACATCCTTCTTCAGGGCGAAGGCAAAAAGATCGAAGGCTGCACCCTGCCCATGCCGGGGGATCACAACGTATCCAACGCCTTGTCAGCCGTGGCGGTGGCCCGTCATCTGGGCATGAAGGGCGAAGAAATCCGCAAGGCGCTGGCGGCCTTTGGCGGGGTCAACCGGCGGTTCACCAAGGTGGCCGAAGTGAACGGTGTGACCATTATTGATGATTACGGGCATCATCCGGTTGAAATCGCCGCTGTTCTTAAGGCCGCGCGTCAGGCAACCGACGGGCGCGTGATCGCGGTGCATCAGCCGCATCGGTATTCACGCCTGCATTCCCTTTTCGATGACTTTTGTTCCTGTTTCAACGAGGCAGACGTTGTGGCAATTGCCGAGGTCTATGCCGCTGGAGAGGACCCGATCCCGGGTGCGGGGCGCGACGATCTGGTCGCCGGGTTGATCGCCCATGGCCATCGCCACGCCCGCGCCATCGTGTCCGAGGACGATCTGGAACGCCTTGTGCGCGAACAGGCCCGCCCCGGTGATATGGTCGTTTGCCTTGGGGCCGGGACAATTTCCACATGGGCGAATGGGTTGCCCGCGCGATTGGGCGGCTGACTTGTGTCGGGCGTGGCCTGACCTGCGTCAAAGGGCGGTGTCGCAATCCGCGCTAGACTTGCCGGGCACCCAATAAAGGAGCCCCCCAATGACCCAAACTCTGAAACGGCGCATCGGCCTTCCCTTGCTTGTCGCTTATGGCGTCGGCGTCATGGTGGGGGCAGGGATTTACGTTTTGGTGGGCGTCGTGGCCGGGCAGGCGGGCATATATGCCCCGCTTGCCTTTTTGATCGCGGGGATGGTCGCCTTGCCATCGGCACTGTCTTACGCGGAACTGGCCACGCGCATGCCCGAAGCTGCGGGCGAGGTCGCCTTTGTCGAAGCTGGGTTTCAGAACCGGCCGCTTGCCGTGCTTTTGGGGGTGGCGGTCGTGGTGGCCGGGGTGGTTTCGGCGGCGGCGGTGTTGCGCGGCGGTGTCGGCTATTTCGTGACGCTGGTCGACATTCCCCCACAGACGGCCATTGTGGCGGCCGGGATTGTGCTGACCCTGGTGGCGATCATCGGCGTGTTGGAAAGCCTGACCTTCGCCGCGATCTTTACCCTGGCCGAGGTGATCGGCCTGTTCCTTGTCGCGTGGGCCGGGTTTTCGGCGGAACCGTCCGGCGATTGGGCCATGCCCCCCATGCCGCATTGGGGTGGGATCGCATCGGCGGTTGCCTTGTGTTTCTTTGCTTTTATCGGGTTCGAAGACCTTGAAAATATGGCCGAAGAGGTGCGCGATCCGACGCGCATCCTGCCGCGCGGGATCCTTCTTGCGCTTTTGATCACCGCTGGCCTTTACGCTTTGGTGTCATTTGCGGCGGTGCGATCAACGCCGATCGCGGCCCTGGCGGTCAGTGAACAGCCGCTGGCATTGGTTTGGGAAAATGCCCGCGGGACCAGCGCGGGGTTCCTTTCCGCGATTGCGGTGGCCGCGGCGGTGAACGGCGTGTTGGCGCAGATTGTCATGGCCGCGCGCGTGTTGTTCGGGTTGGGGCGGCGGGCCAGCTGGCTGTCGGTGTTCACCCATGCGCATCCGCGTTTCGGCACACCGGTTCTGGCGACATTCGTGTCGGGTGTTGTGGTGATCGTCGCCGCCCTTGCCCTGCCGGTGGCAACACTGGCCGAAGCGACGGCCTATGTTCTGTTTGGCGTGTTCATTCTGGTGAATATCGCGCTGATCCTGTTGAAAAAGCGGTTGCCAGATGCGCCGTTTCGCGTTCCCGTGTGGGTGCCATGGACCGGGCTGATCCTGTCGGTTCTGGCGATGGGGGCAAGTTTGATGGGAGGGGCCGGATGAGCCTGACGTTGATCCTTGGTGCGGTGTGGGTATTGGCGGCAACCGTTGTCGCCATGCTGCCGATGCGGCGGCAATACGTGCCGGGTGTGGCGTTGTTGGTGGCCGCGCCATTGTTGATCGGGGTGATCTGGTGGGAACATGGCTGGGTCTGGGGGGCTTTCGCCGTCTTTGGGTTTGTGTCGATGTTCCGCAATCCATTGCGCTACTTTTGGTCCCGCATGAATGGCGGCCCGAAATGGCGCCCGGAGGACCACGAATGAGCTGGTCTATCCTGTTGGCCTGCCTGTGGGGGTTGATCGCCAATGTGGCGGCCATGATTCCCAGCCGCGACAACCTTTGGACCCGCGCCTATATCCTGATCGCCACGGGGATTCCGATTGTGGGGTTTGTCGCGTGGGAACACGGCGCCGTGGCCGGAATTGTCGTATTGTTAGCGGGCATGTGGATGCTGCGCTGGCCGGTGATTTATCTGGGTCGCTGGATCAAACGCAAACTGGGGCTTGGTTAGGCGTTGCGCTTGCCGCCTTGGGCATTGGTTGATACCCCCGCGCGGGGCAGGGCATGGGGGCCGACATGGCACAACCGGACATTATTGAAACGCGCGGGCGGCTGACGGCGGACAGGGACCTGTCCGAATTGACGTGGCTGCGGGTCGGTGGCCCTGCGGATTGGTTGTTTCAACCAGCGGATGCCGATGACCTTGCCGCGTTTCTGACGGCGCTGGATGTGGATGTTGCGGTGTTTCCGATGGGTGTCGGCAGCAATCTGATCGTGCGTGATGGCGGATTGCGGGGCGTGGTTGTTCGGCTGGGGCGCGGATTCAACCAGATTGCCTGTCAGGATGGGCTGGTCACGGCGGGGGCGGCGGCCTTGGATGGTCATGTTGCGCGCAAAGCCGCCGATGCCGGCATTGACCTGACATTTCTGCGCACCATTCCCGGTAGCATCGGCGGCGCCGTGCGCATGAATGCCGGATGCTATGGCAGTTATGTCGCCGATTGTTTTGTTTCGGCGCGCGCCGTCATGCGCGATGGCACCGCTGTCACACTTGGGCCCGATGACATGAAATTCGCATATCGTCAGACGGAATTGCCTGCCGACATGGTGTTGATTGAGGCCACGTTTCAAGGCCCGCAAGGCGCGCCCGCCGCGCTGCATGCCCATATGGATGCCCAGATTGCCAAACGCGATGAAACCCAGCCGGTCAAGGATCGCACCGCCGGGTCAACCTTTCGCAATCCGGCCGGATTTTCCAGCACGGGGCGGGCGGATGATACCCATGATCTTAAGGCCTGGAAGCTGATCGAAGATGCCGGAATGCGTGGTGCCACGCGGGGCGGGGCGGTGATGAACACCAAACATGCCAACTTTTTGACCAACGCGGGCGGGGCCACCGCCGCCGATCTGGAAGGATTGGGCGAAGAGGTCCGAAAAAGGGTTTATCAAACCAGCGAAATAGAGTTAGAATGGGAAATTATGCGCATAGGCGAAAAGGGGTAACCCAAAGCTGTGCGGCATGACGGCCAAGGCAAGGCCGACCAAACAAAACAAGGGCCGCAAAAGGCCCGGAATTCAGAGGCACGGAAGTGGGTTCGTCGAGCAGGACAACCCCGACAGTGGCGGTTATTTTGGGTGGCCCCTCGGCGGAATACGAGGTGTCGCTGTCAACGGGACGCGAATGCGCCGCCGCGCTGCGGGATGAAGGTTTTCAGGTGGTTGAGGTCAGTGCTGGCCCCGACCTGCCTGTGCGCCTGTCCGAAATCTCTCCTGATGTTGTGTTCAACGCCTTGCACGGGCGGTGGGGCGAAGATGGCTGTGTCCAGGGTTTGCTGGAATGGCTGAAGATCCCATACACCCATAGCGGCGTTCTTGCGTCTGCCCTGGCGATGGACAAGACACGGTCAAAGGACGTGTTTCGCGCCGCCGGATTGCCGGTTGCAGAAAGCTGTCTGGCCGGGCGCGCCGAGGTCGAGGCGCAGCACGTGATGACCCCGCCCTATGTCGTCAAGCCAAACAACGAAGGGTCTTCGGTCGGGATTTATCTGGTTCACGAAGATTCGAATGGTCCACCGGTTCTGGCGCCTGACATGCCCGACACGGTCATGGTCGAACGGTTCGTCACGGGGCGCGAATTGACAACCACCGTGATGGGCGATCGCGCGCTTGGCGTGACCGATATCCTGACCGACGGCTGGTATGATTACGACGCGAAATACAAACCCGGCGGATCCCGCCACGTATTCCCCGCCGACATCCCGACCGAGATCACCAAAGCCTGCGAGGATTTTGCCCTGCGTGCCCACCGGGCCCTGGGGTGTCGCGGTGTGACCCGTACCGATTTTCGCTGGGACGAGGCGCGCGGCCTGGACGGGTTGATCATTCTTGAAACGAATACCCAGCCGGGGATGACCCCGACATCGCTGGTTCCTGAACAGGTCGCGGCGCTGGACATCGGTCTGGGCGCGCTGTGCCGGTGGTTGATCGAGGATGCGTCATGCGGGCGATGACCAACAGGGCGGACCCGGCCCCATCCCGCTGGGCCTATCGTTTGCAGCGGATCATGCTGACCCCCGCCTATCGGATGGCCGTGCGGGCCGGTGTTCCCTTCTGTCTCTCTGCCGGGTTGGTGTTCGGGTACATGGCCGATGAACAGCGCCGGATGAACGTGGTGGAAACGCTGGCCGACATGCGGGCCGATTTCGAAACCCGCCCGCAATTCATGGTGCGCATGATGGCCGTAGAAGGGGCCAGCGTGCCCGTCGAAGAAGACATCCGTGAGGTGGCGCAGGTCGATTTCCCGATGTCGTCATTCGATCTGGACCTGGCCGGGTTGCAGGCCACGATTTCCGATTTGCCAGCGGTCGCGGCGGCGTCGATTCACATCCGATCGGGCGGCGTGCTTGAGGTGCGGATCACCGAACGCACGCCGGTGGTTGTCTGGCGGACCGACGATGGCCTGTCTCTGTTGGCGCAGGACGGCGTTGTTGTCGGGCAATTGTCGTCCCGGCAGGCGCGCCCTGATCTGCCTCTGGTTGCGGGCAGGGGGGCCGATCAGGCCCTTGGCGAAGCAATGGCCATTCTGGACGCGGCACAGCCGATTATTGGCCGTGTGCGCGGGCTTGTCCGGGTGGGCGAACGGCGCTGGAACGTGGTTCTGGACCGGAATCAGAAAATTTTGCTGCCGGAAAATGTGCCGGTACGCGCGCTGGAACGGGTCATTACCCTGAGCCAGACACAAGAAATGCTGGATCGCGATCTGGCCTCGGTGGATATGCGATTGTCGGCGCGCCCGACGATCCGCATGAACCAAGAGGCCGTCGAAAACTGGTGGAAAATCAAGGATATCGTGGTGGGGGCGGACGACGAATGAGGGATCTTTACGAAACGCAGAGAGCAATGCGGAACATGCGCAAAGTGGCGATGCAGCGCGGCGTTGTTGCCGTTCTGGATGTCGGCAGTTCCAAGATTGCCTGTCTGGTTCTGCGGTTTGACACGTCGGATCGGCGCCATGACGAAGATGGCGTCGGATCGCTGGCCGGGCAGGCGGCATTTCGGGTGATCGGTGCCGCGACGACCCGGTCGCGCGGCGTGCGTTTCGGTGAAATCGAAGCCATGCAAGAAGCCGAGCGCGCCATTCGAACCGCTGTTCAGGCGGCGCAGAAGATGGCGAACATTCGGGTGGATCACGTGATCGCCTGTTTCGCCGGTGCGGGGCCACGGTCCTATGGGTTGGCCGGGCAGGTCGATGTCGAAGGTCCGGTTGTCAGTGATCATGACGTCAGCCGTGTTCTGGCCGCCTGTGATGTTCCCGATTACGGCGAAGACCGCGAGGTGCTGCATGCGCAGCCGGTGAACTTTGCGCTGGATCATCGGTCCGGGTTGAACGATCCGCGCGGGCAGATCGGACAGGCGCTTTCGACCGATATGCATATGCTGACGGTTGATGCGACGGCGATCCGCAATCTGGCGCATTGTGTCAAACGGTGTGATCTGGAATTGGCCGGGGTTGCGTCTTCGGCCTATGTGACCGGGGTTTCGTCGCTGGTTGAGGACGAACAGGAACTGGGCGCTGCCTGTATCGACATGGGGGGCGGGGCCACCGGGCTTTCGATTTTCTGGCGCAAGCACATGATTTACGCCGATGCGGTGCGCATGGGCGGCGATCACGTCACCGGCGATATTTCGATGGCGTTGCAGATTCCGATGCCAATCGCGGAACGCATCAAGACATTTTATGGCGGCGTCATTGCCACGGGTATGGATGACCGCGAACAGATCGAAATCGGCGGGGATACCGGGGATTGGGAACATGACCGGCGCAGCGTGACGCGTTCTGAACTGATCGGAATCATGCGTCCACGGGTCGAGGAAATTCTGGAAGAAGTCCGCCACAGGCTGGATGCTGCCGGATTTGACCATCTTCCCAGCCAGCAGATCGTTTTGACCGGCGCGGCAAGCCAGATCCCCGGACTGGATGGTTTGGCATCAAAAATTCTGGGTCAACAGGTGCGCCTGGGTCGCCCATTGCGTGTGCATGGGCTTCCTCAGGCGGCGACCGGGCCGGGATTCGCAAGCGCGGTCGGAATGTGCCTGTTTGCGGCCCATCCACAGGACGAATGGTGGGACTTTGACCTGCCGATGGACCGATATCCGGCCAGATCTTTGAAGCGCGCGGTACGTTGGTTCCGCGATAACTGGTGACCGCAACATACGGTGGGATAGGCAAAATCCCGCGTAGCGGCACCCTGAATGTGGCACATTTTGTGGTCAAAGCGCAGTTTTCCCGTGACGGCGCTGTTAAGGAAATGTAAAACGGGGCGCGACAAGGCACAAAAAGCGCACCCATTTCAGGTGTGAAACGCAGGCGGAAAGCGACATGACATTGAATTTGATGATGCCCGGAACAGACGACCTTAAACCGCGGATCACAGTGTTTGGCGTTGGTGGCGCCGGTGGGAATGCTGTGAACAACATGATCGAGAAACAGCTCGACGGTGTTGATTTTGTGGTGGCCAACACGGATGCCCAAGCGCTCCAGCAGAGCCACGCGGAAAACCGCATCCAGCTTGGCGTGAAAGTGACCGAAGGGTTGGGCGCCGGGGCCAAGGCCACAATCGGGGCCGCAGCCGCCGAAGAATCGATTGAACAGATCGTCGATCATCTGGCAGGCGCGCATATGTGTTTCATCACCGCTGGCATGGGCGGGGGTACCGGGACAGGTGCCGCACCAATCATCGCACAGGCCGCGCGTGAACTGGGTGTTCTGACCGTTGGTGTCGTGACCAAGCCGTTCCAGTTTGAAGGCGGCAAACGGATGCGTCAGGCCGAAGACGGTGTCGAAACGCTGCAAAAGATGGTCGATACGCTGATCATCATTCCGAACCAGAACCTGTTCCGTCTTGCCAACGAAAAAACAACGTTTACCGAGGCGTTTTCCCTGGCTGACGACGTGCTTTACCAGGGTGTCAAAGGCGTGACCGACCTTATGGTGCGCCCCGGCCTGATCAACCTCGACTTTGCTGACGTGCGCGCCGTGATGGACGAAATGGGCAAGGCAATGATGGGCACGGGCGAAGCCGATGGCGAAAGCCGCGCGATCCAGGCCGCCGAAAAGGCGATTGCCAACCCGCTGCTGGACGAAATCAGCCTGCGCGGCGCCAAGGGTGTTCTTATCAACATCACCGGTGGCCACGACCTGACCCTGTTCGAACTGGACGAAGCGGCCAACCGCATTCGCGAAGAAGTCGATCCAGATGCGAATATCATCGTCGGCTCGACGCTGGACACCGCAATGGAAGGCGCGATGCGCGTATCCGTGGTCGCGACAGGGATCGATGCGGCGGAAAACCTGCACGATGTTCCAGTTCCGCGCCGCAAGCTGTCCCAGCCATTGAAACAGCCCGAAGCGGTGGCCCACGACGTCGAAGAATCGCAGCCATTGGTTCTGGAATCTCAGGAACATGCGCCGCAAGACGACACGTCGGACGAGCCATCGTTCTTTCAGGACCTTGACGCAAATGCCGCCGCTGCCGAAGACGAGATGGAAGACATCTTTGCCAACGAGGCGACAGATGATCAGGTGCCCGCACCAGCCTATCGTCCACAAGAGGTTGCCGCATCCGATCTTGATGGCACCCCGGAAGAATTCGTAGCCCCCCAAGCGCCCAAGGCCGGGACACCAACGCCCGAAGCGATGGCGCGTCTTCAGGCTGCGGTCAACCGTGCGCCGATCCGCGAACCCCAACAGGCTGTTGCAGCGCCTGCGCCCGCCCCGGCGGCCAGTGCCGAAGGCGAACGCCCGCGCTTTGGGATCAATTCGTTGATCAACCGGATGACCGGCCACGGCGAAGATCGTTCTGCTGCGGCACCCCAACAGGCCGCGCGCGCGGCCAAGCCACGGGTGCAGCCGGCGGTTCAGGCACCAATCGCTGCGGCACCTGCGCCTGCACCGGCGCCCCAACCAGACGCACGCGCCCAACAGCCCGTCCGTCAGGCCGATGCAGATCAGGACCGGATCGAAATCCCGGCATTCCTGCGCCGTCAGGCGAACTGACCCCGGCCCCTTTTGGGGCGGATCAGATCAGAATGCATGTGACAAATTGCGTGAAAGCCGCCCCCTTTCGGGGCGGTTTTTGCATTAATATCAGGGCTGTACCGGGGCAGGGCAATGCGCTTGGCTGGCCACGAAACGGCTGTTAAAGTGACGCGTTACAGGGCCGTTGCAAAGCGTGAATTGCCGCAAACTCTACCCAACTTTAGCAATAGGGTGAGCGCGCCATTTCCGGCGCGAGGGGCCATCGCCGTGCATATGCAAACCACCTTGATTTCGGCAGTGCAGTTTCAGGGAAAAGGCCTGCATTCCGGCCAGCACGTCAAAATGACGGTGCGGCCTGCGGGGGTGGATCATGGCATTCGATTTCGCCGGAGTGATTTGGGTCCGGGCGGGGCGGATATTCGCGCAGATGTGACCTCGGTACAGCCATCGCGATTGTGTACGCAGATCGGCACGGTGTCGGGCGGAAGCGTTCGCACGGTTGAACATGCTTTGGCTGCATTGGCGGCCTGCGGTATCGCGAATGCCCGAATTGATGTGACCGGGCCGGAATTGCCTATTCTTGATGGGTCGGCCAAGCCATTTGTCACATCGTTTCTGGCCGCCGGGATTATTGGGCAGGATGCACCGGTGTCTGTGATCAAGATTTTGAAACCGATCGTTTTTGGCACGGCCGATTCCTGGGCGCGTCTGGAACCGGCGGACCAGGCCGAGATGCAGTATCGCATTGCGTTCAAGGACGCGGCGATCGGGGATCAGTCCCTTGCGATTTCGATGTCTGGTCAAAGGGTTATCCAACATTTGTGCGATAGCCGTACGTTTTGCCGCCAGGCGGATGTCCCGGCAATGCTGGCCAATGGGTTGGCGCGTGGCGGCAGTGTGTACAACGCGGTTGTCGTGGACGGCGCGCGGGTTGTGACACCCGGCGGCCTGCGCCACCCGGATGAACCGGTGCGCCACAAGATGTTGGATGCGGTTGGTGATCTGGCGCTGGCGGGGGCACCGATCCTTGGGCGCTATGTGGGGCACCGTGCCGGACACGCCACAACGATTGGCCTTGTCCGGGCTATGTTCGAACGCCCCGATGCCTTTTGTTATTTGTGCTCGACCCCGGAAATCGCCCGTGTTTTGCCCGGACTATGCCGGCCATCCGGTGAATTTTCGGCGGTTGCCTAAGGTCAAGGCGTGCAAGACATCGGGAATGGCGCGTTAAGACGTTTTGCACCGGGATTTTCTGTGCTAGACCCACCGTTAAGAACCGCCGCCCTTCGGGGTAAGCGGTGCGTTTACACTGTGGCAAGAGGGTGAGAGCGAGCATGGCAGGCGGTTTCCGGGTGAAGCTGGCGGGTCCAGTCGCGCTTGTGGCCTTTCTGGCGGCGTGCGGCGGCGTGGACAAAAAGGCGAGTGAACTTCCTCTTGAGGAGTTTTCGGCCGAACAAATTTTTGATCGCGGCGAATATGAATTGAACAACCGGCGGTTTGACGACGCCGCAGAGTTCTTTTCCGAGGTGGAACGGCTGTACCCATATTCGCAATGGGCCAAGCGCGGGCTGATCATGAATGCCTATTCCAACCACCGTGGCCAGAATTACGAGGAAAGCCGCGCCGCGGCTCAGCGATTCCTTGATGTTTATCCATCGGATGATGACGCCGCTTATGCGCAATATCTTCTGGCGCTTAGCTATTATGATCAGATCGACGAAATCGGGCGGGATCAGGGGCTGACCTTTCAGGCGCTGCAATCGCTCAGGGATGTGATCGAAAAATATCCAGACAGCGAATATGCGCGGTCGTCGATCCTGAAATTCGATTTGGCGTTCGACCATCTGGCGGCAAAAGAGATGGAGATCGGGCGGTATTACCTGCGTCGGGATCATTTCCCGGCGGCGATCAACCGTTTCCGGGTTGTGGTTGAGGATTTTCAGACAACAACCCACACGGCCGAGGCGCTGCATCGGCTTGTCGAAGCATATATGTCATTGGGTCTGGCGAACGAAGCGCGCACCGCTGGTGCGATTCTGGGGCATAATTTCCAATCCAGTGTTTGGTACGAAAAATCGTACAAGTTGCTGACCGGGCAGGGCTTGTCCCTGGAAGCGGCGGGCGACAACTGGTTGCGGCAAGTGTACCGCCAGATGATCAAGGGCCAATGGCTGTAACCGGTGCCGTGTTCGATTGTCGGGATGCACGGGCCAATGAACCCTGACAGGAGGTCGGGCGGCGATGCTGCGCGGTCTTGAAATCCGCAACATGTTGATCATCGACCGGCTGGATCTGGAATTCCAGCCGGGGTTGAACGTGTTGACTGGTGAAACTGGGGCGGGGAAATCCATCTTGTTGGATTCGCTGGGTTTTGTTCTGGGGTGGCGGGGCCGGGCCGAATTGGTGCGCCAAGGGGCCGATCAGGGCGAAGTCACCGCCTGGTTCGACATTGGCCCGGATCACCCGGCACAGGCCGTGCTGGCCGAGGCCGGATTGCCCACCGGTGACGAATTGATTTTGCGCCGCGTCAATACCGTTGAGGGGCGCAAAACGGCGTGGATCAACGATCGCCGCGCCAGTGGTGATGTCCTGCGCGCCCTGTCCGATGTTCTGATCGAATTGCATGGCCAGCATGATGACCGCGGGTTGTTGAACCCACGCGGTCACCGGGCGCTTTTGGATGCGTTTGCCGGACATGATGGCCTACGCAAGCGGGTGCGCGCCGCATGGCGTACTTTGGGGGCTGCGGATGCGGCGCTGTCCAAGGCGCGCGCGGCGCTGGCCGAAATCGCCGCCGAAGAAGATTTTCTGCGCCATGCCGTGGCCGAGTTGGACAAGATGGCCCCCGAAGCGGGCGAAGAGGCCGCTTTGGATACCCGTCGGCGGATGATGCAAGGGGCCGAAAAGCTGCGCGAAGACGTGGCGCGGGCGCATAATGCGCTTGGGCTGAACGGGGCCGAGGGCGCAATGAGCGATGCGCAACGCTGGCTTGAAGGCGCAGCAGAAGGCACAGAAGGCGGCCTTGATGCGCCGCTAGAGGCATTGGGCCGGGCGTTGATGGAGCTGGGCGACGCGGCAGATGGGGTCGAACGGTGCCTTGAGGCATTGGATTTTGATCCGCTTGAGCTTGAGGCGACGGAGGAACGGTTGTTTGCCTTGCGGGCATTGGCGCGCAAGCATGATGTCGCCCCGGACGATCTGTCGGATCTGGCGCGTGCATTGGCCAAACGGCTGGCCACATTGGACAACGGAACGCGCGATATTGTCGGGTTGGAACAGGCGGCGCGTGACGCACTTGCGGATTATGACGCCGCCGCGGCCAAACTGACCAAATCGCGCAGCACCGCAGCCGCCCGGCTTGATCGTGCGGTAGAAGCCGAACTTGCCCCTCTCAAGATGGAGCGCGCCCGGTTCGAAACCAGCCTGAGCGCCAGCGATGGCGGCCCCGATGGCAAGGACGATGTGTCATTCACCGTGGCCACCAACCCCGGTGCCCCGGCCGGGCAATTGGCCAAGATCGCGTCGGGCGGGGAATTGTCGCGCTTTCTTCTTGCTCTCAAGGTGTGTCTTGCGGGTGAAACCAGCGACGTGACGATGATTTTCGACGAAATTGACCGGGGGGTTGGCGGTGCCACGGCCAGTGCGGTTGGCCGGCGCCTAAAGGCGCTTGCCGAAGGCGGGCAGGTTTTGGTCGTCACCCATTCGCCGCAGGTTGCGGCCCAGGCCGGACATCACTGGCGGGTCGAAAAGAAAGTGAAGGGTGGCAATACCTTGTCCACCGTTGTTCAACTGAACGATGGCGACCGGGTTGACGAAATTGCGCGGATGTTGTCGGGCGACAGCATCACTGATGCGGCCCGTGCGGCGGCGCGATCCTTGATGGACTGATGCCGAAACATTGCTTGCCTGACGCACTTCTTTTGGGGCGATCGACCGTTATTTCTGTGGGTATGGGGTGGTCGTCGCGGGCCTGGCGGCTTGCAAGCAAACCCAGGGTCGCAAGCCCGCGACTGTAAAACAAAAACCGTTTACTGGGATTGGTTTACGAACACCTGATAAAACCAACATCCCCTATATGGGTTACCGCCTTAGGGAATAAGTGGCTTCAATGCCTCTAACACGCGTTTCCATTGCCCAAAGAATAACAGCATCCCGCCGGTTTCCATGTCGTGGAAATTGATCCACGGGTATTTCAGGCGCATTTCCTTGACGGTTTCGGGCGGGTTGCGCAGGTCTTCGGGGCCGTGAAACATGTGAATGGGCACCAGATCGCGCATGGCTTCGACCAGGGCAAGGGCATCATTTCGCGAATCCTCGTGGAATTCCGCAGAGAAACCGGCAACGGCAGCCTTGCGCGCGTTGATGGTGATTTCGGTGCCGATTTCAAGCGTTTCCATGATTTCGGGATCGTTCAACAGGGCCAGATCGCTGGATGAATCTTCCAGCACGGCCTCAAGAAACCGGCGTTTGCCGCCACGGCGGACCATGGCAAATCCGGCGCGGATCATGAACGGCAACAGGTGCGGCGTGAAACTGGCGCTGGAATAGAAAAACCGGTGCCATTTGCCCATGCGTTCAAAATGTTCTGCCTTGTTCGACGGCAGGGCTGCCGCACAGCCCAGAACGCCGGTCAGGCGGCCGGGGTCCAGGGCGTGAAATGCGGCCGCATAGATCAGATCGTCGCGCAACACGATCATCGGAAAGCGTTTGGCGCGTTCGGCGTTGGCGATGGCCTGGATATCACCGGCAACGGCAGTCAGGCGCGAAACGCCCTGCGCCAGCGGAGTGGACATTCCGTACCCCGGCCTGACCGGCACGATCACCCGCAGGTTTTGGCGCGCTGCTTCGGCTTCGGCCTTGGCGGGCCAGCGGGCGATGCCCAGAAAACCATGCATAAAGAACATGGGCTTACCGTTCGGGTCACCCAGAACAAGGTAGTCAACCTTGCGCCCGTCGGGGCGATTGATCGTTTTGAAACGCCGCGCCGCCAGTGTTGCCGTTCCGGTGCTCCAACGCGGAGAGCTTTGGCTGGTGGTGGCCGTTGGCGCGGCGATGTCCATCGTTGTCAGGGCCAGCCGTACCAATTCGCTCTGGCTGTGCGTTTCGGTCTTTTGCAGCAATGCCTTGACCTGTGCGCGCACGGTTTCAATCGACCGGCCGCGTTGATCCGCAATGTCCTTGAGCGTCAGGCTTTCCGTCAGTCCGCGCAACACGTCCAGTTCCGATGCGGTCAGCCCGAAACTGTGAATAAGGGTTTCTGTCAGGGTTGCGGGCCATTTAACCAGCGATGTGACAACAACGGCAAAGGGCAGCCCACCGGGCGTTGCCCCGTGGCGCAAGCGTACAAGGACAGGGCGTTCCACGCTTTGGGCGGCGTCATTGTCGCTGTCGGGCCTGGTCAGAACGCGCAGCCGCAAAAGAACGGATTCGTGGTTTTCGCGGGCGGCGAAATGCCGTTTGACCGCATTGATCAGAACACTGCGGTCTTCGATCACCATTGGCAAATCGTCGACGGAAGCGCCCTGGCGGATTCCCAACAATTCCTGCGTCGGATAATTCGCCGCGCTGATTGTCATATCAGGGCCGACACAAAAGGCGGCCACCCGTGGGTGCGCCGACAATTCGACATCTTCGGGGTTGGCCTGTTTTACGTCATGGGTGCGTTCAAGGATTTCCGCCAGCCGCCGGAAGTGAAGCCCCAGATCGGGCCGCAAAAGTTTCAATGGCCCAATACGTTGGGCACGGCGCCGCTGGGGGCCGATCATTTCTTCCCACACGTCCAGAAGGTCGCCGTATTTCGACGGGTCAAGAGCCACATCGTAAATGTGGTTAACCACCTGATCTTCTAGGCGACGATCCAGTTCCGGGAGCGAGGAACCGGGAACAATGCTCATGCGGTCAAATGTGCGGCCCGGCCTTGTCCTTTGCAAGGGATGCCGGTGCTAACATACGGAAATATATCGTTTCCAATTCGAATTGGCCGAATCCGGGGGGTGAATTTTCCGATGTTACTTGGAATCAATTTCGATTTGGGACCAGTTTTCCGGGGTTAAACAACCCTTCCGGGTCAAGCGCGGCTTTCAGATCACCCATAACGTGCCATGCGGGGCCGTGTTCGCGGCTCATATAGCCACGTTTGCCTATGCCGATTCCATGTTCGCCAGTCGATGTTCCCCCCAGATCAAGGGCCCGTTCGACCATGCGGGCGGCAGCGTCTGTTGCGCGGGCCTCTTCGGCCGGGTCATTGGGGTCAAACATCAGGATGGCATGGAAATTGCCGTCACCGACATGGCCCAAAATGGGGCCGGTCACATCATGCGCGTTCAGATCTGCCCGCGTCGCCTCGACCGCTTCGGCCAGCCGCGATATCGGCACGCAGACATCGGTGACGATGGATCGGCATCCGGGCCGCAACGCAAGGATCGCATAAAAGGCATTGTGGCGCATTGTCCAAAGCGCGTTGCGATCTTCGGGTTTTCTGGCCCATTCGAAACCCTGTCCGCCGTGATCTGCAACGACCTCACCAAAGGCGCGCGCCTGTTCGGCCACCGCGTTGTCGGACCCGTGGAATTCGACCAGCAAATGCGGTTTGTGCGGAAATTCCATGCCCGCATATGCGTTCACGGCCCGCACGGAATCCGTGTCCAGAAATTCGATCCGGGCCATGTCGATCCCGATCTGGATGGTGTCGATCACGGTTTGCACCGCATCGTCGATCTGTTCGAATGCGCAAACCGCCGCGCTGATCGCTTCGGGTTGGCCATGCAGGCGCAAGGTCAATTCAGTGATCAGGCCCAGCGTGCCCTCGGCCCCGACGAACAGCCCGGTCAGATCATAGCCCGCGGATGATTTGCGCGCGCGCGTGCCCGTGCGGATCACCCGGCCATCTGCCAGCACGACCTCAAGCCCCAGAACATTGTCGCGCATCGTGCCATAGCGCACGGCGGTCGTGCCGGACGCGCGTGTCGATGCCATGCCACCCAGCGACGCGTTGGCGCCGGGATCAACAGGAAAGAACAACCCGCTGGCGCGCAGATCGTCGTTCAGGGCCTGCCGCGTGACGCCGGGCTGAACGCGCACATCCATGTCCGCCTGATTAAGCTCTAGCACCTGGTTCATGCGGCTGAAATCAACGACCAAACCGCCCTGGATTGCCTGCGCCTGACCCTCAAGCGAGGTGCCGGTGCCCCAGCCGGTGACGGGCACATGGTGACGCGCGCAGATGCGCACAATTTCAGCGACTTGCTCCGTTGTGGTGGGATATGCGACCGCATCGGGCGGCATGGGTGGAAAATGGCTTTCGCTGCGTCCATGAAGATCCAGATCGGACTTGGACCGGGTGAGTGCATCGCCTAAGACGGCAGTCAGGTCATTCAATGCGGCGTCGATGGCCATGTTGCGTCGTTCCCCAGTCCAACTCACCGGGGTGTTCTAAGGCATGGCGCGGCGCGGCGGAAGATGGGTAGACGCGAGTGGCAGCGACAAAACCAACCGGCGATAGCATTCTGGGGGCCGCACTGGCCCATGCGGTTTCGCATTTTCGCCGTGCGTGGACGGTTTTGCGCACCCGCGGGCCAAGCCAGTTCCAGTTCTGGCTGATCGCCCTTGCCATCGGGGTGTTTGCCGGTGCCGCCGCGCTTGGGTTTCGCAAGGCGATCGAATGGCTTCAACGCACGCTTTACGGGACAGAGGACGTGCACCTTTTGCATTCCTTTGCCGAAACACTGCCCTGGTATCTGATTTTCCTGATCCCGGTGGGGGGCGGTTTGGCGGTGGGGTTGATCCTGCACCATTTCACGCCTGACGGGCGGGTGCGCGCCGTGGCGGATGTGATCGAAGGGGCCGCTTTGAAAGAGGGGCGTGTCGAAGGGCGTGCCGGTGTTGCGTCGGCCGCCGCGTCCCTTATCACGCTTGGCACAGGCGGATCGTCAGGGCGCGAAGGGCCGGTTGTTCATATGGCCGCCGTCATGTCCACATGGGTGTTGAAGCGTATTCGTGCGGATGGCGTGACCGGGCGCGACCTGTTGGGGTGCGCCGTGGCTGCCGCCGTGTCGGCCAGTTTCAATGCGCCAATCGCGGGCGCGCTTTTCGCGCTTGAGGTGGTGCTGCGCCATTTCGCGATCCATGCCTTTGCGCCGATTGTGATCGCCAGCGTGGCGGGCACGGTGATCAACCGGTTGGAATTTGGTGGGGTTACGGAATTCGTGCTGCCAGCCGACACCATGCTTAGCTTTTATCACGAATTGCCCGCGTTCCTCTTGCTTGGTGTGCTGTGTGGCATTGTCGCCGGTTTCGTGATGTTGGCGATCTTTGCAGCCGAGGATTTCGCGACGGCGGTTCAAAAACGCACGCGGGTGCCCAGGTGGTTGCGCCCGATGGTGGCCGGGGGAATTCTGGGGCTGATGGCGATTGCCTTTCCCCATATCATCGGCGTCGGATACGAAACGACATCGCTGGCGCTGACCGGGGAATTGTTGTTGTGGCAGGCGATCTTGTTCGCGGTTCTTAAGACGATTGCGGCGGCTGTCACGATTGGCGGGCGGATGGGGGGGGGCGTGTTTTCTCCATCGCTCATGGTCGGGGCGTTGACCGGGCTGGCGTTCGGCCATATCGCGACAGGGCTGTTTCCCGATGTGTCCGGGTCTGTCACCTTGTATGCCTTGGCCGGGATGGGCGGCGTCGCGGCGGCGGTGCTGGGCGCCCCGATTTCCACGACGCTGATTGTGTTCGAACTGACCGGTGACTGGGCCACCGGGTTGGCGGTGATGGTGACGGTGTCCATTTCCGTGGCGATTGGAACGCGGCTGGTGGACAGGTCATTCTTTCTGACGCAGTTGGAACGGCGCAACATTCACTTGGCCGCCGGGCCACAGGCCTATCTGTTGGCGATGTTCCCCGCGACACATGTCATGCGGGCGGATGGGTCTGAACGCTGTGCGCCCCAGGACAAATGCTGGGCCCTGATCGAAAGCGGTGTGTACCTTGATGCGTCGGTGACGCTTGAAACCGCGATGCCGGTTTTTGACCGAACCGGAGAGGCCTATCTGCCCGTCGTCGCGCTTCAGGGCGCTGACAAGCCGCCGGAATTGCTGGGGGCGTTGTTCCATGTGGACGCTCTCAAGGTTTACAATGGCGCATTGGCCGCCACGGCGGCCGAGGAACATTCCTGACATCCAAGCGATGCGCCAAAGGCACGCCGCGCAACGGATGCGGTCGCGCAGCACAGCGAAGATTGGCAGCGGCGGGCGGGCGGGGTTAACCTGTCGGAAAATATGACCCGGTAACAACCGTTTCGGCAGCAGGCACAATGACAACATCGGATATGATCATGCAGGATCAGGCGGACCACGTGGCACTTTGCCTTGGCGTTAAGGTTCCGCCATCGCCGTTTTTGAACGACACACGGATCGAACGGATCAACGCCGCCCGCTATGAGGGGCAAGAGATCAAAGGCGCGCTTCATGTGGTGCGCGAGGGCGATACGGTTCTGGAAATGGGGGCGGGCATTGGCATTGTCGGCGCGGTCATTGCGCATAATGCCAAACCGGCCAAGGTTCTGTCCTATGAGGCGAACCCGGCGCTGATCCCGCATATTGAGGCGCTGTATGCGCTGAACGGGCTTGAGGACACGATTTCCGTCACCAACCGGGTGTTGTTGTCCGCGCCTGACCGCCCCAAGAAAATGACGCTGCATGTGACGAATTCCTACCTTGGGTCATCCCTGATTCAGCGCAAGAACCGCGCGACACGGGCGGTTGAAGTGGACACGGACGGGTTCAACGAGATTTGCACAAATGCGCGCCCCAGCGTCCTGATCATGGACATTGAGGGCGGTGAACTTGACATTTTGCGGGATGCAGACCTGTCTGGCATCCGCGCCATCGTGATGGAATTCCACCCCGAGGCCTATGGTGTTGAGGGGATGCGCAGCTGCAAGCAAATCCTGCGCGACGCTGGATTTGCGCGGGTTGAGGACTGTTCCACCCGGCTTGTCTGGACCTGCCAGCGGGCCGAGGCCGATCAAGCGTGACCGAAGACGCAAAAGCCGCGCCCGAAGCGTTGGACCCGTCCGATCCGGCGGGCAAACCCCAATCGGCGGGCGGCTGGTCCGAAGGGATCACTGAAATTGACGGGGCAATTGTCGTGCCCCCGACGGAAAGCGCATTCGTACAACCCGCGGGGGTATTGCACAGCGACGGGCGGTATTGCCCCGAGGCCGCGCTGTGGCGCAAATGGCGCCCGCTGACAACTGAACCGGCCATGCCCGATGGCACGATTGAACCGTTGCAAGGCAAATGGTTGTGGGGCGGGGTGCTGTGGCAGCATTTCGGTCACTTCCTGGCCGAAAGCACCACGCGGCTTTGGGCGCTGGATCAGGCAGATGATGCGGACGGCATTCTGTTCATTCCCAAACGCCCCGTTGTGGGCGATCAGGTGGCGGGGTTTCAATCTGCGTTTCTGGCGCAGATGGGGTCCGACCTTCCTGTCCGGGTGGCCACTGCGCCGATGCGCGTTGAACATTTAATTGTTCCTGGCCAGGGGTTTGGCCTGGGCGAAATCGTGCGTGGCACGGATGCCTACCGCGCGGCAGTGCACAAACGTTTTGGCGCGGCAATCCCCGCCAAAGGGGGCGAAAAACTGTATGTGTCACGCTCGGAACTTGGCGTCGGGCGGGGCGGGCTGATCGGTGAAACGCGGCTTGAGGAATACCTTGCCGCCGAAGGGTACGAGATTTTCCATCCGCAAAAGCACCCGATGGAGGTGCAGGTCGCGCGGTATAAGGCGGCGAAATACGTGATCGGTGCCGAAGGATCGGCCCTGCACATGTTTGCCATGGTGGCGCGACCGGATCAGAAGGTTGCCGTGGTGCTGCGGCGCAAATCCTCGGCGTCGAATTTCATTGAACAGCACATTCACAGCTTTGGCGGGCGCGAACCCCTGGCCGTTGAGGCCCTGCGCCGCATCTGGATGCCCGAAGGGACCAAAGCGAAACGGATGGGGCTGGGTGAGTTGGATTTCCCGCAGGTCGAAAACCTGTTGGCTACGGAAGGATTTGTCAGCGGTCAGGCCGGGTGGCAGGACATGAGCGATGACGAGGTGAGAAAGCTGATGGGCAAACGCGCCAAGACCATGCACGCCATCGACATTCGCAGCCGCAAACAGAAACGCGCCGCCCGCGCCGCGCGTCAAGAGGTTGGATAACGTTTCCGACCCGTTGGCCGGGGCCAGGTCGGGGGCAATGTTTGTGGCAACCTATGCCAGCCAACCGGAATTCATAGGTCGGACCGGACATAGGTTCGTATTTTAAATCAGTGGTTTATGCGCAGTTCTTGGCCGGGCGCCACCTGCGCAGGGTGGGTGTTTCCGACACCGGCGCAGGCTGGAACTTGGCGTGCTCTTAAACCCGTTCGACCGTGACAGTTTCGCTGGAATAAAATGCCAGATGATCCTTGATCCGGTCCACGTCAGCCAACGGGGCTTCATAGCTCCACGCGGCGTTCACCAATTCGGTGCTTTTGGTGATGATTGAATAATAGGTCGCATCGCCCTTTTTGGGGCAACGAGTTGTGTGTTCGGTTTTTTCCAGAAATGCCATCGCAACGTCGCCGCGCGGAAAATAAATCACAAAGGGATGGTCGCCTTCGCTCAGTTCCAGTGCGTTGCGGCTTTCGGCCAGAACGGCGCCGCCAGCGCGCACTGTCCACGTTCCTGCGGCTTTACGGATCGAAATATCACTCATTCACAGCCCTCCCGGTTGAGGCAGTTATATGTCTTTGCCATGCATTCATGACAAGCGGATGTCGTGATGACGTGCCCCGTTTGATCGGGGCGGATGTCCTGCCGGTCTTTTCAGATCGGCTCGGTTGCGCGATGCAACCATATCGCGGTCGCTTCGTCCAGTCGCGGCGTAATCTTGTCGCGGCACGCGGTATGATAGGCGTTGATCCAGTTGCGTTCAGAATGGGTTAGAAGGGTTATGTCGATCAGGGTTGTGTCGATCGGCACAAAGGTCAGGGTTTCAAAATCATGCATCGCACGATCATCCCCCCCCGCGACGGGGGCGGCGTCACGCACAACGATGAGGTTTTCGATGCGAATCCCGAACGCCCCCTCGCGGTAATATCCGGGTTCGTTTGACAGGATCATTCCCGGTTGCAGCGCCACATCCGAAATTCGAGACAGGCGTTGTGGCCCCTCGTGGACGCACAGATACGTGCCGACGCCATGTCCGGTGCCGTGGTCATAATCCAGTCCGGCAGCCCACAACGGGGCGCGCGCAAAGGCATCCAGATGCATGCCCGCCAGCCCCTTGGCAAAGCGCAGCCGAGACACTGCAATCATGCCTTGCAACACGCGGGTAAAGCACGATTTTTCCACGTCACCGGCATGGCCAACCACCAGGGTTCGGGTGATGTCGGTTGTCCCGTCGAAATATTGCCCGCCGCTGTCCAACACGATCAAATCGCCGTCACGCAAGGTGCGGTTGCTGTCCGTGGACACGCGGTAATGCGGTAGCGCGCCGTTCGGGCCGGACCCGCAAATCGTATCGAATGAAATATCAAGCAGGGCGTTGGTGGCGGCGCGATGTGCCTCAAGCTGAGCGACGATGTCGATCTCGCTCATCCCGGATTTGTCGGCGGCATCGAACCACGCCAAAAGACGGCACATGGCGGCGGCGTCGCGCAGATGCGCCTCGCGGGTGCCTGCGATTTCGGCGTCGGATTTACAGGCTTTGGGCAATATGCACGGGTCATCCCCATGCGCGATTTCGATGCCCTTGTCGGCAAGGCGCAACTGGACCCACACAGGGCAAGAGGCAGGATCGATCCGTACAATGCCGGAAAGGTTGGCAAGCGCCGTTCCGAATTCGTCTGGCGCGCACAGGCGGATACCATCGCCCAGATGGGCGCGCAGGGTGCTGTCAACCTTGGCCGATGCGGCAAACAGATCGACGCTGGCGTCATCATGAAGGATCGCAAAACAATGCGGCACGGGGTTGCGCGGAATGTCAGACCCACGGACATTCAGAAGCCAGGCGATGCTGTCAGGCAGCGTGATGATTGCGGAATTGTGCCCCGCCGCGACAAGGGACTTGGCAAGGCGGTTTCGTTTATCCGGGTGGCTTTCCCCGGCAAATTCAACGGGATAGGGTTTTATCAACCCCATCGGCGGGGGCGGTTGATCATCCCAGATGCGATCAATCAGATTGTCCGATGGCGACAGTGAAATGCCCGATCCCTTTAGCGCGGTTTCCAGCGCGTCCATCTCGGACACGGAATGAAGCCATGGGTCAAAGGCGATGATGCCTTCGTCCTTTATGTGGGTTTTCAGCCACGGGCCTGGCTTGACCTCGGGCCAATCGACGGGGGTGAACACACCCGGCGCAACCTGATTTTTGACCTGCACCCGGTAACGGCCATCGACAAAAACGCCCGCGATGTCGGCCAGGGCAATGCAAAACCCGGCCGATCCTGTGAACCCGGTCAGCCATGCCAGCCGATCATCGCGCGGGGCAACATATTCGCCCTGATGCGCATCGGCGCGCGGGATCAGAAACCCGGACACCCCTTGGGCCGTCAATTCGGCGCGCAGCGCCGCCAGGCGGGGCGGGCCGGATTGCGGCGACGATGGGCTGTCGAAATCCTGAAACATCAGGAGGCCTTTTTGATCCCCAGGAACCGGGCACGGGCGCGCGGGTCATGATCAAACAGCGCGGCGAGCTGTTCGGTCATTGCCCCAGCCAATTGTTCGACATCGGTGATCGTGACCGCGCGGTCGTAATACCGGGTCACATCATGGCCAATGCCAATGGCCAGCAATTCCACCGCCTTGCGTTTTTCGACCATGGCGATCACATCGCGCAGGTGTTTTTCAAGGTAATTGGCGGGGTTAACCGACAATGTGCTGTCATCCACCGGGGCACCATCGGAAATCACCATCAGGATCTTGCGCACTTCGCGGCGGTTCACCATGCGGCGGTGCGCCCATTCCAGCGCCTCACCGTCGATGTTTTCCTTAAGCAGCCCCTCTTTCATCATCAGCCCCAGGTTGGGACGGACCCGCCGCCAGGGGGCGTCTGCGGATTTATAGATGATGTGGCGCAGATCGTTCAGGCGTCCGGGTTGTTGCGGGCGCCCATCGGCCAGCCATTTTTCGCGGCTTTGCCCGCCTTTCCAGGCGCGGGTGGTGAACCCAAGGATTTCCACCTTGACCGAACAGCGTTCCAGGGTGCGCGCCAGAACATCGGCACAGATCGCCGCGATGGAAATCGGGCGGCCGCGCATCGACCCGGAATTGTCCAGCAGAAGGGTCACGATCGTGTCGCGGAATTCCGTGTCTTTTTCCTTTTTGAACGACAGCGGGGTCGTTGGCGTGGCCACGACGCGGGCCAAACGCCCGGCGTCAAGGGTGCCTTCCTCAAGATCGAATTCCCATGACCGGTTCTGCTGTGCCTGCAACCGGCGCTGAAGTTTATTGGCAAGCCGGGACACCGCGCCTTTCAACGGATCAAGCTGTTGATCCAGATAGGCGCGCAGGCGTTCCAGTTCCACCGGGTCGGCCAGGTCTTCGGCGGCGACCTCTTCGTCGTTGTGATCGGAAAAGACCAGGTAATTCGGGTCCGCCTCGGATGCAGGGGGCGGCGGGGGCGGTTCAAGTGGCGCTTCGCCTTCGGGCGTTTCAGCGTCTTCGCCCATTTCCTCGTCGGCCATTTCGTCCATGCTGACGCTGGCTTCGGATTGGTCCTGCTGGTCGTCCTGGCTTTGTTCGGGATTTGCTTCGGCGTCTTCGTCCTGCTGGTCGTCGCTGCCGGTGCTGTCGGGTTGTTCTTCTTCCTCTTCGCCATTTTCGCTGGCTTCGTCGGTGGCGTCATCGTCCGACCCATCCGGGTCATCGCCCAGTTGGTCACCATAGCCCAGTTCTTCGATGATCTGGCGGGTGAACCGCGCGAATTCGGTCTGATCGGCCAGCTTGTCGTTCAGGTTTTCCAGCGTGTGCCCGGCGTTGTCTTCGATAAACCCGCGCCACAGGTCCATGATGTTCTGCGCGCCTTGGGGCATCGGGCGCCCGGTGGCCAGATGACGCACAAGGTATCCGGCCGCGACGGGCAGGGGGGCATCGGCGGGTTGGGTGATCTGGTCGTATCCCTGACGGCGGGCTTCGGCGCTGATCTTGGCGTCGATATTGCCGGCGGTGCCGGGCATGTCGCGCGCGCCCATGGCTTCGCAGCGGGCGGTTTCCATTGCCTCGTACAATTCGCGGGCCATTTCGCCGGGGGGGGCATATTTCGAATGGGTCGATGCGTCGTGATACCGGTGATGCAGGGCCAGCGCATCGGCCGTTCCGCGCGCCAACAGCACCTCTTCCTTGGTCATCCTGCGGCTGACCTGGGGCAGGCGCATGCTGTCGGCGGTCTTGCCCGCGGGATCGACCGTGTAGGTGACATTCAATTCAGGGTCGTCCGCCATGACCTTGGTGGCCTCGGCAAGCGCCTTTTTGAAAGGATCGGCGGGGTTATCTGTGGGCTTGTTCATAGGTCTGGTAAAGCATTCCGCATCGCCACGGGCAAGAGGGGTTTGGCGTGTCCAGGGCTGTCCAAGCCCGCTCATCCGGCATTACGCAGGTCATAGGCCGCACGGGCGGCTTCGATCCGGAGGCGGTTTTCCACCGTCCAGCGGGCCAATTGGCTGACCGGCACCTTAAGGCATTGGCCAAGTTCCGTTAACGCATATTCGACCTGTGGCGGGCGCGTCGGGGTGACCGTTCGGCTGACAAACCCGTCACGTTCCAGATTGCGCAGGGTCGAGGTCAGCATTTTCTGGCTGATATTTCCGATGCCTTTGCGCAATGCGTTGAACCGCATCGGCTGTTCCCCAAGGTAGGCAATCACCAGAACGGTCCATTTGTCACCGATCCGCGACAACAGGTCGGAAACGGCAGCGCAATTGCCTTCGGGGCCGTGAAACTGCGCGATGCTTTCGGCGCCGAGGGCACTGATTGTGCCCTGATGCGCAGACGTTGTGCGTGGGTTGAGGGTGTTTGAGGGCGGTTTCAAAAAGGTGCCTCCTTGCGACTCAGGTCAGGAACGATTGTATCTCAGGTTACCAAGAGAAACCATCTACCCTTTGGAGAGTAACATGAGCACGAAACCCCGCATCGCCGTCATCCTTGGCACCACACGCGCCACCCGTTGGGGGGCAAAACCCGCCGATTGGATCAAGGCCAAACTGGACGCAGATGGCCGCATGGACGCCGACATTCTGGACATTGCCAGCTATGATCTGCCTTTCTTTGATGAACCCGCATCAAACAAATGGATGCCGTCGCAAGACCCCAAGGCCGTCAAATGGCAGCAGGATCTGGCGCAATATGACGGCTTTGTCTTTGTCGTGGCCGAATACAATCATTCGATTTCCGGCGCGCTTAAGAACGCTTTGGATCAGGCGTACAATGAATGGGTGCGCAAACCCGCCGCAGTTGTCGGTTACGGTGGTGTCGGCGCGGCGCGTGCGGTTGAACATCTGCGCAGCATCGCTGTCGAATTGCACATGGCCAATGTTCCAAGCGCCGTGCACATCGGTGGCGGTGAGTTGATGAAGGTGCACCCAATGGGGGGCGGCGACGCCGACCTGGCCGAGATTGAGGACAAGCTGAATTCCCAAGGCCTGATCGACGATCTGTACTGGTGGGCTGAAACACTGCGTGCGGCCCGCGCATCCAGCGCGCAAGCAGCTGCCTGATTACAGCAACAACGCGTTACAGGCCGCCACCTCGCGCCGGGCAATCCGTGCGGCATAGGCGGCCTGGCGAGTGTTCAAAGGGTGCCGGGCCCGGCTTAACAGCTGGGCCTGCGCCTGTTTCGCCTCAATCCGCCATTTCAGTGCGGCGCGGCCCTGTTCGGGCAACAGAACCGCATCGAGAAGCGACAGCATCCGTGCGCGTTGCATACGGGTTTCGTCAGATGCGGGCGGGTCAACGATCCATTGATGTTCCATCAGCGCCGAAAGCCGCCCCGTGCAGGCGGCAAAGGTCATGACCGGGTCATTGTTATGGGCCGGCGCGGCCTGCGCCCTTGCCCCGATCAGGGCAAAGCATATGCCAGTGGCGGTCAAAAATGTTTTCACAACGCCCATGAATTAGACGTTAGACAATTTTTTGCGCCAATCAATCGTGCAGTTTAAAAACTTTTACACAGTCATGGGCGGGCATGGCCTGTGGGGCACACCCATCCTTGTGGTGCAATGGCCGTTGGGGGCTATATCCGGGATATGCCCCGGCGGGGCGTCAGGGCGATGGCACAGGGGCGTCGTTCAGCGCAATCCGGGCCAGAAGATCCACGTGAATATCCAGCGCGTCAATCACCCGGTATCCAGGGTCATGGGCGCTGTCGAAGGCCAGGTTCAGGTCCGTTCCCGCAAGGATTATGGCCTCAGCGCCCTGATCGTCGATCATTTGGCGGCCAGCCTGATGGAAGGTTTGGCGTTGGTCGGCGCGACACGTTCCGGCAATTGCAATGTCCTGATACGTCTGGCCAAGCGCATCCAGATCCCCATCGGGGGCCAGGGCATCGGTTTTGGTCATCTGGCCGAACAACCTTGTGCGCATGACATTGGCGGTGCCCAACAGGCCGACACGTTTCAGCCCTGCGCTGGCGAAATTATCATCCAGCGGCGCAATTGCACTGATCAGGGGCAGGGCGGATTTCGCCACAAGTTCGGGAAAACAGAAATGCGCGCCCAGAGATGTCAGTGCGGCGCATTCCGCGCCGGCCGCCTTTAATTGGTCGATATGACGGGCGAACAGGTCTGCCTGTGCGTCGGGCTGCCAGTCCAGATTGTTGCGGATCAGGGCGTTGATATCCGCATGGGCCAACGTCATTTCCATCTGCCCGCCCCGCGCAGAAACGCGCGCGGCAAGCCGTTGGTAATAGACAAGGCTGGCGGCGACACCGATGCCGCCGATCAGCCCAAGATGCATCAGCTGGCCTGTGACGCCGCGCTTTCCGGCAGCTCTTCGTCGAAGCAACGCTGATAAAACTCGGCAACCGTCTGGCGTTCAAGTTCATCACATTTGTTCAGGAATGTCAGACGGAACGCATAGCCGACCGACCGAAAGATTTCGGCGTTTTGGGCCCATGTGATCACCGTCCGCGGTGACATGACCGTGGACAGATCGCCGTTCATAAAGGCCGTGCGCGTCAGATCAGCGACCGTGACCATCTGTTTGACGGTCTTGCGGCCCTTGTCGTTGTTGTAATGCGGTGCCTTGGACAAAACGATCGAGGTCTCGGCGTCAATCGACAAGTAGTTCAACGTGGCGACCAGCGACCAACGGTCCATCTGTGCCTGGTTGATCTGTTGCGTGCCGTGATACAGGCCGGTCGTGTCGCCCAGGCCAACGGTGTTGGATGTGGCGAACAGGCGGAAATACTTGTTCGGCGTGATCACTTCGTTCTGGTCAAGAAGCGTCAGCTTGCCATCATGTTCCAGAACCCGCTGGATCACGAACATGACATCGGCGCGTCCCGCATCGTATTCGTCAAAGACGATGGCGGTCGGGTTGCGCAGGGCCCATGGCAGGATGCCCTCGTGAAATTCGGTGACCTGTTTGCCATCCTTCAGCTTGATCGCGTCCTTGCCGATCAGGTCGATCCGGCTGATGTGGCTGTCAAGGTTCACACGAACGCAGGGCCAGTTCAGATGCGCGGCGACCTGTTCGATATGGGTGGATTTGCCTGTGCCATGATACCCCTGGACCATCACGCGACGGTTGTGGGAAAATCCGGCCAGGATGGCCAGCGTGGTGTCTGGATCGAACTTATAGGTCGGATCAACCTCAGGAACGCGTTCGCTGCGCTCTTCAAAGCTTTTGACCATCATGTCCGTGTCGATGCCAAAAACATCGCGGACCGAAATCTCGTCGGTCGGTTTTGCGTTGATATCGATCATTCCGTCGGCCATGCTTGGCTTGTCCTTTTCGTCCGGCTCCAGATAAGCAAGATCCGTCGTGCCCCATATCTTGGATGGACACAAGAGGTAGGGCAGAAATCCATGCCCCGCGTTTGGCGGGGCGCAAGCCACGGACAAACCGGCCCAATGCACACCCGCGAAGACATCGAGGCCCTGATCGCCAAGTGCGCCCTTGGCGACCGCGCGGCCTTTGAAGCGCTTTATGCCGCGACCTCGGCGAAACTATTTGGGATCTGCCTGCGTGTCTTGAACAATCGGGCCGAAGCCGAGGACGCCTTGCAGGAGGCCTATGTCAAGATTTGGCGCAATGCGGATCGCTATCAGGCGGGTGGCTATAGCCCGATGACATGGCTGATTACCATTGCGCGGAACCATTCGATTGACCGCCTGCGGTCACGCCGCGCCCAAGCAACCGGCGGGATGGACGAAGCCGATGCGATACCGGATGCAGGGCCCGGCCCCGAAGCGCTGGTGATCGCGGACAGTGAACGCGGGCAGCTTGTCGGTTGTCTTGCCGAATTGCCCCAGGACCGGGCACAGGCGATCCGGTTGGCCTATTTGCATGGGGAAACCTATGCCGATCTGGCGGTGCGTTTTGATGTGCCGTTGAATACAATGCGGACATGGCTGCGCCGCAGTCTGCAAAAACTGAAGGAGTGCCTGACGCGATGAGCGACGCGGGCGACATAAGCGAAGACGATCGCGCCATGGCGGGCGAATACGTGTTGGGGCTTCTCGACGCGCCAATTGCCCGTGCGTTCGAAGATCGCCTGACGCGGGAACCCGCATTGCGTGCCCTGACCGCGCAATGGGCCGACGATTTCGCGGCGATGACCGATACAATTCCCGAACAATCGCCGCCACCGGCCGTCTGGCGCGCGGTTCAGGCGCAGGTCTTCGGCACGCCACAACGGGTGTCCTTCTGGTCGCGCCTTGGGTTGGGGGCCGTTGGGGCGGGGCGGGTTGCGCTTGGCGCCGCTGCTGCGGCTGCGATTGTCCTGGCCGTTGTCCAGACGGGTGTCTTGCGGCCCGAATTGATGCCCGAATTCCGTGCCGACCTTGCCGCCGCTGACAATCCGCTGCGGTTTTCGGCGGAATATGATGCTGACACGGGCGATCTGCACCTGACCCATCTGGCCGGGCCGGTGGCGGCGGGCAGGTCGCTTGAAATCTGGCTGATTGCCGGATCGGATGCGCCGGTGTCTGTCATGGTCTGGCCCACCGGCGGGACCGAGGAAAAGGTGACATTGCCCGCCCAAATGGCGGCCGCGATCCCCGGCGCGGTGCTGGCCATTTCCGATGAACCCGAAGGCGGATCGCCCACCGGCGCCCCCACTGGCGCGGTTCTGGCGACAGGGAATGTCGTGCCAATCTGACCTGTGACGCGCCGGGTGTTGAGAGGAACCATTTGGGTTCCGCCACAGGCCGCGCGCGCCCATATCCGGGCGCTATCGCGCAATCCTTTCCGAAAACGCAATCGCCATCCTCGCGCTGACATTCGGCGCGCGTAGCACGCCGGGTGTTCAAATTATTTACCCCTTCACGCGGCTGTGAACCGGCGTGAGACGAAAGATTGAAACTCTCTTGGATGGGCCCGCGTGGTTGCGGGGGACAGGGCAAACAAGCCCTTGGTCACAACCAAACGGAGACATAAAATGACTTTCGCAAAAACACTGACAGCCACAGTTGCCGCCATCGCCCTGACAACGGGCGCCTTCGCTGCAAGCCACAAGATGGGCAATCCAATGGTGGGCGGTGCCGAAATGTTCCCGCAGAAAACCATCGTCGAAAACGCGTCGCAATCGGCCGATCACACAACGCTTGTCGCGGCCGTCAAAGCCGCCGGCCTTGTGGATACATTGTCGGGCAAAGGCCCGTTCACCGTGTTCGCGCCGACCAACGCGGCGTTCGACAAATTGCCGGCCGGCACCGTCGAAACCCTGCTCAAGCCCGAGAACAAGGCCCAGCTGGTCAAAATCCTGACCTGCCACGTGGTTGCCGCCGACGCGATGTCGGACGCGATCTCCGGGATGATCGCTGATGATGGCGGCAAACACCCGGTGAAAACAGTCGGTGGTTGCACGCTGACCGCGATGATGGACGGCGACAATATTGTCCTGGTGGATGAAATGGGTGGCAAGGCCAGGGTGACCATTGCAGACGTGGACCAGTCGAACGGTGTTGTACATGTGATTGACGGCGTTCTGCTGCCCGCCAAAATGTAAACGATACCCCGGCGCGCCCCCTCTGCCCCTCGGGCGGGGCGCGCCACCTTCATACCCATTCACATGATCGAGGGTCCATTTACATGCCCGCCGCGGCCCGCGGCCCAGTCCCGCGGTGCGCGCCCATTTTGCCGCGCGCACCAACCGCTCCCCCCCCCAAATGATCCTGCAAAACGGCACGCCCACGCCCCCCAATCACCACATTGTGCATAGCGCCCAACGGCGCACTGCCCCATCACTTTCACACCACACGACCCTGAGGAGACCGCCATGAACCGCCGCCACTTCACCACAACCGCCCTTGCCCTAATGGGAAGCGCAGCCCTCACCGGCCCCAAAGCGGCCCGGGCGGCCGAAAACTTTGAAGTCACCCGTACCAAGGCCGAATGGAAAGCGATGCTCAGCCCGCTGGAATACAAGGTCATGCGTCAGGAGGGCACGGAACGCGCCCGGTCCTCTAAACTCGACAAGCTTTATGACAAAGGCACCTACGTCTGTCGTGGTTGCGATCTGCCGCTTTATTCAAGCGAAACCAAATTCGACAGCGGCACCGGCTGGCCCAGCTTTTACAAGGCCAAGGCGAATGCGATCGGCACCAAGAAAGATCGCAAACTTCTATCGGTGCGCACCGAATGCCATTGCCGACGCTGCGGATCGCATCTGGGGCATATCTTTGATGACGGCCCCAAACCGACGGGCAAGCGCCACTGTATCAACGGCGTATCACTGAAATTCATCGCCGCCTGATCTGGCCTTACCTGGCCGCACCCGATCTGGCCCCTGTCTTCATCTTTCCAAAAAATACTTTCGGGGGTGAATTGCGGCTTGCCGCAAGAGGGGGCAGACAGCCCCCTTTTCCGCGTGCCCGACACTCCGGATTGTCGGCTATTTGAAGTTGCGGCTGTCCTTGATCTGGTCCCAGGCCCAGACGACCTGCTGCAACTGCTCTTCCTGGCTGCGATCACCGCCGTTCATGTCGGGATGCAAAACCTTGATCAGGGCCTTATAGGCCTTGCGTACCTCGGTCTTGGTCCAATTGTCCTTGGCTTCCAGAATGTCGATGGCCTGACGTTCCTTCGGTGGCAGGCGTCGGCTGGTCACGCCGCCGCCTTTGCCGGGATTGCGCGTCGCGTTTTGTCCCAGAACCTGATGCGCGTCCTCGATCCCCAGGCGGGCCCAGGCGCGCGTTTCGGGATCGCCCATTGGCTTGGTCTGACGCTCCCAAACCTTGTCTTCGGACAATTGGGCATTCATTTCGGCTTCGGTCGTGCCGTCAAAGAAATTCCATTTCAGATTGTATTCACGCACATGGTCCCGGCAGAACCACAAAAAGTCGTCCAGCACGTCAGGCGCGCGCGGCGCGCGGTATTTTCCCGCTTCGTCGCATCCGGGGTGTTCGCACACCCGCGTCGATGTTTCAGAGGCGCCGGACATGCCGCGCCGTCCACGGGTCGTCTTCTTTTTGGCCGTCGAAACGGACATATCGAATCCGAAGGGATCATGCTTAGGCATCGCGCTTCCTTTCCGAGTCAGGCTGTGCAGTTTAAGGTATCCAGACGAGGATTGAAGGGGGCGAAAGCAAAAATATGTCTGTAACGGCAGAGATCCGCAAAAAGCTTGAGGACAGGTTTACGCCGCAAGCGCTTGAAGTGTTGGACGAAAGTGAAAAACACATCGGCCATGCAGGTTATCAGGAAGGCGGTGAAAGTCATTTTCAGGTGTATATGCGCGCCCCGGCGATGGCCGGTCTAAGCCGAGTCGCGCGCCACCGCGCGGTTCACAAGGCCCTTGGCCCGGAGTTGATCGGGCGAATCCACGCGCTTGCCCTGGACCTTGATGCCTAGGGCCTTGGTGCCAAGAACCGCACTGCCGTCGCGATCTGCACAGGTGTGATGCTGGCGTGATGTTGGGGGGGCACGCTTTGACGCGGCGCCCTTGGGCCGTATCATAGGGTCAAAGGGCACGTGTGCGTGGCGTAGCGTGTGATCGGCGCAAGGCCTGGCGTCAATTGGATTGTTCCGAACAATCGGCCAACGCCAACGCCAACGCCAACGATTTATTTGCGGGCTTGCCGTGGTGCGTGGTCGGCTGGCGGGTGCCGGGGGGCTGGTTTGGCTTTGCCGATGGCAGCGGCGCGCCGGCGCAATGCGTCCGTCAGGCTTGGGTCCGCGTCTGTTGCGGTGCCGGCCGGGATGTCGTGGGGATCAGCCGAGATGTGGTCCGCGCCTGGTTGCGTGTGATCCATGTCGTCCGTGCTTTGATCGGACAGGGCGAGCGTGTGGTCCTGTTCCGCCCCCAAAAGGCGGGGTTGAAATGGCGCGGGGTCGCTTTTGCGGGTGCGGCGAAACACCAGAAGGTTTCGATATGTCGTGGTGGAGTGGGTCAGGCCCTGGCGTTCTTCGGACGGCAGGGTTTCGGCGCGTTGATATTCCCAACCGTCCCTGGACATGGTGTTCATCACGTCCTCGATCGCGGTTGCAAAGCGTCCTTCGGGGCCTTTGACGCCCTTGGCTTTCTGACCTCGGGTGGGGGCGGGAACCACCCGGTATTCATAGCTCGTCACAGTGTTGCCTCTTGTCTGTCGGCCGATCCGGGCGGGGCCCTTGGTGCGGCTCTTGGGCGTGTTATCCTTGGGCAGTGGGGCAGGAGGATGGCCCGATAGGGGCGGGTTGGTGGCAGCGGCAATCGGTGCGGTTTGGGGGGCAAATGTCGGGTGTGTTCGGGGTTTGGCGTTGCCGTTTTTGTCGGGAGGTTGATTGCGGGGTGATGGTGATGGTGATGGTGATGGAGCGGGTAGCGGGGGGCGGGTTGTGGGGGAAAAGGGATTGCGTGTGGTGCGTGTTGTGACGGTTGAACCGGGTTTTCGGATGGGGCGGTTTCGGGGGGCTCTGCCCCCGCCGCGGCTTTGCCGCGACTCCCCCGAAGTATTTATTGGAAAGATGAAGCTGGGGTGAGGGGCGTGGCGTTTTGTGAAGCGCGGCCGGAGTGGTTTGCTTGGGGCGGTCAGCTTTGGGCGCGGGGTGGCGGGGCGGATGTCATGCCGGGGGTCAACTGTGGGCGCAGCAGGGACAGGGGGTGGGCACGCAGGGACAGGCGCATGGCAACGAAATCCTCGACCACCTCTTCGCCGAGGGTCATTTGGGGCAGGTGGGCCGTGGGTTCGGTGATGCCTTCGCCGTCGATGTCGCCGGAAAATAGTGGCAGGTCGCGGCCCGGTGCGAGCGCCTTGGCCGCCCACAGGGCGGCGCGGCGGGTGAGGTTGAGCGTGGCGAAGGCGTCGGCTTCGGCCAGGCGTTCGAGCATGGCGGGCGAGATGCCCGCGCGCCGCCAGACATCTGCGACCGAGCGATAGCCGTTGCCACGGGCGGCGGCGATCCAGTCGGCTTCGTCTTCGGCCATACCGCGGATTTGGCGCAGCCCGAGGCGCAGGGCCAGTGCGCCGGTGTCCGTGCGTTCCAGCGTGTTGTCCCAGTAGGAGGCGTTGATATCGACCGGGCGCACCACGACCCCATGTTCGCGCGCGTCGCGCACGATCTGGGCGGGGGCGTAAAAGCCCATGGGTTGGGAATTGAGCAGCGCGCAGGCAAAAACCGCCGGGTGGTGGCATTTGATCCAGGCGCTGGCATAGACCAGCAGGGCAAAGGAGGCGGCGTGGCTTTCGGGGAATCCGTAGGCGCCGAAGCCTTCGATCTGGGAGAAGCATCTTTCTGAAAAATCAGTGTCATAGCCGTTTTTCTTCATGCCACGCATGAAGCGGGTGTGGAATTCGGAGACGTTGCCGTGTTTCTTGAACGTGGCGAGGGAGCGGCGCAGGCGGTCGGCTTCTTCGGGGGTGAAGCCCGCGCCGATGATCGCGATCTGCATTGCCTGTTCCTGAAACAATGGCACGCCAAGGGTTTTGCCCAGCACCTTGCCCAGGTCGTCGGAGGGGAATTGCACCTCTTCTTCGCCGTTGCGCCGCCGGATATAGGGGTGGACCATATCGCCCTGGATGGGCCCCGGACGGATGATCGCGACTTCGATCACCAGGTCATAAAAACAGCGCGGACGCATCCGGGGCAGGAAATTCATTTGCGCGCGGCTTTCCACCTGGAACACCCCGATCGTGTCGGCGCGGCAAAGCATGTCGTAAACGCGGGGGTCTTCGGGGGGCAGGGTGGCAAGCCGGTGGTCCAGTCCTTCGTGATCGGCCAGCAGATCAAACGCCTTGCGGATGCACGACAGCATCCCAAGTGCGAGCACGTCAACCTTGAGGATCCCCAGCGTGTCGATGTCATCCTTGTCCCAGCAGATGACGGTGCGGTCCTCCATCGTGGCGTTTTCGATGGGCACAAGTTCGTCAAGCCGCCCTTCGGTGATGATGAACCCGCCGACATGTTGGCTGAGGTGGCGGGGAAAGCCTTCGATCTCGTGGACCAGTTGCATGGTCTGTTTCAGGCGTGGGTCGCCGGGATCGAGGCCGATTTCGCGCATCCGCTGATCCTCAAGGCTACCGGCGGCGAAGAACCCCCAAAGCTGGGAGGACAGCGCCGAAATCGTGTCCCGGGTCAGGCCCATGGCTGTGCCGACCTCACGGATCGCACGTTTGCCGCGGTAATGGACGACGGTGGCGCAAAGACCGGCGCGGTGGCGGCCATAGCGGGTATAGATGTGCTGAATCACTTCTTCGCGGCGTTCGTGTTCGAAATCCACGTCGATGTCGGGCGGTTCATCGCGCGCCTCGGAGACGAAGCGTTCAAAGACCATCGTACCGACTTCGGGCGACACTTCGGTCACGCCAAGGCAGTAGCAGACCACCGAATTGGCCGCAGATCCACGCCCCTGGCACAAGATCCCGCGAGAGCGGGCGAATTGCACGATGTCATGCACGGTCAGAAAGTAGGGTTCATATTTCAGCTTGCCGATCAGGGTCAGCTCGTGTGCCAGCAGGTCGCGCACCCTTTGGGTCGTGCCGTGGGGATAGCGCCATTTCAGCCCGGCATGGGCAAGGCGCGCAAGGCGGTCGGCGGGGGTTTCCCCGTCAGCGATTTCCGACGGGTATTCATAGCGCAGTTCATCCAGAGAAAAGGTCAGCCGGGCGGCAAGCGCGCTGGCATTGTCCAGGGCGGCGGGGTGATCGGCAAAGATGCGGCGCATTTCGCGGCCAGAGCGCAGGCGCTGTTCGGCATTGGCCAGGGCGGCGCGGCCCAGGGCATCAACCCGCGTGCCGGTGCGGATCGCGGTCAGCACATCGGCCATACGGCGGCGGCGCGCGTGGTGCATGATCGGCCGGGCCGAGGCAAGCGTGGGCAGGCCAAGCCGCGCGGCGGTTTGGGCGAGGCTGGCAAAGCGCATGCCATCCTGTCCGTCATAGCGCGGGGACATCAGAAGGTGCAGGCGGCCGGGCAGAAGGGCGATGAGGCGTGTGGTCGCCGCGGCGTCCCGGTCAGGGGCGTCCGACCCCATCGGCAGGTGGATCATCCCCTGCAACCCGTCGGTTCCGATTTCGGCCAGATCGGCCAGCCGCAGCAGGCAATCGCCCTTTTCCGCCCTGAGCCGCCCGCGTGAGATCAGCCGGCACAGCCGCCCCCAGCCTGCGCGGGTTTCAGCCAGCAGGGTCACGTCTGGCCCGTCGGTGAATGTCATCTGTGCCCCCGCGATCAGGCGGGGCACGATCATGGGCGGCGGCGCGGGGCAGCCCGGCGGGGCGGGGGGGCCGATCAGCCCGTGCGCGGCATCAAACGCCTGCCGTTCGGCGACCTTGCGCCCCACTTCACGCGCGGCGGCGTGGGCGCGCACGATCCCCGCGACAGAATTGGTGTCTGTGATGGCGATGGCCGTGATCCCCAGTTCGGCGGCGCGCAGCACGTAATCCTCGGGGTGGGATGCCCCGGTGAGGAAGGTGAAATTGGAGGTGATGCAGAGTTCGGCTGACATGATTCCGCATTATATTCACGTTTTGTTCTTTTCGAAAGAGGAGAGGGAGAGGGGCGGAGCGTTTCGGGATTGCGCAGTTTCGGGTCGAAACGCGGCGGGGGGCGGGCCACATAGCGCGCGGCCCGTATTCATGGGCCAGGCGAATGAAAACCCGCCTTGGCGCTGGCCCCAATCGCACCCATGGGCACGATGACGCGCGTGCGTCCCTTGGGGGCGACAATCCGGGGTTTTGGCCGGATCAAACAGACGGGGCCGCGGATGGGCGCGCGCAGAGCATATTACGCTTTGGCGTTGGCCTGATCCTGAACGGTCGCCATATCGTCGGGGCCGGGGGCCTTGTGGGGGTCATTCAGGGTCGGGACCACGTCGCACCATCCGGCATAAGGCTGGCTGCGGGCCGCCGTCAGAAGGCGGCGCAGCGCGTCAAGTGGGGCGTCTGACATGTCCACGCGCAGGGACAAAGGCGCGGCGTCACGGGACACAATCAAAAGGGCCGCGGACTGCAATCCGCGAGAATCACTTCCCGCCGCGGCGCCCGCGAACAGCGATTCCAGCAACCTTTCGGCAAAGTCGCCCGCCGCGCCAAGATAAGCGGCAAGCGTCGCGTCAAGCACCGTTTCGCTGGTCAGAAGGTTCCCGGCGACGATCACGCCGGCGGCGCTGCGATGTCCGGCGGCGGGCACGGATTGCGCGCCGGTGAAACACCCGGTTCCGCCGTCCGGATCCAATGCGGCAAGCTGGCGATAGTCGCGTCCCAAATCTGGTGAAGTCATTGAATAAACGGCGTTTTCAGCAACTTCGCCGCCATGCATCAGACCCAGAACACCATCGCCCCAAAGGGTGGATGGCGCGGTGCCCTGACTGGCCGACATGCCGGCAAGCGCGGACCCACGCAGAACCCATCCGCCGACGCACAAGGACCCTGTCGCAGCCGCACCGCCAAGGGTGCCCGTTTTTGCGTCACGGGCGAGAATGGAAAAGGTCATTTGCGCTCTCCGTCAACCTGCCTCTTGTATTTATCATGAAAATTTGCCCTCATTCAATTTATCATGATCAATATCTGAAAAGCCCGCTGCAAGGAGAGAGGCTGATGAAACAGGGAATGCTTAATTGGACACGTCGGGGTGTATTGGCCGCCGGCGTCGCGATGTCACTGGCACTTAGTGCCACGGCACCGGCTATGGCGCAGACACCACCCGGTGTTCTGATCGTCGGACAGATCGCCGAACCCAAGGCGCTGGATCCGGCGGCGGTGACGGCTGTCAACGACTTCCGTATCCTGATGAACGTCTATGACGGTTTGGTACGCTACAAATCCGGCACGCTTGAGGTTGAACCCGGGCTGGCCACCAGCTGGGACATCAGCGATGACGGCACGGTTTATACGTTCACACTGCGCGATGGGGTGACGTTCCACGATGGCAGCGCGTTCAACGCCGATGCGGTCAAGTTCAACTTTGACCGGATGCTGAAAGAGGATCACCCCTATCACGACACCGGTCCTTTCCCGTTGTCGTTCTTCTTCTCGGCGGTTGAGAACGTCGAAGTTGTCGATGCGATGACGGTCAAGTTCACGTTGAACGCACCCTATGCGCCGTTCCTGTCCAACCTTGCCTATCCAACCGGGTTGATCGTTTCACCTGCCGCGGTTGAAAAGCACGGTAAGGATTTCGGGCGCAACCCAGCCGGCACCGGCCCGTTCAAGTTCGCTGAATGGCGCAGCAACGAGGCGGTCGTGGTGGAAAAGAACCCCGGCTATTGGGACGGTGACGCCAAGCTGGACGCGGTTGTGTTCCGCCCGATCACCGATGCCAACACGCGCACGGCCGAAATGCTGGCCGGTGGGATCGACCTGATGGTCGAAGTGCCCCCTGTTGCGTTGTCGGAATTCCAGGGTGACGCATTTACCGTGGCCGAACAGGCAGGTCCGCACGTCTGGTTCCTGATCCTGAACGCCAAGGAAGGTCCCTTTGCGGACAAGAAAGTGCGCCAGGCCGCCAATTATGCGGTGAACAAGACCGCGCTGGTTGAAAATGTTCTGGAAGGCACCGCCGCCGTGGCCGCAGGCCCGACACCGCCGGCATTCGCCTGGGCCTATAACGAAAGCCTGTCGCCTTATCCCTATGATCCGGCCAAGGCCAAGGCATTGCTTAAGGAAGCAGGGGCCGAAGGGGCCGAGTTGACGTTTTATGTCACCGAAGGTGGGTCCGGCATGTTGGATCCGGTTGCCATGGGCACCGCCATTCAGGCCGATCTTGAGGCCGTTGGGTTGAAGGTGAAGATCGAGACCTATGAGTGGAACACGTTCCTTGGGAATGTGAACCCGGGGCTTGAGGGCAAGGCGGATATGGCTGAAATGGCCTGGATGACCAATGATCCGGATACGTTGCCTTATCTGGCGCTGCGCACCGGGGCATGGCCTGACAAGGGCGGGTTCAATTCCGGGTATTATTCCAACCCTGAGGTGGACAAGCTGCTTGAGGCCGCGCGTGCGGCAACCGATCAGGCGGAGCGCGCCAAGCTTTACAAGGAAATGCAGGTCATCGTTCAGGATGATGCGCCTTGGGTGTTTGTTGCCAACTGGAAGCAGAACGCGGTGACAAGTGACAAGGTGTCGAATTTCGCGCTTGAGCCGTCATTCTTTCTTTTGCTTGACGACGTCGAGAAGAAATAACGTTTCGGGCCGGGGGATCCCGGCCCGATCCGAGCGCCGCCCGTGCCGGGCGGCGCTTTGCCTCCGGCGGAAGTATTTATAGAAAGATGAAGGGGGGGCCGTTTTGGCGGCATCGCCCAAGGCTGAGGGGGCAGCGAGATGGCTGGGTATATTCTGAAGCGATTGTTATCGGCGGTGCCGGTGTTGTTCGGGATCACGGTGATTGTGTTTCTGATCATGGCGATGATCCCTGGTGATCCGGCCACGGCCATCCTTGGCAGTTATGCGACCCCTGAGAATGTCGAGAAGTTGAACCGTGATCTGGGTTTGGACAAGCCGTTGGTCACGCGATATTTTATTTGGCTGGGCAATATGCTTCAGGGGGATTTCGGGCGCAGTTTCGCGTTGAACCGCCCGGTGCTGGATGAGGTTTTGGAGCGGTTTTCGGCCACGTTGATCCTGGCCGGGGTTTCGTTCGTGATGTGTGCCGTTCTGGGCATTGCGGCCGGTGTCGTTTCGGCGGCGCGCCAATATGGGTTCGCGGACAAGGCGATCACCTTTGTGGTGTTGTTGGGGATTTCGATTCCGTCCTTTTTCCTTGGGATGATGATGATCCTGATCTTTGCGGTGAACCTGCGGTGGCTGCCGGTATCGGGGATGTATGCGATTTATGGCGGGGGTGACCTGCCGGATTTGGTGAACCACCTTGTGATGCCGGCGCTGGCGCTGGCCGTGGTGGCCACGGGCGTTGTTGCGCGGTTGTCGCGGTCGGCCATGCTTGAGGTGTTGCGCCAGGATTTCATCCGCACCGCCCGGGCCAAGGGCGTGAATGAGCGCGGCGTGATTTGGCGCCATGCGCTACGTGCGGCGATGGTGTCGATCATCCCGGTGCTGGGCATTCAGGCGGGGTTCGTGTTGTCGGGTGCGGTTTACATCGAGATGGTGTTCCAGTGGCCCGGTGTCGGGCGGATGCTGGTCGATGCGATTCTGAAGCGCGACATATTGCTGGTGCAGGGGGGCGTTGTGTTCGTCGCGGCCTGTTACGTTTTGTTCAACATTGCGGTGGATGTGGCGCAGTCCATGCTTGACCCGCGGATCAAGGCGTGAGGGGGGCAGGGGCGTGAAAAAGTTCTTTCAGTTGTTGATCCGCAACCGGCTGGCCGCGTTTGGTGGCGTCGCTTTGGGGATTGTCGTGATCCTGGCATTGCTGACGCCAATCCTGCCGTTGCAGGAACCGAATGTGACCAACACCGCCAACAGATTTGTAAAGCCGTTTTCGGCGGGGCATTGGTTGGGAACGGATCATCTGGGGCGGGATCTGTTGTCGCGGTTGTTGTATGGCACCCGATTGTCATTGGCTGTCGGGTTTGCGGCCGCAATTTTCGCCGCGACGATTGGCGCGACGATCGGGATCGTGGCCGGGTATTTCGGTGGGCGCACGGACAATGTGATCATGCGCTTTGTCGATATGTTGATGGCATTTCCCTATATCCTTTTAGCGCTGGCGATTGTTGCGGCCCTTGGGCCGGGATTGACCAATGCGCTGATCGCTGTGGCGGCTGTGAATGTGCCGTTCTTTGCGCGCAACATTCGCGGGGTGACCGTGGGCATCGCGCACAAGGAATTCGTGGATGCGGCGCGCCTGGCGGGTCTGTCGGATACGCGGATCATCCTGACAGAAATATTGCCGAATGTGGTGCCGGTTATCGTGATCGCCATGTCCACCACAATCGGCTGGATGATCCTGGAAACGGCCGGCCTGTCGTTTCTGGGCTTGGGCAGTCAACCGCCACAGGCCGATCTTGGGTCGATGCTGGGCGAGGCGCGATCGGCATTGATCACCAATCCGCACACTTCGGTTGTGCCGGGGGTGATGATCCTGATCATCGTGATGGGGATCAACCTGTTGGGGGACGGTGTGCGCGATGCGCTTGACCCGCGCCTGCGGTCCGGGGCGCTGACACGCCCGATGGCGGCCACCGTGGTCAACCGCGCCGGGCCGGTGCCAGAGCCACGTGCGACGGGCATCTTGACGATGACCGACCTTGAGACGCAGTTCCACGTGGGCGCGCGCGTCTACAAGGCGGTGAACAAGGTGTCGCTGAATGTGGAACCGGGCGAATGCCTTGGAGTGATCGGTGAATCCGGGTCGGGGAAATCAGTGACGGCGCTGTCGGTGATGGGGCTGGTGGCGTCACCGCCGGGGGTGATCACCGGCGGATCCGTGCGATACGACGGGGCCGAGTTGATCGGCGCGCGGTATGCCCGGTTACGCGCATTGCGCGGCGACAGGGTCGCCTATATTTTCCAGGATCCATTGGCCACATTGCACCCGCTTTACAAGGTTGGGGATCAGTTGGTCGAGGCGATCCGCGTGCATCACGGTGTCAGTCGGGCAACCGCATGGGCGCGCGCGGTGGACCTGTTGAAACAGGTGCGCATTCCGAACGCGGAAAGCCGGGCGCATAGTTATCCGCATGAAATGTCCGGCGGGATGCGCCAGCGGGTCGGGATTGCCATGGCTTTGGCCAATGATCCGGATGTAATTATTGCTGACGAACCGACAACGGCGCTGGATGTGACCGTCCAGGCGCAGATCCTGGCGTTGTTGGATGATTTGCGGCGCGAGCGGGGGCTGGCTATCATCTTTATCACCCACGATTTCGGCGTGGTCGCGCAACTGTGTGACCGCGTTGCGGTGATGTATGCGGGCCGGATCGTGGAAGAGGGGCCGACGGCGGCGGTTCTGGACGCGCCCGCGCATCCCTATACCAAGCGGTTGATCGCCTGTGTGCCTGAACTGGGCGGCGGGCGCAGGCAGCTAGAGGCGATACCGGGCCTGCCACCGGCGGTGGATCGGCTGGAACCGGGATGTGCCTTTGCGCCGCGCTGTCTGAAGAAGGAAGCGGCCTGTGTGACCCGTGAGATCACGTTGGAAGGTGTGGGCGCGCGGGCGGTGCGATGTCTTTATCCCGAGGCGGAACTGGGCGGGGCGGCAAAATCGGGGGGCGCGTCATGAGCGATGCACTGGAGCTGGCCAACCTGTCCAAGAGTTTTGCGGTGGGAAAGCGGCTGTTCGGGCGGCCAAAGGGGGTCGTGCATGCGGTGCGTCCCGTCGATCTTGTGGTGCGCCAGGGCGAAACACTGGGTATTGTCGGTGAAAGCGGCTGCGGGAAATCCACGCTTGCACGGATGCTGGTTGGGCTTTTGCCGGCCACCACGGGAAGCATCAAGATCAACGGCGAACCGTTGGACAATGCAAACCCGGCCGAATTCGGAAAGCGCATTCAATATGTGTTTCAGGACCCGATTTCGTCGCTGAATCCGCGAAAGACCATTCGTCAGGTGATGGAGGCGCCGCTGACGCGGTTGCATGGGATGGACCGTGCGGAGCGAGAGGTGCGGATTTCGGAAATCTTTGCATCGGTCAATTTGCGCGAAGAGTTTCTGGACCGGTATCCGCATGAGTTTTCCGGTGGTCAGGCGCAGCGGATCGGCATTGCGCGGGCACTGGCCGCAGCGGCCAAGATCCTTATTCTGGACGAACCTGTGTCGGCGCTGGATGTGTCCGTTCAGGCGCAGGTGTTGAACCTTCTGGCCGATCTGAAGGCGCAATTGGGGCTGACCTATCTGTTTATCAGCCATGACCTTGCGGTGGTTGAGGCGGTGTCAGATCGCGTGGCGGTCCTGTATTTCGGAACGGTGGTCGAGGTCGGTCGGGCGGAAGATATTTTCCGCGCGCCCAAGCACCCTTACACCAAGCTTTTGGCGGACAGTGCGCCTGTGGTTGGCCGCCCGTTGAGCGCGCCCGAGGGGCGTGAGACGGAATTGCCAGACCCGCTGAACCCGCCCGCAGGCTGTGCATTCATGGCCCGTTGCCCTTTTGCGCAGGCAGATTGCGCAAATGCGCCACCGCCTTTGGCGGGCCAAGGAGAGCACCGTGTGGCCTGTTATCATCCCTTGGCGGGGTGAGCCGATCCGGGTGCGTGACGCGTGTGGTGGATTTGGGGCCACCTGTCAGTCACGTCGCAAAAGCGGGCGCCGTGGGTGCCTTTGCCGTGGCCATTTGGGGCGCGTCGGATTGATGATGCGGTGTCGGCTGTTTGGGACCTTTGGACGCGGGGTGGGGCGATCCGCGCTGATGCTCTGGTCCTGACGGGGCTGCTCTGACAAAGTGGTGTCAGGTCGGGCGGCACGGGGCAGAGCATGGTCTATCAGATCGCGATAGGATCGGGGATTGTCATCGTCTCGGTCCTGTTTTCATCGGGGATTTTCCTGGCATTGGAGGCGGTTATGGCCTGGGCGCATCATTGGTTGATGCGCGCGCCGCACCGCCCGAAGCTGGCGCTGGTGTTGGTGGTGAATGTGATCGGCGCGCTTGGGATGATCACCGTCGGTGTGTGGATTTGGGCGCTGGCCTATTGGGGCCTGGGGATTTTTGGCACGATTGAGGAATCGCTGTATTTTTCGCTGGTGGCTTATACGACATTGGGATTTGGCGACATCATACTGCCCGACGCGTGGCGGATATTGTCGGGGATGAATGCGGCGAACGGGTTTTTGAACATCGGGATGATGTCGGCGGTGGTTTTGGAAACCCTGCGCCACGTGCGACGCAATCAACTGGCGGAGAAGGGGTAGGGGGCGCTGCCCCCCGCACGCGTGCCGCGCGCGTCCCCCGAAGTATTTTTGGAAAGATGAAGCGGGGGCGTCCGGTCAGGGTGACGTGAACGGGTTGTTCGGGTAGCCGACGCTTTCCAGGTAGAGACCATAGGGTGGGCAGACGGGGCCACAGGCGGCGCGGTCGCGCGCATCAAGGGCGGATTTCACATCTTCCGGTGTCCAGGAGCCGCTGCCGACCAGGGCGAGGGTGCCCACGATCGAGCGGACCTGGTTGTGCAGGAACGAGCGTGAGCGCACGCGGATGTGCAGTTCGGGGCCGTTTGGCGCGTCATGTTGCGTGATGTCGATGGCGTCGAGGGTTTTGAGCGGGCTTGCCGCCTGACAAATGGTGCTGCGAAAGGTTGTGAAATCGTGGTGGCCGATCAGGTGGGCGGCCCCTGCGCGCATGGCGTCGGTATCGAGGGGCTGGCGCACTTGCCAGACGAGGCCATCATCGAGCGTTGCCGGCGCGCGGCGCATCAGCAGGCGGAACAGGTAGCGCCGTTCCGTGGCGGAAAACCTGGCGTGCCAGTCATCCCCCATGCGCGCCGCGTCCACGATGGCGATCGGCGCGGGTTTGAGGTGGTAATTCAGCGCCTCGGACAGGCGAAAGGGTGTCCAGGTCTTGGTCGTGTCACAATGGGCCACCTGACCCAGGGCATGCACGCCCGCATCGGTACGCCCCGCCGCGGCAATCTTGTGCGGGCCGGGTTCAATTTTGCCAAGCGCGGATTCGATTGCGCCCTGGACTGTCGGCAGATCCGCCTGGCGTTGCCAGCCCTTGAAGGGGTGGCCATGGTATTCGATTTTCAGAGCATAGCGTGGCATGGCGGTGAATTACGCGGGTCGGTGCGTTCTGGCAAGGCGCGGTCTGGCAAGTGGGGGGCGGCGTCGCTATCTTATGAGCAACAGGCAAACAGGCGCGGGGCAGGAAGTGTGGTGATCGGAGCATTGGCCGAGGGGGTGACCCGGCGGGTCGAGGCGGTCGGAGATCAGATCTCGGGCGCGTTTTTTGAACCAGTTGTGCGGGTTGGCGTCACCGGGTTGGCGCGGGCGGGAAAGACGGTTTTCATTACGTCGTTCGTTGCCAATATGACTGACCGGGCCCGCATGACCCAGTTGGTTGCCAATGCCGAGGGGCGGATCGAAGCCGCGTTTCTGCAGCCCCAGCCTGACGACACTGTGCCGCGTTTTGATTATGAGACACATCTGGATGCGTTGAGCGGGCCGGACCCACACTGGCCAAGCAGCACGCGCGCTGTCAGCGAATTGCGCCTGTCATTGAGGCTAAGGCCGGGTGGCATGCTGAGTGCTCTTCAGGGGCCGCGGGTCGTTCATTTGGATATTGTGGATTATCCGGGCGAGTGGTTGCTGGATCTGGGTCTGCTGGATCAAACCTATGCCGAATGGTCCGCCGAGGTTCTGGGCTGGGCGCAAAAGCGCGCGGCGGGGGCTGCGTTCATCGCCGCAGCTGAGGCCGCACAGGGGCGCAAGAGCTGGGAAGAGCCGGACGCCAGGGTATTGGCAGACGCCTATCGCACCTACCTGGTGGCCCTGCGCGATGCGGGGCATATGGACATCACGCCCGGACGGTTCCTGTTGCCCGGAGAGTTGGAGGGATCACCGGTTCTGACCTTTGCGCCGTTGCCCCCCGAAGACAATGCGCCAAGGCGCGGGCTCTGGCGCGAGATGGAGCGGCGGTTCGAGGCCTATAAATCCCGTGTGGTTCAGCCGTTTTTCCGCGATCATTTCAGCAGGATTGACCGGCAGGTTGTGTTGGTTGATGTGTTGGGTGCGATCCACAAGGGGCCACAGGCGGTGGATGAATTGCGCCGCGCCATGGCCGGGATCCTTGGGGCATTTCGGCCGGGGCGCAACGCGTTTCTCAGCCGGATTTTACGCGGTAAACGGGTCGAGAAGATCCTGTTCTGCGCCACCAAGGCGGATCATTTGCACCACAGTCAGCACGTCCGCCTGACCGCGATAATGGAGGCGCTGGTGCGTGAGGCGACAGACCGGGCGGCCTTTGCCGGGGCGCGCACCGACGCGATGTCGATCGCAGCCCTGCGCGCAACGGTTGAGGAAACCGTGACCCACGCGGGCCAAACCCTGGAATGTGTGCGTGGCACATTGCTGAGCACAGGCAAACAGGCCGCGCTTTACCCCGGTGAGCTGCCCGTGGATCCGGCGCAATTGCTGACCCCGGCCCGTACGGGGGCGGAAAAATGGTTGGACGGAGATTACAATGTCATGGCCTTTGCCCCCGCGCCGTTGCGGCGCAAGCCGGGCGAGGGGCCACCGCATATCCGCCTGGACCGGGCCGCGCAATTCCTGATTGGTGACAAGCTGTGAACCGCACAATTGACCATGACCGGGTGTCAGGCCGACACGGCCTGAAATTGCGCGCGGCTCAGGCGCTGGATGCGGGGGGCGTCGGCGGGATATTGGCGGATTTTGTCGAAGACACACCATGGATGCCAAAGCTCTACAGCCGCGCGGAAACCATCAGTTTTGCAGACAGGATGATCAGCAACGACTGGACGATCGTGGCCGAAAAGGCTGTCGGCAAAGGGCGCGACGTTGTCGGATTTCTCGTGCGTGACGGGCAGGAACTGCACGCGCTGTACGTGGCCCGGCGGCTGCGCAATCACGGTGTCGGCGCAGGGTTGATCGGGGCGGCCAAGCAGGCCAGCCCAACCCTGGCATTGTGGTGTTTTCAGGCCAATACCGCAGCGCAGAGGTTTTACCTGCGGCATGGTTTCGTGGAAACCGGCCGTTCTGATGGCGCGCGCAACGACGAAGGATTGCCGGATATCCGTTATGTTTGGAAAAAGGGGCGCCAGGATGACTGAGGAAACAGGGCGCAAAGGCCCGGTCGTGATCGAACTGGAACCCGATTCCGCGGCGCCGGGTCCGTCCGAAGCACCGCCGGTGCCCGAAATTTCCGCGCAGTCGGCCCCGGACGGGCGCGCGATGCAGACTGTGGCGCTTCTGGCTGCGCGCCGTCCGTCGCGATTGGCGCGCTGGTTCTGGATGCTGTCAGGCGCATTGCTTGGGGCGATCGTGTCGCTTGCCGCGTGGAATGCGGTGACGGCGCTGATCGCCTCAACACCCATTCTGGGCTATGCCATGACCGCGCTTGTGGGCGCTTTCGTGCTGGTCTGTCTTGCCATCGTGATCAAGGAAATCGCGGCTTTTTCACGCCTGTCGCGTATGGACAGGTTGCACCTCGAAGCGGATGCGGTCCTGGCAAACGGGGATTTGGCGCGCGCCAAGGCCCTGACATCCCAACTCGTGGCGCTCTATTCCGGGCGCGAAGATGTGCGCTGGGGCGTTGAGCGGTTCCAGGAACGTGCCGGAGAACAATTCGATGCCGAAGCGCTGATTGCCCTGGCGGATACGGAAATCCTGTCCACCCTTGACGCCGCCGCCCTGCGCGAAATCGAAGCCGCGGCACGTCAGGTGGCCACGGTGACGGCGCTTGTCCCGCTGGCTCTGGCCGATGTGATCACAGCGCTCACCTCGAACATCCGCATGATCCGCCGCATCGCCGAAGTATACGGCGGGCGCTCTGGCACATTGGGGTCCTGGCGTTTGACACGGGCTGTGATGACCCACCTCGTGGCGACCGGTGCGGTGGCCATTGGCGATGACACGATCGGATCGGTCCTTGGCGGCACGATCCTCGCCCGGCTGTCCCGCCGCTTCGGAGAAGGGCTGGTCAACGGGGCATTGACCGCGCGCGTCGGCGTCGCCGCGATGGAGGTCTGCCGCCCGCTTCCGTTCGCAAAAGGGCGCCGCCCCTCCGTCACCGGCGTGGTGCGCCGCGCCCTGACCGGGCTCTTTGGCGACAAACCCACAAAGGACACCCCCGAAGCCTGAAGTGTTTCATGCGCCCCGCTCCCCTATCACAGCGTATCCGTTCCCGCTAAAGGCCCCGCCGCACCCCACGCCCAAACCCGGCCCTTTGTCACGCGCGCACCACAGGCCCCTCCCTTCATCTTTCCCAAAATACTTCGGGGGGGGCGGCCCAACGGGCCGACGGGGGCAGCGCCCCCATGCCACACCATCCAAACAGCGCACCAACACCCTCTGGACCCGCGCGCAGGGCAGGCGTATAAGCCGCGCCATGGTCCGGCATTGCATACAAATTCCGCGAATTACCCGCCCGGTGGCCTGACAAACGTCGGGACGCCGGGACAAGGCGCATGGGATCGCCCGCGCCGCTTCCCCTTCTTGCTTCCCTATTGGCCAACCGGCACGATCACGCCATCTCCCCGGTTCGGGCCCCCATGACGAAAGACCGGACATGTCCGCACAAACACCTGACTACAAATCCACCCTGAACCTGCCCAAAACCGATTTCCCGATGCGCGCGGGCCTGCCCAAACGCGAACCCGATTGGCTGGCCCGTTGGGAACAGATCGGCGTCTATGACCGGCTGCGTGAAAAAACCGGCCGCACGCCGTTTGTCCTGCACGATGGGCCGCCTTACGCGAACGGCCACCTGCATATCGGCCACGCGCTGAACAAAATCCTCAAGGACATGATCGTGCGGTCGCGCCAGATGATGGGCTTTGACGCGCGCTATGTGCCCGGCTGGGATTGCCACGGCCTTCCCATCGAATGGAAGATCGAGGAAAAATACCGCGCCAAGGGCAAGGACAAGGACGAGGTTCCCGTCATCGACTTCCGCCAGGAATGCCGAAGCTTTGCCGAAGGCTGGATCGACATCCAGCGCGAAGAATTCAAACGCCTTGGCGTCACCGGCAATTGGGCCGACCCATACCTGACAATGGATTTCCACGCCGAACGTGTCATCGCCGAGGAATTCATGAAATTCCTGATGAACGGCACGCTCTATCAGGGCTCCAAACCGGTGATGTGGTCCCCCGTCGAAAAAACCGCCCTGGCCGAAGCCGAAATCGAATACCACGACCACAAAAGCCACACGATCTGGGTGCCGTTCCGCGCCACCAATGGATCAGGTGACCTTGCGGACGCCAAGGCCGTGATCTGGACAACGACACCTTGGACGATCCCCTCGAACAAGGCCGTCGCCTATAACCCCAAGATCGCCTATGGCCTTTACGAAGTCACCGGCACGCCTGATGAATGCTGGTGCGCGGTTGGCGATCGCTACCTTCTGGCCGACACCCTGGCCGCTGAGGTGCTGGGCAAAGCCCGCCTTGACCCCGACATGTGGACCCGCCTGCGCGACGTGCCGGGCGATGAACTGGCCAGCCTGACCTTGTCCCACCCCTTTGCGGGCCTGCCCGACGCTGACGGCTTTTGGGATTACGATGTGCCAATGATCGACGGCGATCATGTCACCGATGACGCGGGCACCGGCTTCGTTCACACGGCCCCCAGCCACGGCGCGGACGATTACGAATGCTTCGTCAAACGCAACTGGATCGACAGGATGACCCACAACGTGGGCGAAGACAGCGAATTCCTGCCCCATGTGCCATTCTTTGCCGGACTGCGCGTGCTGGACCACAAGGGCAAAGAGGGCAAGGCCAACACCGCCGTCATCGACAAATTGGTCGCGGCGGGCGGCCTGATCGCCCGTGGCCGTGTCACCCACAGCTACCCGCATTCCTGGCGATCCAAGGCGCCGGTGATCTTTCGCAACACGCCGCAATGGTTCGCCTCGATCGACCGCGCTGTTGGCGATGGCCAGAACACCTATGGCGAAACCATCCGTGAACGCGCCCTGACCAGCATCGACAAACTTGTCGACTGGACCCCAAAAACCGGCCGCAACCGGTTGTATTCGATGATCGAATCCCGCCCCGACTGGGTGCTGTCACGTCAGCGCGCATGGGGTGTGCCACTGACCTGTTTCACCAAAAAGGGCGCGCTGCCGACCGACCCCGATTTCCTGCTGCGTGACGCCGCGATCAATGCGCGTATCGCCCAGGCCTTTGAAACCGAAGGCGCGGATTGCTGGTACGAAGACGGCGCCAAGGCGCGCTTTATCGCCGACGCCGCCAACCCGGACGATTACGATCAGGTCTTTGACGTGCTTGACGTCTGGTTCGACAGCGGCTCGACCCATGCCTTTGTGCTGCGCGACCGCGCCGATGGCAGCCCCGATGGCATCGCGGATGTTTACCTCGAAGGCACGGACCAACACCGTGGCTGGTTCCATTCCTCGATGCTTCAGGCTTGCGGCACGAAGGGGCGCGCGCCCTACAAGGCCGTGGTCACCCATGGGTTCACGCTGGACGAGAAGGGCAACAAGATGTCCAAATCTCTCGGCAATACCATCGTGCCGGAAAAGATCGTTCAGCAATACGGCGCGGATATCCTGCGTCTCTGGGTGGCGCAGACCGATTTCACCGCCGATCAGCGGATCGGCCCCGAGATCATCAAAGGCGCCGCTGACGGATATCGCCGCCTGCGCAACACCATCCGTTTCATGCTCGGGTCCCTGACCGATTTCCGTGAAGAAGACCGCGTCGCGCCCGCGGACATGCCGGAACTGGAACGCTGGGTCCTGCATCGGGTCGCTGAACTGGATCAAAGGGTGCGCGACGGCTACGCCGCCTATGATTTCCAGGGCACATTCCAGGCGGTGTTCAATTTCGCCACGCTCGACCTGTCGGCATTCTACTTCGACATTCGCAAGGACGCGCTTTATTGCGATGGCGAAACAGACCGCGCCCGCGCCGCGCGCACCGTGCTTGATATTCTGTTTCACCGCCTCACGGCCTGGCTTGCGCCCATCCTTGTCTTCACGATGGAGGAGGTCTGGCTGGAAAGGTTCCCGGGCGATGACAGTTCGATCCACCTGATCGACATGCCCGACACGCCGGCGTCATGGCGCGATGATGCGCTTGCCGCCAAATGGGCCAGGGTGCGCACGGCCCGGCGCGCCGTGACCGCCGCCCTTGAAGTGCAGCGCACGGAAAAGGTCATCGGCGCCTCGCTTGAGGCGGCACCAGTGGTGCATGTCAAAGATGCCACCATGCTGGCCGCGCTGAAATCGGTGGATTTTGCGGATATCTGCATCACGTCGGACATCACCCTGTCGGATGACGCAGATATGGTAACGGGGGCCACCGCCGCCGCGGCCACGGCATTCCACCTTGACGATGTGCCCGACGTCGCCGTCAGCTTTCACAAGGCACATGGCGAAAAATGCCAACGCTGCTGGAAAATCCTGCCCG
>JBOEGP010000039.1:0-17380 GCA_050633485.1 Pseudooceanicola sp.
AGGGCGCGGGCCGGTCAAGTATGCCCCAAAGACCCGCCAATTGACGCAGACAGGCTTTGGGAGGAGCATTCATGTCTTACGATATGGCACCGGGATTGATCGTGGGCGAACCGGTAGCGCCCCCAGGTTTTCGCAGCGAATTGCCTGACGCGGTGGTCAAATCCGCGGCGCGCACGATCCAGATCCTTGAATACTTTGACCATGTGCGCCGGGATGTCTGTATTTCGGAAATCGCGCAGGCGCTTCACTACCCTCCGTCGTCAACCTCGGCGCTTTTGCGCAGCATGGTGGCGATGGGGTATCTGCAACACAACCGGATCGCCCGAACCTATCGCATGACCCGGCGCACCAGCCTGTTGGGCACCTGGGTTGATGCATCACTTGTGCGGCAGGGGGCGATTGTGAACCTTGCCCATCGGCTGGCCAATCTGACCGGCGAGACTGTGACGCTGGGGCGGATGAACGACAACCGCGTTCAGGTCATCTATGTGGCCGACCCGCCCGAAGGTAAGGCGGCTGTTTGCGTCGGATGCCAACACGGCATGGCCCAAAGCGCGGCGGGGCTGGCGCTTTTGTCGATGCTTGAGGATCATCAGGTCCGCCGTATTCTGACGCGGCTAAATGCGGAACGCGCTGAGGGAGAAGAGGCCATCGCCTTGCCCAAGGCGATTGATGACATCGCCAAGGGACGCAAAGACGGCGTATTTGTCGCGGGCGGGTCCGTTCCGGGCCATGCGGCCCTTGCCATGCAGGTGCGCCATGAATCCGCCGGTGACATGCTGGTTCTGGCGGTCGAAGGGCCGAGCGCGCGGATCCTTGAACACCAGGGCACAATTGCCAAAATGATCAAAACCGGGTTGATTGACCTTGCGGGCTAGTCCAGCGTTCTGCCCTGGGAACCGGGAATAACAGGCTGATGTCCACCACCGGTCATTTCACAAACAAGGTAGGCGCCCATGAAACCCGAGCAATCCGCAAATCCTGCGTCCCCTTTGCGTGGGCGCAGGCGGCAGGGCACGACACGGCGCGATGAAATCGCGCGGGTGGCCCAGACCCTTTTTGCCAGGAACGGGTTTGATGGAACATCCATCCGCGACATCGCGGATGCCGCCGGGTTGACGAAACCGGCGCTTTATTACCATTTCGAAGACAAAGAAGCGCTGTATGAACATGTGCTGATCGAACGGATGACCCGATTGATCAACAGCGTCGAAGAAGACGTGACCACAAGCGATGATCCCGTCGAACGGATCCGGCTTTACCTGCTTACGCATGCCACGCGAATGGACCTTGATCGCGACAATTGGCTGATGTCGCGCCAAAGCTTTCTGTCGATATCCGATGACGCACGGCGTGCCCGTGTCACTGACCTGCGGGACCGGTTCGAACACATCCTGCGCGATCTGATCCAGGCGGCGATGGACTCGGGGCATTTGGCTGGCGACGCCTCTCCGGCGCTTGTGGCGCGGATGTTGTTGTCATCTGTCAACGACATCCCAAGGTGGCTAAAGCCCGGCGGCGGCCTGACCGCCAGTGACGTGGCCAAATCCTATGTCGATGTTGCATTGAACGGGTTGCGCGCCGCGCCAGGGCGCTAAGGACGATAAGGGCGCTTAAGGCATCCGGCCTCAGGGCCACGCAAACGGCATGTGGCCCGGACTGACGGCAATCACGCAAACACCAGCCCCGCAGGCCAAACCGGGTTTGCGCGGTGTTCGATCGGCTGGTGTCGTGGTCAGGTGTTGAACAGGAAATGCATGACGTCGCCATCCTGCACGATATAGGCTTTGCCTTCGGCGCGCATCTTGCCGGCCTCTTTTGACGGTTGTTCGCCGCCAAGGGTCACGAAATCATCATAGGCAATGGTTTCCGCCCGGATGAACCCCTTTTCAAAATCGCCGTGAATGACCCCGGCCGCCTGTGGGGCGCTTGTTCCGGAACGGATGGTCCAGGCCCGTGCCTCTTTCGGGCCCACGGTGAAATAGGTTTCAAGATGCAACAGGTCGTATCCCGCACGGATCAGACGATCCAACCCCGGTTCCTCCAACCCCATTTCGGACAGGAACATTTCCGCCTCGTCCGCGTCCAGCTGGCTGATCTCTTCTTCGATCCGGGCGCTGATAATAACGTGTGAATTGCCCTGGGCCGCAGCCATTTCCGCCACGGCGGCAGAATGGGCATTGCCGGTCGCGCTTTCGTCTTCGGCGACGTTGCAAACATAAAGCACCGGCTTGGTCGTCAGCAATTGCAGCAGCTTCCAGGCCTTGGCGTCTTCTTCGTCCACCTCAACAATGCGGGCCGGTTGCCCATCCTCAAGCACCGCAAGCGCGGCTTTGAGAAGCCGCTCTTGCTGGACCGCCTCCTTGTCGCCGCCGCGCACCTTGCGCACGAGGCCCTGAAGCCGTTTTTCAATGGAATCGATATCGGCCAGCATCAGTTCGGTTTCGATCGTATCGGCATCGGCAACCGGATCAACACGCCCTTCGACATGGGTCACGTCGCCGTCTTCAAAACAACGCAAGACATGGGCGATGGCGTCAACCTCGCGGATATTGGCAAGGAACTGGTTGCCCAGGCCTTCGCCCTTGGACGCGCCTTTGACCAGGCCCGCGATGTCCACAAACGTCATGCGTGTCGGGATGATCTGTTTGGACCCGGCGATCGCCGCCAGCTTGTCCAGCCGCGCGTCGGGCACCGCCACATCACCGACATTCGGTTCAATCGTGCAAAAGGGGAAATTCGCGGCCTGAGCTGCTGCTGTGCGGGTCAGCGCGTTGAAAAGCGTGGATTTGCCGACATTCGGCAGACCAACGATGCCCATTTTGAAACCCATATCCGGCCCTTTTCGCGCAACTGTTACGTTCAGCGGGCATCTAGGTTGCGGGTCGGGGGCGGGTCAAGCCCTTTGCCCGCGCCAACACGGGCCCGAATGATCGGTACCGTCACAAGACTTGACTGAAAAAATGGCACGGCGCAGGCTTTGGATCACAGAAATGCGCGGGGACATGTCGGATGCAACCAACGATTTATCTGTATTTCAATGGCACATGTGGCGATGCCATGCGGTTTTACGGCACGATATTCGCAAGCGAGCCTGAGTTTTTCACGGCCGGGTCCGTGCCCGCAGAAGACAGGGCACAAATGCCCGACATGCCCGATGACACCGTCGTACATTCCGCGGTGGCCATAGGCGACGGCTGGATCTATGCCAGTGATGACATGTCAGGCGACGCGGTTGGGATGGCGGGGTGCGACGTGTCCCTGACCCTACCCAACGTAGCAGAAACGCAGCGGATATTCGATGCGCTTGCGGCTGGTGGCGACGTGCGCCAACCGTTGATGCCCATGTTCTTTAGCCCGGCGTTCGGCATGGTGTCGGATCGTTTCGGCACACGTTGGATGCTGATGACCGACGCTCCGGATGGCGCAACGGACGCTTGATCTTTCCGCGCCGATGCGTCACTTCCCACCGGACCTGAAGGGGAGCGGCGCATGACCCGTATCGACGACACATTCGCAAGGCTGAAAAGCGAGGGGCGCAAAGCCTTTGTCGCCTATATGATGGCCGGCGACCCGGACGAGGCCCGGTCGATGGAGATCCTGAACGGCCTGCCCGGCGCAGGCGTCGATGTGATCGAATTGGGCGTGCCGTTTACCGACCCGATGGCGGATGGGCCGACCATTCAGGTCGCCGGTCAACGTGCGCTTGAAGCGGGCATGACACTGGCCAAGACCCTGGACATGGTGCGCCAGTTCCGAAAGACCGACGCGGTCACGCCAATCGTTCTGATGGGGTATTACAACCCGATCTATAATCAGGGCGTCGCGGCATTCCTGGCCGAGGCGAAAGACGTTGGCGTTGACGGGTTGATCGTTGTCGATCTGCCGCCAGAAGAGGATGACGAATTGTGCATCCCCGCCCATGCCGCCGGATTGAATTTCATTCGCCTTGCGACCCCGACAACAGACAACAAACGCCTGCCCAAGGTTTTGACCAACACGTCAGGCTTTGTCTATTACGTGTCGATCACCGGGATCACCGGATCGGCCGAGGCAGAAGCGGGCGATGTCGCGCCCGAGGTTGCACGGATCAAGGCCGCAACAGACCTGCCTGTTATTGTTGGATTTGGCATCAAGACACCCGAGGCCGCCCAGAGCATCGCCAGTGTCGCGGATGGCTGTGTTGTCGGATCGGCCATCGTGGCGGACAACGCCACCGACAAGCCGGTGTCCGAGGTTCTGGGTTTTGTCCGGTCGCTGGCTGATGGGGCGCACAGGGCCTGATCCTGCGCCAGATTGGCGAGAGACAGAGGGGGCTGCCTGCCCCCACTGCGGCAAGCCGCAGCCCCCCGGCAGTATTTGAAGCCAGAGGAAGCGCGCGATTTTTTCTGGGGGATCCGGACAATTTCGCGAAAAAACCGTTCAAAATGCGGCTGATAAGCACGAAAATCAACGATTTTGCATTGCAATTCGGGAAATTTCGACCATGGAATGGTTAAGTAAAGATTTAGAACCACGGGGATTGATACTTTATATGACACGCATTTTTTCAATTATGGCCTTTGTCGGCGCGACGCTTATCGCCCCGACGGCCAAAGCGGCCACGGTTGTGGCATTTACATCGGTTAACGGAGTCACGGTCGCGGCGGATGTCGAAGGCGCGGGCGTCAGCGGCTTTAACTTGAGCCGGTCAACCGGACTAGAGCAGAACGTGGGATCGACCTTTAATTCGCGCGACTGGCAGGTCGGTGGATCGCACCTGGACGCGGTGGCCAACCATGAATCGATCTTTTGGGGGTTCAATTCGACCATCGGTTATGACCTTGGCGTTCTGAGCTTTGGGTATGACCGTTCCAACAACGGGCCACAGTCCATCGCTGTCGATTTCTTTATCGCCGGTATCTTTCAAGCCACGATTTATGCGGACAACTCGGTTGCTTCGAACAGCACGGCCACTGCCGTCATCGATTTGTCCGCCTATGACAACGTGACAAACGGTTTCTTCCGCCTGTCGGGTTGGAATGCCATTTCGTCGGCCGGGACGTTCGACATCGAAAACCGCGCCGCACTGGGGGGCAAAGGGATCGTGTTGACCGGGCAGGCATCAGTTGTTCCGCTTCCTGCCACGCTTCCGCTGGTTCTGGCGGGGCTTGGGGCCTTTGGAATTGCGCGCCGCCGCCGCGGCTAAGCCAAGATCACAGTTCTGGATTGGGGGCCGCGCCGGGCAAAGGCGCGGCCCCTTTCTCTTGTCTCGGGTTGGCGGCGTTGTTACCAAACCTGGACAACGAACCGGAGCGCCGCGCCATGGCAGTGATCACCTGCATCGATGATCTGAAACGCTTGCACAAACGGCGCACGCCCAGGATGTTCTATGATTACTGCGAAAGCGGATCGTGGAGCGAACAGACCTTTCGTGAAAACACCGAAGATTTCAGGGAAATCCGGCTGCGGCAGCGGGTTGCCGTGGATATGGAAAACCGGACCCTGGCAAGCGAGATGATCGGCCAAAAGGTGGCGATGCCGGTCGCCTTGGCCCCGGTGGGGCTGACCGGCATGCAGCGCGCGGACGGAGAGATCAAGGCCGCGCGCGCCGCCGAAGATTTCGGCGTTCCGTTCACCCTGTCCACAATGTCGATCTGTTCGATCGAGGATGTCGCAGAAAACACGACCAAGCCTTTCTGGTTCCAGCTTTATACGATGCGCGATCAGGATTACCTGCGCCGTCTGATCCAGCGGGCCAAGGACGCGAAATGTTCCGCGCTTGTGATCACCCTGGATCTTCAGATCCTTGGGCAGCGGCACAAGGATCTGAAAAACGGCATGTCCGCGCCGCCCAAATTCACCCTGCCGGTTCTGGCTGATCTGGCCACGAAATGGCAGTGGGGGATCGAAATGCTGGGCACCAAGCGCCGGCAATTCGGCAATATTGTGGGACATGTGAAAAGCATCGACGACACGTCCTCTCTGGGGAAATGGACGGTGGAACAATTCGATCCGAAACTGGATTGGGCCAAGATCGCCGAGATCAAGGAAATGTGGGGCGGTCCGGTGATCCTGAAGGGGATTCTGGATGTCGAGGATGCGAAAATGGCGGCCAAGGTCGGGGCGGATGCGATCATCGTGTCCAACCATGGCGGGCGGCAACTTGACGGCGCGCTGAGTTCGATCCGAATGCTGGACCCGATCCTTCAGGCGGTTGGCGACAAGGTCGAGGTCCATATGGATGGCGGAATCCGGTCTGGTCAGGATGTGCTAAAGGCCGTCGCGATGGGGGCCAAGGGCACCTATATCGGGCGTGCTTTCGTACATGGGCTGGGCGCGATGGGGCAAAAGGGTGTGACCACGGCGCTTGAGGTGATCCACAAGGAAATGGACACGTCGATGGCATTGTGTGGCAGGCGTGACATCAAGGACGTGAACCGTGACATCCTTCTCATACCCGAAGGGTTTTCGGGACGCTGGCAGGCCTAGGCGCTGGACGCATCCGCGCCGCGCGGCCATTGTCGGCCCGATTGATTTCGAGGGCTTCCCAGATGCTGGTCTTTACCCGCGCCAATTTCACCCTGTTCGCGGTGCCCAAAACGGGGTCTACGGCCTATCATCTGGCGTTGCGCAATCAGGCGCAGATCGTGCTGGCACAGGACACGTCATTGAAACATATGACATTGCGCAAATACGACCGCCATTTTGCCCCGTATCTGAAGGATGCGCATGGGTTCACGCCCGACCGTGTCGCGGTGATGCGCAACCCGATCGAACAGGTGCGCAGTTGGTATCGGTATCGCATGCGCCCCAAGGTGGCGGGCGGGCCGAACGACCTGTCAGGCCTGTCGTTTGATGAATTCGTGGCGGATGTCATTGCGCCCAACCCGCCCGAGCACGCCAAAATCGGCAGCCAGTTCACGTTTCTGACCTCACCGGATGGGGATGTTCGGGTGACGCATCTGTTTGCTTACGAACGCCCGGATCTGTTCGACGATTTCCTGCAATCGCGGCTGAACAAGACAATCGAGCCAAAGCGCAAGAACGTTTCGCCGGATGTGGATGCCCCGTTGTCCCCCGCGATGGAAAAGGCGTTTATCGACGCCCGGCCCGAAGAATGGGCATTGTATGAGGCGATGATGATCGCCGGCGGGATGCTGGAAACACCCATCGCTGATTGATGCACAAACCGCCCCTTGACGCATAAAAATCGCCGCGGGATTTCCGATGCCCGGCCAAAGCCGACGATGCGCGCCGGTGTGGTGCCAGTTTTCCCTTTTCACCAAGGCGATATGCCGGTATAGGCGCGGCTTCACGCGGGTATACAGCCTTGGAGGATACCCGCCCAACATATGGAGACTATTATGGCTGGAGAGATTCCTGATCTTCACGCCCAGGAACGCACGGGGACAGGCAAGGGCGCCGCTCGTCAGGCACGTCGTGCCGGTTTGGTTCCTGGTATCGTTTTTGGCGGCGACACCGATCCGCTTCCGATCAACCTGCCCTTTAACGACCTGTTCAAGAAACTGAAGGCCGGTCGTTTCAAGTCCACGTTGTTCAACCTTAAGGTTGACGGCCAGGACGACGTGCGGGTGATCTGTCGCGATGTTCAACGCGATGTTGTCAAAGACCTGCCGACGCATGTTGATTTCATGCGCCTGCGCCGGACATCCAAAGTGGCCCTGTTCATCCACGTCGAATTCGAAGGCCAGGACGATTGCCCAGGCATTCGCAAGGGCGGCGTTTTGACCGTTGTGCGCCCCGAGGTTGAGCTGGTTGTGACTGCGGCGGATATTCCCGAGCAAATCGTGGCAGACATTTCCGAGATGGAAGTCGGCGACACGCTGACCATTTCCCAGATCAAATTGCCCGATGGCGCAAAGCCCACCATCGACCGTGATTTCGTGATCGCGAACCTGTCGGCACCGTCCGGTCTGCGTTCGTCCGGTGGCGAAGAGGACGAGGATGGCGAAGAAGGCGCAGCCGAAGAAGGCGCGGAAGAAGCAAGCGAAGAATAATTTCCGGGTAACAGAACCGGAATTTGGCGCGGCGTCCCAATGGGGCGCCGCGTTTCGTTTGGGCCTGCGCCAGGGCATGGGGCAAGTGGCAAGGTCAGGGCCAGCATGGCGGGGCGCGCGTTTTTGCTGGCGCGGCGGGCAAGCCTTGGTTCAAACCGTTAGGCGAGCGTGTCTGTGTGAAATCCCGCCGGAATGGCATCCCGCCCGTCCAGCACCAGATCGGCCATGACCACGGCCACCTTTGGCGCCATGCCGAACCCGATCTTGAACCCGCCGTTGGCGATGAAATGCCCCGCCCGTCCGGGCCAAGGCCCCAGCAGCGGCGCGCGTGATTTGGCGCGCGGGCGCACCCCGGCCCAACGATCGATCACCGGAGCATCACGCAGGGCGGGCACCGCCGCGCGGGCCCGTGCGATCACGTCATCCAATTGCCCATCCGTGGTATTGGGCGCGTCGTAATCGCGTTCGCTGGTTGATCCGATAGCCACGGTCCCGTCCCCATGCGGGATCACATGGACCCCGTCACAGAACAATTGCGCGGATTGCGACCGGTCCAGCCGCAACAGGGCCGCCTGCCCTTTGACGCCGGTGCCCACGGAACGCTCCAGGGCCAGGCCAAGGGCGGCCAGCCCCGCGACACCTGTGGCGTGGATGACATGCCCGGCCTCGGGCGCGTCGCCCGTCACCTCCCCCCCCCGCGCGGTGATCGCGGCGGCAAGGGCGGCGCAGGCCTGACGCGGATGCAGTCGCGCGCTAAGCGTGTCGTGAATATAAAGCCCGGTTGGCGAGGCGGGCCGCCAATCCCCAAGGGTGTCCGCGTCAACGACCGCCCATGTCGCGTGCCCTTGCCACAGCTCGGTGGCTCCTGATGCGCGCGCCCGTGCCAGATCCACGGCGCGCTCATCCGCCAAAGGTTGGCTCCGCCCGCTGCGCAGATAGCCGGGATCGCGCCCCGATGCGGTGGCCACATCGGCCCAGAACCCTTGCGCCATCAACAGGCTGTCCAGTTGGAACGCCTTCTTTTCATTCCAGTTTTCGGGCACATGCGGGGCCAATGCCCCGACCAACCCGCCGCTGGAACCCGCCCCGGGACCACCGGGGTCGATCACCCGCACCCGCGCGCCCCGCGACAGGCAGGCCCATGCGATGGACAAACCGAAAATGCCCGCGCCACGGATTGTCACATCGACTGGTCTGGCCCCCATTGTCATTCTGCGCCGCCCTCGCCATTGTCCGGATTGATCCCCAATCTTTAAGGCACGGCGCGATGCAGGACCAGCGGGCGGAATTGACATGGCGGGACCGGGATGTGCCCGTGTCCACCCGGTTTGACGATCCTTATTTCAGCCTGGACAACGGGTTGGCCGAAACCTGCCATGTGTTTGTGACCGGCAATGACCTGATTGCGCGGTTTTGCGACGGGTTTCACATTGCCGAGTTGGGTTTTGGCACGGGATTGAATTTTCTTGCCACCTTGCGGGCATGGCGCACGACGGGGTTGACCGGGCAGTTTCATTTCACCGCGTTCGAGGCATTTCCGATGACCGCTGCGGATATGGCTCGGGCCTTGGCCGCATTCCCTGAGATTTCCGACGAAGCGGGCGCTCTTGTTCGCCAATGGGACAGCCTGTTGCGGGACGGGTCCGTTTCAATGCCCGGCGCAAGGCTGACGCTGATCAAGGGCGATGCGCGCGCGACCTTGCCCCAATGGCACGGGGCAGCGGATGCGTGGTTCCTTGACGGGTTTTCCCCCGCCAAGAACCCTGAATTGTGGGAAGACACCCTGATGGCGCAGGTCTTTGAACATACCGTTCCTGGCGGGTCGGTGGCGACGTATACCGCGGCGGGCTTCGTGCGGCGCGGGCTTGAGGCGGCCGGGTTCACCGTGACCCGCCTGCCCGGTTTTGGGCGCAAACGTCACATGACACAGGCCCGACGCCCATGATCGAACAAAACACCCGGCTTGGCATCATCCTGATGATCGCCACCACCTTTGTCTTTGCGGTTCAGGACGGAATCTCTCGCCATTTGGCGGGGGAATACAATGTGCTGATGGTGGTGATGATCCGCTATTGGTTCTTTGCCGCCTTTGTCATCACCGTCGCAACGCGCAAGGCCGGGGGGCTGGCGCGCGCCGCCGCGACCCCGCAATGGCCGGTTCAGGTGTTTCGCGGCGCGCTTTTGGCGTTTGAGATTTGCGTGATGGTCGCTGCCTTTACCCTATTGGGGCTGGTTGAAAGCCATGCGGTGTTCGCCTGTTACCCGCTGTTGGTCGCAGCCCTGTCCGGCCCGGTTCTGGGCGAAAGGGTTGGCTGGCGCCGCTGGATTGCGATCGGCATCGGTTTTGTCGGGGTGATCATCATCCTTGAACCGGGTTGGGGCGTGTTTGCCCCTGCTGCGGTGGTGCCATTGGTCGCGGCGTTGCTGTTTGCGCTTTATGGGTTGCTAACCCGCTATGTCGCGCGGCGCGATACCTCGGCCACGTCATTCTTTTGGACGGGCGTGGTCGGCGCCGTGTGTATGACGGCCGTGGGCATCTGGTATTGGGAACCAATGGCCGGCCCGGATTGGCTGTGGATGGGAACCCTGTGTCTGACCAGTGCCTTTAGCCATTATCTGTTGATCCGCGCCTACGAAGTGGCCGAGGCATCATCGGTCCAACCTTTTGCCTACCTTCAGTTGCCTTTTGCAACGGTCATTGGTCTGGCCGTTTTTGGCGAAACGATCCGCACGAATGTCGCAATTGGGGCGGGGCTTATTGTGGCGGCGGGGCTGTTCACGCTTTGGCGGGAACGCGTCGCGCGCTAGGGGCGATTATTTCCCCTTGAGGCGACGGAAACTGACAACGCCGCCGGACGATGCGCGCGGATCATATGTCATGTTTGATGCCGACATACAGTCGAATATCCGCTGAATCACGGTGTCGGGGTAACGTGCCGGGTGCAATTCCAGCATGACAAAGCGGATGTGGTGCGGCCAGGGCGCGTCAAACAGGTGTTGTTCCGCACCTTCGATGTCCATGATCACGACATGGGGTTTATGTTCCGCCAATAGCGCGCCGATACGCAACAGGGGCACCTGGACAATGTCGCCGCCGCTCTTGCCCTCTTCGGCGATGGAGGATCCCCAAAATGCCTTGCCCCGCCTGAATTCCAGTACGTCGCCATCGGCCCCGTTTCCGGTGACGGCCCCATGAACAAGGGTCGCATTTTGGTGCCCGTTGCGGTCCAGATTGGCGCGGATCACAGGCAGCATGTCTGGATTTGCCTCGACCGTGACGACATTTTCGCCCCCCGTGATCGCCGCACAGACGGACCCGACATAGCCCATGCCGCCGCCCAGTTCCAAAACCCGGTGGCCGGGTTTCACCCGCATGCGTGCGGCGCGGGCTTCGAAACCTTCATATTTTCCCGCCTCAAGCTTTTGGACAATTTTTGGCGTGGCCAAAGGCTCTGGCAGGACCAGCGTGACCTCGTTCAATTGGAATTCAGGCATGGCCCCTCGCGACGCAGTTGGGTTGATTGATGGTGTTCCGGGTACTAGACCTCAAATCGTGCGTCCTTGGGGCGGAAACAGGGTGATCTCATGCAGCTTTTTGTCGGGCTGGGCAATCCGGGCAACAAATACGCCGCGAACCGGCACAACATCGGGTTCATGGTGCTGGATGCGATTGCGTCCGATCACGGGTTCGCCCCGTGGAAAAGCAAATTTCAGGGCCATATCGCAGAAGGCGTCATGGGCGGTGAAAAGGTGTTGTTGTTGAAACCAGCAACATTCATGAACCTGTCCGGCCAATCCGTTGGCGAGGCGATGCGGTTTTACAAACTGACGCCCGGCGATGTCACCGTCTTTCACGATGAGCTGGACCTGGCCCCCGGCAAGGTGCGGGTGAAACAGGGGGGCGGGCACGCGGGGCACAATGGGCTTCGGTCGATCCATCAGCATATCGGGGCGGATTATGCGCGGGTGCGACTGGGAATCGGGCATCCGGGCCACAAGGACCGCGTCGCGGGCTATGTGTTGTCGGATTTTGCCAAAGCGGATCAGGATTGGCTGGACGTTGTGCTGCGCGGATGTTCCGACGGCGCACCGGATCTGGCCAAGGGCGATCCGGGGCGGTTCATGAATGCCGTTGCCCTGCGCACCGCGCCACCACGCAGTTCGACCGGTGCCGGGGCTGGCCCGGCCAAGGGGAAAGCCGCGGCCAAACCAGCCGCGCCGCCCAAAGGTCAGGACACCCGCGCCCCGCAGGCAGAGCCAAACACGGATAAAGCCGCCCCAAGATCACCATTGCAGAAATTGGCTGACAAGTTTCGCTGACCCCGACGCGCCCCTCGCGTTCGGGGCGTGCAGTGTCAGTCGCGCATCTTTGCGGCCAGCAATTCGCGGATTCGCGCGCCTTGCGCATTGTCCTGCACAGTGCCGGGCGTCCAGCCATCGCCAAATTCCGCCCGCGTGGGTCTATCCTTTAGGTCCAGCGCAAGCTGTCCGGCCGCGCCGATCAGATCGGCCAATTGCCAGGCGTATTTGCTTTCGCCCAGGGCGACACGGTTTAGGTAATGCAGGCGCTGTTCCACCACACGCAAAAGGTCGCCCAATTCCTCGGGCGACCCAAATGCGATTTTCGGCGTTTCCTTGGCCATCGGTTTACACCGCGCGTTCGACCATCATCTTTTTGATTTCCGAAATCGCCTGCGCCGGGTTCAGACCCTTTGGGCATGTCTTGGCGCAGTTCATGATCGTGTGACAACGGTACAGTTTGAACGGGTCTTCCAGATCATCCAGACGTTCACCCGTCGCCTCATCCCGTGAATCGATGATCCAGCGATAGGCGTGCAGCAACGCGGCCGGGCCAAGGTATTTATCGCTGTTCCACCAATAGCTTGGGCAAGAGGTCGAGCACGAGGCGCACATGACGCATTCATACAATCCGTCAAGTTTCTTGCGATCTTCGATCGACTGTTTCCATTCCTTGGCGGGGCGGTTTGTCTTTGTCTCAAGCCAGGGCATGATAGACGCGTGTTGGGCGTAAAAGTGGTTCAGGTCCGGGATCAGATCCTTGACCACCGCCATGTGGGGCAGCGGATAGATTTTGACGTCGCCCTTCACCTCGTCCAGGCCATAGATACAAGCCAACGTGTTGATCCCGTCGATGTTCATCGCGCAGGATCCACAGATACCTTCGCGGCAGGACCGGCGGAACGTCAGGGTCGGATCGACCTCGTTCTTGATCTTGATCAGCGCGTCCAGAATCATCGGGCCGCATTTGTCCATATCAAGAAAATAGGTGTCCACGCGTGGGTTTTGCCCGTCATCCGGGTTCCAGCGGTAGATGTGAAAGGCCCGCACGTTATTCGCGCCCTCTGGCATCGGCCAGGTTTTGCCCGTGCGGATGCGCGAATTCTTGGGAAGGACGAATTCAACCATGATCTTCTCCTGTCTGGAACCGTTCGGGCCGGGGCCCTTGGGTTTCTGTCGGCTGGCCGCCCCGAATGAAAGGGACGGAATAGTGTTGATGAAAATTGCGACACAGGCGGATCATCACAGGATCCCCCGTACTTGCATCGCCTGAATAAGGCGCGCGGATTGGTTTTCGGGCGCACGATCGGCAGCAACGGCAAAGCAATCGGCCGACAGTCGCGCATAGTCCGTAGGCGTCAGCGCCGCGGCGCGGGCAATGGCCGCTGGCAACCCGTTCGGATCATCGCCATCATAAAGCAGGGTGTGGCAGCTTTCCGGCAATGCCTCGACCATGCCGCCAAGGCGCGGGGCAATGACAGGAAGACCAAAGGTCATCGCCAGATGCGCAACGCCCGATGTCATCGACCGCCGATAGGGCAGAACGCTGAATTCAGCCGATTGGAACAGGGCGGCGACCTGATCATCGGGAATGCGGTTCAGGTGCAGATCGGTGCCAAAGGACACATTGGCCATCGCGTCACGGATCACACGGCGGCGGGCCAACACCGATGACCCCGCAATCGTCAGATGTGACACCGCGCCGTTCACACCATCGCGGCAAAGCGCGTCGATCAAAGTGTCCACGCCTTTGTAAGCGTTGACGGATCCAAAAAACAACAGCCGGGCTTTTTCGGGGGCTTTTTGGGGGGCCTGGATACTGGCCTGATCCGCATAGATGCCCTGATAACTGGGATGCGCGACAATTTCGATGCGATCCGGGTTGGGTGCCCATTGGTCCAGCAACATGTCACGCGCGGCAGCGGAATGGACATGGATCATGTCCGCTTCGTTCACCAGCCATTCGCGGATTGTCAGGAATCCTTCGTGCAGTTCGCTTTCGCGGTGCGGGCGTTCGTTGTGAACGGTCCAGACCAGTTTGCCGCCCGATGCCTTGTGACGGTGCAGCATGCGCATGACGCTTTTCAGGCGCCGTTTGACCACGCGATCCGATGTCACGCCCCAGAATGTGCCGTCTTCCCAATGGAAATGCACAACGTCGGCCCGGCGCACAAAGCCCCAGCGGCGCAGCAGTTGCGGGCGGCGCAACAGGTCAAGGTTGGCGACGCCTGAAAACGCACTGTATAGCAGGCGCTGGTAAGGGTTGTCGAAAACCGCCGGATAGACCCGCACAGTCGGCAATTCGTCAGTTTCGGCCACGCGCGACGTCATTGCGCCCGCGCCCCCAAAGGGGCGCGCCGCCGACAAAGCGGCCCCCCCGGTGAAAGCAAATGGGTTCGCGCCATTGGACCCGGCCACCTGCATCCCTGCCTCAGAACGTCCGCGCTTTGGGCGCGATTTTCTTAAGGGATATGCCGCCGTCCGCTTCTGTGGACAGCGGATCGGTGATCACGGGACGATAGCTTAGCTCGACGGCATTGCCATCAACCCGCGCGATGGAATGGACACGCCATTTCTCGTCGTCGCGTTCCGGGAAATCCTCGTGCGCGTGGGCGCCACGGCTTTCGTGGCGTGCCTCGGCGCCGACGATGGTGGCCAGAGCGTTCGGCATGAGGTTTGTCAGCTCAAGCGTTTCCATAAGGTCGCTGTTCCAGACAAGGCTGCGGTCGGTGACTGTCAGATCGTCGATCTTGGCGGCGATCGCGGTCATCTTTTCGACGCCTTCCGACAGCGTTTTGGATTCGCGGAACACGGCTGCGTCAGATTGCATCGTGTGCTGCATTTCCAGACGCAGATCAGCCGTGGTGATGGACCCGCTGGCATTGCGCAATCCGTCGAAACGGTCGAATGCCTTGTCGATAGATGCCTGGTTCAGAACCGGGTTTGCGGAGTCTGCATCGACGATCTTGCCCGCACGGATCGCGGCGGCGCGCCCGAACACCACAAGGTCAATCAACGAGTTCGAGCCGAGCCGGTTGGCCCCGTGCACCGATGCGCAGCCCGCTTCGCCAACGGCCATCAGGCCGGGGACAACGGCGTGGGCGTCATCTGCGGTTGGGTTGATCACCTCGCCCCAGTAATTGGTCGGGATGCCGCCCATGTTGTAATGCACCGTCGGCAGAACCGGGATCGGTTCCTTGGTCACATCGACACCGGCAAAAATCTTGGCGGATTCGGAAATGCCGGGCAGGCGTTCGGCCAATGCCTCGGGCGGGAGGTGGTTGAGGTTGAGGAAGATGTGATCCCCACGTTCGCCCACGCCGCGACCTTCGCGGATTTCCATCGTCATTGACCGCGAAACGTAATCGCGCGGCGCAAGGTCCTTGTAGTTGGGCGCATAGCGCTCCATGAACCGTTCGCCTTCAGAGTTGGTGAGATACCCGCCCTCGCCCCGCGCGCCTTCGGTAATCAGACAGCCCGATCCGTAGATGCCCGTGGGGTGGAATTGCACGAATTCCATATCCTGCAACGGCAGGCCAGCACGGGCCACCATGCCGCCACCGTCGCCGGTGCATGTGTGGGCCGAGGTGGCGCTGAAATAGGCGCGGCCATAGCCGCCGGTGGCCAGAACGACCATTTTTGCGTTGAACACGTGGAATGTGCCATCATCCAGTTTCCAGCACAGAACACCCTGGCATTCGCCATCATCCGACATGATCAGATCAATGGCGAAATATTCGATGTAAAATTCCGCCTTTTGCTTAAGGCTTTGGCCATAAAGCGTGTGCAGGATCGCGTGGCCTGTCCGGTCCGCGGCGGCACAGGTCCGCTGTACCGCAGGGCCGTCCCCGAATTCGGTCGTGTGGCCACCAAAGGGGCGTTGGTAAATCTTGCCCTCTTCGGTGCGCGAAAACGGCACGCCGTAATGTTCCAACTCATAAACCGCTTTGGGCGCCTCGCGGGCGAGGTATTCCATCGCGTCCGTGTCACCCAGCCAATCGCTGCCTTTGACGGTGTCAAACATGTGCCACTGCCAGTGATCCGGCCCCATATTGGACAGGGATGCGGCAATGCCGCCCTGGGCGGCAACGGTGTGCGACCGGGTCGGGAACACCTTGGTCACGCAGGCGGTGCGCAGCCCCTGTTCAGCCATTCCCAAAGTTGCACGCAGGCCCGCGCCACCGGCACCAACCACCACGACGTCATATTCATGCGTCTCGTATTCGTATGCGGCCATGTTCAGTCCCTCAGAGTGCGATCTTGGCCAGCGCGAACAACCCTGTCGCGGTGATGCCATAGCTAAGCGTGATCACAAGCATGATCAGCGCCTTTTTCGTCGATTTACGGAAATAGTCTTCGATCATCATTTGCGCGCCATGGCGGAAATGCTGCATCCCCACCACAAGGCCAAGCCCCATCAGGATCGCAGGAACAGGGCGCGAAAAGGTCGCTGTGACATCCGCATGCGTGCCCCCCATGGCAGAGCCAACGATATAGATCAGAAGCGGCACAATCAGCGCCAGGCCAACGGCGCTGACCTGCATGTACCAATGATGTTGGGTTCCGCTGCGCGCGGCGCCCCGGCCTTCGGCCCGTTTGCGGTCAGTCAGATAGCGCATATTGGGCCTCCTTAGATGATGATGAGGGTCAAAAGGGTCAATACGACCGATCCGCCAAGGCAAATCCAGCCAAGTTTTTCTGCCGTCGGAATGTCCATCCCGCGCCCGGCATCAAAAATCAGGTGCCGCAACCCGGCAAGGTAATGATACCAGACCGCAAGCAGGGACAGCGTGAACACGAGGTTCCCGAACCATCCGGTGACGACCGCATCCGCCGTCGCGAAATAATCGGGCCCCGTGGCCGCGGCCAGCAACCACCAAACGATCAGGAACACCGCGACGATCAGCGCGTTGCCCGTGATCCGCGTCAGGATAGACGTGATGGATGTCAGTTGCGGCCGATAAACGGTGAGGTGAGGAGAAAGCGGGCGCTCGACCCTTTTCGCGTCAGCCATGAGCTGTCCTTTCCGGTATCTTTGAGGTCTTCTTACCGATTTTTATCGGGTTGTCATCAGTATGCGA
>JBOEGP010000040.1:0-2275 GCA_050633485.1 Pseudooceanicola sp.
GCTGACGACATTGCGCAGCTATGGCCAAATCAGCCGCGAGCGGCAAAGGGCACTGATCACCGGCGAGTCAGAGAGTGATGTATTGGAGGATTGAAGCGCTGGGCAGGGCAATCAATGGCGTGCCAAGTGTGGGAACACGTGTGGGAACGCCAAAAGCCGTATCCGACTATTTCGTCATATTTCAGCTATTTAACTGAGGTTTGTGGCGGAGACGAAGGGATTCGAACCCTCGAGACGGTTTCCCGCCTACTCCCTTAGCAGGGGAGCGCCTTCGACCACTCGGCCACGTCTCCGCTGACCGTCCTATCGGGGCGCGTCGGGGAAAACAAGATGGAAATCGGCCGCTTTGATCATTGTCCAAGGGGAAAACCTTAGGCGGCGCCGTCCGGGGGCAGCATGCGGTTCAGCGCGCTGTGATTTTGGGTCTGGCTCTCGTCCTTGGGGGGTGGGACGACTATGGTTTTGGCCAGTCTTTGGGTGTCAGGCAACGGAAGGATTTGCATGTCTTTGGTTCTTTATCACGGGCCCCGGTCCAGCGCGTCGCGGCGTGTGCGATTGTTTCTTGAGGAAAAGGGGCTGACCTGGGAAGGGCACGAGGTTGACCTGACCACCCGCCAACAGCATTCGCCCGAATACCTTGCGATCAACCCGCTGGGGGTGATCCCGACGCTGATCCATGATGGGCGGCCGCTACACGAAAGCGGAACGATTTGTGAATACCTTGACGCGGTGTTCCCGGAACCGCCTTTGCGCCCGGCGGACCCTTATGACCTTGCCCTGATGCGCAATTGGGTGCGCCATGTGGATGGGCTGATCACCAACCTGATCAAGTTCAACTGGCGCCATTCCATTGCCAAACAGGCGGCGAAACTGTCGGATGAGGCATTGGAAGAGGTGATGGCCAAGATCCCGAGCGCAGAGCGGCGCGAAGCGTGGCTGAGGGCCGCGCGCACGCCCTATACCGAAGACGAACTGGGCGAAGCGCGCGCCGTTCTGGTCGCGATGCTGGACCAGATGGAAGGGATGATTTCCGATGGCTGGCTGATCGGCGGGGCCTATTCGCTGGCGGATATTGCCGTGGCCCCCTTTGTGCGCCGTATCGACGAAGAGATCGCGCCCGATGAAATGGCCGCGTCCCGCCGCCCCAATGTGGCCGCATGGTGGGACGCACTTCGGGCGCGCCCGGCCTATGCGCGCGCGGATTTCGGGCCATTCGTGACCGGCTGACCAGCGGGGTGGGGCGCGTATATTCGCCACATTGAATGTATTGCGGCGGCGTGGTTCCCTGGTCAAAACACCGGAGGAGACACCATGCGCCCAACCCTGACAATTGCCGCCCTTGCTACGGCCATCACCTGCGCCCTTGCGCTGCCCGCCATGGCGGGGGACGCGGTTAATATCACCCGCGACGTGCGGTCTGTCACCGTGCCAACGCCCAACGGTCCGGTCGATATTGCGCGCATTCAGGACAACGATCACGTGATCACCGGCGATTTTGCCCGCACATCGCGCCCCTGCCCGAATTTCTGCATCCAGCCGATGACGCCGGCCGAAGGGGTGGAAACGGTGGGCGAAATCGAACTTCTGGCCGCGCTCAGGGACCCGGCTGTCACCGTGATCGACAGCCGCGTGCGCCCCGATTGGGAAACCGGCACCATTCCCGGCGCGATTTCGATGCCCTATACGGAAATGGCCGACCGGCTGGGCGAACTGGGCTGTGAGCCGGATTTCGAAGGGTTTGAATGCGCCGACGTTGGCGAGATCGTGCTGTTCTGCAACGGCCCATGGTGCGGCCAATCCCCCACCGCGATCCGGCGGATCATCAAGGCGGGCTATCCGGCGGACAAGATCAAATATTATCGCTGGGGGATGCAGGGCTGGCGGATGCTGGGGCTGACCGTGACAGGGGGGTAGCGCGGATCGCTCAGGCGAACCGCACCATCAAAAGGATCGCGGCCAAGGCACAGCAGATGCCCGCCAATTCGCGCCATTCGAGCGGTTCGCCAAAGAAGACGGCACCTGTGGCGCAAAGGGCCAACAGGCTGAACATCGTATAGGCAACTGCCGCCTGTCCCAATGGAATATGGCGCATCGCGACAAACCATCCAAGCGCGGAAATCGCATACAAAGCGCATCCTGCAACGATAAAGGGTGAGGCGACGGTGTGCCCCCGGTCTGCGCCCAGTTTGATCAGGACATCGCCGAAAATTACGACGATTGCGCAGCCGAAGGCGAAAAAATAGCCGGTCAAAACGTGCATCTGAATGTTCCCTTG
>JBOEGP010000041.1:0-27512 GCA_050633485.1 Pseudooceanicola sp.
TGCACACCCCGCTGACCAACGCGCCGGACGCTTGAGCAACTTGAAGGCTCCGCGCCCGGCGCGCTTGCCCAAACTGACGACGAAGAATATGAAAATCAGACCCGCAGATTCTCGTCATAAATGAGGGGGCCTCGGGGGGGCAGGTCACGGCCTTTGCTTTCCAAGTGCGCCCAGAATTGCCGCAGTCCCGGTCAGCTTTGTCCAGCCTGGCGGTATACGACCGCTAGGCCGGAGATTGTCAGGACGAATCCGACCATATCGATAAGTGCGACGGTTTCGCCCAAAAACAGGGCTCCCATCGCCACGGCGAAGGGTGGCGTCAAGTGGATGAAATGCGCACCTACCTCGGCACCCATGTTGCGCGTTCCGGTGTTGTAGGCCGCCAGCCCAGCAATAGAGACGACCACGACGAGATGAGCGATGGCAACCCAGGCAGTGGGTGGAAGCGTTTGGATCTGCCCGACACTTCCGGACAGCACAACGGGCCCGACCGAGAAGCCCAATGCGACAAGGCTCATCACCCACAGTGCAGTAAAGGGCGGCAGCGTTTTTGGCAAACGTGCCACAAGAACACCGTAGCCGCCCCAAAGAAGGGCCGCCAGCAGGCCGATCGCAAGGCCAAACAGGCTGGTATTCACGTCATTGGCCGTTAATGCGTCGGCCTGGACCAGTGCGACCCCGGCCAATGACACGGCAAACCCGCCCCAGAGCCAGCGCGACCGGCTCCCGGTCTGTTCTTTCAACAAGAGCGCCACGGCTGGTGATAGAGCCAAAGCCGACGCCACATGCGTTGCGCTGGTATGGGAGACCGCCAGATATAGCAGCCACTGGAACAGTCCCATTCCGACAAGCCCCGCTGCCGCCAGTTTCCAGAACACCTTGCCAATTTCGTGCCTGCTGCGCACAGCATTCCCCAATACAAAGGGCATAAGAACCAGAGTAGTGCCCGCCCAGCGGAGAAAGTTCAGAAGATCGGGGTCCGTAACACCGTTCAATGCCCGTCCGACAACGATATTGCTTGCCCAGGCCACCGGTGCAAACACCAGGAATGCCAGGCTAATGACCCGGGTTAGGGCAGCAGTATCGTCAGATCGATTTGGTCCTGGCATCGTCGCGAACGGGTCCCGGTCAACAGTTTTGTCGCCCGGCGGCAAGCCGGTTGGCGATCTTGGCCGCATGTTCACCCAGATAGCGGGCGCCGTCGAGTTCCAGAGAGCTTGGCTGGCGCGCACCGTCCGGGCCGGTGATCGTGCTCGCACCATATGGCGTGCCACCGGCGATTTCCGAAACACTCATCTGGCCCTGAAAGGCATAGGGCAGCCCGGTCACCGTCATGCCGTGGTGCAACATCCCGGTCAGGATGGAAATCAGCGTGGTCTCTTGACCACCATGTTGCGTCCCGGTCGATGTGAAGGCCGCGCCAAGCTTGCCCACCAGCGCGCCTTGCGCCCAAAGCCCGCCCGTCTGATCCCAGAAATTCGACATTTGCGCCGGCATGCGGCCATAGCGCGTCCCGGTTCCGACAATTATCGCGTCGTAATTCGGCAGGCTATCGACCTCGGCGATGGGTGCCACTTGATCCATCTTGTATCCCGATGCTTGCGCGACCTCGTCGCTGATCAGTTCAGGCACCCTGCGTATATCAACATGCGCGCTTGCGGCGCGCGCGCCGTCACCGACCGCCTGCGCCATCGTTTCGATATGCCCGTAGGCAGAATAATAAAGTACCAGAACCTTGCTCATAGCGTCCCCTTTTCGTTTCGACATGCTTTGGCATCATTTGGGAGAAGCTATAATTGCGCAGGTGCCTTATAAACGGAAAAGAATGCAATGGAGCATTGCATCAGTGCAATGAAAGCGAGGGTGCGGATGAGTGGCATTTCTGATTGGGATGACCTTCGTGTCGCAAGAGAGGTTGCCCAATCCGGCAGTTTTACTGCAGCCGCACATCGGCTTGGAATTGATGCGGCCACTGTCCTGCGTCGTATGAACGCGCTTGAAGAGCGCCTTGGCACCAAACTCTTTTTCCGTTCGCGCACAGGTGCCCAGTTGACGGAGCTGGGTGAGCGCACCTTTGCCAGCGCGACCAGAGTGCTGCACGAGATCCAGAACCTGGAATTGGAGATCGGCGGGCGCGATGTCGCCCTGGAGGGCGATATCGTCTTCTCAACAACCGACGACCTTGCCCGAGCCCTGGCCGACGAAGCGGTCTATGCATTCCGGCAGCAGTATCCCGGGATCATTGTTAATCTTCGTCACCAGAGCCAGACGGTCAACCTGAACGAACGTGAGGCGGATGTCGTGCTGCGGTGCAGCCATTCCCCACTACCATCCCTGATCGGGCGGCGCCTGGGCGAGATCAAGCTTGCGGTTTACCGGGCGGTGAGCCCGGAGCAGTCCAGCGAGACGCAGTTGCCATGGTTGCTCTGGAGTGACGACCACGCGCCGGATGAGGTGCAACGCTTTCTGGAGAAACATGCCACGGCTGCGCCTGCCATGCGTTCAGACAGCTTTCTTGCGCTGCAACGAGCCTGTGGAGCGGGGCTTGGACTGGCGGTCTTGCCGTGTCTGCTGGCGGATTGCGACCCGTCCCTAGTGCGCGCTGACGGGTTCGAAGAGCCGACCGCGGGCGCGCTTTGGCTGCTCGCCCATAAAAGTGTCCACAACACACCGCGCATCCGGGCTTTCATGCGGGTCGTGGGCGCGCATATTGCTGCGCAAAATGCGTTAAAGGCGTAATAGGTCAAGCCTATGCGATGCGTTCGAGAAGAAGGCCGAGGGAGGCCGCGAACTTGGCGTTCTTTATCTTGCCCATACGGTCGCAGCGCACGTTGACCCGATGAGAAAATTCTCCCGAACTGAAGTGGTGGGCGCTTCTCACTTCGCGGATGTTTGGTGCTACACAGCCCCGCAAGTCCATGCCGTCGAGATGGGCCAGCTGCGCGAAATATCGCCACGCCTGCGAACAGAAGCGAAACGCCCATCATCACTTTTGCGCCGGCTTCTTCAAAAATGCGGGCGACCAGCGACCGGGCCTGAGGTTCCCCAGCCGTAAGGCAGGGATGGTCCGGGCCAGGACGCTGCCGATGCGGGGGGGGGGCGTGGCGGCCTGCGTCGCCACGGCAATAACGGAGATCGCGCGCAGTGACTTTTCATCTGACTGTGCCCCGTTGATAAGATTATTTGTCTTTTCGTGTTCGAAATTACCCAAGCACGATCGTCCCCTTGCCTTCGAAGCGGCGGGCGCGGCCCCAGGCGGCAAAAGCGTCCAATCCCTTGGTGATCGCGCCGAAAACAACCAGCGTGTTCGGGCCCGACGGCAGCCGGGCTTCGGCCGTGCCGTAGGTCGCGGTGATCTCACCGAACTTGGCATCAAAGGCGAGGTCGCCGGGACGCACGAGGCGCACGTGATGCTCCATCTCTGAAACTCCGATGTCGAAGCTGCGGGTGGACATGACCATGTCGCCGCTCCAGGCGACGTGGACGACCGGGATCTCGATCGGAAGATGCGCTTTGATGGCTCCGGTCGTCAGCGGGACTCCTTCTTCGTAAAGCGTGACCTCGGCCTCGGCCTCTCCGAATTTCAGGGGAAGGGTCACCGTGCCGCGCCGAAAGTCGCTCCAGGTCTTTTCCCAGTACCAGGTGTTGCTCTGGGTCATGCGCCCCTCCGGCTGAAGTAGGTAACCTCGGCCGTCACGTCAGAGGCGAATTCTTCCCAACCGCGCCGGGTGTTGAATTCGGCGCTTTCAAGGGCCTCCGGGCCGTCCAGCGTGTAGATGGCCAGGTATTCCCGGCCCGCAGACGTTTCGGTGGCATAGCGGTTGGCGGTCCGGAAGCCCGGGCAGGACGAAATTTCGGGCAGATGCTTGGTGTCGTACCAGGCGTTCCAGGCGTCTTCTTTCTCCGGTGTTATCCGGGCGCGGACCACCAGCAGATGGTCGGGTACTTGTCCCATATCAGTCTCCTATATTGTCATCGGATGAGGTTCCGGGGCGGTCATCACAGAAAATCCTTTAGCCGGATCTCGCCCCAGTGTTTCGGCCATGCCCGGTCAAAGTCCTTTGGGTCATGGCGACTTTTCCGGGTGGCATCGATGCCCAGCTTGCCGGACAGCCGGAACGGATAGTGGTCTGGCAGGGGTTCGGCCGCCGGGTCATAAAGGGACCCGCGCGTATTCGGCACGATCAGCATGTCCCGCGCCGGATCGCAGCGCGTGGCAATGGCGTGATAGACCTCTTCGGCATCCTCAATGTCGGTATCCGGGCTGAGCAGGACCACCTGCTTGGTGTTGAACCACGGGGCGCCCATCATCGCCATCAGGGCGTCGTTGCCGAAACCTGGGCGCGGCAAGTCGACCTGCGCCATGACCGAGATCGCGCCGCCCCAAGGGGGGAAGCGCACTTCGGTCACCTTGATGCCCATCTCGGTCAGGCGGTTGAACAGCATTGCCTCATGACACAGCCGCGAAAGGGTCTGGTGATCGGTCTGGGGCGTTGTTTGGTGGTTGCGGTAGTACGGTTTGTCCGCCCGCATAGTGATCGCGGTGACCTCGAAAGCCGGCAGATAATCGTACTTCGGCAGATGGTACATGGAGGCGCCGGTGATTTCCCCGGTATCTATCCGTTCGTCTATGCGGACCACACCTTCGATCACGATCTCCGCATGGGCCGGTACGGTCAGGTCGATCGTCTCGCACCGGACCATTTCGACATCCTCGCCGAGCAGGGTGCCGACCATCTCCATCTCACCCCAGACATCCATGTGCAGGCCTGAGTAGTTCGCCATGATCTCGTAAGCCGGGGGCACGCCAATGACCTGCGCCATTGGCATCTCCTTCAACCCGCGCGCGCGGTATTTCTCGATGATCGCGTTGGTGTGCGGGGTTGAGAAGCTGGGCCGCCACACTCGCGGTGTCAGGGCCAGCGTCCCCGCTTGGGAGGAATTGTAAAAGCCGGTTTCGGGATCGCGAACGATGTTCATCGCGGTGACATAGGGGCCGTCGTCGCGGCCTGTGTGGGTGGGGATGGGTAGCCGGGCTTCTGCGACTTGATCGCCAATCAGGATGACCTCCTTCACTGGGCCAGTTACCACATCGACCAGCCCGCGCGGCGGCTGCCGCAGGCGGGCGGCCAGCGTCGGCAGGAAGGCCTCGGGCGACACGTTCAGGGCACGCGCCTGGGTCGCGCGAGTGCGCATGAACATGTCGCAAAGACGGTAGCCGGGATGGTCCACGATATTTTCGAAGACGATCGGCGTCTCGCTCTGCGCCGATAGGGCACCGATCTGGTCGAGATGCACGGGCCGTTCGATCCGCGTCACGATATCGGCGTTGGCCTCAAGGTACTGACGCAGATCGCAAGGTCGATTCCGATCCGTATTCGGGGGGCGGCGCGAGGTTTCGATCGCCCTATCATTTTCACGCATTTAATTAACTAACCATCATATTTTGTGTCTCATGCCTTGAGAAAAGCTATGACAACAGAAGATTAATGTGGGTCTTGACGACCGATTTATACTTAACTTACTTAATAAAAATACCAACAGGGAGTCAACAGATGAATGAAGTCACCCATGAGTTTCAGGCCGGGCTTGCGGAAAAAATGCGCGGACCACTTCTGACAGCGGGGGCGCCGGGTTATGACGAGGCGCGTCTCATCTATAACGAGATGATCGATCGCCGCCCGGCGCTGATCGCTCAGCCAAAGGGGGTCGCCGACGTGATCGCCTGTGTCCGCATGGCCGCCGAAGAAGGACTGGAACTGTCCGTGCGGTGCGGAGGGCACAACGTGGCAGGAAAGGCCGTCACCGATGGCGGTCTGATGATCGACATGTCCGCGCATATGACCGGGCTGACAATCGACCTCGACAACAGGACGATCCGCGCCGAAGGCGGCCTGACTTGGGGGGGCGATCAACCGGGACCTTCAGGAATTCGGACTTGCAGCGGCAGGTGGTTATATCTCACCGACCGGAGTCGCGGGGCTGACCCTTGGCGGAGGACTGGGGTGGCTTGTGCGCAAGCATGGGCTGGCCTGTGACAACCTGTTCTCCGCCGACGTTGTGACGGCAGAGGGCAAACTGCTCCGGTGCAGTGAAACCCAGAACCCTGACCTGTTCTGGGGACTACGCGGCGGCGGCGGGAACTTCGGCATCGTGACGTCGTTCGAATTTCGTGTCCACGACGCAGGAACAGTCACCGCAGGCCTGATCCTGCACCCGATCGAGACCGCCGCGGACGTTCTGCGGGATTGGGCGGATTACATGCCCTCCACGACCCGAAACCTGACATCGGGCGTGGCGTTGATGCATGCGCCGCCCGCGCCTTTCGTACCCGAGGAATGGCATGGCAAGCCGGTTCTGGCGGTGTTCGGCGTGCACACAGGCCCGCTTGACGAAGGCGCGCAGGTCGTCGCCCCGCTCAGTGCTATGGGACAACCGATCGTCGACATCTTTCAACCGATGCCTTTTTTCGCAGCCCAAACCATGCTCGACACAACGATGCCCGATGGCTTGCGGAACTATTGGAAGACAACCTATGTCCGTGACGTGACGAACGGCGCAATCGAAACACTGATCGCGCAATTCGCAAAGATCCCGTCCCGTCACACCCTGATCATTCTTGAACATAACGGCGACGGCGCTGTCACTGATGTCGCAGAGTCTGAGACCGCTTTTGCGCACAGGGATATCAAATGGGACCTTCTCGTGCCGTCCGCATGGGAGGATGCCGCCGACGACAACGATAACATCGCTTGGACCCGTGGAATTGTCGAGGCGATGAAACCGCATGCTGCTGATGCGGTCTATGTCAATTATCTGGACCAGGAGCCCGTCGAAGAAATCCGTCGAGCCTATGGCCCGGAAAAGTTCGCAAAACTCGTCGCGCTCAAAAAGAAATATGACCCTGGGAACCTGTTCCGCCTGAACAGCAATATCCCGCCCGACGCGTCCTGAAATCGCCTGCCTCTGCGCGCTGCCGGGCTATTCGTCCGTGCGGCGCGCTCTCACGGTCAATAGGTCCTGCGCCATTCTATCGGTCTGGCCACCCGACAGGACCAGGCGGCGCAGCAGGTCCGAGAAGGTTTCGAACTCCGCCTTCGACATGACCCCGAAGAAGTGGTCGTTCACCTCCTGAATTGTGTCAGTCAGGTCGCCGATCGTCTTTTTGGATTTCTTCGTCAGCGCCAGAAGCACGGAGCGCTGGTCACGCGGGTTCGGGGCCTTGTCGACCCAGCCCGCTTCGACCAGCTTGCGGATTTCTGTCGTCACGAAGGCCGAGGACACGTGCAGGTGCTGTGCCACGCGACCAATCTCGACACCTTCTTCCATTCCTAGATGGCTAACGGCCATGAGGATGTTGTACTGCGGCGCGGTAATTCCGATCGTGGTCGCGAAATGGCCGCGGATGCGCTCGATATAGCTTCCGACCAGGGTCAGATCATACATCATCTGGCGGAAACCCCGGTCGCTCTGGTCAGGCATCAGCCGAGGCAGGGACACGGTCGGCGGCAGGATCGAGTCCCGGATGTAGGTGTGGCGCATGGTCAGCTCCTTGAGAACCCCGCCCCTCCGGCGGAGATCTCAAAGCTAGTGCAGCGAAGTTGGAAAGAAAAGTTACTTAATTTTCGGTCCGTCGCATCCAGTCCGCAATGCCGTCAGACATCGCCTTAGGATGATCTTCCATCAGCATAAAGACGCCCGCGCCCAGATCGAGATCTTCGACATTGCGGTAGTTCGCCAGGGCCCAGTCCCGTTTGTCAGCGGGTATGAACATCCCCGGCGTGGCGTGGATCAATAGTTTTGGCAATGGGGTTTCGCACAGCCAATCGCTGTATCTGGCGATAACCCAACTGGTGTCTGCCGGGTCCCCTGCGAAGGATAGATCGCGGGGAAGGCGGGCCATCGCGCGACGGGATTCGTGCGTCGGGAACGGGGCGCGGTAGGCGTCCATTTCCGCGTCAGAGAGCTTGCGCATCGTTGCCATGGGCACGGACGCCTCGACCATCAGGTTCTGTTTGATCAAAAGCTCGGGACCAATCGCGGGATCACGCATTTTTTCAAAGTCGTCCGCCATCAAAGGCCATGTTTCGCGCAGAGTCTCGGGTGGCGACACGGCGAATTCGAAGAACGCGATCCGCTTTATGCGTTCGGGAAAGCGGCGCGCGATATCCAGTCCGACAAAGGCGCCCCAGTCATGCAGGACAAGGGTAAGGCGGCTGAGGTCAAGCTGGACAATGAACTCCTCGATAAAGCGGATGTGGTCAAAAATTCGATACTCCAGATCCGGCTTGTCCGATTGCCCGAAGCCGATGAAGTCCGGCGCGATGCAGCGTCCCTTATCGGCCAGACCGGCAATCACATTGCGCCAGCAATAGCTGGAGTTGGGATTGCCATGCAGGAAGAGGATCGGATCGCCCGTCCCCTCATCAACGTAGAATAATTTCGATCCATAGAGGTCGATCGTCTTTCCCACATAGGGGAAGTCTGCCGGGACATCCGTTTCCGGCGGTTCGAGGTCATGTATCTGTTCCATGATTGCCTTGTTTGGTTATATAAGTTACTTAATTAAAATACGCAACAAGGCCATTGTGTCAATAGCAGGGGAAACCGCCCGTTTCGTTTCAGTCCGGATCCAGCCGTGAGCGGTGAGAGCGCAGTGCATGGAACATAAAATCGGTAAAGGCACGGATGCGTGCCGTGCGGGCAAGATCGGCGTGGGTCAGGACCCAAACCGACACCTCGGGGCTGTCCCGCGGCGGTCCGCGGCGGTCGAGGTCCGGTTCGGCGTCACCGATGAACCGCGGCAGCAGAGCTTCTCCATAGCCTGCCCGGCAGGCGGCAAGCTGAAGCAGGACATCGCTCACCGCCAGGCGGGGCGGGGCGGCGGGACCCAGATTGAACTGATGGAACCGTGCGTCCCGGGTCCAGCCCAGTTGGTCATCACCCCCGGTGCCTCGGTATCGTGCAAAGGCGACCCGGCCTGCCCTGCGACCGATCAGATGTTCTGGCGGAGATCCTTTCGTGACGCGGATCGCCACATCGGCGTCGCGGCGGGTCAGGTCCGACAGGGCGGCAGAGGCGTCGATTTCAAGCGAAATCCCGGGGTGGTCGCGCGAGAATGCCGTGATATCTGGCATCAGAAGATGTGTCGCCAAGGCTATGGGCAGGGTCAATCGCAGTTGGCCGCGCAATTCGGCGTCGCGACCGATGACGCGCCGCTCAAGGGCCAGGGCGTCGGCTTCTATCTGTTCGGCCACGGCAAGGATGTCCTCGCCGGTTGCGGTGGCGACATAGCCGGTAGCTTGGCGGTCAAAGACCTTGATGCCGTGCCGCGATTCAAAGGCGGCAATGCGGCGCACCACCGAGGAATGGTGCAGACCCAGATCTGCCGCGCCCGCCCGTACCGACCCCAAGCGGGCCACGGAGAGGATCACCCTAAGATCGTCCCAGTCGAAATGTCTGCTCATGTTGTTCCCGCTTCTGATTTTGACGGTGCATTAACGCACCGGTCGGGTGCAATTATCCGGCCTGATGTTCGCTTTTTGCAAGGGTTAAGTTCCGTGCCATCTGAAACCGACGCACAAGGATACCGGCCCGATGGCACAGACAGACACGCAACTGACACGGCGGCACCTGATCCGCATTGGACCGGCGCTTTGGATTGCGGGGGCCTTGGGGCTTTCCGTAAAGGGCGTCGCAGCACAAGGAACAAAGATCATGACCGATTCCCCCCAAGCCCTGCAGGCCGCATTGGCGACTGCCTTCAACGCGCGCGATCTCGAAGCACTGGCCGCGCTGTTCCATACCGACGGCACGTTGGTGCCCCAACCCGGAACGCTTGCGACGGGCGATGCCGCGATCCGCGAGGCGCTGAACGGTTTCCTCGCAATTCCGGGCACGATGACCGTCGAAACGACCGACGTTGTGGTCAGCGGCGAAACCGCGCTTGGGCGCACGTCCTGGAAGATCGAGAACGACGGGGCCGTCGCGGTTGCCGGTCAGGGGATCGAGGTTATGCGCCAAGACGCGAACGGCGCATGGCGCTTTGTCATCGACCACCCGTTCGGCGGGGCCTGAGACCCGATAGAAGGCGGGCGGCGACATGAGCGCGCCGCTTCCAGTTGAGATCCTGCGCGCACGGCTGCGGTCTGTCTGCGGGGATTTCGCCCTTGAACCTCCTCCGGGCAAAGGCGCTATGCCCGGAGACATCTCACTCAGGCGACAGGCGGGGCTGGAATTCGCCTGCTTGGAAACCACGCCCGCCGTAATCACCCGCGATCCGGCTTCCATTCGCAGGGCGCCGCTCGATTTCCTTTATCTCATTGTGCAGCTTAATGGCACGGCCGTGTTCGACACCGGCGGGGCCGCGGTTTCCCTGCAGCCGGGCGACATGTTCCTGGCCGATGCCGATCGCGCGTCGCGCCTGATCTACAGGGCAGGCAGGTCACGACAACTTTCGATCCACTTGCCCCGCAACGATGTGCGTTCCCGCTATGGTCGCGGCGTTGCTGGCGGTTTGCATCTTTCCAGGTCGGCACCGCTTGTGCAGGCGCTTCGGATGGTGCTGGACCATGCCGCGACGACCGCCGATGCCGGGCATGACATCGGAGAGAACGCTCTTGGTCTGTTGGGCTCCATACTAAAGGACAGCGTCGGTCATCCGGTCTGGACCTGCTCGGGCGAACGCATTCTTGCCAAGGCGCTGGTCCTCATTGGACGTCACGCGACCGACCCGGGTTTCGGGCCTGTCACGCTGGCCCGAATGATGAACGTATCAAACCGTTCGTTACAGCGGGCCTTTGCCCTCTCGGGCCGCACGCCACGCGACACGATTGCGGCGAAACGGCTGAGTCTTGCTCATGCCGCGCTGTCCAGCGGTCGCGCACCGAATATCGCATGGCTGGCGGCCAAGGTCGGATATGGCGACCTGTCGACGTTCCACCGCGAGTTCCGCCGAACCTACGGGCAGAGCCCTGGCGCGACGCGTCCTTCCGGCTGACGTCCGACGCCACCGATTATGTCGCCAATCCCCACGACCGGTATCTAGGCGTCGGCGATCCTCGCCGGATGGCCGCAATTCCAGCGGCCGTCCATAACAGGGAGTTCTGAAATGCAAGACATGACAATGACGATCGGCGGGAGCCCGGTCACTGCGGCCGCGGTGTACCCCATCCACAACCCTGCAACCGGAGAGCTTGTGGCCGAAGCGCCGAATGCAACGCTGGCAGACCTCGACCGGGCAGTAGACGCGGCGCAAGCTGCCTTTCCGGGCTGGGCCGCAACACCGGATGGGGTTCGCGCAAAAGCCTGCTCTGACATCGCGGCGCTGATCAGCGATCACGGAGACGAATTGGCCCGCCTGCTGGTCCTGGAACAGGGCAAGCCGCTGAACGGCCCCGGCAACGCGCGGTTCGAAATCGGTGGCGCCGAAGCCTGGGCGGCCTATACCGCCGGGCTGAGCCTACCTGTGAAAGTGCTCCAGGACGGATCCGAAGGCCGCGTCTCCCTGCATCGAAAGCCGCTTGGCGTGGTCGGGTCGATCACGCCCTGGAATTTTCCGGTCATGATCGCGGTCTGGCATATCCTGCCAGCAATCCGGTCGGGCAACACCGTTGTGATCAAACCGTCCCCGAATACACCGCTGGCAACGCTCCGCCTGATCGAGCTGATGAACAAGGTATTGCCGACCGGCGTAGTGAACTGCGTGACCTCGGACGACCGGCTGGCCAATATTGGCGCGGCCATGTCGGAGCATCCCGTCATCCGCAAGATTGTCTTCACCGGCTCATGCGCTACGGGTCGGCACATCATGGCGTCCGCGGCGGACACGATGAAGCGCCTGACGCTCGAGATGGGCGGCAATGACGCAGGGATCGTCCTGCCCGATGTCGATCCGGCCGCGATTGCTGAGGGTCTGTTCTGGGGCGCCTTCGTCAACACTGGTCAGACCTGCGCGGCGATGAAGCGGCTTTATGTTCATGACGCCGTCTACGACGCGGTTTGTGACGCGCTTGCCACGTTTGCCAGCAACGTGCCCATGGGAGACGGAATGAACGAGGACAATGTACTTGGACCGCTTCAGAACAAGGCGCAGTTCGACAAGGTCGTCCGTCTGGTCGAAGACGCCAAAGCCCGGGGTCGGGTGCTGGCCGGCGGACGGGCCCGGGACGGGCTATTCTATGAACCCACCATCATTGCCGATCTCAAGAACGGGGATCCGCTCGTCGACGAAGAGCAATTCGGCCCCGTCCTTCCGATCATCCGCTATACTGATATCGACGAAGCGATCGCTGCGGCCAACGACAGTGAAAACGGACTGGGCGGGTCAATCTGGACTCAGGATATCGAAAAGGCGCGGGCGCTTGCGCTGCGGATGGAATGCGGGTCGGTCTGGATCAACAAGCACGCGGCGATCCAGCCGAATGCGCCGTTCGGCGGGGTGAAGATGTCGGGCCAGGGCACTGAATTCGCCCAAGAGGGACTTGAGGAATACACCGACATCCAGGTGGTCTTTAGCTGATGTGCGCGCCGGTCCGGGCTGAACGCTCCGGGCCGGCCCTAGCGGGTCAACACCCGTTCGACTCCCGCTGCGATGGCCAAAAGTCGCCGGTCGGCCATCGCCTCACCCATGAGCATCAGTCCAACCGGCAGGCCGGTTGCCGGAAGCGGCAGCGAAATGGCGCATCGGTCCAGCATATTCGCGATGCCGGTGTTGCGCAGGGCCAGCCGGTTCGCGCGATCGAACGCGGTTGGCGACCCGGTCACGTCTGCAATTTTCGGCGCGACAATGGGCGTGGTCGGCAAGACGACCGCGTCGAATGGGGCCGTGGCGGCATCTGTCTGCGCCATCAACTTGCGACGCGCAGCCAGCAGAACCTCGCGCTGACCCGGCGGATGCGTCAGCGCCTGTTCGATCCGTTGCCGAACGCCGGGATCATACTTGTCGGCCGAATTCGCCAGCAGGCCTTTGTGCACCTCCATCGCTTCGGAGGCGACGATCCCGCCGTTGGTCAGTAGCGCGGGCAAGTGGTCGAACGGCGCAAGTTCCAGGTCGGTCAGTTCGACGCCCGCCCGGACCAGCGCGGCAAGCGCAGACTCGTAGGTTGTTGCCACTGTGCTGTCCATGTCCTCCAGCACATAGTTGCGAATGACGCCAAGGCGCAGGCCCGCTGGCGCGACTTCTTCCAATGCGGGGTCGCCCCCGGAGAGCACGGCATCAGCGGCGGCACAGCAGGCCACAGTCCGCCCGATCGGCCCGACGGAATCGAACGTCTGCGACAGGGGAAAGGCCCCGTCGCGCGACACGCGGCGCTGTGTCGGCTTGAAACCAGTCAGGCCGCAAAACGCCGCTGGAATGCGACAGGACCCGCCAGTATCGGTCCCCAGTCCAAGCGCCGCCATGCCATCGGCAACCGATATCGCCGCCCCCGAAGAGGATCCGCCGGGCACGCGCGCGCGGTCGGTCGGGTTGCCGGGCGTTCCAAAATGCGGGTTTAGACCAAGGCCCGAATAGGCAAATTCTGTCATGTTCGTCGCGCCGAGGATCACACAACCTGCCGCCTTGAGCCGGGCAACCGCCACCGCGTCAGACCGGGCGCGGGATTTCAGGACCACGGACCCCGCGGTCGTCACGGCATTCTTTATGTCAAAGAGCGCCTTGACCGAGACCGGGACACCAAGCAGCGGCGGCAGGGCACCGCCCACTGCCAGCCGGAGATCGGCCTGCCGGGCCTGTGCCAGGGCAGCATCGCGGTCAAGCCGGGTAAAGACCTTGGAACCTTCACCCTTCGGTTCGGTTGTGCGTTCCAGTGCCAGTTCTATGATCTCGGTCACAGAGCGGGACCCGTTCCGGTATCCGGCTTGCAATTCGGCAATGGTCGGCAGCAGTGTCATCGCACACGTTCCGCGGCGGCGAGGCCGGACCATCGCGGCATTCCCGGCACCGGGAGGTCAAACAAGTCCAACACCCGGCCCACGGAGTGATCGACGATATCCGTGATGGATTCGGGCCGGTTGTAGAAGGCCGGAACCGGAGGGAAGATCGTCGCCCCCATGCGCCGCGCCTTTAACATGTTTTCCAGATGGCCCAGATGCAGCGGCGTTTCGCGGGTCATCAACACGAGCCGCCGCTCTTCCTTCAAGGTTACGTCCGCCGCGCGCGACAATAGGCTTGATGAGACGCCACCGGCGATTTCCGCCAACGACTTCATCGAGCACGGCGCGACGATCATGCCAAGAGTTCGGAAGGACCCGCTGGCAATCGAGGCACCAATATTGGTATTGCGGTGAACGACATCAGCCAGCGCTGTTAGATCGCGCGGGGTCATCCCCATCTCGTGCTTCAGCGTGACCGCGCCGCCGGCTGTGACGACCAGATGGACCTCCACCGGTATTTCCTTAAGTTGCTCAAGCAACTTGACGCCATAGACGATCCCTGATGCGCCGCTGATGCCCACGACAATCCTGGCATCATTCCCTATCGCCTTAGACATTTCCCGGATCCTCCTCTGCGCCTATTCACCGGTCATGCCTTCGGCTTCGACTATTAATTAAACTTACTTAATTAATTGGACGCACTTATGCAACGCCACACTTTACAAGCCCACAGTCGACCGAAGCCTTGACAAGTCAGGTCCGTCCGGTGAGGTCGCCAAGTGATGGGCAGGCGGTCAGCAGGCAAGCAGTTTCGTGAAAATGTGCCTTTGTGACTTAGCGATATGTGCGAATACACTGAACATCACAGAGGTATTCTTTCCCATGACTTTTTGAATTGCCTGCCGTTAGCGCCAATGGCACAGTTTAGGTCGATTTGATAAAGAGGGATCCTGGCACATCGTATCCACAAAGAAGTGGGGATGAGGCAGAAACCGGAACCAAGCAGTGCCACGGCGGGAAAGTCGTCAAAGCAATCCCTGCGCAAACGCGGCATGTGGCATGCCCTGCGTTGTCAGTGTTGCAAGCAGATAGCCATCTTCCTGCGTCGACTTGCGCTGGGACCCGCGAAAGACTTTGAAACCACGATGTTCGGTCAGTATCTCCGATGCCAAGTATCACCTGTATCCTAAATACTCAGAAACGCGCCTGAGATTTTGATTTATTTTCAGTTTCGCAAGGTGGTGTTAATTGCAATACAGCACCTCGAATAATCATACGGTGCGGTCTGTGGATAGTCGCTCTCGTTGACCCATATAGGCGCGCAACGTGGCAATCTGCGCATCAGGACGGAAACCGCCTTGCAGCAGGCCATTGGACTGTTGCTGACGTAGCCATCCGGAATCGCAAACAGAGACTACGGTTTGAAATCGGCCCGGTTCGTGCTCTTGTCTGCGTCTCTGCTGCAATCCCTGTCTGCCAAGCGTGCGAAATCGCGCGACAAGAAATCAACGTCAAAATCCGGGAAAATGTGTGGCTGGGATGGTAGGATTCGAACCTACGGTACACTGTACCAAAAACAGTTGCCTTACCACTTGGCTACATCCCAACGTGGGCGGGTATTTACGCGCTGATCTCACATTCCGCAAGTGCCGATTGGGGGAAAATCGCGTTCATTTCCTTGGTGGTGATCATTCCGTCGGGGCTTCTTGTGTCAGAAGGTCCTCATCGCCTTTTTCGCGGCGCTCTTCTTCGACAATCGCTTCTAGCTCCTGCTCGGCGTACGCCTGCACATCCAAAGCGTCTTCTGGGGCGGTGACCGGTGTTGTGGGGGGCGCGGATTTCGCTGGCGGGCGCGCCGGCACGGCGCCCGCGTCACCGGCACCTATCAACCGGTAGGTGGGTTCGGGCATTTCGATTCCCGCGTCGGTCAATGCGGCCATGCACAGGCGGATGGCTTCGCCGCGGGCGGCCAACAGGGATGTGGCATTCTGATCAATCCACCCGATCAGGCGTAAGGTGACCGTGCTGTCACCCACACCGTCGATCCAGGCATTCGGCGCAGGGCTTTGCAATGTAAAGGGCAGGGAGGCCAATGTGTCCTGGGCAATCTGCACCGCGCGGGCCAGGTCGGTTTCCGGGGCAAGCCCAAGGTCAAACCGGAACCTGCGTTCGGCGTTGCGCGAATAATTCACGATTCGGCTTTTGAAAACGGTCGAATTGGGGATGCGGATATGGTTGCCATCCCATGACAACAATATGGTGGCGCGGCTGGTCAGGCGGATCACCTTGCCTTCGTCGCCGTTGATTTCGACGGCATCATTGGGGCGGAATGGCTGGCGCATGGACAGCATGATCGACGCGATGAAGTTTTCGACGGTATCCTTGACGGCGAAACCGATGGCCAGACCAACGATCCCGGCGGCGCCAAGGATGGTGGACAGCAGCGCCGTGGCGTTCAGGACATCCAGCGCCATGACCAAGGCCCCGATGACAAAGGCAAGGCGGACAAGCTGACGATAGATATCCGCGATAAAGGCGTTTGGGGCCAGCCGATCCCAGGGGTGTTTCATACGCGCCAACAGGAAACCAAAGGCCACGATGATGACAAAGGCGACAAGGGCAACAGCCACAAGCGGCAGATAGGCCACCACCTGTTCCATGCGCGCGACGAAACGGTCGAACACCGGATCAAGGCGCTGCACCACATCTGTGGTTTCTTCCACCTCGTTGCGGATGGCAACGACGCCCTCAACACGGGCGACAATGTCGTTCAACCGGGCCGCCAACGCGGCCTCAAGCACGGTGCCCCTAAGGGTGACAATGCCTGCGGCGACGGTGACGGTCACGTCGTCATAGCCGCCCATTTCCGTCAGGATGGCCCGGATGCGGTTTGCAATGGCCGCGTCAGTTTCGCGGTTGTCTTCGACATCAATCGTGCCCGAGGGCTGATCGGTGTTCTGGGCAGACGCAGGCACAGCGCCCAGCGGAAGCAGCAGGGCAAGAAGGAGGAAAGGGATCAGGAAAAAACGCATGTTTGGCCAATGCAGACGTCGGGAAAATCCCGCCTATCCTAGCCGCGCGTCGCGCCTTCGCAAGCGCGCAAGTTTGCGTCAGTTGCGGATTTCGTCCGGCGCAACACCCCATAGCCCCGTCTTGCGGGTCCAGCCGCGATGGGACGCGACCCTAAGGCGGCACCATTGTGCGTTGCAATCGCCAAGCCGCGCGATGACGCCGCTGTTCAGTTTCGCGACCACGGCGGCCTTGTCATCAGGGCGCATGCGCAGTTCGACGGCGTCGTTTTCTATCAGAACTGTGCGCGAACCGCTTAACAGCGAATAATGGACCCAGCCGCCCATGCCATCCTTGTCACGCACCCGGCGCCAGTGGCCGTGTTCAGCGACAATTTGCAGCGGCATGTCCTGTCGTTTGAAAATCCAGTCAATCCGGTGTGTCAGGCTGGGGCCTCGGCGCACATTGCTTTCGCGCGCTTTCATCGACACAAATCGGGGCAACGGGAGGTGGGTGATCGGCCCCACGTTCTGCGCTGCGACCGAGGTGATTGCCACCAGCCCGGCGCTGGCATTGTCCGGTGCCACCGATTGCGCATGTGCTGTGCCCATGCCGATGGTCATCCACAGAAAACACGCCAGCGTCTTCGCGGCGATTCCACGGTTATTCATACTTGTGTGTCCGATACTGCCCGTTCTTTTGGTGCCGGTTCTTGTGCCGGTCGCCTCGTTGATGCAGTTTGCCAGTAACCTGCATGTGTTGGAAGTTACCGGAGGGGCCGAATGCCAACTGAACGTCTAAGTGTTGTCGTAACGCGACGCCTGCCTGACGCTGTCGAGGCGCGGATGAAAGAATTGTTCGATGTCCGCTTTGGTGATGCGGATCGGGCGATGACACGCGAAGAACTGGTTGCTGCGGTCCAGTCGGCGGATGTTCTGGTGCCCAACCTGCGCGACAAGATCGACAACAGCCTGATTTCGCAAGCCGGGCCAAATCTGCGGCTGGTTGCGAATTACGGGGCAGGGGTTGATCATATTGATGTGGCCACCTGCCGCCAACGCGGGATCCTTGTGGCGAACACGCCGGGTGTGGTTACCGATGACACTGCCGATATGGCCATGGCGCTGATGCTGTCCGTCACGCGGCGCATTCCCGAAGGGTTGGCGCGCATGCAATCGAATGACTGGGACGGCTGGTCGCCCGGCGCGTTGAATGGCGGGCGGATCGCCGGGCGCCGTTTGGGCATTCTGGGGATGGGCCGGATTGGTCAGGCCCTGGCCCGGCGCGCGAATGCTTTTGGGATGCAGGTGCATTACCACAACCGCCGCCAATTGCGCCCCGAGGTCGAAGGCGAGTTGAAGGCACGTTATTGGGAAAGTCTGGATCAGATGGTGGCGCGCATGGACGTGCTTTCGATCAACTGTCCGCATACGCCATCCACGTTTCACCTGATGAACGCCCGGCGGCTAAAGCTGATGCGCCCCGAGGCGGTGATCGTCAACACCTCTCGCGGGGAGGTGCTGGATCAACGCGCCTTGACGCGGATGCTGCGTGACGGGGACCTCGCCGGGGCGGGGCTGGACGTGTACGAATTCGGTGAAATCGCGGATGAACTGCGCAAGATGCCGAATGTGGTGTTGCTGCCCCATATGGGGTCTGCCACCCGCGAAGGCCGCATCGAAATGGGCGAAAAGGTGATCATCAACATCAAAACTTTCGCTGATGGTCACCGCCCACCTGATCAGGTGGTGCCGGGGGTTCTGTGAGGCGGGGCGCGACAGCCGTTCTTGCACTGCTTGCGGCGGTGCTGTGCCTTGGGTTGGCGGTTGCCCCGCGCCTTAACCCTCTGATCGAAAAGGCCGAAACCTTTCAGCGTGATGTCGCGGTGGCGTCGGGCGCGACATATATTTCGCTTAGGGCGATCAATGCGGCCCTGTCCTTTGCCCAAGAGGTTGAGGTGGGCGGATCGGTCGTTGTGTCCGGGTCCGTGCAACCCCTGAAATGGCTGGAACCGGTGGACGACACAGTGGAACGCGTGTCGGGGATGATATTCGGTGTCGCGGTTCTGACCGGTGTCTTGTCGATGTCGATGGCCCCTGCGGCGGCGGTCGGGTTTGTCCTACTGGCGCTGTCTTTGGTCGGGCGGTGCACCTGCGAGGTCGCGCCGGGCGGCTGGCGGGCCACACCCGCCGGGGTGCGCCGTGTCTTTTCCGGATGTGGCAGTTTGGGGTTCGCATTGGCGGTTGCCTTGCCGCTGGCGTTCGTTCTGGGCCTTTGGTCCGGTGAGCTGCTGACCCGCGACGCGTGGGACACCGCCTTTGCAACGCTTGACCGGATCGGTGGGCAGGCGAAACTGTTGATCGGGGTTGATGGCGCGGGTGCGCAGGATCGCGGTTGGCTGGACACGATTGATGCCTACCGCGCGGCGGCCGGGGTGTTTTGGGGGGCGGCGGACGAATTGCTGGACGCCTCGCTGCAATTGACGGGCATATTCCTGCTGCGCATGGTGGTCCTGCCGGTGTTGTTGCTGATCGCCGTGCTGCGGGCGACCCGGCAGATGTTTGCACACGGGCATTAGGGGCCGTGCGGCTGTTCGTGGCCATAGACCCGCCCGATGATGTGCGCGATGCCCTTGCCACGATGCAGGGCGATCTGACGGTGGGGCGCAAGGCGGACCCGGACACCTTTCACCTGACGCTGGCCTTTCTGGGCGATCAATCGGATGACGCGGCCGAGGCGGTGCATGACATGTTTTCAGCCCTGCGAGCCCCGGATTTTGATCTGGAATTATCGGGGCTGGGCACATTTGGCGGGGCGGTGCCCGCAGTGGTCTTTGCGGGGGTTGCCGATGCAGGCCCGGTCACTGCCCTGCGTGACAGCGTGCGGCGGCGGATCAGGGCGGCCGGGATCACCATCGCGCGGGAACGGTTCCGTCCACATGTCACCCTGGCCCGGTTTGGCCGACGTCCGGCGGGCGACACGGTTGCGGCACTGCGCCTGTTCATGGCCCGCAACGCCGGGTTTCGCACAGCACCGTTTCGGGTGGGCAGTTTTGCGCTGTATCAGTCGCAATTGGGGCCGGACGGGCCGCGCCACGAGGCATTGGCCCGGTATCCGCTGGGGTGAGCCGCGTTATCGGTTCGCGCCGGGCACCCACAGCACATCGCCCGCGCCATTGTCATTGGCCACGCGTGAGGCGACAAAGAACCAGTCCGACAGGCGGTTCAGGTATTTGACGGCCTCGGGGTTGCAGCCATCTTCGCCCATCAGGGCAACAGCCAACCGTTCGGCACGGCGCGACACGGTGCGGCACACATGCAGATGCGCGGCAAGCGATGTACCGCCGGGCAGCACAAAGCTGCGCAAAGGGGTGAGGGCGGCGTTCATTGCGTCGATTTCGCTTTCCAGCCGTTCCACTTGCGCCGCGATGATGCGCAGGGGTGGGTATTCGGCCGTTGCATCGTTTTCCATGCCGGGGCGGCACAGATCGGCGCCCAGATCGAACAGGTCATTCTGAATCGCCGCCAGACGCGCGTCGATGTCACCCGATGCGGCCAGACGGGCGATGCCGACGGTCGCGTTAACCTCGTCAACCGTGCCATAGGTTTCGACCCGCAAGGACGGTTTGGGCACGCGCGTGCCATCGCCAAGGGCCGTGTCGCCTTTGTCACCGGTGCGCGTGTAAATCTTGTTCAGAACCACCATGTCAGTTGATCCCCTTTAGCCAAACGAACAACAGGATCAGGACCACCGCGCCAAACTGGGCGATGATCCGTGCCTGCATCACTTTGTTTGATCGTTTGCCGTCCACACCGCGGGCAAAACCACCGATGCCAAGCACCAGAATGGCCACGACCAGCCCGACGGCGGCTATGATAACCAGGAACAGGGGATCTTTGGCCATTGTGGCCTCCTTATCCAAATGGCCCCGTAGCGGGGCGATCCAAACGTGTTACCTTTCATCTAGGCGAGCGGCGCTGGAAAGCGAACAGGTAATTTCCGCGCAGGCGGGGCGGGCGCATCACAAACCCGACACCCGTGTATGGATTGTGGTGACAGGCCGGGGGCGCCATCGAGATATTGGTCACCCGGCGGCCGGGTCAGATCCGCGCAATCAGGGCGTCCAGCCACCGGCCCGGCAATAAGCGTTTGGCCCAGGCCATCGCATAGGTCGGCGTGGTTACGAAATAGCGCGCGCGTGGGCGGCGGGTTTCCAGCGCGCGGACAAGTTTTGCACTGACCGCGTCTGGGCCCAGCTCAAACGCCTCGCGCTTGCCGGTTTCGTCGTAAAGGCGCGGGATCAACGTGTCGCGATAGGCGTCACTGTGAGGTGATGCGCGCCAATCGATCCAGCGTTCGAAATGTGCGCGCCCATTAATGCGGAAATCGGTGGCGATTGGCCCTGGTTCGATCAGAACGACATGGACACCTGTGCCGCGCAGTTCCAGCCGCATCGTGTCACTTAGCCCTTCAAGTGCGAATTTGGTCGCCGTATAGGCCCCGCGCCATTTGATGGCCGCCATGCCAAGGCCCGATGAACATTGCACAATACGTCCGTGCCCCTGGGCGCGCATCACCGGGATCACATGGCGGGTCAGTTCGTGCCAACCGAACAGGTTTGCCTCGAATATCGCGCGCAGGGCATCTGTTGGCAGGTCTTCGACAGCGGCCAACTGGCCATGCGCGCCGTTGTTGAACAGCGCGTCAAGACGCCCGCCGGTCGCCTCAAGCACTTCGGTCAGGCCGGAGACGATGCTGGCGGTGTCGGTGTAATCAATGCGCGGGCTTTCGAAGCCTTCGTCTGACAGCCGCGCGCAATCCTGCGCATGGCGGCATGCGGCGAACACGCGCCAGCCGCGCGCCTTTAGCGTACGCGCGGCATCAAGCCCGATGCCACTGGAACAGCCGGTGATGAGAATGGTCTTGTCGATGCCGTTTGCCCCCCCAACTGGGCCGCTGCGCGATCTTATGGCAAGTTCACAGGTTTAGGGGAACCGCCCTTGGGGGCGCAACGGATCGGGCGTTATTGTGGGGTCGCCAAAAGGAAATCAGCCATCCAGCCAATCCGGCCCGAATATTCGACCTTGAGCTTGACCCAACCCGTGCCGGGATCCTGAAGTACCTCGACCCGATCGCCACGTTGCAGCCGTTCGACGACGGAATATTCGGTGCCCGGCCCGTTGCGCATATTCACCCGGTTGCCGGTGACAACGCGCCAATCCGCAACATCGATGATGGCCGGTGCAATGGTGCCAGCGGTGGCTGATGCCTGTTGGGGTTGGGGTATTGCATCTGGCGCCGGTGTGGTCAGGGCAAGAACCTTGAGCGTGCCCTGTCCGATGTTTTGCAACTTGGGCGCGTCGGGTTTGCGCGCTGCCGCCGCGGGTTCGTCCACCGGCGCGGTATTGACAGCGGTGTCATTTGACATGCGCGCGACGGTCAGGTCCGCGACCGAAGGCGTGATTGCGGCCCGCGTGACAACATCGTCGGCTTTGCGTGCTGCTGCGGCGGCCTGTTTTTCAGCCAATCGCGCATCAGGCTTGAAATCGGCACCGCCGCTCAACTCGTAAAAAGCCCAGCCCATAAAAATAATGGATACGAAAATAAAACGCTTCATGAAGCCCCCGGAGAGATGCAAGGAACAAATTAACAAAAGAACACTTGGAATGGGGCGGGTATAGACTGATTCGTGTCGTATTTGCAGTCACGAATTCATCTATTCGTGTTTGTCTTCTTGCTGAAAACAATCCCCCCATATATCACATGATCTATGACAAAATCGACCGACACCCCCAATATCGGCCAGCCCGAAATTTCGGAACCATTGCGGCGCGCCATCGGTGACAGGTATCTGACCTATGCGTTGTCCACGATCATGCACAGGGCGTTGCCAGATGCGCGCGACGGGCTGAAACCGGTGCACCGTCGCATACTTTATGCAATGCGCGAATTGCGCCTGGCATCTAATGGGCGGTTCCGCAAATCATCCAAGATTTCCGGCGACGTGATGGGCAATTATCACCCGCATGGGGATCAGGCGATTTACGATGCAATGGCCCGGTTGGCACAGGATTTCAACGTTCGCTATCCCTTGGTGGACGGGCAGGGGAACTTTGGCAATATCGACGGGGATAACCCCGCCGCATCGCGCTATACCGAGGCGCGGATGACAGCGGTGGCCGAGGCGCTGTTGGACGGGCTGAACGAAAACGCGGTTGATTTTCGTGACAATTATGACGGAACGCTGACGGAACCCGTTGTCCTGCCGGCGACCTTCCCCAACCTGCTGGCAAACGGGTCGTCGGGCATTGCGGTTGGCATGGCCACAAACATTCCACCGCACAACATCATTGAACTGGTCGATGCCTGTCTGCATCTGATTAAAACGCCCGATGCGCGCGACGACACGCTGCTGAACTTTATCCCCGGCCCGGACTTTCCCACCGGCGGCGTCATCGTTGAATCCCGCGATTCAATCGCGGACGCCTATCGCACCGGGCGCGGGTCCATCCGTCTGCGTGCCAAATGGGAGAAAGAAGACCTGGGCCGTGGTCAATGGCAGATTGTCGTGACTGAAATCCCCTATCAGGTGCAAAAATCCAAGCTGATTGAACGGATCGCTGACCTGATCCAGACAAAGAAGATCCCCATCCTGGCGGACATCCGTGACGAAAGTGCGGATGACATTCGCATGGTGCTGGAACCCCGGTCCAAGACCGTCGAGCCTGAGGTTCTGATGAACATGCTGTTCCGCAATTCCGATCTGGAAACGCGGTTTTCACTGAACATGAACGTGCTGATTGACGGGGTTACGCCCAAGGTCTGTTCGTTGAAGGAAGTGCTGCGCGCGTTTCTTGATTTCCGCCGGGACGTGCTGGTGCGCCGATCGACCCACCGGATGGAAAAGATCGATCACCGCTTGGAGGTTCTTGAAGGGTTTATCGTTGCGTTCCTAAATCTTGATCGGGTGATCGACATCATCCGGTATGATGATGACCCCAAGCGCGCGCTGATGGTCGAGGATTGGTCCAAGGATCATCGCAGGGCAAGCGATGAAAGCGATTACGTATCTCCCATTCTGGCCGGAATGGCGGATGCCGACCTGTCCGAAGACGATCTGGGCCTGACAGAGGTTCAGGCCGAGGCCATTCTGAACATGCGCCTGCGGTCCCTGCGCCGTCTGGAAGAGATGGAGCTGCTGCGCGAACGTGATGCGTTGATGGAAGAACGCGCCGGGCTTGAGGACCTTCTTGAAAATCCATCAATTCAATGGGCCAGCATTTCGGACCAGTTGCGCACGGCCAAAAAGACGTTTGGCAAAGAATTTGAAGGCGGCGCGCGGCGCACCCTGTTCGCCGAAGCGGGCGAGGCCGAAGAGGTTCCGCTTGAGGCGATGATCGACCGTGAACCGATCACGGTTGTTTGTTCCAAGATGGGGTGGATCCGCGCGATGAAAGGGCACATCGACCCTGAGTCCGCGCTCAAGTTCAAGGACGGGGATGAGGGGCGGTTTGTCATCCATGCCCAGACGACGGATCGCATTGTCGTGTTCGGATCGAACGGGCGGTTTTACACGATCCCTGCGTCGAACCTGCCCGGTGGGCGGGGCATGGGTGAACCGTTGCGCCTGATGGTCGATCTGCCGAATGAATCCGACATCGTGACATTGTTCGTGCATGCGGCGGGGCGCAAACTGATCGTCGCTTCGACAGCCGGAGACGGGTTTGTCGTCCCCGAGGACGAGGTTCTGGCCCAGACACGGTCCGGCAAACAGGTGTTGAACGTCAAGGAAGGCATTGTCGCCTTGTGTGCGAAGCCTGTTGATGGTGACCACGTTGCCTGCGTTGGAGAAAACCGCAAGGTTCTGGTCTTTGCTTTGGAAGAATTGCCGGAAATGACGCGCGGCAAAGGCGTTCGTTTGCAAAAATTCAAAGATGGCGGTTTGTGTGACCTGACGACCTTTGCCATTGCGGATGGGTTGTCGTGGCGTGATCCGGCAGGCCGTACGCGAACCGAAAGCGATTTGTCCGAATGGATCGGAAAACGCGCCGGGTCCGGGCGCATGGCCCCGCGCGGTTTCCCGCGTGACAACAGATTCACATAGAGCCGTCTTGCGGCGTTCGCGGGCCGACCAGTATTCCTGCCATAGACGTTTTCTACCGCAAGTGGGACAACATTTGTAAGCGGGGTCGCGATCCGTTGCGCCGCCGGTTTGCGGCGCGCGGAAAGTTTTGTCGGACTTCCTCCCACAAGGGGAGGCCGTCTGACAAAACGCCTCCGGCGGCAGTATTGATTGGCCAGAGGAAGGGGGTGGGGATCAAGGTCTGGGGTGGGCCTGAAGCCAGACGCCGCCTTCGGGGCGCAAGGTCAGGATCATGACCGGGTTTGGGGTGCGCCCCGGAACCGGGGTGAAGCGGGAGCGCGCGAGGAGGGTGGCGAGGATTATGACCGCCTCTTGCAGGGCAAAGCTGGCGCCGATGCATATGCGGGGGCCATCGCCAAAGGGCAGGTAGGCGTAGCGCGGGATTGTTTTGCGATCTTTGAACCTGTCGGGGCGGAAGGCGTCCGGGTCATCCCACAGCAGGTGGTTCCGGTGCAATGCGTAGATCGGGATCATGACGGTATCGCCAGTGTGGATATCGCGATCACACAATGTGTCATCCGCGAGGGCGGTGCGTGAAACAAGTGCTGCGGGCGGGTAGAGGCGGAGGGCTTCGTCGATGATGCGGCGGGTGTGGGGCAGGGCGGCGACGTCTTCGGCGGTCGCGGCGCGTTCCCCCAGAACCGAGCGCGCCTCGGCCGCGGCTTTTTCCTGTTCTTCGGGCGCGTGGGCGCAGAGATAGAGCGACCAGGAGAGGGCCAGGGCGGTTGTTTCGTGGCCTGCGACGATGAAGGTCAGCAGATTGTCGCGCAATTCGCCGGTGTTCATGGTGCGCTTGGTTTCCGGGTCAACCCCGGCGAGGAGAAGGTCGAGAAGATCTGGCGTGGTGTCCTGCGGCGGGGGCGTATGTGTTCCGGTCAGTTTGGCGCGGCGCGTGTCAATCGCGGTGTCGGCCACGGATTTCATTTGTTTCAATGCGGCCCCTGAGAACACCCGGCCAGGACGCGGCACCCAATCGGGCAGGCCAAGCATGTCAAACAGCGACACCCGCGCGGCGGCGTCGATATAGGCGTCGATGGCGCGGTGCACCGCGGCGCGGTCAAATCCGCCGTCACCGGAAAATGTGACATCGGTGATCACATCAAAGGTTGCGCGCACCATTTCATCGGCAACGTTGATCGCCTGTGGGCCGGCCTGGGCGATCCTTTCGGCCGCGCTTTGGGCGGCTGCGGTCATCGCGGGGGCAAGGTTGGCGATGTTGCGATGGGTAAAGACAGGTGCGGCCGCGCGGCGTTGCCAGCGCCAGTGCGCGCCTTCTGCGACGAACAGGCTTTCACCGATGGCGGGGCGCAACAGGTTCTTGGTGACTTTCGATTTCGGGTAGGAGTCCAGTTGTTCCAAAAGGACATGGCGGATGGCGTCCGGGTCCATCAGCATGTGCCAGCGCACGCCGGTTTTTCCCGAAACGATCGGTTGGCGGGTTGCGATATCCGGAATGATTGACAGGATATTGCGCTGTGCGGCGCGCAGGCTGCCCAGAAATCCCAAGGGTTCGGTGACCAGGGGAACACGTACTGGCAGGGCCGATGGTGTGCCCGACGACGACGTGGGTGTTGGGGACGTTTCAACGCGCATGGCAGCGATCCTTTTGACGCCAATATAGGGTGTGCCGGGCCTGGGTCAAAATTGCGTTTGCGTTGCACGTCGCACGGACGTGCGGTATCGCATTGCCAGACCACCGAAAGGAACCATCCCTTGCGTATATTCATCTTTGCTGCCTGCGCAGCGCTTGCGGCCTGTACCAGCGCCAAAGACCTTCAGGACCCGACGGCTGATCTGGGCAATTTCCTGTTGGGGCACAATGTGGTTATCGCGTCCAAGGCGAAAAAGGGCCCCCTGTCGCGCGACGCGAGCGAGGAGGAGCTGACCACGGCGCTGAAAGGCGCGATTGACGAACGCTTCGGGCGGTACGACGGCACAAATTATTTTCACCTCGGGGTGAGCGTCGAGGGGTATAACCTTGCGCTTCCGGGTATTCCCATCGTGGCCGCGCCGAAATCGGTGCTGTTGGTGAACGTGACCGTTTGGGACGATGCCAAGAACAAGAAAATGACGGAAAAGCCGGAACAACTGACGGTTTTCGAAAGCTTTTCAGGGGATTCGATCGTCGGGTCAGGGCTGACCAAATCCAAAGAAGAGCAGATGAAAAATCTGGCGCAGAACGCTGCGAAACAGATCGAGATTTACCTGCAGAAAAACCGTGACTGGTTTGGCGACGCGCCAGCGCCCACGTCAAAAGCGGGCGGAAGCAAGGTTGCCCCGGTCGCAACGGAAGAACCGGTGCCTCCGGCGTCTGAAATCACCCCTCCGGCCGCTGCCCCGGCCACATCCGGATAAACCTTTTGTACATCGCGTTACGGACGCTTGATTTCCCCCGCGCAAGTCAATAAATCCCGCGCGACGACGTAACGGGCCAGCGTGGCCCCCTATCACGAGGCGCCGAAGACATGGCAAAGGAAAAGTTTGA
>JBOEGP010000042.1:0-12031 GCA_050633485.1 Pseudooceanicola sp.
AACCACGGGTAAAGGCCCGGCCAATTTGCCGCGCGCCCTGCCCGCTTGGGGGAATTCGTCAATCCCGAACGAACACTATTCTGGCCACCCGATACGGCACCGCCGACATGGCCTTGGAATGTGCTTGATTTGTGGTGCGGGTGAAGGGCACCAATATAGTGATTTATTCCAATTGGTTGGCAGGTTTTGTGCGTAAAATGTGCGGGATTCAAGATGGTCAGTCAGTTTGGAACCGTAAACGGCAGGCCCGTGATGGGTGTATGGGTATCGGTCAGACACAATTTTGCCCCGCTCAGACCGGCCAATCGTCAGGGCGATACCCGTCGAGATAGGCGCGCAACAGGCGCAGAACCGATTTCGACGGGTTTTCCCAACCGTTTTCGATCATGCTGATTTGCGTTTTGCTTGAGTATCCGAGCATATTCGCCAAATGCGATTGGTTCAGGCCCAGCGTGTGCCGGGCCTGCCTGAATTCTTCCGGTGTCATTTGTAATAAACCATCCCCTTGGCCAACACCATCCCGCGCTATCTCAGCGCGCCAGCCGGTCCCATGCTTTCGAATATACGCCAAAATTCCGCACCGTGCGTAAATATTGCGTAATGTCATGGTGCGTGGTGGGCATTTTGGCAATCCCGGTGGGGCGCAGCGCCAACGGTTTTCCCATATTTTCCCACAAATTCGGCATTATCGCCACTACAGGCATAAGCAGTGGTGCGGGTGAAGGGACTCGAACCCCCACGCCAAAGGCGCCAGAACCTAAATCTGGTGCGTCTACCAATTCCGCCACACCCGCATCGCCCCGACCAGACAATCAATCATCGGGTCGGACCGCCGCTCTCTAGCAAAGCGCGCCGCCAAGAGCGAGAGGGAATCTGCGCGACAGATCAAACCAATGCGGTTTTCACCTTTTCTTTGGGTGTTCCTGTCAAAGAACGGCCAGCCAAACGCATTGCCCAATAAAACAGGCGGCAATTTGGGCACGTCTGCGGCGAAACCGGCATCGATGCCGCGGTAAAATCTGGATGCAGGCAAATTTCTGCCCTAATCATGGGCGAAAAACGAGGCAGGCAAATGAACGGGAAGAAACCCATGAAGACCATCGCAACACTTAGTGCAAACGCAAAGACGCCGACAGCCGCGGCGCGTGCCGGATTGTCCGCAGGCACCATGGTTCTGACACTCGAAGGCGAAATGCCGGTGGAATTCCTGTCCGCTGGTGACAAGGTGATCACCCGCGACAGCGGCGTCGCCGTGCTTCGCAAGGTTCATGCCCACAAGGTTAAGACAGCCGCCATCGCCGTGATCGCCGGATCCTTGGGCCACAACCGCCCGGACAGCGACATGGTGCTGCCAGCCGGCCAGCAAATCCTGGTGCGCGATTGGCGCGCAGAGGCATTGTTCGGCGCAAAACAGGCGCTGGTCCCGGTATCCCGCCTGATCGACGGCCAGTTCGTGCGCGATCTGGGTGAGGTCGAGATGACCGTATTTGAATTGGAATTCGACAACGACCACGTGATTTACGCTGGCGGCATGGAGCTGAACGCCCCCGCCACCCGTGTCACGCAGGACGCCTGATCGCGCCCACAAGCGCGCATCAGAGTCGGAGAGAGAGGAAAAGGGTCGCCCATGGCGACCTTTTTTCTGTTTGGGTCGCCGGGGCGATGCCACTGCACAGCACATTTCAGATTCGCGCACAGGCAACGGCTGGGCCGCACGTCAATCCGGGCCGCAGGTCAAAATGCCCCGCCTCGGCGTGCGCGCCACACTCAGGCGCCCAGGTTCTTCAGTACTTTTGGCAAAACTTCGGGCAGGTCTTCGGCGATCAAACCGGGGCCAAAGGCGCGGGCGCATTCCAAATGCAGCCATGCGCCGGCGCTTGCGGCCCGAAACGGGTCACCCCAACGCGCCATCAACCCGGTTATGAACCCGGCCAGAACATCCCCCGATCCCGCCGTGGCCAACCACGGTGCCGCACGGTCGTAGGCGGCGGAATTGATGCGACAGCGCCCATCGGGAGACGCGATAACCGTATCCGCCCCCTTGAACAAAACCACACAGCCCGCCCGCGCCGCCGCCATTCGGGTGGCATCGACCTTGGAAAACGCCGGACCGGTGACCGGTGCGGCGGCCAACCTGTCGGAAATGTCGGGGAACAGCCGCCTGAATTCCCCCGCATGCGGGGTGAGGACACAGTTTTTATGCAGCATCGCAAAAAGCGCCGACGGGTCATCGCAACAGGCGCTTAGCGCGTCAGCATCCAACACGGTCGCGCGATGATCCGCGCCGCTTAGCGCCGCCTCAACCAATGGCTTTGCGCGATCAATCCCCAAACCAGGGCCGAGACATAGCGCGTTGATCCGTTTGTCATCCAGCGCGGCGGTTAGCTCTTCGGCCGTCCCTGCCCGTTTCAGCATGATCGCGGTGACATGGCTGGCCACCTCCATCTGCGCCGAACCCGGCACCCCCAGCGTCACCAACCCTGCCCCGATCCTGAGCGCCCCGCGCGCCGCCAGCCGCGCGGCCCCAGTGCGCCCCGCGCCACCACTCAGGATCAACGCATGACCATGGGCATACTTATGGCCGTCCTCATATTTTCCCAGATCGCCGGGGCTGTCCTGAAGCTGGACATTGCCTGCCCCTTCCATTGCCCATTGCCCAAGCGCCGTTCCGAGGCGAACCGCGCCATGGCCGCCGCCGGATCCGCCGCCCAACCCAATATCCCTGACCACAACCTTGCCACAGGCGCCCGGCCCGTCAGCCAGACGATGACCCACCTTTTCGGAATGAAAGGAAACCGTCAGATCGGCGGCAAACAATCCCGCTTCGGCCCCGATGCGACGCCCGCTGTCGCTGCACAGGCCCGATGGAATATCAATCGCAACAGATCGATGTGTTTGCCCCACGGCCGGTTCAGCCTGCAGCGCGACCAACGGCAGCGCCACGGGCCGCGCCAGCCCAGTGCCGAACAAAGCATCGAACACGATGGTGCAAAGGCCGGGCATGGAAACCTTGGCAAAGGTGTCCTCTGTCAGGGGGGCCACATCCCCCATCCCACACCAGCGCTGATAATTCACCCGCGCATCCGGCGGCAGTTTTTCGGGATCACCGTATAGGAACACGGCCACCTCCCAGCCCCATTCCTTTAACAACCGCGCCACGACGAACCCGTCGCCGCCGTTGTTGCCAGGCCCGCACAGAACCACCGCGCGACACGACGATGCCGCCAGATCCGGCCATTCTGTGAACACGGCGTCAACGACGCCCCGCCCGGCGCGCTCCATCAACTCGGCCCCGGTGACCAGCCCGCTGCTCATCGCCGCCTGTTCCAATGCCCGCATCTGGGCCGCCGTCAAAAGTTCGCTCACCCCGCACCTCTTTTCACAAACTGCCCGCTTTTTGTGCAGTACGCACAAAAATATGTCGCACCCCTATCCGACAACACGCTCTTGCCGATGTCGTGACGATAGCCAATTGTGACCCCGGAACGAAAGTGGTCTGACGGCGTCGGACGTGTCTGCGGAGGAGTTTCCAATGAAGAAAATCGAAGCAATCATCAAGCCGTTCAAGCTTGATGAGGTCAAGGAAGCCCTGCAAGACGTGGGCGTTCAGGGGCTTTCGGTCATCGAAGTCAAAGGCTTTGGTCGCCAAAAGGGCCACACGGAATTGTACCGTGGCGCCGAATATGTCGTTGATTTCCTGCCTAAGGTGAAAATCGAGGTTGTCCTCGATGACGATCAGGTAGACGGCGCCATCGAAGCCATCATCGACGCCGCCAAAACCGAGAAAATCGGTGACGGCAAGATTTTCGTCTCCTCGGTTGAGCAGGCGATCCGCATTCGTACCGGTGAATCCGGTTCGGACGCGCTGTAATACAAGCTCCTAGCCTGGGAAGGGATAAACAGAATGAGCAACAAGGTTCTGGAACTGATCAAGGACGAAGACGCGGAATATGTAGATATCCGCTTCACCGATCCGCGCGGCAAACTGCAGCACGTGACCGTCATGGCAGATCAGGTTGACGAAGACTTTCTGGAAGAAGGCTTTATGTTCGACGGGTCGTCGATCGAAGGCTGGAAATCCATCGAAGCGTCGGACATGAAATTGATGCCCGATCCCGAAAGCGCCTATGTCGATCCGTTCTATGCGGAAAAGACAATCTGTATTCACTGTTCGGTTGTCGAACCCGACACCGGCGAAGCCTATGAGCGTGACCCACGCGGCACCGCCCAAAAAGCCGAAGCGTACCTGAAGTCTTCGGGCATTGGCGACGCGGCCTACATGGGCCCCGAGGCGGAATTCTTTCTGTTCGACAACGTGCGTTTCGCCGTTGAAATGAACAAAGTGTCGTTCGAAGTCGATGCCATCGACGCAGCTTGGAACACCGACACCGAATACGAAATGGGCAACATGGGCCATCGCCCCGGCGTCAAGGGCGGGTATTTCCCGGTCAACCCGACCGACGATGGTCAGGACATCCGCAGCGAAATGCTGTCCACCATGAAACGCCTTGGCATGAAGGTTGATAAACACCACCACGAGGTGGCGTCGTGTCAGCACGAACTGGGCCTGATCTTTGACAGCCTGACCAAACAGGCGGACGAGCTTCAGAAATACAAATACATCATCCACAATGTCGCACAGGCCTATGGCAAATCCGCGACATTCATGCCCAAACCTATTGCCGGCGATAACGGAACGGGCATGCACGTGAACATGTCCATCTGGAAAGACGGCAAGCCGCTGTTTGCAGGCGACAAATACGCCGACCTCAGCCAAGAGGCGCTGTATTTCATCGGCGGCATTCTAAGCCACGCCAAAGCGTTGAACGCGTTCACCAACCCGTCCACCAACTCTTACAAACGTCTGATCCCCGGCTTTGAAGCCCCGGTTCTGCGTGCGTATTCGGCCCGCAACCGGTCCGGTTGTGTCCGTATCCCATGGACGGAAAGCCCCAAGGCAAAACGCGTCGAAGCCCGGTTCCCCGATCCGTCGTCCAACCCATACCTTTGCTTTGCAGCCCTGCTGATGGCTGGCCTTGACGGCATCAAGAACAAGATCGATCCCGGCGAAGCGATGGATAAAAACCTGTACGATCTGCCACCCGAAGAACTGGCCGATATCCCAACTGTCTGTGGGTCGCTTCGCGAAGCCCTGGAAGAGTTGGAAGCGGACATGGACTTCTTGCTGGCTGGTGACGTGTTCACCAAGGATCAAATCCAAGGCTATATCGGCCTGAAAATGGAAGAAATCGAATTGTACGAGCACACACCGCACCCTGCGGAATACGCGATGTACTATTCCTGCTGATTTCAGTAAGTCTTTGATTTCAAAAGAGGGGCATCGTTGATGCCCCTCTTTATAGTTGTTGCAGGTTACTAATATTTCTGTAACTTTAACGCAGAACGATCATTTTCACGGGGAAAAATTATGAAAATTATTGCACTTGGCGCCGCAATCGCGCTGGCCGGATTTGTTGGCGCGGCTCAGTCCGCCGTCGTATATGATGAGAGCATTAACGGTGACGCGACTGGTAACGTTGTTGCGGGCACTAATATTGGAACACTTGGTGGCAGCATGACGTCTGTCATTCTTGGTTCTTATAATGCCGGTCTGTCGGGCCCCAGTAATGGCCCGGACGAACAGGATTCGTTCACCTTTTCGGTCTTGGGCGACTTCACTGTCGATGTCGCCACATCGAACGGCGACGACGCCCTCTACTTGCTTTATCGCATCGTTCCGTTTTCATTCCTGGCAAGCGGCGGACCAGGTATCGATCTCTTTGGGACCAATGGCGCTGGCACTTATTCGGTGACTCTCGTCGGGAATGGCAATGAAGGCAAAGGGACGTACGAAATTTCGATCAACGTCGGGGCAACTCAAATGCCAGCAGTTCCTCTTCCGGCCGCAGCGCCTCTGCTGCTCGCCGGTCTTGGCGGCTTGGGGGTTTTCGCGCGTCGCAAACGCCGCGCAGCCGCCTGAAAAGTTTAGATAGAACCGAATGAACCAAAGGGGCGCCTGATCAGGCGCCCTTTTCCTATGATTACGGTCCCGTCATGGGACATGACCGGGGATTCCGGCGACTTCCCGCCGAAGTAACAAGGCAAATCACCAGGAACACTGTGGCCATCCACCGGATTCGGGGGCATTTCCGCCATATTTGCGGGCCAACACCGGCAATGGCGGCACCTTTGTGGCAATTCGGACCGGATTGCGGCGCACTGCCCCAGAATCTTCGCTATGCGCCCGGAATCAGGCAAAACGTTCCCCATTTTCATCTCATTTGACTGCGAAGCTGTCTTCAACGGGGAAGAAATCCCTGACCAAATAAGGGAAGACGGAGTTGATAATGACTCAGAATGAACGCACACATTACGCTGGCCTGATTTTCAGCGACGACAGCGATCTGACGGCCAAGACCCTGTTGTCCAGTGCCCGCCACGCCATGACACATTTTGGTGCCCGCGATCTGGATGTCGGTGAGCTGACCTATGACAGTCTTGTTCTGGAAAGCCCGGACGCCACCCTTGAAATTCAGTTTGTTGACGCCCCCGAAGTGGACGTGTTTGCAAACCCCGACGATGCGCCCACAGAAACCTTTGTCGTGGAAATCACCCTGCACGACAATGGCACGTTGCCCGGCGCCCATGCCCGCACCGGAGAAGCGCTGCTGGCCACCATCCTGCAATCCTATATCGAATTGACCGGCGCGCCGATGATCCAATGGCAATCGCGCGAAACCGTGCTAAGCGCGCGCCGTTTCCAAACCGCGATGACCCCGATCCGCCGCGAAACTGACGCCCCCAAGGCCGAAACCAAAGCCGAAGCGGACGTCAAAATTGCCGCACCAGTGGCCAAACCCCGCCGGGTCCAGCCAACAACAACCCATCGCGCCCGCTGCGGCACGGTTCTTGAGGGCGGGATGAGTGCAATGGCGCAGCGTCCCGTAATTCGTCCCGCAGTGACCGCCCGCCCCCCCAAGATTGAATCGCTTGAGGACGTGTTCCGGGTTGATGTGGACCTTCCCGAAGGTATGGAAGTCGCCCTTGAAGACCGCGAAGACCGTCTGGAACGCCGGGTCGCAACCTGGACCCTGAACGCGTCAGTGGCCGTATTCGCCCCGCCTGTGGGCGCCGCCATGCTGACCTACAACATGATCAAGGGCGAAAATTTCCGCCTGACAGCCCAGGCATTGACCCTGACCGGCGCTTTCATGGGCCTTGGCCTGACCAAGGCGATGGCGGCGACCGTCGCCGTTCTGCCGTTCTAATCCGGCAAATCCGCCTTTAGGCAGCCGTCTCATCCGGGGGCCAGCGCACCAAATACGTGTGAATGCCAAAAACCACGGCCCCGCTCACCGGTAGGCGCATCAAAGTCTGCCGTTCGCTTCTCAGGTATGGCAATCCGTCACGGCGCACCTTGTCTGCGAATTCCAGTTTCGGGCGAAACAGGGCCGTGTCATCAGTAGGCAGCCAGTTAAAGCGCCACATCGGCCGCCCCGCCTTTATTCCATCGAAAAGCCGCTGCACCCGTTTGCCGACGTCGGTTGTGTATTCCGTTACCGGCTTGTGAATGCGCGTCATCGGTTTCCCGATTTTCTGCGCAAGGGTCCATGCCGACGGGAAACATAGCACCGCGCCCGTCATCACATGTTCGCCCGCATCTTCCGACCGCTCCAGGATGCACAAATCCTCTTGTACCAGGCGCCCAAGGGTGCCCAAAGGATCATCCCGGTTGACGGCCACATGCACGCCATCCGGGCGCTCAACCCTGTCTTCACCACATGAATACCCCTTGGCGGTTGCAAGAAACGCCAAAACCACATCCAGCAATTCAGACGCAGCCGCGGCCCCTTCGGGCAACAGATCAATCACCGCGTCCCGCCGGGTGGCCAACAGCGCCTCGCGTTCGCCCATTTGGGCGGCAAACGCATCGTCGCACAACAACCATTCGTGGGGGTCCAGCGGGAACATGCCCGGCAGCGCCTTGCGATCGGATTCAGCATAAGGCAACGAAGATTGAAGGATCAGCTTCACCCGATAAGCCCCTTTCAATAATAACCTTTGTGCCCATACCCGGCGAAACGCCGCCTGAAAACCCGGTTTCCTTGAACGCAGCGCGCGCAACAGCCGGCTTTCATTCTTGCGCGTTATTTTACGCTGCCGCAAGAACCCAGTCATTGCGCGCTGACCGCTCTCTGCGCGTCACGACCGCGTGACACCGGTGTCACGTGCCTTGCCCCGCACGTGGCGGAGCGGCACCTTCGAACGACACCATCACATTCTTCGGAGCCACCATGCCCACCAAGCGCATCACCTTTGACGGCCATGACGGGTCACGCCTGTCCGCACGCCTGGACACGCCCAACGGTCCGCGCCTTGCCACCGCGTTGTTTGCGCATTGCTTTACCTGTTCAAAAGACATTCCCGCCGCGCGCCGTATCGCGCAGCGCCTTGCCAGCATGGGCATTGCGGTGCTGCGGTTTGATTTTACCGGATTGGGCCATTCCGAAGGCGAATTCGCCAATACGACCTTTTCGTCGAACGTGCGCGATTTGACCCTGGCCGCGAAATATCTGGGCGACATTGACATGGCGCCTGACCTTTTGATCGGCCATTCCCTTGGCGGCGCGGCAATACTCAAGGCCGCGGAAACGGTGCCGTCTGCCCGTGCGGTCGTGTCCATTGCCGCACCGTTTGATCCGGATCACGTCACCCACAACTTTGGCGACAGCCTAAGCACCATTGAACGTGACGGTGAGGCTGACGTGAAACTCGGCGGGCGCAGCTTTCGAATTCGTCGCGGATTTGTCGATGACATCAAAGCGACCGAACTGGCCCCGGCGATTGCACATCTGCGACGCGCGCTGTTGGTCCTGCATGCGCCGCGCGACGAAATTGTCGGCATCGAAAACGCCGCCCAGATATTCACCACAGCCAAACACCCGAAAAGCTTTGTCACCCTTGACGATGCCGATCATCTGATCACCCGTCCCGCCGATGCCGAATACGCCGCCGAAGTGATCGCGGCCTGGTCCGCCCGGTATCTTGGCCTGACACCGCCGGCGCCCCCGCCCGGTGCGCCCGAAGGTATTGTGCGTGTGTCGGAATCCGATCCCTCCGGGTTCCTTCAGGACATTAACGACGGTCCGTTCCACCACACCCTAGCGGATGAGCCCGAGGCCTACGGCGGCACCAATCAGGGCATGTCGCCCTATGGCTTCCTGTCCGCTGGACTGGGGGCTTGCACCTCAATGACGATCCGCATGTACGCGCGACGCAAGGGGTGGCCATTGACCCATGTTCAGGTCGATGTCAGCCATGACAAGGTCCACGCACAGGACGCCGGAACCACGACGGATGCCAAGGCCGATCGCTTCACTCGGGTGATCCGTCTGGATGGAACCCTGACATCAGAACAACGCGCCAAGCTGCTGGAAATCGCCGATAAATGCCCGGTGCATCGCACGTTGGAACGCTCAAGCGTGATCGCAACCGAACTCGGCTGACACCACGCGAAAAGCGCGGCCCCATAGGGACCGCGCTTTCACATTATTCGCAAATGGCTGGGGCGGGGTCAGCCTCGCGCTTTGCCGACCATTTTCCATGCCGCCGGCAGCAACAGCGCCGCAAGTGCAAGCTTCATCAGGTCACCGACGACGAACGGGGTCAGACCCCATTCCAGGATCGGCTTGTCCCACCCGTACAGCGTTCCCAACCACAACAGGCCCGGCACATACAGCAGGATATTACCCAAAAGCATCGCCAGCCCCATCCACAGAACCGACCGGTCCCAACCGCGCCGTGCCAGCATGCCCAACAATACCGTCGCAATGACATAGCCGACCAGATAGCCGCCGGTGCCGCCCATCATATATTCCAGACCGTTCAACTCGGCACTTGACGATTGAAAGACATCAAACCCCAGCATCCCGATCAGCATATAGGCAACGATCGTCGTCAGACCCAGCCGTGGCCCATAGGCCGCGCCGATGGTCAAAACCGCAAATGTGCCCATGTTGATCGCCACGGGCGACGGGGGAACCGCGATTTTGATCTGTGCCATCACGGTCAGCAACGCGATGCCGGCCAAAACCAAAACCGCCTGTTTGATCCTTAACGCTGTGCCTTCGGTCGGGCCAAATGCCTCGGTCAGAACCCTTGCTGTCATCGTCTGCGTCATGTGTGTTCGCTCCGTTCCCTGATGGTGGTCAATTTGTGTTCGCGCCCTCTAATGCCCTGTCATCCTTGCGGGTGCAAGCGGCCCTGAGCGCCACGAAAAAAGCGACTGCGCATAACATAGCTCTTTCGCGGCCCGCGCACGGTCCACACCGCGTGCCATTCGTGCAAGGTGCTGAAATCATAGGCAACGTGATACGTATCCGGCGCACAATAATGATCCGCTTTCGGGGTCTTGTCGGCGGTGCCAAAGTGATGAAACGCGCTTGCGTCATCCATGCGCACCGCGACCTGTCCACCCTGTTCACCCCAAAGGTACGTGCGGGTGAATTGTAGGGTCACAGCGCCTCCGTCCGCCCCGATCACGGTCATCGACCCGGATTCGACCTGCCGCAATCCGTCCTCGGTCGGGTCAAACACCACGCGCCCCATTGCACTCGCCCGAGAGCCGTCCTCATGCTCAATCGTGCGCTCCAATTCCCAACAGCCCTGAAAATACGCCAATCCCGGCATGCGTCAGCCCTTCCCTTGCCCCTTGGTGACCCGGGGGGTAAAGACCGCGCAAGTCAGAGTAAAGGAGCCCCAGAATGATCCCCCGTTATGCCCGCCCCGAAATGGTCGCCATCTGGGAACCCGCCACCAAGTTCCGCATCTGGTACGAAATCGAAGCCCACGCCTGCGATGCGCAGGCTGATCTGGGCGTGATCCCGCGTGCCAATGCCGATGCGGTCTGGAAGGCCAAGGACGTCGAATTCGATGTCGCGCGGATCGACGAAATCGAAGCGGTCACCAAACACGACGTCATCGCGTTTCTGACCCATCTCGCTGAACATATTGGCGCGGACGAAGCCCGCTTTGTGCATCAGGGCATGACATCTTCGGACGTTCTGGACACCACACTCAACGTGCAACTGGTACGTGCCGCTGACATCCTGCTTGGGGTGATGGACAAGGTGTTGAACGCGCTGAAAACCCGCGCCTATGAACATAAGGACACGATCCGCATCGGGCGCAGCCACGGCATTCACGCCGAACCCACCACCATGGGCCTGACCTTTGCCCGTTTTTACGCCGAAATGGATCGCAACAAGAACCGGCTGGAAAAGGCCCGCTGGGAAATCGCAACGGGTGCGATTTCCGGCGCGGTCGGCACATTCGCAAACATCGACCCCGCCGTCGAAGAACACGTCTGCGCCAAACTGGGCCTGCGCCCGGAACCCATCTCGACCCAGGTCATCCCGCGCGATCGCCACGCGATGTTCTTTGCCACCCTCGGCGTCATCGCCTCAAGCATCGAAAACATCGCCACCGAAATCCGCCACATGCAACGCACCGAAGTGCTCGAGGCCGAAGAATTCTTCTCCAAGGGCCAAAAAGGCTCCTCCGCGATGCCCCACAAACGCAATCCGGTCCTGACGGAAAACCTCACCGGCCTTGCACGCCTCGTGCGGTCATCAGTCGTACCCGCCTTGGAAAATGTCGCCCTTTGGCATGAACGCGATATCTCGCATTCCTCGGTGGAACGCGGCATCGGGCCAGATGCGACAATCCACCTCGATTTCGCGCTGAACCGCCTTGCCGGGGTCATCGAAAAACTGGTGATCTACCCTGACAACATGCTGGCCAACATGAATAAATTCCGCGGCCTTGTCATGTCACAACGCGTCCTCCTTGCCCTCACCCAGGCCGGCGTCTCGCGCGAAGACAGCTATCGCCTTGTGCAACGCAACGCGATGAAGGTCTGGGAAAATGGCGCGGATTTCAAAACCGAACTCCTGGGCGATGCCGAAGTGACCGCCGCCCTTTCCCCGGCCGAGATCGAAGACAAATTCGACCTCTCCTATCACACCAAACA
>JBOEGP010000042.1:12154-24668 GCA_050633485.1 Pseudooceanicola sp.
CTCACCGCCGCCCAGACATCCTGTTCTGAACAACATCAGGCGCAGAACTGCGCCGAAGGCTATGTCTGGGACAGCCCAAGCCAAACCTGCGTGCAGCAGATCACCGGCTGACACCCTCTGGCGGTCGCCTTTTGCGTCCCTGCGCCATCACACCTTCACCCGGCCTAACGCTTTGTTCATCTGCTTGCGGATACCCTCAGCAAAAGACTGGACCCGTGGATCGGGCCATCTGCCAGGAATGAGGGACACATGGGCAATCTCGCGACGCTCGGACAGATCGCTCAGCCAAGTGGCGGCCATGGGCTGACGCGTCGCCAAAAGGCGGCCATCATCGTGCGCCTGCTGATATCGGAAGGCGCGGAACTACAGCTGCGCGATCTGCCCGATACGATGCAGGCCGACCTGACCCAGGTTCTGGGGTCGATGCGCCATATCAACCGAACCACCCTCGATCAGGTGATCGAAGAATTCTGCTCGGAACTCGAAGGGGTCGGCCTGACATTTCCCAAGGGGCTCGCCAGCGCCCTGTCAACGCTCGATGGCCGCATCAGCCCCCACACCGCCGCGCGCCTGCGCAAAGAGGCCGGCGTGAAACAGGCCGGTGATCCGTGGGATCGCATTCGAAGCCTTGAAACCAAGGACCTCTTGCCCCTGATCGCCCAGGAAAGCACCGAAGTGGGGGCCATTGTCCTGTCCCAGATGGATGTCGGCCGCGCGGCCGAGGTGCTTGGCGCCCTGCCCGGCGACCGGGCCCGCCGTGTCACCTATGCCATCAGTCAGACCGCCTCCGTAACCCCCGAGGCGTTGGAACGCATTGGCCTGTCCCTTGCCGCCCAGATCGATGCGCAACGCGGATCCGTCTTTGACAAGGGCCCGGTTGAAATGGTGGGGGCCATCCTGAATTATTCGACCGCCGCGACCCGTGACGATATGTTGACCGGGCTGGACGAAACCGACCATGATTTTGCCGATCAGGTCCGAAAGGCGATTTTCACCTTTGCCAACATCCCCGCCCGCATCGCCGCCCGCGACATTCCCAAGGTGGTGCGCAATCTGGATCAGGGCGAACTGGTCAAGGCGATCGCCGCCGCCACACCGGGTGCCGAGGCCACGGCGGCGGAATATTTGCTGGCCAACATGTCCGCCCGCCTTGCCGATCAGGTCCGCGAAGAGGCCAAGGATGCCGGTGACATCAAGGCCAAGGACGCCGAGGCAGCGATGAACACGATTGTCGGCACGATCCGCGAAATGGAAGCCGCCGGTGATCTCCTCCTCCTGACCGAAGAAGAGGAGGACGCCTAACCCCGAAAACCCGCGATGGACAATCCCTGCAACCGGGCCTAATCGTGAACGCCATGGCCATCGCAACATCTCTGATCGTCACTGTGGTGGCCGATGGTTTCGCCGTTGGTTTTGCCGACCGCGCATCAGGGGTGGCAAAATGACCCGCGTGCCCGCACCGCCGCAAAGCAACGCCAAACCCATCCTGATGATGATCGGCGCGATGTTCTTCTTTACCGCGATGGATGCCACGGCCAAGGCATTGGCCCAGCAAAGCAACACCATGATGGCGCTTTGGGCCCGATACGCCGGTCAGGCCCTGTTGGTTTTGATCATCGTCAGCCCGCGCCTGCGCAGCGTGGCCAAGACCCGGTTTCCCCTTCTGCAACTGTTCCGATCCGCCCTGTTGATGACAGCGACCACCTGCTTTTTCTTCGGGATCAGCCACATCGGCCTGGCCGAAGCGACAGCGGTCATGGACCTGAACCCGGTTCTGATCACCCTTGGCGCCGCGCTGTTTCTGGGGGAAACCGTTGGTCGCCGCCGGATCATCGCCATTGGTGCATCGCTGATTGGCGCCTTGATCGTCATTCGTCCCGGTGGGGACGTTTTTTCCGTCTGGTCGCTGTACCCACTTGGGGCGGCGGTCTGTTACGGCGGCTATTCACTGGTCACCCGCTATGTCGGCCGCTCCGAAGACGCATGGACATCGTTGCTTTACGCCGCGCTGTTCGGGGCGGTTATCCTGACCGCCATCATCCCGATGCACTGGCATCCCCTGACCCCGGAATCCGCTGGGTTGATGCTGCTTTTGGCAACATTCGGGACCATCGGGCAATTGCTGTTGATCCGCGCCTTTACATCCGGCGAGGCAGCGATGCTCGCCCCTTTCGGATATTCCGGGCTGGTCTTTGCGACGATGTTCGGAATTATCATTTTCGGGGATTGGCCGGATTTCTGGACATGGGTCGGGGCGTTTGTGATTGTCGGCGCAGGGCTTTATGTTTGGCATCGCGAACACCAGGCCCGCGCGGCGGGCTGACCCCGGCCAAGGGCAATTGCTGATGTCTCTCCCTGCCAAACCGCTCCGCCGTCCCCTGCGGCGTCGGATCGCGGATCGTGCCATCAACGCCGTGGTGCGTCCGTTGATCTTGATCGCGCAGCTGTTACCCTATCCAGTGCGTGTGCGCGTTTTCGGGCAGATCACAACATATCTGATCGCCCCGGTGGCAGGCTGGCGCCGGCGCATTCGTGCAAATCTGGCCCTTGTCTGGCCCGATATGTCCAAGGCCGATGTCGCGCATTTACTGCATGCCGTGCCCGACCATATCGGGCGCAGTGTGATTGAATCCTATTCCCCGCAGGATCTGCGCGCCCGGCTGGACATGCTGGATGTCGCCGGTCCCGGCCTGAATGCCTTGCGTGACGCGATCATGTCCGGCAGGCCGCTGATCATCGTGTCCGGTCACATCGGCAATTATGCCGTTTTCCGGGCCTGGCTGGACCGCGAATTCGGAAATGTCGGCGCACTTTACAGCCCCCTGACCAATGCGGCGTTCAACCGCCATTACACCGCCGCCATGGCCGACACGGGCGAACCGCTGTTCCCGCGCACGCACCGTGGGGTGGTGGATATGATCCAACATCTGCGCAGCGGCCACGCGGTTGCCATGCTGTTTGATCAACGCGAAGCCGATGGCGTGGACATCCCGTTTCTGGGCCAACCGGCGCTGGTGACCCTGTCACCGGCCGAACTTGCGCTTCGCCATGATGCCATGTTGATCGCGGCCTATACGATCCGTCAAAGCGACGGGCTGACCTTTGCCACATGGATCGAAGACGCTATTCCCCATTCAGACCCGGTCACCATGATGACCGCCCTGACGCAATCGCTTGAATCTCAGGTGATTGCCCATCCGGAACAATGGTTATGGACCCACCGTAGGTGGCGCAGGTGATTGGCGTTATTTGATCCGCGCCGCGGCTTCGATGGCCCCCGGCCCCTGCCGTTGAACCAGCACAACAACCGGAAGATCACCCGCCGCCTTGGCCTTTATCGACAATGGTTGCCGACTGTCCCATTGGCCGATCACCGACCATTCGGTGACGATATTGGTATAGGCCAATGTGCGCCCCGCATTTTCCCCACGCAAAACCGCAATCTGTGCGGATGGGCGATAACGCACAATCTGAACCACCAATTCATGATCCAGCGGGCGGGTGGCCTGTGCGGAAATCGCGATTTCACCCGGCTTGGACCGGCTGATCTTTAGGTCAATGTTGCCCGCGCTGCGCTGATGTTTCATGACCAGTTCAGACACGTCCATCGGATGTGTGCCGACAACCTCGTCCTGACCCTGAATAACCATCTGGGGCGTGTAAACCGACCGCCGCCCTGTGTGGCGCGCGTAAGATTTCTGGCGATGCGAAAACTGTGGGCTGGCAAAGACATCTTTCCAGCCGATGTAGTCCCAATAATCCACATGCAGGGCCAGGGCGATCACGTTTTTTCGCGGGGCCAGCGTGGCCAGGAACGCATCCGCAGGCGGGCAGGACGAACATCCCTGCGACGTATAAAGTTCGACCACAACAGGCCGCCCTTGCGCTGTCGCCTGCCCGGTTGTCGTCACCGCAAACAAGCCAACGGCAAACGCCGCACGATTAACCCAACCCAACACTCGTGAAATCATCCCAGTTTCGCCCTTGCCGCATTCGCATGTGTAACACCGGTCTAGTCAAGGCAGATTGAAATAACCAATCAAGGTTTTGAGATTTCGCGCGATCAAGTGTTTCACTTGCCGTGCGAAACCGGGCCACACGGCGTTGCTCCATCGAAACAGGGCCACATGGTGCACCGGTTTTGGCCGGTGAATCACCCCAGACACCGCGTGAATGTATGCAAATGTATGCAATAACCTGTTTCCCCCCTTGATCGGCATGGCGAAAAGGGGCAGAAGCGGGCCAGCGATAACCCCTGTTCCAATCGAAAGGGAGGCCACTTCATGCCCATTACAGTCGGACAAGACACCGCCAAGACGCGTAAAACGCTGACGGCCGGTGGCAAATCATTCTCATATTATTCCATTCCCGCCGCCGAAGCCGCCGGCCTGGGCGAGTTTTCAAAGCTCCCCGCCGCGCTCAAGGTCGTGTTGGAAAACATGTTGCGCTTTGAGGACGGCAAGACCGTCACCACAGACGACATCAAGGCATTTTCTGACTGGGGCAAAAAGGGTGGCAAAAACCCTGTTGAGATCGCCTATCGCCCTGCCCGCGTGTTGATGCAGGATTTCACAGGTGTCCCGGCGGTCGTTGACCTTGCCGCGATGCGCGACGGGATCAAAGGGCTGGGCGGCGACGTCCAAAAGATCAACCCGCTGAACCCGGTTGACCTTGTGATTGACCATTCCGTCATGATCGACGAATTCGGCAATCCGCGCGCGTTCCAGATGAACGTCGATCGCGAATACGAACGCAACATGGAACGCTACCAATTCCTGAAATGGGGCCAGGGCGCGTTCGAAAACTTTCGCGTTGTGCCGCCGGGCACAGGCATCTGTCACCAGGTGAACCTGGAATATCTGGCGCAAACCGTCTGGACCGACAAGGATCAGAACGGCGAAGAAGTCGCCTATCCCGACACGCTTGTCGGCACCGACAGCCACACAACCATGGTCAACGGCCTTGCCGTTCTGGGTTGGGGCGTTGGCGGGATCGAGGCCGAAGCCGCGATGCTGGGCCAACCGGTTTCGATGCTGATCCCCGAAGTTGTCGGTTTCAAACTGACCGGTGAAATGATCGAAGGCACCACCGCGACCGACCTTGTGCTGAAAGTCGTCGAAATGCTGCGCGCCAAGGGTGTCGTCGGCAAATTCGTCGAATTCTACGGTGACGGCCTTGATCGTCTGCCCCTGGCCGACCGCGCAACCATCGCCAACATGGCGCCGGAATACGGCGCGACCTGCGGCTTTTTCCCGATTGATGGTGAAACCCTGCGGTATCTGCGCAATTCAGGCCGCGACGAAGACCGGATCGCCCTTGTCGAAGCTTATGCCAAGGAAAACGGGTTCTGGCGCGATGCGGATTACGCGCCGGTTTACACCGACACGCTTGAACTCGACATGGGGTCGATCGTACCTGCGATTTCCGGGCCGAAACGCCCTCAGGATTACCTGCCCCTGTCCAATGCCGACGCGGCATTCGCCAAGGAAATGGAAACCACGTTCGACCGTCCACTTGGCAAAGAAGTTGCGGTTGACGGCGAAGATTACACCATGACATCGGGCAAGGTTGTGATCGCGTCGATCACATCCTGCACCAACACGTCCAACCCCTATGTGATGATTGGCGCGGGCCTTGTGGCACGCAAAGCGCGCGCATTGGGCCTGAACCGCAAACCTTGGGTGAAAACATCGCTCGCCCCCGGTTCACAGGTCGTGTCGGAATACCTTGAGGCCGCGAACCTTCAGGTTGACCTTGATGCCATCGGCTTCAACCTTGTTGGCTATGGGTGCACCACCTGTATCGGCAACTCCGGTCCGCTTCAGCCCGAACTGTCCAAGGCCATCAACGAAGGTGACCTGGTCGCCACCGCGGTCCTGTCGGGCAACCGCAACTTCGAAGGCCGGATTTCGCCGGACGTGCGCGCTAACTATCTTGCGTCGCCGCCGCTGGTCGTGGCCTATGCGATTGCCGGTGACATGAATATCAACCTGACCACCGATCCGCTTGGTCAGGATCAGGACGGCAACGACGTTTACCTGAAAGACATCTGGCCCACGAACAAGGAAATCGCTGATCTGGTCGAACAGACCGTGACCCGCGAGGCATTTCAAAAGAAATATGCCGACGTGTTCAAGGGCGACGAAAAATGGCAGGGCGTCGAAACCACGGACAGCGAAGTTTACGACTGGCCGCCACAATCGACCTATGTTCAGAACCCGCCCTATTTCCAGAACATGTCCAAGGATGCCGGAACGATTTCGGACATCAAGGACGCCAAGGTTCTGGCAATCCTGGGTGACATGATCACCACTGACCACATCAGCCCCGCCGGATCGTTCAAGGATACGACGCCCGCCGGGAAATACCTGATCGACCGTCAGGTGCCTGTGCGCGAATTCAACTCTTACGGGTCGCGCCGTGGCAACCACGAGGTGATGATGCGCGGCACATTCGCCAACATCCGCATCAAGAACGAAATGCTGGACGGCGTCGAAGGCGGCTACACTCTGGGTCCGGACGGCGCGCAAACGTCGATCTTTGATGCGTCGATGGCGTATCAGGATGCGGGCACACCTTTGGTGATCTTTGGCGGTATCGAATATGGTGCGGGGTCATCGCGTGACTGGGCGGCCAAGGGCACAGCCCTGTTGGGCGTCAAGGCCGTGATCGCAGAAAGCTTTGAGCGTATTCACCGGTCCAACCTGGTTGGCATGGGGGTCATCCCGTTCGAATTCACCGCCGGGGACAGCCGCAAGTCGCTGAACCTCAAGGGTGATGAATCCGTTTCGATCAATGGGCTAGAGGGCGACCTTAAGCCGCTGAGTGAAGTGCCCTGCACCATCACCTATGCGGATGGATCGACCAAGGATATCACCCTGAAATGCCGGATCGATACGGCCATCGAAAAGGAATACGTCGAAAACGGCGGCGTCCTGCATTACGTCCTGCGCGATCTCGCCAGCGCATCCTGATCCGGGACAGGAACACAAAAACGTGCCTTGCCAGAGCGATCTGGCAGGGCATTTTACGTTGCAGATAGGGAAAAATATGATGCGCCGCAAATCTGTTATGACATGGATGACATGCTTGCCCCTGACACTGGCCCTGTTGTGCCCGCCCGCAACATTGCATGCACAGGCGAAACGTGGCGATCCGATGGTTGAAATCCAAAGCGTGGGCATGCTCACCCGTGATCAGATCGCCGGGCAAACGCTGTTCAGCGACAATTGCGCCGTGTGCCACGGAACCGCCGGTGTCGGCAGCCTGGGCATGGGGCCACCGTTAATACATCGCATTTATGAACCGTCACACCATGGCGACATGTCCTTTGTTCTTGCCGCAAAGCGGGGCGTGCGGGCACATCACTGGCGGTTCGGCAACATGCCGCCACAACCGCAGATCTCTGATCAGGAAATCGCGTTGATCACGGCCTATGTCCGTGCCGTTCAGCGCGCAAATGGTATCCAGTGAAACCTGCGTCGCGATCACGGCAAAATACCACAACAATATCAGGCAATTGACTAATATCCCCCGCGATTTTTTTCGGCCAATTTGCCCCCGCGCCATAGGCGCAAGGGGCCAAAAACCCAATGTCCGCGCCCATTGTTTGCATAAATTTTCAGCAACCCGGCTAATCTGCCCGCTTTTCAGGCGAACCCCACGCGAGAACCGCGAAGATTGTTACAAAACATTGCCTTGCAAAGACCACCGGGCGAGCCTTATCAGGCATCCAGACAACGAACAGATTGCGAAACTGAATGACCCGCCGCCAAATTGCCATGTCCATCACCTTTGCTGCCACGCTCACCGCCGTCGTTTTCGGCAGTGTCGCCAACGCAACGAACGACACCGGTGTTCAACCGGTCATTCAGGTCGGCCAAGCGGGCTGAACAAAGGGTCGCGCGGCCCGATCGGGATGACGCATCCAGCCCGTCGATGCGCAATCAGGCAAGAACGGCGCGCAGCGCCATATCCACATAGATTTCTTCGATATCATCAAGGCTTAGCCGCCCATCGGGGCGGAACCATGTGGTGACGCCGGTGAGCATGGCAATGACAGCCAAAGTTGCGATCCGCGCATCTGCCAAACGAAATGTGCCCTGCGCCACCCCCCGCGCCAGTACGCGTTCCAGGCGATCCTCGTATTGACCGCGCAGGGATTCGATACGGGCAAAATTGTCCGGCGTCAGATTGCGCAATTCCATATAGGCGATGAACACTTCGTCCGGGCGCTCTGCGTGATAGCGGATGTGAAACCGCACGAAACTGGCCAGCTCCTGGGCGGGGTCCTGGGCAGGGTCCGGGCCGGGGGCATTTGCGGCGGGGTCACCCCCTTGCGCCTGGTCATCGTAGGCGGCCAGCAATTGGGACATGTGCCCTTCCATCAGATCGAACAAAAGGCTTTGTTTATCAGTAGTATAATTGTAAAGCCCGCCGACCTGCAGGCCGACCTTTGCCGCGATCTGACGCATTGAAACGGCGGCGTATCCGTGGCGGGCGAACAGGCCAAGTGCGGCCGCGCGGATGCGTGGCCCTGTCTGCGATGCGCGGGAACCGGATGTACGTGCCATGGGCCAAGCTTAACTGAACACCCGTTCACGGCAAGCGGCGCTGGACGCCCCCCAAAGAATGCGGCATTCCTGACACATGAGCCGAAAGATGTTTGCCCTGCTGACGATTGCCCTCCTGGCGACAGGCGCCTGTACGCGGTTGCCGCCACTGGATGAAACGGTGGATGCGGCGGCGAAATCGGCGCCCTACCCCGATCTTATTGCGTCAGACCAGTTGCTGGGTGCGCTTGCGACACCCCAAATCGACACTGAAACGGACGAGGCAGAGTTGCAGGCGCGCGGGGATCGGTTGCGCGCCCGCGCCAAACGCCTGAGCCAGCGAAAGATCAAGCGATGATCCTTCGCGTTGCACGGCATCGCGCAACAGGCTAATCCGTCGCAAACACCAGGAACGGAGATGAACATGACTGAGCCCCTGCGCCTTGGAATCGCCGGATTGGGCACGGTCGGAACCGGCGTCATCCGTATCGTCCGCCGCCATGCCGCGCTTTTGAGCGCCCGCACCGGGCGTGATATTACGATTTCCGCCATTTCTGCGCGCAGCCGCACCAAGGATCGCGGTGTCCCCCTGTCCGGCTATGCCTGGGAGGATGACCCGGTTGTCCTTGCCACGCGCGACGATGTGGATGTGTTTGTCGAATTGATCGGCGGATCAGACGGCCCCGCCAAGGCCGCGACCGAGGCCGCGCTAAAGGCGGGCAAGGATGTCGTGACCGCCAACAAGGCCATGCTGGCCGAAAATGGTCAGGCCTTGGCCGAATTGGCCGAAAACGCCGGGCGGCAAATCCGTTACGAGGCCGCCGTGGCCGGTGGCATCCCGGTCATCAAGACACTAAGCGAAGGCCTGGCCGGGAATGACATCACCCGCGTCATGGGCGTGATGAACGGGACATGCAATTACATCCTGACCCGGATGCAATCCGCAGGCCTGCCATATGATGAGGTGTTCGAAGAAGCCAATCAACTGGGATATCTTGAGGCCGATCCGAACCTTGATGTCGGCGGTATTGATGCCGGTCACAAGCTGGCCATCCTTGCGTCGATCGCGTTCGGCACCAAGGTCGCCTTTGACGCGATGGAGCTGGAAGGCATCGGGCGGATCACAATCGAAGACATCCACCAGGCCGCCGATATGGGGTATCGCATCAAATTGCTGGGCGTGTCGCGGATGACCGGGCGCGGGTTGGAACAGCGCATGTCACCCTGTCTGGTGCCCGATGCATCGCCGCTTGGGCAGCTTGAGGGCGGGACCAATATGGTGGTGATCGAAGGCGACAGCGTCGGTCAAATCGTGCTGCGCGGCGCGGGGGCCGGCGAAGGCCCGACGGCGTCGGCGGTGATGTCCGATGTCTGTGATCTGGCGCGCGGAACAAAAATGCCTGTGTTCGGACGTCCGGCAAAAACGTTGAGCGACGCGTCACCGGCAATGTCGTCAACCCCTGCGGCGTTCTATCTGCGCATGGCGCTTCAGGACAAACCGGGTGCCCTGGCCAAGGCAGCAACGGTTCTGGGCGATCACGGGATTTCCATTCACCGGATGCGCCAATACGACCATGATGCCAGCACCGCGCCGGTGCTGATCGTAACGCACCGCTGCATGCGCGCCGATCTGGATCATGCCATGGCGGCCCTGGCCGCAACGGGCGTTGTCGAGGGCGCGCCGGTGGCGTTGCGGATCGAAGAAGTCTGACGCCGGGCGCGGCGCACGGTCAAGGCGCGCCCTGAACGGGTGACACGGGGGTGCGTCCTGCGGCGCCCCGCGACGGGTCCGGCGCGTGTCCGGGGCGGCGGGCTGCGGGATTATTTCGGGGCATCGGCCTGGGGACGGTCGGGCCTGACACGCCGCCCTGCGGGCTATGTTGGTGTTGTTTGCACTGGCAGATGCCTCCGGCGGAAGTATTTTGAGAAAGATGAAGCAAGGGGCGCCTTTTTGGGGCTGCGGGTGGGGACATGTCATTTTTGGGTGTTGAGGCCTCTCTCAAGGGGCGGAGATGGGTGGGGCCGTCGTTGGAGGTGGACCGCGCCGCCGAGGCGCTTGCGCAGGCCACCGGGTTGGAGCGGCCGGTGTGCCAGGTGTTGGCACGCGCCGGGGTCGATGCCAACGGGACCGAGGCCTATCTGGCGCCGCAACTGCGGGATCTGCTGCCCGACCCGCGCGATCTGAGGGATATGGAGGCGGCGGCGGCGCGGTTCCTGAAAGCCGTGACCGGGCGCGAGCGCATTGCCGTCTTTGCCGATTACGATGTGGATGGCGCGACGTCGGCGGCGTTGTTGCTGGATTGGCTGGGGCAGATGGGCGGGTCTGCGACGCTTTATGTGCCGGACCGGATTGATGAAGGATATGGGCCGAATATCCCGGCGATGCAGGAGTTAGGCGCGCGCCACGACCTGATCCTATGTGTTGATTGCGGTACGTTGAGCCACGAGCCAATCGCCGCGGCGGGCTGTGATGTCGTGATACTGGACCACCATTTGGGCGGCGAAACACTGCCCGACTGCGTCGCTGTGGTGAACCCGAACCGGCAGGACGAAAGTGGCGATCTGGCCCATCTATGCGCAGCCGGTGTGGTGTTCTTGATGTTGGTCGAGGCCAACCGCCAGATGCGTGCGGCGGGTCAGGCGGGCCCTGACCTGATGGCGATGCTGGACCTTGTGGCCTTGGCCACGGTCGCCGATGTCGCCCCCCTGATCGGGGTCAACCGGGCATTGGTGCGCCAGGGGTTGCGCGTGATGGCGCGGCGGGACCGCCCCGGATTGGCGGCACTGGCGGATGTGGGGCGTTTGACCACGGCGCCGACGGCCTATCACCTTGGGTTTGTTCTGGGCCCCCGGATCAACGCGGGCGGCCGCGTCGGGCGCGCGGACCTTGGGGCGCGATTGCTTTGCACCAACGACCGGGACGAAGCCAAGGCCATGGCCGACCGGCTGGATCAGTTGAACAGCGAACGCCGCGAGATCGAAACCCAGGTGCAGGCCGCCGCCATCGCCCAGGCCGAGGACCGCGGGCTGGACGCGCCGCTTGTCTGGGCCGCAGGCAAGGGGTGGCATCCCGGTGTCGTGGGCATTGTCGCATCACGGCTGAAGGAAATGACCAACCGCCCCGCTGTCGTCATCGGGCTAGAAGGCGGCGAGGGCAAAGGCTCTGGGCGGTCGGTCAACGGTGTTGATCTGGGCGCGTCGATCCAGCGGTTGGCCGCCGAAGGGCTGTTGATCAAGGGCGGCGGGCACAAGATGGCCGCCGGGTTGAGCGTGGCCGAAGACAAGCTGGACGCCGCCATGGAGCGCCTGTCCCAGATGCTGGCCAAGCAGGGCGCGGGCGCGACGGGCCCCGCCGATTTGCATATTGACGGCGTGTTGATGCCGGGCGCGGCCAATGTAGAACTGATCCGCCGCATCGAAAATGCCGGGCCGTTCGGGGCCGGTGCCCCTGCCCCGCGATTTGCCTTTCCCGATGTCGCCATTTCATTTGCCAAACGGGTGGGCGAATCCCATCTGAAAATCGCATTTGGCGATGGGTTGGGCGCACGGATCGACGGCATTTGTTTCGGCGCCTTTGACGGACCATTGGGCGCGACCCTATCCGAGCATGGCGGGAAACGCTTTCATCTGGCCGGGCGGCTTGAGATCAACGAATGGGGGGGGCGCCAGTCTGTGCAATTGCGCCTTGAGGACGCCGCACCGGCGGCGCAAGCCTGACCGCGATGGCCGGATCGCAGGGTCATTTCGCAAATCGCCAAGGCCATGCACATTTCCCCTTGCAAGGTGCACGGGCATTGCCTAAAAGCCGCCTCACGCCAAGGTTTGGCCCGTTCGTCTATCGGTTAGGACGTCAGGGTTTCAACCTGAAAAGAGGGGTTCGACTCCCCTACGGACTGCCACTTTTCCCTATAAATATACCGTTTTTGCCGATACATTGTGTCGTCACAAAACCGTGCCCTAAC
>JBOEGP010000043.1:0-11259 GCA_050633485.1 Pseudooceanicola sp.
GGGGCATCAGTGCCCAGTAATCGAGGTCAAGCAGGACATGGGGCAGGTATTTCCCGTCTTCGCCCTTTAGTGTGCCGGGTTCCCCGCCGCTGGTCGCGACAAGGCGCAGACGGATGGCGCCGACGCCCGGCGCGCTGGTTTCGGCGCGGTCCAGCACTTCGGACCAGGCTTTGACGGTCAATCCGCTGAAACACGGGTTTGCATGTGCCCCACCGTTCAGCCCGACGATCATCTGGGCATTGGCCAGCCCGTTGAACGACAGCGCGCGCGCCATGGAAATCACGTGGCCACCATAGATCAGGCGTTGCCCATCCGGGCGGAACGTCGCATCGAAATGCACCTTGGCGGTGTTCTGCCACAGGCGGGTGGCAATCATATGTTCGGCTTCTTCGATGGTGACACCATCGACATGGTCGATCACCTCGCCCACCTCATAATCACCCCAGCGGTGTGCTTCGCCCGCCTGGGTGAAATCGTAATTGGTGAAATTCAGCCCCTCGGGGATGATCAGATCGCTGGCCGGGATCACCGATGTCAGATCAGGCACAAGCGTTTCGGGGGCGGGCGCATCCAGATTGTTTTTGCGCACCATGACCCAGCGGACATAATCCATCACCGCTTCGCCATGCTGGTTGGTGCCGGTGGTGCGCACATAGACCACCCCGGTTTTCCCGTTCGAATTCTGTTTGAGTCCGATCACCTCGGAGCTGGAACGAAGGGTATCCCCGGCAAAGACCGGTTTCAGCCAGCGGCCCTCGGCGTAGCCAAGGTTGGCCACCGCGTTCAACGAAACATCCGGCACAGTCTTGCCAAAAACCACATGAAAGGCGGCCAGATCATCAATCGGGCTTTCCTTAAGGCCAGAGGCACGGGCAAATTCATCCGAGGAATACAGCGCGTGGCGCGCGGGATAAAGCGCGTGGTAAAGCGCCCGCTCGCCGCCCGAAATGGTGCGTGGCACGGCATGGTGGATCACCTCACCGACTTTGTAATCCTCAAAGAAACGTCCCGGATTGGTCTTGGCCATTCAATGATCTCCTAGTTTCGTGTCGGGCGTGTAATCGCCATCGGCCTCTTTCACGACCGCCTGAGCACAGCGCATTTTGCCGGTGGCGGCATCAAAGGCATAGGCGGGCGCGCCGTGTAGCGCCCAGCCCTTGTTCAACGCCGCGGTCACCTTGTGGCAAAAGGCGGATGTGTCGTCTTCGGTCAGCAGTCGATAAAGTTGCATTGGCGTTCCTTTGATCAGCCGAAGGGCACTGGCCCCAAAAGGCCGTGGATCCACCCGATGACCAACATCAGCACAACGGATGCCGCCCCGAATGTCAGGTCCTTGCGGATTATGCCTTTTTGCGGTGGGGTCCAGTTGGGTTCCGCACGGTTGATGATTGCCATCTGCACCAAAGCCCAAAGGCCCAAGCCACCGAACAGAACAATGGATGCCATATCACCGTTCACCAACAGGTGCCCGGCGGCCCAGATCAGAAACCCGGTCAACATCGGGTGACGCATCCGATAAAACAGCGCGCCTTTGGATGGGCCGGGCGATGTGAAATACAATGCCGCGATCATCATCAGGTTGTTGATCCCGACGGTCGCAGGATGACGCCCCCAGAACACGGCACCGTCCGCCATTTTGTACCCAAAGACCATCATCACGATCGACACAACCAGCGCCAGCGCAACCGCGCCCTTGCCCGAATTGCCCATCCGTGCCCGCGCGTCCGGCGCAATCCGTTTAAAGAAATGCGCCAACGCCCAAAGGGCAACCCCGAGAATCAGAAGTACCATGTCAGACCTGCCTTAATATGTGAAACACGTTCACATTGCCTGTGTCAGCCCATTTTGGCAATGGCATCGGCCTTGGCCAGCGCCTTTAGCGCGGTTTCGACATGCAGGTTTTCGACAATCTTGCCATCCACGACGGCAACGCCCTGACCGGTGCGCTCAATCTCTTCGTGCGCGGCGATCTGACGGCGGGCAAGGTCCACTTCGGCTTCGGTCGGGGCAAAGGCGGCGTTGGCCCCGGCAACCTGCGCCGGGTGGATCAGCGTCTTGCCATCAAAACCCAGGTCACGGCCCTGATTGCATTCCACGGCCAACCCGTCTTCGTCGAGGTATTGGTTATAGACGCCGTCAATCGCGACAACGCCATGCGCCCGTGCGGCCAGCAGCATTTGCTGGAGGGCAAACATCATCGGCAGACGGTCAGCGCGATCGCGGCAATTCAATTCCTTGGCCAGGTCGTTTGTGCCTGCAACGAACCCCTGCACTGATGGGTGCGCGGCGATTTCCAGCGCATTGAAAACGCCCATTGGGGTTTCGATCATGCACCAGATCGGTTTGTCCCCGATCAGATCTGCCAATGCCTGAACATCGGCGGCGCTGTTCACCTTGGGCAACAAAAAGGCGTCGGCATCCGCGTCCTTAAGCAGCTTTGCGTCATCTGCGCCCCAATCGGTGTCCAGCCCGTTAATCCGGATGATCCGCGCCTTTTCACCATAGCCGCCCTGCGTCAGCGCGGCCTTTAGCGTTTCGCGCGCGCTGTCTTTGGCATCGGGCGTTACGGCATCTTCCAGATCAAAAATGATCGCATCGACAGGCAGGCCGCGGGCCTTGTCCAGCGCGCGGTCCTTGGACCCTGGAATATAAAGAACTGAGCGATACGGGCGGGTGGCGGCATCCATTGAGCATTCCTTTCGAAAGAATCTTGCGTGTCTGTCGCACTTTTTGGTGGGATGTTTCAAGGCCCCCAAGCGCGGGCCAGGCACCTATGGAACCGCCGGTTGAATGTGCATCGCGGCGGAAAAGTATCTTGGATCTGATGCAACGCCCGATCCCTTAACCGCATCTTGGGGGCTGTTGCGCATCGTAATCCCATCGAACGCAGGAGGGACGGGCCCCGGCTGGCCGCCGATTCCGGGCTTTGCGTTCTCTATCTGGTAAGGGGACGGGCCGTCGCCCAAGGGGCTGGCCAATCGACCGGCCCCTTTTGCGAAAGGACGAAGAGATGAAATCGCTTCTGACGATGGGGATGATCGCCGCGGCCATTATGGCCCTGCCCGTCACACCCGCACAGGCCCAGGGCGCACCCTGCGCCCCACGCGCATCGGTTTTGGAACGCCTTGCCCAAGGATATGGCGAAAGCCGGAAATCCATCGGAATCGGCGCCAACAACCAAGTGGTTGAGATATTCGCGTCGGACGTGTCCGGCACCTGGACGATCACCGTGACCAATCCCGCCGGTGTGACCTGCATGGTGGCCAGCGGGCGCGCATTTGAAACACTGGCCGACGCGGTGCCGGACACGTCTGACCCGGCCTGATTGACCCTGAAACGGCGTTTCGTGGGGCGGAATCGGCCCGGGCATGTCCGACACCATCGGCAGACCGGGTCGCCATTCGCCCCTCAAGCGTCGTGTTTCGCACACTGAAATCGCCCTTTTGCGATAACCGCAATTATCTGAAATTTATCGTTTTTCCGGACCATTCGGCACAGTTTAGACGCCCATTTCACCGGTTGAAGGCTTGCGCGTGCTGGGCAAAAGACCTAGGGCTTGCGCCGAGATTTCCAACGGACCGGAGAAAATCCAATGGCCAGACCCAAGATTGCCCTTATCGGCGCAGGTCAGATTGGCGGCACGCTCGCTCATCTCGCTGCAATGAAGGAACTGGGCGACGTTGTCCTCTTTGATATCGCTGAAGGCATCCCCGAGGGCAAAGCCCTCGACATTGCTGAATCGGGACCATCCGAGGGTTTTGACGCGACACTTCGCGGCACGCAAAGCTATGCTGACATCGCAGGCGCAGACGTTTGCATCGTCACCGCCGGTGTCCCCCGCAAGCCGGGGATGAGCCGCGATGACCTTTTGGGCATCAACCTGAAAGTCATGAAATCGGTTGGCGAAGGCATTGCCGCGCATGCCCCGAACGCATTCGTGATCTGCATCACCAACCCGCTGGATGCGATGGTTTGGGCGTTGCGCGAATTCTCGGGCCTGCCACACGAAAAAGTCTGCGGCATGGCGGGGGTTCTGGACTCTGCGCGGTTCCGCCATTTCCTTGCCAGCGAATTCAACGTGTCGATGCGCGATGTCACCGCTTTCGTTCTGGGCGGACACGGCGATACGATGGTGCCTTTGGCGCGTTATTCCACCGTGGCTGGCATCCCTCTGCCTGATCTGGTCAGCATGGGCTGGACAACCCAGGAAAAGATGGACGCGATCATTCAGCGGACACGTGACGGCGGCGCCGAAATCGTTGGCCTTCTGAAAACCGGGTCGGCGTTTTATGCGCCTGCAACATCGGCGATCGAAATGGCTGAATCCTACCTTAAGGATCAGAAACGCGTTCTGCCCTGTGCGGCCTATTGCGACGGCCAGCTTGGGCTTAAGGGCATGTATGTCGGCGTGCCGACCGTGATTGGCGCCGGTGGCGTCGAACGTGTCGTGGACATCAAGATGACCAAGGACGAACAGGCGATGTTCGACAAGTCGGTTGATGCGGTCAAGGGCCTGGTCGAGGCATGTAAGGGCATCGACAGCAGCCTGGCCTGACACAAAATTCCGGAGCCCCGTTCGTGATACGCAAGTGGTATTTCTGTGTAAACGAACGGGGCTTTGAAGCCGCAATGCCGCAAATGAAGGCGGCGACCATGTCGGCCCGCGCCAATACCGACCTTAAACCTCATTGCTTGTATTCCGGCAGCAATCCCCATCACAGGAACATCCTGATCCGGCTTGGGGCCGAGGTGATTGATCACAAGCCCAGCTTTGAAAATGCGTTGCGCCATGGGTATGGCGATGCATTTGACACGTTCAACGGCCATTGGCTTCGTGTTGACCTTCCCCTGATCGAAGAGGAGGACGATTTCGTCCTTTATACCGATACGGATGTCATGTTCGAAGCCCACCCAAACCCCGCCGCGATGCCGCGGCAACTGGCCGCCGCGCCCGAATTCGACCAAAACAACACACGATATTTCAGCAGCGGCGTGATGGTTCTGAATACCAATCGCATGCGCGAACTGCATGACCCTTTCGTCGCCGCCATCCGCAAGCGTCTGACCGGACAGTTCCGGTATCCCGCACATGATCAAGAGAGCTTTAACAGGTTCTTTCGCGCGTCCCCGTTGAACAAATTACGCAAGCGTGACTTTGACCGGTTGGATCCCGTTTTCAACTGGAAGCCCTATTGGGGCCGCTCTGCAGATGCCGCCATCATACATTTTCACGGCCCCAAACCGCCGAACATTCGCATGTTTGAAAAAGGAAGCTGGGCGCCGCATCAGGAACATTACGTCAATCTTTGGCGACAACAGCCCGAAGCTTATGAGCATTATTGCAGCAAGTGGGAAGCCTACGACGCCGAAGGACAGGCCGTGCTGGAAAGTTTTCTTTGATTTCGGCCCGATTTCTTTGAGACCGGGCCGTTTGAATTGTTTTGGTGCGCCTCATTCGTGCGTGATTACCAAGCGCCCACCAGGCGACCCAGCATCACCATCTGGCAGCCGACCCCGATCATAAACACCAGAGTACGCACAATCGGCACCGCAAAGACGTGAACCACGTATTGCGCCAGGCGGGCCCAGAAATAGAGAACGGCGGCAGCGGCGGTCAGGTCGTCATTCGCCCCGGTCAGCACAACCAACAGCGTCAAGGGCGCAAAGACGACGAGGTTCTCAACCGCGTTGTAATGCGCCCGTTTCGCGCGCAGCGCCCAATCTGCTTCGTGGGGGTGGGCGCCCGTTGGGTCCCACATTGCCTTGAAGACACCCATCTGCGCGATCAATTGCAGGATATAGGGGACCCACAGCAGAGCGGTCAGTCCGATGGCCAGTGTCAGCCAATAGAGTTCAGTGGTCATTTCCAGCATTTCTGAAAGCCTTTCGTTGTTACGTGGAGCCATCGTTAACAACTTGCTTTCACGACCGTAAGTATGCACAAATAGGGTATATACTATCAAACAGGATAGCATGAAATAATGACCCGAAAGCAACGCCACGCGCCCGAAGATGCCCTTGCCTGCCCGTTGGAATCCACGTTGGATATCATCGGAGGCAAATGGAAAGGATTGATCCTGTATCGTCTGGACGAAGGAACGAAACGGTTCAATGAATTGAACCGAATGCTGTGCAAGATCACACCGCGTACCCTGACCAAGCAGTTACGTGAGCTGGAAGCAGACGGGTTGATCCGGCGCAAAGTGTATCCTCAGGTGCCGCCCAAGGTGGAATATGACCTGACAGAACGCGGGCGGACACTGATCCCCGCGCTAGAGGCATTGACGCAATGGGGGCTGACGCATCTGGAACTGACCTTGCCCAAAGCGCCAGTAACTTAACCGTCCTGAAACCCGAATCCGACGTTGATTTGGGGCTGCGACTCAGGCGGGGCCGCTTGGCGGATTCAATTTGTGATCACAGCTTTCCGGCGTGTGATCACAAAAGCGGATAATTCGCACAAAAACACCAATCCGATGTAGAAAACCGTTCATTCGAAGGCAAGGTGATGGCATTACGGCTGTAACACCAGCAATCGAGGGACGGACTTCATGAACATCCATGAATACCAGGCAAAAGCTTTGCTTCGCGAATACGGTTGTCCAGTATCGGACGGCCGCGCGGTGCTTAAGGCCGAAGACGCCAAAACAGCCGCAGGCGAAATGGACGGCCCGCTTTGGGTTGTCAAAGCGCAAATACACGCGGGCGGACGCGGCAAGGGCAAATTCAAGGAACCTGACGCGGGCGACAAGGGCGGCGTACGCCTTGCCAAGTCCGTCGAAGAAGCCGCCGAAGAGGCCAAGAAGATGTTGGGGCGCACGCTTGTCACCCATCAGACCGGCCCGGCAGGCAAACAGGTCAACCGCATCTACATCGAAGACGGCAGCGACATTGAACGCGAATTGTACCTGGCCCTTCTGGTTGATCGCCAGACCAGCCGCATTTCGTTCGTGTGTTCCACCGAAGGCGGCATGGACATCGAAGAGGTCGCCGCGTCGACCCCGGAAAAAATCCTGTCGTTCAGCATTGATCCCGCCACCGGGTATCAGGCGTTTCACGGCCGTCGGATCGCGTTTTCGCTCGGGCTTGAGGGGAAACAGGTCAAGGCCTGTGTGGACCTGATGGGCAAGCTGTACAAAGCGTTCACCGAAAAAGACATGGAGATGCTTGAGATCAACCCGCTGATCACCATGGCCGATGGCAGCCTGAAACTGTTGGACGCCAAGCTTGGGTTTGACGGCAACGCCTTGTATCGCCACGCCGATGTTCTTGCCCTGCGCGACGAGACCGAAGAAGACCCCAAGGAACTGGCCGCATCGAAATTCGATCTGAACTATATCGCATTGGACGGTGAAATCGGCTGTATGGTCAACGGCGCGGGCCTGGCCATGGCGACGATGGACATCATCAAGCTTTATGGCGCGGAACCTGCCAACTTCCTTGATGTGGGTGGCGGCGCAACCAAGGAAAAGGTGACCGAAGCGTTCAAGATCATCACATCCGATCCAAACGTCAAAGGCATCCTGGTCAACATCTTTGGTGGCATCATGCGCTGTGACGTCATTGCCGAAGGCGTGGTTGCCGCGGTCAAAGAAGTCGGGCTTCAGGTGCCGCTGGTCGTGCGCCTTGAGGGCACGAATGTCGAAGCGGGCAAAGACATCATCAACAATTCGGGTCTGGACGTGATCGCCGCCGAAAACCTTGCTGATGGCGCCGAAAAGATAGTGAAGGCGGTTAAGGGCTGATCATGAAAAGCTTGACGCTTTCGATTATCGCGCTTTGCGCTCTGGCTGTTCCTGCCAGCTCTCAGAATGTTCCGACCACACCGGCAAGCAAGGCGGTCGGGATTTTCAAAGCTGTCTGCGGCGAGAGCCTGCCAAACTTCTCGAAGGCGGATCAGCGGTTTCGCTCCATCGGCAAAACCGAGAAGCTTCCCACAGGGCAGCGTATTCTGAGTGGAACAAGCGTTTCGTTGCAAGTTTTTCCAGGCAACGGCGGAGGCAAGACATGTTCCATGTCCTTTGTCACCAACGAAAGCCGTACCCAGGTCAAACGCACTCTGGAATTGCTTGCGCCTCTCAAATCCGGTTCGGCCGGTGGAGCAAAAGTCTGGATAGGCGCCTATGAAAATAGAGCCATCATGATGAGCACCCAGGGCCTCAAGCTCGGAAACGTCACACAATATGAACTGGTCATGATCCAACCCAAGTGACCAATTTTTCGAATTAATCATCTAAGGGAGACTCCTCAAATGGCAGTCCTCATCGACGAAAACACCAAAGTCATCTGTCAGGGCCTTACCGGTTCGCAGGGCACTTTTCACACTGAACAAGCGATCGCCTATGGCACCAAGATGGTCGGCGGCGTCGTTCCCGGCAAAGGCGGACAGACCCATCTGGATCTGCCGGTCTTTAATTCGGTCCACGAGGCGATGGATGTCACCGGTGCGAATGCATCCGTCATCTATGTTCCGCCGCCCTTTGCCGCGGATTCGATCCTTGAGGCGATTGACGCCGAGATGGAGTTGATCATCTGCATCACCGAAGGCATTCCGGTTCTGGACATGATGAAGGTCAAGGCCGCGTTGGACAATTCCAGTTCGCGGTTGATCGGGCCGAACTGCCCCGGTGTGATCACCCCGGGCGCCTGTAAAATCGGCATCATGCCCGGCCATATCCACAAACGCGGCAGCGTCGGTGTCGTGTCCCGGTCGGGCACCCTGACCTATGAGGCGGTAAAGCAAACAACCGACGCGGGCCTTGGCCAGTCTTCGGCTGTTGGCATCGGCGGCGACCCGATCAAGGGGACGGAACACATCGACGTGTTGGAAATGTTCCTGGCCGACGACGAAACGCAATCCATCATCATGATCGGTGAAATCGGCGGGTCCGCCGAAGAAGAAGCCGCGCAATTCCTGGCCGACGAAAAGAAAAAAGGCCGCTGGAAACCAACCGCTGGTTTCATTGCGGGCCGCACCGCCCCTCCGGGCCGTCGCATGGGCCACGCGGGCGCGATTGTCGCCGGTGGCAAAGGCGGTGCCGACGACAAGATCGAAGCGATGAAATCCGCCGGGATCGTGGTCGCGGACAGCCCTGCCGGGCTGGGCGAGGCTGTGCTCAAGGCCATCGGGTAACGCGATATCCCGAACGTCGGGGAGGAAAAGCAGTGTTGATGAGCCGCGCCTACAGGTTCATTTCGATCAAGGACCGCAAGGTCGGAGGAACATGGATTTCGATGTTCTTCCGATCTGTTGACCCGTCGATTGGCGCTGTTTTTCCCCTTTTGGCCCCTCGCGTGGGCAACCAATCCGCGGGCCTGGGTGCCTTGGCCCGCATTGTCGCGATGGCGATGAATTGGGCGTTGCGGCGCGTGTTTGCGCCAGCCCGCCCCAGGCAGGCATTCGGCGCGGTGGATATGCCCAGAGGTTTGATCACCAACGGGGCTTTGCCATGAATTTCTCTGGGGCCGTCAAAACCTGTTTTCGAAAATACGTGACCTTTTCCGGTCGCGCGGGCCGCCCTGAATATTGGTGGTTTTTTCTTTTTGGCATCATCGGAAGCGTCGTGGCCGGGATTGTTGATGCGGCGGTGTTTGGTGCGGGCGAGATTGTCGTAACCGACACCAGCGTTTCGGCGTCTTCGGATGGGCCGGTGGCGACCCTTTTCAGCCTGGTCATTTTCCTGCCCGGCCTATCGGCTGGGTGGCGGCGCATGCACGACACCGGGCGATCCGGGCTTTACCTGTTGTATCCGTTGATCGCGCTGCTTGGAATCTTGACCTTTGTTAATCTGATTGGCGGCACGCAAATGCTGACCAGCGGAGACCTGCAGAGCCTTTTCCACGGTGTCTTTGGCATAGTTCTGTTTATTTCGCTTATCGTCTTGATCATCTCACCACTGCTTGTGCTGTGGTGGCTGTCACGCCCTTCCCAACCCGGTCCCAATCAATGGGGCCCCAACCCGAATGAGGTCTTGTCATGACCGATCAGTCATCAAACGACGTTTTCCACGCTTCTTCATTTATGCAGGGGCACAATGCGGAATACCTTGAACAGCTTTATGCGCGCTACGCCAACGATCCGGGATCAGTTGATGCGGCCTGGGCCGAATTCTTTCGCGCCCTCGGGGATGATGATCGCGACGTCAAGGCCGAGGCGAGCGGCCCGTCCTGGGCGCGACCCGATTGGCCACCCGCGCCGAACGACGATCTGACCGCGGCGTTGGACGGGCAATGGCCAGCCCCCGAGGAAGCCAAAGGGGCCGCAGACAAAATCAAGGCCAAGGCAGAGGAAAAAGGCGCGATCGTTTCGGACGAGGCGGTGAAACGCGCCGTGCTGGATTCAGTGCGCGCCCTGATGATCATCCGGGCCTATCGTATCCGGGGGCACCTTGCCGCCGATCTGGATCCGTTGGGGATGCGCGACGCAAGCAAACATCCCGAACTGGACCCGGCATCATATGGGTTCGAAGGCGCGGACATGGATCGCCCGATCTTTCTGGATCAGGTTCTGGGGCTGGAAATCGCCACGATGCGTCAAATCGTGGATATTGTGAAACGCACCTATTGCGGCACGTTCGCCCTGCAATACATGCATATTTCCGATCCCGAAGAAGCCGGTTGGCTGAAAGAACGGATCGAAGGCTATGGCAAGGAAATCACCTTTACCCGTGAGGGCCGCAAAGCGATCCTGAACAAGCTGGTCGAAGCGGAAGGTTTCGAAAAGTTTCTCCATGTCAAATACATGGGCACGAAACGGTTTGGCCTGGACGGAGGCGAGGCCCTGATCCCGGCGATGGAACAGATCATCAAACGCGGTGGCAACCTGGGCGCGACCGAGGTTGTCGTGGGCATGCCCCACCGTGGGCGTTTGTCGGTTCTGGCGAATGTGATGTCCAAACCCTACCGCGCGATTTTCNNNCAGGGCGGCAGCTTTAAACCCGAAGATGTCGATGGATCGGGCGACGTGAAATACCACCTTGGCGCATCCAGCGACCGGGAATTTGACGGCAACACGGTTCACCTGTCGCTTACCGCGAACCCATCCCACCTTGAGGCGGTGAACCCCGTCGTTCTGGGCAAGGCGCGTGCGAAACAGGCGCAGTTGAACGATCATGATCGCACGGCGGTCATCCCGATCCTGTTGCACGGCGATGCGGCATTTGCCGGTCAGGGTGTTGTCGCGGAATGCTTTGGCCTGTCCGGGCTGGTCGGGCACCGCACCGGCGGGACCATCCATATCGTTGTGAACAACCAGATCGG
>JBOEGP010000044.1:0-10794 GCA_050633485.1 Pseudooceanicola sp.
CTCCAAAACCGAGGGTCGTGGGTTCGAGTCCCTCTGCCCCTGCCATTTTCCGCCTTAGATAGTCAAACACGGTCCAACCGCCCCGGCGGCAGGACCATCCAGAACCGCGCTCCTCTTCATCTTTCCAAAAATACTTTGGGGGAGTGCGAGGGGGCAAAGCCCCCTCGCGTGATCACGTCACAGATAGCGCAGCGGTGCACCATGCCCGCAAACCGCCACACCCGCACCCGCGTGCGAACACGCCCTAACCCAATCGTTCCAACAACGCGCGCGACGGCTTTCCCGTCACCGGCAATGCATTGGCCCGCTGATAGCCCATGATCGCAGCCTCGGTCTTTTTGCCCAACACACCATCGGGTGTGCCCGCATCGAACCCGGACACGGTCAGCCGCGATTGCAGACGTTTTCGATCTTCAATCGTCAGGCCGTATTTGTCTGGCGGAAACCGCGCCACCAATGGCCCGGCCCCGGCGATACGATCTGACAGGTGGCCAACGCCAATTCCGTATTTCTCGGCGTTGTTATACCGCAGGATGACACGGAAATTCGCAAGCGTCAGAAACGCGGGCCCGGTGGCACCTGCGGGCCGGATCAGCCTTGCGGAACTTCCCCCGGATAATGTTCGCCCATCCGCGCGCCGCACACCGGCGCCGGACCAGGCGGACAGGGACCGCGACGTGCCCACGCCGCCACCGCCCGGCGGCACGATCACCTCGTAGCCCCAGCTTTGCCCGCGCTTCCATCCCGATTTCGACAGATACGCGGCGGTCGAGGCCAACCCATCCGTCGGATCCTCTGACCAGATATCGCGCCGCCCGTCACCGCGAAAATCAACGGCATAGGCATCAAATGTCGTCGGGATGAACTGCGTATGCCCCATGGCTCCCGCCCAGCTACCGGTCATTTGCGCGGGGCTGGTATCGCCGCGCTGAAGAATGCCCAGGGCGGACATCAACTGTTTCTCAAAGAACGCGCCGCGCCGCCCGTCAAAGGCCAGCGTGGATGTTGCGGATATGACCGAAATATCCCCCCGGCGGCTGCCGTAATTGCTCTCCATCCCCCAAATGGCGGCGACAACCCGTGCGGGCACGCCGTAGCGCGCTTGGATTTCCTGCAATAGGGCGCGCTGCGCGTCAAAGGCGGCCCGCCCCTTGGCAACCTTGTCCGCATTGGCCGTTATCGCCAGATAATCCTCAAGCGTTCGGGTCGTTTCCGTCTGGTTCCGATCCCGCTGGACAACGCCGGGCAGATACCCCGTGCCGCGAAATGCCCGTGACAAGGTCGTTGGTGAAATCCCGCGTTTGATCGCGCGGGCACGAAAATCCCGCACCCAGGCATCATAGGCGGCATTTGGTGTCGGGCGCAGGGCCGGATCCACCGGGCCCTTTGCCATAGCCCGCGTCGTCGTGCCATTCCCGCCACGGCCACTGGCACAGCCAGCCAGGAGCGCGGCGGTGCCACCCAGGGCGAAAAACCGTCTTGTGACCTGCATGAAACGCTCCTGTTTTGTCCTGACCCGCATTGTGATGTGATCGACGCGCCGGGGCAAGCTGTAGGGGGTCGCAACCGGGCTGAATTGCGCCGGCCCACGGCTTGTGGTGGCGTTCGAGGCGTTTACGCTGGCCGGGGCAGGGTGGTGCGATCCCGCCCGCCACCGTGCCGCACCGGCCAGGACCGGCCTGGTTCATCGCCGTGCGTCAGACCAGTGATCGCGCCGGGGTGACTGGGCAGTGTCGCCACAGACCCGTGCGGTGTGATGCAATGGGCCAAGCCGGTCTTGAAATCGTGCGAAACGGCGCGTATGTCGCCACAAACGCGTTTCGCAGGCACGCGCATAACACCAATGCGCAAGCGCGCGGCACGGATCCATCCGAAGGGACCTTAACGACATGGCCAACCCGCTTCAGTTCATCAATCAGACCCGCGCTGAGATTTCGAAAGTCATTTGGCCAACCCGCCGCGAGGTCATTCTGACCACCGTGATGGTTTTCCTGATGGCTGCTTTGACGGCGGTCTTCTTTTCGCTGGTCGATATTATCATTCGCAGCGGGCTTAACGGCGTGTTGGGGATGTTCGGCTGACCATCGTCCGAGGGCTTGAAATCCGCCCGCCAAGGCGATAGACGCCCCCCTACTTCCCGATTGATGGCGTGCGGCGAGTCGCGGTGCACGCCGTTCTTTATTGGGACACGCGGATAACCCGCAAAAGTTTGGAACTTCCGGTCCCAGGGCCGGTGCGCAAGGAACGGCTGAGACATGGCAAAGCGGTGGTATTCGGTGAGCGTGCTCTCGAATTTCGAGAAAAAGGTTGCCGAACAGATCCGGACATCCGCGGAAGAAAAGGGACTCGAGGACCAGATCGACGAGGTTCTTGTTCCGACTGAGGAAGTGATCGAAATCCGTCGCGGGAAAAAGGTCACGACTGAACGCCGCTTTATGCCCGGCTATGTGCTGGTGCATATGGAAATGTCCGACGAAGGGTATCACCTGGTCAATTCGATCAACCGCGTCACTGGATTTCTGGGCCCCCAGGGCCGTCCGATGCCGATGCGCGATTCCGAGGTGAACCAGATCCTGAACCGTGTTCAGGAAGGCGAAGACGCGCCGCGCACATTGATCCACTTTGAAGTGGGCGAAAAGGTCAAGGTCAACGACGGTCCGTTCGAAGATTTCGACGGCATGGTCGAAGAGGTCGACGACGACAACCAGCGTCTCAAGGTTATGGTGTCGATCTTTGGCCGGGAAACCCCGGTCGAACTGGAATTCACTCAGGTCTCAAAACAGGTCTGATCCCGGCCTTCTGCAATAGTCACTGTCACGACTGAAAGTGTCGGAATCAACGGCGTACCACGCCGCTTGTCCCGATTGTCGTGTCATCCAGTTGGTTGCGGTGCCGTGCGCATGCTGAGCACGCCGGACAAGCCCAGCAAGCCCCAGCCGATGACCATTTCGATCATCAGTTTGGTCGTCTGTGCGACCACCAATGTCTGGTTGGCCAAGCGGGCTGTTTCGGTCGGATGCAATATACCGCCGACAGTTCCAAGACCACAGATGTCCCACGTCGCAATCGCCAGAAAGAAGTAGCTGGCAATCCTCCAATGTTCGACACCACCCGTGGATGGCAGACGGGGTCCGGTCCGCGCCTGGCGTGCCATGGCGGCGAAATGGACAGTGATTGACAGGGCGATGACCACGCCGAGCGTTGCAAAGAAAGCGGTATAGGGTCCCGGCAATTCTGGGATGCACCACAAAACGATCCAAACGATGGCCCCTGCTGAAAACCACCGCCGGAATCGACGAATGGTCGAGCCGAACGCGCTTAATGCGGAAAGCGCCAGAAAGAACGCCCCCAAATGGAACGACAGCATCCAGGAAATGGTTTTCGTGGCCCCCCACAAATAAGCGTAGTCCAACCCTTCGCCGCCACCCGAACTGCCGTTTTCCAGGTAGTTTCGGTAGGCAGGCAGAACCGTCCAGTTCCCCGTCACCGAATGCACCAACATCAAAATGCCAAGGACCATCCAAAGACGGCTGTGTTTCCAGGCGCGGGTGACGTCACGTTCGATCATGGCTTCGGTCCTTGTTGGGTTCGCGGGCATCCAGGCCGCGAAGGTGGGTTTCGATCCGGCCAAGATTTTCAACGAGGGAGCGGCGTTCGGTCTTTGAAAGCGGATCAAGCAGTCCGGTCATCATTTCAAAGATATCCGGTACGACCTCTTTGAGTTTTTCTTTGCCCGCATCGGTCAGGGCTATGGCGCGACGGCGGCGGTCGGTCGTGTCTGGTGACACTTGATGAACAAAACCATCGCGCATCAGTACGGCAACAATGCCGGTCACGGTTGGTTTGCTTACACCCACGCGCAGCGCCAACTCCGAGGGCGGCATTGGTCCGTCTTCGGCGTGGAGCGTCATCAGAATCGAATAGCGACCGGGCGACAGGCCGCGTTGTTCAAACGCTGCATTGAAATGGATCAACAGCCTTTTCGAGACTCGCAGAAGGTGCTGCGCCGCTTCGATTTCGTCCAGATCGAACCGATCTGCAACCGTTGGCATCTGGCGCAGGATCTGGCCCGCTGGGGTGTCATTATGGCTCAGGTCGCTCATAAGCAAATATGGTTAGGTGCCTAACTATTAATTGTCAAGGTTGCCGCGCCGGGGAGGGAAACCCCCGTCCATGATTCCTCTTGCAAAATGTGTAAAACCGACCTATCGACCGCCGGTCTGGGCCGCTCTTTGGCCTGGCATCCTTGTGGGAGGCGAGGGTCACGCGTGATCCGGACCTGACCACATCACAAAAAACCTCGCGGACGCGTCCAAGAGGGGTTGAGAAAGGAATTGGTCAATGGCCAAGAAGCTCGTTGGCAGCCTCAAGCTGCAAGTGCCTGCCGGTCAGGCAAATCCGTCGCCGCCTGTGGGTCCTGCCCTGGGTCAGCGCGGGATCAACATCATGGAATTCTGCAAGGCGTTCAACGCCAAGACGCAAGACATGGAGCCAGGCGCCCCATGTCCCACCGTGATCCAGTATTACCAGGACAAATCGTTCACCATGGATATCAAGACGCCACCAGCGTCTTACTATCTGAAAAAAGCTGCCAAGCTGAAATCCGGTTCCTCGACCCCAGGTCGTGCGACTGCCGGTTCGGTGACAGCCGCACAGGTGAAAGAAATCGCAGAAGCGAAAATGAAAGACCTGAACGCGACGTCGATCGAGGGTGCGATGCAGATCATTCTCGGCTCTGCGCGGTCCATGGGCATCGAGGTGAAGTAAGATGGCAAAACTTGGAAAACGCACCGCCGCCGCACGCGAAGCTTTTGCCGGCAAATCCGATCTGAGCGTCGAAGACGCCGTTGCATTGGTCAAGGCCAACGCTGGCGCGAAATTTGACGAAACGATCGAAATCTCGATGAACCTGGGTGTTGACCCGCGTCACGCTGACCAAATGGTTCGCGGCGTCGTCGGCCTGCCGAATGGCACGGGCAAGACAATGCGCGTGGCCGTGTTCGCACGTGGTGCCAAGGCTGACGAAGCCAAAGAAGCCGGTGCAGACGTGATCGGCGCCGAGGATCTGATGGAAGCCGTTCAGGGCGGCAACATCGATTTTGATCGCTGCATCGCCACACCTGACATGATGCCGATCGTCGGCCGCCTGGGCAAGGTTCTGGGCCCACGCAACCTGATGCCGAACCCCAAAGTGGGCACGGTGACAATGGATGTGGCGCAGGCCGTCAAAGACGCCAAAGGCGGTCAGGTTCAATTCAAGGCAGAAAAAGCCGGTGTCGTGCACGCAGGTGTCGGCAAGGCAAGCTTTGATGCGGCCCAATTGGTCGAAAACATCCGCGCCTTTGTGGATGCCGTGGCCAAGGCACGTCCTGCCGGGTCCAAAGGGACTTACATGGAAAAAGTCTCGCTCAGCTCGACCATGGGTCCGGGCGTTTCGGTGAACGTCGAAAGCGCGACCGGAAACTGATTTCCGGGTTCAGAAAAAAGAATAGGGCGCGCAGTTTTGCGCGCCCTTTGTCGTTTCGAAAGCTGTCAGATCAGGATTGCTTGCGGCGACGCAGGAAACCCAGACCGGCCAAGGCCGTTGGCAACAGCAACAAACCGGCAGGCAACGGAACCTGCGGCGTCATTTCAATGCGGTAAGTCACGGTTGCTGTGGACGATGTGCAGCAATGCGGATCGTTGACCAAAAGGCCGATGGCACCGGCGGTAAAGGCCGTGGTGACGTTCAGATCATTGGACGTCAGCAATGTCAGACCTGTGATCCCCGAGAACCCGGTAAAGATGAACAGGTCCGCGCTGGGGCTGCTGGAAAAGTTTGTGTAGATGATCGAAATCGTATCGATGCCGATGTCGATCGCGCGATTGGCACCGCCGAGTGTCCATTCGATACCAGGATCAACCACCGTTTCAGTCGACTCAAAGCTGGTAGGATTAGAGTCACATGACGCCGTGTCTGTCGTTACGCTGCCGCTAAAGACACTGTCGGTACAGCCAAAGATCGAACTGCCGACCAGTGATGCCGCCGATGCGTCCTTGACGCCGACGAACGAAAACAAGGCAACGGCAGCGATGGGTGCTGCGCGTTTTAGAAATTTCATCATATGTATTCTCCTCGAAAAATATCCGGAGCCAAAGCCCCTTACCGTCATTGTCGCTGAATGGATAATGATTCCCAAGCGTTTAGAGCGGATTTCAGGCCTGTTTGCGCAACCATTTTTTCCAAGATCGATGATCTGGCAGCGTCACCGTGATCGACTGGTTCCGGCGGTTGGGGCCAAACATGAGCGAGGCCGCGTGACGACAGAATACGGAGCAGAATGCCGCCGGAATTGCGTCGGGCTGGATTAACGTTTTATTTCAAAGCGATGCAGCGCGGCGTCCCGCCCGGCGCGCTGGATCAGCGGCCGGGTTGCCGTGTTTGCCCAGCATTTGCCCCTGGTCATCGCACCAAAAAAAGGCGGGCCGTGGCCCGCCTTTTCCGTTTTCTGCGCATTGGGACGCGGGGAACGTCTGCTTTTGGGAACTCCAAGCGCATTGTTTCCTTTAAAGTTACATTAACCTTAAAATTGCCTTAATTGATCACCATTCTGATGTCCGAGGCGGATCGAGCACCCCCTTTGGCGGTGGCGCACCGGAAAAATCCGGGCGCCCCGCAGACCCACAAACGGGGCCAATGCGCGATCCACTGACATGAATTTGGCAGTACGGGCGGGGACAGTGACCTTTCAGAATTGTGCGGGGGCAGAATGCACCCAAACCGTGGGCGTGTCGGCATGCTGACCGTTGGCGTGATCCTGCGCGAAAGCGTGCAAGCGACGTTGCGGTTCGTGGCGTGGTATCTTGATCAGGGCGCGGACCGGATCGTGATGTGTTTCGATGATCCTGATGACCCGGCCATTGACCGCCTAAGCGGCCACCCAAACATTGATTGTATCCGGTGCACGCCCGCGTTCTGGGAAAAACTGGGCATCGCGCCAGATGCGCGTTTCACTAAGCGTCAGAACCGGGCGATGAAATACGTGTATCGCACACGGGCCAAAGGGTGGTTTCTGAACGTGGATTGCGATGAATTCGTGCATCTCGAAGGGCGTAGCCTTGCCGAGGAAATCGTTGATCAGCCGGACCATATCCGGGCGGTGCGGGTTCTGCCGGCCGAACATATTCAGACCCCGGACAGGCCGGGGGAAACCCATTTCCGTCTGCCGATGCGGCGCTGTACCATGCGTACGATTTATGGGGATTACGCCAAGGCGATGCAGCCGCGCCAGGGGCTTATGGCGCATACGATGGGCAAATCCCTTACCCGTGTGGGGTTGCGCCGGGTCGCCATGCGACAGCATTGGGCGATGCGCCCGGATGGGTCGGCGGTGACCGATCGTGTTCTGGATCGTCGCGACGGGGCGTATCTGTTGCATTTTGCCGATCAGGGCTTTGACACCTGGCGGCGAAAACTGAAATGGCGGCTTTCGTCGCGCGGGTTTCGCCAGCCGTTTCGCGATATCCTGATCCCGATCCTTGAACAGGCCGATCCCGAACCGGATTTGCGCGCGGTTTATGAGGCAACGCATGTGTTTGATGACGCACGACTGGCGTTGCTGAACAACGCGCGCGCGGGCCTGAGCGTTCAGATTTGCATGGATGCACTGACTGAGGCATACTTTGGCGCACGGATCGCGCAGGCGGCATAACGCTTGCCGTGCGATTTTTCGTCAATGGCTCTTCACATTCGTTGCGAAACAATCTATCAGCCGCCTCTGACCGGATGGGTGCGCTTGCGTGCCGTCCGGTTGATTCGTCCGAGACGGTGGGTCGTCCTGCGCCAAGCGGGACATTAATTCCTGCCTGAGATGGGAAATGACATGAGTTTCTTTGGACCTGCCACAGGCGCGTCCAGGGATGTGCAGGACCCGTAAGGACTTGATTGTCGTGGCATCTGTCACGGCGAAACGAGCCGGAGGGTCACACCTCCCTAATTGGAGTGAAACTGTGGATAGAGCCCAGAAAGAGAAAGTGGTCGAGGAACTCGGCCAGATCTTCGAAAGCTCTGGCGTCGTTGTGGTTGCACACTACACCGGCCTCACGGTTGCCGAGATGCAGGATTTGCGTGCCCGTGCCCGTGAGGCAGGAAGCGCAGTCCGTGTCGCCAAGAACAAGCTCGCCAAGATCGCCCTTAAGGGTCAGAGCTGCGAAAGCATTACTGATCTTCTGACGGGCATGACCGTTCTGACCTATTCCGAAGACCCTGTGGCAGCTGCCAAAGTGGTTGAGGGTTTCGCCAAGGAAAACAAAAAGCTTGAGATCCTTGGCGGGGCAATGGGTGAGACGGCCCTGGACCGGGCCGGTGTCGAGGCCGTGTCGAAAATGCCATCGCGCGAGGAGCTTATTGCTTCGATCGCTGGCTGTATCGGCGCACCTGCTTCGAACATCGCCGGTGCAATTGGCGCACCTGCTTCGAATATCGCTTCCATCCTTTCCACGATCGAGGAAAAGGCCGAAGCGGCGTAAGGCAAACGTGAGACTGAACGGGTTGCAAACCCTGACGTTGGAACACATCTAGTAACGGAAAGAGCTGAACATGGCTGATCTGAAGAAACTTGCAGAAGAGATCGTCGGTCTGACGCTTCTCGAAGCACAAGAACTGAAAACCATCCTTAAAGACGAATACGGCATCGAGCCCGCAGCTGGCGGCGCAGTGATGATGGCCGGCGCAGCTGGTGGCGACGCCGGTGGCGCAGCCGCAGAAGAAAAGACCGAATTCGACGTTATCCTGAAGTCGGCAGGCGCATCCAAGATCAACGTGATCAAGGAAGTTCGCGGCATCACCGGTCTTGGCCTGAAAGAAGCCAAGGACCTGGTCGAAGCCGGTGGCAAAGCCGTCAAAGAAGGCGTGTCGAAAGACGAAGCAGAAGAGATCAAAGGCAAGCTGGAAGCAGCTGGCGCCGAGGTCGAACTCAAGTAATCCGCACCGGGCATTTCGCCCGGGAACGGAAATTCAGGCTGGATCCGAAAAAATTCGGGTCCAGCCGAACCTGTCTTAGCGAGGGCTTTTTCGAAAAGCTTTCCCTAAGGCGAGGTTGAAGGATCGGGAGGTGGCCATTGGGACGGTCGCCAGGCATGGATCCGAACCCGCTATCTCGGATGGACACAGCGCCGAAGCCCGGCGGCGCGTGTGCCAGTGAGAAACGAAAGGTGACATTCGTCATGGCTCAGACCTTCCTCGGTCAAAAACGGCTTCGCAAATACTATGGTAAAATTCGCGAAGTTCTCGAAATGCCGAACCTTATTGAGGTTCAAAAAAGCTCGTACGAACTTTTCCTGAAATCTGGCGACCAGCCTGATCCGTCTGACGGCGAAGGCATCATGGGCGTGTTCCAATCGGTGTTCCCGATCAAGGATTTCAACGAAACGGCGCATCTGGAATTCGTGAAATACGAACTGGAAAAGCCGAAGTACGACGTTGAGGAATGTATGCAACGCGACATGACCTACAGCGCCCCGCTGAAGGTCACGCTGCGTCTGATCGTGTTTGATATCGACGAAGACACCGGCGCAAAGTCGGTCAAGGACATCAAGGAACAAGACGTGTTCATGGGCGACATGCCCCTGATGACCCCGAACGGCACTTTTGTGGTCAACGGCACCGAACGGGTGATCGTGTCCCAGATGCACCGGTCGCCCGGTGTGTTCTTTGACCATGACAAGGGCAAGACGCACAGCTCGGGCAAGTTGCTGTTCGCCTGCCGGATCATTCCTTACCGTGGCTCATGGCTCGATTTCGAATTCGACGCCAAGGACATCGTGTTTGCCCGGATCGATCGCCGGCGCAAGCTTCCGGTGACGACCCTGCTTTATTCGCTGGGGATGGATCAAGAAGCGATCATGGACGCCTATTATGACACTGTGGAGTATTCGCTCCGCAAGGGTCAGGGCTGGGTGACGAAATTCTTCCCCGACCGGGTGCGCGGCACACGGCCGCTTTATGATCTGGTCGATGCCGATACCGGCGAAGTGATCGCAGAAGCGGGCAAGAAAGTGACCCCGCGCGCGGTCAAAAAGCTGATCGACGAAGGCAAGGTGTCGAACCTTTTGCTGCCGTATGAACAGATCGTCGGCAAATTCGTATCCAAGGACATCATCAACGAAGAAAACGGCGCGATCTATGTCGAAGCTGGTGATGAGTTGACGTTGGAATACGACAAAGAAGGCGAAATCATTGGCGGCACGGTCAAGGAACTGATCGACGCGGGTGTGACCGAAATTCCGGTTCTGGACATCGACAATGTCACCGTCGGCCCCTACATGCGCAACACGTTGGCCGCGGACAAGAACATGGGCCGCGACACGGCGCTGATGGACATTTACCGCGTGATGCGTCCGGGTGAACCGCCCACCGTCGAAGCGGCCTCGGCCCTGTTTGACACGCTGTTCTTTGACAGCGAACGCTATGATCTGTCCGCCGTCGGCCGGGTCAAAATGAACATGCGCCTTGCGCTGGATGCCGAAGACACCGTGCGCACCCTGCGCAAGGAAGACATCGTTTCCTGCATCAAGGCGCTTGTTGATCTGCGCGACGGGCGCGGCGACATCGACGATATTGACCACCTGGGCAATCGCCGTGTGCGTTCCGTCGGTGAACTGATGGAAAACCAGTATCGCGTTGGCCTTTTGCGGATGGAACGTGCGATCAAGGAACGTATGTCCAGCGTCGAAATCGACACTGTGATGCCACAGGACCTGATCAACGCGAAACCCGCGGCCGCGGCTGTGCGCGAATTCTTCGGCTCTAGCCAG
>JBOEGP010000044.1:10816-22401 GCA_050633485.1 Pseudooceanicola sp.
TCCGAAGTGACGCACAAGCGTCGTCTTTCGGCGCTTGGGCCAGGCGGTCTGACCCGCGAACGTGCCGGTTTTGAGGTACGCGACGTCCACCCGACCCACTATGGCCGGATGTGCCCGATTGAAACGCCCGAAGGCCCGAACATTGGTCTGATCAACTCGCTGGCGACGTTTGCCCGCGTGAACAAGTATGGCTTTATCGAAACCCCCTATCGCCGCGTCGATAACGGGCAGGTCACCGATGACGTCAAATACATGTCCGCGACCGAAGAAATGCGTCACACCGTGGCGCAGGCGAACGCCAACCTTGATGAGAACGGCAAATTCGTGAATGACCTTGTGAACACCCGGAAATCGGGTGAATACACGCTGTCACCGAACGAAAGCGTTGATCTTATTGACGTTTCGCCCAAACAGCTGGTGTCGGTTGCGGCATCGCTGATCCCGTTCCTTGAAAATGACGATGCGAACCGCGCCCTGATGGGATCGAACATGCAACGTCAGGCGGTTCCGCTGTTGCGGGCCGAGGCGCCGCTGGTCGGCACCGGGATCGAAGAAATCGTGGCACGGGATTCCGGCGCGGCCATCATGGCCAAGCGGGCAGGGATCATCGACCAGGTTGATGCGCAGCGGATCGTTATCCGCGCGACCGAGGACCTCGAACTGGGGGATGCGGGCGTTGACATCTATCGCATGCGCAAATTCCAGCGTTCCAACCAGAACACCTGTATCAACCAGCGTCCTCTGGTGAAGGTGGGCGATCCGGTCGTCAAAGGCGAAGTGATCGCTGACGGCCCGTCCACGGATATGGGGGAACTGGCCCTTGGCAAGAACGTGGTCGTCGCGTTCATGCCCTGGAATGGCTACAACTACGAAGACTCGATCCTGATTTCCGAGCGGATCGCGCGTGATGACGTTTATACCTCGATCCACATCGAGGAATTCGAAGTCGCCGCACGTGATACCAAACTGGGTCCAGAAGAGATCACCCGCGACATTCCCAACGTCGGTGAGGAAGCCCTGCGCAACCTTGACGAAGCCGGGATTGTTTATATTGGCGCGGATGTCGAACCGGGCGATATTCTGGTCGGCAAGATCACACCAAAGGGTGAAAGCCCGATGACGCCGGAAGAAAAACTTCTTCGCGCGATCTTTGGTGAAAAAGCATCCGATGTGCGTGACACGTCGCTGCGGGTCAAACCGGGTGACTACGGCACGGTTGTCGAAGTGCGTGTCTTTAACCGTCATGGTGTGGAAAAAGACGAACGTGCGCTTCAGATCGAACGCGAAGAGGTCGAACGCCTGTCGCGCGACCGTGACGATGAGCTGGCGATCCTGGATCGCAACATCTATGCGCGTCTGAAATCCATGTTGATGGGCAAGACCGCCGTCAAAGGCCCCAAAGGCATCAAGCCGAATTCGGAAGTCACCGAAGACCTGCTGGCCAGCATGCCGCGGAGCCAGTGGTGGATGCTTGCCCTGGGTGACGACAAGGAAGCCAGCCATGTCGAGGCCCTGAACGAGCAATACGAGGTGCAGAAACGTGCCCTGGATGCCCGTTTTGAAGACAAGGTCGAAAAAGTCCGCCGCGGTGATGATCTGCCGCCGGGCGTGATGAAGATGGTCAAGGTGTTCGTCGCGGTTAAGCGCAAGCTGCAACCGGGCGACAAAATGGCCGGTCGTCACGGCAACAAGGGCGTTGTGTCCCGCGTTGTGCCGATGGAGGACATGCCGTTCCTTGAGGATGGCACGCCGGTCGATTTCTGCCTGAACCCGCTTGGCGTTCCCAGCCGGATGAATGTTGGGCAGATCCTGGAAACCCACATGGGTTGGGCCGCACGCGGTCTTGGGCTTTCGATCGACGATGCACTGGACGATTACCGCCGCTCTGGCGATCTGACCCCGGTCCGCGAGGCGCTGAAAATCGCTTATGGCGATGATGTCTACGACGAAGGCTTTGGCGACATGAGCGAAGACCTCCTGCTTGAGGCCGCCGGGAATGTCACACGCGGTGTTCCGATTGCCACGCCGGTCTTTGACGGCGCGAAAGAGGCCGATGTGAACGACAGCCTGAAACGGGCCGGGTTCGATACATCGGGCCAATCGGTTCTGTTTGATGGCCGCACGGGCGAACAGTTCAGCCGCAAAGTGACGGTGGGTGTCAAATACCTGCTGAAACTGCATCACCTTGTGGATGACAAAATCCACGCACGGTCCACCGGTCCGTACTCCCTCGTCACGCAGCAGCCGCTGGGTGGTAAGGCACAGTTTGGTGGTCAGCGCTTTGGTGAGATGGAAGTCTGGGCACTCGAAGCTTATGGCGCCGCTTACACGTTGCAGGAAATGCTGACCGTGAAATCGGATGACGTGGCTGGCCGTACCAAGGTCTATGAAAGCATCGTCAAGGGCGAGGATAACTACGAAGCGGGCATCCCAGAGAGCTTTAACGTTCTCGTGAAAGAAGTCCGCGGCCTCGGCCTGAACATGGAACTCCTGGACGACGAGGGAGGGGAATAAGCCAAACCGCATTGGGTAGGGCGGGGCATGTGTCCCCCCTACGGCTGAAAACCTCTCTCTCGCGCCCTGTCATATAGGAATACGACATGAACCAGGAACTGACGAACAACCCGTTCAACCCGCTCACCCCGCCAAAGGTTTTCGACGAGATCAAAGTCTCGCTCGCGTCGCCCGAACGGATCCTTTCGTGGTCTTACGGTGAGATCAAGAAACCCGAAACGATCAACTATCGGACTTACAAGCCCGAACGGGATGGCCTGTTCTGTGCGCGTATCTTTGGCCCGATCAAAGATTACGAATGCCTGTGCGGCAAATACAAGCGCATGAAATATCGCGGCGTTGTCTGCGAAAAGTGTGGTGTCGAAGTGACGCTGCAAAAGGTCCGTCGTGAACGGATGGGCCACATCGAACTGGCCGCGCCTGTTGCGCATATCTGGTTCCTGAAATCGCTGCCGTCGCGCATTGGTCTGATGCTGGACATGACGCTGCGCGATCTTGAACGTGTTCTGTATTTCGAAAACTATGTGGTTATCGAACCCGGCCTGACCGACCTTCAGTATGGTCAGATGCTGAACGAAGAAGAATACATGGACGCGCAGGATGCCTATGGCATGGACGCGTTCACCGCGAACATCGGCGCCGAAGCGATCCGCGAAATGCTGGCCAACATCGACCTAGAATCCGAGGCCGAACAGCTGCGCGCAGATCTGGCCGAAGCCACGGGTGAACTGAAACCCAAGAAGATCATCAAACGCCTGAAAGTCGTTGAATCCTTCCTTGAATCCGGCAACCGCCCGGAATGGATGGTGATGACGGTCGTGCCGGTTATCCCGCCCGAACTGCGCCCTCTGGTGCCGCTTGACGGTGGCCGGTTCGCCACGTCGGACCTAAACGATCTGTATCGCCGCGTCATCAACCGGAACAACCGTCTGAAACGGCTGATCGAACTGCGTGCGCCTGATATTATCGTGCGCAACGAAAAGCGGATGCTGCAGGAATCCGTGGATGCGCTGTTTGACAACGGCCGTCGCGGCCGCGTGATCACCGGCGCCAACAAACGCCCGCTGAAATCGCTGTCGGATATGCTGAAAGGCAAGCACGGGCGTTTCCGTCAGAACCTTTTGGGCAAACGCGTCGATTTCTCGGGTCGTTCGGTGATTGTGACTGGTCCGGAGCTGAAACTGCATCAATGTGGCCTTCCGAAAAAGATGGCGCTGGAGCTGTTCAAGCCGTTCATCTATTCACGCCTTGAGGCCAAGGGCCTTTCTAGCACCGTCAAGCAGGCCAAGAAACTGGTCGAAAAAGAACGCCCCGAGGTTTGGGACATTCTGGACGAGGTGATCCGCGAACACCCTGTCATGCTGAACCGTGCGCCTACGCTGCACCGTTTGGGCATTCAGGCGTTTGAACCTGTTCTGATCGAAGGCAAGGCGATCCAGCTGCACCCGTTGGTCTGTTCGGCGTTCAACGCTGACTTTGACGGTGACCAAATGGCGGTTCACGTGCCCCTTTCGCTTGAGGCACAGCTAGAAGCGCGCGTGTTGATGATGTCGACGAACAACGTTCTGTCGCCTGCCAACGGCGCACCGATCATTGTTCCATCGCAGGATATGATCCTTGGTCTGTATTACACGACCATCGAACGCGAAGGGATGAAGGGCGAAGGCATGGTCTTCTCTTCGATCGAAGAGGTCCAATATGCGCTGGATTCCGGGGCCGTGCACCTGCACGCCAAGGTTCAGGCGCGGATCCCGCAGATCGACGAAGAAGGCAACGAGGTGATGCAGCGGTTTGAAACCACTCCGGGCCGCGTGCGCCTTGGGGCGTTGCTGCCGCTGAATGCCAAGGCGCCGTTTGAACTGGTCAACCGGCTGTTGCGCAAACGCGAAGTGCAACAGGTGATCGATACCGTCTATCGCTATTGTGGTCAGAAGGAATCGGTCATTTTCTGTGATCAGATCATGACCATGGGCTTCCGCGAGGCGTTTAAGGCGGGCATTTCGTTCGGCAAGGATGACATGGTCATTCCTGAAAACAAATGGCCGATCGTGGACGAAACCCGCGAACAGGTGAAAGATTTCGAACAACAGTACATGGACGGCCTGATCACTCAGGGTGAAAAGTACAACAAGGTTGTCGATGCCTGGTCCAAGTGTAACGACAAGGTCACCGAGGCGATGATGGGTGCCATCTCGGCCAACAAGCGGGACACTGACGGGTCTGAAATGGAACCGAACTCGGTTTACATGATGGCCCACTCCGGTGCGCGTGGCTCGGTCACCCAGATGAAACAGCTGGGCGGGATGCGCGGCCTGATGGCCAAGCCGAACGGCGACATCATCGAAACGCCGATCATCTCGAACTTTAAAGAGGGCCTGACGGTTCTTGAATACTTCAACTCGACCCACGGTGCCCGCAAGGGCCTGTCCGACACCGCCCTCAAGACGGCGAACTCGGGTTACCTAACCCGCCGTCTGGTGGATGTGGCGCAGGATTGCATCGTGCGTGAACCCGATTGCGGCACCGACATTGCGATCACGGTAGAGCCGGCGGTGAACGACGGCGAAGTCGTGGCGACCATTGGTGAGCGTCTGCTGGGCCGTGTGGCCGCCGATGACATCATGCGTCCGGGCACTGACGAACTGATCTGCGCCAAGGGCGTGCTGATCGACGAACGTATGGCTGATGCGATCGAAGAGGCGGGTGTTCAATCCTGCCGCATCCGTTCGCCGCTGACATGTCAGGCCGAAGACGGCGTCTGCGCCACCTGTTATGGTCGCGATCTGGCCCGTGGCACACAGGTCAACATCGGTGAGGCCGTCGGCATCATCGCGGCCCAGTCGATTGGCGAACCCGGCACACAGCTGACGATGCGGACGTTCCACATCGGCGGCGTTGCGCAGGGTGGTCAGCAATCCTTCCTCGAAGCCTCGCAAGAGGGCGTGATCGAATTCGAAAACGCACAGCTTCTGGAAAATGCCGCAGGTGAAATTCTGGTCATGGGCCGGAACATGAAACTGCGGATCATGGATGCATCCGGCGATGAACGTGCCAGCCACAAGCTGGGCTATGGCACCAAGCTGTTCGTCAAAGAGGGCAGCAAGGTTTCGCGCGGCGACAAGCTGTTCGAATGGGATCCCTATACCCTGCCGATCATCGCGGAAAAATCGGGTCAGGTGCGTTATGTTGACCTCGTGACCGGTATTGCCGTGCGCGAAGACACCGATGACGCAACAGGCATGACCCAAAAGATCGTCATGGACTGGCGCGCCGCGCCCAAGGGCAATGAGCTCAAGCCCGAGCTGATCATCCTGGGCGAAGACGGTGAACCGGTGCGCAACGATGCGGGCAATCCTGTGACCTATCCGATGTCGGTTGATGCCATTCTTTCCGTCGAAGACGGTCAGGACATCAAAGCCGGTGACGTGGTTGCACGTATTCCGCGCGAAGGTGCGAAAACCAAAGACATCACCGGTGGTCTGCCGCGTGTGGCCGAACTCTTTGAGGCACGTCGCCCCAAGGATCACGCCATTATTGCGGAAATCGACGGGTATGTCCGGTTCGGTCGCGACTACAAGAACAAGCGCCGGATCACGATCGAACCCGCCGACGACAGCCTGGAACCCGTGGAATACATGGTGCCCAAGGGCAAACACATCCCCGTGCAGGAAGGCGACTTTGTGCAAAAGGGCGACTACATCATGGATGGCAACCCTGCGCCGCATGATATTCTTGCCATTATGGGTGTCGAGGCCCTTGCCGATTACATGATCAGCGAAGTGCAGGACGTCTATCGCCTGCAAGGCGTTAAGATCAACGATAAGCATATCGAAGTGATCGTGCGCCAGATGCTCCAGAAATGGGAGATCACGGACAGCGGCGAAACCACGCTTCTCAAAGGCGAACACGTTGACAAGATCGAATTCGATACTGCCAACGAAAAAGCCGAACGCGAAGGGCGCCGGACCGCTTCGGGCCAACCGATCCTGCTGGGGATCACCAAGGCATCGCTGCAAACGCGCTCCTTTATCTCGGCGGCATCGTTCCAGGAAACCACGCGGGTTCTGACCGAAGCATCGGTTCAGGGCAAACGTGACAAACTGGTCGGCCTCAAGGAAAACGTGATCGTTGGTCGCCTGATCCCGGCCGGGACAGGGGGGGCAACACAGCGCGTGCGCCGTATCGCCTCCGAACGCGACAACGTGGTGATCGAAGCCCGCCGCGAAGAGGCCGAAGCCGCCGCCGCCCTGGCCGCGCCGGTGGACGACCTGACCGACACCGCCGACACCTTGGTTCAAACCCCGGAAAGCCGGGACTGATCACCACCGGTATCACACCATTAAAAAGGCCCCCCGGCGCAATCCGGGGGGCCTTTTTCGATCCAAGATATGTAAGTTGCCCCCAGGAAACCGACTGGCCGCGCACCATTCCCGCACAATAAAGCGGCCCCGTTCCGATCACAGCATCACGGCGCCTTATCAGTCCCGCCCCACGGCCCCCCGCCCCACGGCCCCGCCCGCCTCAGGATCGCCCCGGTTCCCCAAGCCACCACGCCCCCCCTTCGTCTTTCTAAAAATACTTCCGCCGGAGGCATGCACAGCCCATCCACCCCCACCTCCCTTCGACAAAAAGCACAGCAAAGTCCACGGGCCTGATCGCCAGGCCCTTTCCATTTGCCCGGCGCTGGTATTCTGTCGGGCTGACGCGGGTCCGGACCGTGATCACCGGAACCATCACCAAAGGGGCGCTTGATGACCGACAATATGCGTGGAGCGGTCTATATGATGGGCTCGATGGCGCTGTTCACCCTGAACGACACCTGCACGAAACTGTTGTCTGACCACGTGCCGCTGACCCAGGTGATCACCCTGCGCGGGTTTTTGACCACCTTTGTCACCGCGCTGATCGCCTGGCGAATGGGCGCCTTTCGCGTTTCACTGACCGGGCGTGACTGGGGGTTGGTCATCACCCGCGTGCTGGCCGAAGTGGGGATCGCCTATTTCTTTCTGACCGCGCTGTTCAATATGCCCCTTGCCAATGTCACGGCTGTCCTGCAATCCGCCCCGCTTGCCGTGACGCTGGCGGCCGCGGTGTTTCTGGGCGAACCCGTTGGGTGGCGCCGCATCGGGGCCATTCTGGTGGGGTTTGCGGGCGTTTTGCTGATCGTGCAACCGGGGTCTGACGGGTTCAACATCTATGCGATCTACACGCTGATCGCCGTTGGGTTTGTCACCTTGCGTGACCTCGTGACGCGACGTTTGTCGCGCGATGTCCCATCAATGCTGGTGACCGTGATGACAGCGGGCGGGGTCACGTTCGCTTTTGCCGCTGGCAGTGTCAGCGGGGCCGACTGGGTGGCGCTTGACGCGCGGTCCACGGGATTGATCGGCGCGGCGGCGATCACCGTCCTGGGGGCGTACCTGTGCTCTGTGGTGGCGATCCGTGCGGGCGAAATGTCCTTCGTTTCGCCGTTTCGCTATACCGGCCTGTTGTTTGCCCTTGTGCTTGGGTTTGTGGTGTTCGGCTATTGGCCTGACTGGATGACATTGGCGGGGGCGGCCATTGTCGCGGCATCGGGGTTGTTCATGCTGGCGCGGGAACGCAAACTGGGGGCGACGCCAAGCGCGCCGCCCAAGACGGGCAGGGCCTAGGCGGACCTGCGCCGCCGGGGACAAGGATGGCACGAGAGTGTTGAGCGTGTGTTGACAAGGGTCGCGACTCTTTCTATACGCGCCCCCAATTGGATGTGGGGGTCGCCCCGCCGCCTTTCAGATTGATAGTGGTCACGATCCGGGCATTTGCTGCCCCGATCCTCTGGAATACCGCCGCGTCGTTCCCCGTGAACGAGGGGACGCATGCGGTGTTTTACGTTGTGTGGACGCATATGGCGTAGCGATGAAACCGCGGGGGTAGCCCCCGCAACACATGTGTTGAAAGAACGGGGAACGAAGCCCATATGCCTACGATCCAACAGCTGATCCGGAAACCCCGGCAGCCAAAAATCAAACGGTCCAAGTCGATGCACCTTGAGCAATGTCCGCAAAAGCGCGGCGTTTGCACACGCGTCTATACGACCACACCCAAGAAACCGAACTCGGCCATGCGGAAAGTCGCCAAAGTGCGCCTGACCAACGGTTTTGAGGTGATTTCGTACATTCCGGGCGAAAGCCACAACCTGCAGGAGCACTCGGTTGTGCTTATCCGCGGGGGCCGGGTCAAAGACCTTCCGGGCGTGCGTTACCACATCCTGCGCGGTGTGCTTGATACCCAAGGGGTCAAGGATCGTAAGCAACGTCGTTCGAAATACGGCGCCAAGCGTCCGAAGTAAGAGGATTACAAGATGTCCCGCCGTCACGCCGCTGAGAAACGCGAAGTCCTGCCCGACGCCAAATATGGTGACCGGATCCTGACGAAATTTATGAACAACCTGATGATCGACGGCAAAAAGTCTGTTGCCGAAAAGATCGTTTACAATGCGCTCGACCGCGTCGAAGACAAGGTCAAGCGCGCGCCTGTGGAAATTTTCCACGAAGCGCTGGACAACATCAAACCCGCCGTCGAAGTCCGTTCGCGTCGCGTTGGTGGTGCCACCTATCAGGTTCCAGTCGAAGTCCGCCCTGAGCGCCGCGAAGCTCTGGCGATCCGCTGGTTGATCAACGCCAGCCGTTCGCGCAACGAAAACACCATGGAAGAACGCCTTGCCGGCGAACTTTTGGATGCGGTGAATTCACGCGGGTCCGCTGTGAAGAAACGCGAAGACACTCACAAGATGGCAGACGCAAACCGGGCGTTCAGCCACTACCGCTGGTAATCCCAACGGGTTCTCCCGACGAAGAAAGGCAGGCCTAACATGGCACGCGTATATCCGCTCGAGCGCTATCGTAACTTTGGCATCATGGCCCACATTGATGCCGGCAAAACCACCACGACCGAGCGTATTCTGTATTACACCGGCAAGTCCCACAAGATCGGCGAAGTCCACGACGGCGCCGCGACCATGGACTGGATGGAGCAGGAACAAGAGCGCGGGATCACGATCACGTCCGCCGCGACAACAACGTTCTGGCAGCGTCAGGAAGACCCGACCGCCGAAGGCACTGACGACACCAAGGTGCGCTTTAACATCATCGACACGCCCGGCCACGTTGACTTCACCATCGAAGTCGAACGTTCGCTGGCTGTGCTTGATGGGGCTATCTGCCTTTTGGACGCCAACGCGGGTGTTGAACCACAAACCGAAACGGTCTGGCGTCAGGCGGACCGGTACAAGGTTCCACGGATCGTCTTCGTCAACAAAATGGACAAGATCGGCGCCGATTTCTACAATTGCGTCAAGATGATCAAGGACCGCACGGGTGCGACCCCTGTTCCGATCGCTCTGCCGATCGGTGCCGAAGATCACCTCGAAGGCATCGTGGATCTGATCAAGATGGAAGAATGGGTGTGGCAGGGCGAAGACCTTGGTGCCTCCTGGGTCCGTCAGCCGATCCGCGCGGAACTTCAGGATGTTGCCGATGAGTGGCGCGCCACATTGATCGAAAACGCCGTCGAAATGGACGACACGGCGATGGAAGCATACCTCGAAGGCGAAGAGCCTGATGAGGCGACATTGCGCAAATTGATCCGCGCTGGCTGTCTGTCACTGTCGTTTGTTCCCGTGACCGCCGGGTCGGCGTTCAAGAACAAAGGCGTGCAGCCGTTGCTGAACGCTGTCATCGACTTCCTGCCATCGCCATTGGATGTGCCGGCCTACACCGGTTTCTCGCCTGATGATGAAACGGAAACCCGCGACATCGAACGTCATGCCGATGACAGCGAACCGTTCTCGGCGCTGGCGTTCAAAATCATGAACGACCCGTTTGTCGGCTCTTTGACCTTTACGCGGATCTATTCCGGCGTGATCAACAAAGGCGACGCGATGCTGAACGCAACCAAAGGCAAGCGCGAGCGTGTCGGTCGGATGATGATGATGCACGCGATCAACCGCGAAGAGATCGAAGAAGCCTTTGCAGGCGACATCATCGCGTTGGCCGGTCTGAAAGAAACCACCACGGGTGACACGCTGTGTTCGCCTGCCAGCCCGGTGGTTCTTGAAACGATGACTTTCCCCGATCCGGTGATCGAAATCGCGGTCGAACCCAAGACGAAGAACGACCAAGAGAAAATGTCTCAGGGTCTGCAACGCCTTGCCGCCGAAGACCCGTCATTCCGCGTCGAAACCGACATGGAATCCGGTCAGACGATCATGAAGGGCATGGGCGAACTTCACCTCGACATCCTGGTTGACCGCCTTAAGCGGGAATTCAAGGTCGAAGCGAACATCGGTGCACCGCAGGTGGCTTATCGCGAAACCATCGGTCACGAGATCGAGCACACCTATACCCACAAGAAACAATCTGGTGGGTCCGGTCAGTTCGCTGAGGTCAAGATGATCATTTCGCCGACAGAAGCTGGCGAAGGCTATTCCTTTGAAAGCCGCATCGTTGGTGGTTCGATCCCGCGGGAATACATCCCCGGTGTTGAAAAAGGCATCAAATCGGTGATGGATTCCGGCCCGCTTGCCGGCTTCCCGGTGATCGATTTCAAGGTCGCGCTGATCGACGGTAAATTCCACGATGTTGACTCCAGTGTTCTGGCGTTCGAAATCGCGGGCCGTATGTGCATGCGCGAAGGTCTGCGCCGCGCCGGTGCGAAGTTGCTGGAACCGATCATGAAGGTCGAAGTTCTGACACCTGAAGATTACACCGGCAACATCATCGGCGATCTGACATCGCGTCGCGGCCAGGTGACTGGTCAGGAACAACGCGGCAATGCCGTTGCGATTGATGCAATGGTGCCGCTGGCGTCGATGTTCGGCTACATCAACAACCTGCGTTCCATGTCTTCGGGCCGCGCGCAGTTCTCGATGCAGTTTGATCACTACGATCCAGTGCCATCGAACATCTCTGAAGAAATTCAGAAGAAATACGCTTAACGGGAAGGCGGGTTAACCCGCCCTACCCACCACCCGTAGGGCGGGGTAACCCCGCCGACCCGAAAAGGAGGCCAGACCATGGCAAAGGAAAAGTTTG
>JBOEGP010000045.1:0-4066 GCA_050633485.1 Pseudooceanicola sp.
GCCACCGCCTCGATCGCCTGCAGCGCAGATTGATCCACCACCCGGCTGTCCTCAAAATCGACAATCACCGCGCCGGGGTCATTCTTGACGTCGAACAATTCAACGAACCCATCCGCGGATCCAAAAAACAATGGCCCGCGAATTTGATAGACCTTGGCGCCTTCGGGGGTGCGATAGGTCCGCGCCCCGATCCGCTTTGCTGCGTTCCATGCATAAGACAACGCAGACACGATCACCCCAACGACCACGGCCATTGCCAAATCGCTGATCACAGTCACAACAGTGACCAACACGATCACAAAGGCATCGTTCAAGGGCACCCGCGCCAGAATCTTAATGGAATTCCAGGCGAATGTTCCGATCACCACCATGAACATCACCCCGACAAGCGAGGCGAGCGGGATGCGCTCGATCAAGGGTGCCGCAAACAGGATGAACACCAACAGGAACCCCGCCGCCGCAACGCCTGCAATCCGCGTGCGCCCGCCGGAATTCACGTTGATCATCGATTGTCCGATCATCGCGCAGCCACCCATGCCACCAAAGAATCCGGTCACAACATTCGACGTGCCCTGCGCGATGCATTCCTGGCTGGCCCCGCCACGCTGGCCGGTCATCTCACCCACAAGGTTCAGCGTCAAAAGGCTTTCGATCAACCCGATCGCGGCTAGAATGACAGCATAGGGAAAGATGATTTCAAGCGTCTCAAAGGTCAGCGGGACCATCGGAATGTGCAATCGTGGCAATCCGCCCTCGATCGACGCCATATCGCCCACGACCGGCACATCAAGCCCCAGCCCGATGACCAATCCGGCCGTGATCCCGATCCCCAGCAAGGGCGCCGGGATCACCCGCGTAATCTTGGGCGTCACCCAGATGATCGCCATGGTCAGAACTGTCAGACCCAACATCATATATAACGGCATGCCGGACAGCCATTCACCGCCCCCCGCGCCATGGCCGCTGTTTTCAACGGTGCCGGGCACTTTGAACTGGGTCATCTGAGCCATGAAAATAACGATGGCAAGGCCATTCACAAAGCCCAACATCACAGGGTGCGGGACCAGGCGAATGAACTTTCCCCACCGCAGAACACCCGCAGTCACCTGCAGGATCCCCATCAAGACCACCGTGGCGAACAGATATTCCACTCCGTGATCGGCAACCAACGCCACCATCACCACAGCCAACGCCCCGGTGGCGCCGGAAATCATTCCAGGGCGCCCACCGATCAGCGCGGTGATCAACCCGACGATAAACGCGGCATAGAGGCCCACCAGAGGATCAACCCCGGCCACAAAGGCAAAGGCGACAGCTTCGGGAACCAGCGCAAGAGCGACGGTCAGCCCGGACAGCAATTCAATGCGAATGGTATCCGCGTTGATGCGTCCGGTTGTCGGGGCGACCCGCAGGTCGGGCAATTCGATACGGTTGGCGAAGGCGGCCAGGGCTGCGCGTTTCAATGTCGATCCACTGTGTCTGGAAAACGGGGGGCTTTGGGCCTTCTCTACAGGGTCAACAGGCATTTGCCCATGCGGTGCTGCAAAAAACCGCAACCAAACCGCGCAGCGTCACTGTGGATGCGCGCGGCGCCCGTCAGGTTTCGCAAATTTGTCTAAAGTCACACCATGAATCCATGTTACCCTGCGATGAGGAGGTTCGCCCATGTTGCGTTGTTTGTTGGCCCTAATGCTGGCCGCGTTCCTGACCACCCCCGCAAAGGCCCAGCAAACCGGCCGGTTAAGCCATTGCATCGCCATTGCGGATGCCACACCCGGCATCACTTTCCTGCACAAGGCCAGCTTTCGCGACCCGGTGCCCGAATATGCCACCCGCATCTCTTATCTCGGGCATTCGTCGTTCCTGATCCAAACCCCAAAAGGCCTGTCCGCCGTCACCGATTTCACCGGTTGGATCGGCACCGCAGATTTCCTGCCTGATGTGGTCACGATGAACCATGCCCATTCCAGCCATTGGACCGCCACCCCCGATCCCGCGATCCCCCATGTGTTGCGCGGATGGTCGGACAGCTTTGGCATGGCCGCGCAACATCACCTTGATCTTGGGGAAATGCTTGTCCGCAATGTGCCCACCGATATCCGGTCAATGAACGGGGTCGAAGAGAACGGGAATTCCATTTTTGTGTTCGAAGTCGAAGGCCTGTGCATTGGTCACCTTGGTCACCTGCATCACGAACCCAACGCCGCCCAATACGCCGCCCTTGGCAGGGTCGATGTGCTGATGGCCCCGGTGGATGGCGGCATGACACTGGATCTTCCGTCGATGATCCGCGTGGTGCAGCGGTTGAAATCTTCGGTCGTTCTACCGATGCACTGGTTTTCAGACACATCGCTTGGCTGGTTCCTTGACGGTGTGTCCGACGCGTTTGATGTGCAATACGCGGGAACCAGTGATATCACCCTGTCGCTGCGCAACCTTCCCAAGCAACCGACTGTCATTGTTCTGCGCCCCATGCCGCTGCGCGATCCGAACTGACCCGCCAATGGGGCCAATTTCGGCAAAATCACATGGGGTTGCCTGACAATCCGCCGCCCAGTCTGGTGCGCAGTCCGGGCCGGCGCGATCCCCGTATGCGCAAAACCCCGAATCCGGCTTTACCGGCGCAGCGCGGCTGATATCCTTGCCCGATGAACACTTATGCCCCCGCCGATCAGGCCTTTGCCGACAGCCTGCGTGACCGCCTTGACCCGAAATCCTACCGAGAGGCTGAACCGCGCTATTTCGAAGAACCGCGCGGGCGTTGGACGTCGCCCGTCGGGCTGGTCCTTGCCCCCGGTTCCGTCGAAGAGGTGCGCCAGATCTTGATGGCGGCCAATGCCGCGCGGGTGCGTGTCATTCCTTATGGCGGTGGCACGGGCCTTGTCGGCGCGCAAATTCCGGGGCCCGGTGCCGCGCCGCTGATCCTGTCAATGGAACGGATGAACCGGATCCGCGATGTGTTCCCCACAGAAAACATCATGATCGTCGAAGCGGGCGTGATCATGCAGGACGTGCACGAGGCCGCGCGCAAGGTCGATCGCCTCTATCCCCTGTCGCTGGCCGCCAAGGGCAGCGCGCGGATCGGTGGCAACCTTGGCACCAATGCAGGCGGCGTCAACGTTCTGCGGTATGGCAACGCCCGCGATCTGTGCCTGGGGGTTGAGGCGGTTCTGCCCGATGGGCGGGTGATGAACGGGCTGTCGCGTCTGCGCAAGGACAACACCGGATACGATCTGCGCAACCTTTTGATCGGGTCCGAAGGCACGCTGGCGGTCACCACGGCGGCGTCCCTGAAACTTGCCCCGATTCCGGCCGAAGAAGGCACCGCGTTCCTTGTGGTAGAAAGCCCGGATGCCGCGGTCGAATTGCTGTCCATGGCCAAGGCCCAGATGGGCGAGGCGGTTTCCGCTTTTGAACTGATCAAGGGCGTCAGCTTTGATTTCATGCGCGCCGCGTTTCCCCAGACCCAGCTGCCGTTTTACCCCGCGCCGCCCTGGATGGTGTTGATCGACATCGGGCTGGCCCGTGGAAACGATCCGCAATCCGCCCTTGAAACCCTGTTCACCGAAGCGGCCGAGGCCGGGTTGGTCAGTGACGGCGTGATCGCACAATCCGAAGGTCAGCGCGCGGCGTTTTGGGACATCCGCGAAAACATGCCACTTGCCAGCCGCGAGGTCGGGGGCATCTGTTCGCACGATGTGTCATTGCCGCTGTCGTTGATCCCGGAATTTCTGCGCCGTGCCGATCAACTGGTCGCCGGGCTTGGCCCGTTCCGCATCAATTGTTTCGGGCATATGGGCGATGGCAATCTGCATTACAACCTGTTCCCGCCCGAAGGCGAAACACGCGACAAATACATGCCACGCAGCAAAGAAATCTATGCAGCGGTGCACGAATTGGTTGTCGGAATGGGCGGGTCGTTCAGTGCCGAACACGGGGTCGGGCGGCTGAAAATCGACGAGATGCGGAAATTCACCGATCCGACCAAGCTGGACCTGATGCGCGGTATCAAGGCGCTGTTTGATCCCAACGGGATCATGAACCCCGGTGCGGTTCTGCCCGACGC
>JBOEGP010000046.1:0-4204 GCA_050633485.1 Pseudooceanicola sp.
CACAGCCTCATCCTCGACCGGCTTGGGCCCACGCCCCTGGCCGAAGATCAGCTTATCCGCGACCTTGGCACCGAACCGCGCATGATCTCTCCGGCGCTGACCGATCTGGAATTGACCGGCAAGGTATTGCGCCAGGCAGGTGGGCTGATTTCACGCGCCCCCAACCCGCGGTGATTGCCCGATTGGATATTGCAGACCTGACTCTTATGTGAAACGGCAGGGCCAATTCAGCCACAAGGGCGGATTGACAACCGCCCCGCAAAGCCCACATGGTCCGCCGCCAACGCCCAGCCTAAGAGTCGAAAGGACGCCGTATGCCCGTCGTCGTCGTGGAATCCCCGGCCAAAGCCAAGACAATTAACAAATATCTTGGCCCGGATTACACTGTTCTAGCCTCGTATGGACACGTGCGCGATCTGCCGCCGAAAGACGGTTCTGTCGACACCGAACATGAATTCGACATGAAATGGGAAATTGCGTCGGACAGTCGCAAACATGTGAAAGCGATCGCTGACGCACTGAAAGACGACAACGCACTGATCCTTGCAACTGACCCGGATCGCGAAGGCGAAGCCATCAGTTGGCACCTGGAAGAAGCGCTTAGAAATCGCAAGGCGATCAAAAAGGACACCCCGGTAAGCCGGGTCGTGTTCAACGCGATCACCAAATCCGCCGTGACCGAGGCCATGAAGAACCCCCGGCAGGTCGATGCGCCGCTGGTCGAGGCGTATCTTGCCCGTCGCGCGCTTGACTACCTTGTCGGGTTCAACCTGTCCCCGGTCTTGTGGCGGAAACTGCCCGGCGCGAAATCGGCCGGACGGGTGCAATCGGTGTGCTTGCGCCTGATCGTTGAACGCGAAATGGAAGTCGAAGCGTTTCGCCCGCGCGAATACTGGTCTGTCAAAGCCGTGCTTTCGACCCCACGCGGGCAGGACTACGAAACCCGGCTGACGGTGCTGGCGGGTAAAAAGCTGGAACGCTTTAGCATTGAAAACGAAACGCAGGCGGAATTGGCGGTTCAGGCGATCAATTCCCGCGATCTGAGCGTCAAGTCAGTCGAAGCGAAACCCGCGTCGCGTAACCCGTCGCCGCCATTCATGACGTCGACCCTTCAACAGGAGGCAAGTCGCAAGTTCGGCATGGGCGCACGCCACGCGATGAGTGCGGCGCAACGGCTCTACGAAGCCGGGTACATCACGTATATGCGGACTGACGGGATCGACATGGCCCCCGAGGCCGTTCAGGCCACCCGCGACGCCATCAGCGATCGTTTCGGCGCGGAATATGTGCCCGGCAGCCCGCGCATGTACAAGAACAAGGCCAAGAACGCCCAAGAGGCGCATGAATGCATCCGCCCAACGGACATGACCAAAGATGCCGCCGCGCTAAAGATCACGGATGCGGATCAGCGCAAGCTTTACGATCTGATCTGGAAACGCACGCTGGCCTGTCAGATGGAAAGCGCACGCCTTGAACGCACCACAGTTGATGTGGGCAGCGCCGATGGTCAGGTCGAAATGCGCGCGACCGGTCAGGTGATCCTGTTTGACGGGTTCCTAAAGGTTTATGAAGAAGGCCGCGACGACGCAGTGGTCGATGACGACGACAAGCGCCTGCCCCAGGTCCACGAGGGCGAAAAAGCGGCCAAAGGCGCGATCACCCCGGATCAGCATTTCACCCAACCGCCCCCCCGTTATACCGAAGCGACGCTTGTCAAACGGATGGAAGAACTGGGGATCGGCCGCCCATCGACCTATGCCAGCATCGTGACGACGATTCAGGATCGCGGCTATGTCCGCAAGGACAAGAACCGCCTGATCCCCGAAGACAAGGGGCGGCTGGTGACAGCGTTCCTGTCAAACTATTTCCGCCGCTATGTCGAATACGACTTTACCGCCGAGTTGGAAGAAGAACTGGACGACGTCAGCGCGGGCGAGCGTGACTACAAGGATGTGCTTGGCCGGTTCTGGCGCGATTTTTCCGCCGCGATCGCGGAAACGGCCGATCTGCGGATCGGAGAGGTACTGGACAAGATCAACGAGGTTCTTGAACCGCATCTGTTCCCCCCGAATGAGGACGGGACCGATCCGCGCATTTGCCCGAACTGTGGAAACGGGCGGCTTTCCATGCGCACGGCCCGGTCCGGCGGCGCCTTTATCGGCTGTTCCAGCTATCCGGAATGTCGCTATACCCGCGCATTTGGCCCACCGGGTGCCGAAGACAACGGGGCAATTCCACCCGATGGCAAATTGCTGGGCGTGGATGAGGGCGACGAAATCCGTGTGTTCAAAGGGCGGTTCGGCCCCTATGTGCAACGCGGCCCGGTCACCGAAGAAAACAAGAAACCGCCGCGCCAATCCGTCCCCAAGGAATGGCCCGCCGAAGAGATCGAGCTTGAAACAGCGCTGAAACTGTTAAGCCTGCCGCGCGAAATCGGCCCCCATCCCGAGGATGGTGTGACAGTCTGGTCCAATATCGGGCGCTATGGCCCCTACCTTAAACACGCGGCCAGCACGTCCGAGCGTGGCGGCACCAATGCCAATCTGGAAAGCCTGGACGAGGTGTTCACCGTTGGCATGAACCGCGCGGTGCAGTTGCTGGCTGAAAAGGTGGCCAGCCGCGGTGGACGCGGCGGCGCTGCCAAAATCCTGCGCGAATTGGGCGACCACCCTGACGCAGGCGGCCCGGTGAATATCATGGAGGGCAAATACGGCCCCTATGTAAAGTGGGACAAGCTGAACGCGACCTTGCCCAAGGATGTCGAACCTGATGCCCTGACAATGGAACAGGCGGTGGAACTGATCGCTGAAAAGGCGGCCAGCAAAGGCAAGAAAGCGCCGGGAAAAAAGGCAGCGCCGAAAAAGACGGCCGCCAAAAAGAAACCCGCGGCCAAAAAGAAACCGGCGGCCAAGCCCAAACCAAAGGCTGACGAGGGCTAAGTTCGGGCGCGGCCATTCCGCAGTGCGGCATTTCATTGACTCTTCTTCGCCGCACCGGCAAGACAGGGGAAATCTCGACCTGAGGAGTTTCCCCCATGAAGAAAGTCTATGGCTCGGCCGCCGAAGCGTTGGACGGCGTGTTGTTCGATGGCATGTTGATCGCCGCCGGAGGTTTCGGGCTCTGCGGTATTCCCGAATTGCTGATCTCTGCGATCCGCGATGCGGGGACAAAGGGGCTTACCGTTGCATCCAACAACGCGGGCGTCGATGATTTCGGCCTTGGCGTTCTGCTGCAAACCAAGCAAGTCAAAAAGATGATTTCGTCCTATGTGGGCGAAAACGCCGAATTCATGCGCCAATACCTGTCCGGAGAGCTTGAGCTTGAGTTCAACCCGCAGGGCACGCTGGCCGAAAGGATGCGCGCGGCGGGCTGCGGCATTCCGGGGTTTTATACCAAAACGGGCGTCGGCACGGTCATTGCCGATGGCAAAGAGGTCAAAACTTTCGACGGTCAGGATTACATCCTTGAAACCGGTTTGTTTGCGGATCTGGCAATCGTCAAGGCGTGGAAGGCCGATGAAACCGGCAACCTCGTCTTTCGCAAGACCGCACGCAATTTCAACCCGCCCGCCGCCATGTGCGGCAAGGTCTGCGTGGTCGAGGTCGAAGAAATCGTGCCAACCGGATCGCTTGACCCGGACTCGATCCACCTTCCCGGCGTCTATGTGCACCGCCTGATCCAGGGCGACCACGAAAAGCGCATCGAACAACGCACGACACGCCCGCGCGAGGCCGCAGAATGACACAGACAGGCCACCCGGCAATTCCACACGTACGTCACACAACACAGGAGGCCCGCTGATGCCCTGGGACCGCAATCAGATGGCCGCCCGCGCGGCACAGGAACTGCAAGACGGTACATATGTGAACCTCGGCATCGGAATCCCGACGCTGGTGTCCAATTATATCCCCGAAGGGGTCGAGGTGACGCTGCAATCGGAAAACGGCATGCTGGGCATGGGACCGTTTCCGTTCGAAGGCGAAGAAGACGCCGACTTGATCAACGCCGGCAAACAAACCATCACCGAATTGCCCCAAACCGCCTATTTTGACAGCGCCACCTCCTTTGGCATGATCCGGGGCGGAAAAATCGCCATGGCGATCCTTGGCGCGATGGAAGTGGCCGAAAACGGCGATCTCGCGAACTGGATGATCCCCGGAAAACTGGTCAAAGGCATGGGCGGCGCCATGGATCTCGTCGCGGG
>JBOEGP010000047.1:0-10039 GCA_050633485.1 Pseudooceanicola sp.
AGCATCCGGGCGCCTGCCTGCCTGGCCGCCCGCATTTCTGCCTGAACAACGCCGACAGGGCATACCTTGTAACCGGTGACGCCCGCCGCAGCCGCCACATCGGGCAGCGCGGCGAGCGCCGCGTTGGCAGTGCCATGTTCCGTGAGCAGTTTATAAAACGTCGCGATGCCAACCCGCCTTGAGCGCAAGAGGCGAAGCCACGAAAGCCGTCCATCTTCCGTGGTGGGTGGGAGTGGGGGGTGAGTGGAAGGATGTGTATCCACGGCCAATGTAACTCCGCCTACTTGCAGAATCAGGGATACCGCATGGGCGGTTAACCAAGCGTGAATCACATGGTTAATCGATGGTTGAATGCGGATTTGAAAAGCATCGGGGGGCAAACCGGTTCAAGGCGAACCAAAAGACCAAGGACTGGATCAGCCCGAAGGTTGCCAGAAGGAGCGAGCTGCCCGGCTCGATCCCGGAAATCCTATCCCCGAAAAGGAAAAGGGCGACGAATGCGAACCCGCCGGTCACCGAAATCGCAACGCCGGTAATCATTCCGGCCAACGCGGTGGCCAGCCACCCGCCATAGCCGCGCCACCACAGCGCCCGCCAGACAATCACGCCGGGAACAATGCCGATCCAGGTGTATTTAAAGGACAGGATCGCAACCAAGGCCACCATTCCCACCGCCATATTCAACGATCGCAGATCGGCGATGGAATCAACAAGCGGAAATATCCCAAAGCCCAGGATCAACCCGAACAAGATAGGGGCGAACCATGCCACAACTGCGGCAGCGCCAATAGATAACAGGGGTGGCCGCGGGCCGCCCCGCATGGTCCGCCAAGCGGGTAAGCTCAAGAAGCCGACCCGCCCACCGTCAGCCCCCCGATCAACACCGTGGGTTGGCCGACCCCCACAGGCACCCATTGCCCGGCTTTGCCGCAATTGCCCATGCCCGGATCCAGCGCCATGTCATTGCCAAGCGCGCGAATCCGGTTCAGCGCGGTTGCCCCGTCGCCAATCAGCGTCGCGCCCTTGACCGGTGCGCCGACAACACCGTTTTTGACACGGTAAGCCTCGGTGCAGGAAAACACGAACTTGCCATTGGTGATATCGACCTGCCCGCCGCCGAACCCGACGGCATAGATGCCGTCCTTCAACTCTCCCACGACCTCTTCCTTGGTGGCGTCACCACCCAGCATATAGGTGTTGGTCATGCGCGGCATCGGCGCATGCGCATAGCTTTCGCGCCGCCCGTTCCCGGTGGGGTCCACCCCCATCAGCCGCGCGTTTTGACGGTCCTGCATGAAACCGACAAGGATCCCGTCCTCAATCAGAACATTCTTGCCGCTGGGCGTGCCTTCGTCATCCACGCTGATCGAACCGCGCCGATCGGGGATCGTGCCGTCATCCAGAACGGTGACACCGGGCGCGGCGATCCGTTTGCCCAACAGCCCGGCAAAAGCCGACGTTTTCTTGCGGTTGAAATCACCCTCAAGCCCATGGCCAATCGCTTCGTGCAACAGGATACCCGGCCAGCCTGGGCCAAGAACAACATCCATCACCCCCGCCGGGGCCGGTTCGGCATCAAGATTGACCAAGGCAATGCGCAATGCCTCGCGCGCTTTGGCCTGCCAGTCGGCCGGGTCCAGCAACCCATCAAGCCCGACGCGCCCGCCACCGCCAGCGGTGCCGGATTCGCGCCGCCCGCCATCTTCGACGATCACAGACACGTTGACCCGCGTCATGGGGCGGACATCGCGTACCTGTCCGCCTTCGGGGCGCAGAATCACCACCTCTTGGCAGGATGCGGCGATTGTTGCGCTAACCTGAACCACGCGCGGGTCCAAATCACGGGCAAAGGCATCAATTTCGCGCAGCGTTTCCACTTTGACCGGGAAGGGTTCTGCGGAAATCGGGTCCAAATCTGCATAAAGTTTTCGGTTTGTGGCCCTTGGTGGCGGGGCCATTGTGCCGCCGCCATCGCCCACGGCCAGCCGCGCTGTGTCCACCGCGCGCTTTAGCGCGTGTTCACTTATTTCGGTCGAATGGGCGTATCCGGCGACCTCTCCGCGCACCGCACGCAGGCCGAATCCTTCGGATGCGTCATAGCTTGCGGTCTTTATCCGCCCGTCATCAAACACTAAAACCTCGGAACGGCGACGTTCCAGAAATAATTCGCCGTCGTCGGCGCCGGCCACGGCCATGCGCAAATGGGACAGGGCGCGGCCCTCGTCCAGCGATGTTTCAAAGGGGCGAAAGGCGGTTTCAGCCATTGGGTCTGCCTATTCTGATAGGCGATTACGGTTGATCCAGATCAAAAAAGCGTCCGTTTGCCGCAAGCGCGATTATTGTCGTCGGACGAAAGATATGGTTTTAAGCGGCGACAAACAACGCGGGGGGACGGGATTCCGTCTCTGACCGTGTCTGAACACTCAATCAGCAGGGTGCCCAATGCGACGTATTCTTAGCCTTTTTGCCCTTCTGGCAGCGACTGGTTTGCCTGTGGCCGCCCAGGACAGCGGAACCCTTTCGGGAAAACCAGTCGAAGGTGCCACGGGTTTCCAACCCGCCGCGACCGAACTGGCCCGTGATCTTCAGTGGCTTGATGGCATGATCCTGATCATCATCACCGCGATTGTGATTTTTGTGGTCGCGCTTCTGGCGATTGTGATCGTCCGGTACAACAAACGCGCGAACCCGACGCCGGCCAAATTCACCCACAACACCCCGGTCGAAGTGGCATGGACACTTATCCCTGTCGTCATTCTGGTCTTTATCGGTGCCTTTTCGCTGCCGACCCTGTTCAAGCAACAGGAAATCCCCGAAGGCGACATCCACATCAAGGTCACCGGGTACCAATGGTACTGGGGCTATGAATATACCGATGTCGAAGACGTGGCATTTGACAGCTATATGATCGGCCAGCCGGCCACGATGACCGACGAAGACGAATCCAACGGCGCGCAGGCCTATATCCTGTCCGACGGCATGAAGGCCAAGCTGGTCAAGGCAGGCTACCAAGAAGACGAATTTCTTCTGGCCGTCGACAATGCTGTTGTCATTCCGGTGAACAAGGTCATCGTGATGGACGTCACCGGCAGCGACGTGATCCACGCATGGACCATCCCGGCCTTTGGCGTGAAACAGGACGCGGTGCCGGGCCGGATCGCCCAGCTTTGGTTCAAAGCCGAAGCCGAAGGCATCTATTTCGGCCAATGTTCCGAACTTTGCGGCAAAGACCACGCCTATATGCCGATCGCTGTCAAAGTTGTCAGCCAAGAAGCATATGACGCATGGATTGCCGCCGTTCAGGACGCGGGCGAATACATTGACGTCGCTTCGTTGAACCAGTGACCGATCACCGCGCCGGACGTCCCGGCGCGGATCATTCAGGGCGCATGACATGACAGACGCAAGCATCAACACGCAAGTTCAAGAGGGCGAGGCCGGTTTCGGTGACTTTGTCGCCCTGTTGAAGCCGCGTGTGATGTCGTTGGTGGTGTTCACCGCTGCCGTTGGCCTGCTGGCGGCGCCGGGGTCAGTGCACCCGTTCGTCGCGTTCTGCGCGGTGTTGTTCATCGCGCTGGGCGGCGGCGCGTCGGGCGCGTTGAACATGTGGTATGACGCCGACATCGACGCGGTCATGAAACGCACTGCCAAACGTCCGATCCCGTCAGGCAAGGTCGCCCCGGGCGAGGCATTGGGCATTGGTCTGACCCTGTCGGGGTTTGCCGTCGTGATGCTGGGTCTGGCCGCGAATTGGCTGGCGGCCGGATTGCTGGCCTTTACCATCTTCTTTTACGCCGTGGTCTATACCATGTGGCTGAAACGTTGGACGCCACAGAACATCGTGATTGGCGGGGCCGCCGGGGCATTTCCGCCAATGATTGGTTGGGCCGTGGTTACCGGTGGCGTGTCCGTTGAATCCGTTCTGATGTTCACGCTGGTCTTCATGTGGACGCCACCGCATTTCTGGGCACTGGCCCTTTTCATGAAATCCGACTACGAGGCGGCAGGCGTGCCGATGCTGACCGTCACCCATGGCCGTCGCACAACCCGCCGCCACATCATGGTCTATACCCTTTTGCTGGCCCCGGTCGCGATTGGCACCGGGATGACGTCAATTGGCGGGCCGCTTTATATGGCGGTTTCGGTCGTGTTGAACCTGCTGTTCATCAAAGGGGCATGGGACATCCTGCGCCGTGACGAAGACGTGGCCGTGAACGATGGCTACCGGACGGAAAAACGCTTTTTCGCATTGTCCCTGCTGTATCTGTTCCTGCATTTCGGCGCGATCCTTGCCGAAGCCGCGCTGAAACCCTGGGGGTTGGGCGGATGGTGACCCAGTTTCGCGAAAGCCATGAAATTCACAAACGGCGTTTTGGCCGGAACCTTGGCCTTGGGTTGGTTCTGGCCGCGTTTGTCGCGTTGGTGTTCGGGCTGACCTTTGTCAAAGTGACCACGACGAATTTTGACGCGTCGCCTGTCTTTCAGTCGCAGGATGCAAACTGATGGCGTTGTCGGGCACCCAGAAATCGCTTGCCGCCACGCTTGGGACGGTCGTTGTCATGGGCGGGTTGGCCTGGGCATCGGTGCCGTTTTACGACTGGTTCTGCCGGGTCACAGGCTTTAGCGGCATTACGAACACGGCCGATGCCGCCAGTGACGTGATCCTGGATCAGACGATCAAGGTCCGTTTTGATGCCAACACAGCCGCAGGGATGGCCTGGACGTTCAAACCGGTTGTGCGTGAAATGGAACTGCGTATCGGTGAAACCGGCCTAGCGTTTTACGAGGCACATAACCCCACCGACCGCGCCATCGCCGGGACGGCCAGCTATAATGTCGCCCCCTATGAGGCGGGCAACTTTTTCACCAAGATCGACTGTTTTTGCTTTACCGAACAGGTGCTTGAACCCGGCGAACGGGTGCAAATGCCTGTGACATTCTATGTCGATCCGGAAATTGTGACGGACAGGGACGCAAAATACGTCCATTCCATCACGCTTTCATATACATTCTACGAAACCGACCTGCCCGAAGACCTGGCCGCAGCGCCAGACACACGGCAGAGCGACACCGAACTGAACTAAGAGGCTCCAACGAGGGACCGAAATGGCGCACGAAAAGAACCACGATTATCATATCCTGTCACCGTCGATCCAACCGCTCCTTGGGGCGATTGCCGGCTTTATCATGCTGTTTGGCGCGGTAATCTTTTTCCACGACGGCGGCCCTTGGATGCTGCTCATCGGTTTTGCGATGGTGCTGTACGTCATGTTCGTCTGGTGGGCCGAAACGGTCGCTGAGAACAAGGCCGGGGATCACACCCCTGTCGTTGAAATCGGGCTGCGATATGGGTTCATCCTGTTTATCATGTCTGAAATCATGTTCTTTTCGGCATGGTTCTGGACGTTCTTTAAACACGCGATGTACCCGATGGGCCCGGAAAGCCCAATGGTTGACGGTGTTTGGCCGCCTGCCGGGATCGAAACATTCAACGCATGGCACCTGCCGCTGATCAACACGCTGATCCTGCTGTGTTCCGGCGCCGCCGCGACATGGGCGCACCACGCGCTGGTGCACGAAAACAACCGCGAAGACGTCAAATGGGGCCTGATCATTGCGATCCTGTTGGGCGCCCTGTTCACGGTGTTCCAAATTTATGAATACGGTCACGCTGCTTTTGGCTTCTCGGGCAATGTCTATGGCGCGACGTTCTTCATGGCGACAGGCTTTCACGGGTTCCACGTTCTGATCGGAACGATCTTCTTGTTCGTTTGCCTGATGCGGGTCTATGCGGGCCACTTCACCCCGGAACACCACATCGGGTTCGAAATGGCGGCTTGGTACTGGCACTTCGTTGATGTCGTATGGCTGTTCCTGTTCGCGGCCGTGTACATCTGGGGCGGTTAAACCCGCAGTCCTACATATGATGCTTTCACGGGCGCGGGGCCATGGCCTCGCGCCCGTTTTGATAGGGGGCCGCAATGCTGCGCAATCTGTTCATGGTGGGTATCATCGGCCTGGGTGGCGTTGCCATTCTGGTGTCACTGGGCATCTGGCAGGTGAACCGCCTGGCCGAGAAAGAGGCCTACCTGGCCAACATCGAATCCCGGATCGGGGAACCACCGCAGGCACTGCCCGGCAATCCTGATCCCGCGACGGACAAATTCATGCCGGTCACGGCCACGGGCACAATCGCACCGGGCCTTATCCGCGTTCTTTCCAGTCGCAAGAATGTCGGCGCAGGCCACCGTTTGATCGTTCCGTTCGTTTCAACGGATGGACGGCGCATCTTGGTCGATATTGGCTTTCTTGCGCAGGGCAGGGCGGTTCCTGCGATGCCCGCCATGACGATGACCCTTACAGGGAACCTGCACTGGCCGGACGAAACCGACAGCTTTACACCAAAGCCGATTGCCGGGTCTGACCTGTGGTTCGCGCGGGATGTTCCGGCCTTGGCCGCCGCCCTGGACACCGCGCCAATCCTGATTGTTGCCCGCGATACCGCTGGCATTGATGGGGTCACCCCATGGCCGATCAACACAGACGGCATCCCGAATGATCACCGTGGCTATGCGATCACGTGGTTTTCTTTGGCGGCCATTTGGCTGGCGATGACCGGCTTTCTGGTCTATCGGATGCGCAAACCGAAATAGGGGCCCAAGGTGAAATATATCTCAACCCGCGGAGAAGCGCCCGCACTGTCATTCGAAGAAGCGATGCTGACCGGTCTGGCGCGCGACGGTGGGCTGTATGTTCCAGAAACGATCCCTGCCTTCAGCGCGGATGACATCGCCGCCCTTGGCGGATTGTCCTACGGCGAAACCGCGTTCCGCGTGATGCGCCCGTTCATCGGGTCCGCGTTTGAAGATGCCGAATTCCGCGCCATCATCGCCCGCGCCTACGAAAGCTTTGATCACGTGGCCCGCGCGCCCCTTGTCCAGCTTGATACAAATCATTTCCTTCTCGAATTGTTCCACGGCCCCACGCTGGCGTTCAAAGACTTTGCCATGCAGCTGATCGGCCAATTGTTCCAGGCCTCGCTCGCCCGGTCGGGCAAGCGGGTGACGATCGTTGGCGCGACATCCGGCGACACCGGCGCGGCCGCCATCGAAGCCTTTGCCGGTCTGGACAACGTGGACGTCTTTATCCTGTACCCGCATGGCCGCGTCAGCGAAGTTCAACGGCGCCAGATGACGACGCCGGACGCCGCGAATGTCCACGCCATCGCGGTTGATGGCCATTTCGACGATTGTCAGGCCCGCCTGAAAGACATGTTCAATGATCACGCGTTTCGCGATGAGGTCGGCCTGGCCGGGGTCAATTCGATCAACTGGGCGCGGGTTCTGGCGCAGGTGGTCTATTACTTCACCTCGGCCGTCAGCCTTGGCGCGCCGCACCGCAAGGTCAGCTTTACGGTCCCCACCGGCAATTTCGGTGACATTTTTGCCGGGTATATCGCCAAACAAATGGGCCTGCCGATTGACCGCCTGGTGATCGCAACGAACCAGAACGACATCCTGCACCGCTGTCTGACAACCGGCGAATACCGCACGGACAAGGTTATTCCGTCGATCAGCCCGTCAATGGATATTCAGGTCAGTTCGAATTTCGAACGCCTGTTGTTTGACGTGTATGGCCGTGACGGAAACGCGGTGTCGCAATTGATGGACGAATTGCAGGGCGGTGGTTTCAAGGTCAGCCAAGGCCCGCTTGAGGCTCTGCGCGAAGGCTTTGACTCTGGCCGCGCCTCCGAAGACGAAACAACAGCCACGATCGCCCACATGGCCGAGGTTACCGGCGAAATCCTGTGTCCGCATTCCGCAGTTGCGGTCAAGGTGGCCGATGAACAACGCGTTTCAGACACCCCAATGATTACCCTTGCCACGGCCCATCCGGCGAAATTCCCCGATGCCGTGGCCAAGGCAACTGGGGCCGCTCCGGGTCTTCCCACTTTCATGGCGAACCTGTATGACCGCCCGGAACGGGTGACACGGGCCAAGAATGACCTGACCTCCCTGCAATCCCTGATCAAAGAACGGCGCACAATTTGACGACGCAATACCACACGCTTTCCAACGGCTTTCGCATCGTCACCGAAAATATGCCGGGTCTTGAATCCGCCGCCATCGGCATCTGGGTCGGGGCGGGTGGGCGCAACGAAACCAAGGCCCAGAATGGCATCGCCCATTTTTTGGAACATATGGCGTTCAAGGGAACAGACCGCCGCAGCGCGCTTCAGATCGCCGAAGCAATCGAAGATGTGGGTGGGTATATCAATGCCTATACCTCGCGCGAGGTCACAGCGTATTACGCCCGTGTGTTGCGCGCCGATGTGCCGCTGGCGCTTGACGTGATTGCCGACATCCTGCGCAACCCGACATTCGAAGACGCCGAGATCGAAGTCGAACGCGGCGTCATCCTGTCCGAGATAGGACAGGCGCTGGACACGCCGGATGATGTGATTTTCGACTGGCTTCAGGAACGGGCCTATCCCGACCAGCCGTTGGGGCGCACCATTCTTGGCCCGGCCGAACGCATTCGCGCGTTCGATCGCAAGGACCTCGCGTCGTTTGTGGCCCAGCATTATGGCGCGGGTCAGATGATCCTGTCCGCCGCAGGGGCCATTGATCATGATGCAATCGTCGCACTTGCCGAAACCCTGTTCGGTGACATGCCCGCCCATGTTCAACACGATGCCAAGGCAGCGGCCTTTCACGGCGGCGAAGTGCGCCAGGTCAAGCCACTCGAACAGGCCCATTTCGCATTGGCCTTCGAAAGCCCCGATTACCGCAGCCCCGATGCCTACGCCGCCCAGATCTATGCAACCGCACTGGGCGGGGGCATGTCATCGCGTCTGTTTCAGGAAATTCGCGAAAAACGCGGCCTTTGCTATACGATCTACGCGCAGGCCGGGGCCTATTCCGACACCGGAATGACCACGATCTATGCCGGAACGGGCGGTGATCAGGTCACCGGCCTCGCTGATCTGACAATCGATGAAATGAAGCGCGCCGCCGAAGACATGAGCGAGGCTGAAGTCGCCCGCGCCCGCACCCAGCTCAAGGCCGGAATGCTCATGGGCCTCGAAGGCCCGTCCTCACGCGCCGAACGTCAGGCCCGGATGCTGCAAATCTGGGGCCGCGTGCCGCCCCTGGCCGAAGTGGTCGAAAAGATTGATGCCGTCAGCGTGGCCGATATCCGCAGCTATGGTGAAACCATGGCCATGCATGCCCCGATGGCGCTTGCGCTCTACGGGCCCGAAGGCGATGCACCCAGCCTGGGGGCATTGCAAACACGGCGCGCCGCCTGATGCTCCGTCCGCGCCGCAAAATCCGCATCGATACCGAACGGATGACGCTGCGCCCCCCGGTCCACGCCGACTGGCGCCAATGGGCCGACCTGCGCCGCAACAGCCAGGCCTTCCTGACCCAATGGGAACCCGTCTGGGCCACCGATCACCTTAGTCGCAAGGCATTCACAAACCGCGTCTATTGGGCTCAGCGCTCGATCAGCGGTGGCACGGCCGTGCCCTTGTTCCTGATCCGCCGCTCGGATGATCAACTGCTGGGGGCCATCACACTGGACAACATTCGCCGCGGCCCCGCGCAGGCCGGCACGCTCGGCTATTGGGTGGGTCAGGAATTCGCCCGTCAGGGCTATATGGGCGAAGCCATCACCGCCGTCGTGCACCACGCCTTTCATCGGCTGGACCTCAGCCGGATCGAAGCGGCCTGCCTGCCGGAAAACGCCCCCTCACGCGGCGTTCTGGAAAACAGCGGCTTCAAATACGAAGGCGTCGCGCAAAGCTACCTTCAGATCAATGGCCGCTGGCGCACCCACGTCCTCTACGCTGCGCTGCGCATGGACCGCCGCGGAAAAACCGACGCCGGGTAAGGCACCCTTTGATTGTCGCGCCGCCTCAGGGCGCACCCCGGGATCCGGCCACAGGCCACCACCGCGGGATCGCACCCCGCAAGCCGCCGGCCCAATCCGGCCCCCGGTTCATCTTTCCATAAATACTTTCGGGGGGCGCGGCCCC
>JBOEGP010000048.1:0-7108 GCA_050633485.1 Pseudooceanicola sp.
ACATAGGTCGTTCCCGAAATCACCGAATGCGGGTGGATATGGCTGGAATGGGTGCCGCCCTCGGGCAGAATGTTGATCCACAAGTCCTCAAGTTTGAGAGCCTTGTCGCCCAGATCGAATTCCAGATCCCGTGCGAACGCCGCCACATGCAGATCAAGGGCCGCCTGAACATCCGCAAAAATCGGAAACCGCCAGCCCAGATCGGTGAGCGAGGCATAGGACGTGTATCCGGGGTAATCGTTGTCCTCACACCATTGCTGCCCTGCTTCGTCATCTTCGGCGATAGAATAGCAGGAGGTTTCCAGTTCAGCGGGATCAATCGGCGTGCCCAGACCGGACAGGGCCGCGCGGTAAAGACGGGTGGCAAAGAGGGATTTGATATCTGGCATGGCGACATGAATACAGTGTCTTTGCACCACTGGCGAGGTGCCGCGACGTTTCGTAACAAAGATCTTTCGGTATGAAATCTGCGCCACGCCGCACCTGCGCACCTGACATCGCGGGGGGCCTCTACGCCCGGGCGCGCCGGTCCTGTGAATTCTTTTCACTTAATATGATCGCTGGGTGAAACTTTTCCTGCTGCCAACCGTTCCTTCTGTATCAAACCGCCCCGAAAGGGCACAACAAGAAGGATACGTTCCAATGAGAACAGCGATACTCAGCTCTATTTTTGCGATCACGGCCACGTCGGTTCTGGCGGCGTCACATGCCATGGCACCGATGGTCCAAGCCTCTGACCAGAGCGTCGCGAACGGCGTCGTGTCGGCCGACAAGGTCGTCGCGGGTGAAAACGGCTGGATGGTCGTGCATCGCACCGGTTCCGACATGAAACCCGGCCCCGTGGTCGGCTATGCGCCCCTGCGCAAGGGCGACAACATGGACGTGGCCGCGATCCTGACCGAGGACGTAAAGCCAGGCGACATGCTGATGCTGATGGTTCATTCGGAAGCGGGCGGAATGAAAACCGGTGTGTTTGAATACACGCTTGGCGCCAAAGAAGATGGACCGATCAAGCCCGACGGCAAGCTGGTGATGTCGGTCATCACCGCCAAGTAAGAACAGCCCGAGGCAAAGCCTCGGCGCGTCATTCCTGCACCCATTCAAATTTTCAGGCCCCCGCAGAGAGATCGGCGGGGGCCTGTTTCGTTCCAGCGATCAGGGTGTAAATGGCGCCGGCCCAGAGCGGCCGGATTTCCACGATGCCGGAATAGCCCTTAAGGGGCATGGTGCATCTAGGGGCAAGGATGGCACCGGACAAACGAAACCCCCGCCGATTGGATCAGCGGGGGTTATCAATGTCGATTGGGGCGCGTGCAAACCACGCCGCCGCATTACCAGTCTTCGCGAACCACGATCCGGCTTTTCACCGGAAGTTTCATCGCGGCCAGACGCAGACCCTCGCGGGCGATGTCTTCGGACACGCCATCGATTTCGAACATGATGCGGCCGGGTTTGACCTTGCATGCCCAATAATCAACAGAGCCTTTACCTTTACCCATCCGAACTTCGGTTGGCTTCGAGGTCACTGGCAGATCTGGGAAAATCCGGATCCAGACACGGCCCTGACGTTTCATATGACGTGTCAGGGCACGACGCGCGGCTTCGATCTGACGGGCGGTCACCCGTTCGGGCTGCGTGGCCTTAAGGCCAAAGCTGCCAAAGTTCAGATCAGAGCCACCCTTGGCGACGCCATGAATGCGCCCCTTGTGCTGCTTGCGGAATTTTGTGCGTTTCGGTTGAAGCATCTTTGATCCCCCTTACCGGCCACGGCCGCCGCGAGGCGCCGGACCATCTTGGATCTCCTGCGCACGGCGATCGCGTGCCTGCGGATCATGTTCCATGATCTCGCCCTTAAAGATCCAGACCTTGATGCCGATGATCCCATATGCGGTCATCGCCTCGGAATGGGCATAATCGATGTCGGCACGCAACGTGTGAAGCGGCACGCGCCCCTCACGATACCATTCCGTGCGCGCAATCTCGGCTCCGCCAAGACGGCCAGCCACATTCACGCGGATACCAAGGGCACCCATGCGCATTGCGTTTTGCACGGACCGTTTCATCGCACGACGGAAAGACACCCGGCGCTCAAGCTGTTGCGAAATGCTTTCGGCAACCAGTTGCGCGTCAAGTTCCGGCTTGCGGACTTCGACGATGTTCAGGTGCAATTCGCTGTCCGTCATCGCGGCCAGTTTCTTGCGCAGGACTTCGATGTCAGCGCCTTTTTTGCCGATGATCACACCAGGACGTGCAGTGTGGATCGTCACCCGGCATTTTTTGTGCGGACGTTCGATGATCACGCGGGCCACACCGGCCTGCTTGCATTCCGTGGCAATGAACTCGCGAATTTTGATGTCTTCCAGCAGAAGATCACCGAAATCCTTGGTGTCAGCATACCAGCGGCTGTCCCAGGTGCGGTTGACTTGCAGGCGCATCCCGATTGGATTGACTTTATGACCCATTAGGCTTGCTCCTCGATCTGGCGCACCAAGATGGTGAGTTCCGAAAACGGCTTCATGATCTTGCCATAACGGCCACGGGCGCGTGGACGACCGCGTTTCATCACAAGGTTTTTGCCCACATAGGCCTCGGCGACGACAAGTTCGTCAACGTCAAGGTTGTGGTTGTTTTCGGCATTCGCAATCGCGGACTGAAGGCATTTCTTCACGTCCTGTGCGATCCGCTTTTTCGAAAAGGTCAGGTCGCTCAGCGCCTTGTCGACCTTTTTGCCACGGATCAATTGCGCGACCAGGTTCAGTTTCTGCGGGCTGGTGCGAAGCATCTTGGCCTTGGCCATTGCTTCGTTGTCGGCCACGCGGCGGGGATTTTTATCCTTGCTCATGGCTTACTTCCGCTTCGCTTTTTTGTCTGCAGCATGACCATAGTAGGTCCGTGTCGGCGAATATTCACCGAACTTCTGACCGATCATATCTTCAGATACGTTGACGGGGATGTGCTTGCGGCCGTTGTAAACGCCAAACGTCAGGCCCACGAACTGGGGCAGGATCGTCGAACGACGCGACCAGATTTTGATAACTTCGTTGCGGCCGGATTCGCGCGACGCTTCGGCTTTCTTCAGCACGTAGGCGTCGACAAATGGGCCTTTCCAAACAGAGCGAGACATATGTTAGCGCCCCTTCTTCTTGGCGTGACGCGAGCGGATGATCAGCTTTTGCGACGCTTTGTTCTTGTTCCGGGTCCGATAGCCCTTGGTCGGTTTGCCCCAAGGGGAAACCGGGTGACGACCACCAGAGGTCCGGCCTTCACCACCACCATGGGGGTGGTCGATCGGGTTCATCACAACACCACGCACAGATGGGCGGATGCCCTTGTGACGCATGCGGCCCGCTTTACCGTAGTTCTGGTTGGAATTGTCAGGGTTGGACACGGCACCGACGGTGGCCATGCATTCCTGACGCACCAGACGCAATTCACCCGACGACAGGCGAATCTGCGCATAACCGCCATCACGCCCGACGAATTGGGCATAGGTGCCGGCGGCGCGTGCGATCTGGCCACCTTTACCGGGCTTTAGTTCGATGTTGTGCACGATCGTACCGATCGGCAGACCCGAGAACGGCATCGCGTTCCCCGGTTTGATGTCCGCTTTGTCCGACGCGATCACCTTGTCACCAACGCCGATGCGCTGCGGTGCCAGGATATAGGCCTGCTCACCATCTGTGTACTGGATCAGCGCGATAAAGGCCGTGCGGTTCGGGTCATATTCGATCCGTGCCACGACAGCTTCGACATCACGTTTGTTACGTTTGAAATCAACGATCCGATAAAGGCGTTTCGCCCCGCCGCCCTTGCGGCGCATCGTAATCCGTCCGGTGTTGTTCCGTCCGCCATTCTTCGTCAGACCCTGTGTGAGGGCCTTGACGGGGCGTCCTTTCCAAAGCTCCGAACGGTCGATCAGCACCAGCCCGCGCTGGCCCGGCGTCGTCGGCTTATACGACTTGAGTGCCATGCTTTCTGTCTTCCGTTAGCTTAGCGGCCTTTTCCGCCCCTGCGGGCGATGTCGGCCTATGTATATGGCCCCCCGAAGGTGACCTGAAAATAGGGCCCCAAAGGTCCCCGGTTAGGGTGTTCTTGCGAACGAACGCAAAGCCCCGGACGAATCCGGGGCCTTGTGGATGGAACCTCGTAATCAGGGGGACTGGTGAGGTCAAGCGTTATGGCCCAACTTTCCCTTAACTGATTAGGGATTTCGGCCTGTTTTCTGTTATCGGGCCGCCCCAACGCCAAACAAAGCCGTCTGTGCCTTTGATCCGTTGATCAGGCGTCGCGTCGGCCCGTTTGTTTCTGCCCCCACAGCACAAGCCCCCCGGCTGGCAACAACAGTATCCATTGGGGGAGCGCGATCAGTCCTCCCACCCCTTCGGCAAAGGCCCCTACCGCCACGAAAACCAATCCAAAGCAGACCCACAACCAAGCCAGCATTTTGGCCGATGGCGTCGCCTTGGCGAAATGCCACACGGACATGGCAAGGAAGATACTGACAAAATGCCAGCACGCATGGAATGTGCCCTTGATCACCAATGCCAGATCGGTGGCCAGCAACGGCAGGAGCGTATCGTAAGTTCCCACAAAGATATGAACCGCAGCGGTCACCCCCGCCAAAAGAATTCCCAAGCGCATCGCCAACGTCGTCATGATGAACACAGACCCCTTAGACACATTCCGAAAGGAAGCAGATTTTGTCGCAGGACCAACCTAGGTCGGTTTCATCGGCTGACCATAAAGCCAATTGTCACATGCGACCGAACGAATCACGGCGGCACGAAAAAGCCCCCCGCATTTCTGCGAGGGGCCATTTATTGGTTTGGTCGTCGGACCTTACAGCCCGGTCGATACGTCGATCGTGTTGCCCTCTTCGAGGGTCACATAGGCCTTTTTGACGTCTTTCCGCTTGCCCAGGGCGCCGCGGAACCGTTTGACCTTGCCCTTGGTGATGGTCGTGTTCACGGCCTTCACCTTGACGTTAAAGAGAGCTTCGACAGCCTCTTTGATCATCGGTTTGTTGGCATCCGGCGCCACTTCGAAAACGACGGCGTTTGACTCAGACGCCATTGTCGCTTTTTCGGTGATGATCGGCTTGCGGATCACGTCGTAATGTTCTGCTTTCGCGCTCATTTCAACCGAGCCTCCAGTGCTTCGACGCCTGCCTTTGTGATCACCAGGGTGTCACGCTTCAGGATGTCGTAAACATTCGCGCCCATCGTCGGGATGACGTCCAGACCGTCGATGTTGGCCGCGGCGCGGGCAAAACCCTCGTTCACGGTGGCACCATCAATGATCAGCGCGCGCTTCCAACCGAGGTTCTTGACCTGTTTGGCCAAGGCGCCGGTTTTGCCTTCGGATTCCGCCGCGTCCAGGATCACAAGTGATCCGTCTTTGGCCTTGGCCGAAAGGGCGTGCATCAGACCCAGCTTGCGGACCTTTTTGGGCAGATCATGCGCATGGCTGCGCGGTGTCGGGCCCTTATAGATACCACCTTTGCGGAAGATCGGCGCGTTCCGGTCACCGTGACGTGCGCCACCGGTGCCTTTTTGGCGATAGATCTTCTTGGTCGAATAGCTGGTCTCGGACCGGGTCAGCACCTTGTGTGTGCCGGCCTGGGCCTTGTTGCGTTGCCAGCGGACGACGCGGTGCAGAATGTCTGCGCGCGGCTCCAGGCCGAAGATCTCGTCGCCGAGATCGACGGAACCGGCTTTGCCGCCGTCCAGTTTGATCACGTCGAGTTTCATTCCTCGCCTTCCTTCTTCTCGGGCGCAGCACCGGAATCAGCGGCATTCAATGCGGCTTCTTCGTTTGCGGCGGCTTCGGCTGCGGCGGCCTCTTCGGCGGCTTTCGCTTCTGCTTCGGCTTCGGCGGCGGCTGCTTCGGCGGCCTTGCTGGCCTCTTCTGCGGCCGACTTCAGCGCGGCAGGCAGGATCGCGTTCTCAGGGAACGGCTTTTTCACCGCATCCTTGACAGTCACCCAACCACCTTTTGAACCCGGCACGGCACCTTTGACCATGATCAGACCACGTTCGCTGTCGGTCTTGACGACCTGCAGGTTCTGCGTGGTGACGCGCACGTCGCCCATGTGACCGGCCATTTTCTTGCCCTTAAAGACCTTACCGGGGTCCTGACACTGGCCCGTGGACCCGTGCGAGCGGTGGCTGATCGAAACACCGTGCGTGGCGCGAAGACCACCAAAGTTGTGGCGTTTCATGGCACCGGCAAAACCTTTACCGATTGACGTGCCAGACACATCCACAAACTGACCCGCAAAGTAGTGGTCAGCAGTGATTTCTTCACCAATTGCGATCAGGTTGTCCGGGTCCACGCGGAACTCGGCAACTTTGCGCTTTGGCGCAACCTTGGCGGCAGCAAAATGCCCGCGCATCGCTTGGGATGTGCGTTTGGCTTTTGCCGAACCTGCACCCAGCTGAACCGCGGTATAACCGTGATCCTCGGCGGTGCGCTGCGCGACCACCTGAAGGGCGTCCAGTTGCAGCACGGTGACGGGGATCTGTTTGCCGTCATCCATGAACAGGCGGGTCATACCCACCTTTTTGGCGATGATTCCAGAACGGAGCATCTTGGGATCCTCCTTAAACTTTGATCTCGACATCCACGCCGGCGGCAAGGTCGAGCTTCATCAGCGCGTCCACCGTCTGCGGGGTCGGGTCCACGATGTCCAAAAGACGCTTGTGCGTGCGAATTTCGAATTGGTCGCGGGATTTCTTGTCAACGTGAGGACCACGGAGAACCGTGAACTTCTCGATCTTGTTGGGCATCGGGATCGGGCCACGGACAGTAGCGCCGGTGCGCTTGGCCGTATTAACGATTTCCTGTGTGCTGGAATCCAGCACACGGTAATCGAATGCCTTCAGCCGGATGCGAATGGTTTGACCTTGCATGTCATTCAGCCTTTTTCGGCGTTTGAGTTGAGAGGAGGAACCAGGACCACCCTGCCCCTCATCGAACCCAGTATTGGTTGCGCCACGGTGCGGGGACCGTGGCGCTTTGGTTTTGACCTCAACCGAGCGAGCTTTCGGTCTTTTCGGCTTTGCCGAAAAACCTGCCGCTCACCCGGCGCGTTCGCTTTTCGATCCGC
>JBOEGP010000049.1:0-2490 GCA_050633485.1 Pseudooceanicola sp.
TCCTGTTGCACGGCGATGCGGCATTTGCCGGTCAGGGTGTTGTCGCGGAATGCTTTGGCCTGTCCGGGCTGGTCGGGCACCGCACCGGCGGGACCATCCATATCGTTGTGAACAACCAGATCGGGTTTACCACCGCGCCGCATTTCAGCCGGTCCAGCCCCTATCCCACCGACAACGCGCTGGTGGTTGAGGCACCGATTTTCCACGTGAACGGGGATGACCCCGAGGCGGTTGTGCACGCCGCCAAGGTCGCGACCGAATTCCGTCAGAAATTCCACAAGGACGTGGTCATCGACATCTTTTGTTATCGCCGCTTTGGCCATAACGAAGGCGACGAACCGATGTTCACCAACCCGATCATGTACAAAAGGATCAAGGGCCACAAAACGACCCTGTCGCTTTATACAGATCGCCTGGTCAAAGACGGGCTGATCCCCGAGGGCGAGATCGAGGACATGAAAGCCGCGTTTCAGTCCTATTTGAACGAAGAGTTCGAAGCCGGAAAAGACTACAAACCCAACAAGGCCGATTGGCTGGATGGGCGTTGGTCCGGTCTTGATCGTGAAAAAGACGATTATCAGCGCGGCGAAACCGCCATCCCCGAAGGAACGTTCAAGGAAATCGGCGCATCGCTGACAAACGGGCCAAGTGGTTTCCCGTTGCACCGCACGGTGGAACGTCTGCTGGAAACCAAAAAGCAGATGTTTGACACCGGCGAAGGGATTGACTGGGCCACCGGCGAAGCATTGGCGTTTGGCTCTCTTCTGACCGAAGGGTATCCGGTGCGTTTGTCGGGCCAGGACAGCACGCGCGGCACATTCAGCCAACGCCATTCCGGCCTGATCAACCAGGAGACTGAGGAACGCTATTACCCGCTCAACCACATTCGGGCGGGTCAGGCGCATTACGAAGTCATCGATTCCATGCTTTCGGAATATGCGGTGCTTGGGTTTGAATATGGCTATTCACTTGCCGAACCCAACGCGCTGACCCTTTGGGAGGCCCAGTTCGGCGATTTCGCCAACGGCGCGCAGATCATGTTCGACCAGTTCATCAGTTCCGGCGAAAGCAAATGGCTGCGCATGTCCGGCCTCGTCTGCCTTTTGCCGCATGGATACGAGGGCCAAGGCCCCGAACATTCCTCGGCCCGGCTGGAACGGTTCCTGCAAATGTGTGGTCAGGACAACTGGATCGTGGCGAATTGTTCGACACCGGCGAACTATTTCCACATCCTGCGGCGTCAGTTGCACCGGTCTTTCCGCAAACCGCTGATCCTGATGACCCCGAAATCCCTGTTGCGTCACAAGCTGGCGGTCAACAAGGCACAGGATTTCACCACCGGGTCGTCGTTTCACCGGGTCTTGTGGGATGACGCGCAATACGGGAATTCGGACACAAAGCTTGCCGCTGATGACAAGATCAAGCGCGTCGTGATGTGTTCGGGCAAGGTCTATTACGATCTGCTTGAGGAACGTGATGCACGCGGGATCGACGATATCTATCTGCTGCGGATCGAACAATTCTATCCCTTCCCGGCGATCAGCCTGGTCAAGGAATTGGAACGGTTCCCAAATGCCGACATGGTCTGGTGTCAGGAAGAGCCCAAGAACCAAGGCGCCTGGACCTTTATTGAACCCAATATCGAATGGGTGCTTGGCCGGATCAAAGCCAAGCACACGCGCCCGCATTATGTCGGTCGCGTCGCCACCGCGTCGCCCGCCACAGGGCTTGCCGCGCAACACAAAGCGCAACAGGCCGCCCTCGTGGATGAGGCCCTGACCATCGAAGGAACGAAAGCATGACCACCGAAATCCGCGTACCCACCCTGGGCGAAAGTGTCACCGAAGCGACCGTTGCGACCTGGTTCAAGAAACCCGGCGACACCGTTGCCGTCGATGAAATGCTGTGCGAGCTGGAAACAGACAAGGTGACAGTCGAAGTGCCTTCGCCCATTGCCGGCGTTCTGGGTGACATCGTCGCCCCCGAAGGTGAAACCGTCGGCGTTGACGCCTTGCTTGGCACCATAGCCGAAGGCGGATCGGCGGCGGCCGCAGCCCCCGCGCCCGAAGCGGCGGCCCCTGCCCCAGCCGCAGCCCCTTCCAATGCGGCATCCGGTGGCGCATCTGTCAACGTCATGGTCCCGACCCTAGGTGAATCGGTGACCGAGGCGACCGTGGCGACCTGGTTCAAGAAAGAAGGCGACAGCGTTGCCGCCGACGAAATGCTGTGTGAGCTGGAAACCGATAAGGTCTCAGTCGAAGTGCCCGCGCCCGCCTCGGGTGTGTTGACCAACATCCTGGCCGCCGAAGGCACCACGGTTGAGGCGGGCGGACAATTGGCCGTCATGTCCACAGGCGCCGGCACCGGGGCGGCCACACCGGCCAGTGCACCAGCCCCCACGGCCCCCGCCGCCGCCCCCGCAGGCAAGGATGTCGAAGACGCCCCTTCGGCCAAAAAGGCGATGGCCGAGGCCGGGATTTCGCGCGATCA
>JBOEGP010000050.1:0-4442 GCA_050633485.1 Pseudooceanicola sp.
CGGGCCATCGGTTGACAACAGGTCCGACCCGGCCAGCCCGCCCAGGCCTTCGCCGTTGCCCGAACAGGATGTCGGCCCCTGCCACCAGCCGCGTTCAACGCCCGTATGGTACATTCCCAGACCGGCCGTTGTCAGCGCCGCTGCGGCCCCCAGCCACGCCAGCACGCGCGCGCCGATGGCGACGGCCAGCACGCCGATGATGATCGCGGCGATATGGGGATAGCGCTGCCAATAACACAGTTTGCACGGGGGCAGGCCGCCGATGTACTGGAACGCAAGCGCCCCCAGCATAAGAGCGACGGAGCCACCAGCGGCGGCAATGACATAGGTGCGAAAGGTCACAGGTATTTCACCAAATAAAAGCCTGCGATCAGGATCACGAAAAACGCCGTGGCGACAAGGGCCAGCCGACGTTCGATGAAATCACGAATTGGTGCGCCGAATTTCCACAGCAAAGCCGCGACAATGAAAAACCGCAGGGCGCGGGCAATGATCGCGGTGACCAGGAAGGTGGCAAAGGGCATCGCCGTCCAACCCGACATGATCGTGATCACCTTGAACGGGAACGGCGTGATGCCCGCCCCAAGGACGGCCCAGAACCCAAGGTCATTAAACCGTGTGCTGAATTCGGCCATTGAATCGGCTTTGCCCAGGCTTTCCAAAATGGGCCGGCCAATGGTTTCGAACGCGAACATGCCGACGCCATAGCCAAGGATCCCCCCCAGAACCGAGGCAAGCGTGGCCACGCCAGCGATCAGCCAGGCCCGCGAGGGGCGCGCAAGAATCATCGGCACCATCATCACATCCGGCGGAATGGGAAAGACCGAGCTTTCGATAAAAGCGACCAGCGCCAACACCCATAGCGCGCGCGGATGCGCCGCCATGCGCAGTGTCCATTGATATAAGCTGTTCAGCATCTTGGCCTGCCTCCGATGGGTCGCGGCAATTGGGGGGCAAATGCCCGCAAGGTCAAGAAGGGGATCTGTGCGGGTTTGGGGCTGTGGGTGTGTTTTATCCCTTTCGCGGCCCAAAAGAATTGGATAAAGCAGCGCACAGGTGGCCCAAGTGGCGGAATGGTAGACGCAGGGGATTCAAAATCCCCCGCCTTCACGGGCGTGCGAGTTCGAGTCTCGCCTTGGGCACCACCACCCCTTTCAGCGGTAAGGCATGTCTTTGTGGGCTGCGGGCAGCCTTGGGCGATGTGACCTGTTCAAACGCGCCTAGATGACCCTGTGATCAGGAAACAAAGTTATTCACATTGAATATGCGGCAGAGAGCCTTGAGTCTTGGGCGTTTTCCCGGATGAATTGCCCTGTGACGGCATTTTGCCCCCGCCGATTCGGTCCGATTCGGAAAACGATCATTCCGCAATTACATTGAATTCGCATCAATTCCCGTCGTTTCCCCCCATTGGTTCCGGTCCGTAAACATAAGCCGGGTGGCACATTAACCATTGGTGCGGAAAAAGTGGCACACATTCACATCCGGGCGTTGTTTCCATTCCCGAAACCAATCTGTGGACAAGTCGCGGTCTGATGACCTGATCAAGCAAGGTCTTGGGGGTGATTACCCAAAACCCACCACGCGGCTGTGGAAAACAGGAAACAATGCACAACCAAAAGGCGATTCTGGGCAGGTCGATGTGTGGCTGCACAGCCCGGATCGGCCAAGCAACATGCCCCGTTTATGACTTTTTCCGCTTTGTGGGCCGAGGGCACCTAGGTAAACCAGTGTTGCCCTACTGGGGGGCACAAGTCTGCTGGCCAAGGGGCGGCCACCCGATATTGATGCATCCGGACGGATGTGGAACCTGCCGATTGGACGGGTTGTCTTGTACCTTGTGTGCAAGCGCAATCCCTGGTTGTGCGCCGATCCATTTGGGATCGGAAGCCCGGTCAGAACAGGTTTCGCATTTCACTGGTTCATCACGTCGGAATTGAAATCCGGTGTCGCGCTTTGTGCGATCCGGGGCCGCAACATCGGATGGGCCATGTGGTCCTGACCGTTAATAAAGGTGAAAAAGATGACGTTCTTTTTTCTTAAGTCAGGCTGCACAAGCCACCACCACCACTCGCACCATTCCGGGTCGGGCACAGGTTCAAGCCAGGACGGTATCGTTTCAGGTACGTCGGGCAACAACACCATTATCGGTGGGTATCGCGACTCCGATGGCGATCAGATTGATAACAATGACGCGCTGCTGCCGGGTGAAACCGGGCATGACGACATTGTAGACGCAGGCGACGGCAATGATTTCATTCAGTCGCTTCTTGGAAATGACGAAGTTTACGCAGGTAGCGGAGACGATGTTGTCGAGGGCGGCTCCGGCGACGATATCATCTTTGGCGACAGCGACCTTGGCACCACGGGCGGCGCATCCGGCGCAACCGAGGTGTTTCAGTGGGACAACCTGCCTGATCCGAACAGCTATGGCGGCATCGATGATGGTGATCGTCTGTCCGGAGTTCTGACACAAGACACCGGCGACGTGACAGTCACGTTTGAGACGATCAGCACGAACAACACGCCGCGCACGGAGTTTTCGACTGATTACCAGAAGGTGCATTCGATCGACACAGGTACGTTGGGCGGCGCGGACAACCGTTCGTCGCTGGAATCGCATCTGGATCGTGACGGCGAAAGCGCGACATACAAATGGGGGTTCTCTCAGCCGGTCGGCAATGTGTCCTTCCGCGTGAACGACATTGATTTCGACTCCAAGGTCATTATCCAAGCTTATGATTCCGATGGGAATCCGGTTGATATCACCGCAGTTATCGGGAGCGAAGTAAACGGCAATGATCTGGACGGGTCCGACGGGTCGATCACGGTTGAGGCCAAACACGGGTCTTCCGGGTCGGATACGGATCCAAACAACTCGGCTTTGATCACGATCACTGGTGATGTGGCCTATTTCACCGTGACCCATGTTCAGGACGGGCACCACGATTCCGAAGTGAACATCACCGACATCTATTTCGCCCCCGCCGAAGTGGGCGCGGATGACGAAGGCAATGACACGCTGGACGGCCAGGACGGCGACGACCTGATCTTTGGCGAAGGTGGCGACGATTCCATCCTGGGCGGAAGCGGCGATGACACGCTGTTTGGTGATTATGGTGTGGATGGCGGGGCCACTGGCACCGTGCGCGAATCCTTTGAATGGGATCAGGCACCTGATCCGAACGGCCCGGCGCCGATCGAGGATGGCGACCATATCAATGGTTTCGTTCAGAACACCGGCAATGTTGATGTGACGTTCACGCTCGACACCAACAAATCGCCTGAATCCCAGTTTTCGACTGACCAACAACTGGTCAGCGGTCTGGACGGCGCGGACAACCGGTCGTCGCTGGAATCGCATCTGAATTGCGACGACGAAAGCGCCACATACAAATGGGCGTTCTCGGAAGAGGTTTCCAACGTTTCGTTCCGCATCAACGACGCTGACGAAGATTCCAAGGTTATCGTGACCGCCTATGACGCGAACGGAAACCCGACGACGATCCTTGTCACCGTGGGCAACGAAATCCAGGGTCACGATCTGGACGGCACCGACGGTCAGATCACATTCGAAGCACGCGAAGGATCGTCCGGGTCGGACACTTCGGCGGAAAATTCGGCGCTGATCAACATTGTTGGTCCGGTGGCCTATTTCACCGTTGAGCATGTCCAAAACGGCAACGAAACATCGCAAATCAACGTCACCGACATCTTCTTTGATGTATCGGACGAGGCCGTGTCGAACGGCAACGAAGGCAATGATTTCATTGACGGCGAAGAAGGCGACGACGTTCTTTACGGCGAACAGGGCGACGACACCCTGATCGGCGGCGAAGGCGCGGACACTGCCATCGGCGGCGACGACCAGGATATGTTCATCGGCGGCAACGTCGGCGACTTTGTTGACGGGTCCGAAGGCGGCGTGGACAACGATACGCTTGATCTGTCCAACTCTGGCCCGCTGTCCGTCGAATATGATGCCGGCAACCCTGAAAACGGTGTTGTGACATTCTATGACGCCTCGGGTGATCCGACCGGCACCATGCGTTTCATCAACATTGAAAACGTGATCCTGCCAGTCAACGAAGCCCCGGTTGTGGTGGATGAGGTCGCAACGATTGACGAAGACACCGTGCTTGAGGATTTCGACATCCTTGGCAACGATTCCGATCCCGAAGGCGGCGAAATTTCCCTGGTCGGCACGCCGACTGCGGACAACGGCACCGTTACCGTCAACCCGGATGGCACGATCAACTACACGCCAAACCCGGATTTCAACGGCACGGACATCATCACTTATGTCGTGACCGATCCCGAAGGGAACACAACGACCGGCCAGGTGACGGTAACCGTATCGCCGGTTGACGACGCGCCTGTCGCCAACCCCGACACAGCCGTGACCGACGAAGACACGCCTTTGGACAACATCGACGTTCTGG
>JBOEGP010000051.1:0-583 GCA_050633485.1 Pseudooceanicola sp.
CCCGTGGCGGCGACACGGTTGCACGCGTGGGCGGGGACGAATTCGTTGTGGTGTTTCACCGGTTGTGCGACCGTGAAAGGTTGGCTGACATCGCGGGGCGTTTGATCGCACGGATCGAAGAACCAATAGAGTTTGAGGCGCAAGACTGCCGAATATCGGCAAGCGCGGGCACGGCCATATCGCTTGATTATTCCGCGCCAGACGCAGAGCGGATCGTGGCGGACGCCGACGCAGCCCTGTACGAAGCCAAACGATCCGGGCGCGGACGCCATTGTTTTCACGGCGAAAACACCGGCCGGGTCGCGTCACAGGCCTAGTCTGCGATACTGTCTCCGGGGCCGCGAATGCACCGGGTTGCGATGACCGAACTGTCAACCAAATGCGCGCGGCGGCGGGTGAATTGTTCAACCCAGGCCTGATCCTGTTGGTCCTTTGGCTGATTCCAGGGGCGTGACCGGCTCCACGCTGCAAGGTCGTCGTAGCGGGCAATCAACAGATAGCTGGTCACGCCATCCTTTGGCGCCGCCTTCCACAACCCGACGACGGTGGAATCGGTTTTGCCTTCGAACGCATCCCATGCGGT
>JBOEGP010000051.1:665-913 GCA_050633485.1 Pseudooceanicola sp.
CCCGATCTGCGGCAGGAACGCGCCGGTCACACCGGTTTGATCCTGCCCCCGATCCAGGTCGCTGACGGCCTGACCGACGCCCGCCCAAAGGTTTGGTTCGCTCTTCAAGGTGATGTAGTCTGCGATCATGCCCCAGATTTGGCCGAAAACGGCACAAGGTCAACCACGGTGCCGGGCGCGATGCCGAACAGGCGCCTTGTACGGCCCGAAGCGCAAAAGCCCGCGAAAATGTCGCCTGTAACCGCCAT
>JBOEGP010000052.1:0-627 GCA_050633485.1 Pseudooceanicola sp.
TGATTTCGGGAACGACCTATGTCGCGATGCCCGAAGGGACGAGCGCGCTAAAGCTTGAGGACCCGCGCCTGCCAATGATGATGGCCGCGCCGCCACGTATCAAAGATGCCCGCGACGAATTGCGCAGCTTTGTCTATGCCGCACCTAAGGTGGGTGAGGTGTTGTTGTGGGAAAGCTGGTTGCGCCACGAAGTGCCAATGAACATGACCGAAGAAGACCGCATTTCCGTAAGCTTCAACTATAGTTGGGGGTGAGGCCCGTCTAGGAAAACGTCCAGTGGACGTTTTCAGGGCCGAACGGGCGAAGCCCCGGCAATAGCCCGTCTTGGAGAGCGTCCAGTATAGGTTTTCAGGGCCGAACGGGACAAGGCACCAAAGGGCTTTGCCGGGCCGTCGCGGCTTTGCGATTGGCCGAACGTCCGCAAGGGGCTAGGGTCACGCGACCAAAAGCCGTCCAAAAGGAACCTGCCGGAAATGGATCACATCAGCACTGCGCCAATGTTCAAGCTGACCCTTGATGTGGGCCCGCCGTTTGACCTGCGCCATGCGGATGGCAAGGGGAAATACATTTTCCATGTCACCGGCGGGTCGTTTAACGGGGATCGCTTGCGGGGCAGGGTCCTTCCGG
>JBOEGP010000053.1:0-1201 GCA_050633485.1 Pseudooceanicola sp.
GCGCGTTCGCTTTTCGATCCGCGCGTTATTCGAGGATCTTGGACACAACACCCGACCCGACGGTCCGGCCACCTTCGCGGATGGCAAAGCGCAGCTTTTCTTCCATCGCGATTGGTGCGATCAGTTCAACTTCGAACTTCAGGTTGTCGCCGGGCATCACCATTTCCGTGCCTGCTGGCAGGTTCACAGTGCCGGTCACATCCGTTGTACGGAAGTAGAACTGCGGACGGTAGTTCGCAAAGAATGGCGTGTGACGGCCACCTTCATCCTTCGTCAGGATGTACGCTTCGGCTTCGAACTTGGTGTGTGGTTTCACCGAACCCGGCTTGCACAGAACCTGACCACGCTCAACCGCTTCGCGATCGATCCCGCGCAGCAGCGCACCAACGTTGTCGCCCGCTTCGCCGCGATCCAGCAGCTTGCGGAACATTTCAACACCCGTACAGGTCGTTTTCTGCGTGTCCTTGATGCCAACGATCTCAAGCTCGTCACCAACATTCACAACACCGCGTTCGATACGACCGGTCACAACCGTGCCACGGCCCGAGATCGAGAACACGTCTTCGATCGGCATCAGGAACGGCTGGTCAACAGCGCGCTCAGGCTGCGGAATATAGGCGTCAACAGCGGCCATCAGCTCGGCGATCTTTTCCGAACCGATATTGTCGTCGCGGCCTTCCAATGCGGCCAGGGCCGACCCTGCGATGATTGGAATATCGTCGCCCGGGTAGTCGTATTCGCTCAGAAGCTCGCGGATTTCCATCTCGACCAGCTCAAGAAGCTCTTCGTCGTCAACCTGATCGACCTTGTTCATGAACACGACCATCGCAGGGATACCAACCTGGCGGCCCAGCAGAATGTGCTCGCGCGTTTGAGGCATCGGGCCGTCAGCCGCGTTCACAACCAGGATCGCGCCGTCCATCTGCGCCGCACCCGTGATCATGTTCTTAACATAGTCAGCGTGGCCGGGGCAGTCGACGTGCGCGTAGTGGCGCGCGTCGGTTTCGTATTCAACGTGGGCCGTCGAAATCGTGATACCACGTGCCTTTTCTTCGGGCGCGCCGTCAATCTCGTCATAGGCTTTGAAATCGCCATATTGCTTGGTGATCGCCGCCGTCAACGTCGTCTTGCCGTGGTCAACGTGACCAATCGTGCCGATGTTGCAATGCGGTTTGGACCGCTCAAACTTTTCCTTTGCCAT
>JBOEGP010000054.1:0-3279 GCA_050633485.1 Pseudooceanicola sp.
CCATCCGCGAAGGTGGCCGGACCGTCGGGTCGGGTGTTGTGTCCAAGATCCTCGCATAACGCGCGGATCGAAAAGCGAGCGCGCGGCGGCACCCCCGCCACGCAAAACGCGCGCCCGGAATGAACAAAGACGCCACGGTTCCTGCACCGTGGCGTCTTGCGTTTCGCCGGGTGTCGTTTTCAACGAAATGGCCCACGGACCGCGCCATGGTTTTGCGTGGTCTTGTTCTTTGCGCTGGCCTGCCCGTCAGTCGAATGGCATTCTGCTGTCATGTCTGATCCCATTCGCCTTGCCTTTGCCCTGAACGGTCCCCAAGCGGGTCAACATCTGACCGATGCCAATGTGGCGCAGGTGCTTGAGGCCGAAACCCTTGGCTGGGTCCATCTGTCATCGGATCATCCGGACACACCCGCATGGATCGCGCGCAACCTTGCCTATCTTGATCCGGCGGTTATCGAAGCGTTGACGGCCACCGCGACACGCTCACGCGCTGTTCGGATTGGCGACGGTATTCTGGTGATCCTGCGCGGCATCAATACGAACGAAGGTCACGACCCCGAAGATATGGTATCCGTCCGGGTCTGGGCCGATGCCAACCGGATTGTCACCCTGTCACGACAGCGCGTGCGCGCCCTTGGGGACATTGCGGATGCCATCGCTGCGGGGCAGGGCCCCGGTTCGGCGGGGGCGTTTCTGGCGCTTTTGGCCGAACGGTTGAACATGCGCCTGGAGGGGCTGGTCAACGATTTGGACATGGAAACCGACGCGTTGGAAACCCGCGTGATCGGGGAACCGGATGCCGCGTTGCGCCGCCACCTGGTGACCATGCGCCTGCAGGTGATCGAATTGCGCCGCCATTGTGCGCCGCAGCGTGTCGCCCTGAGTGATATGGAGGCGGCGGATCTGGCCCTGTTCAGCGATGCGGATCGCCTTGACCTGAGTGAAACCCGCCAAAGGTTGACCCGGCAGATCGAAAACCTTGAGGAAATGCGCGACAGTCTGGCGGTTCTGCGCGAAGAATTGTCGGGCCAATTGTCGGATCGTTTGAACCGCAACATGTATATCCTGTCGATCCTGTCTGCCGTTTTCCTGCCCCTTGGGTTTTTGACCGGGCTGTTTGGCGTGAATGTCGGCGGTATCCCCGGTGCCACGGCCGAATGGGCGTTTTGGGTGTTCTGCGGGGCCTTGACGGTCATCATCGCACTGCAATTCGTCATCCTGCGCTATTTGCGCTGGATGTAGGGGCCGGTGGCATTGAATGCGTTGATTCGGGGCGATCTTTAAGCTACGTTTAACCTTAAGCCGGACCAAAACCGGCACCGAGATGAGGCGGAGCAGATGACAAACCCCTATGCTGAGGCGGGGCCAGAGGCGTTTTGGCGCACGGCAGTGGCTGAAACCGGGCCATTCGCGCTTTCCGGGTTGTGGACCCCCAAGTTTCAAATTCGCCAGGACGACCGGATCGCGACATTCGGGTCGTGCTTTGCCCAACATTTCAGCCGTGCCCTGGCGGCGCGGGATTATCGGTGGATTGATTGTGAACCCGCCCCACCGTTTCTGCCGGAAGAGACATGTTCAGAGTTGAACTATGGCGTGTTTTCGGCGCGCACGTGTAACATCTACACGGTGAACATGCTGGGACAATGGCTGGACATGGCCTGTGGCGTGACAGAGCCACCGGACGAGGTCTGGGTGGATGCCAATGGCCGGTTTCGTGATCCGCTGCGTCCTCTGATCGAACCGGACGGGTTTGATGACCGCAAGGCGCTTTTCGCGGCACGGGCCGCAACCCTCGCGGCCATTCGTGACGCGATTGAACAGGCGGATGTCTTTGTTTTCACCCTCGGGCTGACAGAAAGCTGGGCCAACCGGCGGACGGGTCTGGAATACGCGATCTGTCCGGGGACGGTCGCCGGAACGTTCGATCCTGACACCCATGTGTTTCGCAATCCCACGACCGGCATGCTGGCCAAGCGTTTGCGCCGTGTTCTGCGCCTGCTGCGCCAACAGAACCCGGACATCCAGGTTCTGTTGACCGTGTCCCCGGTGCCTTTGACTGCCACGGCCGCGCAGGGCCATGTACTGACCCAAACCACCTATTCCAAAAGTGCGCTGCGCGCCGTCGCGGGCGAGGCCGCGAACGAGATGGAGTTTGTCGATTACTTCCCGTCGTATGAAATCATCACCCATCCGGTGTTCCGGGGCATGTTCTTTGCCCCCAACATGCGTTCGGTCGTGCCCCAGGGGATCGACACGGTGATGTCGCACTTCTTTGCCGATCAGGCCCGTGTCTTCGGCGCGACAAATCGGTCGACACAACAGGCGGCCAAGGACACGTCCACAACCGAATTGCACTGCGAAGAGGAAATGCTCAATGCCTTCGCGTGATACCAAAACCGGTGTCCTTCCCGATCTGTCCGGGCGGTTGTGCATTTTCGGTGACAGCCATCTGGGGTCGATAAAGACGGCGCTCGATTGCGGGATGGTCGGTTTTCCGGACAGCGAACTCAGCTATTATGGTCTGGTCGGGCCGCAATTCCGGATGCTGGACATGCATGCCGGGCGCATCCACCCACGCAGCGCGGCGGCGGCCAAGGCGGTGGCGCAGGTCGCCGGTGCGGGCGCAGAGGTGTTGAACCCGGATCATCATGACGCGTTTCTTTTCTATGGCGCGCGGTTGCGCAGCGCGGCCTTTCTTGTCCCGTTTCTGCACCGGGCCCATCATCCGGCAATGTGGCAAAGCCGGGCGGCGCTGGAAATCGCCGCTGAACGTTGGCTGATCTCGACGCGCGCGTTTCGTTTCGCCGCGACCTTCGCTGCCATGGGCAAGCGTGTGGCCTTCATTCCCGCCCCGCTGTTCAGCGAAGGGCCGGGCATGAACATGATTGGCGAATACGATCTGGCCACACGTGGCGGGGTCAAGGATCGCGATGTCCTTTGGGATGCGATGATCACGCGTGCGCGTGCACACAACGTCACCCTGTTGCGCCAGCCCGAAGATACGATCACCGGTGGCTGTTTCACCAAGGCTTCTTTCGCGGTGGATGGTATGGCGCAAACCGGGGATGCGGGCCACAAAAGCCCGGCTTTCGCCGCCCGCTGGGTCAGTGATTGCGGTGCGGTGATGCGCCGCAAAGCCGCCTGATCGCGCGCCAATCCCAGAAACCGCCCCGGTGAACGATCAAGCCCTTGATCTTGCCGCCGCAAACCCCTATCCGATTGCGACGACCTAGGGGTATAGCTCAGTTGGTAGAGCATCGGTCTCCAAAACCGAGGGTC
>JBOEGP010000055.1:0-544 GCA_050633485.1 Pseudooceanicola sp.
GCCGGTCGAGGATGAGGCTGTGTAAATCGGCAGTTTCGCGAAGCGACCGTTTCCGCGGTTCGGGCATCGGAATGTCGCGCCGAACCTGGGGGCTTTGCGTGGCAGGGGCGCTTTTGGGGGCGGGGGTTGCGATTGGGGGGGCGTCGAAATCCAGCGACGGTTGCGGTTCGAACCGCGCATTTGCCGGCAAGGCATCAATCACATCTTTGGCGCCGCGCACCAGGATTGCGCCATCGCGGATCAACATATTGCACCCCGCACTGCGGGCATCCATCGGATGCCCCGGCACGGCCAGGACCTCGCGCCCTTGATCAAGCGCGTTGCGCGCGGTGATCAGGCTACCGGATCGCGCGGCGGCTTCAACCACCACAACGGCCCGCGACATCCCAGACACCAAACGATTTCGGCGCGGGAAATGGCGCGCCTGCGGTTGCAGTCCCATGGGTTGTTCGGAAATGCGCAACCCGGTGCCAAGCAATGCCTCGGCCAGCCCGGCATTTTCCGCCGGATAGAGCATATCGACACCCCCGGCCATCACGGCAAT
>JBOEGP010000056.1:0-1154 GCA_050633485.1 Pseudooceanicola sp.
GGCCTGTGGGTGCCGATGGCCATTGGGGGATAACGGGCACTGGCCCCCATCCAAGCTTGCAGGGGGCGGGCGCCGGTGTGACCCGGCGCCATCTGTTACCCTTCGCGGTGACGCCCGGCTGTCGCACCCGCATCGACGGGCAAAACAACGCCGGTGATCCAGCGCGCCGCGTCCGAGGACAGGAATGCGACCGCATGGCCCACATCCCAACCCGATCCTTCGACCTGAAGCAGCGACCGGTTCTTGCGGCTTTCGCGCAGGCTGTCATCCATGCCGCGGGTGTAAACCATCGGCGTATATACCATGCCCGGACAGATACAGTTCACCCGAACGCCATCACGGCCATGATGGGTTGCCATGGCGCGGGTCATCTGGACAACCGCCCCTTTTGAGGCGGGGTAAAGCAATTTCGGATGCCCCCCAAGGATGCCCGCAACCGACGAAATGTTGACGATGGAACCCGCCCCCTTTTCGATCATCGCGGGCAGACAGGCGCGCGACATCAACACCATGGACGACACGTTGACCGCCATCGCCTGATCCCAGGCGGCCATATCCACATCAAGTGCGGTGCCATCCGGGCCACCGATCCCGACGTTGTTCACCAGAATATCCGGCGCGCCCAGATCGGCGGTGATTTGGGCGACGGTTTCGGCACAGGCCGCTTCGTCGGTGACGTCGCATTCATAAACCGTGGCGATGCCGCCTTCGTCGTCGATCAGTTTTTTCGTGCCTTCGGCCCATTCCCTGTTCGCATCAATCAACGCGACCTTGGCACCGTGACGTGCCAGCAGGATTGAGGCCGCGCGCCCATTCCCAATGCCGTCCGCACGTGACCCCGCACCGGTCACCACGGCTGTTTTGCCATCTACGCTAAAGGCTGATGGGGCCGCCTGTGCACCGGTCATGATCTTGTCCGCCGGGCGGTTGGTCGGGTCTGTCGGGCTGTGTGACGTGTGATGGTTGGCATGTCGGCTCCTCCTTGGAAATGCGGCGCATGGGGCTTGGCGGCCGCCATATAACCTTGGGGGACATTTTGCTGAACTTCGGGTAGAATCCAATACTGAATGTTGAAAAATGTGGGTGGGTCCAGCGGCGTCGATTGGTCTGGATCCATGAACAGTCTCGCCTCAATTCAGGAACAATGGGCCATA
>JBOEGP010000057.1:0-347 GCA_050633485.1 Pseudooceanicola sp.
CCGACATCCAGAATGACCAGATCAAAGTGACCGTCTTTGGCGCGTTGGGTTGCCTGGGCACCGCTGTCGGCCTCAAAGACATCAAAGTCTTCGGTCATTACCAATTGTTCGCTCAACGCCTCGCGCAGATCATCGTCGTCATCGACCAAAAGAATTTTTCTGAGTTGTCCCATGAAAGGGTCCTCCTATTAACTGTGATTGAGATCAGTATGACTCACGCTTCCGGCAAGGATTGCTGCATTCTTTTCACGCGCTCGTGTCCGCATTCCGTCGAATGTTTCAAAATCAGTGAGAAAGAGTTACATCCAAGATGCCATTCACAACGGAGCCCGCATGACATTTTCCCC
>JBOEGP010000057.1:356-484 GCA_050633485.1 Pseudooceanicola sp.
GATATTGCCGAAACATTGGCCCGCGCGCGGGCGGATCTGCGCATGGGATTGGGCATCGTTTTGGCCGATACGGGCGCCGGGGCATTGGTTTTTGCCGCCGAAACCCTGTCTGACGAACGGTTGCGCGA
>JBOEGP010000058.1:0-409 GCA_050633485.1 Pseudooceanicola sp.
TTGGATATGGCGGCGCCAACGGTCATCCCTACCGATCGGTGGGCCAAGAACTTGTCCGGCGCGGAGTTTATAAGGCGCATCAGGTATCGGCCCAGGTTATCCGCAATTGGGTGCGCCGCTACCCGGCCAAAGGCGCAGACCTTTTGCGCCACAACCCGTCCTATGTCTTTTTTCGCGAAGTCAGCCATGTGCCCTCTGACAAGGGGCCGCTTGGCGCGATGAACAGGTCCATCACGGCAATGCGGTCAATTGCCGTTGATCCGAAATACACAAAACTGGGCGCACCAGTCTGGATCGAAAAGGATGGTAAAGGCCCCATGCGGCGATTGATGATTGCACAGGACACCGGTTCGGCAATCAAGGGCGCGCAACGGGCCGACATCTTTTTTGGCACCGGTACCGTTGCGGG